>JACRDD010000016.1 GCA_016218685.1 Desulfobacterales bacterium | reverse complement strand
TGCTCGATGAAGCCGTAGCCCTTGCTGCTATTAAACCACTTAACTGTACCGTTTGGCATGGTAACATCCTCCTTTCTTAAAAATTCTCAAAGCTTCAAACTTGAGGATGCCAGACTGGTTTTGCGGGACTTTCCTTAAGCATTTGAAACTGACCACCAACTAAGGTGGTGCTTTATTGATTGAACGCACTCTATCATCTTTTCCGGTGAAATCAAGAAGAATTTAATAAAAAACTCGCCAGATATATCTGACGAGGCATTGCTGGCGGCAGCAGAAATTGGATGACCGCACCTTAAAAAGAAAAGTGATTTACGGTTTGCCTGCTGGGGCTGGAAGCGGCGACCTGGCGTTCTCCGGGCCGGATATGTCCGATCCATTGCGGGCAAAGGCCCATGTGTAGACTTGAGAGCGATCGAAAAAATAAACTACCTGGCGCCCTTGGCGGTCTCGGCAGTGCCAGGCCTCCACCGGCCGAGTCATCGATCTTTGCAAAGAGAGCGGTTGCACATCGAATAGTTGCAAGTATTCATGCGCCTGGGCGTCGCTGGAAACAGGGATGGGATCTTGTTCGCTGCGCCCCATGTGGGCGCCAACAACACCATCGGCCACTTTTTCCCTTGCCGTGATCCGGCCCAGATAGTCGCGCCCCTCTTGATTGTACGGGTCCAATTCCAAGGCTTTGGTCAGATGGTTTTTGATGATTTGGGCGTTCATCCCCGCGTAATAACCGGCAATCCCATAGACGGCCTGCCAATGGCCATCTCCTTCGCCACCTTGGGTGCGCGCCTGCTCCAGCAAGCGCACCGCCTCGATCAATTGCCGGCGCCGGATCAGGGAGCGCGCCTCCTCCACCATGGCGGCCACGGCGGGCGAAACGCTTTTGCGCTCGGCGATCGGCTTTCCGCTGGGATCCATGGCCTGGGTCCAGAAGATCTCCACCCTCCGGTTGCGGGCGCGCCCTTGGGGCTGGCGATCGTCGCCGACCGGGTTCTCCGCGCCCCGGCCGACCGCCAGCACATGCCGCGGGTCCGCGCCCGAAACGCGGAGAATTTCCTTGCGCACCGCCTCGGCCCGCTGCTGGGATACCTGCATGTTCTTCTTGGGATTTCCGCGGCCATCGCTGTAGCCAAGGACCAGGAGTTTCTTTTCCGCTCCGGGCTTTTGGTCGGACAGCAGCCGTTGGATCGCGGCCCGATGGGCTGCACTGAGGGACTTTTGGCCGTCTTCGAAAAGGATCACCAGCGGTTTACCCTGGTCGGCGGCAGGGGTGCCTGCGGCAGCGCCCTGGGCGACCGCGCCCAAAAGCAGAACGCAAGTCACCAGCACCGCCCCCAGCACGCCCAATGCACCACGTCCCATGTTCCCACCTACTCCCGTATACTCGAGCTCCATCAGAAATATCGGCGCAAATCGAGGACACTTGAGCGCAGGCTGGTGGGAGCGGTGTTTTTACAGAGGATTGAAGCGTTTGGCCAATGGATAGCGCCGCCCTTCGCCGAAGGCCTTGGCCGTGACTTTCAAACCGGGAGCCGCCTGGTGCCGCTTGTATTCGTTGCGGTCCACCCGGGCGATGACGTCGGCCACGGTATGGGCCGCGTGGCCGGCGGCGATCAGCTCGTCGGCCGAGCGCGCCTCTTCCACGTAGCCTTTGAGAATGGCGTCCAGGCGATCATAGGGCGGCAGATCGTCCTGGTCGGTCTGGTCGGGCTTGAGTTCGGCCGAAGGGGCCTTCTCCAGGATGCGCCGGGGGATGATCTCGCCGGAGGCGTTGATCAGGCGGCAGATCTCGTAGACCAGGGTCTTGTGGACATCCGAAATAACCGCCAGCCCGCCATTCATGTCGCCATAGAGCGTGCAATAGCCAACGGCCAGCTCGCTCTTGTTGCCGGTGGAAAGGACCATACAGCCGTCGCGGTTGGAGATGCCCATGAGCAGGGTACCCCGGATGCGCGCCTGGACGTTTTGCTCGGTGAGCGTCAGATCGTCGGGGGCCGCCTGGGGCCGCAGCAGCTTCACGAAATCGGCATAAATCCCATCGATGGGGATGATGCTATAAGAGATCCCCAGGTTGCGGGCCAGTTGCCGGGTATCCTCGAAGTTGTCCGGGCTGGTGAAACGCGAAGGCATGAAGACCGTGGCCACATTCTCGGCGCCCAGGGCCTGGACGGCGATGCAGCTCACCAGGGCCGAATCCACGCCGCCGGAAAGTCCTACCACCACTTTTTTGAAACCGCATTTGGTCACGTAATCCCGGGTGCCCATCACCAAAGCCCGCAGCACCGCCTGGACATCCGAAGCGGCCACGGGGTGCGACTCGCCCCGGCCGTTGCCGGTATCGAAGACGACATAATCCTCTTCGAAATCCCGGCAACGGGCCGCCTGCCATCCTTGGGTGTCGAAAGCGGCGCTGACGCCTTCAAAAAGGATGTGATCATTACCCCCCACCTGGTTAGCGAACACCAGGGGCATTTTATGCTTGGCGGCCAAATTTGAAAGCAGGCCGTCCCGAAAGGCCCGCTTGCCCATATGAAAAGGCGAGGCCGCGATATTGATCAGCAGGTCGGCCCCCTCGCCCGCCAGTTGGCTCACCGGATCGAGGGCATAAAGCCGCCGCCGAAAAACATCCTTGTCGTTCCAGGCATCTTCACAGATGGTCAACCCGATCCGATGGCCCTTATAGGCGAAAGGCCGGCTGGGCTGCCCGGGTTCGAAATAGCGCCGCTCGTCGAACACATCGTAGGTGGGCAGCAATTGTTTGTGGACCTGGTGCAGCAACCGCCCATCTTCAAAAAGCACGGCCGTGTTGAACAAAGGCTTGCCGGTATCGGCCGGGTTGGCGGTCACAAGACCGCAGACGACCCCGATGCCGCGCACATCGGCCAGCAATCGTTCCAGACAGGCGTGGTTGGCCTCCACGAAACCATGCTGCTCCAAAAGATCCCGGGGCGGATAGCCGCACAGCACCAATTCGGGGAAGACGGCCAAATCGCACCCATCTTTCAAGGCCTGGCCGCAGGCGGCGGTGATGCGCGCGAACTGGCGTTTGAAATCACCAATGACCGGATTGATCTGAACAATGGCTATTTTCATGACGCTTGCCTTCTCCCCACTGTGAAACAGCGTTCGATGTCGTGAACTTTCCGGTGGTTCATACAATATTTTGAAGCTGATTCCCATGAAAAAGCCGATGCTTATCTTTGGGCTTGCATTTTAGGGGCGCTTCCAGGCACTATTTGGAAAGCAAAGCATCCGCAACATCGCCCAGCGGCATGGTTCATCAAGGAGGATCAAATGCGAAACTGGATCACCATAACACTCATCGCTTTACTGCTGACCATTCCTGCCTTTGGCGACACGATCTACATTTGGACCGACAAAAACGGTGTCAAACGCTTCAGCGATCAGCCCCCTGCGGACGTGAAAGAATTTGAGACCGTTCAAGGCGAGAAATCCGGCGCCGAAGATGAGAATCGCGAGGGGCTCCAGCAGATGTTCAATCAAGTGGAGCAGGAAAACCGTGAAGCCGAAGAGCGCCGGGCGGAGAAAGAAGCTGCGCGCAAGGCCGAAGCCGAGCGCAAAGCCGAAGCCGAAAAGGAAGCCAGAATCAAAGCCGAGCGCGATCGGCTGCAGCAGCAGATCGATGCGCTGAACAAGCGCGCCCTGAGCTCCACTTTCACCCAGGGCATGCGCGACAATCAAGTTAAAGAGCTGCAGAAACAGATCGATGCCTTAAAGTAGTCTTGTGGCGCCGGCCGGATCGTGAGGGTGTGATAAGCATCGGTGTATCTAAAAAATCCTGCTAAACATTCCGCCTCGTCGACCAACGATTCAAGGTCACCCCAATATTCCCAACAACCTGGGATCGCTTCGATTTTACTTGAATTAAAAGGCCTTCCAGGTTCACCGGCGGAGCTGCCCACTTTTTCCACCGAACAAACTTTCCGCTCATTTCTTTATCGAATAGGCCGATAAAATAGACTGTCGTAGCAGATGCGATGGCACGCACGCAGGCTGCTATCGCCTGTGAGATTCAAAAATTGCATTTAAGTCCGGCGCAATCAACGAGGAGAATTTATGATTAGCAACAATTCGAAACACGGCGGAGATTTAGTGCAGGGCAGCGGGGTATCGCGCCGTGATTTTATAAAAGTTTCCGCTGGCACCATCACATGTATGTCTTTGAGTTCGTGGATCCTTGGATGCGGTAGTAATGGTAACGAAACAAACCTGCTACCAAGCTACCCGATCGATTCCAATGTTAATACGACGCTCGATAGGACGATCGCGCCCGGCTCAACCTCCGGGGCAATTGCGCCTGAATTTCTCAGCCGAATTTCAGAATACGATCAAAACGGCTATGGCGTCTGGAGTTATGGCGGACCGCTCGTTTCCGAACAACGCGTCGATATCATGGGTACCTATACCCCTGCGGGAAACAATCAGTCTGCGACCCTGCTAAGATTCTTTACCATCACCGACATCCATATCACGGATAAAGAATCGCCTTCACAGTTGATCTATTTGCAACCGTTGAATCAATATGGTTTTGAGGCCGGCGCCACATCGGTCTATTCGCCCGTCATGATGTATACAACCCATGTGCTCGACGCGGCGATCCAGACGGTAAACGCCCTGCACCAAAGCAACCCTATTGACTTCGGTATCTCTCTGGGGGACACCTGCAACAGCACCCAGTACAACGAGCTGCGGTGGTATATCGATGTCCTTGACGGCCAGATTATCTACCCCAGTTCCGGTGCGCATGTGGGCGCCGGCAGCATCGATTATCAGATACCTTACAAACCAGCGGGGCTCAACCCGTCGATTCCCTGGTATCAGGCCATCGGCAATCACGATCATTTCTGGCTCGGGTCAATCCCGCCGGACGGCAAAGACGGCAATGACCCGAGCTTGCGGGAATCCTGCACCAGCGACGAAGTCATCGCCATGACCGATGTCCTCTTCAGCGCTAACGACATTTACAGTTACCAAGATCCTGGCGCGACCAAATACTATATGGGCGTCATTGATGGCGCCACCCCGAACGGGGAGATCATAAAATATGGTCAAGTCGAAAATTTCAGCGAACCGCCCAGCGTTGTCGCCGACCAGGACCGCTATTCACTGACCAAGGCTGAATGGGTTGAAGAGTTTTTTAACACCTCGACCGAACCGGTCGGGCACGGCTTCGGTCTGGTACCTCCTGGGCAGGAATCCGGTTTTGCCTGTTACAGTTTTGTGCCAAAAACAGGTATCCCCATCAAGGTGATTGTCCTGGATAATACCCAAAGGGAAGACGACCAATCCACCGCCATCCACGGGCATGGTTTTCTGGACGAAGCCCGTTGGGAGTGGCTTAAAGCGGAGCTTGCGGATGGTGATGCCAATGATCAACTCATGATCATCGCGGCGCACGTGCCCATTTGCGTCCAGAAAACAGGTACATTTATGGAGTGGTTCGATAATTCCGCCAACCCCGATGAACCGCAAAATTCAGTAAGTCTGCCGGAATTGCTTCAAGAACTTCACAGCCATCCCAATCTACTGCTGTGGATTGCCGGTCATCGTCATGTCAATGCCGTCAAGGCATTTGAATCACCTGATCCGGTCAACGCTCCTGAAAATGGCTTCTGGCAGGTTGAAACCTCATCGCTGCATGATTTCCCGCAGCAGTTGCGTACTTTTGATATCAAGCTCAACAGCGACTACACCATTTCCATCGTTACGACCAACGTCGATCCGGCAGCCAAAGAGGGAACACCGGCCTGGACCTCTCGCAAGTATGCCGTCGCGGCGCAGCAGATTGTCAACACAGAGAGTATATATCAAGCGGATAATACGACCAATTACCTCGTCGATCCAGTCACTCAAAATGCAACCAGCTTGGACGGCGAGATTCTGATGGATCCGAGCATTCGGCCGATGCCGACAGGTTCGTATAATGCCGAACTTTTCATACAACTGAGCCCGGCAATGAAGGCGAGGATGCAGTCCATGTTCCCCACCATGTAAACCATTCGACCATTGTTATGCAGGCCCCTTGAATAGCAAATACCGGCTAAAGCGTTTGATGCTCCTCAAGGGGTCCGGTACCGGGCCTGCCAGTCCGGCAATTTGGAAAGAAAAGGGGGTGACCCGTGAAGGTTACCCCCTTGATCTTTTAGTGGTGCCGGAGGTCGGAATCGAACCGACAAGGGCTTGCGCCCGGCGGATTTTGAGTCCGCTGCGTTTACCTATTTCACCACTCCGGCGAATTCGCGCTCTTATACGTAACTTGCCTTTGCTTGTCAATATGTTGCGGCGGCAAATTGTTCTACCGCGGCCATGATTTGGGCGCGGGGCACGACCCCTTCCCGGACGATCGTGACACCCTGCTCTTTTACTTCCACCACCGTGGAGCCCGGATGGCCGACCAAGGGGCCGGCATCCATCACAAGGTCCACGGCGTCCCGAATCGCCGGGTCCAGGCCGGCCACGGAGGCACAACCGCCGGCGCCGGAGAGATTGGCGCTCGTGCCGGTCAGCGGTCCACCCAGGGCCCGCACCAGGGCCGCGGCCACCGGATGGGCCACCTGGCGCACGCCGATGGTGCCGTCGGGGGCGGTCAACCCCAGGGGCAGACCAGGCAGCGCCGGTACCACCAAGGTCACTCTGCCCGGCCAGAAGCAGGTCATGAGATGGCATGCCAAGGCGCTGGGAGGCTGGGCCACCCGGGCCACCATTTCGGGCGAATCCACCAGCACCAGGAGGGGTTTGGCCGGATCGCGGCCTTTGAGGTCGAAGATCCGCGTCACGGCCCGGGCGTTGAAAGCATCCGCTCCCAGTCCGTAGAGGCCGCTGGTGGGGAAAACCACAACCGCACCGCGCCGTAGGATCTCCGCGGCCCGGGCGATCGTGCGGCGGTCCAGCCGCCGAGCATTCATGACTGCGATTCTAGCGATAGTCTTCAAGGGCTTTGGCCTTTCTTTCCACCTGGACCGCCATCTCTTGCTTATACTCCTCCAACCGGGCAGCGATCTCGGCGTCGGCAATGGCCAGCATCTGGGCCGCCAGGATACCGGCGTTGGTGGCGCCGGGCTTGCCCACGGCCACGGTGGCCACGGGAATGCCCGGCGGCATCTGAACCGTGGAGAGCAGGGCATCCAGCCCTTGCAGGCTGGACGAGTCGATGGGCACGCCGATGATCGGCAGGATCGTCTGGGCCGCCAGGGCGCCGGCCAGGTGGGCCGCATGCCCGGCACCGGCAATGAGCACCTTGATGCCGCGCCGACGCGCCTCGGCGGCGAAGCGTGCGGCCCGTTCGGGGGTGCGGTGGGCCGAAGCCACGGTCATCTCGAAGGGGATGCCGAACTTCTTAAGCATGGCCACCGCGCCTTCCATGACCGGCAGATCCGAATCGCTGCCCATGACGATCCCCACCTGGGGCTTGACTTGGTAGCGCCGCAACGCCTTGCGGCCGATGTCCTTGCGAAAGTGGACGTCGGTCCAACGGATCTTGGCCACGGCCTGATAGGCCTTGTCGATGGCCTGGGCCACGGTGTCGCCCAGGGCCGTCACCCCCAGGACGCGGCCGCCGTTGCTGGTAATTTCATGGTCGCGCAGGGCCGTGCCGGCGTGAAAGACCATCACATCCTTCATGCGTGCGGCCTTGTCCAGACCGCTGATGGCATCGCCCTTCTTATACTTGCCGGGGTAGCCGCCCGCGGCCATCACCACGCAGACCGCGGCGCGCGGGTCGATCTCCAGGCGGCACTGGTCCAGGCGGCCGTCGATGACCGCCTCCATGATGGGCACGATATCGCTTTTCAAGCGCATGAGCAGCGGCTGGGCTTCGGGATCGCCGAAGCGACCGTTGAACTCCAGCACCTTGATGCGGTCGCGGTGGATCATCAGGCCGGCATACAGCACGCCCTTATAAGGGCACCCTTCGGCGGCCATGCCGCGCACCGTGGGCAGCATGATCTCTTTCATGATGCGGTCGTGGAGAAACTTGTCCACCACCGGCGCCGGCGAGTACGCCCCCATGCCGCCGGTGTTGGGTCCCTTATCGTCGTCGAACACCGCCTTGTGGTCCTGACTGGTGGGCAGCGGCACCACGGTCTTGCCGTCGGTGAAGGCCAGAAAAGACGCTTCTTCGCCCTGCAGGCACTCTTCCACCACCACCTGGCGGCCGGCTTCGCCGAACTCTTTTTTCACCAAGATCTGATTGAGGGCCGCCAGGGCCTGGGCCACGTTGGTGCATACGATCACGCCTTTGCCGGCGGCCAGGCCGTCGGCCTTGACCACGATGGGCGCGCCCATCTTCTTCACGTAGGCTTCGGCCGGCTTGTAGCTCGTAAAGGTGGCCCCCTGGGCAGTGGGCACACCGTATTTGTTCATGACGAACTTGGCGAAGGTCTTGCTGGCTTCGATGGCGGCCGCTTTCTGGCTGGCGCCGAAGATGCGCAGCCCCTCTTTTTCGAAGCGGTCCACGATGCCCATGGAGAGCGGCCCTTCGGGACCGACCACGGTCAGATCGATCTTCTGGCGGCGGGCAAAGGCCAGCAACTGCTCGACCTCTTCGGCGCCGATGGGCACGCATTCGGCCAGGCCGGCAATACCGGCATTGCCGGGGGCACAGTAGATTTTCTTCACCAGCGGGCTCTGGTGAATCTTCCACACCAAAGCATGCTCGCGGCCGCCGCCGCCAATCACCAGAACATTCATCCTCGACCTCCCTTTTTTAAAAGGCTTCAAAAAGATAGCATTTCTCAGCTTTTTGCTTTCAGCTTTCCATTATCATCTGCTTCGATCAATCCCATCAAGCGCACATGCTTCAACCGATCCAATTCTTCTCTGGAGATCCTGGCCCCGTGCACGCCTGCATTGAGGCTGATCTCGGAAAGATAGAGATCTCCGGCAGGGGTGACGATCAGGTCGATATGGGCATAGGGCATTTGTCCGCGGGCCATGACCCGGCAGCATAAGGCATGCTGCGCGGCTTGGAGGGCGTGGGGCTGACTGCTGCCGCCCGCGGCCAGGTTCATGCGGAAGCCATGGGGGTTGTGGCGCGCATAGGCCTCGCAGTAGTCGCCGACCATGATGACGCGCACATCGGCCGCAACTTCCATGAAAGGTTGCAGCACGAAGGGGTAATGCCTGTCGTCCAGACTCAGGCAGTTATAAAGCGTCTCCAGGTCGTTCCAGCGGCGCACGCCATGGCCGCAGTGTTGGTGCTCAGCCTTGGTCACCGCCGCCGTGATGCCCAGGCGGCCATATTCGGTCAAGGCATCCAGCAGCCCTTTGCGACGGGTGATCACCTGGGTGTGGGGTGTCATCCATGGTCCCAAGACAAAAGCCTGCATGGATTTGGAGGCGCTGAGCATCTGGGCCGTGGCCGATGGCAGCAGCCGCATGCCCCGGGCCGCCAGATCGGTCAGCAATGCCGCCCGCAGGGGCGAGGCCGGAATCAGGCCCACGAAGGCATCGCCAGGTCCCAACTCGTGATAGATTTGCGCCAGATGGCTGTATCGCGTGACAATCATAGCAGGCTGCCGGAAATCTTCTATCGGTTGTGATGGGCTTGGATGCCGAGTTCGATCAGACGGTCGAGCAATTGGCTGAACGAGATGCCTGCCACCTGGGCCGCCTGGGGAAGCAGGCTGGTGCGCGTCATACCAGGGATAGTATTGGTTTCCAACACAAAAATGTCGTCGCCGCGCAGCATCATGTCGGTGCGGCTGTAGCCTTTGCAGAAGAGCGCCTGATGGGCCATGCGGGCGTAGGATTGGGCCTTTTCGGTGAGCGCGGGACTGATGCGCGCCGGGCAGATCTCCTGGGTGGCACCGGCCGTGTACTTGGCCACGTAATCGAAAAATTCGTGTTTGGCGTCCGGGACGATCTCGATGAGCGGCAATGCTTCCAGATTGTCGTTGCCTAAAACGCCGGCCGTGATTTCGATGCCCTTGATGTAGCTCTCCACCAGAATGGTGCCATCCTGATCGAAGGCCTTGGTCAGGGCCTGGGGAATCTGGTCGGCGGCGCGTACGATGCTCATGCCGATGCTCGACCCGCCCACGGCCGGTTTGACCACCAGCGGCAGCCCCAGCCGTTGCACCAACTGCGCCGCGCTCACCGCATCGTTGCGCCGGGCCACCACGTAGGGCGGCACCGGGATGCCGGCCCGTTCGTAGAGTTGCTTGGCCGCCAGCTTGTTCATGGCCAGGGCGCTGCCCAGGACCCCGGCCCCCTGGTAGGGGATATCCAGCAGTTCCAGCAATCCCTGCACCGTGCCGTCCTCGCCGTACGGGCCGTGCAAGATGATCAGGGCCGCATCGATCTGCTTGGCCTCGGCCACCAGTCTGGGCAGATCGGTTTGGGTGTCGTAGCGCCGCACCTCGTATTTACTCTTGTCTAAGGACTGGAGCACTTGTTCACCGCTTTTGAGGGAGACTTCCCGTTCCGAGGAGATGCCGCCGCACAACAACGCAATGGTTTTTTTCATGGGACGATGTTCCTTTTTGTGGCCGGCGAAAGTATCAGCCTCCCAGGAGCTTGCGTTTGGCGGCGGTGAACTCCTCCGGCGTGATCAGGTTTTTCTCCAGAAGCTGGGCCAGCGCGGTGATATCGCGGATGCGTATATTTTCGGGGTCTTCCAATTGCAAAGGGTCCCGGAGATCTCCACCCTCCAGGGCCCTGGGAGCGGGATTGGTGGGCGCGCCCAATCGGAAGCTGGCCATGCCGCCCATGAAACTGATCTCCACGGAGCGGCCCTGGAACATGGGGGAACGCAATGCTTCGCCCAGGGATCGACCTTCGCGACGCATGCGGCGATAGAATAGATAGCCGGACAGCCCGAGCAGCAGCATGCCGCCCAGCACGATCCAGATCAGGTTTTGCACCAGGCCGCCGAAAAAGAGCACGACCAAACCCAATCCGGCGATGAGCAGCACGTGCAGGATCAGAATCGTGTAGGCCAGCGCGATGCTTTTGAAAAGACCTTCGCGGTGATTTGTTTTGGTTGATGGCATGGTAACATTCGAAAGGCGCGCCGCAGTGGGCATCACCTTTTGGTTTTGGTTTGACTGGCCGACAACCGCTCCGTGATTTCGGCCATATACTGTTGGGGGATGTCGAAGCGGGCGCTGCCTTGCCTTGCGGCATTGAACTTCATGATCAGGAAATTCAATTTCTTCAGGGTCGCATAGCGCTCCGCCGTGTCGGGCATCTGGGCCAACAGCTCCTCGGTCTGGCGAATCTCTTTTTTCAGAGCGATCTCCGGCGGCAGGCAATCGGCATTCTTCAAAATCTTGTAGGGCAAACGCAGATCCTCGGGAACCTGCGCATCCTGCGAAAAATCCAATGGCTGACCGGCGCCCGGCAGGTTGTCGAAGGCACCCTCCGCCTGAGCTTTGCGGATGCGCTCTTCCACGATTTTTTCAAACCCGGTGATCATTCGTATCCTTAGCCGTATCCTTGGCGTATCCTTTGGCGTGCCCGGATCATCCTCCGGCAAGGGACCTCCCCCCGCCCTCTAAAGAACCCACACTATAGTACATCGAATTTCGCGTTATCAAGGACTAATCCCATCAACTCAGGCCGGCGGTACGCCCTGGAGGAAGGCCTCGATCAAACGCGCGGTTTCCAGGGGCTTTTCCATGGGAACCAGGTGTCCGACCCCGGAGACCATGGCGTAGTGCCCCTGGGGAATCAGTTCACTGACCCGTCGCAGATCGATCCAGGGGCGGTTGTCGCTGGTCTCGCCCTCCACCACCAGAGTCGGACAGGCCACCGACGGCAACACCGGCCAGGGGTCGAAATGGGACCCGCCGATAAACAGCGCCGCCTCCTGCAGCGGCGCACAGGTCAACCGCATCGCGCCCCCGTCGTCTTGGCTGAGACCATGTTCGACATAAAGGTCCAGCACCTCTGCGTCCCAGCTCTGGAAGAAGGGTTTGGATTTGAAATCGCACCGGGCCTCTTCGCGGTCGCGCCACTGATTGCGCCGCTTGACGGCCTTGGCGGCCAAAGGATGCTGATCCACCGTGATGTTTATGCCATACAGGCCGGAGGGCAAAAAAATCGGTTCGATCAAAACCAGCTTGGTCGCCGGCAGCCCCAGGACGGCGTGGGCCAGGGTGGCCACGGCCGCTCCCATGCTGTGACCCACCAGGATACTGTTCTCGATGGACAGGTCCTCGCAGAGCCGTCTCAGATCTTCGGCCAACTGCATCCACGCCAACCCGCCCTCATATGGATCGGCGGGGCGATGAGCATACATCGCAGGGGCAATCACTCGATATTTAGCTGCCAACCGCCGGGCCAGGGGATGCCAGAGCCACGGCAGAAAGCCGGTGGCGTGCAGCATCACCAGGGGCGGCCCTTCGCCACCATAGTCCAGATACGTCAGCCGGGCGTTCCCGATGGCCTGCGATTTTACTTCCGGTGCCGCGACGCGCATAGTCTCTCCGTAGATCACAATTTTCTAATTGAAAAAGCCGCCCCTCGATAAGCCGGAGCGTTCTGTTCAACGCTCATACTCGAGATCTTGCCGGGATGTGAGCGTCTGGCGCAAATCTTGGGCCTCCGGGTTTTCCGGGTCGCCCTCGTCCACGGCATCCAGTTGCTCCCGGGCCTCGTCCCAGCGGCTCTGATCCAGATAGAGCCGCGCCAGTGCCAGGCGCGCTTCCCAGTGCCCGGGGTCCCTGCCAACGGCCTGCTTCCAGTTACTTTCGGCCTGCTCGGAACGCCCCATGGCCTGTGCCATCAGCCCCAGGCCGAAATAATTGTCGGCATTGTCGGGATTGACGGTCACGGCGCGCTCGAAAGCCGAGGCGGCCCGCTCCAGATCGCCCCGATCCGCATAGGCCATGCCCAAGTTGAAAAAGAGGCGGTCATCGGTCGTGTAGCCGCATGCCACGGCCTGTTCATAACGATGGATCTCATCGGCGCGCTTGTCGAGTTGCCCCCAGATATAGCCCAGATGATACATGGCGCGACAGTCCGTGGGGTTTTTCGCTAAAATCTGTTCATAGTGCAGCCGCGCCGTCTCCCAATCCCCGCTCGCGATCGCCTGTTCGAGGGGATCATCGGGCGCCGCCTGAACCACGGGCTCGGGCTTGGCCGCCGGGGTTGCACAGGCGATGGCCAGCAGCCCGACGAGGATCGACACGCCCAAAAAGCCTTGTAACCGTGGAATCACTTGATCATTACCTCCAACCATTCTATCAAGGTCTTGATGAACCAATCCGCCGGGGCAGGTCCGCATCCGGCCCAGACCTTGCTCCGAAAATAGGGCAGTGTCGTGAATAGGGTCAAGGAGAAACTCACCGGCCGATGCGCCAAGTTCATCCCTTTGCTTTATCTTGCGAAAGAAAAACGCATGTTTTTGAAATACTTCTATGGGTTCTTTTTTTTAATATTGGTTCTCGGCGTCTGCGGCCTTCCCAATGCCGCGCCTGTCAAATCCCCCCCCGATGCCATGCCGTTTGCGCCGGGAGAGAAGCTGGCGTACGAACTGCGTTGGGGGAGCATACCGGCCGGTATGGCTTTCCTGGAAGTGCAGCCAGTCAAAACCATCAATGGGGAGCCGGCCTATCATTTTGTGCTGATCGCGCAATCCAACGCTTTCGTGGATGTTTTCTACAAGGTGCGCGACCGCATCGACGCCTTTGCCGATATCGGCATGAACCGCTCGGTGCGCTACGAAAAAAAACAACACGAAGGCCGTCATAAGCGCGAAGAACTAATCGAATTCGACTGGGAAAAGAGTCAAGCCAGCTACTCCAATTTCGGCAAGAAAAAAGAGCCCATCCGGCTGATGAACGGCAGCTTCGACCCTTTATCGGCCTTTTACTACACGCGCACCGCGCCCCTGGACCCCGACCGCGGCCCGCTGGAGCGGCCCATCACCGACGGCCGCAAAAATGTCATCGGGCGGTTGAAGGTGGCGGCCAGGGAGACCATCACCCTGCAAAACGGCAAAACCTACGCGACCCTTCGCGTCGAACCGGAATTGCAGCATGTGGGCGGGGTATTCAAAGCCACCACAAACGCGAAGATCCAACTATGGCTCACGGACGATGCGCAACGCATCCCCGTGCGCATCCAGAGCAAAGTAAAAATCGGCCATTTCACCGGCGAGTTGATTACACCTGAGGAAATTCGTCCCTGAATTTATGATAGCGGATCAACCCCTCCTGGGCCACCGTGGCCACCAGAACCCCTTGCCGCGTGAAAATCCGGCCGATGCTCAAACCCCGGGCTTTGCAGGCGTTGGGGGACTCCATGGCATATAAGAGCCAATCATCCATCCGAAAATCACGGTGAAACCACATGGCGTGGTCCAGGCTGGCCACTTGCATTTCGGGTTCCCAATAGCTGTGGCCGTGGCGGCGCAGGGAGGTGGACATCAAGTTGAAATCGGACGCATAGGCCAGCATGTAACGATGGGCGGCGCCATCATCCGGCATGGGGCCGATGGCCCGGAACCAGACATAGCGGTTATCGGAGCGCTTCTTGAGGGCAAACGGGTCGCTGCTGGTCACATGCCGGATTTCGATGGGCTTGTCGCACAAAACCTGCTCCCGCACCTTGACGGGAATTTTATCCGCCCATTTGCGCGCCTGTTCGACTTCCGAGGCGAGCCCTTCCGGACCGGGAACTTCGGGCATAAGGTCCTGGTGATCGAAACCCGGCTCGACCACCTGAAAGGATGCGGCCATGGAAAAAACGGCCTGCCCCTTTTGCAGCGCCACCACCCGGCGCGTGGTAAAACTCTTGCCGTCCCGGATGCGGTCCACTGTGTATACGATGGGCTGCTCGGCGTCGCCCGGACGCAAGAAGTAGGCATGCAGGCTGTGGGCCGGGCGACTGGCGGGCAGAGTGTAAGAAGCCGCCGACAACGCCTGCCCCAGCACCTGGCCGCCGAAGACATTGCCAAAGCCCAGGTTCTGGCTCTGGCCCCGGAAGATGTTCTCTTCGATCTTCTCTAGTTTCAAGAGCGTGAGGAGTTCTTCCAGGACATTGCCCAGGCTGCACGTCGTCATAGGCCCTCCTTTCTCGATCGATCCATGCCAATAGTTCCATGTCTGCCCGATATAGATGGAAAACATTCTTTTATATAGAGGGAAGCGAGCGTATAAGGCAAGGGGACGGAACAAAAAGCCGGGCAGGAACGGATGGCTTCCTGCCCGGCGCGATGGGGGTTGCTTTGGTTGGGCTGTTTGCGAATAACCTACTTCACCGCCGCCGTATAGATCTCGTTCACCTTCTCCCAGTTGATGACGTTGAAAAAGGCGGCGATGTATTCGGGCCGGCGGTTCTGGTACTTGAGGTAGTAGGCGTGTTCCCAGACATCCAGGCCCAGGATGGGGGTTTTGCCCTGGCTGATGGGGCTGTCTTGGTTGGGGGTGGTGACGATCTCCAACTTCTTCTCGCCATCGGCCACCAGCCAGGCCCAGCCGCTGCCGAAGAGCAGGGCCGCGGCGTTGGAGAACTGCTCCTTGAAGGCGTCGAAGGCGCCGAAGCGACGGTTGATGGCGTCCACCGCCGGTCCGCCGACCTTGACACCCTTCTTTAAGGTCGTCCAGAAGAAACTATGGTTGGCGTGACCGCCGCCGTGATTGCGCACGGCCGTGCGGATCTTCTCCGGGACCTCGTTCAGATTGCGGATCAGTTGGTTCACGCCCAGACGCTGCAAGGCCTCGTTGCCGTCCAGGGCGGCATTGAGTTTATCGATATAGGTTTGATGATGCTTGGTATGATGGATCTCCATGGTACGCGCATCGATGAAAGGTTCCAGGGCATCGTACGCATAGCCGAGTTCAGGCAATGTATGTTTCATGATTCACCTCCATAAGGACACTGGAGGCGAGGGAATATCGCCGGGACTGCCCGGGACGGGTTCCGCTCGCTGTCCAGGGATCGTCGTTAAAAGCTTGCCGGAAAGCTTTGAATGATTGGAGGGGTTGTCAAGTCGGCCCGGCGCTATTGGCTGCGGCCGGGCAACGGCACATGCCGCCGCGCGCCCTTGTCGTTCTTCATATCGTCGGCCATCGCGTGGAGATCCACGAAGCGGTGCTTGAGTTCGTAAAAGCCGTGCCACCAGGCATAATCGGGGGCCATCATGGCTGTGCCCATGCGCGCCCGGCGGCCCTCATGGTGCCAGAATTCATAAAAATGCCACTCGATCTCTTCGTCGAAGTATTTTTCCCGGGAGATCAATCCGTCCGCGTAAAGCTGGTCCATCAACGCCTTGATCGGATCGTAGTACTGCTCGTCATAGTTTTGGATCACCTGGTCCAGATTGCTGAAGTGATCCTGGGTCCAGGCGCTGGCGTGGCATTGCAGACAAACGGCTTCCATTTTTCGGCGTTCGGCTTGCCAGTCGGTGGCCGCGGGGAAGGCCTCAAAATTTTGAGGCCGCACGGTGCGCGGCGTCTGGGTCTCCCAGGACAAGCGCTCGGTCACATCGTGGGAGGCCGGAAACTTTCCGCTGACCGCCGACATGTGACAGGTGGCGCAAGTCGGGGCGCGGTAATCGATGGCGGCCCGCCACTGGCGGTCCCGGGGGTCCCATTGCCATTCGTGACCTTCGGCATGGTAGAGGGTTCCGTGTTTGGATTCAGTGTAGATTTCGATCTGGGGATGATCCGGTCCCAAGTGGCACTGGTCGCAGGCCTCTGGCTTGCGCGCCTCGGCGATGGAGAAGCGGTGGCGGGTATGGCAACTGGTGCAACTGCCCTTGCTGCCGTCCGGGTTGACCCGGCCGACACCCACATTGGGCCAGGTGCCGGCCAGGGGCTTGCCGTTTTCCACCACCACCGTAGTTCCGTGACAGGCGTAGCAGCCGCTGGTTTTTTCGATGGCATTGTTGGCCCCCTGGTTGAGCCACACATCGACCTTCCACATGATCTCCCAGGTGTTGGCGTGTTTGCTGCGGCTGTACTGCTCAGCCTCTTGGGGGTGGCACCCCTGGCAGTTTTTGGGAGAGACGACCACGGCAACCGGGTTGGGAGAGAACTCCAAATGGGAACGCAGCACCGATGCTTCATCCACGGCATGATGGCACTTGTCGCAATGCACATCCACCTGGGCATGCATCCCCGATTCCCAGTCGTGCACCACGCCCGGCGTCTTGACGCGGTGGCATTCGATACAAGTTTGCCCCACGATGGCCGCCTCGCTGCGTTCGGGCAGCAGGCGGATGGGAAAATCCCAGCGCCAGACCCCGATGCAGGCCAGGATGAGGAAAATCAACACCAGGTTGGTGTAGGCCATAATGACGAAAGCTCTGCGCGCGGGCGCGAGTTTCGGCGCCCCGGCATCGGCGACCGCCAGGGGTCCAAGGTGGCGGAGCCTGGCCAGCACTTCCGGCCCGTGGGGCGCGCCTTTGAGGGCCTCGGTCAGGTCCGTTCCGGCCGTATGCTTGCCGAAGTGACGACCGCCTTTCCACTTGGGGCTCTGGCTGGCGTCGTAGACTTGCTCGGCATGCACGAAATAGGCGGGCCGCCCGTCGGTGCCGTCAAACTGGGGAAGATTGGCCCGGGTGACTGTTTCCGGCCCCCCGGAGGGCGGGACCTCTGCCTTCATTTTGCGGTGCACAATGGTGATGGCCACCATGGCGATGGCAATCATAAGCCCGAAGAGACCGATTTTGATGGAGAGCATGAGCCCGAAGGTGTTGTCCCAAAACTGTTCCCAACGGTCCATGCGCGCCCAGGTCAGGTAGATGCCGGTGGTCGTGAGGAGGATCATGCAGGAGACGCCCAACAGCCGCTCGGGCTTGGGAATCCCTCCGGACAGCCGCATGGGGCGGACGAAGATGTGGATGTAAAAGATGGCCCCGAAGAAAATTACGGCGGCCAATAGGTGCAGGTAGCCGACGATGAAGCGCAAGGCCTTATGCCAGGGGCGTTGCAGCCGTTCCGCCTTTTCCAGAACCTCGGAAGAGATCGGATAGCGGTAGCCATTGCGGATGTACGCGAATCCGACGGTCTTCAAAGGCCCGCCGGTGCTCTCCTGGTGGCAGAAAATGCAGCCTTGGCCGGTCTTGCGGGCATATTCCTCCTTGGCCCAGGCCGCGGGAGGCGAAACAACAGCAGCGATCGACAACAAACTCATCAGCAACAGGATGGAAGTTCGGCGGGTCATGATTCTCCCTGCGCGCTACGATCTGAGAATGGTGCGCATTTTGCCATCGACACAATCGATATTATAAGGTGCATATACCATCGTTAGCGGAATTGGCAATATTCAAAAATCTCTTTACCGGCTGCTGACCGCCCATCCGGCTGCCTTTTAAATCCACATCGGCTTGCTGTCTTTTCAGTAGCGCACCCCGTAGACTAAAAGATACCTATGGCCTTAAAAGATTCATCGGCTCAAAATCTCCAGGAGCGGGATGAGGGGCTAAGCGCCCATGCCGATGGGGCTTTTCCAATTTCCCGGTTTTGGCACACCCCTTGCTCACTTTCCGGGGTGACCCTATTGGCAGAGCAATGTTTCGATCAAGAACGGTATTGGGAGTCCGCGACATGGCACATGCAATCGGTACCAGCAGCAGCGCGATCCAGAGTTTGAATATCTTCGGTCAGCCGCTCACGATCTTCGGTGTTCCCGTGGATCGGGAAAAGATTTTCACGAACCATAAAGGCGTTTACCAGAAGCAGGTCGAAAAGCGCCAAAGAAAACTCATCGTCAAAAGTACCTTCATCAAATTCTTCCTGCACCATGGCGAGCAGATCCGATGCCTGACCACCGGCTATTCGCCCACCAGCGTCCTGGAACGCATGGTGACCGGGCCGGCATTTCTCTTCTTCAAGCGCGCGCTGTTGATCTTCACGGACAAACGCATTTTGCACGTGCCCACGCATTTCGATCGATCCGCGCGCAGCGCTGTTTCTCAAATCATGTATGACGATTGTGCCCACCTGAGCATCCGGGGAAGGTCCCTGCATGTGAAGTATAAGAACGGCCAAGAGGAGATCTTCCCTTATCTGGGGCGCAAGGAGAAAAGAAAGATCCAGGCACTGCTCCAATCGCTGCCCGCGACGCCTAAAGAAGCCGGCCGCTTGAAAGGCAGAGTCTTTTTATGCCCCAGTTGCACCCACGAACTGCCGGCCGAGGGCCATCGCTGCGAAACCTGCACGCTTGCCTTCAAATCCACCCTCCAGGCCAAACTGCGTTCGGCGCTGATCCCCGGGGGCGGCTATTTCTACAGTCGCTATCCGGCCTTGGGCACCATGGTCGCCTTGCTGGAACTGGGCCTGATGTTCTTTGTGGTTCATATGGCCATGGCACTTTACCAGGGATCGTCGTTGAGCCTAAGTGTGCTGGCAGTTGGGGCCGGCGCCTTGATTCTGGAAAAACTGGTGGCGATCCTGCATGCGCAAGAGTTGACCAAAGAGTACGTGCCCGAAGATAAAGATTTCGCCGTGCGCAAGATATGACCGCGCCCGCTCCCATTGCCAAACCGGCGCGAATTAACTATAGATCGATGACCCCAGCATCCGCGGAGGATGGACCGCGAGGCTGATTCGAGAGGGAATCGATCATGAAGAAAAAAATCGTTATCGCCGTGGATGGATCCATTTACTGTGCGCATGCCATACACTATGCTGCGGCCTTAGCGCCGAGCCTGCCGGATCTGAACTATGTCCTTTTGAACATCCAACCAGCCGTATCTCAATATTTGAGTCAGGAGGTTTACAGCACGCCTCCCGTACGACAGGCACTTGAAAAGCTGATGGCCGCCAACGAGCAAAACTCCCGCCTGATACTGGGAAAGGCGCGCCATCAACTTCTTCAAGCCGGCATTGCGCCGGAATACATTGAAGTGCGCACCCATGTCCGGACGCATGGTGTGGCCCAGGATATCCTCGATGTGTGTCAGGCATCCCAATACGATGCGGTGGTCATTGGCAGGCGAGGGCTAAGTCGCATGCAGGAACTATTTACCGGCAGCGTGACCGCGAACCTGCTGGCCCACTCCCAGTGGACACCCATTTGGATGGTGGATGGCGAAGTGACCAACCCGAAGATCCTGTTGGCGTCGGATGGGTCGCCGAACGCCCTGCGGGCCATAGACCATTTGGCCTTCATGTTTCACGGCAATCCGCACGCCGAGCTGCATGTGGTGCATGTAAAGCCCAGGCTGCAAGACCTTCTGGCGCTCGACCTGGACCAAGAAACCCTGGCGGCCACCGAAGCGGCGCTTGGGTCAAGCACGCAACAACGCATCGATTCATTCAGGAGCCAAGCCGAAGCGGTGATGCTCAAAAACGGGCTCAAGGCGGATCGACTCCATGTCCAGACCATCGAAAGCCGATTTGCCATCGCCGGCTCGATTATGGATGCGGCCCGTGAAGGCGGTTTCGGAGCCATTGTCATCGGCCGAAGCAGCACCCCCAAGAGCCTCTTTGTCGGCAGCGTCGCCCGTAAAATCATGCAGAAAACCAAAAATATGGCTGTCTGGTGGATTCCCTGAAAAGTGCGTCCCATCCTGTCCGGCAATGTTTTTCAAGAATCTGCTAAAGTTCATTCTCCCAGGGCCGATACCACAGATGTACACGTACTTTCAAAAAAGGTGGCTGCGATGGATATATTGACCCCGGCTTCGGCCGACACACTTTTCGAGGCGGTGAACAATCAATCGGCCCAAATGGAGACCCTGGCCAATCAATCCCTGAGCGCCGGCATCGATAAGTACATTAAAAAAGATTACAAAGGCGCTGTGGTCGCTTTTAAAGCCGCCTTCGGGATGTCCCCTTATTCCGATTACTCTGTGGACGCCGCCAAGTATCTGGCCATGAGCCACCTCAAACTGGGCGAAACCAACAATGCCATCCAGGCCTACAAGCAAGCCATTCAGCTGCATCCCGACGATGACACGCTCCAGGCAGCGCTGGGCAAGCTCTATTTTTCCGAAGGGCGCACCGGCGAGGCCATTACGGCCTTTGAGAACGCGGTGCGCGTGTACGAAGACGGCAACAACCGCTTCTCGTTGGGCCAAGCCTATATGAAGGCCGGACGCAATGAAGACGCGGCCAACCAGTTCCGCAAAGTGATCGAATTGAATCAAGGCAGCGGCAATGGCTATTTCGGATTGGGTCAGGCGCTGGCGGCCCAGAAAAAATACCCCCAAGCCATCGAGCAGTTCGAACAGGCGGTGCGCAAAGACAAAAACTTCTGGGATGCCTATGCTGAAATGGGCTACACCTACGCCGATGCCGGCAACCTGGATAAGGCCAAAGAAATCCATGAATTTTTGAAAGAAAAGGATAAATCCCTGGCGAGTACCTTAAACGAGTATATCAACAAAATGACGCAGCCGAAAATTCTGTTTGCCTGGGCCGACAGCACCTTCGCCTTCTATATGCCGCCCAAAACCCAGGTGAGCGAGTTGAGCAATTACATGGCCAACGCCAATGCCAGTCAGAGCTTCACCATGGTGTTTCAATTCAACAAGACCATGGATCGCGAGTCGGTGGAAAACCCCCTCAACTGGTCGATCTCCCGGGCAGCCAGCGGCGGGCCGGGCATGGATTATAACTTCGGCCTGGAGATTCCCGACACCGAAGCCCGGATCAGCCCTTATCCTACCGAAATCTATTACGATGAAAAGCATCTCAACGCCCTTGTGCGCTTCACCGTCAATCAGAACGCCGAGGGAAACGCCACCATCGACCCTTCCCACCTGCAATTCACCTTCAAGGGCCTTGACGATGACGGCAACACCATGCACCCCAAGTACGACCAATACATGGGGTTTTCCGGAAGCGTGTAAAGCGCAAAGGAATTGATATTGATTAGGCCAAGACAGCGCTAGCGCGAATAGTTCGAAACGTAAAAATCGTCGATCAACCCCTTGGATCTCAACTGCTGGCCGTAATTGCGGGCGTCATCCCGGGTGGGAAAATGCGAGACTTTAACTTGGTACCAGGTGCGGTTGGCGCTGGTGGCCTTGGTCCAGAAGGCGTCGATCTTCTGTTGTTTGAGACGGTCCACAAAACGCTGGGCATCTTCGGGTTTAAGATAGGCCGCCACCTGGATGGTAAAGGGATCGGTGACCGGTGCCGGTGTGGCTTCGGTAACCGGGGTCATGGTTGGCTCAAGAGGTTCGGGTGGGCCGCTGATCGAACGCCATCCCACGATCGCCAGAATCAGGAGCATTCCGCCGGCGGCCGCATAGGCCGTACCCCGGCGCAGCGGGGCTGACTGCTGCCAGGTGTTGATCACGTTTTTCAGGACGGGCCGCATTGCATTGTAGGCCCACACGCTGCCGCGCCATCCTAAGCGGGTCAGGACAAGACCATAGCGCTGCATCATCGCCGCCAGAGCCTTGCAATGCCCCCACGCCGACTTCGCCAGGGCCAGGGCCATTTCTTTCTTGAGCCTGACCGGCGCTGGAGGTTCCGTCTCGTCCTCCTCTTCCAGCCATCGGCCCAATTCGAATTTCTCTTCGTCCGCGGGCGCCGGCGCCTCGAAAGCCGGCTCGACCGAGATTTCAGGCGCCGGCTTGGACTTCTTAAGCTTCTCTTGGGCCGGAACTTGGGATTCAAAGGGCCGAATCAGTTTGCGGCGCTGGTTTTCATCCAATACGGAGACGATTTCCTTGGCCGCGGCCAGATCGTGGCGGTTGTCCGTGTTGGGCGAGAGCAAGCGCTCACCGGCCGCTATGCCTTCCAGGCAATGGGGATCACCCAAGCTGTAGCCGCGCAGGTAAACCTTTAATGCCCAGTCATTGATGATCGATTCCTGCAAAAGCACTTGGGCCAGAGCAAGGATCAACGACTCCGGCAGCCTCCCGCTTTGGTGCCAGACACGGCGGTAGGCCTGCAATGCCTCGAAGTCCACGCGCCGATCCGTCAGATAGAACTGCATCAGCAGACGCTGGACCTGGTCGTTGGCTTCCAGCGCATCGCCCACCCGCGCCGCAATCTCATGCTCCTGGGGGGAATGGCGCTCCCGGTTTAACGCCGCTTCGAGCCAGGCCAGTGCCACGGTGTCGTCGTCGGGATGGGCGCCCAGATAGGAAAGAACCATGGAATGGTCCTTCCGACCGAGGGTCGCCTGGGCCAAATAGAAACGGGCCAGGCGTTTGGAAAGCCACTCGGCGCAGCGCCGGCGTTGCACCGGCGACAGCCAGAAGCCGTCATAAACAGCCTTGGCGCGCTCGAAGGCGTTTTCCGCTTCCATGCTCATGCCGGCCCGTTCCCAGACCGCGGCCTCAGACACTTGGCGCCGCACCTGGACCAAACCGATGCGGTTCATCATCCATCCCAGCGAAAGAAAGCACAATGTAAACACCACAACCACCGGGAGGTGAATGGAGGCAAGCCCCAGGGCGCCCTGCCATGCGGGCAGCAATGCCATACAGATCATACCGCCGATGAGAATCGTGGCCCACAAGCGCACGGCCATATGACGGAAAAAGGCGTTCATCTCACCTGCCTGCGCCTTCCTTCAAATCGGCATTTTCGTCGTTCACTTGTTTATTCCCCCTCTTTCAAGGCGACGCTCTCGGCTGCTTGGGATTCAATAGAGACCGGCTCGCCGGTGCGCGGATCGACCGACTGAAAGCGAATGCCGGCGGGCTGGAGGAAAGGCCTGGGAGGCTCGCCGTCGGTGGCGCGGGTCATGAAACGAGACCAGATGGGCGCCGCGCCCCGGCCGCCGGTGATGCCGCCGCCTTGAATATCCTTCATTCCCTGTTCGCGGTCGTAGCCGACCCACACCGATGCGCACAGGGCCGGCGTAAAGCCGGTAAACCAGGCATCCTTGTAGCCGTTGGTGGTACCGGTCTTGCCGGCCGCGGGCTTGGTAAAGCCCAGGCGGCGAACGACCTCTCCGGTGCCCTCATCCACCACCGATTGCATCATGTCCACCACCTGATAGGCGATTTTATTGTTCAAGGCCTTGGTGCCGCTGACGATGTGCTCTTCGAGCACCTGGCCGTAAGGATCTTCCACGCGCCAGATGCCGAAGGCAGGAAAGTGAACGCCTCCGGCGGCAAAGGTGCTGAAGGCCGAAGCCATTTCCAGGGGGCTAACCCCCGAGCTGCCCAAGGCAACGGAAAAAACCGGGTTCAGCGGGCTTTCGATGCCGCAACGGTTGGCCGTGGCAATCACCGCTTCCGGGCCGGTCTGCACGACCAGTTGGGCCGCAATGGTATTGATCGATTCGTAGAAGGCCTTCTTGAGGATCACGGGGCCCTGATATTCGCGGCGGAAGTTGGACGGTCGCCACTCCTGGCCGCCGGGTAACGGGACCCTCACCGGCTTGTCCACCAGCACGGTGGCCGGTGTGACGTTCAGTTTTTCGAAAGCCGTATAATACAGAAACGGCTTGAAGCCGGAACCCGCCTGCCGATTGCTTTCCACGGCCCGGTTGAATTCGCTTTGGAGATAATCGCGTCCGCCGACCATGGCTTTGACGGCCCCTGAATTGACTTGAATGGCCACCAGCGCTCCCTGAATGCGATCGCGCACGCCACTGCCGGTGCCAGCGCCGTTTTCGGGTACGCCAGGCATATTCTTTTCCAGATCTTCCAACCCCCCGACCAGCGACTCGTAGGCCAGGCGCTGGAGCAGCGGGTCGAGGGTGGTGGTCACCTTGAGGCCGCCATGGTAGACCACCTGGGCACCATAGCGCTCTTCCAGCCCCTTGAGCACCCAATCTACGAAATAGTCCCCCAGAGGGCCGTTGTTGCCTTGCTTGCGGAAAATCAGGGGCTGGGCTTCGGCCGTGGCCGCGCGCTCGGCCGAGATGAAGCCGGCCGTGACCATTCGGTTGAGCACGACGCGCTGGCGCGCCTTGGCGCGGTCGATATGCCGGAAGGGGTTGTAGCGCGTGGGGGATTTGGGCAATCCGGCCAAAAGGGAGGCCTCGGCCAAATCCAGTTGGGCGGCCGGTTTATCGAAAAACAGATGTGCGGCCTGGGCCACTCCCTGGGCCCGCGGACCGAAGTAGATTTGATTGAGGTAGGCTTCTAAGATCTCTTGCTTGCTGAACTGGGATTCGATCTGCAAGGCCACCAGCAGCTCTTTGAGTTTGCGGCTGATGGTCTGCTCAAAACTGAAGAAGAGATTTTTGGCCAGTTGCTGCGTGATCGTCGAGGCACCCTGGCGCCGATCGCCGCTGATGGTGATCCAAAAAGCTTTCAGTGTCCTGAGCTTGTTGATGCCGTGATGGTCCCAGAAACGATGGTCTTCGGTGGCCAGAATGGCTTGCATGAGCACCGGGGCGATCTGATCCAAAGGCACATAATCGCGGCCGCCGATCTGCAGCAATCGCTCGCCATTGGCCGCATAAATTTCAGTCGGCGGTGTTTCGATGATCCGTTGCAGTGGCTCAGGAATGTTGGGCAGCCCCTGAATCAGGCCGAAAAGCAGAAGCGTTCCCCCAATGGCAAAAAGGCCGAATAAAGCCGCCACGGCAGCCGTCGCCCCGCCGATGCCGCGCACCAGGCGCACCGAGAGCGTCATGGCCGCGCCTCCCCGCCCGAGGGTCGTGCGTTTTGAAAGCTCCCTTCCATGGCTCGTTGCAACTGGCGAACCTCCTCCCGGGCACCTTGCATCAGGATCACCTTGGGTCCCTCCAGATCTTCCACCTCAAAGCCCAAATCGACATTGTCGCCCATGGCCCCCGCCGAAATGCCGATGCGCCGGATGCGCCCGGAGACGCGCAAAAGATCCTCGGGATGGGCCAGCACGCGCCGGCGCGACGCCTCGGGCAGGGCGTTGAGTGCTTCGAAAAAGAGCTCGGCCGTATAGATGTTGTCGGAAAAATCGGACAACTGTTCCAGGCCTGTCCGGATGGCCACTTCGCCGCGTTCGATGTGCCCCATGAGCACGGCGCCGATGGATAGGCGGTAAACCACCTGGTTTTGACTGTCCAGCAGGGATATGGACAGGTTTTCGTCCTCCTGCTGAAAAAAGGCGCGCTCCCAGCGACCGGCACTGGAAAGGGCGAGCAGCACATACGGCGAAGCGATTTCCTGGGCAAGCACCGGCGGCAGTTTCAAATAAAGGTTGAGGAAATGCTCGGCCGATAGCATGGCCCCTTTGGCGTCCATGTTGGCCACCACTTGTCCCAACGAGCCCGCCTGTTGGGCCTCACGCTGTACGTTCTGCTGCTGGGTTGCGAACTGGGCCAATGCCTGGCGGGCCTGATCGCTTTGGCGACCTTGCTCCCACACCGTTCCCGATTTGGGACGGTAGCGGTTGGTGGTCACCAGATAACTGCCCGCCACTTGCTCCATCCAGGCAAAGCGCCATTCGGTCACGATCAGGGCAACCAGGAACAACACCAAAACCACTGCCCTGGGCGACAGCAGCCGTCGAAACCATTGTTCAATGGTGGTGGGGGCATACCAAGGTATCATCGCTTGCAATGAACCAACCTGTTCCTTAAGGCGCTATCAGGATTAAACCAGTTTTGGGCAGGCGCACCATGCATGCAAGATGGACATGGACGCACAGACCCGGAAGCGGTCAATCCCGGCTGCTATAATCCAAATCACGACTCAGGTCAAAACGATAGCGGGCAGTGGCATGCACATAGAGTGCGATGAGAAGGAAGCTATTGGCAGGAGTGGGCTTTTTCAGCCGTTGGCCGCGTTGCTGGTTTCATGGGGATCGTCGGCCAGCACCCTGACCAACTCTCCGGATTCGTATAGTTTACGGAAAACCTCGATGATATCGGGATCGAACTGGGTGCCGGCACCGCCATACATAATTTCGAGGATTTTTGCTTCGGGCATGCGTTCGCGATAGGCACGGTCCGAGGCGATGGCGTCATAAACATCGGCCACGCTGAGAATGCGGGCCAAGAGCGGTATTTGCTGGCCGGCCAGCCGATCGGGGTAGCCTTTGCCGTCGAAGCGTTCATGATGATGGCGCACGATCTGCTTTTCGCGGGTCCAGAGCCCCAACTGTCCCATGATCTCGCAGCCGATCACCGGATGCTGCTGAATGATGCGGTATTCCTCGGCATCCAGGCGTCCGGGTTTGAGCAGGATTGCATCCCGAACGCCGATCTTGCCGATGTCGTGCAGCAAGCCGGAGACATTTAATATTTCGCGTTCCTCGTCGGAACAGCCGACCGCCTTGGCCAAGGTGCTGGCCAGCAGCGTGACGCGACTGGAGTGCTGTTTGGTATACGGATCGCGGGCTTCAATGGCTTTAACAAAAGCGTAGAGGGTCGAAAGCAGGTTGTTGTAGATATTTTCGTACAAGGCCAGGTTTTCAATGCCGGTTGAGGCCTTTTTGCTCATGAAATCGAGGTAGTATAAATCCTTTTCGTCAAAACGCCGCTCGCCCCTGTAAATACCGGCCATCAGGACACCCAGGACACGGGTCCTGATCTTCAAGGGCACCAGCATGCAGGAAAGAAAATGCTGGGGCAAGCGCTGACAACCGTTGTTGGCGGCGATGATCAACGGCCGATCATCCTGGACCACTTCCTTGATCAGGTCGCAGATTTTATCGGGAGCTGAAATGAGCGCAGCATCGGATGCTTCCGATGGCGTGTGTTGCATATGGGCCGGCAGCCATTGCTCCCCGGCCGCGGCGATGGGCAGCGGATGGTTGGAAGCGTCGCTCAACAAGTAGAAGCATGAGCCGTCCGCATCCACGATTTCGACTGCCAGATCCACCAGTTGCTTGAAGATATCGCTGCTTTCGCGCAACGCGGAAAAGTCGGTCATGATCCGGTTCAGGATGTTCAGTTCTTCGACTTTATAGATCAGCTCCGCGTTGAGCTTTTCAAGCTGGGCCTTGCCCTCCACCTCTTTGCTCAAGATGACATTCTTGATGAACAGGCGTCGCTCGCGCAGCACCCGCTGGATACACAGCTCCATCTGCTGCAAATTGACCGGCTTGACCAGAAAATCAACCACGCCGTTTTTCAAGGTCTGGATGGTGTTGTCCAGGGAGGGATAACCGGTCATGACGATCACGGGGATGGTGTTGTCCCACTTGCGGATGTGCTCGGCCAGCTCCAATCCATCCATTTCGGGCATGTTGATGTCGGTAAAGCAGCAATCCACATGGCGGGACGTCAGCAGTTCAACCGCCTCCTTACCATTGCTCGCGCAGAGCACGCGATATCCGCGACCTGTGAAATAGGTGTGGGCGATGTCGATGATGCTCTCTTCGTCATCGACAAACAGGATTGTCTCTTTCTCTTCGACACTCATTCGGGTACCTGAAGACCTATCCCAAAAGGACCTGGTTTTTTTACCTATCCGTCTGCGCCAAGTCCCCCCTTTATGCATCGGCTTGTGGAGGACACGGCCGTGACGACTCAATTTGTTGTATCGACCGCTTTATTTGGAACTTGATGAAAAAAAAGTGGGAGCGATTTCGAGCCCCTCATCGAGGTCTAAAATCGAGGTGGGTGGCGGCCAGGCGGTAAATCTTACCCGGCAGCGGGTGGTTGAAAACCCTCGCGAGGCGCCGGCTCAAGGCCGCTACCCGGCTGATGTCGATGCCCGTGGCGATGCCCAGCCTGTGAAACAAGTAGAGCGCATCTTCCGTGGCGATATTGCCGGCTGCACCTTCAATAAAAGGACATCCCCCGAGGCCGCCGAGGGATGTATCAAAATGAGAGATTCCCAATTCCAGAGCGGCCATCACATTGGCCAAACCCAACCCGCGGGTATCATGCAAGTGCAATCCCACCGGGATAGACCCGGCAATGGGCGCTACGGCGGCCAGCATGCGACGCACGGTCGGCGGCGCCGCCAGACCCGTGGTATCGGCCAGCACCAGCCGATCCGCGCCCTTCTCCACCAATCGGGAGGCCGCCACGGCCACGGCGTCGATATCGACATCCTCGGGGGTCTCATAGCCGAAGGCGCACTGGATGCTGGCTCGCACTTTGCGGCCCGCGCCGATGGCCATGGCGAGCATGGGGCCGCTCTGGGCCAAGGCATCGGTTGTCGAAAGGCCCGCATTGCGCCGGCTGTGGGCGTCATGGGCCGATAGGGAAATTTCGATCCACGGAATTGCCGTTCGGCAGGCGCGTACCACGCCCTGGAGATTCAAGGCCAGAGCGCTGTAGTGCATTTGATCGTGCAGGGGCAGCGCCCCGATCAGGGCCTCGGCGTCGGCCATGGCCGGCACCTTTTCGGGATGGACAAAAGCCGCTACCTGGATTTCCCTTAGCCCGGCCGAAGCCAAACCGGCAATGAGTTCCAGTTTTTCGGCAGTGGACAACACGCGAAGCTCCATCTGCAAGCCGTCGCGCGGGCCCACTTCGGTTATATGGATGGTGGGCGGAACACGCATGGGTGCCTCCGATCGAATCCGTTTTAAAATACCCATCGCATGCTTTTATCGTCGATCGCAAGCCTTGGCGCAATAGTCCTGTTTTCCGAACACACCCCTGTTCGGCAAAGCGAACATGGACGAAGAATAGAACGCTGCACAATCGCCCAATATATTCCAAGGAGTCATCCATCTACCTGAATTTTAGAATACTTTCCTACGCGTGTGTCCTTCCTGGCTTATTGGCACATCGTTTGCTCATCTGGATACCGCCATTTCCGGATGTTGATCCTATTTGTTCGTTTCATCTTTAACACCTATGGAGGAGAAGTATGGTTCGGAAGAATTCCAAACGTTCATGCAAACATGCTGCTGCCTGGAGACTGACCATGGTGGCGGTGACCGCCCTTATTCTAATGGCGGGCTGCGGCGGTGGCGGCTCCAGCAGCAGCGGCTCCAGCGGTGAGGTAAGCGCCTTGGCGCTTCCCGACCGTATCCAATTGTCCAATGTGGACGAGGCCGGCGCCGCCCGAGCCTCCAGGAGTATTTTCAGGGCCGCGGCCCGGGGAATCTACAACGACACCGACACCGATTATACCAATGCGGTCAAACGCTCTTGGGTGGACGACACCGATGCCCTGGACATGATCAATACCATTCTGGGTGTATGCAACGAAACCAGCTACTCTAATTTTATCAATGCAGGCCCCTACAAAGCGCTGGTTCGGGATGACGATGACAGCCAGCAGAGCCAATCGGGCAATACCACCACCTCCACCACCACTGAAACCTTGATGGAGATTATTGTGGATGTAACCCGGGCCAGCAACACCGCCCCCATGATCATCAAAGTCTGGCTTTATGTAAACGGACCGAATGACCAGCCCATGTTGGTCCGCGGCTATTTCGAAGTTACAGAGGGTGTCAGCGAAGAATATCCCTATGGTGCCATGACCGCCCATTTCAAAGGCAACATGGTGAACGAGGATGGCGATGAAGGCCTGGAAGTGATGCAGATGGCCTTGAGCGTCAGCGCCGAAGAGGGCAATGTGGTCATCGAGAACGTGGACGACGAGGGCATAGCCGGCGGATGGGAAAGTCACCGCAAGGTGCGTGTGGTGGCCAATGCCGATGTAACCCAAGGCAATGCCTATGTCTATGACCAGGAGACCGAATGGAATGAAGATGAAGGCGGCGAATTCTTGCCACCGCCCACCGTCTCACAGATCGCTTTTAACGAAACCTACTTCAAGGAGACCGAAGAGGGCCAGGACCCGGCGGTCTACGCCAAGGATGATCTCAAACATCGCATCTACCGCTATAAGCTGTTTGACGCCGAAACCGGCGCCGAGACGAGGCTGAACTCCGGATTCCCCATCGAATTCGAAACCGATTCAGGCACCAAAAACGGTTATGTGGGCTACTATGGGCTGTGGACCAACAACAACCTCACCTTGGCCAGTGGCGCCACGGTCAGCGACATGGACGGCAATGAATATACCGTCTTCCGCGCGGCGGGCAAGCTGACCAAGCACACGGCCAGCCAGATGCCGCTGGGAGACTTGACGGGTGTGGAACTGTCCAAATGGGCCGACGGGACAGATGCCATCATTACCTGGGACGGTTCAAGCTTCATTGAAATTGGATACCGGGACCAAAGCAACGGCCAGATCGTCTACTACCCCGAAGGCGATCCCAATATCGCCGAGGTCACCTTTACCGAATGGGATGGGGCCTGGTGCGAGCCCCTCAAATCTTTCCTGCGCATTGGAACGCTCTATGCCGGCGGCGCAACGCCGGACAATAGCAGCACCGTTTACTTCCACACCGAGCAAACCCTTTCACCCAGCGAGGCCACGGACCTAACCCTCTACACTTGGGCCTTTACCTTGGATATGCCGATCGATCAAACGGTTGTGGATCAAGCCCAAGATTCCCAAAATAGCTATTGGGGCAATGAGTCGGAAAAAAGCTTCCACTTCATTGCTTCCGAGATGATGTTGTACGATGCAGCCGAGGAAAATCAAGTCTCCCTTTCCGGCCTGGATATCCCGGAAGGAAACATGCTGCAGTGGGGCTACCACCTTGGGCCGTTGACCACCGAGCAGTATTTCAACGACCAGGAACCCTATTTCTGGGAAGCAAATAACGCGGAAGTGTATTACACTTGGAACACTGGCACGGATCAGTGGAACCAGTACGTCACGGTAAGGGACGCCAATGGCAATTTCGCCTCTTTCGATCCGCCCCTTTCCTTCGCCTATACCCATAGCACGGCCAATGATGCCAATGGGGAGGCCACCAATGACGGCAAAAGGTTCCGCCTGGAGTATGACGGCTTCTCCTTGAACATGCCGTGGGCCTACAATCCCGAGAGCGGCCAATGGGAGCCCCAGATCAACCTGGCTGACGGCACGCAACTGGAAGACGCCGATGGCAACCAGTACGTGATCAAGGGAATTGAAGAGTGCCTGATTATGAACGAGGTGGAGGATCCTACCGGCATCACCTTCGAGAATGAAGAAGAAGTCGGTGAGCCGACCCTGACCTATGATTCGTCCCAAACCGATTTGGTGGGAGCGGTACCCACCGATGTCGTGCTCAGAGTCATCAAGGGTGAAGTGATCGAATAGGCCAACATCCGCGTTCACCGCACCCATGATCAGCGGGGTCCCGCCAGTCCGGGACCCCGCTCTTTTTTTATACTTGACCCTGAAACGCCATCCGGGATATCTGATTCGGCTCGGATAGTTGATCATACGCAGAAATATCAGCATAAATCGTTGGTGATGCCTTGCCCGCCCGTTCATTCTCTTCACAGTCGCCCGTAATCAACGACCGCCCCCTGCGTATCGGCTTGCTCAGCTACCGGAGCAACCCCCACTGCGGCGGGCAAGGGGTCTATGTGCGCCATCTGAGCCATGCGCTCTGTAAGCTGGGCCACACAGTGGATGTGATCTCAGGCCCGCCTTATCCCATATTGGATAACGGTGCCCGCTTGCACCCGCTGCCCAGCCTCGATCTCTACAACCCGGAGGACCTTTTCCGGACACCCACGGCCAGGGAACTGTTCGATCCCATCAATATGATCGAGTGGGTCGGGGTCTCCACCATGGGCTTCAGCGAGCCGCTCACCTTCGGGTTGCGGGCCTTTCGCCTGCTCAAGGCGCATAACGGCTACGACATTCTCCACGACAATCAATGCCTGTCCTACGGCATCTGGGCCTTGGCCCGCAGATTGCCCACCGTGGCCACCATTCACCATCCCATCACCGTGGACCGGGACCTGGCCATTCAAGCGGAAACCAAACTCTGGAAAAAGGCCAAGCACCTGCGCTGGTACAGTTTCATCGGCATGCAAAAGCGCGTGGCACCCAAGCTCAAGCGCATCATAACCGTCTCGGCCTGTGCCCGGGAAGATATCCGGCGCGAGTTCCGCATTCCGGCCGAACGCTTCAGCGTCGTGCCCAACGGCATCGATACCGAAAGCTTCCATCCACTGCCGGGGGTCGCGCGGGAGCCGTACCGCCTGATGGTCACCAACAGTTCGGACATCGCTTTGAAAGGACTGCATATTCTGCTGCAGGCCGTGGCGCGCCTGCTGCCGACGCATCCCCAATTGAAACTGGTGGTGGTGGGCATGCCCAAGGAAAAAAGCCCCATTTTCGAACTGATCCGGACACTGGGCATCGGCGCCCATGTGCGTTTCACGGGCAGGATTCCCCAGGACGAGTATCTGTATCAATATGCGCGCGCCTGGGCGGCGGTGGTACCTTCGCTCTATGAGGGTTTCGGGCTTCCAGCCGGCGAGGCCATGGCCTGCGGCGTTCCGGTCGTCAGTACCACGGGCGGCGCCCTGCCCGAGGTGGTTGGGGATGCGGGGCTGCTGGTGCCGCCGGGAGATCCTATGGCCCTGGCCCAAGCCATTGCCAGGGTGTGCGACGATCCTCAATATGCCAAAGCCATGAGCCAAAGAGGATATCAACGGGTCATGACCCATTTCACCTGGGAAGCGGCCGCGCGCCAGACGGTTGCGGCCTACCTTCAGACCATCCATGATTACCGTCGACTTTAACTGCCTGCGGTTGCCCCCCGGCAGCCGCGTTTTGGACATCGGGTGCGGCTCGGGCCGCCATGTGGCCGCGGCTTATGCGATCGAAAGCGCTATCGTGATCGGCGCCGATGCCAACTTCGACGACCTGACCAAGGCCCGATCGCGCCTTCAATACCACGACCAATTGGGCGCCCATGGCAACGGGCGCTGGAGCCTTGCGGCTTCCGACATCAATCATCTTCCTTTTGGGGATGCGACCTTCGACCTGGTCATCTGCTCCGAGGTGCTGGAACATGTGCCCAATCACCTCGGTGCCATGGCCGAAATCGTGCGCGTGCTCAAACCGGGATGCCCGTTGGTGGTGAGCGTGCCGCGCGAATGGCCCGAAACGCTCTGCTGGCGCCTATCGTCGCAATACCGTTGCCTGCCGGGCGGTCACATCCGCATCTACAAGGCCGATCGATTGCTTCGACAGGTGGAATCCCATGGCGTTCGCCATTGGCACACCCATTTTGCCCACAGCCTGCACAGCCCCTTCTGGTGGCTCAAGTGCATCGTTGGCGTCCAGAAGGAGGAGCTCTGGCCGGTGAAGATTTACCATCGCTTCCTGGTCTGGGACATGATGCAAAAGCCCCGCTTGACCCGCACACTGGAGCGCTGGCTCAACCCTTTCATGGGCAAAAGCGTCGTGTTCTACTTCCGCAAATCCGCCCCAGCAGACCAGCGGCCCGCTGCTTAAAACGCCGGCGTCGTCTCATCGGACCACTTGGCCTTTCTAAAGATTTGCCCTGCCCCGCCGATACCCTTGGCAGAACCATACAGCGTATCTCAGACCGAGCCGAGGGCGATCATGAACGAAATTCTGATCATCGATGACGATCCTGGAATCAATACCATGCTGGCCAATGTGGCCAAGCGCATGGGATGCCAAGCCCGCTGCGCCGATACGGCTCGGCAGGGATGGGATGCCATCCAGAAGGATGCGTTCGATCTGGTACTTTTGGATGTTGGATTGCCCGATGGGAACGGCCTGCACATTCTGCCGCGCATTCGGCAAATCGCCAATGCACCCGAAGTGATCATCATCACCGGCAATGGCGATCCCAATGCCGCTGAATTGGCCATTAAGAACGGCGCTTGGGATTATATGGTCAAGCCGGCTGGCCTCCATGAGATGATGCTGAAAATCGAACGCGCCCTGACCTACCACAAGACCAAAATCGCCCATGATCGGCCCAGGTTGCTCAAGCGCGATAACATCGTCGGTCAAAGCCCCGTGCTCAACGCCGTTCTGGAACGTGTGGCCCAGGCAGCCACCACGGAATCCAATGTCCTGATCTGCGGCGAAACCGGAACCGGCAAGGAGCTGCTGGCCCATGCCATTCACGAAAACAGTAGTCGGGCTGACTATCCCTTCGTGGTGGTGGATTGTACCTCCCTACCGGAAAACCTGGTGGAAAGCCTGCTCTTCGGCCATGCCCGTGGGGCCTTTACCGGCGCTGATAAGGATCGCGATGGATTGATCCGGCAGGCCCATGGCGGCACCCTATTGCTGGATGAAATCGGCGAGATGCCGCTATCGATTCAGAAGAAGTTCCTGCGCGTGATTCAGGAAAGACGCCTGCGGCCTGTCAGCGGTCAAAGTGAAGTTTCCGTGGATTTCAGGTTGATCGCGGCCACCAACCGAGATCTGGAAACCATGGTCGCCAAGGGCTTATTTCGCAGCGACCTGCTGTTCCGGTTGCGCACCTTGAGCATCGATACACCGCCTCTGCGCCAGCGCCCCCAGGATATCCAATGTCTGGCCATCCATTACCTCAACCGCCTGTGCAGCCTCAATAGGAAGGAAACCAAAGGGCTCTCGATGGACTTTATCGATGCGCTGCAACGCTACAACTGGCCGGGCAACGTCCGCGAGCTGTTTCATGCCCTCGAAGAGACGCTCTGTTCAGCCGGTCCAGAACCGACCCTTTACCCTCATCATCTGCCCGTGCACATCCGGGCCACCCTGGCCCGCTTGGCGGTCAAGGGCATCCCTGTCGAGGCCGGAACCGATCCGGCGAGAGGATTTGCCCCCATCGAACGGCTCGCTGAAGAATGTCCCGCAATAGCAACCTATCGCGAGCTTATGGATCGGCACTATCTGGAACGTTTGCTGCGGGCCACCCAAGGCAGTCGCAAGGAAGCCTGCCAAATTTCAGGTTTGTCCCGCACGCGGCTGTTTGAACTGCTGAAGAAGCATGGTCTGTCCGGCCCGTCCACATGCCCCTCGAAACCGTCTTCATTTCTCGACCAGCCGCATGATGCACAGCCGATGAGGGTACTTGGTGATTAAAATTACCAACTGGACAGTACGGAAATAAAACAACTCGAACCAGAGCTTGCACCGCCGGAGGAGCTGCTGCTCGCACCGCCGGAAGAGCTGCTGCTTGCGCCGCCGCTGCTACTGCTGCTGGTCGCTCCGCCGCCCTCGGTAAAGATCTGGATGGCTTCCACAATTCGCTCGGCGAAGGCCGGCCCTGCGACCACATTGGCGCTTTCGTTGGGATGGGAATCACTATCGGTGTGGCTGCCTTCGTATTCATAGCGCAGGCAATTGACCTGCCCATTGGCAGGGTTGGGATCGTTTTCGGCAACGATGCCCCAGAAATCGAAGATGAAGATATTGGGGTGGCTGCCGTTCTCGGCCAGGAAATCACCCTTGACCCAGTCGACAAATTCCCTGGCTCGCGCCGCTTCTTGGGCATCGGTGGCCAGGCGGTGTAAGGGCGCCAGGGTCCATACGATAAAGATGGTGTTGGGGTATTCATCCATCAGGTCGCGCAAGGCCCTGTATTGCAAGCGATAATTCTCCAAACGCTTTATCGGAGAAGAAACCGAAGGGGTGCCACTATCACCCAAAATTCCGGCCCCCGGGAAGCAATGCTTGAAGACCACCACCTCGAAGTCTTGGGTCAGGGTGTTCAAACACTCGATATCAGGATCATTTGAATTACACGCGCCGTTAATCCATAGATTCCAGTAGTCATAAGGGTAGTTTTCCCATGGGTAGGGGGAGGTGGGATACTGCCTGGAGGTGATTTGAAGATTGGTGTCGTTATCCTGGTTATAGGTTTGAAACCAGTTGGCTACCGAACCTTCGGTGTATACACCTCCCCCCGTGGAATGATGCAGAAAAATGATCCGCTCGTTATCACCATAGGCAGGTGAGGATGTGACAAAGAAAAGCAACCACAACAAGATAACCCATTCTTTTCCAAACGTATTGATTCGCATTCGCAACTCTTTCATCTCCTTTCGATCTTTATGCCGTGCGCCGCAGCACGCCCAGCGTCCGGGTCATGGGCAATTCCTCGAAGGCGCCCGAAGCCAACGCTGTCTGGTAAATCTGGTAGGGGGCCTGACCTCCCTGGGACGGGTCCTTGAAAATGTCGTGGATTAGCAGGTAGCCGCCGGCAACGATGTGCCGGGACCACCCTTCATAGTCCCGCCGCACCGTTTCGTAGGCATGCCCCCCGTCGATGAAAACCATGCCCAGGGGGGTGGCCCAGGCTTGGGCCGCCACGGCGGAAGCGGCCACGATGGGCACCACGTTCTTTTCCAGATCCGCGCGCTGCAACGTACGCCGGAAATGGCTGAAGGTGTCGATTGTATACGCGCGGGCGTCGAAAAGGGAGGGATCGAAATACTCCTCGCCGGGCTGTTGTTCTTCCGACCCGCGGTGGTGATCAATGGAAAAAAGGATGGCGCCTTTTTCCTGGCAGGCCTGGCCGATATAGTAAGTTGATCGGCCGCAATAACCGCCGATTTCCAGGCAAGGCCCTTTTCCTGCGGCGCGAAGAGAGGTTTCGTACAACCGCCTGCCTTCCTCCGGGTCCAAGAAGCCTTTGATCTGCTCGCCAAACGATAAATCTTTGGTCATAAGCCAGAAATCCCCTTTCCTGTATTGGCACGACGGCAGAACATACATAAAGGCAGCAAGCACTTCAAGGGGTCGAAAAACTTTTCTAAAGTAGATCTTACCTTGCAATTGTGTTATTTGTGACCAAGGCTGACTAATGTAGCGAATTATGTGTGGGCGACGGCTTCCGCCCGCAAAGACTGAGCGCAGATTTCATTTGCGCCATGGCAAAAAGCGCCGCTACTCATTATCGCCATAAAAATCCGGAATGGAATCGCTTACCGCCTTTGAGGTACCTATCCATGGAATCTGAAGGAGACGTTGGATTGGATCGGATCGTCGAGACAGACGAAGCGCGGTTGACCGAAATCGCCTATCATAAAAAAATGAATCGTTGGATTGCCGTTTTCTGCACGCCCATATTCCTTTTTTATGCCGTTTTTCATTTTTTTCTCGCAAATCCCTTCCAGTACATTGTCTTCTCAGCCCTGGCGTTAAACGCCGTGGCTGCCTTAGTGGCCGGGTACTGGCTGACAGACCTGAAGAGCCTTGTGGCGCTTAAGCGGATTACCGCAGCCATCGCCTTCGCCTTGCTGGCCGCCAGCCTGCTGGCCGGTGTGATGAGCGATGATCTGTACATTTTCATTCCCTGGGTATTTACCTATCCCGTCGGGGTCATGCTCTTTTTCGGGAAACGCATCGGAGTCGTCTGCGCGCTGGCCTTCTGTCTCGCCCTGAGCATCATTGTCATCGCCATGGATTTTCCGCCCTGGGACGCCTGGGGAATTAAGATGTTCAAATACAACGCAATCATGGCACTAACGACGGTACTCTTCATCGCCCTGATCTCGGAGATCATCCGGGTACGTGTTCAAAACGACCTGGTGGCCTCACAAAACGAGTATCGTCTGGCTGAACAGCGCCAACGCAAAACCAATAAGGAACTCCAACGGGAAATTGAACTGCGCGTCCAATCCGAAAAAGCCTTGGCGCAAAGTGAAAAGCGCTATCGCGCCTTGTTCGAAGAATCAGCAATTTCTCTGTGGGAAGAGGAGTGGTCCCAGGTAAAGGTTTATCTGGACACCTTACCACTGGAAGCGGCCGACGATCTAAAAGGTTACTTCAAGAAAAATCAGGAGCAGGTCGAAGCCTGTATCGCCATGATGCATGTCACGGCCATCAATCGCGCCACCCTTAATCTCTATGAAGCCGATACCACTTCAAGATTGCTGCGAAATCTGTCACGCATCCTGCCGGAAAACCGCACTGACTACCTCATCGAACGCATGGTGGATCTCTACCAAAATGGTCGATTCAATGCCGAAATCACTGCCCATACACTCAGTGGGCGTAAGCTGCACCTGCTCATTGGCAGCACGGTGCCGGTCGGCTATGAAAACTCCTGGGAAAAGGTATTTACCTCCGTATATGATGTAACCGAGCGGGTGGCGCTTGAAGAAGAGAAGAAAAGGGTTGACCAGAAGCTCCAGCACGCCAGCCAGATACAGGCTATCGCCACTCTGGCCGGTGGGATCGCTCATCAATTCAACAATGCACTGGCGGTTATTTACGGTAATCTCGAATTGCTGGAAGCCAACATCCGGGGCGGCCTGGAGACAAGCCGCAATTTCAACGCCTTGAGAACATCCTCGGGCCGCATGAGCCAGTTGACCGATCAACTGCTGGCCTATGCCCAGGGGGGCAAATATCAGCCCAAAAAGTTTTCGGCCAACGATCTGATCATGGGCGTACTGGAATCAAAGAAAGATCAGCTTGATCCTTCCATCAGGCTCACGGCCGACCTTGCGCCGGATGTCCTATCGGTGATCGGAGACACGACACAGATTAAAATGGTGGTTGAAGCGGTTCTGAACAACGCAACCGAGGCGATCAGCCATGGCGGCCAAGTAAAAATAGCCACCTACAACATGTCGATCGACTCGGGCATGGATAAAGACAATCCCCCCGCCCCGCCGGGAAAGTATGCGGTGATTTGTATCGAAGACACCGGTTCGGGGATGAGTCCCGAGATCCGTCGGCGGATCTTCGACCCGTTTTTCACCACCAAAATTCATGGCCGCGGATTGGGCATGGCGGCTGCCTTCGGAATTGTCAAGAACCACGACGGCATCATCGTGGTTGATTCGGAGCCCGAAAAAGGTACACGCGTCATGATCTACCTTCCCGGCGCCAATGGCCGCCAACCCCACCCGGCGTCGGACCAATCCCAAAATGCCGCATAGCGCGCTGTCCATGCCGATCGAGCCTTTCGCAGAAGCGACACCACCGGTTTGCTTAGTGCCTCTTCTTTTCCGGAGACAATCCGGGAGCCCTGAAAAGCTGCCTTTAAATCCCCACCGAACCTGATTAATTTTATATTTTGCTGCATTTTAAGTAGGTTAAAAGACTTGTTTTTTTATTCGGCATATGAGATTTTCAGTTCCAAAAAATAAAAACGATAGCGTCTGCCCAGAAGGATAAAGAAATTATTCAGTGTGCTGGTATCGCCCATGGAGAATCAGACCGCGCAGCATGGCAGCAATCAAAAAGAATTATCTGAAAGCCGCCGGGCCGAGATCGCGTATCACAAAAAACTCAATATCTACGTTGCCATAGGCGCGGCACCGATCTTCCTTGCAACGGGGACGTTCTATTACTCCATCCACAAGTACCTGATGGCCCAGCTTTTTTTCCTGATGGTGATCAACGAAACCACCGGCGTTTTTCTGGCATTCCAAATAAAGAAAGTTTCCTCGCTTGTGCGACTCAAGCTGATCAGCTCGATTATCGCTTTCACTTTATTGGGAGCAGCCATGATCATCGGCATGCTCGACAACGAGATCTACTGTGCTTTTCCGTGGCTTTTTATTATTCCCTATATCATGTTGCTATTCTTCGGCCCGCGGGTTGGCTTTTACGGTGCGCTTGGTTTCAGCTTGCTGACTATCTTCGTGCTTCTGAAGATAGAGTTGCCCGTCTGGAGTGCTTTTTACAGCACGCTTTTTAAAATCAACATGGTGGCGGCGCTCATGGCCATGTTGGTCTTCGGCCTGATAGCTCAAAGCCTTCGCGTGCGGACTCAAAATGAACTATTGAGCGCTCGCAATCGATCCCAGGCGGCCGAGCAGTCCGAACGCAAATCCAACCTTCGATTGAAGCGTGAGGTGGCTCTAAGGTCTACTTCCGAACAGGAGCGGGCCAAGAGCGAGATGCGATACCGCCAGATTTTTGAAGAATCCCCCGTCCCCATGTGCGAGGAAGATTGGTCCGGAATAAAATCCTATATAGAAGCATGTGACTTCAAAAAGGACACCGATCTGGAAAGCCATTTGCGCATCAGACCCGATTTCAACAACATATACAAAGAATCGATTCAAGTAACAGCCGTCAATAGGGCCATGCTCCATCTTTACGAAGCGGACACGACGGAAAGCATGCTGCGCAATATTGCCCACATCCGCACGGCAGATGCGGATGCTTTCATCGATCGAATTATGTCCCTTTACGGCGACGGCCACTATGACGCCGTAACCACGGCCAGAACATTAAGAGGCCGGCCATTGGACCTCCTGATCAGAATCACCATTCCCTCCGGTTTTATGGCTTCGTGGCAAAAAGTATTCATTTCGGCGTACGATATTACAGATCAAATTGCTATGGATCGATTCAACAAGCGCGTGGCGAACCAATTGCTGCGGGGCCAGCAGGTTCAGGCTATCGCCACTTTGGCGGGAGGGATCGCCCACCAATTCAATAATCGTCTGGCAGTGATTCAAGGCAATCTGGACCTGATCAAATTAAAAACGGATCTATGCCCTGCGGATCAGAAGCTTCTGTCAGCTCTGCAAGCATCGGCGCATCGCATGGGCCGTCTTACCGATCAGTTGCTGGCTTATGCCCAAGGCGGCAAGTATCAACCCCAAAGTTTCTTTGCCAATGATCTGATTCAAGAAATCGTAGATTCCGGAAGATTAGCCAATCCCGTCGGAATTACTTTTAAATTTCATCTCTCTAAAGATCTTTGCCGTTGTCTGGGCGATATCACCCAAATCAAAATGGTCATGGAGGCGGTTTTGACCAATGCCCTCGAATCTATGCCACACGGCGGAGAGCTCACCCTAACCACCCACAACCAGAACATCGGCCGGAACAATTCCGAAACGGGTGAGATTGAAGGCCCTGCAACGGTGGCGCCTGGTAGTTATGCCGTGCTTTGCGTCGCGGATACCGGTTCAGGCATGGACACGGAGACCTGCCAGCGAATCTTCGAACCCTTCTTCACCACCAAATTTTTCGGTCGGGGCATGGGCATGGCCGCCGCCGATGGCATCGTTCGTAACCATGGGGGAGTTATTCAAGTTTCATCCACACCGTCGCGTGGAACACGGGTTTCAATCTATTTGCCCTGCCATCAATCCCAAGAACAAATCGATCGGCCTTGACCAAAAAATCCTTCAAATTTTTCGAAAACCAGCCGTATCAAAGCAAGCCAAATTCGTGCATCTTGCGGTATAGCGTTTGGCGGCTCATTCCGAGCACTTTGGCTGCCTTGCTCTTGTTCCAGAATGTTTTGTGTAAAGCGCCCAGGATCTCGTTTAAGCCCTCTTCCATATCGACGTTGGCCATGGAAGCTTCTTTGGGCTCTGCCATTTTATGCTTTTGAAGCTCTGCCGGCAAATGCTCCGCGACAACCAGGCGTTCATCAAAGAGTCCAAAAGCATGTTCCATCGCTTGCTCAAACTCGCACACGTTGCCGGGCCAGGGATAGTCCATGAGCAGGCCTAGTGCTTCACTGGCTACTCCCTCGAAATTTCTTCCAAATTTTTGGTTGAATATTTTGCGGAAGTGGTCCGCGAGCAGCGGTATATCTTCGCTTCTTTCGCGGAGCGGTGGAGGGGTTATCACCGCATTCGCGAGGCGATCATAGAGTGCTTGGCTAAATTCGCCTTTTTTGATCTTTTGCCTGAGATCCTTCCGCGTAGAGGCGAGCACCCGCACATTCGCCCTGCGAGGCAAATTATCGCCCATCCGCTCGAACTCTTTCTCCTGCAATACTCGCAAAAGTTTAAGCTGAATCCGCGGCGATACGTCACCGATCTCGTCCAACAAGAGCGTTCCGCCATCAGCACATTCAAATTGTCCTTGTTTTTCACGATCGGCGCCCGCAAAAGCGGATTTAACACAGCCAAAAAGATCGGATTCAAAAAGTCTTTCGTCTGAGAATGCGCAATTGACGGAGACAAAAGGTTCAAAGGCGCGACGCCCCCTGTTATGCAGCGCCTTGGCGATGAGCTTTTTTCCTGTTCCGCTCTCACCCGAGATCAACACCGCATTTTCCAGGTCAGCCAGGTCTTCCACCAACCGATAGATATCCTGCATGGCTTTGCTTTTACCGACGATACCCTCATACGCATTCCGCTGGCGGGACCCCCTTTCAAAGGCTTGCTGCTCGGAGGTATCGCCGCGGTCGACCATGCAACCCACGAAGGCCGGTCGGCCTTCCAGGAAAAGAACCTGACCCTGGATTTCGACCCAACGTACGGAACCGTCTTGGCGCAAGGCACGGAAGTATTCTTTCCCATGATGGATTGCTGTTTGCGGTCTGGGCCCTCCAATTCGTACCTGCTTGCGATCATCCGGATGAATCAACTCCCAAAGTGATTTGTCAATGACCGGTTGCACGCTCGAATAGCCCAAAAAGGCCGCCAAGGTATGGCTGACATGTCGCAACCGGCCTTTTTGCATCACAAATACTCCCGCCACGGGGTTCGCGGCAGCTATAAGCTCCTCCAAGCCGCAGGGAAGCACCGATTTGGAAGTCTTCCGGGTCGCGCCTTCACCCTCTTTCAAATCCGTCACTGACATTTCCTGACCCACGACGAGTTCTCCCACCTGAGTAGCGTCACATCATCTCAAAGATTTTATAGGCACGAATCTTACGATACAGGGTTTGTCTGCTGACGCCCAAGAGATCCGCGGCCTTGGTTCTATTCCAAAAAGTGCGACTGAGGGCTTCAAGCAGATCCTGCGCTCCTTCGGAGGTATGAATCGGGATGATCGCAGCACGGCCTGGGGACTGGTCAAGTGTCCTTATTTCAGGAGGCAGGTGTTCAATGGCGATCACCCGGCCGTGGCACAGCCGGATGGCACGCTCGATGGCATTTTCAAGTTCGGTGACATTCCACGGCCAATGATAGGCCATCAGACGATCGAGCACCTCCCCGGATATACTTTCGGTGGTGCTATTGAAACGGGAATCGAATAGCTTCCGGAAGTGCTCCACCAGCAAGGGCACATCCTGCAACCTTTCCCGAAGCGGCGGCAGAGCGATCTCCACCGACTTGAGCTGGTAGTAAAGATCTTCCCTAAATTCTCCGCTCTTAACCTTTCTTCGAAGATCTTTTTTAGTGCAGGCGACGATACGCACATCCACCTTGCGCGATATCGATTCGCCGATTCTTTCAAATTCTTTTTCCTGAATGATCCGCAGCAGTTTAAGTTGCAGAGCTGGAGAGATTTCGCCAATATCATCTAAAACAAGCGTTCCGCCTTCGGCCTCTTGGACACGACCGCAAGTAGCCTGAATGGCTCCCGCAAATGCACCTTCCGCACAGCCGAACAATTCTCTCTCCAGAAGACCCTTCGCCAGTGCCGAGCAATTCACGCGCATGAAGGGTTTAGTCGCTCGTCGGCCACAGAAATGCAAGGATTTGGCAATGAGCTCCTTGCCTGTGCCGCGCTCACCCGTAACCAGCACAGTAGCCTCAAGATCGGCCAAGTTCTGAACCAGATGGCAAACTTCGCGCATGGCATCGCTTCGGCCGATGATGGCATCATTGGCCGTCGTGAGGATGGTTTCCGAGCGCGCCCCATTGAATAACGTTCGTTCTCCCGCCACTTCGCAAAGGTCATCGATCAGCCCAGGCCGCTCACCCCCTAACCATAGGGGGAACTTGCCTTTGCTTTTGGTCCGGATTTTTTGAACAGGCTCCCCCCCCCCTTGATCGACGCCTAAATTGATCAAGCACCCCACATTGGCCGGTTTGTTATCGTAGAGCGTGTTGACGCCATTCATCAGAACCCACAGCGCCGCCCCGTTGTCTTTGATGCAACGGAAAGGGGCTTGGCCTTTCACCAGGCAAACCCGTGCACGGTCGTCGGGATAAACCCGCTGCCAGAAGGAGTGGCCGATTAACGCCTTGGGGGTTGCATAGCCTAAAATTTCCGCCAATCGTTCGTCTGCATATCGGAAACACCCTTTTTGGATTACATACACGCCGGTGCGTATCTTCTTGAAAGGATTCCTTTGGTTCAAATTGGCGGGGTCAATGGGAGGGGCGGCCATCGGCTCATAAACAGAGGGGCCCCCCATCTTTGATGTAGTGGTATTCATTTTAGAGCTCTCCGAAAATCCACCGAGCCAATACCGGCGCTTGTGCACGCGCACTGGTGGAGAAGCCTTTTTGCGGTAAGTCTGGCTTTTTACAATACAATGGCCAGACAGACCTGCACAATGGGGCTTTCCCCAAAAACGGTCGAGAAACTCCCTCTTTGTGATTTTTTTCAGAGATGATCGATACGGGTTATGCCGGCAAGGGCCTCGATATTACGATAGGGTTGAAAATCCGCGGGTTTCGAGGGGGAAGAATAGTGAAGCGATTATGGCAGATCATCCAGATTGCGCACCAGGACCTCTCTGGGTTTGACGCCATCCGAGGGGCCGACCACCCCCTCTTGCTCCATCATCTCCACAATGCGGGCGGCGCGATTGTACCCGATGCGCAAATGGCGTTGGATCATGGAGATGGAGGCTTGGCCGGTGCGTGCCACCAGGGCGACGGCATCGTCATAGCGCTCGTCATGCTCACGCTCCTCTTCGTCTCCTTTTTCCTCCATGGGCGCTTCGACGACCGCATGGTCATATTCGGGCGGCTTCTGTTGCTTGAGGAATTCAATGATCCGGGCCAATTCGGTCTCGGAGATATAAGCGCCATGGATGCGCTGGAGCTTACCGGTTCCGGGGGGCAAAAAGAGCATGTCCCCCATGCCCAGCAGATTTTCAGCGCCGTTGGCATCGATGATGGTGCGCGAATCGGTCTTGGATGATACTTGAAAGGTCAGGCGGGTGGGAAAGTTGGCCTTGATGATGCCGGTGAGCACGTCCACCGAGGGGCGCTGGGTCGCCAGAATCAGATGGATGCCTGCGGCCCGGGCCATCTGAGCCAAACGGGTCAAGGCCACTTCTACGTCCCGGGAAGCCACCATCATCAGATCGGCCAATTCGTCGATGATGATGACGATATAGGGCAGGGGCTTTTCCGGCTCGGAGGCCGGCGACTCCTCGTTCGCGACTTTCGCGGCACCGGGATCGCGCTCCAACTTCTGGTTGTATTGGCTGATGTGGCGCGCCTTTTTCTTGGAGAGCAGCTCATAGCGCCGCTCCATCTCTTTTACGGCCCAGAATAGGGCGTTGGTGGCCTTCTTGGCGTCGGTAACCACCGGGGTGATCAGATGGGGAATGCCGTCGTAGGCCGATAGCTCGATGCGTTTGGGGTCCACCATGATCAGTTTGACCTCGTCGGGCGTGGCCTTATAGAGGAAGCTGCAGATCATGGTGTTCAGGGCCACGCTTTTGCCTGCCCCTGTGGCACCGGCGATGAGCAGGTGGGGCATCTTGTCCATGGCCGCCACCACGGGATTGCCGACGATGTCCTTGCCCAGGCAGAGCGTGAGCTTGGATTTGGATTTTTCAAACGCCCCGGAGGCCACGATCTCTTTGAAACGGACTGTTTCGCGATCCGCGTTGGGCACCTCGATACCGATGGCAGCTTTGCCGGGAATGGGGGCCACGATGCGCACGCTGATGGCGCGCAATGCCAGGGCCAGATCGTCGGACAGGTTGACGATTTTGTTGATTTTAACGCCCGGCGCCGGCGCGTATTCAAAGGTGGTGATCACCGGGCCGGGCGTGACCGCCACCACCTGACCATTGACACCGAAATCCTCCAGCTTCTTCTCCAGTTGTTTGGAAAGCGCCAGCAGATTGTCTTCATTGATCGAAACGGGCCGCTCTTCGGGATCGTCCAGAAAAGTACTGGACGGCAATTGAAAGCCACCCTCATCGCGCATGAAGTCAAACAGCTTCTGCTGTGGCGGTGCCGGCTTCTTGACCGGCGGCCGGATGGCCGGTGCAATGATTTCGATCTCCTGGGGCGGTGCCTGGGCCTTGGCCTTGATCGTGCGCACGCGCTTTTGAGACTTGGTGCGCCGTTCGCGCCACTTGACGAAGACCGTCATGAAACGGTCGGCGATGCGGGCCCAGACCAACCGGCAGCGTTGATAAAAAGCGACGAGGGAAAAGCCGGTGGCCAGAATGAATCCGATCAGCCAGCAGATGCCGATGATGATCAGTCCGCCGGCAAAATTGGCGTATTCTACCAGAAAATCCTTGAGCGGCAGCCCGATTAGGCCACCGGCCGAAAATCGGCTGCCGAGCAAATCGTAGCTGTTCTGCTTGAAAGCGAGCAGGCAACCGGTGGTCAACAGCAGCAGCAATCCACCGGCGGCGATATTGGCCAGGGTTTGGCTTGGCTGGGCGCTGAAAACATGGAGACTGGCCAGCAGCAGCAGCACCGGGAGCCAAAAAGCGCCTAGTCCGAAGAGTCCCACTAGAACTCCGGCCACTTGGGCGCCCAGGGTTCCGAAGAGATTATGCACCGCTCCGCCGGTTGCCACGCTATGGATCGATGGATCTGCATGATGATAGGAGAGCAGGCTGATCAGGGTGAAGATCACCAGGAAGAAAAGCAGTATGCCGATAATTTCTTTACGCATAGTCAGTCAAGGCGTTAGTGATACTGTTTCATACTTCCAAAATGAACGGCATGATCACCGGACGACGGCCGATGGTGAAGAAAAAGTACTGGCGTAAAGCGGTCTGCACCCGAGCCCGGATGATCTCGGCACGGTTGGGCACCTCGGGCGGGACATCCTCGACGATCTCCAGGATCACGCACTGGGCGTCGTCCAGCAAGTGGCCGGTTTCGGTCTCGAAGACAAAGCCCTTGGAGACCACGTCCGGCCCATAGATGATCACGCCGGTATCTTCGTCAAAGGCCATGTTGACCACGACCATGCCCTCTTCGGAGAGCATGCGACGTTCCTTGAGCACGCTGCGGCCCACATCTCCGATACCCTTGCCGTCGATGAGCAGGCGCCCGGTGTCCACATATTCCCCCAGACTGCCGCCCTGGGGGCCGAAGGCAATCACCTGGCCGTTCTGGGCCAGCAGGATATTCTCCTTGGCGATACCCTCTTTTTCGGCCAATCGGGCATGCATCACCAGATGGCGATATTCACCGTGGATGGGAATGAAGTATTTGGGCCGGGTCAGGCGCATCATCATCTTGAGCTCTTCCTGAAAGGCATGGCCCGACACATGGATGCGCGCGATCTTTTCGTAGATGACGTTGGCGCCGCACAGGAACAAAGCGTTGATGATGTTGGTGATGGCCTTTTCGTTTCCCGGAATGAATTTGGACGACAAGATCACGGTATCGTCAGCCTTGATCTTGATCTGGCGATGGTTTCCGGCTGCCATGCGGGCCAGGGCGGACATGGGTTCGCCCTGGCTGCCGGTGGTGACGACGATGGTCTCGTCGTCGGGATAGCTGTTCAGGTGGTCGATATCGATCTCCATGCCCGCCGGAATGCGCAAGTACCCCAATTGCCGCGCGATGTGCACCGACACCTCGATGCTGCGGCCGTTGAATAAAATTTTGCGCCCGGTGGCGGTGGCGATATCCACGATCTGCTGGATACGGCCGATGTTGGAAGCAAACAAGGCGATAATAATACGCCCGGGACAGCGCTGGCAGATCATGGAGAGCGATTCGCCGATTTCGCAATCGGAGACCGTATAGCCGCTGCTCTCGACATTGGTGGAATCGGACAGCAGGGCCAGCACGCCCTCTTCACCGTAACGGGCAAATTTGCTCACGTCCGTGGCCATGCCTTCGATGCAGGTGTGGCTGAATTTGAAATCACCGGTATGGATGATGGTCCCATAGGGCGTGCGGATCGCAATCCCGACCCCGTCCACCACGCTGTGGTTGACGCGGATGAACTCCAGGGCAAAGGGGCCTATTTTGAGGGTTTCCCGGGGATGGATGACATGCAACGCCGTATTGCCCATCAGATCGAACTCTTCGAGCTTGTGCTGTACCAGGCCCAGGGTGAAGGGCGTACCGAACACCGGTGCGCGCACATCCCTAAGCAGATAGGGCAACGCCCCGATGTGATCCTCGTGGGCGTGCGTCAACACGATCCCGGCGACCTTTTTGACATTCTGCTTCAAGTAGGACATGTCCGGGATGACGAAATCGACCCCCAGCATGTAGTCTTCAGGAAACATCAGGCCCACGTCGATCACGAACATGGTGTCCCGATACTCTACGGCCATCATGTTCAAACCGATTTCACCCAGTCCTCCCAGCGGGATCAGCTTAAGCACGGCCACTCCCTTCGGTCTGGATTGCCATGGCGTCCTGGATGGCGGCGCGAACGCTCTCCATCAACTCGTTTTTGGTCTTGCGGGTGTAAGCGCTGGCATCGATGGGCGGCCGCACCACGAGCCGCACGGCCTGACGCCGGATGATCTTGCGCCCCTTGGGCATCACATCGAAGGTACCCTGAACGGCCATGGGCACGATGGGCACCCCGGCATCCACGGCCAGCACGAATCCGCCGGATTTGAAAGGCAACAAGGCGCCATCGGAACTGCGGGTGCCTTCGGGAAAAATCAATACCGAGGTTCCTTCCCGGACACTCTGAGCGGCCCGACCGAGACTTCTGATAGCCGATTTGGTGTCGCGGCGGTCGACGCTGATGTAACCTGCACCGCGCATGCCTTGTCCGAAGATGGGGATCTTGAACAGCTCGGCCTTGGCCAGCCAGCGGAATTGAATGGGCAGTGCGCTGAAGAAAACGGGGATATCGAAATTGCTCTGATGGTTAGACATATATATGGCCGAGCGGGAAGCGTCGATGTTCTCCAGGCCCACGACCTGCACGCGCAGACCGCTGACCCACAATATAGAACGGCCCCACAGGCGGGCCACGTGATGAACGCTATTGCCGGTTTTTGAAAAGAAGGAAACCAGAATGGCGGTCAAACCAAAAATAATGGTCCCGACGATCGTCCAAAGGTAGATCACGATGGTATGTAAAAATGCCAGAAAGTTGCTCGGATTGGAGTCGTTTGCCATGGCCGGTAAGAATTCCGTTTGTAAGGGCCGCTGCCCGCAAGCGAATTGAAGAAGTCGGGCGCAGCTTCATGATTAAACGCTGATTTTCAACTCTTCGAGCGCCGCATCCACCAATTCGATCAACCAGTTGCGCTGATTTGGGGTGGCATATTGAATACACTGGCAACGAATCTGCTGTTTGGTCCGCACCAGCAGTTCACAGGCCAAGCGATCAGGGGACAGCTCCAAGGCAAAGTAGAAAGGCCGGCAATCGTCATGGGCTTTCTGCACCCCTTCCAATAACGTCTCATCAAGGGGAACCCAATAAAGACCTTCAAACTCCGGCACAGCGTAGCGTCGATCCAGGTACGCTTTGATTTGCGCATAATCCTCGGGTCGGAGTTCATCCACGACGTATTGTTTCATAACGCTTCTAACTAGCACAAATGACTATAGTCCGCAAGATATATGTGCGCAAAGGGCCGGCGACAACTACAGGTTGGGGTTTGCCCGCCGTGGCTGCTTGCGGGTAGTTCGCCCCGGAATGCCGGGAACGACCGAAGAAATAAAAATTGCCCCGGTTTCCGCTAGGGTTACCGGGGCAATCGTATGGCTGGATCGACTAAGTCTCTTCGATGGTGATGGCGTTCGCTTCACAAACTTCAACGCAGCTTTCGCAGCCAAGACACTCGTCCGCATTCACTGGTTTGGACTTGCCGTCTTCCATCTCGAAAACTTCGACAGGACAAACATCGACGCACTCTTCGCAGCCCACACATTTGTCTTCGTCCACGATGGGATTAAATGCCATTGTATTACGCCTCCTTTCATGTGGAATAGATGCTAAGTTGAGAGACTCAACTTTTTTCATCGACATCGAAGCAACCGCTTATACCAATTGAATTGGGCAGTCAAGCTTTCCGCCAGGTTTTTTTTCTACCGGCCATCTCATTTAAAATAGCATTAATATTCAATAAGTTTAGTATTTAACCAAACTTGCGCGGGGAACCACTTGTGACTCTAAATGCGCATATCCAAGCACCGTAGGGTGGAAGACTCTATCCTCCGCCCGCGGCGGCTCCAAATCATCTCCGTTTTTCTGAATCCGAGCAAACAGCACCGCCGGGAAAAATTCCAGCGCCGCCAGTGTCAATGACAGGCCGCCTTCTATCCGGCAGCCCGCACCGCAGCGCTTTGCGAACAAAGCGCTGGGATTTTCGGCTTGCCTGAGTTGTCCCAACAGGGTGGTCAGCTCGTCGGCAGATAGCCTTCCCAGCGAAGGTTGCCCCTTCGGCGGAGAAAGTGTCGTCAATTTCATCTGGGGAAAAAGCGCCAGAAGATACTCCCAAACCGCGTGGCTCGTGGTGATGTACACGCCATCCGCATCGGCCTGGGAGGCAGCGAGCCTGGCCCAGGCCCGCAAGCGCCGTTCGGTCATGAAAAGCCCCGGGTCAGCGGCGCCATTGCCGGCGGGAGAAACGGCCGACCCTATGGAAGTATCCGCATCACCGATATCACCCAGGATTTGCCCGAACTGCGTTTCAAGGCGTTGCACGGATCCCAGCTCCTGAGCCAGGTTATCCTGTTGGTGGTCATAGTTATGGGCCAGGCACAGGAAAAGGGCGGCTTGAAAAAGGGCGGTATCGGTCTCCGCTGCTCCGGTGGCGCCCCAGCGCCGGATTTGGGAGCGGATCTGGTGCACGCTGCCTTCCTGGGCGTCGGCCCCCCGGCCGCCACGAAAAAAGGTGTTCATCTCCCCGATCTTGCCGCCGTGGAGCTCGCCCCACTGGTCAAATGAGCGCGCCGCCCGGCCCAACTGAATCGGGTCGACCTTTTCAGGCCTGCGCCATTGGAGCCTGTCTTCACGCGCCAGGGTAAGCATATGGACAGGTGCAAGGCTTTCCAAGGGTTGCCATACCGCCAACTGTCCAAAGGCCTTGGTCAAACGCCTGGCCAAATCTTCCGGGATATAGGTGAAGGGCATGTATTGAATCATGTTGTCAGCTTCTCATCCCTCACGGCCACACCCAATTTTTCCAGCTCGTGGCGCAGGGCATCGGCCTTAGCCCAATCCTTGGCCTGGCGGGCTGCCTGGCGTTGGTCCAGCAATTGCCGGACGTTGGGATCGGTGTGAACCGGTTCAAAGTGAAAAATACCCAACACGGCATCCACGCCTTTGAAAGCCGACACTATCGCCGGCACCTGGTCCGCAGCGATTTGGTGTCCGGAAGCCAACCGGTTGATCTCTTTGACCACCTTGAAGATGACCGCCAGGGCCGCTGAAATATTCAGATCGTCCTCCAGGGCCTCATTGAACCCGCTCTTCAGGTCATAGAGCAACTGATCCAACTCTTTGAAAGCGGTGCCGGTTTGAATTTGCGCCAGGCCGGCAATGCAGCCGTCCAAACGCTGGAGCGTGCGCCGGGCCTCACCCAGACGTTCTGCGGAGAAGACCACCGGCTTGTGATAATGGGTGCAGAGCAGCCAGAAGCGCAGTTCACGGCCGCTCCAACCCGATTCGAGCAGGCCCTGCACCGTGGCTCCGCCGACCTTATCATCAATCTTCTTGCCATCCGCCAGCACGCGATCGCAATGCAGCCAGAAACGGGCCAGCGGCTTTTTGTTGAGGGCCCCGGCGATGGCGATCTCGTTCTCGTGCAAGGGAAAAAGCAGCTCGCGGCCGGCGATGTGGATATCGCAGGTCTCACCCAGGTATTTCATGGCCAGGGTGGCACACTGCAACGGCCAGGAGGGATGCACGTTGCCCCACGCGGTTTTGGTGTAAAGCCCTTTTTTCAGCTCCGACAGCTTGACCCGCTTGAGCAGGGTAAAGTCCCGGGGGTTGTCCTTCTCGTAGTCATCCAGATCGACGGTGGCGCCCAGCTTGATCTTATCCAGATCGATTCCCGAAAGATGGCCATATTCGTCGAAGCGGGAGATATCGAAATAGAGCGAGCGCAGCTTTTCATAGGCGAACCCCTTGGCCACCAACTGCTGCACCACCTGCACCATGTCATCGACATGGGCGCTGGAAAGCGGGTAGTGCTCGACGGTACGCAGCCCCAGGGCCAGGCGGTCCGCTTCGAAGGCTGCGATGTTCCGGGCCACAAAATCCGCCGGGGACATGCCGGTCGCGTCGGCGCCATGGAAAATCTTCTCATCCAGATCGGTAATGTTCATCACATGCTGGATCTTGAAGCCGCGATAGGAGAGATAGCGGTCCACCAGGTCGGCGAAGACAAAGCGCCGGGCATCGCCCACATGTATGGGGGCGTGCGCCGTGGGGCCGTTGGTATACAGCGTCACGCGGTCCGCCCGCTGGGGCTCGAAATTCTCTTTGGTGTGCGTGCGCGTGTTGAACAGCGCCAGGCCCACCTTTTCCCGTTCTACGAACAAAGAGGTGGAAAGATAGCGTTCGCCGCTGTCGGGCAGGATCACCACGATCATGCCCTGGGTCATGGCCGCGGCCTGGCGCAGCGCCACGGCCATGGCCGCGCCGCTGCTCATGCCCACGAAGAGCCCTTCTTCCCGGGCCAGCCGGCGGGTGGTTTCGAAGGCTTCTTCGTCTTCGACATTGACCTTTTCGTCCAGACGCTCTTTTTCGAAGATTTCGGGGATGTACGACTCTTTGAGATTTTTGAGGCCCTGGATCTTGTGCCCACGGTAGGGTTCGACCCCCACGATGCGCACCTGGGGAGCGATCTCCTTGAAGCGCCGGGAGAGCCCCATCAAGGTGCCCGAGGTGCCCAGGGTGGCCACAATGGCCGTGACCCGCCCTTCGGTCTGCTGCCAGATCTCGTTGGCCGTACCGTGGTAGTGGGCCTGCCAGTTGGCTTCGTTGTTGAACTGGTCGGTCATGCAGTAGCGGTCGGGATATTCCCGGGCCAGGCGGTAAGCCTCCTCGATGGCGCCATCGGTGCCCATGTGCCCCGGCGTCAGGCGGATTTCGGCGCCCCGCGCCCTCAAAATCTTCTGGCGCTCCAGACTGGCATTTTCGGACATCGTGAGCAGCAGTTTATAGCCTTTGATGGCGCACACCATGGCCAGGCCGATGCCGGTATTGCCGCTGGTGGCTTCCACCACGGTCTTGTCGGGCGTCAGGCGGCCGGATCGTTCGGCGGCCTCGATCATGTACAACGCAGCCCGATCTTTGATCGACCCGCCGGGGTTCATGTACTCCAGCTTGGCCAGGACAGGCACTTGGGGATTGGAATTCATCCGCCGGATGGCCACCAGCGGCGTATGGCCGATGAGATCGAGCAGAGATGATGGCTTCATGGTTTCCAAAGTAGACTTTAGCGTACCCCCTGCCCAAGGCGCGCAGTGTGTTCAGCGCCGCTCGGGCAGCAGCATGGTTAATACCTCTTGCACCGCCCGGGACACCTGCTGGGCATCACCATGGGCATCGATGAGGCGATAGCGCTGGGGGTCCTGGTGGGCCAAGTCCAGATAGCCATCGCGCACCTTATTATGAAAAGCAAGCGTTTCATTCTCGAAACGCGTCTCCTGACTGGTGCGTCCGCCACTGTCGATCTCGCTCCAGGCCCGCGCCAGGCCCACGGCCGGCGCCAGATCGAACAAGAGGGTGGCATCGGGTTGCAGGTCATCGCACATCAAACGGTGCAACGAACGGATCAGCGCTTTGTCCAGGCCACGAGCATAACCCTGGTAGACAAGAGTGGCATCGAAAAAGCGATCGCACACCACCACCCGCCCGGCCGCCAAATGGGGCTGAATAACAGTCCGGATATGTTGGACCCGGTCCGCCACATAGAGCAACAGCTCGGTGCCGGCATCCATGTCACGATTGGATGGATCGAGCAGGACCTTACGGATCTGGGCGCCGACGGCGGTGCCGCCCGGTTCCCGTGTGGTGGCGCACTCATAGCCCCTGGCCTGGATGAATGCAACGATGTTTTGCAATTGGGTGGTTTTGCCCGCCCCTTCGATCCCTTCCAGCGTGATGAACATAGAACCTCTGTGAATTTGCCGGCACCAAAAGGGGAATCATCCCTACCCGGGAAGCCCGCACCTTGAAAGGCGCTACCCTTATTTATGGATTAGATGGCCCTCTGAAGAACTGCCGTTCCATGAGGCGGTGAAAACTGGTCCAGGCGGTTTCGGGATCTTCGGTGGCCATGAACTCCCGGATGGCGTTGACCCGGGCATCGATCTCGTCGATTTGATTGAGCATCACCGCCTCGATGGTTTTGGGCGGCTCGGGGGAGCCGAACTCGCGCACGCCGTGGTGACTGACGATCATGTGCTTGACCATGGCCGCCAGCCCGGGGGGAAACCCTTCAATAGTGCGCACCTTGGCCTCGACCATCTCCACACCGATAACAATGTGGCTGAGCAGGCGCCCCTCATCCGTATAATCGATCACGTGGTCGTAAGCGAATTCCCGCAACTTGCCGACATCGTGCAGAACCGCGCCGACCAACAGCAGGTCGCGGTCCACACCGCTGTAATGGCCAGCGATCTTGTCCACCAGCAGGGCCATGGAGAGCGTGTGCTCAAGCAAACCGCCGAGATAGGCGTGGTGCATTTTTTTGGCGGCCGGCGCGCGCTTGAACATGCGTACGAACTCGCCGTCGCTCCAGAAAGCGTTCATGAGGGCCTTGAGAAAGGGTGCGGCGATCGTATCGGTCAAGGCGCGCAGCCGCGTGAACATCTGCTCCACATCCCTGCTGGTGACCGGCAGAAAATCGCCGGCATTGACCTCTTGGACCGGTACGGGGGTCAGGGTCTTGACCACCAACTGCAACGCACCGCGATATTCGTTGGCGGCGGCCTGCACCTGCACAAAATCGCCGACCTTGGCGGCTGCCTTTTCCAGATGATCCCAGACCACGCCGCGGATCTGGCCGGTTCGATCCGCCAGGGTGATGGTCAAAAATGAACTCCCGTCCCGCTTTTGGGCCAGATTCTTTTCAGCCAGCAGAAAAAGATCCTGAATAGTTTCGCCAGCGACGATATGGGTTACAAACTTATTCTTAACGATAGGCATTCGGTGGCTTCTCTTTTTGGGTAAAGCTATTCTTCGGAAGGGCCGGCCACCGACTGGTCGATATCGATGATCTCCTTGCCCCCAACATATTTCCGAGTACGGAAATGGGTAATCTCGGCCAGCTTGCGGGTGATTTCGCCCATCTGTTCGATGCGCGCGCGGATGTTGTCAAGGTTGGCGTAAATGGGGCTGTCGGGCGAGACATCGAGCATGAGCAGTTGCACAGCCCCCAATACATACTGGAGCGGCTGGTTCAGTTCATGGCAAACCCCTCCGGCGGTCTCCAGAACGCCTTTGAGCTTTTCTTCTTCCGCCAGCTTGCGACTCATGCGGCGCTGGGCCAGGGCCGTGCGCACCCGGGCCAGCAGTTCCACGCGGCCGGCCGGCTTGAGCACATAGTCACTGCCGCCGGCGTCAAAGGCCGCTTGCAAGGTTTCATCATCGTTGTTGCCGGTGACGAAGATGACCGGAATATTCTTGCAATCCCCATCGGCTTTGAGCCGCTTGCAGGCCTCGATGCCGTCCATGGCCGGCATCGAGACATCCATGAGAACCAAGTCCGGCAGGCATTCCCGCACCGTATCGATGCAATGCTGTCCATCTTTGGCCATGCAGGTTTCGTAGCCGTCATCGAGGAGCATATTGCGCACGAATTCCCGACTGATCTGGTCATCCTCGACGATCATGATCTTCGACGGCTTCTCCGGTGGTGGTGCCGGAGGCGGAGTTTGCTTCAGCTTTTTTTTCGCCATGCTGTCCCCATGAGTTGCGGCTTGTGAGCGCACCGCTATTCCTTTTTAAGCTCCCACGCGTGCAATTGTTCCATCATGCTGTAATCGGTCATGTCACAACGAACCGGCGTTATGGTGATGAATTTTTGGGCCAGCACTGCGCCATCCGCATTATCCTGGGTGTAAGTGGGTTGGGATTCATAACCCTGCCAATAGTAAACACGGTTGCGCGGGTCGCGGCGCTTTTCGAAATATTCATCATATAGATCGCATCCCTGGCGCGTGATCTTGACCCCGGCCACGGCTTCCATCGGCAGATTAGGTATATTGATATTGAGAAAAACCCCCGACGGCAAGCCCTTATCGCGCACCATGGGTACCAGCCGGGCCACGAAACCGGCGGCATCATCGAAATGGGGGTCCTCGCTGCTTTGGACTGAAACCGCCAGGGCCGGCACACCGTATAGAGCCGCTTCCTTGGCCGCAGCCACGGTGCCGGAATAGTTGAGATTGACCCCGACGTTGGCGCCCGGGTTGATCCCCGATATCACCAGATCGGGCCGCTGTTCGAGCAGCTCCACCATGGACAATTTGACGCAATCGGCCGGCGTGCCGGTCACGGCCCAGCCCTCTTCGCCGGCATTGAGCGTGACCTTATAGGCCCGCAGTGGCTTGTGCAACGTAATGCCATGGCCCACTGCGCTGCGCTCGCGCTCCGGCGCCACCACGATCGCGTGGTGCTCGGATTTCAAGGCACGATGTAGGGCCCACAGACCCGGCGCATGAATGCCATCGTCATTGGTCAGCAAAATGGTCAGGGGTGCTTGCGATACGTCCATGCGCTTTCCGAATCATGGGTCTGCCGCTGTGTAAGCAAGGCGGGCAATCTTGCCAAATGTTCATTGATTTTTCAATGTTTCTAGCTCTATAAAGAAAAATTTCATCGGAGGCAAGTGGATTAACCGGCCATCCGGCGAAAGGTTTCTTTTTGACGCCATCCGACATCACCCTGAAGCTACAGTCGCCATCTGCCCCGGGCATGGCAAAGTGTGCCCGGACCGAAGACCCTCAAGGAGCTTGAAGTCCGGCATGCACCCGCCCAAGTTCTCCAAGCATGGCCCCCAAATACTGCCCCTGCTGTTTTGCACTTGGATCTGTTTTTGGCTGACCGCATGGGTGCCCATCGCGCATGCGGCCGAAACAGAGGCGCCCTTGCCTCCCAAAGCATGGCAAGTCAATGCCGACCGGGTAACTTACGATCCGGAGAGTGATGAATATCTGGCGGAAGGCAATGTGAAGGTGATTCGGGAAGGCCGCACCTTGACCGCCGATATGATCCGCCTCAATCAATCCAGCCGCCAGGCATGGGCCGAGGGGAACGTGCGGCTGGTTTCAGGCAAGGACACGCTCACCGGGAAAAAGATGCAGATGCACCTGGATGACGAGACCGGACGACTCACCGAAGGATCGGTCTTTTTATCCGAAAACCATTTCTACGTGACGGGCCAAGAAATTGAAAAAACCGGCCCCCAGAGCTATCATGTCCAGGATGCCACGCTCACCAGTTGCGATGGCCCGAATCCTGATTGGCATATTACCAGCAAAGACCTGGAGGTGACCATTGAGGGGTATGGTTTTGCCACCCATGCCGCCCTGTGGGCTAAGAAATTACCCCTGATTTACACGCCATATCTGGCCTTTCCGATCAAATTGAAACGCCAATCGGGGCTGTTGACCCCCGAGTTCGGTCTTTCCGACCGAAGGGGCACCGAATACCAGCAACCCGTTTTCTGGGCCATCAACGACAGCACGGACGCCACCTTTTTCGCCCATTACATGTCCAAACGCGGCACGCGTTTAGGCGGCGAGTATCGCTACGCGGCCAGCGACGCATCCATGGGGACCTTGATGGCCGACGGTTTCGAAGACCGCAAGGTGGATGACGGCCAAGCAGAGAACAGCGCGCAATGGGGGTACACTGACGATGGATATTTGCGAACAAATACGGATCGATACTGGGTGCGGACCAAAATAGACCAGGAGCTGCCCGCGGGCATGACCGCCAAACTCGATTTGGACGTGGTCAGCGACCAGGATTACCTCAAAGAGTTTCAAGACGGGGTGAACGGCTTCGATCAAACCCGGGACTATTTTCTGGACACCTTCGGCCGCGACATCGACGATTATAACGATCCCGTTCGTAAAAATCAGTTGAACGTCAATCGCCTCTGGAACCGTTACGCCTTCAATGCCGATGCCCGCTGGTACGACGATGTGACCAAACGTCGCAGCGGGGCAGCCGACGACACCTTGCAAGACCTTCCCGAACTCACCTTGGATGGCGCCAAACAGAAAATTCTCGGAACCCCTGTTTATTTCAATCTGCTCACCAGTTACACCAACTTTTACCGCGAGGAGGGCACGCGCGGACAACGCGCCGACCTTTATCCGCGGGTTTACTACCCCACCCGATTTTTCAACGGAGTGTTTGTCGAGCCATCGGCCGGCCTCCGCCAGACCGCCTGGCACATCGATGAATGGGGAACCGACCCGGAGGACGATCGCAACGATTACTATCGCTCCATCTACGACCTCAAGCTCGACACCAGCACCGCTTTTTACCGGGTTTTCGACATGGATACCGCCGGTTACGACCGGCTCAAACATGGGATTAAGCCCCAGTTAATCTATGAGTATATCCCCGAACAAGACCAGGATGACACCGCCCAGTTCGACTTCGACGAACTGGATGAAATCGAAGCCCGGAACCTCATTACGTTCGCCCTGACCAATACCCTGGTCGCACGCAAGCCCCGGCCGGTGGATGCCAAGGGTCCTGACGTCCTCTACAATCCCTTGATGCGCTTCAAGCTGGCCGAGAGCTTCGATATCGACAAGCATAAAGAGGATGACCCCAGACCCTTTTCCGATCTTTTGGCCGAACTGGACCTCACGCCCGGACGCTATATCTGGCTGGACGCCGATGCGTTGTGGCGACCCTACGACAGCCATTTTTATGGTTACAATGCGACCCTGAGGCTGTGGGACCTGCGCGGCGACCTCCTCAGCGTCGGTTATCGCTACACCCGGGAAGATCCCGAAGAGGAAGTCAGAGGGGTGGAGAGCATCCGCCTGGCCGGTCTGCTCAGACTGACCCAGGCGTTTGGTCTGCGGGGCAATTATGAACGCAACATTGAAACCCAGACCCTGATCGAAACCGGTGTGGGCATCCTTTATCGCCGTCAATGCTGGGGCCTGGATCTGGATTTCAAAGAGGAGGAAGAGCAGAACCGCAGCATCTCCTTCATGATTCATCTCAACGGCCTGGGTACTTTCGGCCAATAGGCACTCAACGCGTGGTCCTAGGGAAAAAAGTTTGACTTGCGCTTGTTTTTCAGGTCTATGAAAGTTTTTTAACGCCGCCGAGCAAGAGGCCTGGTTTTGAAGCGCCGCCCGGCACGATCAATTTTATTTCAATTGGATTTCAATCGGATAGGTTACGATGGCGAGCGATAAACTGATACCGGCCTGGTATGTCCTGCACACCAAAAGCCGGTCCGAAAGTGTAGTGCATGAACAGCTTCAGAAAAAAACCGTGGAGGTTTTTCTTCCGAAAATCATTGTTCCCAGCCGACGTAAAGACCGCAAGAAGATGATCCGGGTGCCCCTTTTTCCCGGATACCTTTTCGTGCACAGCGACCTTCACCCCCATCATCATCTGGAAATCGTCAAGACCGTAGGCGCCGTCAAGCTCATTGGCGACAAGCACGGCCCCATAAGCGTTCCCGACGAGACGATCGCGTCGCTGCAAATCATGGTGGCCACCGATCAGCCCATCATCACCGGCACCTTTTTTACAAAAGGGGATCGGGTGGTGGTGGTCAATGGCCCCTTTGCCGGCGTCATCGGCATCTTCGAGCGCTACCAGGGTCTAGATCGGGTCATCGTTTTCATCGAGGCTCTGGGACAATTCGCCGCGGTGGAGATCAATGCCGAGGATGTGGAGCGCCCCCCCGCTATCCCGGCGTGAAGGCTCCTGGTTCCGAAAAGGCCCTGATCTCGGATAACTCCTTGACTTTGTATACACTTCCATCTTATAGCAGAGCTTCCAAAGCCCAAGGCGATGCCCATGGATGGATGGAAGGAGGGGCCATGAACAAACTTGAACTTATCTCTGCGCTGAAGGACAAAACGGATATCTCCAAAAACGAAGCCGCAAAAATAGTTGAGATCTTCTTCGATAGCATGACCGACGCCATGGCCAAGGGCGAGCGCGTAGAAATCCGAGGCTTGTGCAGCTTCTATGTGAAAACTTATAAAAGCTATGTGGGGCGCAACCCGAAGACCGGCGCTAAAGTGACGATCGGTCCCAAAAAGCTCCCATTTTTCAAATCGGGCAAAGAGCTCAAAGATCGTGTCGATGCGTAATTGGCCGCAACGTGCCGTTCTAAAGCCGGCTTCCAAGAATTCCGAAAACGGATCTTTGCCGACAAAGATGCCGGGCAGGCGGGCAAATGTCACATAGTCAGGCCATGCAAGGTTTCGATGGCATTGCCGGACAGCAATTGCCGCTACGCATCCTGCGGCATTTCATCTCTTCCGGGTCCATCCCCCATGCCATGCTCTTCACGGGCACCGAGGGCATCGGCAAGCGCACCTTGGCGCGACGTTTTGCCATGGCGCTTCACTGCGGCGCACCCCAGTCGGCGATCAAGGAAGGCCCTCATGAGGTCACACGGCCGTGCGGACGGTGCCGAACCTGCCATCAGATCGTGGCAGGCACCCATCCGGATACCATTGAAATCGGCCCCCGCAAAGGGATGCTGCGCATCGATCAGATACGCAACCTTCTGGGAGTACTGGCCATGAAGCCTTTCGGCATGCGCCGCCGCGTGGTCATATTGACCGATGCCCAGACGATGAACCAGGAGGCCGGAAACGCGCTATTGAAAGTATTGGAAGAACCGCCAGCGGACACCATTTTGATTTTGACGGCCGCCCAACGCACGGATTTGCTGCCCACCATTTCCTCGCGGTGTCGGCATATCCGCTTCAGTCCGTTGAACTTCGATGAACTATCCGACCTGCTGAAAAGAGAGCATGGCATGGCGGCTGAGCAGGCGCGCGCTTTGGCTCAATTGGCGGACGGCAGCGTCACCAGAGCGTTGCGCTTGTCCGAGGCGGGGTGGCGTACACGCCGCGATTGGATGTTGCAGGCTTCGGGGCTGGATCGACCCCAGCTTCTAAAAGCCCGTTCGGCCACCGTCTCCCTGGCTTTTGCCGCGCGCCTGGCCCAATGCAAGGAGAGCATCGAGAACGATTTGGAATTGCTCAAGGGATGGATAAGGGACTTAAGCATCTGGCCATATGCTCCGGGGTATGTGATGATGAATGGACAGTGCGATGAACTGCTTGCCGGGGCCCGGTCGAGCCTCAGCGAAAACCAACTATCGGCCCTTTGGGAGGCACTGGAACACGCTCAAAAATGTATTGCGGCCAATGGCAACTTAAGATTAACTTTGGACGTGATGGCCTTGCAAATGACGGAAATACTAGCCGCCTGAAAAATTGCGCGAGGCGGTACGATTGGTAACTTTATGGGAAAAACTGTAGGCATAAGATTCAAATCGGGTGGTAAAATATACGATTTCGATTGCGGCGCTTATGTATTGCAATTAGGCGATGCCGTAATTGTCGAGACTGAACAGGGATTGGGTTTTGGCACGGTGGCTCAATTGCCGTCGCCTCAGGATGCGCCGTCACCCGCAGAGACGGCCGAACCAATTGCCCAGACGGATGACGTCCCGGGAACGAACGAGGATAGCCACCTGCCCGAACCCCAGGCGTTCGAGGACGCTTCACCGGAACGGCTCGAACCCCTGAAAGAGATGCACCCGGAAGAACCCAGCGAAAAGCCGGGCAGGCAGCTCAAAAAGGTGTTTCGCAAGGCGACTTCGGAAGACTTTGAACAGCGCCAGAAGAACGAAGAGATGGAAAAACAGGCACATGCCTTTTGCGTGGCGCGCATCAAGGAGCTTGGCCTGCCGATGAACCTTTTTAGTGTGGAGGCCACCTTCGACGCCAGCCGGCTGACCTTCTTTTTCACGGCCGACGGCCGGGTGGATTTTCGCCAACTGGTCAAATTACTGGTGAAAAATTTTCATGTACGCATCGAAATGCGCCAGGTAGGCATCCGCAACCAGGCCAAAATGTGCGGCGGATTGGGACGCTGCGGCCGGGAGTTCTGCTGTTCGAGCTTCATGGAAAAATTCGACCCGGTATCCATTCGCATGGCCAAGGACCAGGGACTCTCCCTCAACCCGACCAAGATATCGGGCCAGTGCGGCCGACTCATGTGCTGCCTGACTTTCGAGAACCAGGTGTACCAGGAGCTGCGCGCCCAGTTTCCCGCCATGGGCAAAGTGGTGCAAACAAAAGAGCATACCGGCAAAGTGGTTCGCCTCAATTTCCTGCGCCAACGCATCTCCCTGCGCGTCGAGGAAGATCGCGAGGTCGAGGTGGGGCTGGACGAAATCATCAAGCCGTAAATCTGTCTGTGTTCAATATTCTTTAGAAATCAGGAGTCGCCATGCCACAACCATTTTATATAACGACCCCCATCTACTATGTGAACGCCAAACCCCACCTGGGGCACGCTTATACCACCATCTGCGCCGACGTGATCAATCGTTACCACCGCATGGTGACCGATGAAACCTTCTTTCTCACCGGCACCGACGAGCATGGCGACAAGATCATGCGGGCCGCCAAGAAGGAGAATACTACGCCGCGGGCCTACGTGGACAAAATCAGCGCCCTGTTCCGCGAATTGTGGCCCCAAATGAATATCTCCAACGATTATTTCATCCGCACCACCGATCCGGCCCATGGCAATGTCGTTCAGATGATCCTGCAACGCATCTATGACCAGGGCGATATTTACTTCAGCGAGTATGAAGGCAAATACTGCTTCGGCTGCGAGCGTTTTTACGCCGATCGGGAGCTGGTGGACGGCAAATGCCCGGACCATCAGACCGCCCCGGAGACGATCAAGGAGTCCAATTACTTTTTCAAGATGGGGCAATACCAGCAGTGGCTCATCGACCACATCCGCCAGCACCCGGACATGATCCGGCCCGAACGCTACCGCAACGAAGTGCTGGCCTTTTTGCGTGAACCTCTGGACGACCTTTGCATTTCGCGGCCCAAGTCACGGATCAAATGGGGCATCACCCTGCCCTTCGACAAAGATTACGTCACCTATGTGTGGTTCGATGCCCTGCTCAACTACGTCTCCGCCCTGGGGTATCCCGAGGATGCGCGCTTCGATAAATTCTGGCCCGTGGCTCAGCACATCGTGGCCAAGGACATTCTCAAGCCCCACGGCATCTATTGGCCCATCATGCTCAAGGCCGCCGGTTTGCCTGTTTACCGGCATCTGAACGTGCACGGCTACTGGAACGTGGCCCAGAGCAAGATGTCCAAGAGCCTGGGCAACGTAGTCGAACCGCTGCAATTGAAAAACGTCTATGGCCTCGATGCCTTTCGCTTCTTTCTGATGCGCGAAATGGTCTTCGGGCTCGACGCCAACTTTAACGAAGAGGCGCTGGTGCAGCGCATCAATTCCGACCTGGCCAACGACCTGGGCAACCTCTTCTCCCGCGTCATCACCATGGCGCACAAATACTTTAAGGGGGTTGTCCCCCAGAGCGATCCGGCCATCGAAGCCGAACTTTCCCTGGGGATGCCGGAAAGAATCGGCCGGGCCATCGAGACCTACACCCAGGAGATGGCCGGCTTTGCCTTTCACAAGGCCCTGTCCGCCGTGTGGGAATTGATCAATCAAATGAACAAAATCATCGATGTCACCGCCCCCTGGGAACTGGCCAAAGCCAAATCAAGCCACCCTCAACTGCAAGCCGTGATCTACAACCTGCTGGAAGGCCTGCGGGTCATCTCCGGATTGATCTATCCCATCATGCCCGACACCGCCGCCACCATGCAAAAGCATCTGGGCTGCGCTCCCGACCAACCCTTCTTCAAGATCGAAACCATCAAAACCTGGAAGCATCTGGCCCCCGGCACCCAACTGCCCAAGTCCACAACGCTCTTCCCGCGCGTAGAGATGCCCAAAGCCGCCATCCCAAGCGAAACGGCGCCTGGCGCCAGCGTGCCGAAAATCGAATTGAAGCCCGAAATCACCCTGGAGGATTTTGCCCGGGTGGACCTGCGCGTCGCCACTATCCTAAAGGCGGAGCCCATTGCACGTGCCCAACGGCTGCTCAAGCTGGAAATAGATCTGGGGGAACCGGAACCGCGCAGCCTGGTGGCCGGAATCGCCGAGCACTACTCACCGGATGAACTTATCGGCAAACAGGTCATAGTCGTGGCCAATCTAAAACCCGCCAAATTGATGGGCGTGCTCTCCAAAGGCATGCTTCTTGCTGCCAGCTCCGATAGTTCCAATAGCCCCGACAGTCCAGATGGATCGCAGAAGCAAACGGTGGCCTTAACTGTAGACCGGCCGATGCCGCCGGGTTCTCCGATCAAGTAACAAGTCAGCATCCATCTGCTCCGGTTGATGTTCGGGCGATTGAAACGCCCAAGTTGTCCGACTGCTATACGCGTGCACGGTGTCATGAATCTATTTCGAACGGATCGCCCAAACCAGCCCCATCGCCCTACCTGGCGCGATTACCAAGCCCAACTCCAACGCCGCCCGGCCAAACGCAACATTCGACGCCGGGCAGCCCTGCTTTTGTCCGCCGGCGCGTTGCTCATTTTAGGCGTTTACATGAGCTTGCCATCCACCGGAGACTCCAACACGGTCCATCGTCCGGAGCCGGTGCGAGCAGCCGCATCGCCGCCCAGCCTACCTCCCAAGCCTACGGGCACGCCGGCTGATTTAAAGGCAGCGTTACCTGAAATTACTATTGTGCCCCCTGCGCCGCCCGTTGTGCCGCCTGTGCCGGTCGAGGTGCAACCCGCGCCCGCAATGCTGCCGCCCGTCCGCAAAGACGATCGCATCATGGGCAAAAAGGATGCGCAACTGTTGCTTGCAGGGTTGGATTTAGGGCACTTGATGGACAAAAGCGTCACATTGTCGACGCAGGGACAGCCGCTTCAGGTCCAGACGAACCTGGACCCGGAGCTACAAGCCCTGCTGGTCGATGCCATGGATCGAAAGAACTCCCGCTTTATCGGCATCGTGGTTATGGAAGCTGATTCTGGGAAAATCAGGGCCTTGGCCGGTTTCGACAAAGCCGATCCGCGGGCCAATCCCTGCCTGCAGAGCACCTTTCCGGCCGCCAGCCTGTTCAAAATCGTGACCGCCGCCGCCGCGGTGGACCATTGCGGCTTTACGAATCACACCCCCATCAGCTACAACGGCTACAAGCACACCCTGTATAAAAGCCAGCTCAAGGAATCTGAGAACAAATACACCCATACCGTTTCTTTTGCCGATTCATTCGCCCAATCCATCAATCCGGTCTTCGGAAAACTGGGCTCCCTGAGACTGGGCAAAGATCTGCTGGAAGAGTATGGCCTGGGTTTCGGGTTCAATCAGCCCATGGATTTCGAGTTGGCGGTTGCGCCCAGCCACCTGGCAGTGACGGACGCCCCCTATCGCCTGGCTGAAATCGCCAGCGGTTTCAATAACGAAACTACCATTTCACCCTTGCATGCCGCGGTGATCGTTTCGGCAGTGCTCAATCAGGGCCGCCTGGTAAGCCCTAACCTTGTGGATCGCATCGTGGACACCGACGGCAAGGTGCTCTATCAATCCCAACCTACCTGGCAGCGACGAGCGATGACTTCCAAGGCCTCATCCATTCTGGGCGCCATGATGGAAGAAACGGTCCAATCGGGAACCGCCCGCAAGGCCTTCCGTGGGCAAATGAAAGACCCCGTGCTGTCGCACTTGCGTATCGGCGGCAAAACCGGCTCGATTTCCAGCCTGACCAACGATGCGCGCTTCGATTGGTTCGTGGGCTTTGCCGAAGCCAAGGATGGCTCGGGCCAACTGGCCGTGGCCGTGATGGTGGCCCATGAAGAGTACATCGGCGTGCGCGCCGGCACCTATGCCCGCATGGCCTTGACCCACTATTTCAAGCAGCAGATGCCGCCCAAGGAGGTCAAAAGCGCCAAATCCAAGGGCTGATGCGCCGATCCAAACCCTGACCGGGCTTTGTGGAGGAGCCCTGTCCATAAAGCGCATGACCTTAACCGCCTAACCGCAACCGGAGCCCATTGCACAATGCCCATGACAAATCGTCAATCTGGCGCTATAAGATTAAACCATTCGACGGAACACCCTTGAAGGCGTTGCCGCCCCCGCTGCTCCGTCGATTTGCATGAGGAAGAACCCTCTGACTCAACTTCGTTAAGCCCTCTTGCAGGACTTTGGACGAACGCACCAGGAGAATCCATTATGCCCGGTTTTGAAATATTCGGCGAAGAAGAACGCAAAGAGGTTCAGGATGTGCTGGATACCGGCGTCCTGTTTCGCTACGGTTTTGATGCCGCCCGCAAAGGACGCTGGAAGGCCCGCGATTTTGAAAATGAACTGGCCGTGCGTCTGGGCACGGCCCATTGCCATCTGTGCGCCAGCGGCACGGCCGCTTTGCATGTGGCCTTGGCGGCCTGCGGCATCGGCGCCGGCGATGAAGTGATCTTACCGCCATTCACTTTTGTGGCGACCTTCGAAGCCATCCTGACGGCCGGCGCCGTGCCGGTCTTTGCCGAAATTGATGAGACACTGGGCCTTGATCCCGCGATGCTGGAAAACTACCTGACCCCCCGTACCAAAGCCGTCATCGTCGTGCACATGTGCGGCGCCATGGCGCGCATCGACGAGATCGCTACTTTCTGCCAGGCCAAGGGGTTGATGCTCATCGAAGACACCTGCCAGTCGGTGGGCGCCTCGTTCCGAGGCAAAGCCCTGGGCACTTTCGGCCACATGGGCTGTTTCTCGTTTGACCCGGTCAAGACCATCACATGCGGAGAAGGCGGCGCGGTGGTCACCGACGACGATCGGCTTTACACGCTGGCCCATGCCTATGCCGATCACGGTCACGACCACATCGGCAACGACCGCGGCGCCGAAAGCCATCCCATCATCGGCTACAACTATCGCATCAGCGAACTCAATGCGGCCGTGGGTTTGGCCCAGTTGCGCAAGCTCGACGCCATCCTGACCACCCAACGGACCCACAAGGCCGCCTTGAAAGAGGCCATGGCGAAATTTCCTCGGATCGGCTTTCGCCAACTGCCCGATGCCCAGGGCGATTCGGCCACCTTCCTGACCTTCATGCTGCCCGACGAAAAGAGCGCCCGCCAAGCAGCGCGGGACCTGAACGCCGGCGGCGCCGATGGCTGTTTTTATTACTACGACAACAACTGGCACTACCTGCGCAACTGGCACCATCTCAAACAGATGAAGAGCCCGGCGCGGCTGCCTGCCCAGTTGTGCGACCCCTGTCCGGACTACAGCCGCGTCACGCTGCCCCGTTCGGATGCGATCATCGCGCGCACCGTTGCCATGCAGATCAAGCTGGGCTGGCGCCAGACGGATGTGGCGCAGCGCATCGCCGCGATTCAAAAAGTATTATCCCGATAACGCGCCGATTTGCCCGGCGCATTCGATCCGCCGGTGAATCGCCCCTTTTAACGCATCAATAAACCCAGAGGTGAATAGATGTTTCGCAATTTCAAAACTGTAGATCGCATCGTATTCGGCCGCGGATGTTTCAACCAATTGGACGATATTCTGGCCGCCCGGCGCGCCTCGGCCGGTTCCAGCATCGTCTTCGTGGTGGATGATGTCTTCAAGGGCAAACCCCTGGAGCAAAGAGTGCCGTTGCACCGCCAGGACCTGCTGCTCTGGGTCAACGTCGATCATGAACCCAAGACGACTTACGTTGACCAACTCACCGCTCAAGTGAGGTCCGCCATGCTTGAACGCGGCCAGACGCTGCCGGTGGGCGTCATCGGCATCGGCGGCGGCAGCACCATGGACCTGTCCAAGGCCATCTCCCTGATGCTGACCAACCCCGGCTCCTCGGCCGATTACCAGGGTTGGGACCTGATCAAGATCCCGGCCGTCTACCATGCCGCCGTGCCTACCCTGTCCGGCACCGGGGCGGAGGTGTCGCGCACCACCGTGCTCACCGGTCCCCAGAAGAAGTTGGGGATCAATTCGGACTTCACCGTCTTCGACCAGGCGGTCCTGGACCCCGAACTGATTGCCGGCGCGCCCCGCCAGCAGCGTTTTTACACCGGCATGGATTGTTACATCCACTGCATCGAATCGCTCACCGGCACATTTCTCAACGCCTTTTCCAAAGCCTATGGCGAAAAATCGTTGAGCCTTTGCCAGGAAGTATTTCTGGAAGACGGGGCCGACAGCGACGACAAACTGATGATGGCCTCGTTCTTCGGCGGCATGAGCATCGCCTATTCCCAGGTGGGCGTGTGCCACGCCCTGTCGTACGGATTGAGTTTCGTGCTCGGCGCCCACCACGGCATCGGCAACAGCATCGTCTTTGACTACCTGGAAGAGTTCTATCCCCAGGGCGTGGCCGAATTCCGGCAAATGCTGGTCAAGCAGCAAATCGATCTGCCCCGGGGACTGACCGCCGGGATCAGCGAGGCCCAAATGGAAAAGATGGTGGAGGTGGCCCTGGTGCTCGAACCGCTCTGGGAAAACGCCCTGGGCAAGCAGTGGCGCCAAAAAATGACCCGGGAGCGAATCCGGGAGTTATACCGCCGGATGTAAGGTCCCTGACCGAAGCAAAAATCTTTCAGCAGGCTTGGGGGCAAAGGAGATTGGGAATGAAGAGAGCAAAATCGCTGGGGACGATATCGTTCTTCGGATCAGCCCTTCGATACATAGACCAAAGCGCGACATGGGTGCGCTCCCAGGTCCGGCACGGGTTCGGCAACCTTAAGGCTTATCTGCGCGCGCCGATCTACTGGGGACACCCTCCGGCCGGCAATGCAACGGATATCTGGGTCGTGCTGCCCGCTTCGCCCAATCTGCTGTGCTGCGGCCTTGCCGGCCTGATCACCTTTCACCGCAAAAGTACACCGCCCTCCCTGGAAGTCCTGCCTGCCATGGAACTCCAGGCCGCCGAAATTCTCAAACACCCCCTGGCGCGTTACGTTCAAGGCTGGTCTTCGGCGGCCGAGCATCATATGGGCGGCGATGCCGCGCCTGATCGTTTGTATCAAATGGCCTGCGATCTGAAACAGGAAGGCCCTTTTTTGGCCCTCTTCGCCGATCCCCAGGTACAAGCCCGCATCGGCGCATTGTCTGGACGATTGGATAGCTTCATCGCCGAAGAGAGCAATACCCTGCACAAGCAAATGGGCTATCTGGCCGCGGCCGACACCGAACGCGCCGATCAGCACATCGAACGCATCAAGGATACGGCCTGGTGCCTAAAGGTCGAACTGCTGGAGAACATCCACAAGGTCAAAGCGCTCATGGGGGCCGACCAGGCGTCGCTGGACCCGCGGATGGTGAGCATCTACCGCAACCTGAACACTGTGCTCAACAGCATCGACCGCCTGGAGGTGCGCGGCAGGGACTCGGCCGGTGTATCGCTGCTTTTCCTGCTGGCGCCCGATGTCTATGCGCAACTGGTGACGGAATGGACCCAGGCCGGTTTGGGCGATCAGGTCACGCAGCGCTCCGAACGCGCGGTGCTGGTCAATCAATCCATCGGCATCCACGCCCAAGACGGCGGTGGCCCCGTGGGCCTCACCCTGACCTACAAAGTGGCGGCGGAAATCGGCTGCCTGGGAGACAATGTCCAACGGTTGCGCCAGGAGATCGCCCAAGACCCCGTTTTGCGCCTGATCTCCCGCCGCCCCCACCTGTTTCATACGGTTTCGGCCCACACCCGCTGGGCCTCGGTGGGCGCCATCACCATCGCCAACTGCCATCCGGTGGACAATGCCACCGTCGGCCACTCCTGCGCCAGAAAGGGCATGATCCATGCTTGCCTCAACGGCGACATCGACAATTACCTGGCCCTGAAAAAGAAGTGGGAGCAAAACGGAGAACCCATTCCCGAAGAGATCACCACCGATACGAAGATCATTCCCCTGCAGATCGAGTACCACCTTAGCCAGGGACACACCGTCGTCGAAGCCTTCCGGCGCGCGGTGAGCGACTTCGAAGGCTCCCATGCCATCGCGATGCACACCGATTTGGCGCCGGGCAAGTTTTTCCTGGCCCAGAAAGGCAGCGGGCAGGCTGTCTTCGTGGGCCTGGCCGAAGATCACTACCTGCCCACCTCCGAAGTCTACGGATTCGTCGAGCAAACCTCCCGCTTCATCAAGCTCAACGGCGAAAAGGTGGTGCAAGGCCAAAGCGGTCCCACCCAGGGGCAGATCTTCATCCTGGACCAAACTGCCGCCGGCGGTTTGGAAGGCATCCGGGCCATGTGCTACGACGGCACGCCCATGCCGTTGGGCCCGGAAAACATTCAACACACCCAGATTACTTCCCGGGACATCGACCGCCAGGAGTTCCCCCACTACTTTCTCAAGGAGATCTCCGAAGCGCCGCTGTCGGTGGCGCGCACCATCCAGAACCGCTGGAAGATGGCCGCCGACGATCCGGGGCGACCCACCATTGCCTTGCCGGAAAGTTCTTTTCCGGATCGCATCGCCCGGGCCCTGGCCGACGACCGCATCCGGCGCGTCTATTTCATCGGTCAAGGCACCGCCGGCATCGCGGCCCAGGCCATCAGCAACATCTTGGATTACTACCTCAACGAACCGTCCCTGAAAATCAGCGCGCTCAAAGCCTCCGAACTGAGCGGTTTCCAGATGGACGAACGCGGCGATCCGGCCGCCATGGCCGATGCTCTGGTGGTGGCCATCAGCCAATCGGGCACCACCACGGACACCAACCGCGCCGTGGACATGGTGCGCGCCCGGGGCGCCCTGACCATGTGCATCGTCAACCGCCGCGATTCGGATCTGACCTTCAAGGTGGACGGCGTGGTTTATACCAGCAGCGGCCGGGACATCGAAATGTCGGTGGCCTCCACCAAAGCCTTTTACTCCCAGATCGTGGCCGGGGCACTCATCAGCCTGAAGATCGCCGAGGTCAAACGCCGACGGTCGCCTTCTTTCGTGGCCGACGAGATCAAGACCCTGCTTACCCTGCCCGACCACATGCGCACCGTGCTGGCCATGCGCGCTAAGATCCAAAAATCGGCCGAACGATTAGCGCCCACGCGAACCTATTGGGCCGCCGTGGGCAGCGGTCCCAACAAATCGGCCTCCGACGAGATCCGTATCAAGCTCAGCGAGCTGTGCTATAAAACCATCTCCTCGGATTATGTCGAAGACAAAAAGCACATCGATCTCTCTTCCGAACCGCTTATCGTCATCTGCGCAGCCGGCGTCGGCAGCACCGTCATCGGGGACATCGTCAAGGATACCGCCATCTTCCGCGCACATAAAGCCGCGCCGGTGGTCATCGCCGACGAAGGCGAAACCCGTTTCGACGCCTATGCCGAAGATGTGTTCCATGTGCCCGGCATGCCATCGCACCTGGCACCGATCCTCAATACCCTGGTGGGCCACCTGTGGGGTTACCATGCGGCCCTGGCCATCAACAACGGTTCGCATTTTCTCCACCAGTTCCGGGAGGATCTCAAACACACGGTAGATCAATACGCCCGCGATGGCCTGGATATCTACGAAGTCGTGTTGGAGAAAAACTTCCGCGAAAAGGTGGCCGGGTTCTACACCGAATTTCGCAAACGCCTGACCGGCGGCGGTCTGCCCAGCACCATCCGCCACGCCGCCGATCTGCTGTTATTGCTGAAATACCTTGCCGGGCGCCTGCCGGTTTCGGATTTCGAACCGGACTTCGGCAAGAAAGGCACGGCGTTGAACATGCTCAACAGCCTGTTCGAATTTCTGGGAGAGTCCATCAACGGCATGTCCCGACCGGTGGACGCCATCAAGCACCAAGCCAAGACCGTCACCGTGGGCACCAGCCGCATCAGCGAAAAGCTGGAAGGCGTTCTCTTCGACGCCCTTACCGATTACGGCATCAATCCCTCCCAATTGATCAACCGCAACATTCTGGTGCTCAAGAACCTGCAACCGATCATCGCCGAGATCAAAGGGGCCATCTTGTACAAAATCGAAGGCCTTGACAGCCTGGGAGAGCCAAACGATCGCACCACCATCGATATCCTGCGCAAAGAGGGAGTGCTCAAGCCGCTGACATCCCGGGTACAAAGCGACAAGGGCCTGAAGGGCACCAAGCGCATCGTGGTGCGTCAAGGTAACGTCTACATCGGCAAGGGCCGCAAGGATGACCGCAGCATCGTTCTGATCCCGGCGCTCTCCACCGACCCGGCCGCCTCCAACCGCCTCGGCATTCTGTTGCTGCTCAACGTGGGATTCCAGGAGAATGTGCCCTTGCCCTTGAAGGTCAAAGCCCTGGGGGGAAAATACGAGCACATCAAAAACATCGTTCAGGAGAACAGCCTGGCCTGGAAGGACGAGATGCTCGAGAGCGTGCCCATGGAGGAGCTGTTCGGCCGATCGGCGGAAAAGGTCGGAGAACTGATTGTGGCGCAAGTGTCGCCCCATCATTGAGATCAGACGGTTTCGCTTGGACCGGAGTCGGCTATGTGGGCTGAAAAAATTGATACCCCGGATTCAAATGAAATAGCCGCGGAAGAGAACACCGAACCGTCCGTTCGCGTGCACCAGCGCCTGCGCTTGAAGCGTTTCGGCATGGCAGCAGGCACCTACCTGGTCTTCGTGCTGGCAGTGTCGTTGACGACGCGCATGGGTTTCGCTCATTTGACCGGCCCCCAATGGATCGTGATCGTCGGCTCGGCGATTCTGATCAATGTCATCTTCTTCGTTATTTTCCTGACCGACACCAACCTGCGCTTTAAAGATCCATCATTGACCTGGGCGCAAATCTTTATCTCCGCGTTGTGGGGGGCCTTACCGACCCTTGCGCTTGCGGAAGTGCGCCCGATTCTGCTGATGTTCTATATACCGGCCTTCAGCTTCGGCATGCTGCGCTTGAACCGCAGGCAGTACCTGACACTGGTGACTTGCGTAATGGGTATCTATGCCGCCATCTTGATGCTGGAGTACAGCCATGCCCCTGCGGCATTTCAGGTCAAATATGAATTCCTGGTGTTTGCTATCTTCGGTATCGTGCTGACATGGTTCGCTTTTTTCGGCGGGTTCATATCTCATCTCAAGCTGCGCCTGAAGGAGCAGCACGATGCGCTACAGAAAATCAACCTGGAGATGCACCGTGAAATGCAAGAGCGCATCCGGGCTCAAGTGGAGAAAGACCGGTTGATCGGCGAGCTTAAAGATGCCCTGTCGAAAGTCAAAACCCTCAGCGGCCTTTTGCCGATCTGCGCTGCCTGCAAAAAAATCCGTGACGATAAAGGCTATTGGAATCAAATCGAACATTATATCCGGGGCCATTCGGAAGCGGAGTTCAGCCATAGTATCTGTCCGGAATGCGCCAGGAAAACCATGGACGAGATCTCCAACTACGGTAAGAAAGAATAACGAAAATCACATTGCGCGGGGGACCCTCTTCCCATCTCGGCAAAAATGAGAATGGCCGGGTAGCCGAAAGGCTCACCGGCCATCCTGTTCTAAATCGATGGTGGAACGCGTAACTTACACCGGCAAAGCCCGCTCTATGCCAGACTGCCCCCATCACAAACGATATAGGTTCCGGTGGTGAACGAAGCGGCGTCCGAGACCAGGTAGAGCACGGCCCCGGCCATCTCCTCGGGCTGGGCATGGCGGTTCAGCGGGATACCCTGCAAGGCGTACTTGTAGATCGCATCGTTGGTGAAAAGCGCCCCGGCAAATTTGGTTTCGGTCAGACCCGGCAGCAGTGCATTGACCCGAATCTTGTGGCGGGCCAACTCCTTGGCATAGGCCTTGGTCATGGAAATCACGGCCGCCTTGGTGATGGAATAGACCCCTTGCATGGGTGCAGGTTTCACACCGTTGACGCTGGCCACGTTCACGATGGCACCGCCGCCGCTGGCGGCCATCAGACCCGCCGCCTTCTGGATCAGGAAGAACGGCCCCTTGACGTTGACTTCGAAAGTCTTGTTCCAGGCGCCTTCGTCGATGCCGGTCATTTCCCCGAAGTGAGGATTGGTGGCCGCGTTGTTGACCAGGATGTCCAAGCGCCCATGGCGGCTTTTAATCTCGTTAAAGAGGGCGTCAATCTTATCCAACTGGCCCATATGACAAGCGATGGACTCGGCTTTGCCGCCGCTTTGCTTGATCTTTTCCTCTACTTCCCGCAGGGACTCGATCTTGCGGCTCACCAGAATGCAGTGGGCGCCGTAAGCTGCCAACGCTTCGGCAATGGCCTGGCCAATGCCGCGGCTGGCGCCGGTTACAACCGCAATCTTCCCATCCAGTCTGAAATCCACCATGCTCATTTCTCCTCAGTTAACAGTAAGATACAATTGGTGCCCGAATAACGCGGCGGGCCGCTTCCAAGTTAAGGAAAATGCTTTTTTGCCAGTGGGTTGGCACTATCCCATGGCTGCCTGCTTTGTCAAGGGTTGTGGAGAAAAGGCGGCTTACTGTTTGGTGGCCGTGGCCTTGCGGGCCTTATCGCCCGAAAATAGATCCGAAAACTGCGCATAGCCCTCGGCTTCCAATCGCTCCTTGGGCACGAAACGCAAGGCCGCCGAGTTCATGCAGTAGCGCAGGCCGGTGGGCGGCGGGCCGTCGTTGAAGACATGCCCCAGATGGGAATCGGCCTTTTTGCTGCGCACCTCGGTGCGCGTCATAAAGAGGCTGCGGTCGCTCTTTTCCACCAGGTTCTCCGGGACCAGCGGGCGGGTAAAGCTGGGCCAGCCGGTGCCCGAGTCGTATTTATCCGTAGAACTGAAGAGCGGCTCGCCTGAAACGACATCCACATAAATGCCATCATCCTTTAGATTCCAATAGGGGTTATCGAAGGGAGGCTCGGTGCCCTCCTGCTGGGTCACTTTGTACTGCAAGGGTGAAAGCTGCCGGCGCAACTGGGCATCGTCGGGTTTTACAAAACCGCCGGCGGCCATTTGCCCCGCCGGAGCCGAAGCGGTTTGTTCCTGGGGCCATATCTTGCGCAGGTACTGATCGCGCCCGGAGTTATTGCGATAAAATTTGTAGCGCAGCGGATTTTTTTTGTAGTAGTCCTGGTGATAGGTTTCGGCCGGATAGAATTTTCCGAGGGGAAGTATTTCGGTCACCACCGGCTTGTCGAAGCGTCTGGATTGGGACAAGTTCTGTTTGGAAGCTTCCGCCAACTGTTTCTGGCGCGCATCATGGTAGAAAATAACGGAACGGTATTGCGCGCCACGATCCACGAACTGCCCCCCCGGATCGGTGGGGTCCACATGTTTCCAAAAAATATCCAGCAACCGTTCATAGCCGATGATCGACTCATCGTAGCGGATCTGGATCGCCTCCACATGGCCGGTGCTGCCGGCCGACACCTCCTCATAGGTAGGATCCTCTTTGTGCCCGCCGGTATATCCGGAAATCACTTCAATAATGCCGTCGTATTTTTCGAAATCCGATTCGGTGCACCAAAAACAGCCGCCCGCAAAGGTGGCTGCCGCAAAAGCACGAGAGTTATTTTCCATTTTTTCACCTGTGGCCTGCGCATCGGCCAGGGCCTGATAGCCTGCAACGGCCGCTAACAATCCCAGCCCCGCGCCTATCACTATATATAGGATATAATGGGGTTTCATCGCCTATTCCTTCACCCGCTCGAAATCGTCAACTCTTTCGATCAGTTAACGTAACAAGGATGTTTAAGCACGCTTTCGGGCAAAGTCAAAGCCGGCTCGGCGGACAGAGGGTCAATCCCGACTGGTGCCAAGAAAGACAAGACGCGACACCCTTGGGGGCGGAGCACCGTTCAGTTATGGATCGCCTGGCTTACGATCAGGGCGAAAGGGGCGGGATGGGAATCCGGTAGCGTTGGGAAATGAGCTGGTGGATGAGGGGCAGTTCCTTGGGATCCAGGTAAATCACCTTAGGATGTTGTTGCAGCTCGATAGCATGGAAGCCATTGAGCGGTGTGGCCAGAGCGCGACGCACATCGGCCAGCTTGCCGATGGATTTGCCGTTGACCCGGGTCACCACCAGGTTGGAAAGGTTTTCATATCCGATGGAATAGGGCGTAGCAATGGTATCCGAGATGATGACGATCTTTTCGCGCTGATCGCCGTTGAGGTAGTCTTGGTTCTGTTGATAGTAGAGCAGATCGATGGGCGCAGTGGAGGCCCAGTCATTGCCGTATTCCCGCAGGTACGGCATGGAAAGCTCCTGGAGGATCAGCCCGCCCACAATCAGGTAGGCGGGCGGCTGATCGTATTGGTAAGGCGGCACCAGGTATTGGTCCGGACGCCGATGGTCCAGCACGACCTCGATGGGCAGCATACGCCCCTGGCGATACACCTGAACATTCAAGGTGTCGCCCACGTGGTAAAGGGTTCGGATCAGATGCACCAAAGAACTTCGGCCATATAATGGATCCTCGAATTGCCCCTCTTTGGTGATGGCATAGTCTCCCATTTGCACGATGACATCCCCGGCCTGCAATCCGGATTTGTCCGCCGGTCCGCCCTTGATCACCTTCTGGACGTAGATGCCATGCCGGCCGTCAGGCAAACCTATGTAACGGCGCAATTGCGGGTCGGTGGTCGCGCCATAGTGAAAGCCGGCTGTGGGAAAACCGGCGTAGGTACCGTCCTGGGAATCGGTCAGAAAATGGCGAATGACCGGCGTCGAGATCACCTCGATGGTCTGCCCGGTGGAATTCTGTCGTAATACCAAGCCTGCCAGGGCACCCTTGCGCACCACCGGCAACGTCACATTGTTGAATCGATACTGCAGGGAGCTGCTCAAGCGATAGGTCAGAAAGAACTGATCCAGCGAAAAAATGCCCAACTCCACCGACGTGAGCTGGCCTTCGCTGGAAACCACGTCGCCGTTGGGCTTGACCTGCCAGACCGTCAGCATTTCTCCCAAGGAGGCGTCCGGAGCCAGTTCAAAAGCGTTGCGTCCGGCCAAGAAAGCCTTGTCCATCGGTTCGAGCAGGGCCAGATTGGCTTCATAGTCCACCACAGCCACCCGGGCGGCCTGTTTTTCCTGGGTATCGAGCGTTTCCAACTCGATATAGCGCTGATCGGCCACCATGGTGCCCGTGACCAGGATGCGGCCTCCGGCCACGATGGCGCCAATGGCGGTCTGGGTTGCGGTTCGCCGTTGTTGCCAGGGGCGATGGAAAATGTAGGCCTGACTGGTGACCGTTACCCGCATCAATGAGCGCTGAGCCGAAGCGGGTAATGGACTTTCGGGAAGGGCGGGCCGGAGGCTGCCGCAAGCGGCTACCAGGCAGAATATGGCTGCTGCCAGAACGAGACGCGCTGTTTTAAGTTTAGCCATGGTTTCTCACGAATGTTTGGCGCGGATGCTTGTCCGCGATGTTTACTTTTTGGGTTGCGCTTGCACCCACTCCAGGGGCACGAAGCTATCTTCCAGATAGGCCTCCTGGGAGATGCCGTACTGGCGGAATATCCGCTCCCGGGCCTCTTTGGCGGCCCGAGCCTCCAGCACCAGAGGCTGGGGATCGTCCACCAGACGGATCACGTAAAATTCGGCCGGGCGGGCGAAGGCCGCGGCCAGATCGCTCATGGTGCGGATTTTGACATCGTTGACCTGGTCCACGATGCTGTTTACGAAACCGTCCAGATAGCTGGTGGTGGGATCGGGAAAGACCTTACTGATCACCACGACTTCGGGATGCTCCAGGTAAAGCTCGTCTTCGAAAAACTGGGTGTAGTAATAACGCAGCAGCACCGTCTTGGTTTGCAGTGCCGCATAGAAGCTGCTGCTGAGCGGCTGAAAAAGCAGGCCGCCAAAGACCAGGAAACGCGGGCGCACATCATATTGATTGGCTTGCATCAGATAAGGCCATGGCGTGCTGAGCGGCATGCGAACCGTCTGCTCCTGCCCCTGGCGCAACAGCTTGAGAGCAACGGTGTCGCCCTTGAATTTGCGTTCGACCACTTCGTTGAGCATCAAACGGTCGTTGTCCAGAGCCACGCGGCCATCGGCGAAAATGGGCCGGTTATCGATGGCCAGCAGCACATCCCCGGTTTGCAGATACCCATGGGCCGCCCCGGCCCGGAAAACCTCGCCCACCATCACGCCGTAATCCCCCGGCGCCAGCCCCAGGGCCCGGCGGTGGGTGGCATTGATCAGGGGGAAGTATTGAAAACCCACATCCACATAGAAGTCATAATGCCCGTCGGCCACATCTTTGAGAAAACGCGCCACCACCGGGGTGGGGATCATGTAGCCCACATTTTGGGCTACGATCCCGCTGAAGCCCTGGAAGGCCACGCCGACCAGTTGGTTGTCCTGAATTACCGGCCCGCCGCTGTTGCCGGGATTGATCGCCGCGTCGATCTGCACCACCAGGTGGCTGTCCACGCCGGAATGGGCATAGCCGCGGTAATCGATGCGTGACACGATCCCCCGGGTCACCGAAAGCCGATCCCCGCCGATGGGATAGCCCAGCACCGTCACCACCGAATCCAAGGCCGGCACGTCTCCAAGTTTCAAGGCCGAGGTTCCTTGGAAGAAGGCCGCGTCCACCACCTCCAGCATGGCCAGATCGCAATCGTGGGCAATAAACTTCACCCGGCCTTCGTAGCGGCGGGCGTCATTCTCTTTTTCTAGGGTGATGAAACGGGCATTGCTGACGACATGGGCATTGGTCAAAATGCGCTGGCCGGAAATAATGAACCCCGAGCCCCATCCTTCTTGGGAGCCACCCGGATCCCAAGGGGCTGAGTAATCGGGGGTCTGGGCCACGGTGTAAATGCGCACCACGCTGCGCCGCAGGGTTTCCATGGGCGTATCGGCAAGGCCGACTTCGGGAATCGCCCACGCAACAATCACCGCGAAGGTCCATCTCAAAAACAACGAACTTCTTTTTAATCTGGGCATCGACCGACTTCCTTTGTTCGTTATGTTCGAGATTCATTATTAGGGCAATTCAACGTTGAGCGCAACCTTGGAAACAGGCAAGCGGTGGCTGGTATCGGCGCTTACATCCTTCTCGGAAGCGTTGTGTCGTTAAAGGCCGGTTACCCGGCCAGGGCCCGCATCAATTCGGGTACGGTGTCCGTCGGACTGATTTTGTACCAGGTTTTTTCGATGCGTCCTTTGGCGTCGACCAGAAAGGCCGAACGAATGATGCCCTCCGTTATCTTGCCGTACATGTTCTTTTGACCCCAAACATTGTAGGCCTTGGCAACCTGGTGATCCGAATCGGAAAGCAGGGGAAAGCCGAAGTTGTGCTTTGCATCGAATTGCTTCTGCTGCTCCGGCATGTCCGGGCTGATCCCTAAGGCCGCCACGCCCACCTGCTTCAGTTCGGGCAGTGCGTCCCGCACCGCCTGAGACTGAGCCGTTCAGCCCGACGTACTGGCCTTGGGATAAAAGTAAATAAACAATCTGCGACCGTTAAAATCGGCCAGCTTGACCACCTTGCCGTTCTGGTCCGGCAATGCGAAGTCCGGTGCCTTATCTCCGGGATTCAGATTCGCCATATTCGCCTCCTTTGCGATTTCCTGGTTCGCGCATGTATTACGTACGCGCCAAACTAAGACCAGTTGGCCCTCTTGCAAGGCTCCTTCGAAAGCTTGATTCAAAATTCAGCGGCTCACACGCGCAAACCATAGCGTATTGACATTCCAACCATACCTCGCGATATTGAGGACATCGCATGACGTTATAATCGTGCCCTACAACCCGACGAAAGAGGACGCCATGGGAAGAACAATCATCGACCTCTCCATCGCCATCGAAGCCGGTTTGCCCAGCGATCCGGAGATGATGATTCCGCAAATCGATTATCTGGATCATCTCATGGGGGCGGATCAGATGACCCAATTCTTCCCAGGATTGAAAAAGGAACAACTGCCCAAGGGGCTTGGCTGGGCCGTGGAATTCGTGCGCCTGACAACCCACTCAGGCACCCATCTGGATGCCCCCTTCCACTACCACCCCACCATGGACGGCGGCGCGCCGGCCATGACCATCGACCAGGTACCCCTTGAGTGGTGCTTCCAAGACGGCGTACTGCTGGATTTCAGCCACAAGCAAGACGGCGAGCGTATTGGCGCCCAGGATGTGCAAGCAGAGTTGGCCCGCATCCACTATGGGCTCAAACCCTTGGATATCGTCCTGGTGCGCACCGGCGCCGACGCGGCCTGGGGCAAGCCCGAATATCTGATCAAAGGCCCTGGCATGACCCGGGAATCCACATTGTATCTCCTGGATCGCGGCATCAAGGTCGTGGGCATCGATGCCTGGTCCTGGGATCGCCCTCTGCCCTTCCTGGCTCAGGAATTCCAGCGCACCGGCGATTCCTCCGTTATTTGGGAGGCCCACTTCGCCGGCATCCAGCACGGCTACTGCCACATGGAAAAGCTGGCCGGTCTCCACCAGATCCCAAAACCCCATGGCTTCAAGGTGGCCTGCTTCCCCATTAAAATCAAAAACGCTTCCGCTGGCTGGACCCGCCCGGTGGCGATCGTCGAAGATTGATATCCTGGATCCATCCTGTGTCTATAATCCTTGTTTTACTTCTATTTATTATACCCCGACGATGGTACGCTTCTTACTTCCGCAACCTTTCTGAACGCTTTCGATATTGTGCTTAAAAGCCATTAAAGTGGCGCCAATAGGACTATTCGACCCTATTCGGCAAACATTTATCTTGACACCCAAGAGTCATTTCGTTAACAAAGAGGCCGCTTCGGAAACTTCAGGTCCTGCCATACTGCCAACCTCTCCGGCAGGTTCGGATTCCGAACGATCAGGCTTAACTTCTTCTTCTACAATTGCACTTGATACCTGATCCTTTCGCGATAAGAGCGGATGGCTCCACATGCAGGAGTGTTCCCCGCGTTTGCTGAGCGTGGGGAATTCCAACTACTTCTGCGTATGAAGCCGCCATGGCCATGATTCACTACTGGCGAAGAGGATAAATCTTGTGGAGGACAAGTGGTTCACCGTCGATGAGATCTGCAAGTATCTCAATGTAAGCAATGAAACGATTTACAAATGGATCGATCAAATCGGGCTTCCGGCGCACAAGGTCGGTCGCCGTTGGATGTTCAAGCGCGAACAGGTCGACCATTGGGTTCAATCGGGCGATGCAGCGCTTGAGGAGAAAAAAAGCCCGGCCGACACGGTCCATGTGGAGTAGTCTACCATTTTTGTGGGTAGCAAATTACTCAACTGGCCTAGGCCGGTCCATGGAAAAGCTCGTCACCATTGTCGCATAAATACTTCACAAGGATATACCATGCCGTTTTCATAACCAAATGCAATTTTTTGAAGCACGGAGCGAGAAAATCCATATTTTGGCATGCTGATTGCTCCGCGACACCATCAAGATCCTGGCGCCCGATCCTTGCTTGCCCTTCGAACTTTGTGGCTGTTATTGCTTTCTTCTCCTCTTCTCTGCTCGTTGCGCTGTGCTTTCTAAGGATTTTGTTCGCCTCGCGTGCCATTTTCGCGCTGCCTCGTGCAAAAGCCCGACATCCATGGCAGAAGTCCATTGTTGCAATACAGCAGTATTCAGCCACCGCGATCCGACACAGGAGATATCGATGAAAAGGTTGCTCAATTCCATTGGATTACTCTCGATCTGCATGTTCACTTCGGCCTGTTCCCATACGCTTAAACAGCCTGAATGGCTTTTTGAAAAAGCCGCTATTCAAATGCATGTCAAGGCAGACAACAAACTCAATTTGTATAACAATAAAGCCCACACCTTATATGTTTGCTTCTATCAGTTAAGGGAGCTCAGCGATTTCGATCAGTTGACCCAGGACGAGGCCGGCATCCGCCAGCTTCTGGAATGCCGCATGTTCGATGACAGCGTGGCGGCCGCCAACAGCAAAGTGATTCACGCAGGGGAGAACATCACCCTTACCATGGATCGTTCCGAGAGAGCCCGATATATCGCCATGGTCGCAGGCTACTCGTCCGATTTGACCAATGAACGCGTGGTCAAGCGCCATCGGTTCCAGGTCTATCGAACCAAGGAAGGCTTTTTTAAGAAGGTTTACGAGTGCGAGCCTTGCGTTTTGGATGTCGAGGTTTCTTTAGGCCCCTACCAGATCGAATACAGCAAGATCATACCCAGCGACGACGAGGAAATGGAGTGTACCGATGAATGCGAATAAAACCCACTCCAGCAGCGCCGAACATCCGGCCAAACCGATTCACTGGCAAGAAGGGTTGTTTTTACAGCCCCATCATTTCCAATGGCAGGATCTCTATTTCCAATCCCAAATCGATCCGCTGAATCGCTATTTGTCGCCCTCCTTCTGGGGCACGGGTCAAATCGCCATTCACCAGGAAGCCTTAAGCAATCACGTTTTCAACGTCCTCAGCGGAGAATTCCGTTTTCCCGATTTGACCCATGCCATCTACCCCGGCAATGCCATTGTCGAATCCCGCAATTTCGAAAAGGCCTGGAAAGACAAGGGCAAGCCATTTACCGTCTACCTCGGGGTCCGCAAACTATCGCGCAATGGTAAAAATGTCTCCGATCCACAGGATTACGATTCCTTTTCCATTATCCCCACCCGCTTCGCCGCCGAGAAAGAGGCCGAGCAACTGGCCGATTTATATGCCGGCGGCGAAGAGTTGCCCATCGAGCGCATGCGCTATGTCCTCAAGCTGCTATGGGAAAACGAGAAGGAGAGCATCGGCGATTATGAAATCATCCCCATCGCACGCCTGGAAAGCCGCAAGGGTGAAATCGTCATCATGCCCGACTATATTCCGCCGGTGCTGGCGCTCTCTTCCTGCGATGCCTTGATGCAAAATATCAAAACCATTCATGAGCTGATCACTTCCACCGCCAACCGGCTCGAAACCCACAAAAAGGACCGGGGGGTGCATACGGCCGAATTCGGCACCAAGGATATGGTCTTTCTCTTTACACTGCGCACTTTGAATCGCTTTTCGCCCCTGCTGCGGCATATGCTCAACAAGGCGGGCGCGGTGCATCCCTGGACCGTTTACGGCTTGATGTGTCAGCTCATCGGCGAGCTCTCCACCTTCTCATCCAAGATCAATCTGATCAACATCAGCAAAGAGAGCCCTTTCTACTTATTGGATTACGATCACGAGGATTTAACCCGTTGCTTCAAACGCTGCCGCTACATTCTGGCGCGCTTGATGGCCGATATCGCCTCGGAGCCCGAGTACGTGATCCCCTTCAACTACAACGGCCAATACTTCTTTGCCGACCTTTCGCCCAAACTGGTTCAAGGACGCAAGCGTTACTATCTGGTGGTCGAAACCGCAGCCGCTCAAGAACAGGTGGTGGCCGAGTTGGAAAATCAGGCCAAAATGAGTTCGCCCAAGCAACTGTCCATGCTCATTCTGCAATCCCTGCGCGGCATCGAGCTGAAGCACATCGTTCATCCGCCTCCCGAACTGCCACGCCGCAACGCCGGACTCTACTTTTCCGTCAACCACCAGAACCGTCTCTGGCCCAGGGTGGTGGAGGATCAAAAGCTGGCCATCTCCTGGGACACCCGCCCCAAGGATGTGCGCCTCGAACTGATGGTGGCCGGAGGAGATGAATGACGCGCCTGATCGATTGCTTCATGGAATTGATTGTCTACGTCGTGCATACGGTCAAAACCGTGCGCCAGAACCAGCCTGATTTCGAAAGCGTCAAAAACGATATCGACACGCTGCTCGAAAGCAGCCTCAAATGCAAAGAGGCCGCCCATATTCCCGATGAGGATTATAGCTATGCCCGCCTTTCGGTCTGCGTCTGGATCGATGAGGCGTTGATGAATTCGGCCTGGGACCATGTTCTGGACTGGCAGAAGCATAAGCTTCAGCGGCGATACTACAACATCACCGACGGCGGTCAGGAATTCTTCGACCGCCTCGACAAGCTCGGGCACGAGGACCGGGATATTCGCGAGGTGGCCTACTACTGCCTCACGCTGGGTCTGGCCGGGCGCTATGTCGAAAAAGGCGACGGTGCCGTGCTCGACCACTTGAAGGCCACCAATCTTAAACGGCTTTTCGGCAGTTCGGCCGGCGAGCCCACCCTCGAGAACCGGCAGTTGTTTCCCGAAGCCTATCAGCGGCAAGCACAGATTGCGGCGCGCAAGGAGAGGAATCATTCGTTCAGGGCATTGCCCTACTTCATCAGCCTGATTCCCATCGGTCTTTTTTTTGGTCTACTGGCGCTTTTCAGGTACCTGCTCAAACTGGATCTATCCAAATTCGGCGCCCTTTAGACAAGGTCGGCGGTGACGAGGGAGAAGCACCCCTTAAACATGAACCGAAAATCGACATTGCATCATGCGTAACATCAAACTGACCCGGTTGGTCAAACTGCTTTTTGTCTTCGTGTTGCTGCTCTTATGTGCCTTGCTGGCCTGGGCCATCGTGCTGCACGTCATGGACCTCAATGTCCAATGGTGGGTCAAGGCCATGATCCTGACCTGCCTGGCGGCCACGCTCATCACCATCGTTTTGCTTCGCAAGCTATGGCTCAAGCGCAAGGAGATGAAGTTCGTCGACGGCATCATCGGCAGCGACATGCCGGGCAACATCGCGGCCCTGGACGACGCCTCCCGCCAATTGCGGCAGCGCTTCAGGCAAGCCATCACTACCCTGAAAAAATCCCATCTGAAAGGGCGCGGCAATCCGCTCTACGTCCTGCCCTGGTATCTCATGGTGGGCAAGAGCGGCGCCGGCAAATCCACGGCCATCAAGAGCGCGCGACTGCCCTCGCCTTTCGGTGACATCAACCGAATTTCGGGTATCGAAGGCACGCGCAACTGCGACTGGTGGTTTTTCGACGATTCGGTGGTCATCGACATCGCCGGACGTTACGCCCTGCATCGCAACGAAGCGCTGGACAAGAACGAATGGATGGCTTTTCTGGATCATCTGGTCAAATACCGCCGGAAAGAACCCATCAACGGGATGATCGTCACGGCCGAGGCCGATCAATTGCTCCAGGGCGACCTGGAAAAAATCGAAGAGGAAGGTCGCACGATCCGCAAACGCATCGACGAGGTCATCCATGTGATGGGTGCCAAGTTTCCCATCTACCTCTTGATTACCAAGTGCGATCTGATCTTCGGCATGAATCGTTTTTGCCGCCTGCTGTCGGAGCCGACCCTGGACCAAGCCATGGGATTGATGAATCATGACGGCGAAACCGACATCGCCGGCCTGGTGGATAAAACCATCACCACCCTGGTGGACAAGCTCAAGGACATGCGCCTGATATTGTCCAACAAGGAAGAGGTGCGCGACCAGCACTATGTCGATCCCGAAGTGCTGCTCTTTCCGGACGAACTGGCGCGTTTGCGCAGGGGTTTGATGGTTTTTTGCAAAGGGGCCTTCAAGGACAATCCTTTCCAGGAATTGCCCCCCGTGCGCGGCATTTACTTTTGCAGCGGCCAGCAAACCGGACGGCCGGTGAGCAGTCAAGCCAACGCCACCAGCAAGCTGGGTACCCAAGAGTTGCCTGGCACGGGCAATGGTTTTTTCCTGCACGACTTTTTCGCCAAAATCCTGCCGGTGGATCGCGCGCTCTACTCTCCCACCCGCCGCGCAAAGGAGTGGCATCGCCTGACCAGCAATTTGTGGCTCACCGGAGTTGTCACCGTGGCGCTGATCTTTTGCATCCTGCTGACCCACTCGTGGAACGAAAACCGATCGGCCATCGCCTCCGTGTCGCCCGAATTCAAGAAAACGCTCGAGTTCAGGAACGACCCCATCGCCGACACCGCCATCATGGCCGAGTTCGGCCGGCAGATCCAAAAGATCGAACAGATCAATGCCGAGTGGAAAGCGCCGCGCCTGGGTCTCAAAGCCAGCATTCAGTTGGAACACGATTTGAAAGCACGCTATTGCCAGCGTTTCCAAGAGCGTTTCGATGCCGATATCAACACCAAGATCGAAGGCCACATCGCCAACGACGGCTGGCAACAGAACAATTACGATCCCGCCGTGCGCTTCATTCCCTTCATCGTCCGGCGTGTCAATCTGCTCAAGGCCCGCTTCAACGGTGCCGGTTTTCAGAAGCTTGCCGAACTGCCCGATCCGGACTACGCGCTGATGATGCGCGCCGAAGGCCAAAAACCCTTGGCCGACGATCTCTTCAGCCGTTACAAGGAAGCCTACATCAACTACCTGATCTGGCAGGAGGACGCGGCGGCCTTGAACAAGAGCCTGGCCGGCATGCAGCGCCTGCTGGCCAATTACTTCGCCGAAAGCCAGGGCGACATGCGCTGGCTGATCACCTGGGCCGATCGTCATTTAAGGGGCAAGGCCATCACCTTGAACCACTTCTGGCGCGGCGACAAACCCGACGGCGAATTGGCCTCGGTGGGCCCGGTTTTCACCCGGGAGGGCCAGGCGCTCATCGGCCGTTTCGTGACCGACGAATTGGATGCCGCGGTGGATCAATCCCTTGAAATCGCCGAGCCCAAGGAGCAGTTTGTCGCCTGGTATCAGGAGGCCTACTACGGCGCCTGGATGAACCTGTGCGCCGACTTCAACAAGGGCCGCACCCTGTTTGAAACCGAGAAAGATTGGGAACTCACGCTGGAACGCTTCACCGGCGGCGCCACGCCTTTCCTGGCGCTCTTCGATGCCATGGAAAAAGAGCTGTTTCCCGCCATGGTCGAGGAACCCTGGCCTAGCCTGAAACTGACGCCGCCCAACGAAGAGAAATACGGTGTCTGGCTCCACCAGGTACGCCATTTCGGCATCGCGCGCCACGCCGCATCCGGTGAAGCCGAAGTATTGGAGAGCAACCCGTTGGTCAAGACGCTGGGCAACAAGGTAACCGGCAAAGTTCCCCGCGCCGCCAAACTTGCGCTGGGCCTCATGGAGGAAAGCAAGCTGGCCAAGGCCAAGGAGGCCTACGCCCAGTATCAGAGCGCCTTGGCGGGATTCGCCGGCATCACCACGGATCGGAATTATGCCCACCAGGTTGCCCGGACCGGTTTTGAGGACAACCCGGCCGAAGCGCGCTCCCATCTCTTCGCGGCCAACAAGGCCATCGAAAATCTCAAAATCGCGCTGGATCCCGACCACGCGGCCATCAACAACACCGCCAAGGACCCATTTTGGCGTCTCTTTTCAGAACCGCTCGATCTTCTCTGGCAATTCAGCGTGGCCCAGGCCGGATGCAACCTGCAGGATCTTTGGGACCAGGAGGTGATCGTAAAAGTCCAGGGGGTCCGCGACGGCCGGCAGATGTGCGCCATGCTCTTCGGAGACCAGGGGCTGACTCAGAAGTATATGCAAACCTATGCCCGCCCCTTCGTAAAGCAAACCTCCACCCGGGGCTATCACACCCTGGAGTGTCAAAGCGCCCGCATCCCGTTTAACGGCTCACTCTTTAAATACCTTCAACAGGGGGCACACTGGGATATGTCCTCCGGCGGCAGTGTCCAGCAAAGCTATAGCGTGAACATCTTGGCCTATCCCACCGACGTCAATAGCGAAGCCCGCATCCGGCCCTACATGACTCGCTTGGCGCTGGATTGCCCGGAGGGGGCGACAGTCCTGGAAAACAAGCAGTATCCCAACGAAAAGAAATTTGCCTGGATGCCCGCCAGCGATGGTCCGGTGCTTTTGCAGATCTTGTTCGAAAATGTGACCTTGAGCGTCCGCTACGAGGGCTACTGCGCCTTTGGTCAATTCCTCAGAGACTTTTCCAATGGCCGCAAAATTTTCAATGCGGACGATTTCCCCGATCAACTCACCGAGCTCAAGCGCATCGGCGTGACCCAGATCGAAGTCATCTATAAACTTCAGGCAGGCCAGGTGCAACCGGTGACACGGCTGCTGAATGCGACGCCCGGGCCCCCTCCCCGACGCATTGTCGCCTGCGTCAAACCGGAGCGGTAGAGAAGCCTATGCGAGATCGAACCCAATGGGACTGGTTTGTCTGGGGAAAGCATCCCGGCGTGGCCGATTTTGTCTGCGCGGGTACCCAGACCCCGCTTTTCCAGAAGTATACCAAATGGGTGGATACCGGCTTTTCCAAGGTGGCCGCGGCCCTGAAAGCAAAATCGCGCCACTGTTCATGGCGCTTCTGGTCCAAGGGCGCGGGCGACAAGGTGGTCTGCGGTCTGGTGCGCAACAGTTGCGACAGTTGCGGCCGCAGCTTTCCCCTGCTCTATCTGGGCATGGGGCGTCTGGCCGATTGGGCGCGCAACTGCTCCCTGCTGCCCTTTGCCTTCGAACCGATCTGGAAGCAGTTCGAATACGTGGCCGCCGCGCGTTACGACTCGATCAAGGGATTGAGCGACGCCCTGCAGTTGATTCCGCCGCCGGAGCCCCTGTGGCGTCAATATCAACAACGCATCTACAGCGCGCCGAATCTTTCCACCCAGGCCGGCATGGATACACAGATTTTTGGCAACACGCGTCTGTGCAAGATCGAGTGCCGGGCTTCGGAAGAGTTGCCCCAGGACTTGTGCTTTTGCAGCAATGTCGTGGCCGTCAGCGATAATGGCGCCCCCACCGCCGTGTTTATCGGCGAATTGGGGGCGCGGGTCGGCGTCGCCATGATCGATGACCTTCTCAAACCGTCGGATTTTGCTTGGCTCTGGTCGTTGCAACCGGATTCCTCCGGTAAGACCGATCGGCAGACGGGCAGTCCCAAAAGATAAGCCATGGAATCCTTCTTGAACATAGAAACGCTCTTGAAGCCAATCTCCCCGGATCGACCGTCGGGAGAGGATCTGCGCTACACCGAGCTGTATGACCGAATCAAAGAGGCCCGCCGCGCCGACGATCAGCTCGAACTGGGTGAGTGGCAGACGAGCATTAAGACCTCCGACTGGCGGCAGGTGGCGATCCTGTGCGAAGCGTCGCTGGCGGATCGGACCAAGGATCTGCAAATGACCGTCTGGCTCACCGAGGCATGGGTCAAGCTGCACGGCTATGCCGGTTTGGCCGCCGGCCTCGATCTGACCCGGTGCCTGCTGCGCGACTTCTGGCCCACGCTCTATCCGCCCATCGAAGCGGGTGACCTGGACTATCGCATCGGGCCGCTGACCCTCCTGAACACCCGGTTGCGCGATGCCGTGCGTCAGGTCCCCCTCTGCGATACCGATCGTTCCAAGGGATACAACTATCATCAATGGGAAGAATCCCGGTTGGTGGGCTTCGGCCAGAACCTGGACAAGGAGCAGAGAAAACGGCGCGAAGAACTCATCGACGAGGGCAAGATCAGCGCCGAAGACTTTGCCGCGGCGGTCAATGCCGGATCGCCGGCCTATTATCAGAAGCTGGCCCGGCAATTGGACGATTGCCGTCGGGCCTTGCAGGCCCTGGATGTGGTCGTCACCGAAAAGTTTGCCCCGAACCCGCCCGGGTTCGGTCAGCTCCTGGAAGCCATCGAGGCCTGCGGGCATATCGTCGGCCGGGTCCTCAAAGACAAGTGCAAGAGTGAAATCGTCCCCCAGGAGGCGTCGGCGCCCGCAGCCGTCTCAACGATCCCCGTGATTTTTACGCAAGCCAATGAAGTCGACCAAGAAGGCGGGAACGGAAATGGAAATGGCCGGATACCGGAACCGCCCGCCATCCAAGCATATGCTATCAGCGATACCAGTCCCTGCGAAAAAGGGATCTGGCTGCATGCTGCCGGAAAAGCCGAAAAAGGCTTTTTAAAAGAGGCCATGGATCAACTGCTCTCGGCCGCGGCCCTCTCGCCTTCCATCCGGGAGAAAAACAGGTATCTCCTGTTGCTGGCCAAGCTGTGCCTCAAGGCGGATCGGGCCGACCTGGCCAGCCCCATCGCCGAAGAGCTCTATAAGCTGATCGAAACCTTGCAGCTCGACAAGTGGGAACACCCGGCCTGGATCGCCGATGTGGTCGATACCCTGTTCCGCTGCCTGGCGGCCGCCGATCAAACCGACAGCGAGCGGGCCAAAACGCTTTTTCAGAAACTGTGCATGTTGGATGTCACCAAGGCCGCCGCCTATCGCCTTGGTGCGTAGAAAATATCGAAACAGGGCGCCGTTTGGCCGAAGATGCAGCAGGGCCGATTCGCCAGCCCAAACCCAGAGGAGGAAAAGATGGCCGACAGTACCCAGGATAAATTAAAGCGTGTGCGTCCCCCCAGAGTCCATATCACCTATGACGTGGAGACCGGCGATGCCGTGGAGCAAAAGGAGATCCCCTTCGTGGTCGGTGTGCTTTCCGATCTTTCGGGGCAGCCCGACCAGCCGCTGCCGCCCATCAAGGAGCGCAAATACGTAGAAGTGGATCGCGATAACCTCGATGAAATCATGGAAGGCGTCAGGCCGCGCCTGGCTTATTCCGTGGACAACAAGATCGAAGCGGACAGCGATGCCAAGATCGCCGTGGAGCTCACCTTCAAGTCCCTGGACGATTTCCACCCCGAAAAAATCGCCGAGCAGGTCGAGCCCATCCGCAAGCTGGTGGAGGCCCGCAAGAAGCTTTACAACCTCATGGCCAAGCTGGACGGCAACGATAAGCTCGAAGCCCTGCTCCAGGAGGTAATCTCCAGCACCGACAAGTTGAAGCAGATTGCCGCGGCGTCCGGAGAAACCGAAGCCAAATAGAACGGGGAACGAAAGGAAAAGACCATGACCGAAGCTCTATCCCAAAAACAAACCGTCGAGGCGCCGCAACCGGAAGCCAACCTTTTGGATACCATCATCAGCGACAGCCACCTGGTCCGCGAAGAGAGCCAGAGAACCTGGGCCAAGCAGATCATCACCGAATTCGCCAAAGAGGTGATGGAAGGCCAGATCAAGCTTTCCAAGAACACCGAGGCCATGATCAACGCGCGCATCGCCGAACTGGACTGTCTGATCTCGGCCCAGCTCAATGCCATCATGCACCATGAGCAATTCCAGAAGCTGGAAGCCTCCTGGCGCGGGTTGAATTACCTGGTGCAGCAGAGCGAGACCAACGAGCGCATGAAAATCAAGGTGATGAACGTCACCAAAAAAGAATTGTTGAAAGACATGGAAAAAGCGCCGGAGTTCGATCAATCGGCGATCTTCAAGAAAGTGTACGAAGAGGAGTTCGGCATGTTCGGAGGCCACTCCTACGGTGTGATCGTCGGCGATTATGAATTCGGCTTCGGCCCCCAGGACATGTCGTTGCTGGAAAAGATCTCCGGCGTGGCCGCCGCCGCTCACGCACCGTTCATCGCGGCGGCAGCCCCCAGGATGTTTAACTGGGAAAGCTTTACCGAATTGAACGGCCCCCGGGACATCTCCAAAATCTTTACCTCGGCGGAATACACCAAGTGGAAAGCTTTCCGTGAATCCGAGGATTCGCGTTATGTCGGGTTGACGCTGCCCCACATCCTCATGCGCCTGCCCTACGGGGGCGCCACCATCCCCGTGGAAGATTTCAATTTCGAGGAAGACGTGGACGGCACCGACCACAAGAAGTATTTATGGGGCAATGCCGCCTTCGCCCTGGCGGCCCGCATGACCGATGCTTTCGGCAAATATGGCTGGTGCGCCGCCATCCGCGGCGTCGAAGGCGGCGGCCTGGTCCAAGGCCTGCCCACCCATACCTTCAAGACCGATGAGGGCGAGGTGGCCTTGAAATGCCCCACCGAAATCGCCATCACCGACCGGCGCGAGAAAGAGTTCGCCGACATGGGGTTCATTCCCCTGGTGCACTGCAAGAACACCGACTATGCGGCCTTCTTCAGCATCCAGAGCGCCAACAAGCCCAAGGTGTACGACTCCGACTTGGCCAATGCCAATGCCCGGCTCTCGGCCCAACTTCAGTACATCATGGCGGTCAGCCGATTCGCCCACTACCTCAAGGCCATGATGCGCGACAAGATCGGCAGCTTCATGTCCCGCAGCCAGGCCGAGCGTTTCCTGAACAACTGGATCAGCAACTATGTGGTGCTCGACGACAACGCCGGCCAGGAGATTAAGGCCCGCTATCCGCTGCGCGAAGCGCGCATCGAAGTGGCCGAAATCCCCGGCAAGCCCGGCGCTTACAAGGCAGTGGCCTTCCTGCGCCCGCACTACCAGCTCGACGAGTTGACCGTCTCGCTGCGCCTGGTGGCCGAACTGCCGCCCCCGGCGAATGGGTGATCTGCGAGTTGGGTTTACATGCCCAATAGTTCGAAAAAGAGCAGTAAGAGATCATGCAACGTTTGAGTGCCGCCCGGCACTCGGTTCCGGTTAAAGGCGTACCACTGGCTTCATGCCTCTTTGCCGAAGAGGACAGTTCATCTCACCGCGCCCTTGAGCCGCAGTCGATCATAAATCGTTAGTAACGAAACCCTCCCTTTGGCGCTGTCCCGGCCAAGGGATGGCAGTGGTTTTCCGCGCCGACGATGACCAAGGTTTCGTCTTCCATCGGAGACGAATGTAAGGCCGGCCGAGGGCATGGTTGCCAGCGGTCCATCTATCTACTTCACATCATAGAAGGAGGAAAAAAGTTATGGCGTTTGATGCGTTCATCAAGATCAAAGACATCGATGGCGAAAGCAGCGACGAGAAACACCAGGGCTGGATCGAAGTGACCTCTTATAGTCACGGCGTGAATCAGTCCGTCTCGGCCACCGCCAGCAGCGCCGGCGGTGCCAGCTCCGAAAGAGCCAACTTCCATGATTTCACCTTCACCAAACAGTTGGACATCGCCTCTCCGGGTCTGGCGCTGGCCTGCGCCGACGGTACGCATATCGACGAGATCGTGGTCGAATTGTGCCGCGCGGGAACAGAGAAGGTCAAATTCATGGAATATAAGATGACCAATTGCCTGATCACCGGGGTCAACACCACCGGCTCCGGCGAAGGCGACCTGCCCACCGAAACCGTGACCATCTCCTACGGCAAATTCAACTGGGCGTATGTCAAACAGGATCGCAAGGGCGGCAAAGCGGCCGGAAATATGGCCACGGGCTGGGATTTGCAGAAGAACTGCAAAGCGTAAAAGAAGTATCTGCATGCAATTCGCCCGGCGGAGCCTCTCTCCGCCGGGCATCCAGACGGCCTATGGCCTTGAAGGATACCCATGGCACTCGATAAACAGCACTTGCAGCTTTCGGTCTTCGACCGCCTCGATCAGCAGGTGGCCTTCGGCATCATCGGCGGCACGGTGACCGATGTGGAGGTGGTGCGCAAATCGGTGCTGCGCGACGTGGAGAATCTGCTCAACACGCGCCGCAGCATCGTCAAGCCGCCGGAAGGGCAATCTTACTTGAACCGTTCTCTATTTGTCTATGGCTTGGAAGATTTCGTGGCCCAAAACCCCAAAAGCGTTCAGGTGCAAAAATTACTCGTGGCCACCATCCGCGACACCATCGAAAAGTTCGAACCGCGGCTGAAAAACGTACAGGTGGCCTTCAAGCCCATCGACGACTACGAGCACAATCTATGTTTCACGGTCAGAGCCACGCTGCACGCCGATCCCATCCGGGAGCCCATTTTGTTCGACACCTGGTTCTCGGCCAGCCGCGGCGATTATCGCATCGAAAACGCGAAATGAATGAGGGAGCGATCCGCCCATGGATGACCCATTGCTGGAATACTACGAACGCGAGTTGACTTTCATCCGCGAATCGGGTGCCCAATTCGCCGAGAAATACCCCAAGATCGCCAGCCGCCTGCTGCTCGAACCGGACCGCTGCGAAGATCCGCACACCGAAAGGCTGCTGGAGGCGTTCGCGTTCCTCACCGGACGGATTCAAAAGAAGATCGATGACTGTTTCCCCGAGCTGACCGAATCGCTGCTGCAGATCATCTACCCGCACTACACTCGGCCGCTGCCCTCCATGACCACGGTCAAGTTCATGCCCCGGCTGATCAACGTCCCGCCCTCCGGGCATACCATCGCCAGGGGCACACGGCTCTTATCGCCCCCCATCAAAGACACCAAGCTGATCTTCACCACCGCCCAGGATGTCCTTCTGCTGCCGGTGGAGGTATCGCGGGCCGCCTACACCCTGCCCTATCATCCCGGGGTCGGCGCCGTGGGCGGCGTCAAAATCGAGCTCAATACGGCGCCCATGGTCGCTTTGGACAAAATCGAGTGGCCACAAAGCCTGCGTTTTTATCTTAACGGCCATCAGCAGCACATTTTCAAGCTTTATGAAATGATCATGAACAACGCGGTTCAAATCCGCATCGTCTCCTTCTCTGAGGAAAAAGGGGGCCGACGCCAGCGGGATGTCATCACGCTCGCGCCGGAAAATATCATCCCGGTGGGTTTCGACCGGGACGAAAACCTCCTGCCCTGGCCCCGGCAATCCTTCGACGGCTACCGCCTGTTGTATGAATACTTCGCCTTTACCGAAAAATTTCTCTATTTCGACCTGCATGGCACCGGAGAACTCGGCCGAATGGCCGGCAGCAGCCTGGAAATCAACATCTATTTAAGCCAATCCGGCGCCGATCAACTGCTCATCGACGACGACACGTTCTGCTTATACGCCACCCCGGCCGTCAACCTGTTCCAGCAGATCGCCCTGCCGGTGCGCATCGAGCACAAACGCTCCCAGTACCCCATCTACCATGACTACAACGATAAAAACGCCACCGAGGTGTTCAGCATCGACGATGTGGTCGGCGCCACCGACGGCGGGCAGAGCGACATCGCGTACCACCCCTTTTACTCCCTATCGCATTATGAACAAAAGACGGATGCAGAGGCTTACTGGCACCTCCAACGCCGGACCTCCCCGCGCAAAGGCGATCAGGGCCTGGATGCCTTGCTGAGTTTCACCGACGCTGCCTTGAACAGTGCCCAGCCCAAATGCGCCACCCTGACCGTTTACACCACCTGCACCAACCGCGACTTGCCGTCGCGCCTATCGCCCGGTGGCTTTGCGCGCGATTTCAATCTCGAAGGGGAGTGCCCCATCGAAGGCATCGGCTGTTTGATGAAACCCAGCCCCACCCTGCGGCCCAAGCCAGGCAGCCACATGCAATGGCGCCTGATCTCGCACCTGTCGCTCAACTATCTTTCGCTGCTCGCCGGCAACGGCCAGGGCCTTAAGGAACTGCTCAAGCTCTATGACATCCATGACTCGCCCATCACGCGCCAGCAGATCGACGCCATCGAATCGGTAAACTACCGCCACGAGACCATGCGCATCGGTCGCTCGTTCTGCCGGGGTGTCGAGGTGACCATTGTCTTCAACGAGGACAAGTTCGTAGGCGCCAGCGTTTATCTTTTCTCGGCCGCGCTGGAGCGCTTTCTGGGGCAGTACGTATCCATCAACTCGTTTACGCGCCTGGTGGTCAAGAGCTTGCAGCGCCCCGGCATTATCAAAGCCTGGCCGCCCCGGGCCGGCCATCGTGTACTCATTTGAGATAGCAGTTCAGGAATAGGCCGAACGATGCAGGCAACCAACCCCGTCCAGCAACAACTCAAGGAAGAGGCCTACCGCTTCAACTTCTTCAAAGCGGTGCACCTGCTGGAGCTGTTCGCCGGTGGACGGCCTCCCGGCAAAGGGTTGAGCCCTTCCCAAGACCCGGTCCATTTCAACGTTCGCCCCGGATTCAGCTTTCCGGCCAGCGACATCCAGGGCATCAACGCCAATGGAAACGGGAACGGCAACGGTAAAGGCTCTACACCCCACATGACCGTCAACTTCATGGGCTTGATCGGTCCCAAGGGGGTACTGCCCGACTGGTACAATACCCATGCCCTGGCGCGCAATCACCACAAGGACTATTGCTTCACCGATTTTCTGGACCTGTTTCACCACCGGCTGATTTCACTCTTCTACCTGGCGTGGAAGAAATACCGCCTGACCGAGAACTATCGCGGCGATTGTGCCGACCCGGTCTCCGGTGTTTTAGCCAGCCTGGCCGGCGCTACCGAGCGGGAAAATGCCGCCGACCCGGAGTTTTTCGAATACGCCCAAAAGCGGCTGCTGCACTTCTGCGGACTGGTATCGCGCACCGTGCCCACGGTGGCGGCCATCGAAACCATTGTGGCCCAAGTGGTGGGCGCGCCCGCGCGCATAGAGCAGTTTGTCGAGCGGCTGATCCCCATTCATGAACAGGACCGCACCCGCCTGGGCCGCAAGAACAGCACCTTGAAAAAGGACGCCCTGTGCGGCCGTAGCGTGCGCGACGCCAGCTCGTTTTTCATTGTGGAGATCGGCCCGTTGAGCTGGGAGCGCTACATGGCTTTCGCCCCGCGCAGCCGCAACCTGGAGATGCTGCGGCGGTTGATCGGCTTCCTGGCGGGTATTGAATACGAATTCGACGTGCGCCTGATCATCCATGGACAAGAGATTCCGGCCCTGGGGCTCGGCTCCAGGGTCCAGGCCCCTATCCTGGGCCGCACCGCCATATTGCGGCGCCCCCATCGGCCCCACGAGCGCGACGTGGCCGTCAAAGCCACGCGCAAGCCCGCGGCCGCTCCGGCGGCGCCATCGGAAAGGAAAGCATGACGAATCTAGATCTGAAAGCCTTGGTGGGAAAGCTCAACCCGGTCTGCCGCAAGGCCCTGGAGGCCGCGGCCGGCATGTGCCAATCCAGCACCCATTACGAAGTGGAGATCGAGCACCTCCTCTATAAGCTGCTCGACGATGACGGCAACGATATCCCCATCCTGCTCAAGTACTTCGAAATCGATAAAGCCCGGGTACTGGCTCAGCTCACCGCTGCCATCGGCCGTTTCAAAACCGGCAACGGCCGCACCCCCTCGCTGTCGCCGCGCCTGCCCAAGCTGCTCTCCAAGGCCTGGCTGCTGGCCTCGGTGAACCGCGGCGGCCAGGCCATCTGCTCGGGCCACATCTTGTGGACCCTGCTGGTCAAGCCCTACTTCGCCGACTCACTTCTGGCCGGCGTGCCGCAGCTATCGGCCGTCTCCCTGGAAACCCTCTCCGCCCACTTCCATGAGATCCTGGCCAAATCCGCCGAGCAACGCTTCGAGCGAACCGCGGCACCCACGGGAGCGGCCCCAGGCCCTGGACCCGCCATGGCCATGGGCACCCGGGCCCTGGATCAGTACACCATCAATCTGACCGAACGGGCCCGGGCCGGTCAGATCGATCCGGTCATCGCCCGCGACACCGAGATCCGCCAGATGGCCGACATCCTCATCCGCCGGCGCCAGAACAACCCCATTCTCACCGGCGAGGCCGGCGTGGGCAAGACCGTGGTGGTGGAGGGCTTTGCCCTGCGCGTGGTGCAAGGCGACGTGCCCGGGCCGCTCCAGGGCGTGGAGGTGCGCACCCTGGACCTGGGCCTGTTACAGGCCGGTGCCGGGGTCAAAGGCGAATTCGAAAACCGCCTCAAGGAAGTGATCAAAGAGGTCAAGGCCTCGCCCATCCCCATCATTCTCTTCATCGACGAGGCCCACACCATGATCGGCGCCGGCGGCGGCCAGGGGGCCGGCGATGCCGCCAACCTGCTCAAACCGGCCCTGGCCAAGGGCGAGTTGCGCACCATCGCCGCCACCACCTGGGCCGAGTACAAAAAGTACTTCGAAAAGGACGCGGCCCTTTCGCGCCGCTTCCAGGTGATCAAGATCGAAGAGCCCGACGAACCCCAGGCCCTCTCGATGATGCGCGCCATCTGCCCACTCTTCGAGCAGCACCACCAGGTCACCGTCACCGACGAGGCCCTGGTGGACGCCGTGCGCCTCTCCAACCGCTACATCTCCGGCCGCAAACTGCCCGATAAATCGGTGAGCGTCCTGGACACGGCCTGCGCCCGGGTGGCCATGGGCTTCAACGCCGTGGCCGCGCCCATCGAGGCGGCCCAGCGCCGCATCGAGCGCATCGGCTGGGAGCTGGAACGCCTGCGGGCCGAACAGCGCATCGGCCGGGAGCACGGCGAGCGCATCGCGGCCCTGGAAGAAGAACGCGGTCAGGCCGGAGCGGTGCTCGAAACGCTCCAAAAGCAGTGGACCCAGGAAAAAGATCAGGTCGCTCTGATCCAACAACTGCGCGCCGCCATCCGCCAGGCAGCCGCCGACACGCCGCCGGAGCAGATCGCTGAAAAGCGCCGCGAGCTCTTGCGCCTGGAAGCCGCGCTCAAAGAGATGCAGCACAACGAACCGCTGCTCAAGGTGGAAGTAGACACCCAGACCATCAGCGAGGTGGTCTCGGGCTGGACCGGCATCCCCACCGGCCGCATGCTCACCGACGAGATCCCCATGGTCCTCAACCTTGAAAACGCACTGGCCAAACGCATCATCGGCCAGGATCACGCCTTGTCCGCCATCGCCCGGGTCATCCGCACGGCCCACGCCGGCATCGAAGACCCCGGCAAGCCCACCGGCGTCTTCATGCTTGTGGGCCCCTCGGGCGTAGGCAAGACCGAAACCGCCCTGGCCCTGGCCGAACTGCTCTACGGCGGCGAGCAGAACATGGTGACCATCAACATGTCCGAGTACCAGGAGGCCCACACCGTTTCGGGCCTCAAAGGCTCGCCCCCGGGCTACGTGGGCTATGGCGAAGGCGGGGTGCTCACCGAGGCCGTGCGCCGCCGGCCCTACAGCGTGGTGCTGCTCGACGAAATCGAGAAGGCCCACCCGGACGTCACCGAGCTGTTCTACCAGGTGTTCGACAAGGGGGTGCTCGAAGATGGCGAAGGCCGCAAGATCGACTTCAAGAACACGCTGATCATCCTGACTTCCAACCTCGGCACCGACCTGATCATGCGCCATTGCCACAACCGGCAGGCCGAGGCCCCGGACCTGGAGCAATTGAAGACCATGCTCACCCCGGCCCTGCAAAAGCGCTTCAAACCCGCATTCCTGGGCCGCTTGCAGGTGGTGCCCTACTACCCGATCCACGACGAGATCATGCGCCTGATCATCCGCCTCAAGCTGGACCGCATCCAGGCGCGCATGCGCCTGAACCGCAAAATCGCCTTCAGCTACGCCGACGCCCTGGTGGAGAGCATCGCGGCCCGCTGCACCGAAGTGGATTCCGGCGCCCGCAACGTGGACCACATCCTCACCGACACGCTGCTGCCCGAGCTCTCCGGGCGCATCCTGGAGCACATGGCCCGGGAGATCAAGATCGCATCTATACACGCCGGCGTTGACGAAAAGGGCTTTACCTTCGACTTCAACACGGCCCCACCGCCGGCCAAAGCGGCGGTCGAGCTGTCGGTGGCCATAACGAAGAGCAAAACATCCCCCAAAGCCCGTAAGCAAAGGAAAGCACGCTCCAGTGAACCGGTTCTCTAAATATTCCCTTCAGAGCGCCCTGGATCTCACCGACGGTCTTTGCCGTTACCTGATCCAGGACCGGTGCTGGGGTCCCCAGGAGATCCTGGACGCCGAAGTGGTGGTCTACGACTTCCAGGCCGATGCCGAGCAGATGCTCCGGGAGTGCATCGCCTGCGGCGACCCAACCGTCATCGGCCGCCTGCGCTACTTTCTGGCCGAAGATTGCCGGGTGCACTTCGTCCACAAGATGGACGACCGCCGGGTCGTCAGCGAAACGGCCCGCCAGTTGAGCCAATACAGTTACCAGGTGGTCCTCGAACCAGGCCTGGGCTGGGCCGTGCAGGTCGATGCCGCCACCGCCGCCCCCGTCCTGCCCGTGGCCGTGGAGCCCGAACCGGAGGTGACGGGGGCCCTGGCCGAACTCAAGGTGGTGCTGGATGAACTGGTCGGCGAGCAGCGCAAGAAGTACGCCCAGTATGAAGCCAAGCTGGCCACCCTGAGTGACGCCGACAAAGCCGCACTCTACGGCCAGAAAGCCGGTGCCGGCCTATGGGAGTCCACCATCGGCGGCGCCGTGGGCCTGGTCAAGGCCCTGCCCGGCTTTGCCGCCGGCTACTTCAAAACCTTGTGCAAGATCGCCATGCTGCCCAGCGAGCTGGCCACCGCCACGGCCCGATCCCTTGCCACCGGCGACATGGCGCCGCTCAAGGCCGAGGCCGACAAGTTCGTCCAGCCCCTGGTCAAAACATACGACCAGGCCGTGTATTACAAAAGCGCACTCGTCACGCTGTACGAAGACGAACAGACCATGGGCGTGTTGAACGATTTCGCCAACGATTACTGGGAATCCACCCACCCCCTGGAGCGCACCGAAATGGGCGCCTCGGCCGCCGCCGACATCGTGGTCACGATCCTGCTCGCTCTCGTCACCGCCGGCGTCGGCGCCGCCGCCAACATCGCTTCCAAATCCACCCGTCTGGCCAAGGCGGCCAAGCTGCTGGATAAGATTGCTGGCATGCTTAAACGGACGGGGCATCGGCATAAGATGCCGAAAAAGGAGATAGATGCATCAGCCGTTGGTTCTATGGCGAACAAAAGATCCAGAAAAACCTCGCACAAAGGCATGCCGGAGCCAGAGAAACCAAAAGTTAGAACTCGTGATGATGTTGTTGAAAGCTCGGATAAAAGATATGCTAACGATAACAAATCTGGATTTAAAAATGCCCCTAAAGAGTTCACAAATATTGATGAAGCAAATAATTGGGGGACTAAACATTATGATGAATGGGTGAATAATTTGTCACATTCAGAGAAAGAATCCATTACTGATTATACCGCAACTAGCTATCAGAATATAAATGGTGTTTTAAGAGGGACTGAAAAAACATACTCAGGGAATAATGCTGAAATCGCAGAGAATATCTCAAGAGCTTTGAAAAGGGCAGATGTGCCAGAGGATTTAGTTGTTTATCGAGGTGCTAGCAAGGGTGCACTTGGCCCGCTAAAGACGTTACCAAAGGAACAAATGATAGGTAAGGTTATTGAGGACAAAGGATTCATGAGCACAAGCATTTTAAAAAGCTCCTCATTTAATGGTGATATCAAGCTCAAAATCAATGTCCCCAAAGGGACTAAGGGGGCTTATCTCGGAAAGATTAGTTGCTACCCTAATGAGGCCGAATTGCTGTTGGATAAGGGGCAAAAAATGATAATAACCGAGGTTGCTGAAGTCACACCCGGAAAAATGTTATTAACATGTGATTTATTACCGCAATAAAGGGTTGATAATATGAATGACAAGCAGAGAAAAGCAAATGACTATTTTGAATACACCAAAGAAGGTGAAATGAAAATTTCAAAACTTCAATGCGAAGATTGCAAACATAAATTAAAGGAGATCTATGTTTGCATGAAGTATCCGGACCGAAAACCATTAGGGGTATTAAGGTGTGAAGAATTATGCCCAAAATTTGAACCTAAGTAACCGGTATGACCTGAGTGTTAAGGCTTCGAATAATGTCATCTGATATGTTCTCTTTTTATATAGCAGAGCGAATGCTTTGAACGGATCATATCAACTGCAAATTGGGTATAACACCGCCTGGCACTTCGCTGCCAAAGCGCACAAGGATCAAAAGCTGCCCGGGAGCGATTTACCATACCTCGTGCACATCGGCTGGGTCGCAGGGGAAATCTTGATCGCGCTGCGGCATGAATCGGTTTCGGATTCAACCTTGGCGGTGCAGTGTGCAATCTTGCACGATGTACTTGAGGACACGGCCGTTGACTACGATACCTTGTGCAAGGAGTTTGGAAGAAAAGTGGCGGATGGCGTGGCGGCATTGACCAAGGATGCAGCGCTGCCCAAGGACCAAAGGATGAGGGACAGCCTCGAAAGAATATGCGCCATGCCCAAAGAGATCGGCATGGTGAAGCTGGCCGACCGCATCGCGAACCTGCGGCCGCCGCCAGGCTTCTGGGATGGGCGCAGGATCGGCGAATATGCCGATGAGGCCCAATTGATTCTGGATAAACTTGGGCCGGTGAGCCCATATTTGCGCCAGAGGCTTGAGATCAAGCTCATGGAGTATCGGGCCAAATTCTCAAACCAAAGCGCATAGAGTTCCATAGTAGTTGAATCAGCTCGAATTGTATTTGTATCTCACCCTCCTACGATTCAACCAAAAATAGAATAATGCGGTAAACGACTGGTTTATCATGCCGAGGATCGGCGCGCGCGACGCACGCGCCGTGCCCGATGGTTGAAACTTAAACGAAACAACTCCTAAAGCGAATGGAGAAGAACCCATGGCCCTTTCGCAGACCGACCGCTTGATCCGCATCGCCACCCCCCTGGGTGATAACACGTTCATCGTGCTATCGTTCACCGGCTCCGAATATATCTCTCAGGATTTTAACTTTACTCTGCAACTGGTGTCGGAGCGCAACGACATCACCTTCGACCAGCTCGGCGGCAAGAACGTCACCGTGGGCGTGCGCTCCTCGGGTGGCGGCGAACGCTTTTTCAACGGTATCATCTCCGAATTCGTCTCTATGGAGACTTCCGAAAAAGACGGTTTGAGCAAGTACCGCGCCGTGATGGTGCCGGCCGTGTGGGTGCTCAGGGAGTGCATCGATTGCCGGCTCTTTCAGGACAAAACCGTTCCCGACATCCTCAAGGAGGTGCTGGGCAAAGGCGCTCTGTCGGCCAAGGGCGTCGTGCAAACCATTGACTTTCGCATGGAACTCAGCGGTGCCTATCAGCCCAAAGAGCTTTGCGTGCAGTACAATGAGTCGGACCTGGATTTCATCAACCGGCTGTGCGAGACCGAGGGCATCTTCTACTTTTTCGAGCATGCCAACAAGAAGCACACGCTGGTATTTGCCGACGCCCCGCAGAAGCACAAGCCCATCGCCGCCGGCCACGGATCGTCCATGCGCTTCCAGGGAACCCTGGGCGCCAACATGGACCAGGAGTGTATCCAGACCTTGCAGGTCAACAGTCGCCTGGCGACCGGCAAATATTCGGCCCGGGATTATAATTTCCTAAAGCCCAACAACGACACCACCGTCCAGAAATCCACGGCTGCCGTCAAGCCCAAGAGCGAAGGCGAGATTTACGAATACCCGGGCGGTTATGCCACCAGCGACGGCGAAGGCGCCCAGGTGGCCAAAATCCGCATGGAGGCCAGCGACGCCCAGACCTGCAACCTGCAAGGGCGATCCAACTGCCGGGCTTTGGCCGCCGGATTCAAGTTCACGCTCACGGAGTATCCCATCCCGGCGCTCAACGGCAAAGAGTACCTGCTGACCCAGGTGCGCCATGACGCAAAGCAGGAGATCACCACCGGCGCCGCCACGGGAGATACCTATTTCAATATCTTCTTCGGCATACCCCACGCCACGCCGTTCCGCCCCCAGCGCAGGACGGCCAAGCCGGCGATCGTCAGCAGCCAGACCGCCATCGTCACCGGGCCCAAGGCCGAAGAGATCCACACCGACAAGTACGGCCGGGTCAAGGTCAAGTTCCATTGGGACCGGCGCGACAACGGCAAGCGCGACGGCGACATGTCCTGCTGGATTCGCGTCTCCCAGAGCTGGGCCGGGGCCAAATGGGGCGGCATGTATATTCCCCGCGTGGGGCATGAAGTGATCGTCAACTTCCTGGACGGTGATCCGGACCGGCCCATCGTCACCGGCCGGGTTTACCACGGCTTGAATCTGCCGCCCTACGATCTGCCGGCCGAAAAGACCAAGAGCACCCTCAAGTCCAACTCCACCAAGGAGGGCGGCGGCAAATTCAACGAAATCCGCTTCGAAGACCTCAAGGGTTCGGAAGAGTTCTTCACCCACGCGTCCAAGGATCAGAACGAAGTGGTGGAAAACGACATGTCCACGGAGGTCAAGCGCCATCAGGTCATCAAGGTCGAGCAAAACCGATCGGTGACCGTGGCCAGCGGCAACGAGACCGTGGCGATCAAGAGTGGCACCCGGGAGGTATCGGTGCAGTCCAACGAGAAGCACATCAACTCGGCCAACTTCGACCAGAAGGTCAGCGCCAACTACACCTTGAAAGTAAATGGCAACATCACCATCGATGCGTCGGGGCTGGTGACCATAACGGGCGCGAAGATCATTTTGAACGGATAAAGGACCCGCGTGATATGACTGCACCATTGGGAACCGCTTTGAGCCAAACTGCCAAGCTCAATTTCGCCGGCCAGGGCGTCAAGCTGCCCGTGAACTGGCGGGACATGGGGCCGCTCTTTCCACGGGCCTTCACCCCCGCCGAGCAGCAGACCCAAAGCAACGCACCGACCAATCTGTTTCACGAGCCTACCGCGAACCGGTATCACACCGGCGCGGCGCGCACCGTGGGCCAGAGCATGGCGCGCTACATCGACGGCATCTGCGCCGCCCTCGCCGATGCCATCGCCAAGTGGATGAACATGGCGTCGGTGTCGGCGCTGACGATCAACGGCCCCATCGGCACGCTGCTGCCCGGCGGCGTGGTCGGCCCGCTGCTTCAGCCGTTCATTCTGGCCAAAGCACCGCGCGGCACCGAAATGGAAAGGGAATACTCCCAGGCCATCGCCGAGGCAATCTCCAACGGCTGGCAAAAATGGCAGCAGGGGCTGAGCGGTGTGCTCAACTACCCGGCCTTTGCCGCGGCGCCCATGCCCATGGCACCGCCCACGCCCAACACCCCGGCGCCGCTGGTGACCTTCGGGTCGTCGGGCGAAAGCGCCCTGACGCCAGTGCCGCTTCAAAACGCCATGTCCGCGGCTCTAAAAAAAAGAGGTCAACACGCCGAACCCCTCTTCGAGGCTGTGGCCCAATCCTTTTACAGCCATTTTCAAACCTTCAAAACCAGTACGGTGGTGAGCAACGTCATGGGCACCGGACCGGTGGCCGTTGCGCCCAGCGGTCCCGTCACCGGGGGAACCGTCATCCCCACGCCAGGAAATTTCGTCTAGATGAGAGTTGAAAACGCCACATTTTTCGATGCGGCCGCCCTGCCGCTGATCGGCCCCAAGGGCGATAACCTGCTCACGGTGATGGTCAAAGGCACCTTTGTCTTTGCATCCGGCCATTCGGAGCCGGCCGACGATCAGACGCCCATTGCCTATGGCGACCTGTTCGAAGATGAGGCCCTGGGCGGCGGGGTGCGCTACGAGTCGGACATCGTGCCCTTCAAGCCCCGGACCGATATCGTGCTGCGCGCCACGGCCCACGCGCCGAACGGCAAACCGGCTCCCGCCGTGCCGGTGGCCGTCACGGTAGGATCGGTGGAGAAACGCCTTGTCGTCTTCGGCGAGCGCTACTGGAACCACGCCGGCGTGCTGAGTCGCCACTATACCATGACGGCTGCCAGACCCTTCCTCCGCCGGCCGATCGTCTACCGCGAGGCTTTCGGCGGCATGGATGCGGTTACCGGAGAATACTGCGCCGAAAACCTCGTGGGCACCGGTTTGTACTCTCCCAAGAACAAGCAAAATTTGGCCGGCAAGCCTTTGCCGTGCATCGAAGACCCCCGCTGCCTGATCCGTTCCCCGGAAGATCGTCCCCGGCCGGTGGGCTTCGGCTTTTATCACCGCGCCTGGCAACCGCGCGCCGCCTATGCCGGCACCTACGATGCGGCCTGGCGCATGCAGCGCAGCCCGTTGCCGCCTGAAGACTTCGACGCTCGTTTTTTCAACGGGGCCCATCCGGAGTTGCAGGTCGATAGCTATCTGAAGCCCGGCACACCGGTCAGGCTGCTCAACCTGACGCCCGAGGGAGAAGTTCACTTCAACCTGGCCGGCATCACGCCCACCTGTACTGTCCAACGCAGGGCCGGAAGCGGCAAGCCCAAATCCGAAAAGCCGGCCATGCATCTGGATACGCTCTTCATGGAACCGGACGAAAAGCGCTACTGCCTGGTGTGGCGCGCGGTGCTGCCCTTGTCCGATGCTTCCACCGCCGACATCGATCAGGTGTGCATCGACGTGGCTCAATAGCCATTCAAAGCAAGGAGGAATTTTCATGCCCGGACAAGCAAGAATCGGAGACAAAGCCCAAGGTGTGGATGGACACCGCTGCAACGGGTGCCCTCATACCGTCATCGGTCCGGCCACCCAGGGATCGCCCGACGTTATGATCAACGGCAAACCGGCGGTGCGCAAAGGGGATGGCGGCGTGCATTCATCCTGCTGCGGGTCCAACACCTGGACCGCCGAGGGCAGCAGCCCCACGGTGACGATCAACGGCAAGCAGGCCTTCCGCCTGAATGACGCCACCATTCACTGCGGTGGCAACGGCCAACTGGTGGAATCCAGCGGCAACGTGATCGTGGGCAACTCCCAGGCCAGCGGCTTCATCGGCGCGGCCAAGAATCATGCGCCGTTCGTGTGCAACTGCTTCAAATAGATTTTTGCGCCAACTTTTACGTTATCGGGAAGAACAATGGACAACCCTTTAGTGCAGAAAATGCTTTTCAAGGACATGGCCGCCGGTATCAAAACCTTCGCCGTCATCGATTGCGCGGCCACGGCCGCGGTCACCGACGATGACACCCTGTTCCAGCGACTCGACGCGCCCGAGGTGGAAAAGCACCATCTGCTCACCGGCGAGAGCACCTGGACCATGGCGCGCTCGGCACCCTACCTGGTGCGCCTGGACACCCAGCCGGCCCTCGAACAATGGCTGCTCGAAAACAGTTGGGGTTGCGCCCAGGCCATTTTCTTCGCCAGCGACGCCGATATCCAGACCCTGCTGACCCACTTGCGCGCTTGCTTCGATGTCCGAGCCGAAAACGGGCGCCAGGTTTTCTTCCGCTTCTTCGACCCGTTCATCCTGGGACAACTGCTGCCGGTGTTGACCCCACCGGAAGGCGCACTCTTTTTCGGCCCCATACGGCGCTTCGTGCTGGAAGATGAAGACGGGCAACCGCGGGCATTCGACCGGCCCCAGAATCAACCCGCCGTCGACATGGACCCCGGCCGATTGATCCTGGCCAAGCGTTCCATATTTTCCGAGGCCTGGAACCGCCAATTGATGCACCAGCATGCGGCCAAGTACCAGGCCCTGGGCTTTACGGCGCATGCCGATCCGCGCAGCAAAAGCCTCACCATAGAAGACCGAACCGGTGCCAAAGCCCGCCTGCAAAAGACCCCGCAGGGGGTCACCGCCACTACCGGCCTGGGTCGTACCTTCCAATACGGCCTTACGGCCTGCAAGAACCCGGCCTGGGCTATCGACCCGGCCGGCAACCGCATCGACCTGGATATCCAGGAACGGGAGAACATCGTCACGGGGCACAAGCAAAACCTGCTTAACGCCATCCGCATGGAGCAGAACCGCAAGTGCTGGGTTTTCGACTACGACGAGCGCAATCATCTCCAGAGCCTGGACTATCCGGACGGCACCCAGGCCCTTTTCGAATACGACGCCTACGGACATCTTCAGCGGCACACGAACCGCAATGGCCACAATATACGCCTGGAGCGCGATCACGAGGAACGGCTCACGCGCCACGTCGATACCAACGGACATGCCACTGCCTTCGACTATGAAGAGCGCCTGGCCGCCTCCCGCATCACCTTTGCCGACGGCGCCGCCTTTGACTTCCGCTACACCGATGCCGGTCACCTGAAAACCTTCCTGGCCAATGACCAGCGCGTGGCCGATTACACGGTGGATGCCGAAACCGGCAGTTGGCGTGCGCATTACACCGACGGCACCTGGTCCGACTTCACATTGGAAGACGGCAACGTCGTACGCGCCGAAAATCAGGCCGGCACCCTGGAGCTGACGTACGACGCCAACGGCCAGCTCGCCTCGGAAAGCTTCAACCAGCAGACCGTCCGCTACCAACGCAACGCCTTGGGCCACTTGACCGGCATCGTCTCTCCGGATGGAAAAACGATCCTCTTCGGCCGGGATGCCGACCAGCGGGTCAATAAGATCGTGGACTGGAACGGCCGCGCCATGCAGATCGCCTATGCGCCCAACGGCGTGCTTGCGCATATCGCCTACCCCAATGGCGTGCGCTTGCAGCAGAATACGACCGTGAGCGGTCTGCCCGAGCGCATGACGTTGATCAGCCCAGCGTCGGACGAACCCATCTTCGACCGCCGCTTTGAACGGGACTTGGGCAGCCGGGTGATCCGCCTGCACGACAACGACCACATGATCGCCTATACCTATGACCCGGAGGGCCGCCTGCTGGGCGCCCAGAGCGACCGCGCCGATTGCAATGAAACCTTTACCCTCGACCCCAAGGCCAACCGCCTGGCCGATTGCCACGGCCGCTATGCCATCAACGCCGCCGACCGCATCGCCCAGACCGGCTTTGCCTACGATGCCCTGGGCAACCAGACCGAAGCCGTCGGCCCGACCGGCCAGAGCACCTATGGCTGGGCCAGTGCCAACCGCCTGGCATCGGCCGCCACGCCCGGCGCCGAAGCCCTCTACGCCTATGATGCCTTTGGCCGCCGGGTGGAAAAGTGGGTCAACGGCATCCGCACCCGCTACGTCTGGGCCGGGGCCCAGGTGCTGCAAGAGATCGTCCTGGGGCCGGACGGGGACCGCACCATCGACTACCTGTTCTTTCCCGGCACGCCGGTGCTGCTGGCCCTGCGCCAAGACCAGCGCGTGTACTACGCCGCCTTCGGCCACCGCTACGAAACGCTTTGCCTCACCGACATCAATGGGGCCGTGGCCTGGCAGGCGGATTATGACGCTTTCGGCAACGCCCGCATCCAAAAGGGAGAAGAAATCTACCAGCCCCTGCGCCTGGCCGGCCACTATCATGATGCGGAGACCGGCCTGCACTACAGCGCCGCGCGCTACTACGACCCGCGCCTGGGCCGCTATCTCTCCCTGGACCCGCTCTTCGTGGAAGGCGGCGGCGACAACTTCTATGCCTACTGCGACGGCGACCCCATCAACCGCATCGATCCCCTCGGCGAGCTTTTCTTCGTGCCGATCCTGATCGGGATGGCCATCGGCGCGGCCATCGGTGCCGGCATCGAATACTACCGCCAACGCCAGGCGGGCAAAGGCACCGACGGCTGGAAGATCGCCAAGGCAGCCCTGATCGGCGGGGCCATCGGCGCCATCGGCGGCGGCGTGGGCGCGGCCATCGAGGGGGCGATCGGCGCCTCCACGCTGGCCGGCATGGCCGGGGTGGGCTTTCTATCCGGGGCAGGCTCTTCGGTGGCCGAGCAATGTGCCCAGGCGACGCTCACCGGCGAGGCCGTGCCGCCCCTTACGATCGCCAAACAGGCACTCACCGACGGCGCCATCGGCGCGGTCATCGGCCTGGCCGGCTTCGGCGTGGGCGCCCTCTTCGCCCGGCGGGCCAAAAAAGGGGCCACGGCTCTGGCCGACGTTGCCCAGGCTCGAAAAACATCCCGCGCCGGCAGAGCAACCCGCCGGCAGAGCGCCGAGGTCTCGCCCCAAGCCAAAACCAAAACCGCCCGCAACAGCCATCATGCCGACAAATCCACCGTGGGCGAGCCCATCAACGCCGTCAGCGGCGAAGTGATCCTCACCCAAGCCGATTTTGCCCTGCCCGGCCGCATCCCTTTGGTCTGGACGCGCCACTATGGTTCTCAAATCCAGTATAGCGGCCTTTTGGGCAAAAGCTGGCAAACCCCGGCCGATGCCCGGCTGGTTTTGGAGGACGATCTGGTGCTCTTCCACGACGGCACCCCCGGTGCGACGGTCTTCGAAGCTTTGCCCGTCGACACCCCGATCATGGAAACCGCCAACGGCGCCATGCTGTCGGCCACGCCGGAAGCGTACCGGGTGCAACTCAAATCCGGCCTGACCTACCACTTTCAGCGCAACTTTTCGGCAGGCGCCGCACATGTCACCCGCATCAGCGACCGTGATGGCAACCACCTGCATTTTATCCGCGAAGAGGGCCGGCTGACCGCTATCCAGGACAACGCCGGCCTGCGCATCCAGGTGGCTTGGGAAAAAAGCCGCATCGCCGCCATGGGTTGTGCGGGCCGCATCCTCATCCAATATCAGTATCTGGACGGCTCGCTGATTGCCGCCGTCGATGCCCTGGGCCATGCCCGGCGGTATGCCTACGACGATGGACGCCTGACGCGCCATACCGACCGCAACGGCCTCTCCTTTTACTACGCATATGACCCCCAGGGCCGCTGCGTCCACGGTTGGGGCGACAACGGCCTGTATGATTGCCGCCTCGACTACCTGGCCTACCAGCGCTGCACCCGGGTGACCAACTCCCTGGGCCATGCCTGGCAATATCACTACGACGTCGACCGGCTGCCCATCAAGGTGGTGGACCCCACCGGAGCGGCCACGACCTATGAATATGACGACGTGGGCCGGGTCGCCGCCGTCACCGATCCATTGGAACGGGTCACCCGCTATGCCTACGACGACGCCGGCAATCTGTTGGAGATCATCCGGCCCGACGACAGCCGCATGGCCTTCATCTACGACGAGCAGCACCGACCCATCCAGCTCATGGACCCCAACGACCACATCTGGGAGCAGCAATTCGACACCCAGGGCCACCTGGTCGCCAAGATCAGCCCCCTGGGTCACAAGACCGTTTACAGCTACCAGCGCAAGGGCGACCTTGAATCGGTCACCGACCCCGAGGGCCGCACGACCCGCTTTGCCTGGGATGCCAACGGCCTGATCCGCTGCGTCACCCGGCCCGGCGGCGAGCAACGCCACTACCAACGCGATGCCTTCGGCAACATCACCGCAGTGATCGACCCGGCGGGCAAGGAGAGCCGTTATAGCTACGACGAGCGTTTCCGGTTGCAGGCCGCTGTCTCGCCTTCGGGACTGCGCCAGACCTTCGAATGGGACCCGGAAGACAACCTGCTGCTGCACACCGATCCGGCCGGCCGCCAAACCCGCTTCGAGTACACCGGCGTCAACGAGCTTACCCGGCGCATCAACCCCGACGGCAGCATGGTCCAATATAGCTACGACAGCGAAGAGCAGCTCACCGGCGTCACCAACGAACGGGGCCAGACCCATCGCTTCGACTTCGATGCGGCCGGACGCCTCGCGGCCCAGAGCGACTACTGGGGCCGGACCCATCGCTACAGCTATGATCCCGCCGGGCAACTGCTCCAGAGCATCGACCCGCTGAACCGAACGATCCGCTACGCCTACGATCGTGCCGGCCGCCTGTCCGCCAAGCTGTTCGATAGCGAAGAGCGCGAAACCTTTATCTGGGACCCGGCCGGCCAACTGATCGCCTTCGAATCCCCGGACATCCGGGTAGAGAGAGCCCTCGACCCCGACAACCGCCTGATCCAGGAGAGCTTCGGCAACGACTGGGTCCAGTACCGCTACGATGCCAGCGGCCTGCGCATCGGCCGCGCCACCAGCTTCGGCAACCGCGTGGTTTACTTCCACGATACCAACGGCCAGGTATCCTCCATCGCCATCAACGACCATCCGCCGATCCGCATGGAGCGCAATGCCACCGGCCAGATCACGAACGAACGCCTGGGCGAACATCTGGGCCGCACATACGGCTATGATGAAGAGGGGCGGCTCATCCACCAGCGCATCGCCTCTTCCCTCGAGCAGATCGAGCGCAGCTACCAATACGACCTTTCGGGCGACCTCATCGCCAGGCAAGACAGCCGCACCGGCAACTGGCGCTACGCCCACGACCCCCTGGGCCGCATCATCGAATCCATCGACCCACTCCACCAGGTCAAGCATTACACCTACGACCCGGCCGGCGACCTTCTAAAGCACCTGCCCGAGCCCCAAAAGGATCTGCGCACAGCCACCCACAACGGCAACACTTACCGCTTCGACGCCGCCGGCAACCTCGTGGAGCGCGAACATGCAGGGACGAAAGGCCTTTCGCCCTTTCGGATCCAATTTGAGTGGGATGAAAGCAACCGCCTGCGCACGGTCCGCACCCCCCACGCCGCCACCGTCCAAATGGCCTACGACGCCATCGGCCGGCGCACGCGCAAAAGCGTCGACGGCCAACGCACCTTCTTTGCCTGGGACGGCGACGCCCTGCTCGCCGAAAAGCACGAAGACCAACCCGCCCGCGAGTACGTCTACTACCCCGGCACCTTCGAACCCCTGGCCCTCATTGACACCGACGGCCAACTCTACTATTACCACAACGATCTCAACGGCCTGCCCCGGGAGCTGACCAAACCTAACGGCACCATCGTCTGGTCCGCCACTTACGACCCCCTGGGCCGCGTCGAAGAGCTCCAGGCCGACGACATCGCCCAGCCCCTGCGCCTGCAAGGCCAATACTGGGACGAAGAGATCGGTTTGAGTTACAACCGCTACCGCTACTTCGATCCGCAGATTTGCTCTTTCATAAGTCAGGATCCGATTGGATTTGCCGGTGGGCAGAATGTGTATGCCTATCCCCCAAATGTTTGGGCGTGGGCTGATCCTTTGGGTTTATCATGCAAAGGCGCGGGCAAAAAGCCGGACCCGAATATCTTGAGCGGCCATGGGGGGTTAGAAGTTGGCAATTCCTCACCAATCACAATAGTCCCCGAAGGCACGTCAGTATCGGTTTGGGCGGAACATGGGAATTCGATTTATGACAGCCTGGGCAATGCCCTTGAGCTTAAAAAACCAATTACTTATCATGAATTTGGTAACGATATTGCCGGAGCAAAAACATATTTGCCGGGTTCAGTCATGCCCGATTACACATTGTATCCGCCATTTAACCCAGATCTTAATATTATGGGAAATCCCACGACCGTCACGAATCCAACCAGGTTAAGCGAATTATTAAAGCCTGGCATGGGGAATGTAAATTGGGCGGCCTGCTTAGTAGTAGAAACCATATAAAAGAGTAATTGAGAATAAAATGTATTTTGAAGACTTATCGAATTCAATCGATAATAAAGGTGAAATAGAGGATAATACTTTTATGGTTGGCTGGTTAGATGAAAATCATGCATTTCCAAAAGGTACTGTCCAGCCCTCCACACTTGAGAAAATTCTTGCGCTTTGTTTTTCACCCGTGAGACAAACCCGCGGTTTTCATCAAAGCCCATTTTTAAATCCCTCTCCAATAGGCTATCCAGTTGAGCGCAAAGGAAAACAAATGCGATTAGGTTCAGCAGAGATATGTGTCACTGATAAAAATGAAAAAAAGTTCCGAGCACCGAATTTAATCTATCACTATATAAAAGATTGCGGCTATCTTCCCCCTCGGGAATTTATAGATGCGGTAGATGCGATGAGCATTTAACACCTATTCTCAGTGCTTTTGAAGCAAGCGGCCATTCTTTATTGAGCAGAATGTACTCTATAACAGTTATAAGAAACCTCCTTGACGAAATCATTCCAATTCTTTCCGTTGCTGGAGAAAATAATTGGAATAAGGCAATGCAAGATTTTAGAAATCGTTGCGATTCTGTATCTGACCCTTTCGATCAGAAGAACCTAATCTCTGATTTGCTCCGTATATACGGAGGAATGGGTTCATTTTCAGATTTGATTTTATATAATCAAGGCAATTTGCTGCAGAAAGAGACCTCCCAATTAGATGCATTAAGAAGAGAACTCTTTGAAACAGCCAATGGTATGATATGATCGGGGTGCAAAATGAATCGTCTTTATATGGCCTGCTCCAACAATTGCCCGTTTTCTTTCAACCAACTCTTCGCCTTTTCCATGGTCGGTGCCTGGGCGCGGATAATGTTCCAGAATTTTGGAGTATGATTGGCCTCTATGAGGTGGGCCAGCTCGTGAACGATGGCGTAGTCGATGACGTACATGGGCGCCTTGATCAATCGCCAGTTGAAATTGATATTGTTGTTGAGAGTGCAAGAGCCCCAGCGATAGAGGTTGTCGACGATTTTAACTTCTGAATAGGTGACCCCGAGTGCTTGAGCGTGATGTTTTACTCTCGGGACGATCTTGACCATGGCTTGCGCGATATACCATTCGCGTAGAACCTCCCGGCGTTTCCCGGTTTGAGCGGCAGGAATATAAAAGCGCTGGTTGAAACGAACCCCTGATAGCCCCTTTTTGACGACCTCGATCCGGTATTGCCGTCCCAGGTAAAGCGCGGACTCACCGTTGACCAGTTCTTTACCCGGCGGATGGGGCAAGCCCTTGTATTTCTGGGGGTGATGCAATTTTTCGAAGATCCACTGCCGCTTGGCTTCAACCACCTGATGTATCTTTTCTTCCGAAGTCGATGCCGGCGCATGCACCACCACGGAACGATCCCGCTCCACGGTGATGGTCAATTTGCGGCGCTTGGCCGATCTTTCGATTTTATATTCAAAATCCATTGCTACTCTGCGTACAGGATGATGTCGTTATTTTTTTCGGCGATCTCCATGATCCTGGAAATAATATGGGCGCGGTTTCTGATCAGCACGGGAAGTTTCGAAAATTCCGCACCGATTAGATGTGATTTGCCAAAATACTATCAGACCTTTTACCGAATTAGCGGTCGTAGAATTTGAGGCCCTTTTTGCCTCTTTGCCGAATTAAAGTGGTATTTTGGAGAAGCTTTTCCAAACTGCGACGGCAATTCGGCAATCGCCGAT
>JACRDD010000014.1 GCA_016218685.1 Desulfobacterales bacterium | reverse complement strand
GCAGAAGCACTTGACCCCCTCGCCCATGCGCGACAGCAGGGTGCGGCACTCGCCGCGGGTCATGTTCTGGATCTCGTCGATGATCACCACGGCGTTTTCGATGTTCATGCCCCGGATGTAGGTCAGGGGCAGCAGTTCGAAGCGCATGGGGTTGAGCTGGGGCGGGTGCTGCTCGGCATCGATGAAGATGCGGTTGGCCGGCCGGGTCTTGTGCAGCTTGAGGAGCAGGTCCACGACGTAGCGGGTGTAGGGCTCCATTTTTTCTTCCACGCTGCCCGGCAGGTAGCCCATCTTCTGGCCGATTTCGATCATGGGCTTGACCACGTAGATCTTCTCCACGCTCTTTTTTTCCAGGAGCAGATAGAGGGCGCTGGCCAGGGCCAGGTAGCTTTTGCCGTAGCCGGCCTCGCTCTGCATGGAGACCACGTTGATGGTGGGATCGGTCATCAGCTCCAGGGCCAGGTTCTGGTAGACGTTGCGCGGGGTGACGTTCCAGATCTTGTGCTGGTAGTCAATGGTCTTTTCGCCGCCGTTGCCGAAAAAGACCGGCTTGCCGGTATCATTCCACATGAAGCAGTTGGCGAAAGCCTCCTTGGGCGAGGCCACGAAGCCGGTCACGTGCTCGGCTTCGGACTTGAACGGCGCCGAATCCTTGAAATTTTCGCTGCGGATGCCGCGCAGCGAGGCCTGGAGCTGCATCACCTTGTCGTTGGTCACCAGGATGGGCGTGTCCAGCCGGCTGTTCTGGATCTCTTGCAGGATGTGGCTGTCCACCTGCTGGTGAAAGGAAGGCGAAACCTGGTCGGTGCGCAAAACGGTGAACTGGTCGGGATGCTCGCTCAGGTGCTCGACCACCTTGGCCACGATGTGGCCCAAACGCGGATCTTTTTTGAACTTATCCAGTTCGAGCAACACGTGGAATGGGATGAAGATGTGGTTTTCACTGCCGTTGCGCAGCTTGAACAGCGCCTCGGGGTCGTCCAGCAACACATTGGTGTCCACGATGTAATTTTTGCTCTGGCTCATAGCCCTCCTTTGGCCGCTCTCGCTGAAGGGTTGGGTTGGGCATTGATTGGGTTGGGCATTGAAAGGACGAAAAGGCGGGGGTGGCGTCGGCTTGCCGCGGTCTTGGTCGTGGATGGTGCCGCTCCAAGAGGTTGCGCATGGACAAACTATAACCGAGATGGCCGATCCGCACAAGTCCGCGAACCGGGTGCGCCCGCAACGGAATACGGGGAAGGTGGTCTCCACCTCCCCCGTCAGGGCGCGGAAGGGCGACCGTGATTATACGATGGTGACGTTGTACGCATCCTCCATGGGGTCCTTGAACGGCACGCTGACCTTGAGCAATCCGTTTTCATAGGATGCATTGGCCGCATCGGCCTTGACCGGGCAGCAGAAACCGGATGTGGTCACGTAGTCGAAATCGTCCCGCGGCGCGACCAGATGGAAGGCATCGCTGTTGATGCGCAAACGGATATCCTCTTTCTTGGCGCCGGGAATGGAGATCTCCAAATTAAGGGCATTGGACTCTTCGTCCACATAAGTACAGAATTGAGCGGCGACGTGTTGTCTTTCCTCTGACATGGCACTACCTCCTTATAGAAAGCGGCCTTGCCATTGCCGGAAAGGCCGCTTGAACGCTGGTTGTTCCCTTCGGCCGGAACCGATGCAGACAGATTAATGCCGAAACCGGATGACGCAAGGGATAGGGGGCCGGGCGGAGCGGCCAGTTTGTCCTTAATTCACCTATCCATGTGTGATATAGGCTGCCTGGTCCAAAGCCGCGGGTGTGCAAATCCGAACCACCAGAGGAAGCGTCTTACAAGCCATGTGGAATCACCTCCGAAATCTTCGTCACGAGCTGCTGCTGGCCGTGCTCAGCGGCGCGCTGCTCTGTCTGGCCTTTCCCAAGATCGATCAAGGCTGGATCGCCTGGTTCGCCCTGGTGCCGTTTCTGCTGGCGCTGCGCCGGGCCAACGGCCGTTCCGGCTTTATGATCGGCTTTGCGGCCGGCATGGCCCACTATCTGGGGCTGATCTATTGGACGGCCTACACCATGAACGTCTACGGCCACGTGCCCATGCTGCAGGCCGTGGGCGCCCTGGTGGTGCTGGCCGCCATCTTGGCCGCGCACCTGGCGGTCGGCACGATGGGTTTGTGCCTGGTGTGCCGCGCGCCGTGGCAACTGGCGGTCGCCGGACCGGCCTTGTGGGTGCTGGTGGAATGGCTGCACACCTGGCTCTTCACCGGTTTTCCCTGGGAGCTGCTGGGCTACAGCCAGTATGCCTACCTGCCCATGATCCAGGTGGCCGACCTGTTCGGCGTGGCCGGCCTCTCGGCCCTGATTTTCTTCTGCAATGCCGTCTTGTGTCTGGCGTGGTTGCATTGGCGCCGGATACCCTGGCGCGACCGGCCGGTGGGGCGCGGCCTGGTGGTTCGATCCGGCGCCGTGCTGGCGACCGCGCTGCTGCTGGTGGCCGGTTATGGCACGTATCGCCTGCGCGCCGTGGACGCCGAGATCGCCGCGGCCCCGCGCACACGCGTGGGGGTGATTCAGGGCAACATCGACCAGGCCGTGAAGTGGGATCTCGCCTTTCAGCGCCAGACAGCGGAGAAATATGTCGCCCTCTCCATGCAAGCCGCCGGGCAGGGGGCCGATCTGATCGTCTGGCCGGAAACGGCCACGCCCTTCTACATGTTTCATGATGCCGAACTCACCGACCTTGTCCTGGAAGGGGTGCGCGCCGCGGCCACCGATTTCATCATCGGCAGCCCGGCGGCGGAGCCGATCGACAATAGTTTTGTCTACTTCAACCGGGCCTATTTGCTGAACGCCCAAGCCGCGGTGACGGGCAAGTACGACAAGGTGCACCTGGTGCCCTTCGGCGAGTATGTCCCGCTCAAGCGCTGGCTGCCCTTTTTGGGCAAGATGGTAGCCCAGGTGGGCGATTTTCAGGCCGGCCGGCAGGGCAACACCCTGGCGTGGCGACAGCACCCCATCGGCATGCTGGTCTGCTACGAGGCGATCTTCCCTAACCTGGCCCGGGCCATGGTGGCCAATGGCGCCGAGCTGCTGGTCATCATCACCAACGACGCCTGGTTCGGCCGCACCAGCGCCGCCTATCAGCATTTCTCCATGGCGGTCTTGCGGGCCGTGGAAAACCGCCGCTTCATTGCCCGTTCGGCCAATACCGGCATCAGCGGCTATATCGACCCCTGCGGCCGCGTGCTCTCCGCAACACCGCTTTATGAAGACGCGGCCCCGGTGGCCGAAGTGGGCCTGATGCAAGGCCGCACCCTCTACAGCCGCTGGGGCGATTGGCCGCTGCTGATCCTGAGCGCCTTGCTCGTGGTCGTGTGCGCGGTGCGATCCCGACCCTTGCCCGGCGAGCATCCTGCTTGACATTACCCCGTCCAAGTATAGAATAACCCCAAAAAATCCAAGGAGGTCGCCGCCATGTCCGTCGAAATCAAGCAAACCCAGAAAGCCCTGCGCGCCAAATTATCCCAGCTCGGAGAATGTCTTTGACTTAGAAGCCAAGCAGAACCGCCTCAAGGAGCTGGAGAGCATCATTTCCAAAAACGGCTTCTGGGACAAGCCCGAGGCCGCCACGCCGCTGCTCAAAGAGCAAACCTTTCTGACCTCCCAACTGGACGCCTATCGCACCCTGGTATCGGAATTGGATGACAGCGAACTGCTGACCGCCATGGCCCTGGACGAGGGGGACGAGCAGACCCTGGCCGAAGTCCAGCGCCAGGCCGAAGATCTGGCCAGGCGGGCGCACGCCTTTTCCCTCGGCCTGATGCTCGACGGCGAGCAGGACACCAACAACGCCATCGTCTCCATCAATGCCGGCGCCGGCGGCACCGACGCCCAGGACTGGGCCGAGATGATGTTCCGCATGTACCTGCGCTGGTGCGAACAGCGCGGCTTCAAGACCGAAATCGTCGACATCCAGCCCGGCGACGAGGCCGGCATCAAGAGCACCACCTTCACCGTCAAGGGCCAATACGCCTTCGGCTACCTCAAATCCGAGATCGGGGTGCACCGCCTGGTGCGCATCTCGCCCTACAACGCCAGCGGCAAGCGCCAGACTTCGTTTGCTTCGGTCTTCGTCTACCCCGAGGTGGACAACGATATCGTCATCCAGATCGAAGACAAAGACCTGCGCATCGACACCTTCCGCGCCAGCGGCTCGGGCGGACAGCACGTCAACAAAACCTCCAGCGCCATCCGCATCACCCACCTGCCCACCGGCATCGCGGTGCAGTGCCAGCAGGAGAAATCCCAGCACCGCAACAAGGAGATGGCCATGAAAGTCCTGCGCGCGCGCCTCTACCAGGCCGAGAAGCAAAAGCAGGACGCCGAACTGCAGCAGATGCACGACAACAAGGAAGAGATCGCCTGGGGCAGCCAGATCCGCTCCTACGTGCTGCACCCCTACCAACTGGTCAAGGACCACCGCACCAACATGGAAACCGGCAACGTGAACAGCATTCTGGACGGCAATCTGGATGCCCTGATCGAGGGCGTGCTGCTGGCGGGAAAAGCCTGATGCAAAGCAAAGACCCCGTGGGGTTGATCCCACGGGGTCTTTTTTTGCACCTATCAGAAGATCGCCGAAGCTGCTTCTATTTCGCTATTCAATACGAATAGGTTATGACCAGACACGGCCGCTGGGCAGCGTTGCTCGCTTCGCTGGAGGCGAAGAAGCGGTAGCTGCTGGAGGCGGCCACGGCATCGGAATTGAGCATCAAGCCGTAGTTCGACCCCGCATTATCGACCCATGCCTGTGCCATATTGGTGACATCCCAGGTCTTATACCCCAGGCTTGTAGCCAGGCTGTTCACATCCTCGGCCGGAGCGATATCGGCCTGGGCCAGGGGAATGCCATTGTAACAGGCTGTGCTGGCGGTCCAGTTGTTGACACCGTCATAGGTATAGCCGGTCGCGGCCCCTATGTTGGGGTTACGATTTATGACTTTGTGCACGGAGACATCGTAGGTTGCATCGCCGCCGGCACCGGTTTGGTACATGGTCAGAACGGCGCTCTCGATGTGGGCGCCCGCAGGAATCCGGGACAGATTGAGTTTGATCAGTACGGCATTGGCCGGCATGTTTCGAGGCCAGGTGTAGGTGTTCAATTGGCCGCTGGTGACATTCACGTTCGTATTGATATTGATGAAGGTATCCTGCAGGGTGCCGGGATGCTCGGCATCGGGCACATCCCCGAACACTACCGTTTTAACGACCGGAAGCGTGTAGGTTACTTCCAGAGTGGGCCTCTGAGCGGCGTTACTGGCTTCGCTGGAGGCGAAGAAGCGGTGGCTGCTTGAGGCGGCGACCGCATCGGAATTGAGCATCAATCCATAGTTAGCAGACGGAGCGCCGGCCCAATCCCGGACCATGCCGGTGACATCCCAGTTCTTGTATCCCGGACTTGCATCCAGGCTGTTTACGTCCTCGGCCGGAGCGATATCGGCCTGGGCCAGGGGAATGCTGTTGTAGCAAGTCGTGCTCGCGGTCCAGTTGTTGACGCCGTCGTAGGTGTAACCGGTGGCGGCGCGCAGATCCGGATTGCGATGAATGACTTTGTGCGCGGAGACATCGTATGCGGCATCCCCGCCGCCGCTGGTTTGGTACAGCGTTAGCACGGCGCTCTGGATGCGCGCATCGGCCGGAATCCGGGACAGATCGAATTTGATAAGCACGGCGTTGGCTGGCATGTTGCGCGGCCAGGTGTAAGTGTTCAACTGGCCAGAGGAGAAATTCACGTTGGTATTGATATTGATGAAAGTATCCTGCGCGGTGCCTGGATAATCGGCATCGGGCGTATTCCCGAACACCATCGTCACGGAAGCAGGCGTCGGAGCAGGAGTAGGAGTAGCTGTGGGCCGGGGCGTCGGCGTCGGAGTAGCCGTGGGCCGAGGCGTCGGCGTCGGAGTGGCCGTAGGCCGGGGCGTCGGCGTCGGAGTAGCTGTGGGCCGGGGCGTCGGCGTCGGAGTGGCTGTGGGCCGAGGCGTCGGCGTGGGGGTTGGCGTCGGTACAAGGGAAGTAAAGTTTACTTCGTTGGAGTTTCCGCTCTGATCGGGTCCGATGTAGGCGCGGGCCACGAAGTAGTAAGTGGTCCCATCCAGAAGATTGTTGATGGTGCAGGTCGTGCCGGCGCCCGTCCATACGGGCGCGCTGTAATTATAAGTGCCGCTGGCCAGGCGCTGGAACAAGCGATACCCTTGGGGTGCCGGACTGTTTGCATCCCACTGTAGTGTTACCTGGGCCGCGTAAAGCGGAATGGCACTGAAGCAAAGAAAACCGGTGAATAGTGCTGCCGTAAGCAGTCTTCTACAACCCTCGCGGAACAAGACCTTCATGCGCGAACCTCCGTGGCGATTATTTTTGAGACAATCGGTGGATCCGCGAAGAATCGCATCCGCTTGCCTTCGGTTGCCCTGCTGCCTTATCTTCTCGTCAAGGGAGAAGAGTTAGGCCAGTGGCTGTGCGTCCCACCCTTTCGGTGTGGTTTGCCTTTCTCGGGCAAGTTCAAGAGAACTTAAGCCGTGAAGTCCTAATGCAATCCAGGTGCCAATCCTTGGTTGGTCGTGCCTGCTTGTTGCTATCTGATTGAATTTAAGTTGCTTCGGTAACTGAAGGGGCTATGGGATGATGGGTGGATCGAGGCGGGCCGCTTCCGCCAAGTACAAAAAATGCGACAGTCGAGTTTCAAAATGCCTCTGCGGAAAGGCGCGCGATGGTGGTAACCCCCTCAACATCTTCGCAATCCGGCAGTGTTCGATTTTGTAACCCGGGGCGTCAACCATATGGCACCGGCCTATTGGCAAAGGGCCGCTTTCAAGATAAGTAATTCACATACAAAGAGATATTTTTACTTCCAAGGGAGGTAGGACACAAATGCCCACGACACGGAAAAAACTGCCGCGTCTGCCCATCGCCCTGACCATCGCCGGGTCGGACAGTTCGGGGGGCGCCGGCATTCAGGCCGACTTGAAGACCTTTCAGGCCCTGGGGGTTTTCGGCATGAGCGCCATCACGGCCGTGACCGTGCAGAACACCCAGAAGGTGTACGCCATCCAGGAGATGATCCCCCAGATCGTGCACGATCAGATCGTCTGCTTGTTCGAGGACACCGAGATCCAGGCGGTGAAGATCGGCATGGTTTCGAGCGTGGCGCTCATCGAAGCCATTGCCGCGGCCCTGGGATCGGTCCAGCGGCCGCCGGTGGTGCTCGATCCGGTGATGGTCTCCAAGAGCGGCTATGCCTTGCTCCAGCCCGACGCGCGCCAGGCATTGATAGATCGTCTCTTCCCCCTGGCCCGGGTGGTGACCCCCAACATTCCCGAGGCCGAGCTGCTCACCGGCGCTGAGATCAAAGATTTGGAACAGATGCGGGCGGCGGCCCGCCGTATCGTCGAGATGGGGGTTCCCAACGTGGTCCTCAAAGGCGGCCATCTGGGGGGCGATCGATCGGTGGACATCCTTTATGATGGAAAGGATTTTGTCGAACTGAGCGACCCGCGCATCGCCACGCGCCACACCCACGGCACCGGCTGCACCTTTTCCTCGGCCATTGCCGCCTGGCTGGCCCGGGGGTGTGCCTTTCCCGAGGCGGTGCGCCGCGCCAAACACTATGTCACCGGCGCCATCGCCCACGCCCTGGCGATCGGCAAGGGCCATGGGCCGACGCATCATTTTTATGAGCTGTATGCCAAGGGGGGGATAAAGACGGGGTGTTGAGGCGACTTCACTTTGCTCCCAGCGGATTGTCGAACTCGAAGCCGAACAGGCGCGGGTTCTCGCCGATCACCGCCGCCGAGAAGATCGAAAAGACGTAGTCGTAGGTCTCGTCCGGGATCTTGGCGCGGTATTTGCCCAGCAGTTCCCAGAAGTTGCGCTGGCGGGGGTTCTGGGGCATGGTCTGCAGCAGCGGCACCACGCGGTTTTCGCCCCAGTTATAGGCGGCCATCACCAGCAGGCCCGAGGCCTGGGCGTCGGTGGCGTAGATGTCGCGCAGGTAGCGGGCCGCGGCCAGGGTGGCGCGCTGAAAATGGTGGCGCTCGTCCTGGGGATCGGGCTGGGCCGCATCGCTCAGCGGACCGGTGCGCAGGCCATATCGGTCCGCCGTGGCCGGGATGAACTGCCACATGCCCTTGGCGATGCCGAAGCGCGTGGGCGGTCCCACGGCGTTGACATCCATGCTGCTCTCCTGCAGGGCCAGGTAGAAGAACTGGGGCGGTAGCCCCTGTTCGGCCAGGGCGCGGGTGATGAGCGGGATGTAGCCCTTGTCCCGGGCGCGGGCCACGGCGCGCTGCAAGCGGCCGCTCTCCTTCCAGCGGGCGATGTACTGCATCACCGTGCGGTTAAAATCTTCGGGGATGACCAGTTCGCACTCGCCGAAGGCCCGGGCGGTCTTGAGCACCAGTCGCTCTTCTTCGCTCAGGCCCTTGCTGTAGACATCCAGCGTGTCGGTAAATTTGTTGTAGCTCGTCTCCATTTCGCTCTGGCGCTGCTTGAGATCTGCCACCCGGGCCTGGGATTCGGCCGTGCGCTGCTGCTCGGCGGCGGCGACGATCTGGGCCAAAAGTACTTCCTGGGCTTTCATCTTGTAGAAGATATCGGCGGCGATCTCCCGCTGGCGGCCGTGCTGCACATGGCGATAAATGGCGTAGGCCGAGGTCAGCACCAGCAGCAGGACGACCCCGGCGATGATTGCGAAGTAAAAGCGGCGCTGCTTCTGGCGCACTTCGGCGAAGGCCCGGCGCACCATGATGGTATGCTCGCCGGCCGGCTCCTCGGACTCGCCGAAGTAGTGGGATTTATAACGATCCAGGTCGGCCGGCGCGGGACGTGAAGGCTGCGCCGGCGGCGGCGTTTGAGGCGGCGGGGCGGGCAGGGTGACCACCAGTTCGATGGCCGGGCCGCCGGCGCCCAACTGCACCACGACGCGATCCGCAATGGGCTCGCGGGCGATGCGCCGCTCGCCGATGAAAAGGCCGTTGGCGCTCTTAAGATCCTCGATCCACCAGCGGCCCTGCTCCCAGAAGAGTTTGCAATGAGTGCGGCTGACCACCTCGTCCTTGAGCTGCACCAAACAGCCCGAGCCCCGGCCGATGACAAACTCGTCCGTGGGCGCGTATTCGGTGCCCGCTGACAGGCCCGAGCGCACGAAAAGCTTCAGCGGCGTCGGATTCGCGGTGAAGGGGTCGCTGGGCGAAGGGTTCATGGGCGCATCTTTAAAACAGAAGCTTTTGGATTGCAACGGTCATGGCCGTTTTTGACGGCGGCGCTCCGGCCCCCGGTGCGCTATCGCCTTGGTGTCCAGCACCACGACGGTGATGCCGATGCCCTCGCTGACCAGCCGGTCGACGATCGTGCCGGTTCCTCGCAGCCGTTTCCAGAAGGGCGGCTGCTTGCCCGGCGTGCCGATGACGATGTGGCCCACGCGGTACTCCCTGGCGAACTGCAGGATGGTCTTGACCACATCGTCGCCCTTGTAGGTGAACACCGTGGCGCCCAGTTGCTTAGCCAGGCTCAGGGTGTTGGCCAGCAGGCGCTGGGTGGCGGCATCGATGGCCGAGGGATGCTCCTTGGCGGTTTGTACATACAGGGCATACCAGTTGCGGTTCAGGCGGCCGGCCAGGCGCGAGGCGTAGCGCAGCAGGGCTTCGCTGTTGGGCCCCCGGGAGCTGAGGCAGACCGCCACCTGGTCCGGACTGGCGGGCAGCTCTGCATCCAGGGGGTCGCGGCGGCGGGCGTCGATCTGGGCCGCCAGTTCGCGCAGGGTGAGCTCGCGCAACTGCTCCAGGTTGGCGGGTTTGAAGAAGTTCTCCAAGGCGGTCTCGATGCGTTCGCTGGTGTAGACTTTGCCCTCGGCCACCCGCCGGCGCAGATCTTCGGTGGTCAGATCCACATTGACCAGTTGATCGGCTTCGAGCACCGCCGGGTCGGGAATGCGCTCGCGCACCCGGACGCCGGTGGCGCGCTCGACAGTCTCGTACAGGCTCTCCAGGTGCTGGATATTCAAGGTGGAGATGACGTGGATACCCGCCGCCAGGATCGCTTCCACATCCTGGTGGCGCTTGGCGTGTTGGCTGCCTGGTACGTTGGTGTGGGCCAGTTCATCCACCAGCACCACAGCCGGCCGGCGCGCCAGCACGGCCGCCAGATCCAGCTCTTCGATCTCGATGCCGCGGTAGGTGAGCTTGCGCCGTGGGATCGCTGCCAGCCCGGCCAGCAGCGCCTCGGTCTCGGCCCGGCCGTGGGTCTCCACCAGGCCGACGGCCACATCGATGCCGTCGGTCCGGAGCCGGTGGGCTTCGAGCAGCATCTGGTAGGTCTTGCCCACCCCGGCGGCGTAGCCCAGGTAGATCTTGAGCCGGCCGCGCCGGGAGCGGCGGATCAGGCGCAGAAAGCTATCGGCTCGTTGATCGTGAGTGGTCATGGGGTTCCTCGGTCCAGCGCGATGTTCAGCAGGAGTACGTTTACCAAAGGCTCGGGTGCAAAGAAGGCCTCTGAACGCCGGGCGTGCTTTTCTATCAGTGCCGCCACGTCCTCCGCCGGCAGGCCCCGGGCCGTTGCCACGCGCCGAGTCTGCCAGCGCGCGGCCGCCAGGGTGATGTGCGGGTCCAGGCCGCTGCCCGAGGCCGTCACCAGATCGGCCGGCACCGCTGACCCAGCTTCGCGTCCCAGCCGGCCGAGCAAATCTTCCGCCCGCGCGCGCAGGGCCGGGTTGGCGGGCGACAGGTTGCTGCCGCCGGCCGCCGAGGCATTGTAATCCACGGCCGAAGGCCTTGGCCAGAAGTATTCGGGCCGGGCAAAGCCCTGGGCCAGCGCGGCGCTGCCCACGATGCGGCCGTCATTGCCGCGCAACAGCGAACCGTTGGCCGTAAAGGGTGTCACGGCTTGCCCGATGGCCAGGATCAGCAGAGGATAGGCCAGGCTGCAGATCGCCAGGGTGATCAGCACGATCCGGCCGCAGGCGGCGAGCTGGGACGTTCCGGTGAGCCGGGTGGTGTGGGTCTGCATGTCTCCTCCTAGGCGACGCCCAGCCAGTGCAACCCCAAATCGATGAGCTTGATGCCGGCGAAGGGGGCCAGGATGCCGCCCAGCCCATAGAGCAGCAGGTTGCGCCGCAGGATGGCGTCGGCGCCCATGGGCCGGTAGCGCACCCCCTTGATGGCGATGGGGATCAGCAGCGGAATGATGAGGGCGTTGAAGATCAGGGCCGAAAGAATGGCGCTCCGGGGGGTGGCCAGGCCCATGAGGTTGAGGGCCGCAAGCTGTGGGATGGCCAGCATGAACATGGCCGGGATGATGGCGAAGTACTTGGCCAGGTCATTGGCGATGGAAAAGGTGGTCAGGGCCCCGCGGGTCATGAGCAGTTGCTTGCCGATCTCGATCACCTCGATGAGCTTGGTGGGGTCGCTGTCCAGGTCCACCATGTTGCCCGCCTCCTTGGCCGCCTGGGTGCCCGAGTTCATGGCCACGCCGATGTCGGCCTGGGCCAGGGCCGGCGCATCGTTGGTGCCGTCGCCCATCATGGCGATGAGCCGGCCGGTCCGCTGGGCCTGGCGGATGTAGGCCAGCTTGTCTTCGGGCTTGGCCTCGGCGATGAAATCGTCCACGCCGGCCTGCTTGGCGATGGCCGCCGCGGTGAGCGGGTTGTCGCCGGTCACCATGACCACCCGCAGCCCCATGGCCCGCAATCGCGCGAAACGATCCTGGATACCCGGTTTGAGCACGTCCGAGAGGCCGACCACCCCGAGAATCGTGTGGCCCTCGGCCACCACGATGGGTGTGCCGCCCTGGCGGGCGATGCCGGCCACCGTCTCCGGCAGCGCGGCCGGCAGCGGGCCGCCCTGGCCCTGGACATGGGCCTGGATGGCGTCGGGGGCCCCCTTGCGGAAGGTGCGGCCGTCGGGCAGATCCAGGCCGCTCATGCGCGTCTGGGCGCTGAAGGCCAGCATGCGGGCTTCCGGCACTTCCCGGGGGGCTTCGGCCCCCAGGGTCTTATGGCCCAGAGCCACGATGGATTGGCCCTCGGGCGTGGGGTCCCCCAGCGAGGCCCAGGTGGCTGCCCGGGCCAGGCGCTCCAGGCTTACCCCCGGCAGGGGGTGGAAGTGGGTGGCCTGGCGGTTGCCCATGGTGATGGTGCCGGTCTTGTCCAGCAGCAGGGTGTCGATGTCGCCGGCCAGTTCCACGGCCTTGCCGCTTTTGGCCAGCACGTTGGCCGCAAGGGCCCGGTCCATGCCGGCCAGGCCGATGGCGGCCAGCAGGGCGCCGATGGTGGTGGGGATCAGGCACACCAGCAGGGCGACCAGGGTCGGGATCGGCAGATCCACGCCGAAGTAACGGCCGATGGGCCACAGGGCGGCGACCACCATCAGGAAGGCCAGGGTCAAGCCGGCCAGGGTCACGGTGAGGGCCAGTTCGTTGGGCGTCTTCTGGCGCACGGCGCCCTCCACCAGGGCGATCATGCGGTCCAGGAACGAGGCGCCGGCCGCCGCGGTGATGCGGATGGTGATCTCGTCGGAGAGCACGCGCGTGCCGCCCGTGACCCCCGAACGGTCGCCGCCGGCTTCGCGCAGGACCGGGGCCGACTCGCCGGTGATGGCCGATTCGTCCACGCTGGCGGCGCCGGCGATGATCTCACCGTCGCCGGGGATCAGCTCGCCGGCCGCCACGCGCACGATATCGCCTTCACCCAGCGCCTCCGACCCTACCGGCTCTTCGGTGTCGCCGGTCACCCGGCGGGCCGGCGTGGCACGCCGGGTGCGCTTGAGGGTATCGGCCTGGGCCTGGCCCCGGGCTTCGGCCAGGGCTTCGGCGAAATTGGCGCACAGCACCGTCAGCCAGAGGATCAGGGTCACGGCCAGGGTGTAGGCCCAGGCCGCGCGGCCCTGCACCAGGTCCGCGATCAAGACCGCCGTGGTCATGCACGCGCCGATCTCGGTGACGAACATCACCGGATTGGCGGCCATGGTCCTGGGATGCAGCATCGCCACACTCTGTACGGCGGCCGGCCCCAGGAACTTGGGGTCGAAAATGGAGGCCGCCCGCGCCTTGCGGCGCTCCCATTTGGGGTGGCGGTGGTCGATGATTTGACTTTGCATGGGTCGCTCCTTCCCTCTTCCAAAACATATCTAAGGATGGACCACGGCGAGATGTTCCGCGATCGGTCCCAAAACCGCCACGGGCATGAAGAGCAGGGCGCCGACCAGCAGCGCGCTGCCCAGGATCACGCTTGCGAACAGGGGCGTGTCGGTGCGCAGCGTGCCGGCGGTTTCGGGCGCGGCCGGCTTGGCCGCCAGGGCCCCGGCGATGGCCAGGGGCAAGACCATGGGAAGGTAGCGCCCCAACAGCATGACCAGGCCGGTGGCCAGATTCCAGGGCACCGTGTTGTCGCCCAGCCCCTCGAAGCCCGAGCCGTTGTTGGCCGCCGCGGAGGTGAATTCGTAGAGTATTTCCGAAAAACCGTGAAAGCCGGGGTTGTGGACCGTGGCCGCGCCCCAGGCCGTGGCGCTAAAGAGGGCCGTGCCGCCGAGGATCAGCAGGGGATGGATCAAAATGGCCAGCAGGGCCAATTTCATTTCGCGCGTCTCCACCCGGCGGCCCAGGTACTCCGGCGTGCGGCCCACCATCATGCCGCTGATGAAGACGCCGACGATGATGTAGAGGAACATGTTGATCAGGCCCACGCCCACGCCGCCGTAGGTGACGTTGAGCCACATGCCCGTCATGGCGATCAGGCCCGTGAGGGGATTGAAGCTGTCGTGCATGGCGTTCACCGAGCCGTTGCTGGTGGCCGTAGTCAAAACCCCCCAGGTGGGGCCGGCGGCGGGGCCGAAGCGCAGCTCCTTGCCTTCCAGGTTGGCCGCGGCGGCCACCGGTAAACCGTTCAGGGCCGGGGCCGGGGCGCTTTCAAAGGAGTTGGCCAGGCCCACCGTCACCACCAGCAGGAGGCCCATCACCGCGAAGATCACGGCCGCGTGGCGCATCCGCCCGATGATGCGGCCGAACATCCACACGCTGGCCATGGGGATCAGCAGAATCGCCATGCTCTCGACGGCATTGGTGAAGAAGCCGGCGTTTTCGAAGGGATGGGCGGCATTGGGGCCGAAGTATCCACCGCCGTTGGTGCCGAGCTGCTTGATGGCCGCGAAGGCCGCCACCGGCCCCCGGGCAATGGTCTGGGCCGCGCCTTCGAGGGTCTGGGCCACCACCGATCCCTCCAGCGTCATGACCAGGCCGCCGAGCACCAGAAGTACGGCGGCCACGACGGCCAGGGGCAGCAGCACCAGGAAGACGGCCCGCAGCAGATCGGCGTAGAAGTTGCCCAGGGCGGTGCGGCCCGCCACCCCCCGGGCCAGGGCCGTCAGCGCGGCGATGCCGGTGGCCGCCGAGACGAACTGCAGCCACATCAGGCCGAAGAGCTGCGAAAAGTAGCTCATGGTCACTTCGCCGGCGTAGTGTTGCAGATTGGTGTTGGTGACAAAGGCGGCCGCCGTGTGGAAGATCAGGCTGGGCGCGATGGCCCCCTTGCCGTCTGGATTGAGCGGCAGCAGCGGCTGCAGCGCCAGCACCAGGTAGACGACCGCGAAGAGCACGGCGTTGAAGAGCAGTAAAGAGAGCGTATACTGCTTCCAGTCCTGTTCCACGGCGAGCGCCTTCCCGCCGAATTTTTGCAGGATCGACTCCAGACGGGAGCGAACGGCCCCCGGCGTTGGGGAAGGGTTCATGGCCCAGGCCATGCCCCGGCCTAGCGGCCAGGAGAGCAGGGCCGTGCCCCCCAGAAGTAAAAATATGGATGCATAAGCCATGTCGGCCTCCGTTTGAACCGGCGGTTAGAAGCGATCGGGGCGCAGGATGGCGTAAACGAGGTAACCCATGCATAGCACCAGTACGATACCGGCCGTGGTGATCATGACCTATTCTCCTATAGCCGCTCGCAGAACACGGTCAGCGCGGCCAGGGCGCCGAACACGAGCAAACCGATGAGCAGGTAAAGTATCTCCAGCAGCATGTCAGGTCTCCGTATCCGCCGGCACCGGTTTCCCGGCGCGGGCCAGGGTAAAGCTGAGCGTCGTGCCCCGGCCGGCTTGGCTCTCGACGTTGACGCCGCCGCCGTGGGCTTCGACGAGCTGCTTCACGATGGCCAGGCCCAGGCCCACGCCGGAAGGATCGTCGCCTTCGGCGCCGCGGTAAAACGGTTCGAAGATGTGTTCCAAATGCTCCGGGGGAATGCCCGCGCCGCTGTCTTGCACCGTAAAGCGCACATGCCGCTCCTCCGCAAACGCCTGCACGCTGATCGTGCCCCCCGCCGGGGTGAAGCGCAGCGCGTTGGAGAACACATTGAGGAAGACCTGGCGCATTTTGGATGCATCCGCCAGTACTTCGGGCAGATCTTCCGAAGTCGCGTTCACCAGGGTGACCCCCTTGTCCCGGCTTTCGGCCAACACCGGCTCCAGGGCTTCCTGGACCAGGGCCCGGGGGTCGGCCGGTCGCAGCGAGAGCCGCGCCTTGCCCGAAGCGATGCGGTCCAGATCGAGCCAGTCGCCGATGAACGCCACCAGCCGCTCGCTCTCCTCCCGGGCCGCCAGCAGCAGTTCGGTCTGCTGGGCGTTGAGCGCTCCCACCCGCTCTTCGAGCAGCAGATGGATGGACATGCGCAGCGAGGTCAGCGGGGTCTTCAACTGGTGCGACACCGTGGAGATCACGTCGCGCTTCATCTCCCGCTGTTCGATCTCCTGGGTGACATCCTTGAGGATCAGGGCCGTGCCGGTGGGTTCGGCCGATCCGGGTCCCGAAGGGATCGGCACCACCGAGGGCTGGAAGAAGTGTTCGCGGTTCTCGATGAAGCGCTGGATTAATTCATTTTCCGGTCCGGGCGCCGCGGCGCGGTTCTCTTCCAGGGCCTTGCGCCGCAGCTCCGGCAGCCATTCGAAGCCCGGGCCGTTGGCGCTGACCCCCGGCCGCAGCCCGAAATGGCGGCTGGCCGTCTCGGTGGCCATCTCCACGCGGCCGTCCAGGTCGAGCACCGCGACGGCGCTGGGCAGGGCCTTGAAGACCTCTCCGGTGGCGCGCCGGCTGCGCGCCAGGTGCAACCGCTCCTGATGGCGCGTCTGCCGCAGGGCGGCGGCCATCGCGTTGAACTCCCGGGAGAGGTGGCCGATCTCGTCCCGGGCGTTGCTTTCGAGCACCAGATCGAGATTGCCCCGGCGGATCTCGTGGGTGGATTCGATCAAACGGCGCAGGGGCCGCAGAATCCACCCGTGGACCAGGCCGCCGAAGAGCAGCGTCAACAGGGCCGCAACCAGGATGGCCACCAGCATGCGGCGGTGGGTTGTGGCGGCCAGGCGGCGGGCCGCGTCGTTGGCCTCATGCATGTTCATCTGATTCATGAGCAGCACTTGCCGGGCGGTCTCCTTGATTTGATCGAACAGGGGCAACAGCGTGGCGAAGTAATCGGCTTGGCGGGCCTGCAAAGGCCGCGTGCCGTCGATGGCGGCCGGGATGGCCGCGGCGTACCTTGCGAAAAGCAGGCCGATCCGGTCGACCTGCTCTTGTTCGCCCGCAAGGGTGATATTGCCCAGCTCCGCATGCAGGGCGGTGCGGAACCGAGGCAGGTGGGCTTCGATGAGCCCCCGGCCCTGGGCCTCGTGACCGGCCAAAGTAAAGAGCAGGCCGCTGTCCACGCGCTCGAGGGAATCCTGCATCTCCTGGCAGGCCACCACGCTGCGGTAATTCTCCCTGAGGATCACATCGATGGCGCTGCCCAAGGCTTCGATCTGGCTCATGGTCAGCACCCCCAGGAGCACCACCACGGCCAGCAACCCGCCGAACCCCAGCATGAGCTTTTTGCCGATACCGATCATCGCTTGCCTCCTGCGTTATGCTTCAATCGTGAGCATAGGCCATGCCAGAAGACAAGTGTCGTATTATCGGTCGGTTATCGTCAGGATGGTCGTGGGACGCCTTGCAATGGGCAAGTATCGCCCCGCAGCGGCCTTGAAAATTGCAAGGTCAAGGGATGAAACCCGGGCCACTGCCCATCAGATGCCGTACTGCTTGCGTTTGCGCCACAGGGTGGCCTGGTCGATGCCGAGGATGTCGGCGGCCTCCTGGAGGGAGTGGGTGGAGGCGATGACGCGGCGGATGTGGTTCTCTTCGATGGCTTCCAGGGAGAGATGATCGCCGAGCTGGACCGGCGGCGCCTGGGGCGCGATGGCGGCGGGCAGGTGGGCCACCTCGACCAGCTCCGTGGCGCACAGGATCGCGGCGCGCTCGACGGCGTTGCGCAGTTCGCGGATGTTGCCCGGCCAGGCGTAGGCGCACAGCGCGTCCAGGGCCGCTTCGCTGAAGCCCTTGAAGAGCTTGTGGTTCTGGGCGCCGAAGAAGGCCAGCATCTCCTGGGCCAGGCGGCGCACATCCTCGGGCCGCTCGCTCAGCGGCGGCAGATCCACCTGGATGACATTGAGCCGGTAGTAGAGATCCGGCCGGAAACGCCCCTCTTCGAGCGCTTTTTCCAGATCGGCGTGGGTGGCCGCCAGGATGCGCACGTCGGCCGTGCGGGTCTGGGGGTCACCCACGCGCTCGTAGGCGTGATCCTGGAGAAAGCGCAGCAGCTTGGGCTGGAGCGCCAGGGGCAGGTCGCCGATCTCGTCCAAAAAGAGCGTACCCCCCTCGCAGGCCGCCACCCGGCCGGGGTTGTCGCGCACGGCGCCGGTGAAGGCGCCTTTGACGTGGCCGAACAGTTCGCTCTCCAGCAGCTCGGGACTCAGGGTGGGGCAGGAGACCGTGCCGAAGGGTTTGTGCGCCCGGCGGCTCCAGCCGTGAATGGCCCGGGCCAGCACGGTCTTGCCCGTGCCGCTGGGTCCGCGCAGCAGCACCACGGCCTCGGAGGGCGCCGCCTGGCGGGCGGTCTCCAGGGCCTGGCGCATGCCCGGGTGCTGGGAGGCGAACGACACCTCCGGGTGGAGCCGGCCCAGATCCTCTTTCAAAACGGCGATGCGCTGCTCCATGGCGCGCATCGTGGCCACGCGGTCGGTGACCAGCGCCACCTGCTGGGGGGTAAAGGGCTTGGGGATGTAGTCAGCGGCGCCCCGGCGCATGGCTTCCACGGCGGTGTCGATGCTGGCATATGCCGTGATGACCACGATCTTGGTCCAGGGGGCGATGCCTTGCAGGGCGCTGACCAGATCGAGCCCGTTCTCGGTGCCCAGGCGCAAATCCACGAAGGCCAGGTCGAAGGCCTGCCGGTCGGCTTCCAGGCGCGCATCGCGCGGGTTGCCCACGGCAACCACCCGATGGCCCCGGGACTCCAGGCATAGCGTGAGCGTCTTGCGGATATTGGCCTCGTCGTCCACGACGAGCACGCTCAGGGGGGGCGTGGGGGGTCGATTGTTTTCGGTCATCATCGTTTCATATTCCCAAATAGGCTTGCCGCACCCGTTCGTCGGCGATCAGCTCGGCGGCGCCGGCGGCAAGGGTGATGCGGCCGTTTTCGAGCACGTAGCCGCGGTGGGCCACCTGAAGGGCCAGGTTGGCGTTCTGCTCGACCAGTAAAATGGTGGTGCGCTTCTCCTGGTTGATCTGGCGGATCGTGTCGAAGATGCGCCGGACCACCAAAGGCGCCAGCCCCAGGGAGGGTTCGTCCAGCAGCAGCAGGCGCGGCCGGCCCATCAAGGCCCGGGCGATGGCCAGCATCTGCTGCTCGCCGCCGGACAAGGTGCCGCCGGGCTGGCGGCGGCGCTGGGCCAGGATGGGAAACAGGCTCAGCAGGTCGTCCAGATCGGTTTTGATCGCTGCTTTGTCCTGGCGCAGAAAAGCGCCCATCTCCAGATTCTCCAGCACGGTCAGTTGGGGAAAGATGCGCCGGCCCTCGGGCACCTGGACGATGCCCTGGGCCACGATGCGGTGGGGGGCCAGGCCGTGGATGGGCTCCCCTTGGAAGTAGATCGCGCCGTGTCGCGGCGGCACCAGGCCGCAGACAGACATCAGGGTGGTGCTCTTGCCCGCGCCGTTGGCGCCGATGAGCGTCACCACCTCGCCCTCGGCCACCTCCAGGCTGACCCCCTGGAGCGCCTCGATGTTTCCGTAGAAGCTATGGATGTCATCGATCCTAAGCATGGGCTTCCATACTTTCATCTTCCCCCAGATAGGCCTTGATCACCGCCGGATTGCGGCGTACTTCCGCCGGCGTTCCCTCCGCGATCTTGCGTCCGTAGTCCACCACGCAGATGCGCTGGGCCAGGCTCATCACCAGGCGCATGTCGTGCTCGATGAGCAGGATGGCTACCCCCTCCTCTTCGCGCAGTCGCACGATTATGCGGTCCAGGGCCTGGGTCTCCTGGGCGTTCATGCCCGCGGCCGGTTCGTCCAGCAGCAGCAGGCGCGGTTCGGTGGCCATGGCCCGGGCGATCTCCAAACGGCGCTGGGCCCCGTAGGGCAGGCTGTTGGCCGGGTCGTTGGCGTGGCGCGCCAGGCCGAATTTTGTAAGGAGCCGGTAGCTGTCGTCCGCGGCCTGGCGCTCTTCGTCCCGGGTGCGCCGGTTGCGTAGGATGGCGCCGGCGATGCCGGCCCGGGTGCGGCAGTGGCGGCCGATCATGACGTTTTCCAGGGCGCTCATGTGGCCGAAGAGGCGGATGTTCTGAAAGGTGCGGCAGATGCCCAGGGCCGTGACCTGGTTGGGCTTGAGCCCTTGGAGCGACGTGCTCCGGCCGTCGGCGGCTTGCAGCCGCGCCTCGCCGGCGGTGGGCCGGTAGATGCCGGTGATGCAGTTGAAGAGCGTGGTTTTGCCCGCGCCGTTGGGGCCGATGAGGGCCACGGTCTGGGCCGGGTGGATCGAAAGGTCCAGTGCCTCCAGGGCCCGCAGGCCGCCGAAATCCATGGTCAATTGGCGGATGGCGAGCAGCGGGGTCATGGGCGCTCCGATTTTTCGGGTGCGGAGGGTTCGAAGGCATAGGCCCGGCGCCGGGCGTTGACCAGGCCGCCGGGCCTAAAGACCATCATGAGCACCAGCAGGGCGCCGAAGAGCAGCCAGCGGTAGTCGGCGAAGACGCGCAGGGCCTCGGGCAGGATCACCAGCACCAGGGCCGCCAGCACGACGCCGGCGATCGATCCCATGCCGCCCAGCACCACGATGCACAGCACCAGGATCGACTCCCAGATGGTGAAGTTGCCGGGGTTGATGAATTTTTGCTTGGCCGCGAAGACCACGCCGGCCATGCCGGCCCAGCAGGCGCCCAGGGCGAAGGCGCTCAGCTTGGCGCCGGTGGTGTCGATGCCCATGGCCTGGGCCGCGGTTTCGTCTTCCCGCAGGGCCTCCCAGGAGCGGCCGATGCGCGAGTGCTGCAGGCGGTGAACGACCAGGATGGTGAGCAGCGTCAGTGCGACCATGAGGTAGTAGATGGCGATGTGGGTTTGCCGCAGGGTCAGGGCAAGACCGAAGAAGCCGGGGGGCGGAATGTTGTCGATGCCGCTGGGGCCGAAGGAGAGCGCGTTCCAGTTCTCCAGCACGATGCGGATGATTTCGCCGAAGCCCAGGGTGACGATGGCCAGATAGTCGCCCCGCAGGCGCAGCACCGGAAAACCCAGCAGCAGGCCGAAGGCTGCGGCCAGGGCCGCGCCCATGGGCAGCGCGGCCCAGAAGCCGACCGCGAAGTGATAATTGAGCAGCGCGTAGCTGTAGGCGCCCACGGCGAAGAAGGCCACGTAGCCGAGCACGAGCTGCCCGGCCAGACCCACGACGATGTTGAGTCCCAGGGCGATGACCACGTAGATCAGGGCATTGGTGACGAGGATGGTTTTGTTCCAGGAGAAGAGCAGGGGGATGACCAGGAAGCAAAGGGCGGCGGCGGAAAGCGCTAGGCCTTTGAGGCGCGGATCGGCGGCCATTTGTTTCCAGCGGGAGGGCGGCCTTACTTCGCCGGCCGAAACTTCGCGCCGGCCGGTTTGCTTGCGGTGGAGCAGGCGGCGCCAGATGAAGGAGAGTATGAAGGTGGCCGCGCCAATCCAGATCAGGCGCTCCCAGCGCCAGGCCACGGTGCGCTCGATGGTGTTGACCCGCACCACCGTGATGGGGAAGGTCAGGAACATGAACCAGAGCGCGGCCAGGAGCGATTTTTTGAATTCTGCCTTCAATGTTCGACTCTCTTCTGCATCATACTTTCTCCATTTGCTTGCGCCCTAAAAGGCCGCTGGGCCGGAAGATCAAAATGCCCACCAGGAAGAGAAAAGCAAAGACATCTTCGTAGTCGCTGGAGACGTAGCCGGTGAAGAAGCTTTCGGTCCAGCCGAGCACCAGGCCGCCCAGGACGGCGCCGGGCAGACTGCCGATGCCGCCCAGCACGGCGGCCACGAAGGCTTTGATGCCGGCCAGAAAGCCGATGTAGAAGTTGATCTGGCCGATGTGCGAGGCGATGAGCACACCGCCGGTGGCGGCGATGGCCGAGCCGATGACGAAGGTCAGGGAGATGACGCGGTCGACGTCCACGCCCGAGAGCATGGCCATGTCGCGGTCCTGGGCCGTGGCGCGCATGGCTTTGCCCATGCGGGTGAATCGGACGAGCAGGGTGAGCAGCAGCATCACCAGGGCGGTGACGGCGTAGATCACGAGCTCCGAGGAGCGCACGATGTGGGCCACGGGTTTTAAAAAGGCGAATTCGGGGATCAGGTTGGGGAAGGGCAGGAAGTTGGCGGTCTGGGCCATGCGCACGTAGTTTTGCAGAAACAGGGACATGCCGATGGCGCTGATCAGGGCCGACAGGCGCGGGGCGTGGCGCAACGGCCGGTAGGCGATGCGCTCCAGGGTCCAGCCGTAGGCCGCGGCGTAGACCACGGCGGCGACCGCGGCGATCAGCAGGATGGCCGTGCCGTTCCAGCCGGCCAGGGTCAGCACGCCGATGGCGATCAGGGCCGTGAAGGCGCCGATCATGTAGATTTCGCCGTGGGCGAAGTTGATCAGGGTGATGATGCCGTAGACCATGGTGTAGCCCAGGGCGATGAGGGCGTAAATGCTGCCCCGCGTCAGGCCGCCCATGAAGAGCGATAGCAGGTAGTCCCAGTTCATATCGAACGTCCGCTACTTGATCTCCACATACTTCCCATTCTGTACCTGATACATGGCAAACCCCACCCCGATGGCGTCCCCGCGCTCGTCGAAGCGGATGATGCCCAGGGGCGTGGCCACCCACTCGGTGCGCAGGGCCTTGACGAGGGCGTCGTAGTCGGTGGCGCAGGATTTTTCGAAGGCGTTGACCAGGGCCAGGGTGGCGGCATAGGCATTGAGGAAGAAGGCGCCCGGATCTTCGCCATACTTCGCCTTGTGGGCTTTGACGGCTTCGATGGCGATGGGGTTGTGGGTGGTGTCCACCGGGCCGGTGGCGTAGACCCCTTCGGCGAATTCGCCGGCCACCTTGATGAAGGTGTCGTCCTTGACGCCGTCATCGGAGACAAACGGGATGGCCATGGCTTTCTTGCGCATCTGGGCCACGATCTTGGAGGCCTCGGGATGGTAGCCGCCGTAGATCACGGCCTGGGCCCCGGACTGATGGATCTTGTTGACCACCGCGGAGTAATCCACCGCGCCCGGCGTAATGCCTTCGTAGAGCACCACCTCGCCGCGCGGGTCGGCCTCGATGAATCCCTTGGCGAACTCGGCCAAACCCTTGCCATAGTCCCCCTTGTCGTGCAGCACGGCGATCTTTTGGGCCTTGAGGTGCCCCAGCACGAAGTCCACTTCCAGACGCGCCTGGGCGTCGTCCGATGCGATGGTGCGGAAGAAGTTGGGATAGTCGCCGCTCTGGGTCAGGGCCGGATTGGTGGCCGAAGGGGAGATGGTGACCAGGCGCGATTCTTTATAGATCCCCAAGGCCGCCTTGGTGGCGCCCGAACAGATGTGGCCCAGCACGGCCTGGGCCCCCTCGCCGACCACTTTGGTGGCCGAGTTGGCGGCGATTTCCGGCTTGCACACGTCGTCTTCCACCAGCAGCTCGATGCGCCGGCCGTTGATGCCGCAGGCCGCGTTGCGCTGGTCCACCACCAGTTGGGCGGCGCGCGCCGAGGGAATGCCGTAAGAGGCCAGGTCGCCGCTGTGGGAGCCCACCACGGCAATCTTGATGGGCGGCTGGGTTTGCTTCTCGCCCGCGTTGGAGGGCGCCTCTTTCTGGGAGCATCCAGTCAGCATCATGCCGAAGATCGTCATTATTATGATAACGGCGTGGCCTGCCCTGCGCGATACGCGATTTCTCATCCTCTCCTCCTTGCCCCGGCAATCGCTCAAACTATAATTTTTTCTTACAGTTAACGGGCTGGTTTTGCAAGCGATCTATCCCCCCAGACGGCAGCGCGGGCCAATATGGGCACTTGTCGATATAACTATTTGACGATGACCGCCAATCGCCGTAATAGTGCCGGCAGTGCGGCGCTCAACATCTGGTGGGTGGCGCCCAAGGAGCTATATATAAAGGAGCGGTCGATGGCCAAGAACATAGGACTGGTGGTCAAGCCGGACCCCCATGCGCGGCGCCACGCCGATGATCTGGAACAATGGCTCAAGGCCAAAGGCCATGGCGTGGTGCGCCGGCCCAGCGATGCGGACAGCCCGACGGCGTCCCGCTCAGGCCATGAAGCGGCCCCGGCCGATCTCTCCTTCGTGCTGGTCCTGGGCGGCGACGGCACGCTCCTGAGCGCCGTCCGCTGGCTGGGCGACAACCAGGTGCCGATCCTGGGAATCAAGTTCGGTGAACTGGGCTTTCTGGCCGAGGCCGGCGAAGAGCAGATTCACATGGCCGTGCAGGCCATCCTGGACAACCAGTTCGCCAGTTGGCCGCGCATGCGGTTGGATGTGGAGGTGTGGCGGGCTGGCGAGCGCCTGGCCCATGAAATCGTCTTCAACGACGTGGTGATCAACAAGGGCGCCCTGGCGCGCTTGGCCCTGATCAAGACCCTGGTCGATGATCACTACCTCACCGATTATCGCGCCGACGGGCTGATCGTGGCCACGCCCACCGGCTCCACGGCGTACTCCCTGGCGGCCGGCGGGCCGATCATGCATCCGGCCGTGGCGGGCATCCTGCTCACGCCCATCTGCCCCTTTACCCTGACCAACCGGCCAATGATCGTTCCCGAAAGCTCGCGCATCAAGATCCAGTTGGCCGAGCGTTCGGCCGACATCATGCTCACCTTCGACGGCCAGGTGGGGCTGCCCATCGACGAAACCCACACGATCCTGGTGCGCAAGGCCGACCGGCCGGTGAATCTGATCACGTTGCCCGAGCGCAATTTCTTCGATGTGTTGCGCACCAAGCTCAAGTGGAGCGGCAGCCGGTAAGTTACGGCCGCGCCCCCGCATCGGTCTTGGCCGGGATCGGCTCGGGCGGCAAGTTGCCGCGGATCAGGTAGCTGTTCTGCAGGGCTTCCACCACGCGGTTGGTCTGTTCGACCCCCTGGCGCACCTCCTGGATGCCCTCTTTGAAGGTGGCGGAGATCTGGGGGATGTTGCGGCTGCCGGCCTTGAGGTCAGTCGTGATGGCCTTGATCTCGGTCAGTATCCGGTTGGCCTCGTCCATGTTGGCCTGCAGGGCCACCAGGTTCTCCTGGACCAGGGCCATGGTCTGGGGCGCTTGGGCCGTGGTGGCTTGGATGCCGGACAGGATCTGGCCCATGCGGTCGATGCTCTCCACCAGGCGCTTCAACACATCTTCGGATTTAAGCAGCATCCCCATGGGGCCTTTGCCCGCGTCGAGATCGGTGGTGATCCGCTGGACATTTGCGCTGACCTTTTCGATGTTCTCCAGGGAGGCGATCAAGGGGCCCTTGGGATCGCCCAGACGCTGGGTGACCTGGGAGATGTCCTGAATGGCTTTAACCACCAGCAGGGCGGTCTTCTCCACCTCGAACTCGGTAAGAATATCGGTGATGGATCGTTTTTCCCGGGAGGCGATCTCGCCTTCCGGCGCGATGGCCGGCGCATCCGTTGAACCGGGGATGATGGCGATATACTCCGAGCCGATCAGGGTAGGGCTCTCCACTACCGCCACGGCATTCTGGCGGATGCGCGCGGCGTATTTTTCCAGGATGGCCAGCTTGACCTGAACGCGGTTCTTCTCCAGGGTGATTTTGACCACCTTGCCGATATCGGCCTTGAAAAGCTTCACCGCGGCGTTCTCCTGCAGGTTGTAGCTTTCGCCGAAGGCGGTGTAGTAGGTGATATAATTCTCGAACCAGTCCTTGCCGCGGCCGATGATCACCAGGGTGGCCATGAGCAGCAGCGCCACGCCCACGATGAAGGTGCCCACCACCCTTTCCAGCTTTGAAAATTCCATCTCCATGGGTCTACTCCCCTTCGGTGGAGGCCTTGACGGCAACAGTGGTCAAGGCGCCATCGGCGATCATCACGTTGCGGTTGGCGAAGCGCCGCACCAGGCGCCGGTCGAACGATAAGAACACGATGGGCGACCGCTCGGCGATGAGTTGATTGAAAATTTGGGTGATCAGGTCGAATTTGGCATGGCCGATGAAATCTTCGGGCTGACCGAAGAGCAACACCGCCGGTTTTTTGCCGAGCTCCCGGATGACGATGGCTGCCTGGGTCTCCATGGCGCTGAGCCCCGAAGGTCTCCGGTCGAGTTTATCGCGGATGCCGAAGGTGTCGCACAGGGCCAGCACATCGTCTGCCAGATCGATGTCGAGCCGGTTCTCATGGTAGTAGCGCTGGAGCAACAAGTTCTGGCGCACCGTCAGGTTGCTGATCAAGGCCGTGTCCCGGGTCACGTAGCCGATCTGCTGCTTGCACGCCAGCAACTCCTGGTAGCGGCGCAAGTCGCACAGGCGGCCTTTGAACGCATAGGTGCCCTTCAGCGGACGGATCATGGCGGCCAGGGCGCGCAGAAAGAGGTACGCATCGTCCGGATGCCGGCTCTCGATGGCGCACACGTCACCGGGCGCCAATGCAAAATCGAAACCCTGGATGCCGCTGCCCAGGCCGATCGCCGCCAGGCTGTAATTCGACAGTTCGATCAGGTGCGCGCTCACAGATAAAATACCGTTGAAATAAACACGTTGATCACCAGGCAGTACAAGAAGCATTCGATGGACGAACGGGAGGTGGCGATGGGCACCTCGGTTATCTGCCGTTTCATTTCAAAGCCGCGATACAAGCAGGTCACGGTGATGATGATGCCGAACAGCAGCGCTTTCAGCAGGCCGGCACCGATGTCGGCCGGGGTGATGGCCTTGGCGATCTGGTAAAGAAAGCCGGCCATGGGAATGTCGGTCGCCAGCCAGACGATGGCATAGCCGCCCAGGATCGAGACCAGGTCGAAAACCACAAACAGCCCCACCATGGCCGCCGTAATTCCCACCAGCCGGGGAACGCACACCACCCGCACCGGGTCCATGCCGGCCATCTCCAGGGTGTCCAGTTCGTGCAGCACGCGCATGTAGCTGATCTCGATGGTCACGGCCGTGGCCGACCTCAGAATCACCAGCAGGGCGGTGATGATCGGTCCGATTTCGCGCACGATGAGCAGCACCGAGATGCGGCTGAAGTCGTATTGGCCCGACAGCCGGGCAAACTGGATGATCACCATGCTGCCCACCAGCAGGGCGATGGGGATCAGGATGGGCAGGGCCTGCACGGCGGTAAAGTAGAGCTGCTGGACAATGATGCGGCCCACCAGCACACGGCCGGCCGCGGGGCGCGCGAAGATCTGGGCGAAGATGCGGTAGATGAAAGCGAAGAGATCCAGCAGGTGGGTGATGGAGTCGATGGCCTTGCGGCCGATGTAACCGGTAACCCGTTCCATGGTTTTGGCGTTGGCCCCATCCCTCTCCCACCGGAACGATGGCTCCGGGTGGATTGGTTGACTTACCCGAATTCTTACAATATATTGGCCGAAGCGGTCAACCTGTTTGCCTAAGTATTTGATTTCTAATAAAAATGCGTATTTGCCACTTAATTTGCGCCTGGCTGTTGCTTGCGGCGCGGATCGGATTCGCCCAACCCGCCGAGCAACTGGTGGAGGTATTCCCCTCGGGCGCCATTAACTGGTCCAAGGGCTACCTGGTGGCCAAGGGTACTTTTTTGCCCGAACATGCCACGTCTCCCAAGGGCCTGAATCCGGAACAATCCATCGCACAAGCCCAACGCCAGGCGCTGCTCAATGCGCTGCGAACGTTGCGGGAGGTGCGGCTGGATGCCGGCCTGCGCGTCGCCGAACTGATGGCCGCCGACGAACGGATCAACGCCCGCGCGCAGGAGATGGCGGGTGCGGCGCGTGTTATCGAAGTCCAACCCTTGGCGGACGGCGCGGTGCGGGTCGCCGTGCAAATGGAACTGCGGGGCGGATTTGCCCAATTGGTACTGCCCGCTGAAATCAAGCAGGTGGAATCCATCAGGCAGATGGCCCCGGCCGCCGAAAAACCTTCCAAGGCCCAGGCGCCGCCCCAGCCGATGGCGCCGGCGCCGCTGGAGGGGCAAAGCGGGCTGATCGTGGACGCGCGGGGCATCGGCGCCAAGCCGGCCATGGTGCCGTTGCTGCTCGACGAAAACGGCAAGCAAGTCTACGGCCCGGCCTTCATCAGCCGGGAGTACGCGGTGCAGCATGGGGTCTGCGAATACGATCGTTCCGTGGACAAGCCGGCCCAGCGGGAGCGCGTGGCCCCCAATCCGCTGATCATAAAAGGCCTGCGCACCCTGCACGACCAGAGCTGCGACATCGTGATCAGCAACGCCGATGCCGACCGGTTGCGCGATGCTTCGGCCAACCTGGGCTTTTTGAAACAGTGCCGCGTCATCATCGTTTTGGATTGACCCTTTCGCGAGGAGGCAGCATGCCAAAGCGCCAATGGTTCTGGTGGGCGATTGTATCTTTAATGATCGGATGCGGACCCGACCCCATCCTCCTGCGACCGGCCCTGGATACACCGGCGCAGCACCTTGCCAATGGCAATACCTTGCTGGAACAAGAGAAATGGCGGGATGCCGTCCGGGAATTCGGACGCGCCAGCGAGTTGGACCCCTTTTACACCGAGGCGTATGTGGGGCTGGCGATCGCCCTGGGTCGCCAGGGGGATTTTCATACCGCGGCCCAGGTCATGGACCAGGCCCGGCAGACGGCCATGCGCCCGGAACAGCGCGACATGGTGGCCAAAGGGGAGGCTCAATTGCACCAGATGATCATCGATCAGGGATTCTTCAAGTAGGCGCTTCGTCGATACGGGGCGTTTCGCGACGATCCTTCCCGGCCGAGGCGCGCAGTTGCCCGCAGGCCGCCATGATATCCTGTCCTTTGCTGTAACGCACTACGCAGGTGAAATGCTTCTCCATCAGAAAGGCTTTGAACGCCTCGATGCGCGCTTCGGTGGGCCGCTCGAAGGCGCTGCCCGGATAGGGGTTGAAGGGAATCAGGTTGATCTTGGCCTTTAAGGGCGCTAGCAGCTTGGCCAGTTTGCGCGCCTGTTCCAGCCCGTCATTGACATCCTTGAATAAAATATACTCGAAGGTCAGCTTGCGGCCCCTGGGCAGGTTGTATTGGCGGCAGGCCGCCAGCAGGTCGGCAATGGGGTATTTGCGGTTGATGGGCATCAAGTGGGTGCGGCCGGCATCGTCCACGGCGTTCAGGGAGATGGCCGGATTGATGCGCGTGTCGCGCCCCAGATCCAGCAACCGCGGCACCAGGCCGGCGGTGGAGACCGTCACGTGGCGCGTGGCGAATTTCATGCCCCAGTCGCTGTTGGTCAGGATCTCGATGGCCGCCACCAGGTTTTCGTAATTGGCCAGCGGCTCGCCCATGCCCATGAAGACCAGGTTGGTCAATTGGCCGGGCTCGTCCAGTTGCTTACGCACTTCCCACGCCTGGCCGACGATCTCGGCGTGCGTCAAATTGCGCACCAGGCCGGCCTGGCCGGTGAGGCAAAACCGGCACCCCTGGGCGCAGCCCACCTGGCTGGAGACGCACAGGGTGAAGTGGTCGCGTTCGGGAATCAGCACCGTCTCCACGCTACGGTCGTCCTCGAGGCGAAAAAGAAACTTGCGCGTGCCGTCGGCCGCCGTGCGCACGTCGGCCACGGCCAGGCGCTTGATCGTGAAGTGCTCGGCCAGCAGGGCGCGCAGGGTTTTGTTCAGGTCGGTCATCTGCTCGAATTGGTCGGCCAGGCGCACGTAGAGCCATTTGAGGATCTGATCGGCGCGATAGGGCCGCTCGCCGTGGGCTTCGAGCCAGGCCAGCAACTCCGGCCGGGTGAGTGATTTGATATCCTGGATCACATCGATTCCTGTAGGGGCGAACAATCATTCGCCCTTACGGGGATGCGGGCAACCAGCCCTTGCCCCGTATATTATTAAATGGTATAGCACGCCGTTTCGAAAAGCCCGCGCCGGCTTTTCTTTGCTTGACTTATCACTACTATCAGTTTATTTCCAAAGTTTTATTGATAAGAAGGTACTGCGTTTAGCGATGTTTGACAGCCTGAGCGAGAAACTGGATTCGGTCTTCAAGCGCCTGAGGGGCCACGGCACCCTCTCGGAGAGCAACATCTCCGACGGCTTGCGCGAAGTGCGCATGGCCCTGCTCGAAGCCGACGTCCACTTCAAGGTGGTCAAGCAGTTCGTGGCCGACATCAAGGAACGGGCCATGGGCCAGGAGGTGATGGCCAGCCTCACCCCGGGCCAACAGGTGATCAAGATCGTCAACGACGAGCTGGCCCGTTTGATGGGCGGCCGGCACGAGGGGTTGAGCCTCGCGGGCACCCATCCGGTGCCGATCATGATGGTCGGTCTGCAGGGATCGGGCAAGACCACCACCACCGGCAAGCTGGCCGTGATGCTGCGCAAGCAGGGCCGCAAGCCGTACCTGGTGCCGGCCGACGTTTATCGACCCGCGGCCATCGACCAGTTGCGCAAGATCGGCGTCCAACTGGACGTGCCGGTGTTCGAATCGCGCACCGACATGAACCCGGTGGATATCTGCCAGAAGGCCCGCGTGGCGGCCCACAAGGCCGGATGCGACACGGTGCTCATCGACACGGCCGGCCGGCTGCACATCGATGCCGAGCTGATGGACGAGCTCAAGGCCATCAAGGCGGCCGTGAGCCCCAGCGATATCCTGCTGGTGGCCGATGCCATGACCGGCCAGGATGCGGTCAACATGGCCAAGTCCTTCGACGACGCCCTGGACATCGGCGGCGTGGTGCTCACCAAGATGGACGGCGATGCCCGCGGCGGCGCGGCCCTTTCGATCAAGTCGATCACCGGCAAGCCCATCAAGTTTGTCGGCGTCGGCGAGAAGCTGAACGATTTCGAAGCGTTCCATCCGGACCGGATGGCCTCGCGCATCCTGGGCATGGGCGATGTGCTCACGATGATCGAGAAGGCCCAGTCGGTGGTGGACGCCAAGCAGGCGGAAGAGTACCAGAAAAAACTGCGTAAGAACCAGTTCACCCTGGAGGATTTCCGCAACCAGATGACCCAGGTGCGCAAGATGGGCTCGCTCACCGATCTGCTGGGCATGATTCCGGGATTCGGCAAGCTCAAGCAGATGAAAGGCATGGAGGTGGATGAGTCCGAGCTGACGCGCATCGAAGCCATCATCAATTCGATGACTCCCCAGGAGCGGCGCCAGCACCAGATCATCAACGGCAGCCGCCGCCGGCGCATCGCCCTGGGCAGCGGCACCACCGTGCAGGATGTCAACAGTCTGCTGAAAAACTATACTCAGGTCATGAAAATGATGAAGAAATTCACCAAGGGGAACATGCGCGGTCTGGGACGCGGCATGCCACCCATGGGACGGTGAATGGGAATTAAAAGGAGAACGAATTAATGGCAGTCAGAATGAGATTGGCCCGACACGGCGCCACCAAAAAACCCTTCTACCGGATTGTGGTGGCGGACAGTGAAAGCCCGCGGGACGGCAGGTACCTGGAAAACGTCGGTACCTATAATCCCTTGCAGGAGCCGGCGCAGGTGACCTTGAAGACCGACCGGGTGCTCTATTGGTTGGCGCAGGGTGCGATTCCCACCGACACCGTCCGGAGTCTGCTCAAAAAGCAGGGTGTTGGGGCCCAAGCGGCCAAACCGGCGCAACCGGCTCAATAGAGATTCGCCGCGGTTTGAGCAACCACCGATCCGGGGAGGTGTGCGATGAAAGAGCTGATCAAGAGTATTGCGCAGGCACTGGTAGATCATCCGGAGCAGGTTTCGGTGAACGAGATCGAGGGCAGCCAGACCTCGGTATTGGAGCTCAAGGTGGCCAAGGATGATTTGGGCAAGGTCATCGGCAAACAGGGGCGCACCGCTCAGGCGATTCGTACCGTGTTGAGCGCCGCGTCCGCCAAGCTTAAGAAGCGCTCGGTCCTTGAAATCATCGAATAGCGGCAGTGCCCCCGGCGAGTGGATTCAAATCGGTAAGGTCATCGGTGCCCATGGCATCGCTGGGGCTGTGCGGGTCTACTCCTATGCGGAGTCGCCCGAGTGCTTTGCCCAGCAGCGCACCCTGGTGTTGATGGATGGCCGCGGCGGCACGCAGCTGCGCAAGATCGAATGGTCCCAGCCCTACAAGCAAGTGGTGCGCTTGGTCCTTGAGGGTATCGGCCATCGCGACCAGGCCGAAGCCATGGCGGGCTGGGGCGTTTACATTGCCAAAAAGGATCTGCCGCCCCTGGAGGCGGATTCCTATTATTGGAGCGATCTGATCGGCATGGCCGTCTACACGACGGAGGGCGAGCACCTGGGGGTTGTGGAGCAGATCATTCCCACGGGCGCCAACGATGTCTATGTGGTCAAGACGCCTCCGGGATATGCGGTCAAGGAGATCTTGCTGCCGGCCATCGAATCGGTGATCATCGAGATCGACGTGCCCGGCCGGCGCATGCAGATTCAATTGCCTGAGGGATTGATATAGGCAATTCAAATGAAGGTAGTCGTTCTGACCATTTTTCCGGAGCTGATGCAGGCCTTCTGGGAAAATGGGATCATGCGCCGGGCCATCGAGAGCGGCGCCGTGGCCGCCCAGGCCGTCAATATCCGGGATTTTGCCCAGGGGCGGCACAAGGTCACCGACGACCGACCCTACGGCGGCGGATGCGGCATGGTGATGAAGCCCGAGCCGCTGGCGGCCGCCCTCCGGGATGTCAAGCAGCAGACGCCCGGGGCCCTGACGCTCCTGATGAGCCCCCAGGGCCGGTGCTTCGATCAGGCCATGGCCCGCGAGATGGCCGCCCACGAGGCGCTCGTGATCGTCTGCGGCCGGTATGAGGGCGTGGACGAGCGCTTCAGCGAGCAGTTCGTCGATGGGGAGGTCTCCATCGGCGACTTCGTTCTGACCGGCGGCGAAGTGGCGGCCATGGTGGTCATGGATGCCGTCGTCCGCCTGCTGCCCGGCGTTCTGGGCAACGAGGATTCGGCCGAGCAGGACTCGTTCGGCCACCAGCGGCTGGACCATGCCCATTATACCCGGCCGCCGGAGTTCGAGGGGCGTCCGGTGCCCGAGGTGCTGCTCAGCGGGCATCACGAGCGCATCAGCGAGTGGCGGCGGGCCGATGCCTTGCTGCGCACCTTTGCCCGTCGGCCCGATCTGTTGCACGGGGCGACGCTCAGCAAGGAGGAAATCGCGCTGCTTGGCGCGTGGCATCGTGAACTCGAAAGCATCATACGCAGCCAGGGTGGCTCTGGCCCTGATTCACCACCCGGTGGTGGACAAGAACGGTAAGACCATTGCCGCGGCGGTCACCAACCTGGATCTGCACGACATCGCCCGGGCGGCCAAGACCTATGGGGTGGAACCGTTTTACGTGGTGACCCCCCTTACAGATCAGCAACACCTGGTGACCGAGATCATCGACCACTGGGTGACCGGCGTGGGGGCGCGTTATAACCCGGACCGTCGCGACGCCCTGGCCCTGATCCGCATGCAGCCGTCGCTTCAGGCCGCCCTGGAGGACTTGCACGCGCGCTGGGAGGCCAAGCCCCAAGTGGTGGTCACCAGTGCCCAGATGGCCGCAAGCGACCTGGACTGGAACGGGCTGCGCCGCCTGGCCGCCGGCGAACGGCCGGTGCTGCTGCTCTTCGGCACGGCCTGGGGTCTGGCGCCGGAGCTGATTCAAGCGGCCGATTTCCGGCTGGCGCCGATTTTAGGGCGCAACGGTTACAATCACCTGTCGGTGCGTTCGGCCGTATCGATCGTGCTGGATCGAATGTTTACCGGCCCCGCCGGAGATGAAAGCTGAAAGTCTAAAGTTGAAAGTTAAGGTATATTGAACGCCTTATTGAAGAAAAGGGGAGATAACCATCATGGAACTGATCAAGCAGTTGGAACGAGAGCAGATGCGCATGGACATGCCCGACTTTTTGCCGGGCGACACCGTGCGCGTGCACGTTAAAATCAAGGAAGGCGACAAAGAGCGCATCCAGGTGTTTCAGGGCATCGTGATTTCCAAACGCAAAGGGGGCATCAGTGCCACCTTCACCGTGCGCAAAGTCTCCTACGGCGTCGGCGTGGAGCGCATTTTCCCGTTCCACTCCCCGATCATCGACCGCGTCGAGAAGATCACCCGCGGCCGGGTGCGGCGCGCCAAGATCTACTACCTGCGCAAGCTGCACGGCAAGGCCGCCCGTATCCGCGAAAAGCGGGTCAACTAGGCCGTTGGCGGCCGATCTCTGGGCGTTTGAACGAGCGTTGCGGGCCGAGGGGTATGCGCGTATCGCCGGCGTGGACGAAGCCGGCCGCGGCCCTTTGGCCGGGCCGGTGGTGTCGGCGGCCGTCATGCTGCCGCCGGCCTTCGATGCCGCCGGGATCAACGATTCCAAGCAGTTGACGGCCCGGCAGCGGGCCCGGCTGTACGATCATATTTATGCCCACGCCCAAAGCGTGGGCATCGGTATCGTGGACCCTCTCGAGATCGACCGGATCAACATCCTCCAGGCCTCCCGTTTGTCCATGGTCATGGCCGTGGCCAATCTCAAGCCCAGCCCCGATTATCTGCTCATCGACGGCAATGTCGGCATCGCCGCCGATTGCGCCCAGCAGCCGGTCGTCCAGGGCGATAGCCGCAGCGTCTCGGTGGCCGCGGCTTCCATCGTGGCCAAAGTGACCCGGGACCGGCTGATGTGCCGTTACCACGAAGCGTTTCCCCAATACGGGTTCGACCGCCACAAGGGCTACCCCACTGCCGCGCACTGCGCCGCCATCGCCCGCCACGGCCCCTGCCCCATCCACCGCCGCAGCTTCAAACGGGTCTGCGAGTACCTACCCGGACCCACCAGGCCGGCCCCATCCCACGGGATCACCGCCGATGCCCCATGAACGGCAGCAATACGGCCAGAGCGGCGAAAGCCTGGCCGTTGCGTTTTTGGAGGCCCAGGGCTATACCATCGTGGCGCGCAACTACCGTAACCGGCTGGGGGAGATCGACATTATTGCCCGGCACAACGGCGCGTGGGTGTTCGTGGAGGTCAAGGCCCGCCGCTCCGGCCGATTCGGCGATCCCAAGGCCGCCGTCACCCCCGCCAAGCAGCGCAAGCTTTCCATGGTCGCCCTGGCGTTCCTCAAAACCCAGGGCAGCACCCAGACCAAGGCCCGTTTCGATGTGGTGACCGTGCGGCCGCTGGATGGCCGGGCTCACGTGGAGGTGATCGCCAATGCCTTCGATCTCGCCTACTCCTGAAAAGCCGGCGGCCGGACTGTATGTGGTGGCCACGCCCATCGGCCACCTGGCCGATATCACCCTGCGCGCCATTGCCGTGCTCTCCGGCGTGGATCTGATCGCCGCCGAAGACACGCGCCACACCCGGCGCCTGCTTGACCACTACCAGATCCGCAACCGGCTGGTCTCGTATCACGAGCACAACGAGGCGCGGCGCACGGCCGAATTGATCGCCCAACTGGAGCAAGGAGCGGCCATCGCCCTGGTCACCGATGCCGGCACGCCCGCGGTTTCCGATCCCGGTTTCCGCCTGGTCCAGGCCGCGGTGCAAAAAGGCCTGCCGGTCTTTCCGATACCGGGCGTATCGGCGGCCATCACGGCCCTGAGCGCCGCCGGGCTGCCCACCGACCAATTTACCTTCGTGGGCTTTCCGGTCCGGGGCCGCAGCAAGCGCCGGGAGCAGGTGGCGGCCCTCGCCCATCTGCCGTACACCCTGATTTTCTATCAATCGCCCCAGCGGCTCGTCTCTTTTCTGGAAGAGCTCGTGGAGATTCTGGGCGACCGGCCGGCCGTGCTGGCCCGGGAGCTGACCAAGCTGCACGAAGAGTTTCTGCGCGGATCGTTGGCGCAGGTCCTGGCGGACCTGCAAGCGCGCGAAAGCCTCAAGGGCGAGTGCACCCTGCTGGTGGCGGGCGCCCAGGAGGCTTCGCCCGCGCACGGCCCGCAAGAATTGGATGCGGCCATCGCACAGGCCCTGGCCCAAAAAACCCTCTCCTTGAAGGAGCTTTCCAAGGCTCTGGCCGACCGCTTCCAGGTAAGCCGTAAGCAGGTCTACGAGCGCGCCCTGGAACTCAAACCGGATGAGGGCTGCGATGATGTTTGAGCTCACCCTGCACCCGGTCATCCTGGCAGTTTCCGCCGCCGACCAGCGCCTGATCCGCCGCGCCAAGGTCGAGGCCCTGCGCCGCCGGGCGCGCGAAGCCGCGGCCCTGTCGGCCCACCATGGCGGGTATCTATTAGGTGAACTCGAAAAGGACGATGCCGGCGTGCCCCGGCCCAGCAACGGGTTTTACTGGTCCCTGAGCCACAAGGAGCGTATGGTGGCGGCCGTGGTCTCCCCCCGGCCGGTGGGCATCGACCTGGAACGGCTGGCACCCATGAACGAGCGCATGTACGACCGCATCGCCGACGCATCCGAGTGGTGCCTGGCGCCGCACAAGATCGAACGGTTCTTCTTCCGCTACTGGACGGCCAAGGAGGCGGTGCTCAAGGCCGTGGGCAAAGGCTTGACGGGCCTCGATCGCTGCCGGGTGCAGGCCATCCCGGACGATGATCACCTGAGCTTGCTGTATGAACAAACCCTGTGGGGCGTAACCCACTGCTGGATCGGCGACGATCATCTGGCCACGGTGACTTCGGACCGCGTCTTATTGCAGTGGCACATCCTGGATTGAAGTAAAAAGACAGAAAGGAATTCTCCATGTACGTCACCTTCCACGGCGCGGTCAGAGAAGTGACCGGCTCCATGCACCTCATCGGCAACGATTCGGACCATGTACTGCTCGATTGCGGTCTGCACCAGGGGCGCCGCAAAGAGGCGGCCGATAAGAACCGGGTGCTGCCCTTCGATGCGGCCATGATCAGCAACATGGTGCTCTCCCATGCCCACATCGACCACTCGGGCCGCATTCCATTGCTGGTCAAAAATGGATTTGGCGGCCGCATCCTGTGCACCCGGGGCACGGCCGACGCCTGCCGATACCTTCTGACCGACTCGGCCCATATCCAGGAACAGGACGCCGAGTACCTGAACTACAAAACCGTGCGCGCCGCCCTCTCCCACGGCCCTTCCCTGAACGGCAAGCCCATCGGTCCGCGCCAATACGAGCAGTTGCGCAAGATGCTCAAACAAGGACGCAACCAGATCAATCGGGCGGTGGTCGCCGATTTGATGGCCAGGCACCGCTTGCAGGCCATCGAACCGCTCTACACGGCGGCCGATGCCGAGCAGGCCCTGGCGCATGTGGACGGCGTGCCTTACCGGGAGTCGCACGCCATCGGCCAGAATCTCACCTGCACCTTCTACGAAGCCGGCCACATCCTGGGCTCGGCCATCAGCATTCTGCGGCACGCCGCCAATGGCAAAACGCGCACCGTGGCCTTCACCGGCGACCTGGGCCGCTTCGCCAAACCGATCCTGCGCGACCCGTGCTTGAATTTCGAAGCCCAGGACCGCGACATCGACCTGATGATCATGGAGAGCACTTACGGCGATCGCGACCACGAGCCGGTGGCGGACCTCAAGCCCGAGCTCAAGAAGGCCCTCAACGACACCTTCCAGCGGGGCGGCTGCGTGCTGATCCCCTCGTTTGCCTTCGGCCGCACCCAGGAGCTGCTGTACATCATCCACGAACTGTATGACGAGGGCGCCGTGCCGCGCATGCCGGTTTTCGTGGACAGTCCCCTGGCGGCCAACATCACCAAGGTGTTCGGCGAACACCCCGAAGTGTACGACCAGGAGAGCCATGATACCTTTCTGAGCCGGGGCAAGAATCCCTTCGACTTCCAGCAGGTGCACTTCATCCAGACCGTGGAAGAGTCCATGGCCCTGATGCGCGACAACAAGCCGCATATCGTCATCTCCGCTTCGGGCATGTGCGAGGCCGGCCGCATCCTGCACCACCTGCGCTACAAGGTGCACAGCTCCAAGAACACGATTCTGATCGTGGGCTTCATGGCCCAGCACACCCTGGGGCGCCGCATCCTGGAACTGGGCGAAGCCTATGCCAAGGGCGGCCGCGGCGGCCAGCCGCCGGTGGTGAAGATCTTGAACAAGGAGTACCCGCTGCAGGCCCATGTGGTGAAACTCAACGGTTTTTCGGCCCATGCCGACCGCAACGAAATGCTGCAATTTTTGAAGACCTCCGGGCTGCGGGTCAAGAAGATCGCTGTGGTGCACGGCGAAGAAGCCCAAAGCACCGCCTTCTGCGGGCTGCTGCGCCAGAACGGCTACGACGCCATGGTGCCCATGCTGGGGCAGACGATCGTGGTCAAATGAAAAGAAGAAGCGCGTGGTAAGCCATGGGCCGCTGTCATCGAAAGAAAGGTCGACGATGATGTAGGGGTCGACGGCACGTGAAGGGTGCCCCCCATATTTCCCGTTGACAGGCATCGCTATCAGGCACACACAGTTAGTATCCATCCAGGAATGGCTGTTTTCGCCGATTTCGGCGCGGAAGATATTGCCAACGCCCTCGGAATTACTCTGTCTTCGGCAAAGACTACCGCACCCACGTGATCAAACCGGGCGGCTTTTCGGCCCACGCGACCGCAATGCAATGTCGCCCTTCCTTAAAGAGCCCGGCCTGCGCATCGATCGTGATTATCGAAGTGGGTAAGGAACGGGAGAAGCAATAACTACCATGGGAAAATAGGGATTCGGCTTTTTGCCGCTGCAAGGAGAAGGCTATGAAAAGCAATGCAGTATCCGGTCGAAGACCTTCGCTATTCTTGATGATTAGGGACTTGCCATCAACCCAACGTCTTGAATAACCCCGCCATGCAATAGATCGGAGTGCGGGAAGAAAAGAGGCGCGATTATGAAAGTGAATAGAACAATCGGTTTGATCCTGGCTGCGGTGTTCCTTGCCGGCCTCGCGATACTTTCCTGCACCCGCCCGGCCGCCAAACAGGAACCAGCGGCGCCTTTAAGCGCGGCCCCCCACCAATCTGTCGAGGAACAGGAGGCGGCGATTCCGGAGAGCCCGCTCAAGGATGCCTACTTCGGCGATACGCACGTCCACACCTCCTACTCGCTGGATGCCTACATCGGTGGAGCGCGCCTGACCCCGGACGAGGCCTATCAATTCGCCCAGGGCAAGGAGGTCGTCGTCAACGGCCTGAAGCATAGCATCGGCCGGCCCCTCGACTGGGCGGCGGTCTCCGATCATGCGGAGTTCATCGGCGAGATGTACTCCACCCAGGTTGCCGGCGCGCCGGGCGGTGACAACCCCATGCTCGAAGAGTTGCGCCATCTCAAGACGGCCGACGAGCAGCGGGCGTGGTTCGGGAAATACGTCGTCAAAAATATGCGCGGCGAGAACCCCAGCCACCCGCCGTTCTACGCCGGGCCGGGGACGACCAAAAGCGCCTGGCAGGCGGTCGCGCTTGCGGCGGTGCGCGATAACTACCACCCGGGCAAGTTCACCACCCTGGCGGGGTTCGAATGGTCCGCGGCGCAGAACGAGGGCAACATGCACCGCAACGTGATCTTCCGGGACCTCACCGTGCCCGACATGCCCTTCAGCGCCCTCGACTCGCCCAACGAGGAGAAGCTCTGGGCCTGGATGGCCGAACAGGAGAAGATGGGCTCGCGGCTTCTCGCGATCCCGCACAACTCCAACGGCAGCAAGGGCCTGATGTTCGCGCCGCTGGACAAGGCGGGCCGGCCGCTCTCGGCCGAGTACGCGCGCCTGCGCAGTCACTACGAGCGGCTGATCGAGATGATGCAGATCAAGGGCAACTCAGAGGTGCACCGCAAGTTCTGGCCGGCGGACGAGTTCGCCGACTTCGAGAACGGCGACAGCGTGGGCACCTTCAGTGGGCGCACGTTCAAAAAGGAGAACTTCGTGCGCTGGGCGGTGACCAAGGGACTCGCCTACGAGGCCAAGCTCGGCGAAAACCCTTACCGGCTCGGATTTATCGGCGGCACCGACAACCACAACGGACTGCCCGGCGACGTTGCCGAGAACGACTACATCGGCAGCCACGGCCCCGCCGACGGCACGCTCAAGGAGCGTCGCGAGGGCGAGATCGACGGCTGGATCAAAGCCAAGGAGTCGAATCCGGGCTCGCTCGCCGGCGTATGGGCGACGCGCAATACCCGAGCGGCGATCTGGGACGCCCTGGCGGCCAGGGAGACCTTCGTCACCTCGGGGCCACGAATCAAACCGCGCTTCTTCGGCGGCGCCACGCTCGGGGCAACCCAGGATCCCGTCGAACTCGTCAAGCAGGGCTATGCGCGCGGCGTCTCCATGGGCGGGACGCTTAAGGCCCTCGAACGTGCCCCCACCTTCACCGTCCACGCCCAGAAGGACCCCGACGGCGCCAACCTCGACCGCATCCAAATCATCAAGGGTTGGGTCAACGCCAAAGGCGAACCCCAGGAGCGGATCTTCGATGTCGCCTGGTCGGGCAATCGAAAGCCCAACGCCAAGGGCAAGCTGCCCGCACTCGGCCATACGGTGGACCTGAAGAAGGGGACCTATGCGAACACCATCGGGGCCCCCGAACTCATCGGGAGCTTCACCGATCCTTCGTTCGACCCGAAACAGCCCGCTCTTTACTACGTGCGGGTGATCGAGATTCCGACACCGCGCTGGACCACCTATGACGCCGTTCGCAACAACCTGCCGCGGCTCAAGGGCGTGCCGGCCACGGTACAGGAGCGGGCGTGGACCTCACCCATCTGGTACACCGCGACAAAATAAAGGGGAGGAAAAACGATGAAGAGAAACGAACTCGCTAGAAAATGGCTGCCGGCCGTCGCTTTGGGCCTGACCCTGGCGTTTTCGTCGGCGAACGCCGGTTCGGCTCCGGCGGGCGATGAGGATGTGCCGGTCAAGGGCGCCTTCGACGACTACGACAAACACGGGGACGAACATCCCGCGGCCGCGGGTGACGCCGCGCGCAGCAAAGCCTACTCGCCCTACGCCGGGAAGAGCTACCCGATGCACGTCTACTTCGGCGACACCCACAACCACACCGCGAACTCGGGCGACGCCTACATGGCCGGCAACTCGCTGACCCCCGAGCAGGCCTATCGCTTCGCCCGGGGCGAGGAGGTGGTCTCGTCGACCGGCGTCCCGGTGAGGCTCTCCCGGCCGCTCGACTTCCTCGTGGTTTCGGATCACGCCGAGGGGCTCGGGATCATGTTCCAGGTGCAGGAGGGCAATCCCGCGCTCGTCTCCGATCCGGTGGCGGCGCAGTGGTCGAAGGTTCTCAAGACCGGCACGCCCGAGGAGAAGGCGGCGGCCCAGAGCGAGGTGGTCAAAGCCCAGGCCATGGGCACGCTGCCCAAGGTCTTCAAGGACCCCAAGGTCGTGGGCCCCCTCATGATGTCGGTGTGGCAGCAGTACACCGCCACGGCCGAGAAGTTCAACGAGCCCGGCCGCTTCACCGCCATGATCGGTTACGAGTGGACCTCGGTGCCGGGCGGGAACAACCTGCACCGCAACGTTCTCTTCCGCGACGGCAAGGATAAGGCCGATCAGGTCTTCCCCTTCAGCGCCTGGAACAGCGAGGACCCCGAGAAGCTCTGGGAGTGGATGGCGAAGTACGAGCAGAAGACGGGCGGCAAGCTGCTGGCCATCCCCCACAACGCCAACCTCTCCAACGGCCGCATGTTCGAGCTGGTGGACTTCGGCGGCAACCCGCTCTCCAAAGACTACGCCGAGCGGCGCGCCCGCTGGGAGGTCTTGCAGGAGATCGTCCAAACCAAGGGCAACAGCGAGACGCACCCCACGCTCTCGCCCAACGACGAGTTCGCGGGCGACCTGGGGGTCGCCGGTTGGGAGTACGGCAACCTCACCCTCACCGACAGCCCGCTCAAGCCCGGGATGCTGCCCACCAACTACCTGCGCGGCGGCCTGCTGCGCGGCCTCGAATTGGAAAGCAAGCTCGGCGTCAACCCCTTCAAGTTCGGTGTCGTCGGCAGCACCGATGTCCATAATTCATTGACATCGATCGAGGAGGATAATTTCTTCGGAAAGATGCCGATTCAGGAGCCGAGCCCGAAGCGCTGGGAGCACAAGTCGAAGCAGAGTGACTGGGATGCGAAACTCGGCCCCACGAAGAGCCGCTACACCTGGCACTACCTGTCGGCGGGCTACGCCGCGGTGTGGGCCGTGGACAACACCCGCGAGGCGCTCTGGGACGCCATGAAACGGCGCGAGGCCTACGGCACCTCCGGGTCGCGCATGACCGTGCGCTTCTTCGGCGGGTGGCACTACCGCGCGGCCGACGCCCGCGCCCGTGACGCGGCCGGGACCGGCTACGCCAAGGGCGTGCCCATGGGCTCCGACCTGCCCAAAGCCCCGGCCGGCGCCAAGGCCCCGACCTTCCTGGTGGCCGCCATGAAAGACCCCCTGTCGGGCAATCTGGACCGCATCCAGATCGTCAAAGGCTGGCTCGATAAAAACGGCAAGGGGCGGGAGAAGATCTACAACGTGGTCTGGGGCGACGCCGACCGCCGCAAAATCGGTGCCGACGGCAAACTCACGCCGGTGGGCGACACGGTGGATGTGGCCAACGCCACCTGGAAGGACACCATCGGCGATCCCCAGCTCGCGGCGGTCTGGACCGACCCGGCCTTCGATCCGTCGGTGCGCGCCTTTTACTACGCGCGGGTCATCGAGATCCCCACGCCGCGCTGGACGGCCTATGACGCGCTGCGCTTCGGCGTCAAAATGCCCCCCGAGGTGCCCATGAAGCAACGGGAGCGCGCCTGGAGCTCGCCCATCTGGTACACCCCGGGGACGTAACCGGAAGAAGGCGCGATCCCATACGACGGCGATTGGGTCATACCCATGATGAGAAAAATAGTTCGCGAACCGCTGCTCCATTTTCTGACCATCGGAGCGGCGCTATTTTTGTACTTTCACTGGAGCGGCGGCGGGTCCGGCCCGACCTCGGACCGGATCGTGCTCACCGCCGGGCAGATCGGGCACCTGGCCGCGGGCTTTGCCAAAACCTGGCAACGCCCGCCCACCGAGGTCGAGATCAAAGGGCTGATCGACGACTGGATCCGCGAAGAGATCGCCGTGCGGGAGGCGATGGCGAGCGGACTCGATCGCGACGATACGATCATCCGCCGCCGGCTGCGCCAGAAGCTGGAGTTCCTGTTCGAGGAGGTCGACGCCGCGGTGCCGCCCAGCGACCGGGAGTTGCAAGCATGGCTCACCGAAAACGCCGATCTTTACCGCCTCGAACCGCAGGTTTCGTTCCGGCAGATCTACCTCAGCCGGGAACGGCGGGGTAGCGCGACGGAGGACGACGCCCGGACGCTGCTCGCGAGACTTCGGGCGGCGGGCCCCGATACGCCCATCGACCATCTCGGCCATCCGACCCTGCTGCCCCGCGAGGTCGAGATGTCGTCCCTGGCCGAGGTGGCCCGGACCTTCGGCCAGGAGTTTTCCCGGAGCACCGAGGCGCTCCCTGTCGGGGTTTGGTCGGGCCCGATTCAGTCGGGCTTCGGGCTTCATCTGGTTTGGGTTCGCGCGCGCGTAGCGGGATCGCTGCCCGACCTGGCCCAGGTGCGATTGGCGGTGGAGCGCGACTTCACGGCGGACCGGCGCAGGCGGCAACTCGCCGCGATGTATGAACGCCTGCTCGCAAAGTACCGCGTCGTCATCGAAAGAAAAGCCGCGGACGACGATGGCGGCAAAAGCGGAGCAAACGCCTCATGAAGCGCCGCGGTGGCTTATTTCCGTTACTGGCGATGGCGTTTATGCTCGTCGCGGCGGAGACGGCACCGGCCCACGAAGTGCGCCCCGGTTTTCTCGAGCTGCGTGAAATCGACCCCAACACCTATTCCCTGCTCTGGAAACGGCCCACCGGCGGCGAGGTTGAAATCCAGATCGCGCCCGTGGTTCCGGAGGGGTGCCGCCTTTCGACCCCCGATCGGCAGCAGCTTACGCCGGGGGCCGTGGTGGTGCGCGGCACGCTGACCTGCGAAGGCGGTATCGCGGCGAAAACGCTGCGCGTCGCGGGACTCGAAACCACCATCACCGATGTCCTGGTGCGCATCCACCACGCCGACGGGCGCCTGGAAAGCCACCTGCTGCGACCGGCAACGCCGTCGGTGACCCTGGGCGGGCTAACCAGCGGCCTTCAGCGCGGCATCTCCTACGTCCAGCTCGGTTTCCAACATATCCTGCTCGGCGTGGATCACCTGCTGTTCGTTCTGGGACTGCTCCTGATCGTCTCCAGCCGGTGGATGCTTTTCAAAACCGTCACCGCCTTCACGGCGGCTCACAGCATCACCCTGGCCATCGCCACCTTGGGTTACGCGAGCGTTCCGCTGCCGCCGCTCAATGCCGCCATCGCGCTGAGCATCCTCTTTCTCGGTCCGGAGATCGTGCGCGCCTGGCGCGGGGAAACGAGCTTCACCATCCGGCACCCGTGGGTGGTGGCATTCGCTTTCGGACTGCTGCATGGATTTGGCTTCGCCAGCGGGCTCACCACGATGGGACTGCCCAGGGCCGAGATTCCGCTGGCCCTGCTCCTCTTCAATGTGGGTGTCGAGCTGGGGCAGTTGGGGTTTGTGATTCTCATCCTTCTGCTCGAACGCGCTTTCAGCGTGCTCGAAGTGCGCTGGCCCCGACTGGCGGCAAGGCTCCCCGGCTACGCCGTGGGGACTTTGGGCGCCTACTGGACCATCCAACGCACCCTGATTCTTTTAGGCGGTTTGCGATGATCGGCGACCACCGGACCCATGCCGCTTTCTCAGCCCGCGCGATGATCCGCGCGGCCCTCGCCATGGTCGTCGCCCTCTGGCCGGTACTCGCCTGGGCGCATGCCGAACAGGGGCGCGCCGCGGGATTTCTGGCAGGGGTCCACCATCCCATTTCGGGGCTCGACCATGTGCTGGCCATGATTTCGGTGGGCCTCTGGGGCGCTCAACTGGGCGCGCCGGCCATCTGGCTCTTGCCGGTCACCTTTCCCGTCGTCATGGCCATGGGCGGCATGCTCGGTCTGCTGGGCGTGCACCTGCCCGGCGTCGAGATCGGTATCATCTTCTCCGGAATCGTGCTTGGGCTCACGGTTTTCGCGGAGTGGCGACCGCCCATGGGGCTCGCCGCCGCCATCGTCGGTTGCTTTGCCGTCTTTCATGGTCATGCCCACGGCGTGGAACTGCCGGCAGGGGCGAGCGGCCTGACCTACAGCATCGGGTTCGTGATGACCACCGGCACGCTCCATGCCGTCGGCATCGGCATCGGGGTCATCCATCGTTGGGGTTGGGGACGGCTCGCGCTGCGGGCCTCCGGCGCTTGCGTCACCACCGCCGGCCTCTTTTTCCTATGGAAGGTGCTGGCATGAGATGGGGTCTCCTCCGCGCCGCCATCGCATCGGCCGCAACCGTGCCGATGATCCCGGCGGTGGCCTCCGCGCACCTGGTCAACACCGGTCTCGGCCCCTTTTACGATGGGATCTCCCACTTGACGCTCACCCCGGAGGATCTGCTGCCGGCCATCGCCCTTGCGCTCCTCGCCGGGCTGCGCGGCGCTTATGCAGGGCGGCTCGCCCTGTTCATCTTCCCCGCTTCCTGGCTTATCGGTGGCCTTGCCGGCCTGGCCTGGCCGACGGTCGGCACGGCGCCGGTGCCGATCGCCGTCGGCTTCATCCTCTTGGGCGGACTCGTCGCCACAGACGCGAACATCAAACCCTCGTGGGTGGTCGTTCTGGCGATCGGCCTGGGCCTGTTCCACGGCTACCTCAATGGGGCGGCCATGTCCCAGGCGCGGCTGGGCGCCCTGGGGCTTGGCGGCATCGTGGCCGCGCTTTTTGCAGTGGTCGCCTTGGTCGCGGCCCTTGTCGTTGCCCTCCGCCCACCCTGGACGCGCATCGCGGTCAGAGTGGCCGGAAGCTGGATCGTCGCCGTCGGACTCCTGCTGCTCGGATGGTCGCTTCGCGCGGCGTGAGCCGTGCGCGGCCTGCGCGACAACGGCGCCTGGCTGTCCTACGCCTGCCGTTATGCGCATCTGGTTTTGAACCGACCCGGAGCAATTAAGGTGGGTTTTCGCTGGATAGGCGTGAAGAACCGGTCTCGGGGGCCACAAGATACATCGTGCCCGGCAGACGGTCCAAGCTGTCGGAAAAAAAGTAAAGCAGATGAAAGCGCCGGCCCGTGGCGTCGTAGAAGACGCCGAAACGCTGGGAGTGGGCCATCAGGCGCAGGCCGTTGCCGGCGGTGGAGTAGTAATCGCGGTTGGCGATGAAGCGTTGGTAGACGCCCTGGACGTCGAAGCCCGGGCCGCAGTCCTGGATCTGGACGATCAGCCCGAGATTTCCCACCCACACCCTCACCGTGATGGGCTTGCGCGGGTCTTTGGTGTGGCCGTGGCAAAAGGCGTTGGACAGGGCTTCGCAGAGCAGGCCTTTGCCGCCGATCAGTTCGTAGCGAAAGGGCCGCAGCCAGGTTTCGAGAAAAGCGGCGATTTGGCGTTCGTAGAGAAACAGCCAGCCATATTCCGGCTGGTAGGGAGAATCGGCGTGCTCGGGGAATTGCGCGGGCACGACGCTGTCTTCGCGCGCCAGGCGCGGCGAATCGATGAGTCGCAAGGCTTGGGCGGGGTCGATCAGCAGAAGCATTAAGAACTTATCTCCATCGGCGTGCACCGGCCGGCAATGATCGCGGCGGCCAGCGCCTTCTCGTCCTTGGGCAAGCGCGCGAAACGGGTAAAGGCGCAGCCCACCTGGTCAATGGCATGGGCGTCGCTGCCGGCCACGGGGGTGCAGCCCAGACGCCGGGCGTACACCAGGAGGCGGCCGGCGCCATCGCTCCGGGTGCGGCCGCCGGCTGTTTCGATGGCATGCAGGCCCGGCGGCATGCCATCCGGGGGCAACGGGTGCGACGTGTGGTCGTAATTGTTCAGCGGATGGGCCCAGACCACGGCGGCGCCCACGGCTCGAGCCCTGGCCAGCAACTCTTCGATGGCCATGCCTTTATGGATGCCCGCCAGGTCGTCCAGGCCGATGGCCAGGAAGTGGCCGTGGCGGCTGCTCACCTCTACGCCGCGATAAATGCGTCTGCCTTTGAGGCCACGGTTCAAGGCCTCAATTTCTTCCCTGGGCCACATCTGGTCGTGCTCGGTGAGCACCACGCCGTGCAACCCTCGCCGGGCCATGATCCCGGGAAGCTGCCCGGGATCGAGGGTTTCGGCGCAGGCGGAGTAGCGGCGGGTGTGGACGTGCAGGTCCACCCGATATCGCCATAAAGCCATGGTCGGCATGGGGCGATTGCCTTATGCGTCGAATGCTTCGCGTTAACGGAAGTGTTCGGCCACTTCCTGGATCAGCGAGGCGATCTTCATTTTGCCCATGGCCACGTTGCCGTCCTTGCCGATGATCAGCACCAGGTGCACATGGGCCCGGCCCGAGGCGGTGGTGGCAAAATCGGTGGCCTCGTTGAGGCAGCGGCAGATCACGTGGGCCTTGGGCGCCTCCACGTGCACCAATTGACCGCGGCCCACGTTCATCAGTTCCGTGGTCTTCTGGGCCTTGAGCAGCACGTCGTTGGCCAGGGCGCCAAGCTCGGCCAGGTTGAGGCCTCCGGTGTTGCATTCGGCCACCATTTCGCCGTTGGGCGAAAAAGCACCTACGGCCTGAAAGCCATCCACGGTTTTGAATTTTTCCAATACTTCTTTGATGTTTGCCATTTTGTCGTCTCCTTTCGCGGATATTGCAGCAACGCCGTCGGCGGGCGGCGGATCGGCGGTGTCCGCCGCCGCGGATGTTTCGGGTTCCTGCGCCAGGCTGCGTTCGTCCTTGAGCCGGGCGCTCTCCATCAACAGGTTCATCAAATGGGTCGTGATGCGCCGTTTGAGCTTTTTGGCCGGAAGGCTGCGGAAGCTGATCTTGACATTGTCCAGGGCCAGAATCTCCAAGGCCGCCGCTTCGCCGGCGAGTTTGCCGAGCAGCGCATCGCACAGGGTGCCTTCGCTGAAATAGAGCAAACCCAGGACGCCGTCCGGTCCCTTGACTTCCATTAAGCAGGTGTTGCGCTCCATCTCGATGAGCTGCAGGAAGCTGGGCAACGAGATGCCGGTCAGCACGCCGCCGGCGGTATCGTGTTCGAGCACGCCTAATATCAACTGGGTCAACTCATCGAAGTCCACCGGCTTTTCCAGCATGCGGATCAGGCCGCTCTGGCCCAGGCGGGTTTCGATCTCGGGCGTGGCGAAGGCGGTCATGACGATGGCCGGGATTTCCGGGAAATTGTTCTGGAGAAAGGCCAGCAGCGCGAAGCCGTCCATCTCGGGCATCTTCAGGTCGGTCACCACCAGGTTGATCTGGGTGGCGGCCAGCAGGGCGCAGGCCTCTTTGCCGTTGCGCGCCGTCAGCACCTCGAAACGCTCCCGGTAGGGCTCGAAGCCCGCCTGCATGGTGAGCAGCAATTGCTCTTCGTCGTCAACGATCAAAACACATTTCATGCCCGGCTCTCCAACCTTGGATGGGGGATGGCAGAGCAAGGCCGATGCCAAGCCGGCGGGTATTTGGAAAACCAGCATGAAATGAAGGGCTTGGCGCAAAGGGGAGCTGCGCGCAAGGATTGGGGCTGTCGCGTCCTGGGTGACCCAAAATGAGGCAGTGCCCTAGTTTGGGTCAGTCGGAGAATCCCAGGCGCTTGAGCTTGCGTACCAGGGTGGAGCGCGAAATTCCGAGCGCTTTGGCGGCATGGGTCTGGTTGCCGTTGAAATGACACAGGGTCGCGCGGATGTGTTCCCGCTCCACTGCTTCCAAAGGCCGGGGGCCGGCGGCGGCGACGGTGGGGTTGGGCGGTTGGTCCGCATGAAGGGCCGGGCCCAACAGGCGCGAAGGGTAAATGCTGTTCGAAGAGCGCACTAGAATGGCCCGCTCGATGATGTTGCGCAGCTCGCGCACATTGCCCGGCCAAGCATATGCACCCAGGGCCGCGAGCTCTTCTGCTTCCAGGCGCAGCACCTGGTCCGGCGCGATCTGGGAAATAAAGCCGCGGCACAATTCGGGCAGATCTTCCAGGCGCTCGCGCAGCGGCGGCACGGCAATGTGCATTACGCTGAGGCGGTAGTAAAGATCTTCCCGGAAACGCCGCTCGCGCACGGCCGTGGCCAGATCGGTATTGGTGGCCGTAATGATGCGCGCATGGACGGCTTTGAGGGTTCGGCCGCCCAGGCGTCGGATCTGCTGGTCGTCCAGGGCCCCCAGCAGCTTGGACTGAAGATGCAGGGGCATCTCGCCGATCTCGTCCAGAAACAGGGTGCCGCCGTCGGCCATTTCGAAAAGCCCCTTGACCGTGGCCACGGCGCCGGTAAAGGCGCCCTTTTCATAGCCGAAGAGTTCGGCCTCCATGAGGTTTTCCGGGATGGCCGCGCAGTTGACGGCAATAAACGCCTTGTCGGCACCGTGGCCCTGGAAATGGATGGCCTTGGCCACCAAGGTCTTGCCCGTGCCGGTCTGGCCGGTAATCAGCACCGGCGCGGCATTGGCCGCGGCCAGGCCCACGAGGCGGCGCACTTCCGGCAGGCCACCCCAAAGCACGCTGCGGTCGCTGTCGCGTCGGCCCTGGTATTGCTGCACCTGGGCCACATGTTCCAGGTCGATCGTGCGCAGGGCCTGGTTTACGGTCAGCGACAATTCGCCCAGCTCGAAGGGTTTGGACAGGTAGTCGTAAGCCCCCACCTTGATGGCCTGCACGGCGTTCTCGAAACTGGGGAAGGCGGTGATGAAGATGATCTTGGCGCTCTCGTTGCGTTCGAGCAGCGGCCCGCAAAAAGAGATGCCGTCGCCGTCGGGCAGCTTCTGGTCCAGCAGCACCACGTCCACGGGCCGTTCGGCGCACAGGCGCAAACCCTCGGCCCCTGAGTGGGCCGTCAGCACCCGCACCCCCAGGCCGATCAATCCGTGGCGCACCGTGTCGCACAAGAGGCGGTCATCGTCGATGACCACCAGGGTTCGTTCAGGTTTTGGCGGCATTTTGATGGTGTTCTTCTCCCGGTAGCGTCATGGTGACGGTGGTGCCCTGTCCGTGTTTGGAGTCGATGCGGATGGCGCCATTCATTTTGGCCAGCATTTTGCGGACGATCACCAGCCCCAGTCCTGTCCCATGGGATTTGGAAGTAAAAAACGGCCGGAACAGGTTGCGCTGCTCGCTCTCGGACAGACCGCAGCCGTTGTCGATGACCTGTACCTGCACGGCCCCGGGCAGGTGCTGGACCACGATGTCGATGCGCGGCGCCTCGGTATTGTCCAGGGCGTCAGCCGCATTGGTCAGCAGATTGAGCAGCACTTGGTGAAAGACGCGCTGATCGGCGATGGCGACGGTTTCCATCTCGGGGACTTTGAAGTTGATCCGGATTTTCTTCTGGGCGAAATCTTCTTCCACCAGGGCCAGAAAACGGCGCATGAACGGCTCCATGGCCACCGGCTCCAGCTCGGTGGTTTCGTACATGCTGAAGTTCTTCAAGGCCTTGAGCAGGTATTCAACCCGCGACACTTCTCCCATGGCCCGCTCCACGAACTGGCGGATCGTCTCGGGCGGGTAGCGGTCCAGGTGGATGGAGAGCACCGAGAGGGCCATTTTGATGGAATTGATGGGATTGCCAATCTCGTGCCGGATGCCCGAGAAGATATAGCCCAGATTCTCCATGAGGTTGGCGGCTTCGGCCACCGACTCCAGCCGCTTCTTGTCGGTGATGTCGCGGATGATGCCCTGGTAGCCCTCGATATGCCCCTCGGGATGATGCAACAGGTTGGCGGTGAGCAGGCAATCCAGAGTTGTGCCGTCCTTTTTGGCGAAGCGCACCGCGAAGTCCTTGACGAAGCCTTGGGTTTCGATCTGCCCTTGAAAACGCTCGTACTCGCCGGTGTCGGCCCACAACAGCGTGGCCTGGACCAGCAGCAATTCGGCACGCTCGTAACCGAAGAGTTGCACGGCCGCTTCGTTGATCGCCAGGAAGTGCCCCTCCCGGGAAGCCATGAAGATAGCGTCCTTGGAGTTTTCGAAGAGCAGTTGATAGCGCAGATTGCTTTGGATCAGTTTGTCCGTGCGGGCCGTCACCAATGCTTCCAGATCCTGCCGGTAGCGCTGGTTCTCGATTTCGATCTTCTGCTTGGCACTGCGCAACTGCTTGATCTCCAGGGCCTTGGCCACGGTGTGGCACAGGCGGTCCTTGGAGATGGGCTTGGAGAGGTAGTCATAGGCCTTGAGCCGCACGGCCGCCGAAGCGGTTTCCACCGTGGGTTTGCCGGTGATCAGGATGACGGGCGTGTCCGGCTGCAACTGCTTGCTCATCTCCAGCAGCGCGATACCGTCATCCTGGCCGAGGAAGATATCCACGAGCAGCGCGTCGAATTTCTGGGCTTGAAGCAAACCGGCGGCATCGGTGAAGCTATTGGCCACGTGAACGGCGCGGCCATCGGCGGCCAGCATGCGCTGAAAGGCCTTGGCGGCCAGTCGATCGTCGTCCGCGATCAAAACCTGACTGTTGGCTGGCGAATGGTTCAGATCGGGTTCCATGCACGGCTCTTTCGGGTTGAACGAAATTGGCCATTCCCGCAAGGGGTTCCGGCAATGTCTGGAAGCGGTCAGGGCGGCGGGATCGTGAGAGAGGGGGAGTGAGGCCGAAGCGGATGCCACCGAATTTCCGCAATCAATTTACCATTCGACGGGTAAAAAGCAACCCGATTATTCTACGTAGGGACCGGCTTTGGGATCGCAAGGCGCTTGCTTGCGTCGGCGCGCGCGCTCCTTTTCCAGGAAGTGGATCAGGCAGGCGGGGCGGAACTTGCAGTAAAGCCCAGGGTCCGCACAGCGGGCCTGGGTGGCGGACAAGCGGATCTGGTGCTTCTGGCAGTCGAGATCGCTTTCGCCGGGATTGTCTTGGGTGGGGCCGGTCATGCGGGTCTCTTTTTAAACAGGTCGCCCAGCCGTTTGAGGCTGAAGCGGCGCTTAGCAATGGGAGCTGCCGGGGGAGGCACTTGGGCCGGCGGCGTGGTCGGCGGCACGGACTCGGCCGGCTTTTCCTTCGCCGGATATCCTGAAAGCGCTTCGATGCGCGGTTGCAGGGCCGCGGCCAACTCCGGGACCAGGGCCAGGTGCAGATAAAGGGCCAGGGCGTGGTCTTTGTGATGGTTGGCTTCCATGTGCTTGGCCATGACCACTAGCGCGGCCCAGACGGTCTTGTGGTCCGCGCGCATCGGTTTGACCAGTTCTTCGGCGGCAGCCGGAAGATGCTCCGGCAAATACAGGTGTACGAGGCAATCGGCCGCCGCCGTGAGGTGGATGCGTTTGGCATTGCGGCTCAGAAGCAGTTTTTTCAGCTCCTGCAGCGCCTCATCGTAAGCTGCCAATTGGTAAAAGGCCTGGGCGCACACCAGGGTGTCGGTTGCGGTGGCTTTGTCGCCCCAGCCGTCCCGGATGCGTCGGATCTCTTCGGGGCTCATGGCCCTTTGGGGCTGGGTGTTGCGCGCGTCCAGCGCCTGGCGGATGCCCTGGAGTTGGGCGCTGATGGAGGCCTGAATGGCCGGGTCCATCTGCTTGGCCGAGGCCAATAAATCCGAAAACAGATTCGCCGCCTCCTGGTGCAACCCCTGGGCGCAGTAGGCTTCGGCTTCCTTCTTGGCCAATACGGTCGTCAGTTTTCCAACCATGGCACACCTTCGTTCCAGCCGTTGTCGGCCGGTATTGGGCGGCAAAGCATTCGGGCCATCCAGGTGTTTGTGGATGTATTCGGATCGCCGGCTGACGGGGGGAAGAGCGCGTCCGGCTGCTACTAGTTGGGAAATCATTAGAAAATTAAAGGGTTTCTGTCAAGGATTACGATCGGTGCGCCCGATTCCCGGCCAAGGGCGTTCGCTTCGAACAAATGAACGCGCCCTGAAGTCCCGCCGCGCAGTGCGGACGCGGCTGGCGGTGTCGCTTATGGTTTGAATTGGGAAGTTATGGTATTGCATCGGATAAACATATTGACACAAAGAGACTAAAATTCATAAGTGAGGCTGTCTGCCGTTCAGCCCGGAAAGAGAAGAACACATGGGAAAACTGCTCAGTACCAAGGAGGTGGCGCGCCACCTGGGGGTCAACGAGAAGATGGTCTACGCCCTCATCGCCGAAAAGGGGCTGCCCGCCTCCAAAGTGACCGGCAAATGGGTTTTTCCCCTGCATCTGGTGGATCAATGGGTCGAGGCCCACACCATCAACCTTCCGGCCGGCTCCGGGGCCATGCCGGGCGCCGACGGACTGCTGATCGTGGCCGGCAGCAACGACCCCCTGCTCGAGCAGACCATCGGACTCTTCAATACCCGCTTTCCGGAAAAGCTGGCGGTTTTCGGCAACCTGGGCAGCCTGGGCGGCATCCGTTCCCTCAAGCAGGAGTTGTGTCACATGGCCACCAGCCACATGCTCCAGGAGAACGGCAGTGACTATAATTTCGAGATCGCCGGCGAGCTTATGAATCCCATGCCGGTGGTGGTCAACTTCTGCCGCCGCCGCCAGGGGCTGATCGTGGCCAAGGGCAATCCGCGCAAGATCGAGTCCACCGCCGACCTGAAGCAATCCGGCCTGCGCCTGGTCAACCGCCGCCTGGGCACCGGCACGCGCCAATTGCTGGACCGCGAACTGCAACTGGCGGGCCTCGACGGCAGTCAGATCCAGGGGTACCGCCACGAAGTGCAGCGCCACATGGATGTGGGGCTGGCGGTGTTGTCGGGCAAGGCCGACGCCGGGCCGGGCATCCAGCCCGTGGCCGAAGTGCTGGGCCTGGATTTTGTTCCCTGGCGCTGGGAGCGCTACGACCTGCTGATTCACAAAGAGCGCTTTTTCGACCAGACCATTCAGCTCTTTCTCGGATTGCTGCATGAAGAAGGGTTTCAAAAGCTGGCCGCAGGGTTTGAAGGCTACGACACTGCCATCAGCGGCAAAATGATTTTTGCCCACCAACGGGCCAAGACTGAAAACAATCCCACCATTGAACCAAAGGAGGCGCAATGAAAGGAACAGGTTCCCCGGCCAAAGGCTTTATTCTGTTGATCGCTTTGCTGGCGTTGATGTTTGGCGCGGCTTGGGCCGCTGAACCCCAGGCGGTGATGATGGCCACCACCACCAGCACCGACGACACCGGGCTGCTCGATTACCTTGCGCCCCATTTCAAGACCGCCACCGGCTACGAGCTGCGCTGGACCGCCACCGGCACCGGCAAGGCCCTGGAGCTGGGCAAGAACTGCGACGTGGATGTGCTGCTGGTGCACGCCCCCAAGGCGGAGATGAAGTTCGTCGAGGAGGGCAACGGCATCAACCGCACGCTGGTGATGTACAACGACTTCGTGATCACCGGCCCGGCCGCCGACCCGGCCGGCATCAAAGGCAAGACGGTGGCCGAGGCCCTTTCGGCCATCGCGGCCAAGAAGAGTCCTTTCGTCAGCCGCGGCGATAATTCCGGCACCCACAAGATGGAGCAGGAGCTGTGGACGGCGAGCAATCTGCCCCTGCCCGAAAAGGAGAGCTGGTATATTTCCACCGGCCAGGGCATGCTCGTCACCATCAATGTGGCCGCCGAGAAGAACGGCTACACCCTCACCGACCGCGGCACCTATATCAAGTACGAGAGCGACAAGGCTGGCAAGGCGCCCCAGGTCATCCTGGTCGAAGGCGACGCGCCATTGCTCAATCAGTACAGCGTCATCGAAGTCAACCCCAAGCGCTGCGCGAAGGTCAACAACATGCTGGCCCATCAGTTCGCGGTCTGGGTCACCGGTCCCCAGGCCCAGAAGCTGATCCAGGAGTTCAAGCTGATGGGCAAGCCGCTGTTCACGCCCAACGCCAAACGCTGATGGACTTTCTTTACCACGGCCTGCTCGAGGCCATCCGACTGCTCCTGAGCGGGGACCCTGAAACCTATTCGGCGGTGGCTGCCACGCTGAAAGTCTCCAGCTACGCCATGGCGGCCAGTCTGCTGATGGGCATCCCCCTGGGGTTTGTCCTGGGCCATCTGCGTTTTCCCGGCCGGCGCCAGGCGCGCCTGGCGGTGGACACCTTGCTGTCGCTGCCCACGGTGTTCATCGGTCTGATGGTGTACGCTTTTATCTCCCGCCAGGGACCCCTGGGGCATATGGGGCTGCTCTTTACCCTGCCGGGCATCGCCATCGGCCAGACGTTGCTGGCGCTGCCCGTGGTCATCGCCCTGACGGCCACGGCCGTGGAGAGCATGGACGCCAACCTGCGGGTCACGTTGCGCTCCCTGGGCGCCAACCGCCGCCAATTGATGCGCGCCACCTTGTGGGAGGCGCGCCACGGCATCCTGGCCGCGGCCCTGAACGCCTACGGCCGGGTGATGACCGAGGTGGGCATCTCCATGATGGTGGGCGGCAACATCAAGTGGCACACCCGCACGATCACCACGGCCATCGCCCTGGAGACCAACAAGGGCCAGTTCGCCATGGGCATCGCCCTGGGCCTGATTTTACTGCTCATCGCTTTCGGCGTCACCGCCGCCATGTCGTTGCTGCGCGGAAAGTAGTATAAGCCATGGCCCCCCTCTACCAACTCGACCGCATCCGCCACCATTACAACGGCCATACCGTGCTGGCCATCGACGATTGGACGCTCTCGGCGGGAAGCATTACCGGGTTGGTGGGGGCCAACGGCTGCGGCAAGAGCACGTTGCTCAAGCTGCTCGGTTTCGTCGAACGCCCGGCCGAAGGAGAAATTCTCTTCAACGGCCGCCGGACCACACCGATGGATGACGCCACGCGCCGCACGGTTGTGCTATTGCCCCAGGAGAGCCATCTGCTCAAGCGTACGGTCTTTGCCAATGTGGCCTACGGCCTGCGCGTGCGCCAGGATCGGCACCAGGAGCGCGAGCGGGTGGCCCAGGCCCTGGAATGGGTGGGGCTGCCGGCCGACGCCTTTGCCCGGCGGCCCTGGTTCGCCCTTTCCGGCGGCGAGGCGCGCCGCGTGGCCCTGGCGGCCCGGCTGGTGCTGCGGCCCCAGGTATTGCTTCTGGACGAGCCCACCACCAGCGTGGACGGCGCCAGCGCCCAACGCATGAAAGCGGCGGCGCTCTACGCCCACCGCCAATGGGGCACCAGCCTGATCGTCGCCAGCCATGACCTCGCCTGGCTGCATGAAATCTGCCATGATGTGATCCATCTCTTCGCCGGCCGCATCCTGGGCACGGGCCTGCAAACCCTGCTCTTCGGCCCCTGGCTGGACCTGGGGGCCGGTCGCGTGGCCATGGCGCTCACCGATGGGCAGCGTTTCGTGGCCCTGCGGCCGGCGGAGCAGGCGGACGCCGCCGTGGCCGCCATCGACCCCCGGCGCCTGACGCTGCTCTGCTCCGACCAGGCGCCATCCCAAGCCCAAGCGATCATGGAAGGCATCCTGAGCAGCCTCACCCTGGACCCGCGCGCCGGCGGCATCAATGCTTCGGTCACCGTGGGCCACACCGAATTTCGAGTCCACCTGCCCGCCGATCATCCCGCCCTCGCCGGCCTGACCCCCGGCCGCGCCGCCCGCATCGCCTATGCACCCGAAGATGTGCGCTGGTACGCGTGACGCGGATCGCCTCCCCCATTTGCTCTATTGCCTTCTTTTATGATTGCGCTTATGCTCGCAAGCGAGGAGTACAGAGGGCCAGACGAGGAGATTACAGTCGATACGCCCATTCGATGGGAACGCGAGGCAAAAAATGGAACCCAATAGAATATATGATGAATTAAAGGCATTACCGCCGGCCGCCCAAAAACAGGTCTACGAATTTATAGCATTTCTTAAAACCCGGCATCGGAAGCCCGCGGCGAAAAAGCAGTCTAAAACGAAGAGCGGCCTGATGGACGAACGCTTCATCGGTATGTGGAAAGACAATGAAAACCTAAAGGATAGTTCCGCATGGGTTCGCAAGATGCGTAAATCCGAATGGGGCGGACCAGATGCCTGCTGAAGCGATCCTTGTCGATACGGATATAGTAATCGATGCCGGCCGTGGTATTGAAGCAGCAATCGACTGCCTAAAGAAAATAAAGGCAACCACTTCTTTGTGTCTTAGCGCTATTACCCAAATGGAACTGATTGTCGGTTGCCGCAACAAAAAAGAGATTCAATACCTGGAAAAATTCTTGGAACGATTTCAGATCATCCATGTGGATGAATCCATATCCGTCTCGGCAATCAGCCTTTTAAAACGCTACCGGACTAGCCATGGTCTTCTCATCGCGGATGCTATTATTGCGGCCACGGCAATTGCACTTGACTGCCCATTTATTTCGAAGAATCGGAAAGATTTTCGTTTCATCGAAGAGCTTCGCCTCCTCACCTATCCGAATCCATAGCCCCATCGATTGTCCGGCCGCGTGCCGCCGACCCTCGCAAGGCCGGTTTTACCCGCATCCGCCGCGCGGCCGAGACGCCGTTCAACCTGATTCTGGAAGTGCGGCCTTGACGACCCGGGGGAGGGGTTGCCTTTTAAAGGGGCCCCTCCCTTGACGCGGAGGACGCAGCGGATTGGCTCAAAGCGACAAAAACCTCATGAAGTCGTGGTCCCTTACCGATGATATACGATGCGGGCGCTGGGCTTGCGTCAAGTCGCCCGACTACTCAAGCAAAGGAGCATGGGAAATGAGGATAACAACGGCCGCGGCAATGGTTCTGGCATGGTGCGCGGCTGCCCTGCTGGCAGCCGGATGCGCCTCGGTGACCGTGGAGCGCAAAGCGGTGGATGAGGCCATCGACTTGAGCGGCTACTGGAACGATACCGATTCCCGGCTGGTCTCGGAAGAGATGATCGCCGACGCCCTCAACCGGCCCTGGCTGGGCAGCTATCGCAGCAGCCACCGCCAAAATCCGGTGGTGATCGTCGGAACGGTACGCAACCGCAGTGACGAGCACATCAACGTGCAGACCTTCGTCAAGGACCTGGAGCGCGCCCTGACCAACTCGGGCGAAGTCTCTTTCGTGGCCGATGCCCAGGAGCGTGAAGAGCTGCGCGATGAGCGCGCGGACCAGGCGTCGCACGCCTCCGAAGAGACCGTCAAGGAAGAGGGCCGGGAAACCGGAGCCGATTTCATGCTCCAGGGCAGCATCAATACCATCTCCGACCGCCTCGAAGGCCAAGAGGTGCGCTACTACCAGGTGAACCTGGAACTGATCGATATCCAGAGCCACCGCAAGGTGTGGATCGGAGATAAAAAGATTAAAAAGTTCGTCAAGCGCAACCGCCTCGGGCCTTAATAAGAGAGCGCATGGCATTGAGAACCCTGGTCCTTTTCAGCTGCCTGGTGCTGCTCGTGGCGGCCTTCTGGGGCTGCGCCGGGCAGGATCTCTACCCGGATCTGAGCCGGCGGGTGCAGGCCGGAGATTGCCCGGGGGCCTTGGCGCTGATCGATGCAAGCGCCAAGGCTTATGGCGGCAACGGCCACCTGCTCTATTTGCTGGATTCGGCCATGGTGGGGTTGCAGTGCCGGCAGTTCGCGCTGGTGCAGGAGCGGTTGCGCGCCGCCGAGCGTCTGGCGGATGAACTCTGGACTGAAAGCATCAGCCGCAATGCGGCCTCCTTCCTCACCAACGACAACACCCTGCCTTACGGCGGCGAGGATTATGAGCGCGTGATGATCCATCTGACCTCGGCCATCGCTTACCTGCAAACCGGGCAACTGGACGAGGCCCTGGTGGAGGTGCGGCGCCTCAATTCCCTGCTCGATCTGTTTGCCGACAAGTACCATGGCGAGGAGGTTTACCGTTCGGACGCTTTCGGGCGCTATTTGAGCGGCATCCTGCATGAGGCCGATGGGGCCTACGATGACGCCTTCATCGATTATCTGCAAGCCGTGCGCATCTATCGAAATGAGTGGCGTCGCTATAACCTGGCGGTGCCGGCCGACCTGGCCGCGGACCTGCTCGCCATGGGCGAACTCGTCGGCCGACAGGCGGAGGCCGGGGAGGCCCTGGGCCCGACAGCCGACAACCTTCCGGCAGCCGAGCCCGGCCAGGCCCCTCGCGGCAAGGTGGTGCTGATTCTTTTCAGCGGCGAGGGGCCACGCAAAGTGGAGCAAAACATCATCGTGCCCACCCCCAACGGCCCCATCGGCATCGCCATCCCACAAATCGAAACCGGACCGGTTTTTTGTGACGGCGGCGCGCTGCTGCTCGACGATGACCAGGGTGCCCGCCCGGCGGAGCTGGCCCTGGTATCCGATATCAATCTGATCGCCCTCAAGGCCCTGGAGGACCGCCAAGGGAGCATCGTGGCCAAGGCCCTGGCCCGGGCCGTGGCCAAGCAGGTGGCGATCAAAGCGGTTGCCAGCACCCAGAAGGAGAAGCAGAATCAGCAAACCATGGAGCTCTTCCTGAACGTGGCCAACACGCTCTTCCTGGAGCGGGCCGATACCCGCTGCTGGCGGACCCTGCCGGGCCGCATTTGGATGGCCCGGGCCTGGGCCGCGCCGGGGCGTTACCAGGCCCGGGCGCAACTGTGCGGCCAGGCGATGCATGCCCTGGGCGATGTCGACGTGGTGGCGGGCCAGACCCAGTTCCTGTTTCTGGACACCCATTTCGATCCGTCTTCGCCTGTCGGCTACGCCGCGACACGCCGGAGCGCGCCTTAGCGGCACTTGAAATGTGTGGCCGGTGACCCGGGACCATGACCTGAACGTGCTGTGCGCTCATTAGGATCGCTGGAAGATTGGCAAAGGCTAAATTAAAGACACAACAATTGGAGAGCTGCGATGAAAAGAGTTCGTTGGTGGGTGCTGTTGATCCTGGCGGCCCTGGTGATGCATTGCGCCGGGGGGGCGGTCAAAAAGGAAGAGGAGACCGCCAAAGCCGAAAGCTTCGACGCCCAGAAGTATCTGACCGCCGATGCCGTGGGGCCCACCGAAGGCGAGGCCAAGCGTAGCGCCCTGGCTGCCCTGGCTGCGGTTTTCAATGCCCGGGTGCGCGCCGAAACGCAATCCACGGCCACCTCCTACGTGGACGGCCAGGCCGGCGAGCAGTTCGAAAAGCAGGTGGCGCAAATGGTCCGGGTGGAAACCGATGTGCAGCTTCAGGGGGCCCAAATCGGCTGGGTGCATCCCGAAGAGGGCGGCGGTTATCGCGCCCTGGCGGTCCTGAATCGCGATCAGGCGGCCGGCCGTTGGCGCAATGAACTGGCGCGCCTCCAGGCGGAGCTGGATGCCGGCCAGACGGGCCTGGCGACCCTCAAGGGGAGATTGCCCCGCCTGGCGGCCCTCAATCGTCTGGCCGCCACCATGGCCGCCATGGCCGTGACCGAAACGCGCCTCTCGGTGCTGGGCCGGCCGGCCATGCCCGTGGACAGCGATTATACGGCCATGCTGGCCGAGCGCAGCCAACTGGTCAATGGCGCCTGTTTCTTCATTGAGATGGAGGGTGAATCGGCCGCCCACTTTGCCCATAGCCTGGAGGCCTTGATCACCGCCCAGGGCTACCGCCTGTGCAACAGCGCCGAGCAGGCCGCCGGCTTGATCCGCGGCGAAGTCTGGATTCAGCCCCTGGCGCTCGATCACCGCAATGCCCGCTTCGTGCGCGCCCTCGCCGACGTCACGCTCATCGACCAGGACAGCGGTGACCGAATGGCGGCCTTCAGCGAGAACGTGCGCAAGGGGCACATGGATGAAAACGAGGCCCTGCGCCAGGCCATCGATGCGTTGGCCCAAACGACGGCGGCCAGGATTCAGGCAGCCCTGGGCAGCATCGGGGCGGCGCCGGCCGCCGAAACCGATGGACGCTAACACTTTTAATTTCAGACTGAGGAGACACACCATGAAAAAAAGCATTGTACTGCCGCTGGCGCTGCTCTTGCTGGCGACGGCGCTTGGGGCGTGCAGCCATGGCGTCAAGGACAAAATGGACAACGAGGCCCTGGAGAAAGAGTTCGATAACGCACCGGCCTGGGTGCTGACCGGCAAAAGCAAAGACGATCTGTTCGCGGCCGTGGGGTCGGCGGTCATCGGCAAGGGCGGCAAGCAGTTTGCCCACACTGAGGCCATGGCCAACGGCCGCAGCGAGCTGGCCCGGCAGATATCGGTCAAGGTTCAGGGCCTGGTCAACAATTTCACCCAGCAAACCGGCGTGGGCACCGACCAGACCTTGGATGCCTTTGCGCGCCAGGTCTCCAAGCAGGTCTCCGATGAGACCCTTTCCGGGTCGATGCAAAAAGATATCTGGATCTCTCCCTCCAAGGAGCTTTATGTCTTGATGGTGCTGGACAAAAACGCCGTGGAGTCTTCCGTCCGGCGCCAAGTGCTCAACAGCTACCAGCAAAACAGCGCCAAATGGCAGGAGTTCCAGGCCAAAAACGGCAATGAAGCCCTGGACCGCGAGCTCAAGTCCGCCTTTGACAGCCCCACCCCCTGAGCAGGGGCCCCCAAAACGACCCTCCGCTGCCAATGAACGTGAGGTCATAGCGCGCTTACTTCCGTTCATTGGCCGGCAGGGGTATGCCCGCCACCGTATGATCGAAATCACACTTTAAGATCACAAACTGTGATCTTAAAAAGAGGCCAGCATTCCAAGTACCTGCCTTTTGCGTTTACCGAGCAGGGCGTTGCGATGCTCTCAAGTGTTTTGAATAGTGAAAAAGCTATCAGCGTCAATATCCAAATCATGCGGGCCTTCGTTCAGCTTCGCCATATCGTCATCGAGCATGCCGAGCTCAAACGGGAGGTCAACGCGCTGCGTAAGCAGACCGAAGAGCGATTCGAAATTGTCTTTGCGGTGCTTGATAAGCTCGTTTCCGAAGACAAAGGCGCGGGTTCCAAGATAGGCTTCATTGAATCCAAATAGTTAGACTTCTATGTAGATAACCCGGATGCACATGCGGTAACTGGAAAATGCCGTCAAATCTTAGCGCCGGTTCATCCCCGCGCGTGCGGGCCGCAGGTCGCGTTTAGCGCAACGAAACACAATATCAATCCAAGACGATAACCATTTACTCCCTATGCACGGGGGGCGACGGCTCATCGAGCGCCCGGCAGACCGCATTGGTCTGTTTCAATCCACGCCCCCGCGCGGGGTCGGATCGCCGGTGTTGGCAACACTAAAAGCGGCAGTTCGGGATAGGGGGGTGATCCAATCAGGCGGCCGGGGGCCCCACCGGTTCGCAGACCAGCACGTCGCGCTCGTCGCGTTCGAAGGTGCAGTGGGTTTGCAGGATCTGCTTGAGGCGCTTGCGCGCCCGGTGCAGGCGCACCTTGACGTTGTCGGTGGAGATGCCGAGCACTTCGGCGATCTCCTGCTGGGACATGCCGTCCATGTCGAAGAGCCACAGCACCGTGCGCTGGCTTTCGGGCAGCAGCGTGATCTTATGCTGGACGCAGACGTTCATCTGATGGCCGGCCAGCGCCGCCTCGGTGGAGGACGGCGCCGGAATTTGGTCGAGCAACGGCACGGGCTCGGGATGGGCCTGGGCAGGCCGGGGGACGCTTGCGCGGCGGCGCAGGTGATCCCGGCACAGGTTGAAGGCGATGCTGTAGATCCAGGGCCGCAGCTTGGATGGCTCCTTGAGGGTGTCGCGCTTGCGGATCACGCGCAGGAAGGTCTCCTGCACCAGATCGTCGGCGGCCCAAGGGTCGCGCAGCGTGGCCTGGATGAAGCGCCGCACGCCGTCGTGGTGGGCATCGTAGATTTCGTAGAACCCGTCGTCGGCCATGGCCCTACCTCTTTCAACAGGGACAATCGTGTTTGGTGCAGGCGGCCGCCGGATCCGCCTCGATCTTGGCCACCTCGCCGATGGCTTTCTGGAGAACGAGGCTGGCGCCGTTCTTGACCTTGAAACCCAGCGCCACGACCTTCTCGATCTCCGCTTCGCTCAGGCGCAGTTCCCTGGCCTTGGCATACAGGTGATCGAAACAGGGAATGCAGTTGGCGCCGATGGCGGCCCCCATGGCGACCATCACTTCCGTCTTGTTATCCATAATAAACCTCCTTTCAAGGGGTAAATAAGAAAGATACCCGTTGGACGAAAGGAAGAGTTGAAAGGTTACACTGGGGTCTTGTCAACCGCAGGACAATATCCACGCCCCCGCGCGGGGGGCGACGAAATGCCGCGCAACTGGCCGGGCCACGGTTTCCGAGGATCAATTTTGGGCATTTCCGTATAAAAGTCTTGAAAGGTGGATAGCTTTGGTGTGCAATCCGCCTATGAGAGATTTTCCTCCCATTCATCCCGGCGAAATCCTCCTGGAAGAGTTCATGAAACCCATGGGCATCAGCATGCACCGCCTGGCCGAGGAGACCGGCCTGCCGGCCAATCGCATCGCCGAAATCTGCGGCGGTCAAACCGGCCTCAGCAAAGACATAGCCCTTCGGCTTTCACGCTTCTTTGGGACCTCAGTTGAGTTCTGGATGGGCATCCAGTCACATTATGTCACCGAAAAAGCAGAGGCGGCATCGAGCGATGGTTGGGAGAAGTAATAATTTTCGATTTTCCTAAACAGCGCGTTTGCCTATCGCTCAGATTTTATTGTTGGATCCTTTCGATGCCGGGGGGCGACACCGGGACTTTCAATAGCACCGATCGATCCAACATGTTTCAATCCACGCCCCCCGCGCGGGGGGCGACGGCGCGGAACGCCGATGGAGGTCAACCGGGATCTGTTTCAATCCACGCCCCCCGCGCGGGGGGCGACCTGGATCGTGGGCAATCGGCATCGGGATTATGTGTTTCAATCCACGCCCCCCGCG
>JACRDD010000015.1 GCA_016218685.1 Desulfobacterales bacterium | reverse complement strand
CCTCTGCCTTACCACTTGGCTATGCCGCCAAAAAAAAATGGAGCGGGAAACGGGATTTGAACCCGCGACTTCGACCTTGGCAAGGTCGCACTCTACCACTGAGTTATTCCCGCTCAGCTTGAAGCCGGGTAATTAGCGATAATTCCCCCGCTTGTCAACAAGAAAAACTAGGCCTTTAAAAGACCGCGATAACGCACAAAGTAATCGATCCCCGACCACAAAGTAAAGATCAACGCGCCCCACAAGAAGAACATTCCGATGGCATGCATGTCGATGGTCACGTAGGTGTAGTGAAACAACAACGGGATGCACGCGGAGATCTGAAAACCCGTTTTATACTTGCCCAGCTTGGAGGCCGATACATCTTCCTTGTGCTCCACCATCAGATTGCGCAGGCCGGTGACGGCCAGCTCACGTCCGACGATGATGCACACCACCCAGGCCGGCACCCAACCCAGGGAGGATAGCATGATGAAGGTGCAAGCGACGAGCAGTTTGTCCGCCACCGGGTCCATCACCTTGCCCAGATTGGACACCAACCCTTTTTGGCGCGCCAGAAAGCCATCGAAATAGTCGGTGATCGCCGCCAGGCTGAACAAAATGGCGGCCAGAAAACAGGTAAAGCGGTTGGGCACCAGCAGCAAAATCACCACGAGCGGCACGGCCAAAACCCGAAAAAGGGTCAGCGTGTTCGGGTCTCCCAAAAGCCGCGTGATGCGATCCCGGAAATCCGGGGGAACCTTGATCTGCACCGTCTTCCTCCCGGCTTAGCGATTCGCCTTTTTCCAGTCGTCCATGAAGGCCTTGATCCCCTTGTCGGTCAAGGGATGGGAGGCCAGTTTGCTCAGCACGTTGAACGGTATGGTGGCGATGTCGGCGCCCATCAGGGCGGCATCCAGCACGTGCAGCGGGTTGCGCACGCTGGCCACGATGATCTCGGTGTCGAAAGCGTAGTTGCCGTACATCTCGACCAGTTGTTCCACCAACACCATGCCCTCCTGGGCCAGGTCATCCAGGCGTCCTACGAACGGGCTCACATAACTGGCGCCGGCCTTGGCGGCCATCAGGGCTTGCAAGGGCGAAAAGATCAGGGTCACGTTGGTTTTGATGCCTTCGGCCGTGAGTCGGCGAACCGCCTTGAGGCCGTCGATGGTCATGGGGATCTTGACCACGATGTTCTTGTGGATCTTGGCCAGTTCTTTGGCCTCGCGCACCATGCCCTCTTCGTCCAGGCTGATCACCTCGGCGCTGATGGGGCCGTCCACGATGCGACAGATCTCGGCGATGATCTCTTTAAAGTCCCCTTTTTCCTTGGCAATGAGGCTGGGGTTGGTGGTGACGCCGTCCACCATGCCCATGGCATTGGCCTCTTTGATTTCGGCTATGTTGGCTGTATCGATGAAAAATTTCATGTCGTTGCTCCTTAGGGAAAGAATAGGCTGTACCGTCGATGGCGGGCATCAATCCGTACGCGTATATTTTGCAAGAAACTTCTCTTTGCAGGATTCGCTGCAAAAGTAAAGGGTCCGCCCCTCGTGGGTCAGCGCGACGCCATCGCGCCGGGCAAAATAGATACCGCACAGGGGGTCCTGGATCATCACGTCATCGGCCTGCAGCGGCGGCGCGTCGGTTTTGCGCACCTTCTGCTGGGACGCTTGTTTGACCACCGTCCGGACGACCCGGTAGATCAAGTAGCCCAATATGAGGTAGATCAGCAGTCGCATGGAAATGGCCGCAGCGCTTGCGCTTCAGCGCTCAATTGATTCAACAGGCTTTGTACATTCCGGCCCAGCACCGGATGCATGGCCAACGGCTCTATATCACACATGGGCTGTAAGACGAAACGCCTTTTGTGCATGCGCGGATGGGGGATGGTCAGCACCGGCGTGTCCATGACCAGATCCGCATATAAAAGGATATCCAGGTCCAAGGGCCGCGGGCCGAAGCGCACCCCCCCCGGCTTGCGGCCCGCCGCGGCTTGCACCGCCTGCAGGCGGTGCAGCAGATCCAATGGGGATAGCGCGGTCCGGATCTTCAAGGCGGCGTTGATGAACCAATCCTGATCGAGATAGTCCACGGGGGCGCTCTCATAGAACGGGGAGCGCGCCAGCAGCGCCACCACCCCATCGGCGCAGAGCGCATCGATGCCCAGGCAGCAATTGCGCAATCGGTCCCCCAAGTTGGACCCTATGGAAAGATATATAATGGGCTTTAATATTCCCACGCCTCGGTCCCCATCTGCCCCACGTAGATCACCCGGGCATCGCCCTCCAGATAGATCTGGTCGAAACGCTCGCCGTCCCGCTGAAAAAAAACCTTCAGGCAGGTGCCGCTGAGGGTCTTGAAGGTGATGGGCGAGGCGATGTTGTGGCGCAACGCCAGCACCAGGGCCGCAGCCACGTTGCCGGTGCCGCAGGCCAAGGTCTCATCCTCCACCCCGCGCTCGTAGGTGCGGATGCCCCACAGAGCGTCCCCCAAAAGGGCAACGAAATTGACGTTGGTACCGTCCGGCGCGAACTGCTCGTGGGAGCGGATCTCCCGGCCCACGGTTTTGACATTGGCCCGCGCCAGATCCTTGACCTCCATGACCACATGGGGCACGCCGGTGTTGACCCTGCTGACGGGCAGGGGATAGCCGGCCACATTCACGGTATCGTTCAACACCAGGTCATGGGGATCAGACATTTTGATGCGCACCTGGTCGCCGTCGACATGCCCCTGGATAACGCCGGCGTCGGTTTCGAACGTCAGCGATTCCCCGGCAATGCCGGTCAAAACGGCGAAGCGCGCCGCGCAGCGGGCGCCATTGCCGCACATCTCGGCCGGACTGCCATCGCTGTTGAAAAAGCGCCATCTAAAATCGGCCGTCTCGGATTTCTCGATGAAGATCAGGCCGTCGGCGCCCACGGACATGCGGCGCCGGCACACCTTGGCCACGAAGTGGGCCGGCGGCAGGGCCGGCAGCAGCAGCGGCGTGCGTTGGTCTATAATGATAAAATCGTTGCCGCTGCCGCTCATCTTATAAAAAGGAATGGATTGCATCGCGCGGGTACCTTTGGATTTGTTCACGCCGAAAGCCATGCGGGCACCTGTTCGCCGGCCACGAGGTCGTCCAGGGTTTCGCGGCGGCGGATGAGGTCGAAGCGCTCGCCCGCGACCAGCACCTCGGCCGCCCGGGTCCGGGAGCAGTAGTTGGAGGACATGACGAAGCCATAGGCGCCGGCGCTCATGACGGCCAGCAAATCACCGGGCGCTGCATCGGCCATGGGCCGCTCCAAGGCCAGAAAGTCGCCGCTCTCGCAGATGGGCCCCACCACATCGGCTGTGATTGTCTCGCCGGGCCGGCGGGTCACCGGCTCGATGGCGTGGTAGGCCCTGTAGAGCGTCGGCCGGATCAGGTCGTTCATGCCGGCATCCACGATCACGAATTTTTTGTCGCCCGCCCGCTTGCGGTAGAGGACACGGGTCACCAGGATGCCGGCATTGCCCACGATCACCCGCCCGGGTTCCAGGATCAGGCGCAGCCCGGTGCCCTTGAGGGCTTTGAGGATAGGCCGGGCATAGGCCTTGGGTTCGGGCGGGGTCTCTTCGTGGTAGGCGATCCCCAGGCCGCCGCCCATGTCCAGGTACTGCACCGGAATGTTTTCGCCGCGCAAGGCTTGCAGGAGCGCTTTCAGGCCGGCCAGGGCCTGTTCGAAGGGCTCTACGGTGGTAATCTGGGAGCCCAGATGGCAGTCCACCCCGACGATATCGATGTTGGCCATGCGCCGGGCCTGGCGGTAGCCTTCCAAGGCGGTATCGATGTCGATGCCGAACTTGTTCTGCTTCAAGCCGGTGGAGATATATGGATGGGTCTTGGGGTCCACATCGGGATTGACCCGCATCGACACCCGCGCCCGGCGGTTCAAGGCGCCGGCCCGGGCGTCGATGAGGGTCAACTCGTCCAGGGATTCGATGTTGAAGGCCAGGATGTCGGCGCCGATGGCGGCATCGATCTCATCGACACGTTTGCCCACCCCGGAATAGACGATGCGCCGAGGGTCGAAGCCGGCCTTCAGACCGCGGTGCAGTTCACCGCCCGAGACTATGTCCAGGCCGCTGCCCCACTGGCGAAAAAGGGTCAGCAGCGCCTGGCTGCTGTTGGCCTTGGCCGAGTAACAGATCAATGGATCGGCGCCGCTGAACGACGCCTTGAAGACCGTGAAATGGCGGGCCAGGGTGGCGTGGCTGTAAAGGTAGAAAGGGGTCCCGACGGCCTCGGCGATGCGCGCCACCGGCACCTCTTCGCAGTAAAGCTGATGGTCGCGGTAGTCGAAGTGATGCATACAAAAAATCCTACGGAGTAGATCGATCGAGGGTGACGGCGTTGGATTCCGGCCCCGCATCGCCGGAGGCCCCGACAGGCTGGATCTTGTAGGTATAAATGAATCCGGGCGCCGTGGGTTCGGAGAACTGGACGGCTTGGACATTCGGGTCCGGTGCAACCTGCCCCACCCTTTGAAATATCCGTGGGCAGCCGGAACATGGGGGCTTGGCGGGGTCCACCTGGGAACGCAAGATCGCGTATGCCTTGATCCCCTTGACCGATTCCCCGGGACGCCAGCTCAGGCGGATAACGTCTCCCTCCAGGCGGCCTTCCAGCGTGGTCACCTGGGGCAGCGGCGTACTTCGGGGGGGTACCGGCGGGCCTTTTTTACCGCACCCGCCGAAGATTGTCACCAGCAGTACGGCGCCCAGCAGAACCCACCCGAACGAAGCATATGCGCCGGCACCCCTTGCTTTCATGCGTGATGTGCTCCTTAGTAATGTGACACTAAGTCGATGCGATGCCGGTCCCGGCCAGCCCTTCCTTGGCCGCGGCAACGGCGGCGCGCACGTTCTCCTGGGAAGTACCGCCGGCCGATTGGCGCCGGGCGATGATCTGCTCCAGGGTCAGCCGCTCGAAAAGATCTTCCTGGATCACCTTGGAGAACTTCTTCAGCTCTTCGAGCGACAGTTCGTTCAACTCCTTGCCCTGGGAGAGGGCATAGGCCACGGCCTGGCCCACGATGCCGTGGGCCGCCCGGAAAGCCACCCCCTGGCCCACCAGGTAGTCGGCCATGTCCGTGGCATTGAGAAAGCCCACCGAGGCCGCCTGGCGCATGGTCTGAATTTTAACCTGAATCGTCGGCAGCATCTTGATCATGATGTCCAGGCAAGCCGAGAGCGTGTCCACGGCGTCGAACAGCGGCGGCTTGTCTTCCTGCATGTCGCGGTTGTAAGCCATGGGCAGGCTTTTCATCAATGTCAGCAGGGCCACCAGGTCGCCGAAGACCCGCCCGGTCTTGCCCCGGATCAGCTCGGGGATGTCGGGATTCTTCTTCTGGGGCATGATGCTGCTGCCGGTGGCAAAGGCATCGGCCAGCTCGATGAAACGGAATTCGGCCGACGACCACAGCACCAGCTCTTCGCACAGGCGGCTCAGGTGCACCATGCAGATGCTGGCCGCCGCGAGGAACTCCAGCATGAAGTCGCGGTCGCCCACGGCATCCATGCTGTTGGCGCAGATCGCCGGGAAGTTGAGCAGTTCGGCGGTGTAGGCGCGGTCGATGGGATAGGTGGTGCCGGCCAGGGCCGCGGCGCCCAGGGGCATCACGTTGGTGCGCTTGAGGCTGTCGGCGAAGCGCTCGGCATCCCGGCTGAACATCTCGTAGTAGGCCATAAAGTGGTGGGCCAGCAGCACCGGCTGGGCGCGCTGCAAGTGGGTGTAGCCCGGCAGGACGGTGTCGGTATGCTGCTCGGCCAAAGCCACCAGCACCTTGCGCAGATCCTGGAGCCGGCCGATGGTCTGGCCGGTGGCGTCGCGCAAAAACATGCGCGCGTCCAGGGCCACCTGATCGTTGCGGCTGCGGGCGGTGTGCAGCTTCTGGGCCACCTTGCCCACCTCCTGCAACAGCCGCGCCTCGATGTGCATGTGAATATCTTCCAGGCTGTCGCTGAACTTGAAATTGCCCTGGTCCAGCTCGCGCTTGATGCGCCAGAGCCCTTCGGCCAGCTCGCCGGCCTCTTCGTGGGTGATCACCCCCACCTTGGCCAGCATGCGGCAATGGGCCACGCTGCCCTCGATATCGTAAGGATAGAGGCGCTTGTCGGTCTGGATGGAAGAAGTAAAGGCCTCGACGCTGGTGTCGGTGCGATCGGAGAACCGGCCGTCCCAGGGCTTCTCGCTCATTTGCTTCCCCTTAGCTTTTGAATGCGCAGGCGCAGGGCGTTCAGGCGGATGAAACCTTCTGCATCTTTCTGGCGGTAAACCGCATCGTCTTCGAAAGTGGCGTGGGCTTCGGAGTAAAGGGAGAACTCAGATTTGCGGCCGGTCACCATGCAGCTCCCCTTGTACAGCTTCAACCGCACCGTACCGGTGACGTTGCGCTGGGTGTCGTCAATCATGTTTTGCAGCAGCCGGCGCTCGGGAGCGAACCAGAAGCCGTTGTAGATCAGCTCGGCGTATTTGGGAATCAGGCCGTCGCGCAGGTGGTGCACTTCGCGGTCCAGGGTGATGGACTCCATGGCCATGTGGGCCTTGCGCAGAAGCGTACCGCCCGGAGTCTCGTATACACCGCGGGATTTCATGCCCACGAAGCGGTTCTCCACCAGATCCACTCGGCCGATGCCGTGCTTGCCGCCCAGGCGGTTCAACTCGGCCAGCATCTTGGCCGGCGAAAGGCTCTTTCCGTTAATGGCCGTGGGATTACCCTGGGTGAAAGCGATCTCAATCTCCTCGGGCATGTCGGGCGCCTTCTGGGGAGAGACCGTGAGCTGGAAGAGGTCGTCCGGCGGCGCGGCCCAGGGGTCTTCCAAGATGCCGCCCTCGTAGCTGATGTGCAGCAGGTTGCCGTCGGTGCTGTAGGGCTTGGAGGGCGTGGTGGGCACGCGGATGCCGTGCTTCTGGGCGAACGCCATCAAGGCCGTGCGCGAGGTCAAATCCCACTCGCGCCAGGGGGCGACGATCTTGATCTGCGGGTCCATGGAGAAGTAAGTCAGCTCGAAGCGCACCTGGTCGTTGCCCTTGCCCGTGGCGCCGTGGCTGACCGCGTCGGCCTTCTCGATGGCGGCAATCTCCATCTGGCGCTTGGCGATCAGCGGCCGCGCGATGGAGGTACCCAGCAGATACTCGCCTTCGTAGATGGCATTGGCCCGGAACATGGGAAAGACATAGTCGCGCACGAACTCTTCCTTCAAGTCCTCCACGTAAGCCTTGACCGCTCCGGTGCGCAAGGCGTTTTGCTCCACGTCGGCCATGGGATCGGGCTGCCCCAGATCCGCGGAAAAGGTCACCACCTCGCACCGGTAGGTTTCGATCAACCACTTGAGGATGACGGATGTATCGAGGCCGCCCGAGTAGGCCAGCACCACTTTTTTGACTTTGTCGCTCACGTTGCTCTCCTTATCCCAAAACTTTATCTTCAAAGTTAATTTATGCTTCTTTCAATACTTCTTCCAGGCACTGCATCAATCCATCGATTTCTTCCCTGGAAATAATCAGGGGCGGGGCAAAGCGCAGGATGTTGTCCTGCACGCAGTTGATCAGGTACCCTTTGGCCATGCAGGCCTTGACGATGGGCGCGCCGGCGGTGTCGAGCAGGGCACCCACCAGGAGCCCCTTGCCCCGCACGTCCGTGATGACCGGGCATTTGGCTTTCAATGCTTCCAGCTTTTGCCGCAGGTAGGCCCCTTTTGCTTCCACCTGGGCCAGAATGCCCTCTTCGGTCAGCAGGCGCAGCACCTTGAGGGCCACGGCCGTCACCAGGGGCGTGCCGCCAAAGGTGCTGGCATGGGCCCCGGGCACGAAGGCCGAGGCCGCTTTTTCGGTGGCCAGCATGGCGCCGATGGGCAAACCGTTGCCCAGGGCCTTGGCCAGGGTCAGGATGTCGGGGGCCACGCCGAAGTGCTCGTAGGCGAAGAGTTTGCCCGTGCGGCCGATGCCGGTCTGCACCTCGTCGAAGATCAGCAGGCAGCCCTTTTCGTCGCACAGCCGGCGCACCTGGGCCAAATACTCCTTATGGGGCACAATGATGCCGCCCTCGCCCTGGATCGGCTCCAGCATGACGGCGCAGGTGGCGGGGCCGATGGCGCAGCTCAACTCTTCGATGTCGTTGAAAGCCACGAAATCGAAGCCTTCCAGGATCGGGTCATAGCCCTTGCGCACCTTCTCCTGGCCGGTGGCCGACAAGGTGGCCATGGTGCGGCCGTGGAAGGATTGTTTCATGCTGACAATCCGGTAGCGGCCGGGCTCGCCTTTTTCCTTAGCGTACTTGCGCGCCAGCTTGATGGCCGCCTCGTTGGCTTCGGCGCCGCTGTTGCCGAAGAAGACCCGGTCGGCGAAGCTGTGGGCCGTCAGCCATTGGGCCAACTCGGTCTGGGGCTGGGTGTAAAAGAGATTGGAGACATGCCACAACACGCGGGCCTGCTCGGCCAGCGCTTCAACCAGTTGGGGATGGGCGTGCCCCAAATTGCATACGGCGATGCCGGCGAGAAAGTCGGTGTAGGCGTTGCCCTGGTCGTCCCACACGGTGCATCCCTGCCCTTTGACCAGGGCCAGGGGATAGCGTGCATAGGTGTTGGCGATGTGCTTGTCGGCGGTTTGCTTGATGTCCATGGTCTACTCTTCTTTTTTATCGGATGGTCACTTCGGTGCCGATGCCCTGGTCGGTGAACAGCTCCAGCAGAATCGAGTGGCGCTTCTTGCCGTTGATGATGGGCACCTTCTTCACGCCGCCCTTCAAGGCTTCCAGGGCGCACTCCACCTTGGGGATCATGCCGCCGGTGATCTTCTGCTGCACGATCATCTGTTGGGCGGTCTCCATGTCGATGGAGGAGATCAAGTTTCCCTGTTCATCCAGCACGCCGTCCACGTCGGTCATCAGGATCAAGCGCCCGGCGTGCAGCGCCATAGCCACGTGACTGGCCACCAGGTCGGCGTTGATGTTGTAGGTCTCACCGGCCTCGCCCACACCGATGGGCGCGATGATGGGAATAAACCCATCCTTGGTCAGGGTGTGGATGATGGCCGGATTGACGGCCGTCACCTGGCCCACCATGCCCGGATCGATGATCTCGGGCGGCTTGGTGGCATCTTCCTGCAAGACGATCTGCATCTTGGTGGCCTGGATCAGCCCGCCGTCCTTGCCGCTCAATCCCACGGCGCGTACCCCCTGCTGGTTGATCTGGGTCACGATGGATTTGTTCAGCTTGCCGCCCAGCACCATCTCCACCACATCCATGGTGGGGCCGTCGGTCATGCGCATGCCGCGCACGAATTTGGGCCGGATGCCCATCTGGCTCAGCACGGAGTTGATCTGCGGGCCGCCGCCATGCACCACCACCGGATGCATGCCGATGAACTTGAGCAGGGAGATATCCCGGGCGAAGTCTTCCTTCAACTGTTCGTCTTCCATGGCATGACCGCCATACTTGATAACGATGGTCATGCCCGTGAAACGCCGGATGTATGGCAAGGCCTCGATCAATATCTCGGCAACGCTCTTCGATTGGGTGTTGTCCATGGTCATTGCTTTCTTCTTTCACGCTCAACGCCGCGGATGGGCTTTATCGTAAGTCTCCATCAAACGGTCGATACTCACATGGGTATACCGCTGGGTAGTGGAGAGGCTGCGGTGACCGAGCAGCTCCTGCACCGCCCGCAGATCGGCGCCGGCATCCAGCAGATGGGTGGCGAACGAGTGCCTGAAGGCATGCGGCGACACCGGCACCGCCAGGCCACAGGCCCGGGCGAACTTGTCCACCACCCGGGCGATGGAGCGGGTTGTCAGGCGCCCCAGGTTCTTGTTGAGAAAAACGGCGCCGTTTCCCGGCACCCCCTGGCCCACTTGAAGTCCCAAGGCTTCGCGGTAGGCCGCGATGGCCGCCTGGGCCTTTGCGCCGATGGGCACGATGCGTTCCTTGTGGCCCTTGCCCAGCACACGAATCAACCCGCTGTGCAAGTCCAGATCCTCCATGTCCAGGCTGGCCAGTTCCGAAACCCGCACCCCGCCCGAGTAGAGCGTCTCCAGGATGGCCTTGTCGCGCAATCCCAGGATGCCCTCGGCCGGCACGTTATCCAGCATGCGGAACATGTCGTCCACCGAAAGATAGACCGGCAGCGGCTTGGCCTGCTTGGGCGTACGAACCGCCTCGGCCGGATTCTCTTCCACCAGATGCAACTTGCGCAAGTACCGGAAGAACGAGCGGATCGCGGCCAGCTTGCGCGCGATGGAACTCTTGCGGTTACGGCCGTGCAGGTAACCCAGATAGCCGCGAATCACCAGGGCGTCCACCTGCGCCACCCGCACTTCCGTCAGGCGATGCATTTCTTCCCGGGACCATTCGGGATGGCCGGCGACAAAAGCGGTCAACTCGACCAGATCGTTGCGGTAAGCCCGCAGCGTATGGGCCGAGTAGCCTTTTTCGGCCGCCAGGCTTTGCAGGAACCCATGGATGCGCTCAAGCAGGGAATCGGTCTCCATCGGATCTCAAGCCCCCTTGGGTCAATGCCGGTGGCATCGTGTCGGATCGGGGAACCGGTTAAGCCGCTTTACGGGTCTTCTTCTTCAAGCGTGAAATCTGCTTGCGATAGCGGGCGGCCTTGGTGCTGTCCTTGGCCTCCAAAGCCTGCAGGCGTTGGGTCTTGACAGCCTTGATCTTGGCCTTGATCTCCTTGGTGGTCGTGCCTTTGGCCTTGGGGGCTTCCTTGATCCCGCGAGCCTTCTTGATCTCGGTGATCAGCTCCGGTTTGTTCATGCCGTGCACGCCGACAATCCCCTCGATCGTTTTGCCGATTTCGCGCAACTCTTTAACGGTCATCTTCTCGATCGGCTTTTCCTTTTCGGCCTTTTTTTCCTTGCCCATGTGTTCCCCGTCTCCTTTCCGGTCGGTGGTTAAAAGCAGCAGCGGAGGCCCCGCGGGCCTCCGCCAAAGTTCCCTTTGAAAAGTGGTTTAACTAACCCATTCGGCTCTGAATTGTCAACAATCGCGCGATGGTGATTATTGCCACCCCTGTGCGCTACCCCTTGCCCTTGCCCAAGAGGGTGCTGAACAGGTCGATGGGCAGCGGGAAGAAGGTGGTCGAGTTGTGCTCGGAGGCCATCTCGCGCATGGTCTGCAGATAGCGCAGTTGCAGGGCCATGGGGTGCTCGGAGATGATCGCGGCGGCCTCGGCCAGCCGGGTGGAGGCCTGGAATTCGCCTTCGGCGTTGATCACCTTGGCCCGCCGCTCGCGCTCGGCCTCGGCCTGTTTGGCCATGGCGCGCTGCATCTCCGCCGGCAAGTCGATGTGCTTCAACTCCACGTTGGCCACCTTGATACCCCATGGATCGGTATGCGTGTCCAAAATCTCCTGCAACTGGGCGTTGATCTTCTCCCGGGCGGAGAGCAGTTCGTCCAGTTCGGCCTGGCCGCAGACGCTGCGCAGGGTGGTCTGGGCCAACTGGGACATGGCATAAGCGTAGTTCTCCACCTCCACGATGGCCTTGACCGCGTTGATGACCCTGAAATAAATCACCGCATTGACCTTGACCGAGACGTTGTCCCGGGTGATCACGTCCTGGGGGTCCACGTCCATGACCACCAGCCGCATGCTCACCTTGACCATCCGGTCGATTACGGGAATCAGGAGAATCAAACCCGGTCCCTTGGCATCGATCACCCGGCCCAGACGGAAGATCACGCCGCGCTCATATTCGTTGAGGATTTTGATGGCCGAATACAAAAAAAGGATGACCAGCATGACAATGGCGACCATGGGTGCAGCAAACATTGAAGCCTCCCTCTATTGATTTAATGGTTTAACCACCACCACCAGCCCGTCCACCCGCTCGACCGCCACCTTGGCGCCCTCGGCGCACGGTTCGCTGAAACGGGCCTGCCACAGTTCGCCGTGGACCAGCACCTTGCCTTCCGAGCCGCGGGCCTGCTTGACCACGCCGATCTCGCCCACCAGCCCTTCGGAGCCGGTAAAGGGCCGATGCACGTAAGCCCGCACCACCAGCGTCACCACGCCGACGAAAAAGCCCGAAATCAGCACCACGGTGGGAATCATCACCCGCCAGGCCACCTGGAATTCCGGCCCGGCCCCCTTGAACAGCATCAGGGAGCCCAGCACCATGCTGACCACCCCGGCCACGCTGAGCATGCCGAAGCTGGTCACCTTGATTTCCAGGATGAAGAAGACGACCGAGAGCAGAATCAGCAGGATGCCGGCGATGTTCACCGGCAGGGTCTGAAAGGAGAAGAAAGCCAGGATCAGGGCGATGGCGCCGACGACGCCGGGGAAAATGGCGCCGGGACTGGACAGCTCGAAGTAGAGCCCGGCCAGCCCGATCATGAACAGGATGTAGGCGATGTTGGGATCGCTGATCAACTTGAGGATCTTGGTGCGCAGGTTGGGCACAATCTCCTCGATGCGGGCGTTGTCCAACCCCAGCTTGCCCTTGCCTTGAATCTTGCGCCCCTTGATCTGGGCGATGAGGTCGTCCAGATCCTTGGCCACCAGATCGATGACGTTGTTCTTCAGCGCCTCGTCGGCGGTGATCGACACGCTCTCGCGCACCGCTTTCTCGGCCCACTCGGCGTTGCGACCCCGGCGCTGGGCGATGCCCTTGGTGAGGGCCACCATGTCGTTCAAAGCCTTTGTGGCGCTTGCGTCTTCCAACTCCTTGCCGCCGGCCCCTACGGGATGGGCTGCGCCGATGTTGGTGCCCGGCGCCATGGCGGCGATGTCAGCGGCCATGGTGATCATCACGCCGGCCGAGGCGGCCCGGGCTCCACTGGGCGACACATAAACCACCACCGGCACATCGCTGGCGTAGATGGCCTGGACGATCTTGCGCATCGATTCCACCACACCGCCGGGGGTGTCCAGCAGGATGATCACGCAGGCCGCCCGCTCCCGGGAGGCCTTTTCCAGCGCATCTTCCAAAAACTCGGCCACGCCCGGGCCGATGGGATCGGCCACGGTCACGGTCATGATGACCGGCGCCGGTTTCTCCGGCTCCTCTGCCATGACCACAGAAGGCCCCATCATTACCAACGCCAACAACCAGAAGATCAAACGTCGCATGGCATCTCCCCGTTTCCATCCGCCTGTTCGCTCAGTTCACTCTTATTCTAAAGCGGGATGCGCAATAATGCCATGATCTTTTTCACGTCTTCCCAAACCACGCGCTTCTGATCCGGATTGCGCAGCAGGTAGGAAGGATGGAAGGTGGGCATCACTTTGATGCCGCGATAGTCGTGGAAGCGGCCTCGCAGAGCGGAGATGGGGGCATCGGTGTCCAGCAGGGTCCGGGTCGCCACGGCGCCCAGGGCGCAAATCGCCTTGGGCCGGATAGCGGAAAGTTGCCGTTCCAAAAACGGACGGCAGGCGCCGATCTCTTCGGGCAACGGATTGCGGTTCTCGGGCGGCCGGCACTTGACCACGTTGCAGATGTAGACCTGGTCCCTCGAAAGGTGCATGGCTTCGATGATGCGGGTCAGCAACTGACCGGCCGGCCCCACGAAGGGCTGGCCGCTGCGATCCTCCTCAAAGCCAGGCCCCTCGCCCACGAAAACCAGTTCGGCCTGGGCGTGACCTTCGCCGAAAACCAACCGGGTACGGCCGCCGGCCAGAAAGCAGCGCCGGCAGTCGCCCAGGTCGTTGCGGATATCCTCCAGGCGCTCGTGCTCCGGGATCTGAACGGTCTGCGCGCTTAAGGGCGGCCGGTCCCAAGACGCAAGCGTACTTCGTGTCTGCTCGGAACAATCGAACCCCCGGCAACCCCAGCGGGCCATCTGGGCCAGCCCATGGCGCAAGGCCAGCAAAGCGTCGTCCAATGTATCGGGCAGATCCATTCAAGGCTATCCTTTGTCCAAGCAATTTGGTTCGTCCGCTTCCCCAATACCATCGGGCGTGCGGTCAGGCAAGGGCCGGCGAGCATAAAAAACCTTGATAAAACGGATCAATCCATGCACGATTGCCCCGATGTGAGCAACTGCGCCTTCTTGCTTGGCACGGAGGCAGGCGATTAGATCCGGATAAAATAATGGAGGCGGCATGAAACGAATCTTTGGATTATTGGGTTTTGTCCTGACGTTATTTGCTTTTGTGATGTGGGCGGCCGGTCCGGCTTTGGCCGAAAAGCCATCGGGGAACGGGAAAGGCAACAAACATGGCAGCAAGGAGTCTTCAAGTCCTCAGGGAGGCGGACAAAAGGGTAAAGGCCATTCAGGTTCCGGCGGAAGCGGCGAGTATGAGGCCTACTTCATGGGGAAGGATCGCGGCCCCATCGATCAATACTACGCAGAGCAGTTCCAGGCCGGCAAATGCCCTCCCGGATTGGCCAAGAAGGGAAATGGATGTCAACCGCCCGGCCAGGCCAAAAAATGGAAGATCCATCAACCCCTGCCCAGCGATGTCATCTATCATGACCTGCCGGCTCAGGTTTCCGTTCATCTGGGCGTGCCGCCGGCCGGGTATAAATTCGTACGCGTGGCCCAGGACATCCTCCTGATCGCCACGGGCACGGGCATGGTGGTGGATGCCCTGGAGGATCTGGGCAGGACGCTGGGACATTAAAGCGGCGCGCCATCCATTTGCTTCACCCTGGCGGTCATGGCCGCGATGCCCGCCATGAACTCCCCATAGTCCCTCTCCGGCAGGTCGCCGGTGAGAATCCACTCCAGGGCGTAGTAAAAGCCCAGGTAGTCGTACATGTGGATGCCATACCGGTTGCGCAGGTGATCGATGCCCTCCCGGCATAGAAAGGCCAGGCAGATGGGGCTCTTGTGAGTTGCCAGCAGGCATCCATTATGGGGATTGTGGTACGAACAGGGAGAGACCGGATCGGCCCAGAAATGATCCTCCGGCCTTCCGAAACGCTTCTCCCGCTCCTGCCGCAGGCGTTCGAAGGCCGGATGCGGCAGATCGCAGATGGCGTAGTACTTGTTCTGGCAGCAGGCGGCCACAGGCTGACCGCCGTTTTTGCGCTTCTCCACGGCGATGCACCGGGGAAAGCAGTAGTCCAGGGCCGCAAAAAACGTGTTGAGCCGTTGCTCGGCAGCCAGGTACCGGTCCAGATTGTGTTCGACGTCTCCCATTCGAAACCCGCAATTGGAGATGGCGCCGCGTGTATGCGGCGCCATCCCTTTTCACTGCCAGCCGTATAGTAACTTCTCCGGCCGAACATTTTTTACCTGCATCCCCCCGAACTCGAACTGCTCGAGCTTGAACTCGAGCTGCTGGAGCTCGAGCTGCTCGAACCGGGAGTGCACCCGCTCGCCTGTTCGATGCAATTGGCCTTCATCGCATCCCAGATCAGGTTCGCCAACATGCGGGAGCCCTCATCGGTCGGATGAATATTGTCGGAGCCAATCAGGGAATCCTTCATATAGGGCATGGGATCGACAATCAAGCCATTGTATTTTTGCACGAGCTTGGCCATCTCGTCATGCATCCAGTTAAAGGCCGGCTTGCTGTTGCTATCCATAATGTAAAAATAGTTCATGTAAACAATATTCTGAACGCCGCCCGCGCGCATCTGTTTGAATAAATTCTCCGCCGCGGTCAAGGCCGGGGCCAGCGCATTCTTGCAGGCGGTCGTGACCGAGCCGTTGGTGCATGAGGAACTGGCACCGATCTGAATGTCATTGCCGCCGCCGTCCATGATGACGGTGCGGATATTGCTGTCCGCCCGCACCGCATCGGCGTACTGCGTGGGAATGGTTTTGACGAAACCGCCTTCCATCTCGGCACCGCTGACGTAGTAAGAGCGATACGTTTCGCCCGACAGCCGTTCCAATTCATTGGCGATTTCACCGGACAAGGCAAAGATCGAATCCCCCACCATGACCACCTGGTTATTCACATCGTCGTCTGCCGGGGTGCAATTCATTATGGCAACGATCAAGCCCAATGCGCAAACCGCCATGACCCAACCCATCTTTCTCATCACATCCTCCTTTTTGGTCCGTTTTTGATGCAGCCGGTTCGTTCGATCCTCGAAATACCCCATGTATCCCCGAGTAGAACTACGCGACCATTAACCCCATTCCAAGAAGACTAATTGCAGCCGCCGCTGCTCGAACTGCTGCTGGAACTGCTGCCGGAGCCCCCGTTGCTCTCATAAATGGTCAGAGCGACGGAACTTGCGCCGATGCTGGGTGCGGAACTGAGCCACAACGCATCGTTGAGATACCCATATTTGCCGTCGGCGCGGGCTTCGAAGACCGGCACCATGGAACTGGTGGGCCCGCAATTACGAACGATGATCAGTTCCCCCTCATTGGTCTGGATGGTATAGCGTGCGTCCAGCGACATGGGCGAGGAGAGGATTTGGAAATCGGCCCCGCCGGCCAGTACTTTGCCGGCAATTTTTCCAGTGGCCGTGCCGCCCGTGATGGGGATGATATTGCGGCGCCCGCGCTTGCTAGAACCCACCGATAGACCGGAGCCGATGCCCACCGTCTCTTTGTACAATTCGGCGCCTTGCGTTTCGGAGGCCGAAGCCGCCCGGCACTCCCAGCTCTGATCGGGCACGCCGCTGGGCTGGGTGACTCGGATGGCATTGGCGGCATTGGGCTGGATGGTGATGTTGCCCACGTCATAGATGGTGACTTTGAGCGTTTTCTTCGTCATATCGAGAACACGAACGCCGGCAAACGAGCCGGTGTTGAGCCAGGCATAATCACCGGAGTTGGCAGCCTCGAAATCGGGAACGACGCGCACTTCGCTCTGTCCGGTGCCGGTCCCGGCATTGCGGAAATAGATATACTTCCCATCATCCGTTTTCAGGACCATGATCTGCTCGATTTCGAGCGCACCGTTGGCCAGCGTCAGTTGAAAATCCAAGCCGCCGGTCATGATCTGGGCGTTGATATCCGGACCGCTCACCGTGCCGCCCTTGATTTCGATCAAATGGCGGCGACCGTATTGCGTTTGGCCCATATCGTAAATCTGGCCCAGCGTCATGTTGGCTTCGAAAACCAACTGCCCATTGGCCGGCGCGGGAATCCCCTTCGGCAGGCCGCAATCCCAGGAGGCGTGCGGAATCATCGTCTGGGTGTCCAGCACGGCATCGTCGTCCGGTACCGGATCGTCGCAAGCCCCCAACACCCCGAGAACGGCGAAGATCATAACCCACCCGACACAAAACCCACCCAAGCGTTTAAAGATTTTCTTGCCTTTCATCTCAAGCCCATCCTTTCATCAGTGGTGGAAACGCTTTCCGCCAAGCCTTAACCGTGAGGTTGCATGCCGGCACGAATCCGCTACGCAAAACCTATGCCTGTGGGCAACCGGCAGGAAAAGAATGCTGGGATGAGAAGAATTTGAACTGTATCTTTATTGCGGAGAGCTTCGGCGCGACCTTGAAAGGGTGTGCCACTTTACACTTTGACTCGTTACGACAGTGTGCCATGGCGGAAGAAAATCATGGCTGCCGGGTCTTAAACGTTTCGGACCCCCGTGGAGATCCACGGGGGTCCATCGGCGTCATCCCCTGAAAGGCGAAAATCCGGTTATCGAACTAAACCCAAACTTCCGCGGTGTTTCATATCAGACATCGCCGGCACGTTTTTCGTTTAGTAATAGGTAATTCCGCTGGAAGTACAACTGGCCCAATTGCCGATGCAGATATCGCCGGCATTGTGCAGACGGCTGTTGGTGATCCTGGCGGTACTGCTGCTGCTGTCGCTCCGGAAGATGCCTTCGTTCATATCCGCGATATCGCACCTGTCGAAGGTGACGGCGATTTTAAATGTGGTATCGCCGTTCTGGCGCAGGGCTTTGCCGGCATCGTGGATGATACAATTCGTAACATTGAGCGTGCTGGCGGCATTGATTTGGAAGAATTTATCTTCGGAAGCATAACCTTCGATGTTGCGAACGGTGTAGGTGCCCGAGGATTTGACCGTAACGGCGTCTTCGCCCACGTCTTTAAAGGTAACGTTGTCCAGGGTGGCCCCATTATAGAGATGGATGCCGTCCACACCGGGCGTTCCGATGATGACATTTTTCAGCGTGGCGCCGTTTTCAACGCGAAATACCGGCTTCTGGTCCTCTCCCTGACCGCCATCGCCCATTCCGCTGGGGATATAGGTCTTGCACTGTCCGTCGTAAGTGCCGCTGGTCACCCGAATGGTATCGGTAATGACGACATTGCCCGTGGAGGTGCAGGTCCCTCCAGTGATCGATCCGCTGCCGGAACTGCTGCTGGAACTGCTCGAACTGCTCGAGCTGCTGCCCGAACTGCTGCTGGAAGTGTCACAGCCGCCGGAGCTGCCGCCGGAGCTGCTACTGCTGCTGCCGGAATCGCAACCCATGGACATGCAACACACCACAAAAACGATCAACGCATGGAATAGAATGTTTCTTTTTCGCATAGTACTCCTCCTCTCAATGCAGTGATGGTGCCTGACCCCCCAAGGGGGTAAGCGATGGTCTGGTTTTATTGCTGCGGGGGATGCGGAAATCGGTACGAGATAGCGCCTAACTTGGGTGCTATATTACCTGTAATAAGAAGGGGCGCGCAAGAACAAAATAACCGTGGGAGACGATTTATTTTCTCTTCCTTGCAAACACCTGCACCACCATCACGAAAAAGAGAGGAATGAAGAATATGGCGATAAAAGTGGCCGTAGCCATGCCGCCCAGCACGCCGGTGCCGATGGCGGTCTGGGCGCCCGCGCCCGCGCCGCCGGCCATGGCCAGGGGCAACACGCCGAAACCGAAAGCCATGGAGGTCATGACAATCGGCCGCAGTCGCAACTTGGCGCCTTCCAGGGTGGCTTCGACCAACCCGATGCCCTCGGCCATCTTGCCCATGGCGAATTGCACGATCAGAATCGCGTTTTTGGTGGTCAGCCCCAGAACCGTGAGCAAGCCGATCTGAAAGTAGACATCGTTGGGAAAGCCCCTCAGCATGGATGCCGCCACGCCCCCCACCACCCCCAGCGGCAGGGCCAGCAGGATCGAGATGGGCACGGTCCAGCTTTCATACAAGGCGGCCAGGCACAGGAAGATCACGATCACCGAAAAAGCATAGAGCAAGCCGGTCTGGGACTTGGCTTGGCGCTCTTGGAAGGAGATGCCGCTCCAGTCGAAACCGGTACCCGCGGGCAATTGGGCGGCAATCTCTTCCATGGCCTGCATGGCCTCGCCGGAACTGCGGCCCTGGGGCGCTTCTCCCAAAATATTGAGCGACGGAAAGGCATTGAAGCGCTCCAAACGCGGCGAACCAAAGGTCCAGTGCCCGGAGGCGAAGGCGGTAAAGGGCGTCATGCTGCCGGCGGCGTTACGCACATAGAGCCGCTCCAGGTCGTTGGGCTGCATGCGGTGGGCCGCATCGGCCTGGACATAGACCCGTTTGACCCGCCCCCCCTGGATAAAGTCGTTGACATAGGCGCCGCCGAAAGCCGCCGAGATGGTGTTGTGAATGGAATTGATGGGCACGCCCAGGGCCCCGGCCCGTTCCCAGTCCACATCGATGCGGTACTGGGGTACATCCTCCAGGCCGTTGGGCCGCACCTTGGTCAGGCGCTCATCCTTGGCCACCATGTCAAGCAACTGGTTGCGGGCCTCCATAAGTGCCGCGTGGCCGAGGCCGCCGCGATCCTGCAATTGAAAATCGAATCCGGTGGAGGTGCCCAATTCGTTGACCGCCGGCGGCGGAAAAGCAAAGACCCGGGCATTGCGAATGCGGCCAAAGCGCCCCATGGCGCGTTTGGCCAGGGCCTTTACTTTCAGATCCGGCCGCTGGCGCAAATCCCAATCCTTCAGACGCACGAACGCCAATCCAGCGTTCTGGCCGGCCCCCGCGAAACTGCGGCCGGCGATGGTCATGATCGAGGAGACGGTTTCATTTTCATCCTTCAGGAAGTAATCGCGCACCTCGTTCATGACCAGCTCGGTCTGTTCCAGGGTAGAGCCGGCCGGCAGCAGGGCCTGGATGAACATGATGCCCTGGTCCTCGTCGGGCAGGTAAGCCGTGGGCATGCGCTGAAACAAGTAGACCAGGCCGGCCACGATCAGCACATAGATCAAGAGGTAGCGCAATTTGCGCCCCAGCATGTGGCTCACGACGCCCTGGTACTTGTCCCGCAAGCCGTTGAAACCCCGGTTGAACCAGGTAAAAAAACGGTTGAACCCATGCAGCAAGGGCCTGAAGATGGGCAGATCGCGCCGGGTGGATGCCAGCCGCTGGTCGACCGGCCTTAACAGCGAGGCGCACAGCACGGGAGTCAAGATCAAGGCCACCACCACCGACAAAAGCATGGCCGCGATCACGGTCACGGAGAACTGCCGGTAGATCACGCCCGTGGAGCCGCCGAAAAAGGCCATGGGGCCGAACACGGCAGCCAGCACCAGGCCGATGCCGATCAAGGCGCTGGTGATCTCTTCCATGGATTTGCGCGTGGCCTCCTTGGGACCGAGATGCTCTTCGTGCATGATGCGCTCGACGTTTTCCACCACCACGATGGCGTCGTCCACCAGCAGACCGATGGCCAGGACCATGGCAAACATGGTCAACATGTTGATGGAAAACCCGAAAAATCCCAGCACGGCGAAGGTGCCCAGGATCACCACCGGCACCGCCAGGGTGGGGATCAGCGTAGCCCGGATGTTGCCCAGGAAGAGAAACATCACCAGGAAGACCAACAGAATCGCCTCGAAGAGCGTCTTGATCACCTCGTCGATGGCCACCTTCACGAAAGGAGTGGTGTCATAGGGATAGATCACCTTCATGCCCGGCGGGAAGTACTTGGAAAGTTCTTCCATCTTGGCGCGCACGGCATCGGCGGTATCCAGCGCGTTGGCGCCGGCGGCCTGCCGTACTGCCAAGGCGGCCGCGGGTTTGCCATTGTACAGCGAATTCATCTCGTAGCGTTCGGTCCCCAGCTCGGCGCGGCCCACATCCCGCACGCGCACGACGGCACCGTCGGAACCGATGCGCAGGGGAATGGCGGCAAACTCTTCGGGGGTCTTGAGCAGGTTCTGGACGATGATGGACGCATTGAGCCGCTGGCCGGGTACGGCCGGCGCGCCTCCGAACTGACCCGCGGAGATTTCCACGTTGTAGGCCCGCAAACCGGCGATGACATCTTCGATGGTCAACTGATAATCGGTCAGCTTCACCGGGTCGAGCCAAACCCGCATGGCGTACTGCGAACCGAAGCTCTCCACTTCGCCCACGCCCGGCACCCGGGCCAGCACCTTTTCGATATTGGACTGGGCGTAGTCCCGCAGGTCACTGCCGTTCATGCTGCCGTCCTCGGAGACCAGTCCGACGATGATCAACCAGTTGCGCGTCGATTTGCTCACCTTGACGCCCTGGCGCTGGATCACGTCCGGCAGGCTGGCCATGGCCAATTGCAGCTTGTTCTGCACCTGGGACCAGGCCAGATCCGGATCGGTGCCCGGCGCGAAGGTCAACTCGATGCGGCCTGAGCCGGAAGCATCGCTGCTGGCGGTCATGTAGAGCAGCTTGTCGAAGCCGGTCATCTTCTGCTCGATAATCTGCACCACGCTGTTTTCCACTGTCTCGGCCGAGGCGCCGGGATAAAATGCGTCGATGGCGATGGAGGGCGGGGCGATTGGCGGATATTGCGAAATCGGCAGATTATAGATGGCCAAGCCACCAGCCAGCATCATGATGATGGCGATCACCCAGGCAAAGACCGGGCGGTCCAGGAAGAATTTCGACAGCATGGTCTTCTCCGTTATTTCTGCGATGCCGCGGTGCCGGCGGGTTCCTTACCGGTGTTGCCGGTGGCTGTGCCGCTTTCCATGGGGGCGACTTTCACGACGCTCCCCGGCCGAACCTTGAGCATGCCTTCCAGAATCAAGCGATCGCCGACCGTCAGGCCATCGGAGACCAGCCACTCGTCGTCCACGGCGCGGTCGATGGTCAAAATCCGCTGCTGCACGGTATCCTTCTCGTCCACCACCAGGGCGACCGCCTGGCCTTTTGAATTGCGGCTGACGCCCTGCTGGGGCACCAGAATGGCTTGCTGGGCGGTGCCTTCCTTGACCACGGCGCGCACGAACATGCCGGGCAGCAGCAGATGCCGGGGATTGGGCACCACGATACGCTGGGAAAAAGAGCCGGTGGTCGGGTCAACGGAGACATCGGCGAACTGAAGCGCACCCTCCAATGGATAGGGCGTGCCGTCTTCGAGAAAAATACGCACTTTGCTGCTGTGATCGCCTTCGCTGCGCAGTTGGCCGGCCTCCAGGGCGCGCCGCAGCCGCAGCAATTCGGACGAGGATTGAACCACATCCACGTATATGGGGTCCAGTTGCTGCAACACCGTGAATGGCGTGGGCTGGTAGGCCGTGACCAGCGTGCCGGTGCGCACCTGGCTCCGGCCGATGCGGCCGGCAAACGGGGCGGTCACGCGGGTATAGTTCAAATTGATGCGGGCCGCCTCCACCGCCGCCTTCCAATACTCGACTTCAGCCTGGCTCTGCCCCAAAACCGCGGTGACATCTTCAAAATCCTGCTGGCTGACCGCCTTTTGCGCCAGCAACTCTTTGTAGCGTTCGGCCCTGGCGCGAACCGACGGCAAATTGGCTTCGGCTTTGGCCAGGGAGGCCTTGGCTGATTCCAGGGCCACCTTGAACGGCGCGGGGTCGATCTCGTAAAGGAGCTGGCCGGCTTCGACCTCCGAACCTTCCTTAACCAACTCTTTAATAATGATGCCATTGACCTGGGGACGGATCTCCGCCACCCGGTAGGCGGCCGTGCGCCCGGGCAGTTCGGTATCTAGTTCCACCGATCGCGCGGCAACGACCATCGTCGCCACTTCCGGTTTCGAAGCGGGCTTACCGTCGCCGCCCTTGCCCTTCTGGCAGCCGTTGAGCAGCAAAAGGAGGGCTGCCATCACTATCGCAGCCGCCCGACCTCGTTTCTTTTTTAAAATAAACGACATTAAATCCTCCCGCTGCATGCAACTATCGCTACGGCGGTCAACCCGATCCCGCCTCAGCGCGACGCCAAAATCCCGTCGAAGAAGAGTTTCAGTATTTTATCGGGGTCCTCGGGAAACGGATGTTTCCGGGGATCATCGATCCACATCAATAAAAATGAGTTAACGACGCTGTCCATCGCCACGGCCAGATCGAAGGGGTCGGCAATCCTTTTGAACCGATTTTTGGCCATGCCGTTCTCGAACACCGCCGCGAACCGCTTGAGAAAATCATAATAGCGTTGACGCACCGAAGCGTCCAAGCCGGCGTTGATATTGAAGCTCGCCCCGCGGCTCTCGGCCATAAAGAGGCGGATAAACGCCATATGCTCGCGGAACATGGCGCCTTTGACCCGCACATAGTCGCGCAGTTTTACCACCTCATCCCCGGGGGCATCGAGCACCTTTGCAAAAGCCTGGTCGAACAGATCGCATTGTTCCAGCACCAGGGTTTTGTACAAATCTTCCTTGTTCTGGAAAAATTTGTAAAGCGTGCCGATGGCGAACTCGGCATTGGCGGCGATCTCGTGCATGGAAACGTTATGATAGCCCTTTTCGGAAAAGAGGGTCAGCGCCGTCGCCAAAATTTCCTGTCTTTGCCGTTGCTTTTCTCTTTCTCGCCGGGGAGGCTTCGGGCTTTGGCTTCGCTCGGTTTGCATGCTGACCCCTTGCTCCTCAATGGGAGTTTTCATTCGTGAACGCGACGTCATGTTATGAAATTCTACGTCATATTGTCAATCGTTTTAAGCGCGCGTACCCGGTCCAAATCTCAAGAACACAAAAAAAAGAAGCCCCCTGAACCTCCAGGGGGCTTCGTCTTTGCGATCAAGCGCTTTTACTTCGACACGATTTTTCGATCGATCGAAGGATTGCGGCTACTGGATGCGGGTACAGGTCTTGACGACCGTTGTTTCGTTCGTGCCGCAACCGCTGGCCGGTGCCGTGGTGGAGAACGGCGTCGGGTAAGTGGTGGCCCGCGTGCTCACCGGTGAATAGGATGCCGAGCTGGCCGAAGCCATGGCGGCGGCCACACCCACGGGCTGTCCGTTGGTCGGCTGCACCGGCAGCGTGAACTTATAGGCGCTGCCGTTGTAAGTGACGGTGAAGTAACCCGTG
>JACRDD010000013.1 GCA_016218685.1 Desulfobacterales bacterium | reverse complement strand
TGCTTCTGGCCCCTTTTCTGCTTTCGTTGCATTATCGGTTGGTTGGCGCTATCCGATATACTACAGCGAGTAGTAAAATGCCAGCGCAAAATGCGCTTTTTTTATCCGTTACAAGTAGTTACGATCGTGGATGGACACTAAGTAGCGTAGAAGAAGATCGTTTCATTTCCATTCCCCCCTTTTTTGGGCCCGGCGATGTTGGATCGCCGGGCCAAGCGGGAACGACAGGGTAGACAATTTTACTGCTGCCAGCAATTGCCACCGTTTCCGCGGCCGTTAAAATCTTCGGGAAGCACTTTGCGGACTTCTATTTGATGCTGCACAGCTTTCTGATCGAACTCCCCTTGCAGCGTGGAGAGCTCTTTTTGCAGGTTGCCGACCTTGGCCGCATCCGGATTATCCTTGCTCAATTCCTCTTGCAGGGCACTGCGTTGATCATCGATTTTGTTGCGCAAATCCTGGGTTTCGGTGAAGAACTTCTCTTGCACGGCATCCAGTTTGGTACGTTGCTCGGCGCTCAGATTATCGCCGTAGCGGTGTCCATTGTTGGCGTATCCCGGTCCATAGCCCATCATGCCAGGCCCCATTCCATAGCCACCGTGACCATAACCGTTGCCCATCATGCCGGGTCCCATGCCGTAACCGGAGCCATACCCCATCATATGGCCGCCATATCCGCCGTTCGCAAATGCTACGGCAGCACCTACCAGAAGTAGGACCGCACCGATAATCAAAGACTTTTTGGTTAGATTGGATTTCATTTTCTTTTTCCCTTCATTTAAGTAGAGGTTCCTGAATAATAATTAACATCTTGATATAACGGGTCAAAAGTGTTATGAGATTCGTCGTAAACGCAAGCAAATCAAGCTTTTTCCATTAAAAACCTTGCACCTTCCGACGAGAAAATTATGTACAGACACTCCGAAAAGCAGCTTGAGCTGGAAGGCTTTTTGATGCCGTTTTCCGGCAAGCTGTCGGCTGATAATCGATGGGTCCGACTGGCTCACATGATTCCATGGCACACTTTTGAAAGTGATTACTGCGCAAAATTGTCTAAAAAAGGTCAAGGGCCGCCAGCACTTTCGGTCCGAATGGCCCTCGGTGCTTTGATCGTCAAGGAGCGATTGGGTCTTTCGGACGAAGAGTGCGTCGAACAGATACGGGAAAACCCATACTTGCAATACTTTTGCGGTCTGAAGGAATTTATCGCCGAAGCGCCATTTAATCCGTCGATGTACGTTCACTTTCGAAAGCGCTTTCCCGCAGACATTTTGAATCGTGTCAATGAAGCAATTGTGCACAAGGCCATCAAGCAGTCCAAAAAAGATGACAATGACACGGGTAAGGGAAGCAGTTGCCAGGAAGAGCCTTCCAATAAAGGCAAACTGCTAATGGACGCCACCTGCGCGCCTGCCGATATCAGCTTTCCGACGGACTTAAAACTGCTCAACGTTGCCCGCGAAAAGAGCGAAGAGATCATCGATGTGCTGCATAAAAATCAGAACCAGATGCGCAACAAACCAAGGACATACCGGATCATAGCCCGCAAGTGCTTTCTTGCCGTGGCCAAGAGCAAGCGTGTTGATGGCCAGAAGCTACGCAAGGCGTTGAGAAGCCAGCTCGGATTTTTACGCCGCAACCTGAAAAGTATTGAAAAGCTTTCCGAGGTTGCGGATCTGACCGGCCTGGGGAAAAGGCGATACCGAGAGCTGCTGGTCATCAGCGAAGTGTATCGCCAGCAACAACTGATGTACAATGAGCGCAGCCACAGGGTCGATGATCGCATCGTGAGCATCAGTCAACCGCATGTGCGGCCGATCAAGCGCGGCAAGGCAGCTATTGACACTGAGTTTGGCGCCAAGCTGTCCGTGAGCCTGGTTGACGGCTATGCATTTGTTGACCGGACCAGTTGGGATAACTTCAACGAGGGTCTCGATTTTCAAGCCCAGGTAGAGGCTTACAAGCGACGCTTTGGCGTATATCCCGAATCGGTGCATGCTGATCGTATTTATCGCACACGAGACAATCTTCGATATTGCAAGAAAAACAATATCCGATTGTCTGGACCGCGGCTCGGCAGACCGCCGATAATCACGGCCGAAAATGCTCTTCTTTTGAAGAGCGAAGCAGCAATAGCTCGACAGGATGAGTTGGATAGAATCCCAATTGAGGGAAAATTCGGTCAAGCAAAACGCCACTATGGCATCGGCCGGGTAATGACCAAGCTGGCATCCACAAGCGAAACGGCCATCGCCCTGTGTTTTCTAGTGATGAATCTGGAAAGATGGCTTGCAGCCATCTTTTTGCGCCTTTTTTTCAAAGAACAAGAATCGAGTTTCAAAGCCGAATTGGGAGCTATATCTTGTTTCATCGGTTATAGACCGCTCACCCTTGCGGCCTTGTGATTTGTTCAGGAACCTCTAAGTAGTTAAATTCGAACCAACATCTATTTGAAGAGTAGTATGAGCAAGCGGTGTGCCAAGGCTTGGCAGTATTTTCGCTAAACCCCAAAAGACATGTAATAACAGACATGTATTTTCTTTGAGCATCCGATTTTCAACGAAACATCCGATCGGATGAATCGGCGCGGGGCCTGATGCGGGTACTTTGTTCCCACTTAATGGAAGAAAAGGGAGGGGGGCTGGGTAAATCTTATACGGATGGCGATGGGACGGGGAAAGTGTCGAGCCAAAGCCTCAACCTTCACCGTAAGTTTTGAGCTTGTTATGCAGCGTCTTTCGGGTAATGCCCAGGCGCCGGGCGGTTTCGCTCTTATTGCCATCCGCGGCTTTTAAAGCGGTCAGGATAGCCTCTTTTTCGATCTCTTCCAGCGAATGGGCGCCTTCCGTAAACGGTTTGCCGGCAAACACCGCCTGTCCGTTGTCGGGGTGCTCCTGCGAAATATTCAACGGCAGCTGATTTTCGGTAACATGTTCGCCGGTCATTAGAATAACCGCCCGCTCGACGATGTTTTCCAACTCTCTCACATTGCCGCGCCAGTCGTACTTAATCAGCATATCCATGGCCAGGGGCGAAAATCCTTTGGCGGTTTTACGATTGCGTGCGGCGTATTTTTCCAGGAAATGATTGGCCAGCAGCGGGATGTCGTCGCGCCGATCCCTGAGTGGCGGAACGTGCAGCTGCATTACATTCAGGCGGTAGAAAAGATCTTCCCGGAAGCGCCCGGCGGTCACTTCGGTTTGCAGATCGCGGTTGGTGGCGGTCACAATCCGCACATCCACCGGGAGCACCTGATCGCCGCCCACCCGCTGAATCTCTCGTTCCTGCAGGACGCGCAGCAGCTTGGCTTGCATCATGGCCGACATTTCACCAATTTCATCCAGAAAGATAGTGCCTTTGTTGGCCTGCATAAAACGGCCTTCGCGGCGCCGGTCCGCGCCGGTAAAGGCGCCTTTTTCATGCCCGAAGAGTTCGGACTCCAACAGCGTTTCGGTGATGGCTGCGCAATTGACCGTCACCAGCGGATAATCCTTGCGGGGGCTGTTCAGATGCAACGACCGGGCAATCAGCTCTTTGCCGGTACCGCTCTCCCCGGTAATCAGCACGGTCGCTTCGGAGGGCGCCGCCATGGCCAACATCTCCATCAGCGCTTTCATGGCCTGGCTTTTGCCGATGATGTTGGCGGTGTCTATGTCGGCCCGCAACTGCTCCTTGAGCAGCTTGTTTTCGGTTTTGAGCCCGGCATGGTCGTGGGCTCGCTCCAAGGTCAACTTCAAGACTTCGAAATCAAGGGGTTTGATCAAATAATCGTAAGCTCCGGTCTTTAAGGCCTCCACTGCCGATTCCACCGATGAATAGGCTGTCATGATGATTACCGGTATGGACGGATTGTAGGCGCTGATCTTCTCCAGCGCCTCGATGCCGCTCATTTTGGCCATGCGGACATCCATCAATACAAGATCCACCGGCTCGGATTTGACCAACTCCACGGCCCTGGTGCCATCATCCGCCGTTTGAACCGCATAGCCCCAACTGCGGGTGATGGTCTTCAATGTGGCCAGATGACCGGGGTCATCGTCCACAATCAGTATTTTGGTCTGTCTTTGGGCGTTCACAGCGTCCTCTTTTCGGCTGGGAAGTTCTGGCAGGCGAAACGCAGCGTAAAGGTGGCCCCTTTGCCGGGTTCGCTTTCAACCTTCAGGCGCGCCTGGTGGGCTTCCACGATTTTATTCACAATGGCCAATCCCAATCCTGTCCCTTTGTTCTTGGTAGTAAAGTAGGGATCGAAAATCTTGCTGAGATGAGCGGTTTTAATGCCTGGCCCTGTATCGCTCACCGCTATGCGTGCGTAATGATTGTCTTCAGTCTCACAGCGCACGGTTAGCTTCCCGCCATGTTCCATGGCCTGAATGGCATTGAGATAAATGTTCAATAAGCATTGGGCGATTCGATCCGCGTCGATCATGACCGGGCAGATATCATCGGCAATGTGCGTTTCGATTTGAATATCCTGGTTGGCGGCTTCCTGTTGAATCAATTGAATGGAACGGGAAATCAGGGGGGCAAGATCGGTGGCATTGCATTTCAGATCCGTTGGCCGGGCAAAGTCCAGCAGTTCGGTGATCACCCGGTTCAACCGGTCTACCTCTTGGATCATAACGCCCGCGGCCTGCTTGGACTCGCTGCCATCTTCAAATTGGGCTGCAAAAAATGTGGCCAGGCCTTTAATCGAGCTCAACGGATTGCGGATTTCATGGGCCACGCCGGCGGCCAAACCGCCCAGGGCGGCCAGTTTTTCCTGCCGGCGAATTTCATCCTGCAGGCGGCGTACTTCGCCTAAGTCTCTCAAAATAAGGATTTGCCCGACAAGTTGGCCGGCTTCATTGATGATGCGCGTGGCACTGACGCTTACCGGTACGGATCGTTGGCCGGAAAAGACGCACTCCATCTCCTTGTCGGTAATCGTTGCCCCACTGTCGAGTTCTTGTTTCAGACCGCACAACTGAGGCGGTAAAACGCTATCCGGCTGGCGGCCTTTGGCCATGGCGGGCTGCAAGCCGGTAATTTTTGCGGCGGCCGGGTTAAAAAATGTGATTTGTCCGTCACGATCGGTGGCGATCAATCCCACCGGCATATGGGTGACGACTTCGTCGGCAAAGGCGCTGGTATCCTGCAAACTCTGTTTTGCGGTTCGATAGCTGTACATCCAAAATAAGGAAACAAAGCCGCCAAAACCAGACAATAGCAAAACGACTGAAAGCACCACTGTCGTCTGGATATCTTCCCGGATCGCCTCTTCAAAGGGGGCGACGTCCAAACCCACTACAATTAGAAACTGCTCTTTTTCGAGCCGGCCATGCCAGTCGTCCGCTGCATCCGGAATCTCGCCATATCGGCGCATCATTCCGTGCATGCGGCCAAGGCCTTGCCCGGCGCCCGGTCTGGTCGGTTCGAACCGACGGTGAACTTCAAACGCCTGTCCTTTCTCTCCAAAGGGGACCAGCTCCCAGCTTTCCTCAAGATCGGGTCCTAAATGGATCACTTTATGATTGGGTCTAAAGGGCAGATTGATCTTCGAAGGGTCGCTGTCAGCCACCGCCCGGCCCTCCGGATCGACGATGGCCAGGTACAAAACATCGGGAAGCCTGGCCGTTTCTTCCAGCAACCGCTGGATTTGCGGCCCTGCCCACATCATGCCCATCATCCCGGTTCGGGCGCCGGCTTCGACGGCACGGATAAGGGCCGCGCCTTTTTCGCGGAGGATTTTGGAAATGTAGCGTTTTTCGCGATTCGTGTTCTGTATGGCGAGCACGATCACGACAATAAGAAGGATGACCGTCGACCCCAGAATAATCCATGGTGAAGTTTTCATGCCTGAGCGAAGGCTGCTTCGGGCGCGACGCCTCATGTCGATCTCCTCGGGTCCAAATCGGCTTGAACCGTGATGGTTTAATGCAATGATACTAAGCAGGCGTGTGTAATTTGTAAACAACCAGCGGCGAACGCGGCTTGCGGTGTATAAACATTACACATATCCATTCTCGCGCAGGCCTGGGTCGCCTCACTCCCAAATCCTCGCGGAACCGCGCGTAAACCTTTCAGATCATGCGGCGCGTGCCTGCCGATTGCTTGAACATTGCGACCTCTGTATGTCGATGCTGAGGGAGTCTCGCACATCTACGGCTTTCACATCTTGTGCCAGCGCAGCTTAAAGTCCCGGCCGGTAACGACGGCGGCCTCGGTGACCGCTACTTGCCCGTTGTCGGGCAGTACGACGCGCATGGGACATGCTTATAGGATATCCTTGCGGATGTCGATGCCGGGCATCGACTCTGCGTGCAGGATTAAGCAACCCGCGTACTAGTGCTATAAAGCATGTCCGCCGCTTTAATATATTGACTTGGAAGTGGCTTTGAATATCGGTCGGAGGGAGGTGGGGTTACCGGCATACCTTACGTTTTAGCGCCTATCCGGATGCTGCTGGGAGCAAAGCCGGCCCATTCGTTCAAGGGCCTGTCCGATTCGAGGAAGAATTCTTTCCCATCGGAGTCACCGGCGCAGGTGATTGAAACGTCTCCAACCAGTTGGCGGGTCGCCGGGCTGATGGCGATCGCCAAGCCGTCTGCATCTTCGATGAGATCGTCTGCTTCGGCCGCTTCGGCCGCGATGCCGAGCGACGCATCACAGCACCCCGTGGATCGAATCTCAATGCGAACGGAAAGCGGCAATCCTTTTTCCGACAGCTCCGATTTGATGGCCTTGCAAGCAACCGGGTCCAGTCGAATCATGGGCATTTTCCACCTCTTCTTTCATCATTACACGAGGAATGAGGGACAAGGAGTGGTACATCCTTGTCCCTCATATCACATGAGTTAGTAAACCTGCTTATAGAGTTCCAGAATTTCCTGCGGGCTGGCCACGGGACGTGCATTGTAAAGCGAAACCGGGTCGCCGGCGGCGTGCATGCTGCACGCTTCGAGACCGTCTTCGGGAACGCCCAAGTCACGAAGACGCAAGGGGTGTCCCACGCTCTTCATCAGATTTTCGATCTCATCGGCGGCGGTGAGGGCGGCCTGACGTTTGTCCATCTTGAAGGTGTTTACTCCCAGTTGCAAGGCAATCAAGGCCAGTTTGTCCGTGGCATGGTCCACATTGAAGCGCATCACCTTGGGCAGCATGATGCCGCAGGCCACGCCGTGGGGCACGTTGTAGAGCATGCCCACCGTATGGGCCATGGCATGGGCCAGGGCGACGAAGGAGATGGTGAAGGCACAGCCCGCCATGGTGGAGGCCGCCGCCAGGTTCAGGCGCGCGGCTTCGTTTTTACCGTCCTTGACGGCGATGGGGAGGTTTTCCTTGATCAACCGGATGGCGTGCAAGGCATGCCCGTCGGAAATGGGATTGGTCGTGATGGTGGTCAGCGCCTCGACAGCATGGGTCATGGCGTCCATGGCCGTAGCGGCCGTCAATCCCGGCGGCAGGGTCATGGTAAAGCGCGGATCGAGAATGGCGACATTGGGCGCGAGCCGGGATTCGATGATGTAGGACTTGCGGCCGGCCACCTTGTTTTTGATGACCGCGGCCCAGGTCACTTCACTCCCCGTTCCGGCGGTCGTCGGGATAACGATGTGCGGCGTCTGGGGTTCATGGAGTCTGGCCCAGGAGATGTTGTCGTTGCAGCAGCCCCCGTTCTTCAAGGTGACGCAGACCGCCTTGGCCGTATCGATGACGCTCCCGCCGCCGACGCTCACGATGCAATCGACTCTCAATTGACGGGCCATTTCGGTGGCGGCATCCACGGTTTCAAGATCGGTGTCCTGGGGGATGTTGTCAAAGACGCCCACGCAGAAGTCCGACAAGGCATCCTGGGCCAGCTTGGCCAGCCCGGCCTTGATGATGCCTTCATCGGTCATGAGCAGCACACGCGCGCAACCCAGGTCAACGACCTCCTTGGCCACGGAGGACAGAGCTCCGTGACCGGCGTTGATTTTGGTGGGGCAGTTGTAGATATACTTGGGAAGCTCCTTTTTGTCCGAAAGGATGGCCATGGTGTAGTTCGATTCGGAGTGGGCAAAACTGGCGACATGAATGCGCTTGACCTGGGTGTACTCTTCCAGGCCGGCGTGGCCCAGTTCGCGTCCGACGCCGGACTGCTTGTAGCCGCCGAAGGGACAGAAGTGGCCGAAGTAATGGTAGTTATTGATCCACATGGTCCCCGTGCGGACCTTGCGGGCGATCTTCTCCGCCCGGGCCGTGTTGCTGGAAAAGACGCCGCCGCCCAGACCGTAGATCGACTTGTTGGCAATGGCCACGGCTTCGTCGTCGTCGTCAAATTTAATGATAGAGACGACGGGGCCGAAGATCTCTTCCTGGGCGATGCGCATATCGTTTCTCACGCCTGCGAATACGGTGGGCGCGTAGTAGCAGCCGCCCTTGATGCCCTCGACCTCCACGCGCTTGCCGCCGGTGATCAGTTCGGCGCCTTCTTTCTTGCCGATCTGGACATAGCCGTCCACGGTGGCCAACTGCTCGTGGCTGACGAGTGGTCCCATGTGCGTGGTCGGCAGCAGTTGATAGCCGATGCGCAGGGACTCGGCCCGCTTCTTGAACTTCTCGATGAATTCACCGTAGATCTTCGACTGCACCAGGATGCGCGTGCCGGATTCGCAAACCTGGCCGGCATGGAAGTAGGTGCCGAACGCCGAGCCGTCGATGGCGTGTTGCATGTCGGCGTCGTCCAGGATGATGTTGGCCGATTTGCCGCCCAGTTCAAGGGTCACCTTCTTGACCGTTCCGGCGGCCATGCGCATGATTTCGCGTCCGACCTCGGTGCTGCCGGTAAACGAGATCTTATCGACCTCCGGGTGCGTGCACAGCACCTTTCCCAGCGCGCCGCCCGGCCCGGGGATCACATTGATGACGCCCTTGGGAATGCCTGCGATCTTGGAGGCTTCCGCGATGATCAGGGCCGTCAGCGGCGTCACCGACGCCGGCTTCACGACCACGGAGTTGCCCATGATGATGGCCTGACCGATCTTCCAGAAGGCCATCACCATCGGGAAGTTCCAGGGGATGATGCCCACGCAGACGCCCATGGGTTCCCGGCGGATGTAGTCGCGTCCGAAATCGAAGGGATTGCCTTGAACTTTGATCTCTTCTTCCCATGGGAATTTGAAGGAAGCATAATTGGCCAGATCCTTCATCATATTGGCGCCGAAGCCCAGGGGCGTCACTTTGGAAAAATTGATGATCTGGCCGGCATCCATCGATTCGGTGATGGCCAGACGCAAGGCCTGGGTATTGATCTGATCGGCAAAATCGTACACCTTTTGCGCCCGGGCCGCCGGCGTCAAGCCACTCCATACCCCGCTGTCGAAGGCGCGGCGGGCGGCCATGATGGCCTCTTCGGCATCGGCGGCGCCTGCCTGGGCCACCGTGGCGATGGGCTGATCGTTCCCCGGGTCCACCGTTTGGAAAACCTTGCCGTCTTTCGCCTCGACGAATTCACCATTGATAAACAACTTGTAATGGTCCATTCACAGCCTCCTTTTAAATGTTGTGTTTTCGCCTGCCACGCGGCGCCGAAGGACGGCCAAGCGATCCGTCCCTGGTGCAAGAAAGGTGATCTCGGGCAGGGTATCAGCAATAAGAAGGCCAACCGCCGCATCGAATCATATCTAATTGATTATTGGGGGTATAATTATCCTTCCCCCATCGAGCTCATCGAGAAACTGTCGGCGGATCGTGCCATAAGTGGCATGATAAATTCTTTGCATTTAAAACTATCTAAAATTATATGAATTTTAGTGGTGCCGGAATTGGCCCTATTCGTGCCATGCAAGGCCTGCTTTTGTCATGGGCCGATCTGTCCACATTGCGCTTTGCGTTGGTATTGAGGTATCAATGGCTACGAGCGGATCGTGCCAATCGACGGCAACCGTTTGTCGCCCGCCCATCGAAGACCGAGAAACGAACGGAGAAATCTTCTCTGACAGTCGCGAAGAGATCCAAGGAGGGGTTCGATGATTTTCTTGTCGGGATACAAGATCCAGCAGCCGATCTTCCTGGGCTCAAAAAGCGTTTACTATATGGGGCAGCGGAAGAAAGACGGCCGGCCCGTGATGGTCAAGGTGGCGGTCGGTAAGACTGCCGGCGACAAAGATCTGCGCAAGTTCAGCCATGAGCGGGATCTCCTGAACTGTCTTCGCATTCCCGGTATTCCTTTGTGCTACGGTGTCGAACGATACCGGAGCAGTTATGCCCTCATCCTGGAGTTCCTGCCAGGTAGATGCGTGGCCGGAAGGGACGGCTTGCAAGGCCTGCCCCTGCGCGACGTCCTGACCATCGGCGCGAAAATGGCCGGAATTCTGAGCGCCCTGCACGGGAGCGATGTGGTTCACGGGGATATCAAGCCGGAAGCCATCTTCTATGACCCTGAGTCGGAAGATGTCTGGCTGGGCGATTTCGATAGTGCTTCCTATCCAAATCATCTCACGCTTAGTCTCCCCCAGCCGCGCATGGCCACCGGAACCCTGCCCTACATGTCGCCCGAGCAAACCGGCCGCCTGAACCGATCCGTCGATTTTCGCACCGATTTCTATTCCCTCGGCGCGACCCTCTATGAGCTCATGACCGGGTCGCCGCCCTTCGCGGGGGCCGATCCCCTGGAAATCGTCCACAGCCATCTCGCCCGGTTGCCCCTTGCCCCCTGTGCAGCCAACCATCTCATCCCGGATATGGCATCGGCCATCGTGATGAAGCTGCTGGCCAAGTCCCCGGAAGACCGTTACCAAAGCGCCTGGGGCCTTCGACACGACTTCGACGAGTGTCTGCGGCAGCTCGAAGCAAAGGCGGAGATCACCTACTTCCCCCTGGGAAGCCAGGATGTCTCCGACCGGCTCAACATCTCCCGGAAGCTCTATGGCCGCAAGCAGGAAAAAGAACTGCTGCTGAAATACTTCGACGGCATCGGCGACGATGCGGCCCGCATGGTCATGGTGTCGGGCTATTCGGGCATCGGCAAGACATCCCTCGTCCAGGAGATCTACAAGCCGCTGATTGCGCGCACGGGCTACTATATTCGCGGCAAGTTCGACCGCCTGCACGGCGCCATTCCCTATAGCGGTTTCGTCCAGGCGTTCCAGGATCTCGTCGATCAACTCCTGAGCGAAAGCGAACCACGCTTGCGCCGCTGGAAAGAACGGCTTGTCTCTTCGCTGGGACCGAACATCCGCGCCATCATCGATGTCATTCCCGAAATGGAGCGGGTGACCGGCCCGCAAGCACCGCTCATCGAACTCGGGGCCAACGAAGCCCAGAACCGCTTCAACCGCGTTTTCCTCGATTTTATGCGCATCTTCTGCCAGGCGGAACATCCCCTGGTCATCTTTCTGGATGACCTGCAATGGGTGGACCGGGCCACGCTCAAGTTGATTGAACTGATCATGGGCACGGGCGAACTCCATCACCTGCTTTTGATCGGGGCCTACCGCAAGAATGAGGTCGATGACGCTCACCCCCTCATGACCACCCTGGATACGGTCGTGAAAAACGGGGGCATCCTGCGCTATATCGATGTTTCGCCGCTATCCCACGATTCCGTAACCCACATGATCGCCGACATGTTGCACAAGCGTCATGATGAGGCTAAGGCACTTGCGGAATTGATCGCCTCGAAGACGGGCGGCAATCCATTTTTCGTCTCCCATTTCCTGACGACCCTTCATCAGGAATCGCTGTTGACCTTCGATGCCGCCTCCAGATCCTGGACCTGGGATTTCGATAAGATCAAGCAGCTCGATCTCACGGATAATGTCATCGATCTGCTGATTCACCGTTTCCACCAGTTGTCTGCCGAAGCAAGGGCTGTGCTTCAGATGGCGGCCTGTATCGGCAGCCGTTTCGATCTGCGGATGCTCTGCCGGATCGCGGGAACATCCACCGCGGCCGTCCGCCGCGACTTGATTCCCGCCCTGCAACAAGAGCTGCTGATTCCAATCAAAGCCGCGCGCATCCGCGAGGGCATGGCGGAAGACAACGAAGAAGCGGAAGTCTATCGCTTCCAGCATGACCGCGTGCAGCAGGCGGCCTACACCCTCATCCCGCCAAGCCAGCGAAAGTCGATCCACATCCGGATCGGGCGCGCCCTGCTGGAAAATTTCGACGAGGTCGCAAGAGACGAGGAAATTTTTGATATCCTGATTCATCTGAATTTCGCCACCGAACTGATCACGTTGCCGGAAGAACGGTTGAATCTGGCCAGCCTGAATCTGTTGGCCGGGAAGAAAGCCAAGTCTTCCGTCGCCTTCGAACCGGCCCTGACCTATATCGAAACCGGTATGGCCCTGTTGCCGGGGGATGGCTGGAACTCTTGCTACGAGCTGACGCTCCGTCTGCACCTGGAATGTCTGGAAACCCTGAGACTGACCGGTGGCATGGAGGAGATGGGGCCGCTGTTCGAAGCGGTAAAGAAGAATTGCCGCGCCCCCCTCGATGCGGTTGGCGCTTATGAAAGCCGCATCAAAGGATTTATGGCCCAGGACCGCCTGAGGGAGGCCCTGGTTACGGCACGGGAAATACTCTATCTGCTGGGTGTCGGCATCCCTGTTCGCGCCAGAAAAAGCGAAAGCCAGCGCGTGTTGAAGGAAACCATGGCCGCGCTGGCCGGCAAAGAGATCGAAACGCTGGTCGATCTTCCCGAGATGAAGGACCCCTTCCAGTTGGCCGTCATGAAGATCCTGGTGAGCATGATCAGTGTCATTTATATCGGTACGCCCGATCTTTTCTCCCACCTGCTCTGCAAGCAGGTCCAGGGGGCCATCCGCTATGGGAATGCGCCGGGATCGGTATTCCTGTATGCGGCCTTTGGGGCCCTGCTTTGCCGATTGGGGGACGATATCCAAGCCGGGTATCGGTTCGGGGCGGTGGCCCTATCCCTTGCGGAGAAGCGCTACACCCTGGAGCATAAGGGCCAGGCCATTCACGCCGTGAGCTGCTACATCAAGCATTGGAAGGCGCCCCTGCGCGAAACGCTTCAACTGGCGCTGGCAGGCTACCAGAGCGCCCTCGATGTGGGGGATTTCGAATTCGCCTCGTACAACGTCTATTGTTACTGCATGCATGCCTTGCTTTGCGGCAAGCCGCTGGAAACCGTCGAGAAGGAGATGGAAGATTACCATCCCATCATCCAAAAGCTCAAACAGGAGACATCGCTCCGTTATCTAAAGACCTTTCATCAAACGACGCTGAACCTGCTGGGAAGATCCCAGGACCCCTGCCGCTTTTCCGACGACGATGAAGACCTGCTGATGCTCTATAAGCAGGCCAATAACCGGTTGGGTATATTCTATCTATACTTCTGCAAGTTGTTGCTCCATTATCTTTTCGATCGTCACGAAGAAGCAATCCAATACGCCGAGTTGGCGGAAAGGGAAGATGTCGGCGAATATGGCGGCCCGCTCGAAGTTCCCCTGATCGTTTTCTATGGTGCCTTGGCCCGCATGGCTTGTTGTCGGATGGCACCGGCAGCGCAACGGGGACAGCTTCTCAAGAAGGTGGCCGCCGGCCAGAAAAAATTGTCGGCGTGGGCCCGGCAAGCGCCCGATAATTATCGATCCAAGTTTCACCTCGTGGAGGCGGAACGCTTCTCGATGCTGGGGGATGATGACCAAGCCATCGAGCACTATCAACGGGCGATCGAGACCGCCCAAGCCCAGCAGTTCATCCATGATGAGGCCTTGGCCAACGAACTGGTCGCCGGCTACTGGCAGCGCAAAAGCCGGCCGGCACTCGCGGAACCATTCCTGCGCCGGGCGCATGCCTGTTACACCCTCTGGGGGTGCTACGCCAAAGCGCTGCATATGGAAAAGAAATTGGCGGAACTGCCGGGCGACCGGACCATCGAGATCGAGCCCTGGCAGCGCCGCAAAGAGAGTGCCCCCGCACCGCCGGGCGGGTTGTTCGCGTCGGAGCTGGATATGGCCACGGTGATGAAGGCCTCCCAGGCGATCTACGGCGAGATCGATCTGGAAAAACTCCTGGCGGCGCTGATGCACTTCGCCATCGAAAATTCAGGGGCCGAAAGGGGCTCCCTGGTCCTGTGCGCGGAAGGGGATCTGGCGATCGCCGCGCAACATGAAGCCGGACCGGGCGAAGTCTCTCTGCTGGCGAGCGTCCCCATAGAGAAGGCCAATGACGTGTCGCTGGCCATCGTGCACTACGTTGCCCGGACGCGCGAATTTCTGGTCTTGGACGACGTCACCCAGAATGATCTGTTCAAAAACGACCCCTATGTCCTGCGCTGCAAGCCCCGGGCGCTCTGCTGCTGCCCGATCATTCACAAACAGCGACTGGTCGGCATTCTGTATCTGGAAAGCCGGCTGATCCCGGGCCTCTTCTCATCCATCCGCGTGGAACTCATCCGCATGCTCACCTCCCAGATGGCCGTTTCCATCGACAATGCCAGTCTCTACGGGCGGCTCAAAAAAGCAGAAGAAAAATATCGCCGCATCTTCGAGAATGCGGTGGAAGGCATTTACCAGACCACCATCGGCGGACAAATCGTCAGCGCCAACCCGGCCATGGCCAGAATCCTGGGCTACGATTCTCCGGAAGATCTGATGTCCCATGTGACGGACATCGGCCGTCAGCTCTATGTATCGCCGGAGGCGCGGGAGCATTTCCTGAACGTTATCCGCAAGGAAAAAAGCCTGTCCGGCTTCGAGGTTCAGTTCCTGCGCAAAGACCAAAGCATCATCTGGGTCTCTCTCCACGCGCGCTTGCTCGAGGACCGCGAAGGGAAGAACTTCAACATCGAAGGGATATTCTCGGACATCACCAATCGCAAGAAGGTCACGGAAGCCTTGCGGGAAAGCGAGGCGTGCCTGCGCAAGGAAAACATCCGCCTGCGCGCCAATATCAAGGACCGTTACCGGTTCAGGGATATCATCGGCAAGAGTCCGGCCATGCAAGATGTTTACGAATTCATCTTGAAGGCGGCGGCCACGGAAGCCAATGTCCTGATCGGCGGCGAGTCGGGCACGGGCAAGGAGCTGGTCGCCCGGGCGATCCACGACCTGTCGGACCGCAAGGATCAAAATATCGTCACCGTCAACTGCGGCGCCATTCCGGAAAATTTGATGGAGAGCGAATTTTTCGGCTATAAAAAAGGCGCCTTCACGGGCGCCAACCGGGACAAGCAGGGGTATCTCGACTTGGCAGACGGCGGGACCCTTTTCCTGGACGAATTGGGGGAACTCAGCCTGAACATGCAGGTCAAACTGCTGCGCGTACTCGACCGGCGTGGCTATATTCCCGTCGGCGGGCATGACGTTCGCTATGCGGACATCCGTTTCATCGCGGCCACCAACCGCAATCTGCAAGCGCGGGTCAGGCAGGGGCTCATGCGGGAGGACTTTTTCTACCGGATTCATATCCTGCCCGCCCAACTGCCTCCCTTGCGGGAGCGTAAAGAAGACCTGCCCCTGCTGGTCGAGCATTTCATGAGCGAATTCGGCAAAGATGCCAAACTCCCGCCCCTGACCGGGAAAATGATGGAAGCCATCCAGCGGCATGACTGGCCGGGCAATGTCCGGGAATTGCAGAATGTGCTGCGCCGCTATGTCACCCTGGGCCATTTCAGCCTGGAAATCTCACCGGAGGGCGGCGCCTTCGTGGATGTGCCGATGGGAAAGCATATTTCCAGACCCGCATCGCGTGACCACAAATCCTCCGTCGAAAGCTACGAAAAGGATCTCATCGAAGCGAGCCTCGCTAAAAACCAATGGCACAGGGAGAAAGCCGCCGCCAGCATCGGCATGGCGCGGCGGACCTTTTTCCGGAAGATGAAGAAATTCGGTTTCGACAAGCATCCCTAGCCGAATCCGGTCACATCTTGCGCCAGCGCAGCTTGAATCCCCGGCCGGTGACGATGGCGTCCTCCGTGACCGGTACCTCGCCGTTGTCGGGTAGTACTACTCGCATGGGGCATGCTTCCAGGATATCCTTGCGAATGTCGACGCCGGGCATCACTTCGATGAGCATCATGCCTTTGGCCGTCAGTTGGAAGATGCCGACATTGGTGACATAGAAGACATTTTTCTGCTTGGCCAGGGCCTGGGCGCCGCTCATGGTGATTTCGCTGACCTGCTCGATGAATTTGTGCTGTCCCGCTTTTGCAATGACCAGGCGACCGTCGACGATCCGCATGCGGGCGTGGGCCATCCAACTGCCGACGAAGATGATCGTGTCGGCGGCCGCGCAGAAATCCGGAAATCCGCCCGGCCCGACATAATTGAGCGGTCCGTCGCCGCGGCGGGAGACATTCAGGTTGCCCTGGCTGTCGGCCTCCAGGATGCCGAGAATGGCGGCATCCAGGTGCTCGTAGCATAAATGAAAAACCTGGGCCGAAGAGATGATCTCCTTGGGGTTGACGGCGGCGCCGAAAAAGACGCCGGGGGCCGGCAACCCTCCCACCACGCCGGTTTCGGACATGAAGGTCACATCCTTGAACAGCCCGCCTTCGTAGATTAGGCGGGAGACCTCTTCGGGCAGCCCGACCCCGACTATGATATTCGAACATTTTTGGACCCGGCGAGTAAAAAGATCGGCCGCCAGACGCGCCAGGGCGTCATCTACCGGCCCGCGTTTGGGCGTGATCCCCAGCACGCGGTTGATAAAGCGCAGTTTGGCCATGGACCTGTCCATGTCCTCGCTGGCGCCTTCGGTGAACATCTTCCAGTATTTTTTTTGAGGCACCGAATTGGTCTGTTCATTGTAGGGGTGGACCACCACGGCATCCACCTTTTCGGCCGGCAGGAAGATATCCCGGGGGCGTTTTTCGATGACTTCGGCCACGCTGACCAACACCTTTCCCCCGTTGGCCTTGACGGCCAGAGCCGATTCATGGCTCTCGGTATACAGGGCGCAGTGGTCGATATAGATATTGCCCTCGGCATCGGCGGCCGGCGCGATGAAAAAAGCGACGTCGAGTTTGGGCAGGTGGTAGCGCAGCTTGGGGCCGGCGGCCTCGATCAGGCTGCTCCCCCTGCCGGGCACCACCACGGAACCGTGACCCACGCGCGGGTCGAGGAACGTGCCCACGCCCGTCTCGCTGTCCAGGCTGTATACTCCCTTGGCTTGGGCCTCGATGAGCAGCGCCTCGATGCCCTGGGGCAGGGTGTGCAGCTCCACCGCGCCCTTATCGGCCAGATGCAACATGGATTTGACTGTTTCATGGTGGCCGGCGATGAACCGCACCACGCAGCCCGCCCGGCCGAGCTCTTCGACGGTTCCCGGAACGCGGCCCCGACCCCCCTGGGCGCCCACGATGATATGGGTCAACCCGCAGGGGTGTCCGGTTTCCCGATGGGCGTGGGCGATGGCCCAGAACCAGACTTTGGCCGGTGCATTGGCGGCCATGCCGCAGGAAAAGGTCGTGGCGCCGTCCGGAATCAGGCGCACCGCCTCCCGGGCGCTCATGAACTTGGGATTGGCCAGGCCGTCGGGTGTGAAGTTCAGATCCTTGCGTTGCCAGGTCAGTCGCCATTTGAGAATTTGCATGAGAACACCGAGCTTCTCCAATCCGTTCATGCCGTCTCCTTTCCATGTGTGCCGATCAAGCCAGCCAGCCATTGTTCGCGCTGGAATAAAGCAACCTGCATACCAGTGCGAAAGAGGGTGTCCACGGTTTTATTCTATTGATATGGAAGTAGATTTTGATTTTGGTCGTGGGGATATGCGGCGACAAGGAAGTCCAGGGCTGTCAGCATTTATGACGTGCTGTAAAAAAGGAGGAAGGGATTTTTATCGATCACAGCGAAAAAGCAGGTCTCAGTTCATGCGGTCGATCGGTTTCGTTTGGGGCTGATCTGCCGCGAAACGCCCGAGCTGTGCGAGCCCGGGGCGTACGTTCTCCTGGAAGCGACTGGCGGCCGCCTGCACTTGCGGGTCGCCGGCGTGCCGCATGATGCCGCGGGACGGATTGAGGCGGGCGCCTTCGAGCCAGTCGCGCAGGTCGGGCTGTTTCGACCACAGATAGTCCGCCTGCATGCCGATGAGCGTCCCCTTGACCCAATCGAGGGGAACGTCCGGCAGCGGGTTGGGCGGGCAGAGGCGGTTCTTCTCCACCAGATCGTCCCGGGTCGCTTCCACGAAGGCAACGATGGCGGAATTGAAGGGGATGAGACCCGTGCGGATCGGCTGGAGCGTGATGCGCTCGGCCGTGAAGATCGGGAGGGCCGGCGCCGCCTTCAGGCCTTTGGCGGCGCAATGGACGTGCAGGTGACGGGTGTTTGTGGGCAGCGTGCCCCCGTCCAGCACGATGCGATCACGTTCGATTCGCCGGACCCGCCCGAGCCGCACCACGTTGCGAATGCGCCGCAGTTGTTCGAGCTCGCCGGTGCTCATGGTGGCGGAGGTGTACATGGTGGGCGCGACCTCCTCGTCGACCCGGAACATCTGCCGGGTCGCCTCCAGCCGGGCGAACAGGTCGTCGAGGGAGGTGGCCTTGGCCGCTGCTTCGAGTTGAAGCGAGAGCCCTTCGAACAGGCTCCCGACAAGCTCGCCGCATTGGGCGAATTGCCGGTTCAGCAGCCACGCCTCGCGCGGTTTGATCCAGGTGATTGCTTCCGGTGCAACGCCGGTCTCGATCAACCAGAGGCAGGCATCGACGGCGGTTTTGCCCGCACCGACGATGACATACCCGTCGGCCCGGGAGGTCATCCGGACCAGTTTGTTCACAGGCACGACGCGCGCGCCCGATTCGACTTCGAAGGGTGGGGCGAAGGTGGCCGGCACCGACGGCTCCAGGTAGGCGGCATCCACCTGCCGCTTGCGCACCCGCACCTGGAATTCGTCACCCGACAGGCGCGATACGAACCGGTGCCCGCCCGTGTGCTCGCACATCGGAAAGTATCGCACCTTGCCCGAAGGAAGCAGAACCTGCTGCATGACGCGGTCGAAGTAGGCGCAGATCTCGGAAGCGCCGGCGCGCTCGTAGAAGCCCTTGTTCGGCCCATGGCGATCGATGGCCTCGCTGCCGAGGGGCAGCGAATTGACCCCATAGTAGGCCGACGGCTGGTGAAGTCGCACGAAAGGGTAGGCATCGTGCCAGTGGCCGCCGGGGGCATGCCGCCGGTCCACCATGATCACGTCGGCATCGGACGCCGCGATGAGGGCATCCGCAAAGGCCATGCCGGCTGCGCCGCACCCGACGATAAGGTAGTCGGTTTCGAGGGTTCTCGTCGTCATAGCTCACCCCTTCGTTTCTGGCGTAATAAATTAGTGACAGGTTTGCCACCGATGATTGCCTTGTCAAGGCCCTGACGGATCGGGGGCCAGGGCCTGAACTCGCTGGAAGCTTCACCCTGAATTGCTGCCGATTTTCGCTTACATAGATTTGAAGCGGTCGCGATAGCCGCGGCTCACGGTGAAGGTTCCGGGCCGGCGCTTGAGGGTCAGGACATAGCTGCCCGTCAAGGAGGTGCTGATTTTATCGATCCAGGCGGCATTGACGATGGTGCTTCGGTGGATCTGCCAGAAGGTCTGGGGGTCCAACTCGTCTACAAGTTCTTTGATGGGCTTGCGGATCAGGAACTCTTCGCGCTCGGTCTGGACCACCGTGTATTTGTCCTGGGCTTGAAAGCAACAGATCTCTTCCACGGCGATCAGCCGGAGACTTTGGCGGTCCGGTACTTTAATCCATTTCAGGTAGGGGGGTGGCGCCGCCGCGGCCAGGCGCCCTTGCAGGCTCTTCAGGACGGCCTGGATGGGCGCGGGGTCCAGGTCGCGTTTTTCGAAGCGCTCCTTGAGGCGTTGGATGGTCCGCGCCAGACGCTCGGGTTCCACGGGCTTGAGCAGGTAGTCCACGGCCTCGTTTTCGAAGGCTTGCACGGCGAATTGGTCATAGGCCGTGATAAAGACGATGCGGCACATGTCCGCGGCCCGGCGGGCCACCTCCATGCCGCTCATGCCCGGCATCTTGATATCCAGGAAGGCGATGTCGGGGTGGTGCTTTTCGATCATCTCCAGGGCTTCCACGCCGTTGCGGGCCTCGGCGCAGATCTGAAGTTCGGGCCAGGCTTGCTGCAGCAGGTTTTTCAGGTGAACACACAAGCTTTTTTCATCGTCGGCCAGAACAGCTTTAAGGGGCGGTGGCATAGGGCACCTCGATCACTGCCTTGACGCCGCGGGGCTGGTTTTCGGTGATTATCAGTCGGCCCCGGCCGCCATAGAGCGCCTGGAGCCGCTCGCGGATATTGGCCAGTCCCAGGCCTGGGGAGGGTACCGAAGCGATCCCCTGGCCCGTATCGGCCACGGTGATCCGCAGCAGGCCGTTCTCCTGTTCGGCGCGGATATGGATGGTTCCGCCCTCGATGGTGGCATCCAGGCCGTGGATCACGGCATTTTCGACCAGCGGCTGAATGAGCATGGGAGAGAAAGGAATCTCTTTGAGGGCTTCGTCCATCTCGATGTGCACCTGGAGCCGCTCGTCCATGCGGATCTTGAAGATATTCAGATAGGCCCCGACCAGCTCCATTTCGCTGCCCAGGGTGCTCCACTGGGAACGGGATTCGGCCAACGAAGCGCGCAGGTAGCGGGTCAAATCCCGCAACATCGTTTTACCCCTGGCCGCATCGCTGTCCAGCAGGCTCAGGATGTTGGACAAGGTATTGAACAGAAAGTGGGGTTCGATCTGAGCCTGGAGCATCTTGAGTTGGGATTGCACGGCGTGCTTTTCGCTCGTCAGACGCTGGATGCGTTCTTCTTGCAGCAACCCCCGGATTTCCGAAAGCCTCTCCCGGGAAAAGAAGTAATAAGCAATCACGCTGCCGAACAGCAGGCTCATGATCAACACGCGCAAGGTATAGATTTTTTTGGATAGAAAAATAGGCATTTCGATTCCGGAGAGCCACGCGCCCACAGTGCCGCCCAGCATGCCGCCGAAGATGCTGGCGGTTGCGACGACAGCCACAATGCCCCAGGAAGTTTGGGGGTTGAAAAGTGCCAGGCTGTAACGGCAAAGGGTGCAGATCGACAATCCGATGCCTTGGGAAATGATCAGATAGACCCAAAAGGATTCATCTTGAAAAACGTACGTCAGCAAAGCAGCGATGATCGTGGAGAAGAGGGCCGTCAGGCCCAGGTCCTTCCAGGAGAGGCCTTTTCTATGCTGCCGAAGGGTAGGGGACATGGGCTTGAAATCCTTTTGCCGGACGGAATCGCATGGCGTTTGCAGCTTGTTGCCGGTTTTCATCATCGTTCGCTTCCGCCACGGGATCAACTGAAAAATCCGCTTTTAGAAAATCACGGTCAGACCCAGCATGATCTGGCGGTCGATGATGCTGCCGAATTCGCTGCGCTCGTTGCCATGGTCCCAGTTGCCGATGCCGAACAGTTCCAGATGGTCGCCCAGGGACCATTCGGCGATCAAGGTGGCGCGCTGGGAGCCGTCGTCGAGATTGCGGGTCCAGCGCACGGTGAGATCGATTACATCGACGATATCGTTCTGCGTGGCTTGGAGCATGAGATAGTTGCGCCGCAGGAAGCGCAGGCCTGGATCGGCCGTGGCGCCCAGGGCCTGGTAGGCCAGTGGCGTCAACACCGTGCCGGCCTGGAGTTCACCGGCCGCGCGTGCCAGCAGGTCGAAGAAGGCTTGGGCTTCGTCGTCGTCATAGCCCGGTCCGTAGTAAAGGTACTCCAGGCTCAGGGTCGGGCCGCTCTCCAGGGTGTAGGCCAGGCCGCCCAGCATGGAACCGATCCAGGTGTCGTCGGAGCCGTCATTCGTGCTCATGACATACCCCAGAGGATTGCTTGTCCCTTGCGGGTATAGGCCGGCAGGGTCGCGTTGCACGACCCCCTCGGCATAGACCAGCACGGCGTCCGATAGGGTCCGGCCGTAAAATCCGGAGACTTGGTCGAGGGCCGCTTCCCGATAAGTAAAGATGAGGCTGCCGTAATCCGCCGACCCTGTATAGTCGATCTTGAGGGCATAGCGCTCTTCGAAGGCCGCATTCGAGATGTCCTGACGCCCCTGATCCGTGTTGGCGATCAGGGAGACGCCCCAGGTCAGGCTCGGCACCCACACCAGGCGGGCAAAATCCATGGCCGGGAGTTCCAGTTTGGGGTTGCTCTTGCCGTTGTCTTCGAAAAACGGATTGGACAGGGAGGTGAGGTAGGCCGGGCCCCACTGCAAATTTTCGCGGCCGTAGGAGGCGTAGAGCGCCTCCGTGCAGCGCAAACGGACCAGCCACTGGTGGATGAAGGCGTCACTGCGCTGCGCCTGGTATGCTTCGGGTCCCTGGTCCCACGATTCCCAATACCATTCGGCCCTGGGTTGCAGGGCGAGCGATAGGCGGTCCAGATCCAGCCTGAAGTCCGGACGCACCTGCGTGCCCACCGTGTGCTGTGGCAAGGCCATGATGCGATTTTCCGGATTGCGGGGCGTCTGTGCCGCCTCGGTGGCCATGCCGAAGCCGACCAGTCGGAGTTGGTAGGACCAGCCCTGCCCGATCCGCTCGGTCAAACTCGGTTCGGACTCGGCCCATGAGGCTTGAGCTTGCCAAGTTAGCGCCAATTGCACCAGGCAGAACCAGGCCCACAGGTTTCTCCGAAAGGAGGATGTTCTTTTTTCTTCCATGAAAGTTCTTCCGGCCGCGAACGGTATAGCGATGCGCGCGCAGCGCGGCTCAGCGGATCATCAGGTTGAGGTTGAAGACCGCCTCCGAGAGGATCTGCGGCCGGGCTTCCCGGTAGACCAGGGTGGTCACATTGCCCTTGATCACTTCATCGAAGATGGTCATCCGGGAGATGAACGGCTGTTCTCCGGAATCGGTCCGGATGCTGTTCTCATAGCGGAAGAGGGCGGTTTTGAAACGCTTGCCGGTTACGGTGAAGAACTCGGCCTTCAGGCCGATCAAGCCATCCTTGCGGATCCAGTAGAGAATGCGGTCATAGGTGGTCTTCTTGTTGTTGGCTCTGAGGTCGAACAGGTAGCAGGGCTGACCGTCTACTTCCTCCTCGCGCACCAGCACCGCATCGTAGTCAGCCGCGTAATTGGTGGAAGCGATGTCGCCGTTGGACGCGCCGCCCATCAATTTCTGGCGCGGCGAAATGGGCACCGGCTTGCGCAGCCCGGGCTTGACGAACCACATGTTGCGGTCCAGCATGACCAGCATGTCGCCTTTGACCTTGGCCGGGGCCGTGAATTCGGCCACCGTATTGACGCCGCGATTTTTGATGATCAGGCTGCGCTGCTGGACTTTGCCATCTTCGTTGGATTCGATATCCGCCGTCCAGACGATCCCGTCCACGTTTCCCCGTGCCCGGTCCGCCTGGGCGATGATCTGTTGGGCCGACGGCGCCTGCTCGGCCGCCGCGGGCAGGTTTGCGCCGAAGATCAACAACCCTGCGATGCTAAGCGATATCATTCGTTTCATATGTTTGCTCCATTGTTCGTATGCGTTCGTTTGCTTCTGGCCGCTCCGTCGGCCGATTCTGCACGAATGGCCGGTGGTCATACATGCCCCAAGGCATCCACCAGCTCCATGCGGGCCGCCCTGCGGGCCGGAAGAACCGCCGCGGCCATGGAGAGCAGGGTCAAAAAGAGCGCCAGCACCAGCATGGCCACCGGCAGCAGGTTCACGACCAGGGGCACGGGCGTGGAAACACCCGGCGGGATATACGAAGGGCCGGCCATGCGGATAACTGCCCAGACCACCAGGTTCAGGACCACGCCGCAAAGCGAGCCCAGCAGGCCGAGCAGGGCGCCCTCCAGGGCGAAAAGTACGCTGATGCCCCGGCGCTTGAGCCCCAAAACCCGCAAGGTGCCGATCTCCCGGGTGCGCTCCATGACCGACATGCCCATGGTATTGACGGTGCTCATCACCACGATGATCAGGACAATCAGGAAGATGAACATAAAGATCATGTCGAACATGCCCTTGACCTTACTGTAGAACAGGGAGAGTTCTTCCCAGCTCTTGATCTCGCAGGGCACGCCGGCTGCCGTCAGTTGCTGCTCGAAACGCAGCCGGGCCGCCTGGGTGTAACGCCAATGGTCCAGCAGCACGATCAGGCGGTCGGCCCGGTCCGTATCGTACAAGGATTGGGCATAGGCGTAGGAGAGCAGCAGGTACTTGTCGTTGGTGGCATCCGAGCCGGTGTCGTAGGTGCCGCTGACACGGATATCCAGGGCATTCATCTGTCCATCGAGGGTGGTGGCCATGATCACGCCGTCGCTGTCAGGGGGCATGTCGAGTTGTGTGGCCAGGTCCCGGGCCATGAGCACCCCGAAGGGGGCCTCGGGGCTCAGGTCCTGGCCTTGCATGGCCCGCATCCCGGACATACCGCCGGTGATGGTCCGGTAGTCGGCTGGCACTACCCCCTTGGCCAGGAAAATATTGGAGATCCGGCCATTGGAAACCAGGCCGGCCACGTGCAATTGGGGAGTGGCCAGCAGGACGTGGGGATCGGCTTCGGTCACGGCAATGATCTTTTCGATTTCGGCCGGGGTCAGCATGTAGCTTTGGGGGTCGCCGTGGGCATGGGCCGCCCAGCCGGCCTTGTAGATCGTCAAATGTCCCAGGCCTTCTCCCCGGATGGCGGATTGCCGCAGGCCCTCGTAGGTATTGGCAGTATAGCCTCGGAAGAGTCCCACGGCGGCGAAGCCGATGGCCACGGCCATGAGGGTCACCAACGAACGGCGCCGGTTTTTCAATAGATTGCGAAGGGCGATTTTAAGCCATTGCATCGGCCACCTCCTCTCGGCGATCCTGGATGCGGCCGTCCTGAAGCCGGATGCGCCGCTGGACATGCGCCAGCAGGCGTGGGTCATGGGTGGAGAAAACGAAGGTCGTGCCCTGGCCGCGATTGATCTCGCGCATCAGGACGATCAGTTGCAGGGCCGTGTCCGAATCCAAGTTGGCCGTGGGTTCGTCGGCGATCACCAGGGCCGGATCAGTGATCAGTGCCCTGGCCACCGCCACCCGCTGCTGCTGGCCGCCGGACATCTTGTCGGGCCGGTGGCGCGCCACGGCCGAGAGCCCAACCAGGTCCAGGCGGGCCAGGGCCTTTTGGCGGGCTTGACCCGAGGATACCCCCTGGATCTGCAGGGGGATCATGACATTTTCCACGGCCGACAGGACCGGGATGAGGTTGTAGCGCTGAAAGATGAAGCCGATGAAGCGGTTGCGCAGTTCGGAGCTTTGATTGTCGCTCAGGCGGCCCAGATCGTGGCCGTTTACCAGTATCGTTCCCGAGGTGGGCCGGTCCACGGCGCCCATTAGGTTAAGCAGGGTGCTTTTGCCTGAGCCCGAGGGGCCCCAGATGCTGATGAATTCCCCTTTTTCAACTGCCAGATCCACCTGGTCCACCGCGCGGACCTTGCTTTCACCCATGGCATAGGTTTTGGTGACGTGGGACATCGAGATTAGCATCGTTCTTCTCCTCTTTTATTCTGCTTTCGCGTTCAGTGCCTGCCGGTTGCGGGCCTCGGCCAGGGCTTGAGCCACCGTCTGTCGGATGGAGGCCAGCTCTTTTGGGCTTTTTTCGATGCGCTCGGACAGGTAGGCGTAGTCCTCCACGGCGCATCCCACCCGGTTCAGAAAGCTGGGTAAAGCCAGGGAGTTGGCCCCCCGGGTCATGCGTACCGTGATGTTGTCCGGCGCCCGTTTGACCGCCCGGTCCATCAGGGCCGTGCCGGTATTTACATAGGAGAGCTTTTTAATGGGATTCCAAGTGGTCTTGGCCATCATGGTTTGGGTGCTGCCCAGGTAGCACATGGTTTCATAATCGGACGGCGCTTTTGCAAGGGCGCCTTTTAGCTTCTCCACAGCCTTGGCCGTGGCCTCCTTGCGCCCTTGAATGGCTTGAAAATGGTAGGCGATACCCAGGGCCTTCATGGCGGTCTCGTTCTGGGGATCATTGGCGAGCACGTTTTTCAGTTCGGCCACGCATTGGTCCAACGCTTCCGGGGTCAGTTCCTGAACCGGCGTCGGGCCGTCGCCGCGCACCGGCGCGCACCAGATGCAGAGGGCCATGGCGGTTGCGGTAAAAAGGATTGCGACCAACTTGCGAAAAACTTTCATTTTGGACCTCCTTAAGGAAAGATGAATGTGTTTGTCGGTTTTTGATGTTGTCAGAGTTCTATCGGGGCGGGTGCGGATGGGCAAAAAAGATGCGACGAAATGCGGATTTAGCCGATGAACGGCTTACCGATGGTGCGAATGACAACCGGCCACCGCTGTTTTTTTTCTTGTCAAGTCCGTTAATTTAGATGATCCTAACCCCAATCCACAGCTCGACTAAATTTGAGGCTTAACGCATGCTAATTGCTAAAGTTATCAAGCAATCCGGCGAAAACAGATTCTGGAGCTCTTTTCAATCACTTCAACGGAGGGCGGGAGTTGCTTCTGGTTGCTTTGGACAAATTAAAGGACGGTGTAGTCCTTGGTGAGGATGTTCGGGATAATAATGGTCGCCTGCTTCTGACAAAAGGCCAACCGATTGATCTCAACCAAATCCGGCTGTTGAAAATCTGGGGGGTGCCTGAAGTCAAAATTCAGGGACAAGATCAAGATATTGTAACTGAAAGTGGCGATAAGGATGAAGACGATCGGCTCAAGGTCGAGCGCACGGTTCAAACGATATTTCAGCATATCGATACCGCTCATCCGGCCATTAGCCCTATTTATAGTGCGGCCATCGAATACCGCCTTCAAAAGGGCCTTTTTATCGATTTCGGCCCCCGGCTGCCGCTTCCAGAGAATTTTAAACTGGATCTTTACAATGGCATGAAGACCCAGATCCAGTTCTCCGAGGTGCAACTGCCGGAATCGCCGGAAATCATTTCCGAATTCAACCGAATTATCGAGGACCCATTGTCTTCGGCCAATGACATTGCCGCCGTGGTCAGTCGCAGTCCCAGCCTGGCCGCCTTGCTGCTGAAAATCGCCAACTCCGCCGCTTACGGGTATCCATCGAAAATCGATACCCTTTCCCGGGCAGTCACGCTTCTTGGTACAAGAGAGGTGGGGGTGCTGGCGATGGTGATCAGCAGTGTGCAATTCTTCGGTGATATCCCCCAAAATCTCATCGATCTGGCCAGCTTTTTACGGCACAGCATATCCTGCGGGCTGTTGTCCCGGATCCTCGGCGCTCAGGCAAATCTGCCCCATACCGAGCGCTTGTTTCTTGCCGGTCTGCTCCACGACATCGGCCGTTTGGTTTGGTACCGGTATTTCCCGGAACAGGCCAAACTGGTATTGAATATGGCCAAGAACACAGGGCTTTCCGTTTACGAAATCGAAAAAGAGTGCATGGGGATCAGCCATACCCAAATCGCCGGCCACCTGCTCAACAAATGGAGGTTCCCCGATACGCTGGTCAACGGTATTATTCATCATCACCGTCCGATGCGCAGCCCGGAGCCGGTGGAGCCCAGTATCGTGCATGTTGCGGACATCGCCGTTAATGCATTGGGCTTGGGCCATAGCGGAGGGCACATCATTCCGCATTTCGATCCCAGGGGATGGCATCAACTTGGCATCGCACCGGGGGCTTTGAAGACCGCCATTGACCAGACGGTCCAACAGGTGGATATCATGACGGACCTGTTTACAGGAATTTAGGATGACCGGCACAACGCTTTTGAAAGCAGCAGGGACTCTTCAGCGGCTGAGTGCCGCGGAGTCGAAAAACCGCTTCATTTTAGACGCGATGGAGCAGGTGTTGTCGTTTGGCGATTTTCAAAAGCAGGTCGATCATCCCATCGAACGTCAAGAATTTCTCCAACTGGCAGTCGAGCGGATCAACGACATCATCAAGTTCGATATCAGCGCGATGTATTTGGTGGAACAGCAGACCTCCGCTCTCGAACGTCTTTGCTGTTTTCCCGCTGAGCTTCAAAATGAGCTGGAGGTCCAATTCGAGAGCCTGATTCAAAATGGTTATGTGGCCTGGGCTCTAAAAGAAAAACGCGGCATCATGGTCTACTCCACGGATAGGCGTTATTGCGTGCTGTTGCATGCCATGGCCACGTATGCCCGCATCAGGGGTCTTTTCATAGGCCTCTTTCCAGTCAAGTCCAACCGATTGCCCGACGGATCGCTTCAAGCCCTTTCGCTGGTTTTGCGCAACGCCGCGAATGCGTTGGAAAGCATCGAGTATTTGGGAATGTTCCAACGCCAGAACGTAGAGCTGCAAATAAAGGTGGATCAGAAGGTGGAGGAGTTGCGGCAACGCGACCAGCAATTGCTCAATGCCCGAAAAATGGATGCCATTGTAACCTTGGCCGGAGGCGTTGCCCATCAATACAACAACGCGCTGGCGGTATTGGTCGGGAATCTCGATTTAATGAGATTTGAAATCGCCCAGGGGAAAGACCTCAACAAATCTTTTGAGCGCATCGAAGCCGTTTCCCGGAAAATGCAGGAGCTCACCTACAAACTTTTGGCGTATGCGCGCGGCGGCAAACATAAAGTGGAAAAGGTTCCTTTGGAAACACTGGTGGAGAAGGCCTTGGGCGGGGTCGGTGACATCGGTGAAAACCGCTTCGAGATGGAATTGGCGCTGCCTGCCGATCGGTATATCGTCCAAGTGGACACGACCCAAATGCAATTGGCGCTGGCGGCCATCGTGACCAACGCTTTCGAGGCCCTTGAAACCAGCGGTGGCCGCATCGTGATCGGCGCTGAAAAGTTCTCCATCCATGAAGCGCAGCAAGTGCCTCAGATGGAACTTTTGCCGGGCGATTACGTCGTTTTACGGATTACGGACAACGGCAAGGGGATGGATGAAAGCACCCGGCAGTGTATCTTCGATCCTTATTTCACCACAAAGTTCACGGGCAGGGGCCTGAGCATGGCGGCCACCTACGGTATCGTTAAAAATCACCTGGGCGAGATCGCCGTTGAAAGCGAATTGGGGAAGGGCACGACCGTTAAGGTTTACTTGCCCTTGGCCAACGAATTGTCCCAACTCAATAATTGACAGCCGCCCGCACAGAGGCCCGAACTTGCCAGGTCATAACCCCTGCAACACCTTCTTTACCAGATTGCCGTCCACCGCGGCGCCGAAATGGGCCATGATCGGTTTCATGGCCTGCATCTTGTTGTTGAATTTGGAGAAGTCGATGTTGGCCTTGACCCAGGCGGCGATGTCCGCTTCGGTGGCCATCTTGGGCAGGTACCCTTCGGCCACTTCGATGAAGCGGTCGGTCTGGCCGCCGCCGGTTTGGGCGAGTACTTCCTTCTCGGATTTGATCAGTTTCTTGATGATCTGCACCACATCGCCGTCGGGAATCTCTTTCTGGGACTGGCGGCCGAACTCTCCCATGATGACTCTCAGAATGCTTTTCTTCTCTTCGTCCTTGGCCTTCATGGCCGTCGCCAAGTCTTTCTTGATTTGATCCTGCAAGCCCATGGTTTCATCCTCCCTATGGTGGAATGTCATCCTTCGAGTAGACTGTGGGATGATATTTTTCAGGAGCGGTACCGTTTGTCAAGCACCAAGGTTTGACAATTGCTTCAAAATTAAAGATATATGCGGTTCAGCAATGCCCCATGCCAACAGCAAAGGACCCTGCCATGCGTGTGCTGCTCATCGAAGACGATACCAAGATCGCCTCGTTTGTGATCAAGGGCCTGCAGGCCGCGGGATTCGCCGTGGACCATGCCGCCGACGGCGAAAGCGGCCTGGACCTGGCCCTGGTCGAACCCTACGAGGTGCTCATTGTGGACCTGATGCTGCCCAAGCGGGACGGGCTTTCCGTGATCCGCCATCTGCGGCGCGAAAAGATCACCACCCCGGTGATCATCCTCAGCGCCAAGGATTCGGTGGACGACCGCGTGCGAGGCCTTACGACCGGCAGCGACGACTACCTATCCAAGCCATTCGCCTTTGCCGAGTTGCTTGCCCGGGTTCAGGCCCTCATCCGGCGGGCCAGCGGCGCGGCCGAGGCCACCCGATTGACCGTCGGCAGCCTGAGCCTCGATCTGGTCACCCGGGAGGTGACCCGCGACGGCCGGCGCATCGATTTGCAGCCCCTGGAGTATTCCCTGCTCGCCTATCTGATGCGCAACACCGGCAAGGTGATCTCCAAGACCATGATCATGGAGCATGTGTGGCACTACAATTTCGATCCCCAGACCAACGTGGTCGAAGCCCGCGTCTGCCGCTTGCGGGACAAGATCGACAAGGGGTTCGCGTCCAAGCTGCTGCACACGGTGCGAGGGGTCGGCTATGTTCTTCGACAGGACGCGTAATCTCTTTCATAGCTTGGCGTTCCGGTTGACCCTCTGGTATGCCCTGGTCTTCGTGCTGCTGGCGGTGACGGCCTTTGCTCTGTTCTATCTGCTGATCGTGCGGGTCATCGACCAGCGTACGGACACCGATCTGCTGACCCATGCCAACCGCCTCGGTCAGATTTACAACCTGGAGGGCAGCGAGATGTTGCAGCGCGCCGCTCTGCTGCAAGTGCAATCGGTGGGCGAGCACAAGATGTTCTTCCGCCTGTTCTACGCCACCGGCATCTTCTACTCCTCATCCAATATGGCCTTCTGGAAGAATATCGCCACCGACCGCCGGGCTGTGGACGAGTTGCTGGTGCAAGGCCGCACCCACAGCTATGCTACCCAGGCGATCCCGGACCGTCCCTTTAAAGCCCGGGTCATCTACCGGCGCATCGGGCAATCCATCATGCTGCAAATGGGCTACTCCCTGGAAGCGGAAACGCGCCTGCTGCAAAGCTTCCAGCGCATCTTCATGATCACCATGGTCGCCCTGCTGGGGCTGGCCGTGGTGGTGGGCGGGTTCATGGCGCGGCGGGCCCTGGCGGGGGTCGCCTCGGTGACCCGCACGGCCAGGCAAATCTCCGAGAGCGATCTGGAAACCCGCGTTCCGGTCTTCCATCAGCATAACGAGATCGATCAACTGGCGGTCACCTTCAACCAGATGTTGGACCGGATTCAGCACCTGGTGGCGGGCATCCGCCAGATGAACGACAACATCGCCCATGACCTGCGCAGCCCCATCACCCGCATCCGCGGCCTGGCCGAGGTGACCCTGGGTGGCGCCGACCTTGGGGAGTACCAGAGCATGGCGGCCAGCACCATCGAGGAGTGCGACCGGTTGCTGCACATGATCAATACCATGCTCACGATTTCGCGGACCGAAGCGGGCCTCGATCCCAAAAGCTTTCAGAGGGTGGATCTGTCGGCCTTGGCCCAGGAGGCCTGCACCCTTTTTCAACCCTTGGCCGAAGACAAAGGCATTACCCTGCACATCCAAGCCCAGAGCGTGTGCCCGGTCAGCGGCGATGCTTCCATGTTGCAGCGCCTGTTGGGGAATCTGATCGATAATGCCATCAAGTATACTCCACCGGGCGGGCGGGTGCGGGTCGGGGTGGCTTGCGATGCGAACAGCGTCCGGTTGACGGTTGAGGATAGCGGCACGGGCATCGCCCCCGAAGATCATCCCAAGGTTTTCGAGCGCTTCTTCCGCGGCGACCAGAGCCGCTCCCAGGATGGCGCCGGTCTGGGGCTCAGCCTGGCCCGGGTGATCGCCCGGGCCCACGGCGGTGAGATTGACTTGAACAGCCAACCCGGCCAGGGAAGTCTCTTTACGGTGCGCCTGCCCATGGATGCAAACGCGGTGCGCTAGAAGCCATTTCAAAACCTTCAATCAGGTTCAAAGCCAAGGCGGGGCAAGGTGGACAACCGCAGGAATACACATAGTATTTCGAGGATTGGACGCCTTGGCCCAACGCCGGATTTGGGCCTGAGGGGAGGTTTTGAAATGGCTTCTAAAATCCCGCGCGGCAGGGCGGGCAACTGCTTCATCCCGAACATGATCAAATGGTAATCTTGGGATCATTCCCCCGTCATTATTTTGTATTATTGTTGCACTAAATCAAAGCGTGACGCCCGATCCAAAAGGAGGCAATCCATGTCCAAGTTCAAATCGATTCTTTTAATCCTGTTTTTGGTAGCCGCCCCGGCAGCATTACCGGGTTTCGGTTCGGTTCAAGCCCAGAGTGACGAGGTAGCCATGGTGCCGGCCAATTTTTCCCAATTGGCCGAAATCGCCCGGCCCGGCGTGGTCAACATCCGCACCGAGCGGACCATGAAAGGCGGCGGTCGAGTCTACCGACATTTCTTCGGCGACCCTTTCGGCGGCCAGCGCAATCCGTTCGAGGATTTCTTCGGACCGTTCGGCGAGCAACCCCAGCGCGAGCAAAAGCAGCAGAGCCTGGGCTCGGGTTTCATTATTGATAAGGAAGGCTTTATTGTCACCAACAACCATGTCATCGATGACGCCGATGAAATCAAAGTCCGCTTGGCCGACGAGAAAGAGTACGATGCCAAGGTCATCGGCCGAGATCCCAAAACCGATCTGGCCCTGATCAAAATAGAGGGTGTCAAGGAGCTGCAACCCCTGCCGTTGGGCGATTCGGACAAGCTCAAAGTCGGAACCTGGGTGGTTGCCATCGGCAGCCCCTTCGGTTTGGAGCAGACGGTTACGGCCGGTATCGTCAGCGCCAAAAAGAGAGTGATCGGGGCCGGACCGTATGACGATTTCATTCAAACCGACGCTTCCATCAACCCGGGCAACAGCGGCGGGCCGCTGCTCGACCTTCAGGGTCGGGTGGTGGGCATCAACACCGCCATTGTGGCCAGCGGACAGGGGATCGGTTTTGCCATTCCCATCGACATGGCCAAGACCATTGTGGCCCAGCTCAAGGACAAAGGTGAAGTGACCCGCGGTTGGTTGGGGGTCGGCATCCAGGATCTCACCCCGGAGCTGGCGGAGTATTATGGATTGGAGGCCCGCAAGGGTGTCGTGGTGACCCAGGTGTTCGAAGGCGACCCGGCCGCCAAAGCCGGCGTGCAGAAAAATGATGTCATCATCGCCTTGGACGGGCAACCGGTATCCACGGGGCGCGAGTTGTCTGCCATCGTGGCCAATCGGGCCGTGGGTGACAAGACCAAAATCACCCTGCTGCGCGGCGGCAAGGAGATGACCGTTACCGCCACCGTGGCCAAACGGGAAGACGAAAAACTGAGCGCCGGGGCCGAACAGAAAGAGAGCGATGCCCTGGGGTTGCAGGTGGCCGAGCTTTCGGCCGAACGGGCCCAGCAATTCGGCCTGGATAAAGATGAAAAAGGGGTGCTGGTGGTGGATGTCGGAAACGGCAGCCGCGCCGACAAAGCCGGTATCCGCGTGGGCGATCTGATCAAGGGGATCAACCGCAAGAAAGTCGAAAACTTTAAGGATTATGAAGGCTTGATGGATAAGGCCGACAAGAAGGAACCGCTGCATATGTTGATCATGCGCCGCAACGAGGGCTTGAAAGCCGTCAAAATCCAACCTTAATTATAGAAGAGCCCTTTTCCCTCCCCCGCCAAAGCAGGGACCCGCCCCTGCGTGCGTTGGGCCGGTGGCCAGAAGCAGCCACCGGCCCATTTTCTTTTAAAATCTTGACAGAAAGGGATTTGCCTCCTAAATTAGCGCTAAATTTTCCAGCTCCGCGAAGCTGATGTTTTTGGAGATTAAGGCCATGCCGGTTTACGAATTTAAATGCCAATGCGGTCATCTTTTCGAAGAACTGGTTCCCATGGGAACCGAAACCCATCAATGCCCTCACTGCCATAAGAAACAGGCCAAAAAGATCATGAGCGCCTGCACCTTCGAGCTTAAAGGCGGCGGTTGGTATGCCGACGGATACGCTTCGTCTAAAAAGTAACGCCACGCCTTTTTCAATTCGCCGTTTACTCTCCTGCTGAAGTCCAGGGCCAAGGCCCAAAGATGGCCGCTGCATGCCCCGGCCTGCCTGTCAAGGCGTGTTTGTTTGCTGCCGCAATAGCGCTTTTTGCGATAAACCTCTTAAAGGAGCTATCATGCAACGTATCCCGGCCGTCCCGAAGATCGGCGAACTGAATGCATTTGCGCTGCAAGCCATCCAGAAAATGGGTCAGGAGGCCCTGAAGTATTACGGCAAGGGACAGTCCGGACAACCCTTTGACCAGAACCTGGTGACCCAGGCCGAATTGCATCTAAACGACGCCTTCCAGCATCATCTCGCCGAGCGCTTTCCCGATCATCGTCTCTATGGCCGCGAGCCCGTCGGCGAGGGGTACAGCCACGAAGGCAAACGATTCCTATGGGTTTTCGACCCGCTGGACGGCGTCGACAATTTCCAGACCGGCATCCCCATCTGGGGGATGTCCCTGGCCTTATACGAGAACCACTGGCCGGTGCTGGGAATCTTTTTCATGCCAGCCACCAAGGACCTGTTCCGAGCCACGGCCGGCGAGCCGGCCTATTGGAACGACCGGCCGATTCGCATCGCCGACCGCGGCGACCTCTCCCAGGAGAGCGTCATTCTTACTTTCTCGCGCTTCAATCAGAACTATCGTTGCCGCTTTACCGGTAAGATCAGAGCCATGGGCAGCACCGGGGTTCACTTGTGCTATGTGGCCATGGGACGGGCCGATGCAGCCATCGTGGCCAATGAATATTTCAAGGATCTGGCGGCGGTGCGGGTGATCGTGGAATCGGCGGGCGCTAAATTGTTCAGGCTGGATGGATCGGCCTTTTTGTTAGGGGAATACCTGGACGGCCAAAAGATCGATGAACCGGTGATGGTCACCAGTCCGGCCAATGCCGCCGCAGTCCTGGCGGGCCTGCAAAAATGGTGATTTCTTAAGCCACCTTCTCAGGCATCCTTGGTCTTTTTAGCGGCCCGGTCGCCGCGGCCCTCTTTCTTGTAAAAATAGGCGCAGACGGCCAGAACGCAGCTAAAGACCATGCAAAAGAGCCAAATCTCGTCCGAAGTACGGCGTTCCAGCAGGTAAAAGACCCAGGCAAGCAATATCAGCAGTTTCGGGTTCATCGTCTCACTCCGCTCAGACGCTACTCGCAAGTCCGACCAAAGGGGTATCCCCCACATCGTTTCATTGGCGATCGAGATTTATATCGGCTGTTTTGAAAAGATCTTAACGGCGGTCGCAAATTTCGTAATCTTGCCGAATGGCAGGATAGTCTTTGAAAACAACCAGAAAAATCTTGAAGGAGGCCGTCTCCAGGTAGGCATAAAAAGGAGTGGCCAGCACAATGGCCAGGAGCATGCGCAGGTTGCCTGGTGTGATTTTGGACAGGATAAAGGTGGTTGTGAGGCTGATGAAAAGGAGTTCCAACCCCATCCAGGCCAGATAGAACAGCCAGGCGCGCCACGCCACGGGCCATGCACTGACCGTTTTGAACAGCAAGCCAATTTTTTCCAGGGAGCTGCCGGCGGCATTGACCGCCAGCTTGCTCGCGAACGAGAAACCCGCCCATATCCAGGGGAGCGTAACGCCCAGGATGATTCCCAGAACCCATGCCCAGCCACCGCTGGGATGGCGCTGCCATCCGAAACGGCAGATATAAAAACAGACCGCGCACCATCCGGCGATGACCGCGCACCAGACCGGCAGCGCCAGACAATACCAGGCCGGTGCTTTCCAACCGATTGAACGCAGGGACCCGAAAATGGCGAACCGCCCGCGCGCGTTGCGGTGCATGCGGCGCAGATCGCTGGCGGGCCACAGCCAGAGCAGCTTATTGAGCAGGAACAGGCCGGCCACGGCCAGCATCAGATGTTCAGCGCCCATCTGTTTCCAGATCAACCCGGGAAACTTGAAAAGCATGCGAGCGGAAAGCTCAGGGTCCATCCGCCAGAAGGGGGGCAGCTTGAGGTTCAAGTGATAGGCCCCCTTGATGAGCTTGATAAGGCGGTCGGCGCAGCACAAAAAGAACATCAGCAATAGAAACGATTTGTAGTTGAGAAGATCCGTCAGCGGCTGGAGGGTTATGAATTTCAGCCGATCTTGAATTGGAACGTTCATACGCGCCTAGACTTCCTTGAACCGCCAGTAGGGGAAATCCAATTCGTATTGGGCCACGGGGCCGGGGGAAGCCTCCCGGCTGGCCACCATCCACAAGATGCTCTTGCGCTGCTGATTAGCGGTCGGAGCCATGGGGTCCCAATCGGGCATGAGCACCAGGGCGTTGTCGGCGCTGTACTCGATATCCCCCGACTCCTTGAAAGAACTAAGGTCCGGTTTTTCGCCATAACCGCCGCCCTTGCCGCGGCTCAGCTCGCTGATTACCAGAAAACAGGCGTTGTGTTCGTCGCGGATCGATTCCAGTTGCCGCAACCAGGAGTCGATGCCCGTGCGCCGCTCGCTCAAATCCTTGAAAGGCAGCTTGTGCAGGCTGTCCACCACGATGAGCAGCTCATCCTTGCGTGTCTCATGGCGGATAAAGTCGATATGTCGGCGCATGGTGTCGGGCGTCAACTGGCGGTCGTTGACCACCCGGAAGTAAGTGAGCAGCGATTGAAACTCAGTAAGGGCCTGGTCGAGAGCTTTGCTCTCTTCGGGATTGAGCCGGTCGGCCCGGATCTGCTTTTCAGCCAGGCGGCTCAGGCGCACCAGGGTGCGCATGTAGATCTTCTGGCGGCCGTTTTCAAAATCGTAGTAAATCACCGGCACTTTCCGGCGCGCCACTTCCGAGGAGATCTGCATGAAGAAGCACGATTTGCCGGCTTTGGGCGGCCCTCCCATGATGTTTATGCCCCGCAGGCCGTCCAGGTGACGGTCCATCTTCGCAAAGCCGGTGGCCAATCCCGGTAGTGCTTTGCCCTTCTCCTTGTCGAGCTGGGTGACGAACCGGTTGTGTTCTTTTTCCGGAGCGCTGAACGGTGAAAAGGCTTTGGAAAGCCGGATCATCTGCTGAACCGCTTTGGGGGTCTCTACCGCCGGGTCCGCGGCCAGGTGGATCAGATCTTCACCCCGTTTGAGATGGGATGGCCAGGAGAGAATGCGGGCCTTGAAACCGACCACCACGGCGAATTCCCGGGCCGCCAGGCGGGCTTCGGGTGTATTGGGCACGAGCAGGAAAAGGTGTTCGATGCGGGCGAGCCGCTCGGGCCGCAGGTTGACGATCTGATCTACCGCGGGCACGGCGATGGCTGGAAAACCCTGCTCCTTGAGAATCAACGCATTGACTTCACTGGTGGTGATGAACAGGGCCCCGCCGTCACAGCGGCCGATCTCCCGGGCGTTGAATATCGCCGCTTCGCCGGTGAAGAACGTCTCGTCGCCGTGCCAGAATTGATCCTGCTCCCTGCTCGGCAGCACGCAGTGCGCCGCATAGGCGAAGCCGCTCTCCTGGAAATAGGGATAAACCAGGTAGCGGCCGTTGTACCCCACGCGCATCTGCTTGAGCGTGGCCTCCGAAATGCCGTATCGGCCAAAGTAAGCATACTGTTCGGCGCTCATCAGGGAGGCAAACTTATCCAACTCCATGCCCAGGTGGCGGGAAGGATAGTTCTGATTGAGGGCATAGGCATCGTCATCTGGATCGAAGCCCGGCACCTCGGCGCCGGGGATGTCCATCAAGCGCGCGAAGTGCGAATGAAACCCGCTGGGAACGCAATCGTTCAGGCACCGGAAGTGCCCGCGAAAGTAACTCTCGGGATTGAGCAGGACCACCAGTCGGCCCGGCTTTTCTTTCTTCTGACGGCCGCAAAAGGGGCAGGGCGCAATAAGATGAGCGCCCTTCCAGCCGGCTTCGGGTAGATTGGCTTCGTAAAATGCTTTGATCGATTCGAAAGGAATCATGCGCTTGCACTTTCCTTGAGGGGTGGGCCGACATTCCATTACCGGCGGCTTGCTCTTTTTTTACCCCACGTCGTTGAGACGATCAAAGGAAAACTTTGGGCATGATAAGAATGTGGTCACTCCACCTGCTGGATACCCTCTAAAATCCAGAAATCCTCGGGTCTGCGGGCATCGCGGCTGAAGTGCCACAATTCGCGCACCTGTTTGGCCGTGCGGTCGCCGTCTTCGCGCAGCATGGCATCGTAGAGCACCGAGGCCACTATCTGATGGTCGATCTCCCGCACTTCGACAATGCGGCTATTGACCAGCAGTACTTCGGTCTTGCCGGGATGGGGGTCTTCCTGGGCCTGGCCCTGAATTTCGGCGAAGACTTCGGGTGACGTGAACTGACGGATGTCCTCCAGATCGCGCTTGTCCCAGGAGGCTTGCAGGCGGTTGAAGATCGCCGTGGCGCCCTTCTGGAACTCGTCGGCGTCAAACCCGGGCGGCAGGGCCAGCGGCGCTGGAAGTTGCGCGTCGTCCGGGGTAAATCCCGACTGGCCCCAGCCTTGTCCGGAACCGCTGTAAAGCGATGCCGGCGCGGAAGGTTGCATAGCGGCTTGCCGGGATCGCAGAAATCGCATCAGGAGAAACAACCCGCCGCCGATGAGCAGCAGATCCATCAATCCCGGGCCGCCGAATCCGTGCCCGCCCCCGAAGAGCAGCGAGCCGAGCAGGCCGCCCATGAGAAAGCCGCCCAGCATGCCGCCCCATCGGCTCGTGGGGGCCGCCATGCCGGGTTGCGTGCCCGGAGCCGGTTTGGCCTGGGCGGTCGAGGGATTCTGGGCTGGGGCCGGTGCGCTGCGTTGATAGGTCGGCCGGCTGCCAAACGAACGGCTGCGGCCGAAGCGGGCGGCTTGGGCCGTGTCGTGCCAGAGATAGATCAGGGCGGTGGCGAAAAAGAAAAACATCAGGATCGAAAGCGGTGCGGTTTTTTTCATGATTGTCTCCCCATAAATAAAAAGACCTTTGCCCGCATCTTCCAAAGCGGGTAAAGGTCTGGCAATTGGCGACGTTGGTCGCGATCCCGCCTCCGGATGGCTTGGGCCATCGTATTGTCGAAGCGCGGGCCGGTCGATGATCGGCCGGATGCTACTCCCCTTTAGTGCTGCAATCCTAATGAAAGCGGCCTTGCGTGTCAACTCAAATTGCCCGGCCTCAACCGCCATCGGCAATCCTCGGCGACCCATCACGACGACGGGGATAAATCCCAATGCATTTCAGCCGCCAACCAGTGGGGAAGAAGCATGATCGAGCGTGAGAAGTCCAGGCCGGACTTTTCGATATGATCTTTTATAAGCGCCGAAAAAGGCGCGGCGACCGCCACAACGGACTTGAGCACCGCCGGCCGGTCCTGCGTCGATTCGGGATCGCCGGCAGCCTGGCACAACCGCGGGTGCGATCGGACCAGATGGGTGCGACACACGACCGGCCTCACGGGATAGGCGCTGCAAGCGCCGTCCACCAGCAACGGGCAGCGGTGAACGTATTCGGCAAGATCCGCCCCCGTGTCCTTGTCGGCCGCCGGATATCGGCCCGGCCTCGAATTGTCCCAGGCCTGCCATTGTCGCGTTCGTATCCGAAGGGCGTCGAGCTGGTTGGCGGACATGTCCCGCTTGACATATTGCGCCAGGGTATGGGCCTCGGCCACATTGGTAAGGATATGATATCGGCAACAATACCAGCAGCCCTTTTGGCAGCTTGGCGTGATACCCTCTTCGCTCAGCAGTCGATCCACTTCGCCGGCCGCCGCCGCATCCACGGAAGCATAGACACCGGTGACGAACTTCTCCGTCGGCGTAATGGGGATCTCGGCTCCCAATGCCTGGGCAGCCTGATGGAAATGGTCATGGGTTATCAAAGTCAATCTTTTCGTTATGAAGTAAAGCGCTGCTTCGCGTTCAGTCGATGGCGGCGCCTCATTCGCGCCGGACCGCGGTATTTGTCGTTTGCTGAATGCAGGCTATCACGGCATCCCACAGGATGCCAGCTTTAAGGGGGCTTTTGCCTGCCGTGCGGGTTGACATCCCCGGAGAACGCCGCTAAACAAGCATGCAGTCTCGCCGATAACGCAATGAACTTACGACCGAACATCTTCCGCCCGGGAGGCGTCCATGCAGCACCAAGGCATCAACCGCTGGGTCCTGATCGCGCTGGTTGTTCTGATTTCAGCCCTCTTTCTGGTCATGGTCCGTGATTTTCTCATGGCGCTTCTGCTGGCCGGGATTTTTTCGGCCCTGTGCCAACCCATTTTTCGCAAGATCGAGCGCCTGCTGGGCAACCGGCCCCGGGCAGCCTCCGCGGTGATCTTGTTGCTCTTCTGCCTGGTGGTGCTGCTGCCGCTCTCCGGTCTGGTGGGCATCATCACGGCCCAGGCCCTGAAGGTGGGTCAATCCGTGACGCCCTGGGTCCAGCGCCAGATCGCCGAACCGGCCGCTTTCTCGCACTACCTGGAGAAGATCCCCTATTACGAAGAGTTGCTTCCCTATCGCGAGCAGATCATTCGCAAGGCGGGCGAACTGGCCAGCAAAATCAGCATGTTTCTCGTGGATGGGCTTTCCGCGGGCGCCAAAGGTACCGTTCAATTTCTTTTCATGTTCTTCGTCTTTCTCTACAGCAGTTTTTTCTTCCTGGTGGATGGCCGGCATCTGCTGGACCGCATGCTCTACTACCTGCCGTTGCAGGATGCCGACGAACAGCGCTTGTTGGAGCGTTTTACTTCGGTGACCCGCGCCACCCTCAAGGGCACGGCGGTGATCGGTCTGCTGCAAGGCTGCCTGGCCGGCCTGGCGTTCGCCGTGGTGGGCATCGATGCCGCGGTGTTCTGGGGCACGGTGATGACCGCGCTCTCCATCATCCCGGCGCTGGGGTCGGCCTTGGTGTGGGTGCCCGCGGCCATCATCCTGGCGGTATCGGGCGGTTATCTCAAGGCCATCGGGTTGGCCCTTTTCTGCGGGCTGGTGGTGGGCAGCCTGGACAACCTGCTGCGTCCGCGGCTGGTAGGCCAGGATACCCAGATGCACGAGTTGATGATCTTCTTCGGAACGCTGGGGGGCATCGCCCTGTTCGGATTGATCGGCTTTGTCATCGGACCGATCGTGGCCGCACTCTTCGTGACCATCTGGGAGATCTACGGCGAGGTGTTCCGGGATTTCCTGCCGACGGTGCGTGGCCAATCGGAATCGGTGCGGCGTAAGAAGCCGAAAAAAGCCTCCTGAAGAAGCTTTCAGTTCAGATGCCTCCCTATGTGCTCATCAAGAGCCCTTTCATAATACCCGCACGCGCTCCACGGTGAGTGTGGCCGCGCCCCAGTTTTGCTCCACAAGGCCGTGGAGCAGGTAGGGCCGGCCGTGGTCCAGCAGGTGGCAGAAGCGGTCGTAGACCTGGGGAAAGAAGGTGGTCTCCAGCAGGCCGGTGTCGTCTTCGAAGGTGATGAACTCCATGGGGTCGTTGTGCTTGGTGTGCACCACCTTGCCGGTGATCAGCCAGCCGGCGAAGGCCACGCGGCTGCCCTGCCGGCGCACGACTTCGGTGGCCGGCAGGGCGCCGGCCCGCCGGGCTGCATCCCGAAAGAGGGTCATGGGATGGCGATCGCATAAAAATCCCAGCACTTTGAATTCACGGCGCAGGCGTTCGCGCGGATCGTCGGGCGGCAGGGGCGGCGGGGCGATGGCCTGCGGATCGTCGAACAGCGGCAAGGTGTCGCGGGCGGCTTTGTGGCCGGCCTGCCACTGGGCCAGCAGCCAGAGCAACTGAGCTCTGGAGGAGACGGGCGCCAGGCGGTCCAGGGCGCCGCACAGAATCAGGGCGCGGGCTTCGGCCTCATCGGGTCGTACGCGTTGGAAAAAATTACCCCCATCCCTGAAAGAACCTCGCTGTTGCTCTTCCACGATGCGTTGCATGGTGGCGCTGGAAAGCCCTTTGACGGTCATCAGGCCCACGCGCATTTTGCCCTCCCCGCCGCTCCAGCGGATCTGGCTGCATTGCACATCGGGCGGTTCGATGGCGACCCCCAGGCGTCGGGCTTCGGACACATAGGCAAAGGTGTTGTAAAACCCGCCCTGGTTACTGATCACGGCCGCCATGAATTCGGCCGGGAAGTGCGCCTTGAGATAAGCGGCCTGGAACGAGACCCGGGCGTAGGAGGCGCTGTGGGGTTTGCAGAACGAATAACCTGAAAAGCTCATCATCATGGCCCACACGGCTTCGATCTGGGCGGGCGTGACGCCCCTTGCGGCCGCCCCCTGGGCAAAGCGCTGGTAGTAATCCTGCAACTTATGTTCCCGGTCTTTTTGGGCCATCACCTTGCGCAGGCCGTCGGCCGCCGCGTCGTCGAAACCGGCCAGGGCCATGGCGGCGCGGGAGACATCTTCCTGATAGACCATGATGCCGAAGGTTTCGTCCAGCACGTCGGCCAGCAGGGGGTGGATGGGGTCCCAGGCGCCGCCGTGCAGGCGGCGGATATACTCCTGGATGAAGTCGTTGGCCGCCGGCCGGATGATGCTCGAATGGATTACCAGGTGCTCGAAATCGCCCATCCCCGCCTTTTGCTGGAGCAGCCGCGTAGCCGGGCTCTCGATGTAAAAACAGCCCATGGTGCGCCCTTGGGCCAGAAACTCCTGGGTGACCGGATCTTCCTCCGGCTCCCAGCCATGCTCGTCGAAATCGACGGCGTTGGCTTGCACGTTATTAATAGCGTCCCGGATGACACCCAGGCTGCGGTTGCCCAGCAGATCGATCTTCACCAGTCCGGCGGTTTCGGCGCCCTCTTTTTCCCATTGCAGGATGGGCACCCCTTTGACCGAGCGCTGGATCGGCACGTAATCCCGAATGGGTCCGGGCGTGATGACCACGCCGCCGGGGTGGACCGACAGGTAACGGGGCGTGCCGAGCAGTTGCCGGGCCAGGGCCAGGATCTCCGGCCAGGGCTCATCCAGCGTCAGCTCCCGGGTTTCAGGATGGCTGCGGAGATCGGCCAGCAGGTCGGCTTTCTCTTGGCGGTGCCAGAACCAGGGCAGGCGCCCGGTCACCCGGCCGATTTCGGCCTCGGTCAGGCCGAAGACTTTAGCGGTCTCGCGCACGGCCATGCGCGGTTGAAACAGGATGTGACTAGAAACCATGGCGGCGCGGTCGCCGTATTGGTCCAGCACGCTTTGAATCAGGGCGTCGCGTTCGTCCCAGGCAAAATCCACGTCGATGTCGGGCGGGTCCTTGCGGCCGGGATTCAGAAAGCGGCCGAAGTAGAGGTTGTGCTTGACCGGGCAGACATTGGTGATGCCCAGGCAGTAGGCCACCAGGGAGGCGGCCCCCGAGCCCCGGCCGCATGTGCGCGGGCTGCGGGCGACGATGTCGCGCACGATGAGAAAATAGGCCGAAAAGCGCATGCGGCCGATGATCCCCAGTTCGTGTTCCAGACGATCCACCACCGGTTCGGGCAGGTCCAGGCCGTAGCGCCGGCGGGCGCCTTCGAAAGCCGCCTGGCGCAGGACCTCTTCTGCGCTGCGTTCCTGCGAGTCTTGCCAGGGGGGCATCACCAATCCGAAGGCGGGGCCGGTAAAGGTGATTTGACCGGCAATGGCTTGGGTGTTGGCAATGGCTTCCGGGAGAGCTTCAAAACGCTGGGCATACTCGGCCGGCGAGGCCAGCCAGGCATTGGCCGGCGCCACTTCCCGGCCGGGCAGGCGCGCCAGGGTGGTGTTCAGATCGATGGCCCGCAGCAGTCGGTGGAGCCCGTGCTCCTCGGGCCGCAAGAAGAAATTGCCCGGCGTGGCCACCAGGGGCACGCCCAACTCGCGGGCCGTTTGCCGCAGGGGATGGGTGGGCGCAAGGGGCGCGCGGGGCATGGCCGCGGCCACCTGTACACCGCGCTGGTGCCAGCGGGCCAGCAGTTCGGGATCGGACGTGAGCACGATCAGGCCCCGGGCATGGTCCGGCAGTGTTTCGGCCAGATCGAAATCCGCATCCATATGGCGCTGGGTGAGCAGGCGGCACAAACCGGTATAACCGCTCGCATCGGCCACCAGGCAGACGGCTCGGCAAGGCTTGTGCGGATCGGTGACCTCGGCGCCCACGATGGGGGTGAGCCCCTCCCGGCGGCAGCTCTCCAGGAAGGGCCACAGGCCATAGAGGTTGTCCGTATCGGTCAGGGCCAGGCGCGTGTAGCCCAACTCCCGGGCCCTGCGGCACAGTTGCCGGATGGAGGCCGTGCCCCAGAGGAGCGAATAGTGGGAGCGCAGGGTGAGGGGTATCATGCGTGCATCAACCGGTGGCCGCGCGGCCCATCCGGACGGCTTGGGTCCCAAACCGATCCCGGATGCGGTCCATGGCCGCGATGAGATGTTCCCGGCGCAGCACGGTGCGGCGCTCTTCCTCAAACAAAGGCAGTTGGGCCGGCGGGAAGATCAGCCGGTCGCAGACCAGGCGCAGGTGGCGCACCCGGGTGCGCCGGACCACGGCCAGGTGCAGGGCGCGGCGGGCCAGGTCAAACAGAGCCAGATCGTTGGCCGTGGGCGGCTCCACGCGGGTCTGGCGGACACAGCGCCGGCCGTCGCTGTAGTCGGCGGTGACGGCGATGCGCCGGGCGACGCGGCCCTGGCGACGCATCTGCCGGCCGGCGGCTTCCACCAGGGGATAGAGCCGGGCTTCCAGAACGGCCGGGTCATGGCTGTCGGTGTCCAACGTCTGGTTGAGCTCCACCCGCGGTGGCTTTTGGCCCACGGGCAGGACCGGCGCGTCGTCCCGGCCGCGCAGGGCGGCGGCCACGAAGGCGGCCCGGGGGCCCAGGGCGACCTCCAGGTGGACCGGGTCCAGGGCCGTCACCTGGTGCACGCGGGTGAGGTTCAATTCGCGCAGCCGGGAGAGGTCCGGGGCCTCGATGCCGGGCACGAGCCATACCGGCAGGGGCGACAGGAAGGCCTCTTCGTCGCCGGGGGTTACGATATACTCGCCCTGGGGTTTGACCAGGCGCGAGGCCACCTTGGCCACCAGCTTGTTGGCGGCCACCGTCCAGATGGGGTCCAATCCCAGTTCCTGCCGCGTCCGGCGGCGCAGGCGCCAGGCCACATCCACGGCCGGTCCGAAGAGGCGGCTGGTGCCGGTGACATCCACGAAGAGGTGGCCGTCCTGGTCGCCGGGTTCGATGAGCGGTGAGTAGGCGCGGGCCTGGCCCAGCAGGTCGGCCATGGCCTGTTCGTAGCGGGCCGGTTGGGGCGGGCGGACGGTCAGGTCGCGGCACAGGCGCGTGGCCCGGGTCAGGGGCATGCCCTTGCGGACGCCGGCCTGGTAGGCTTCGTCGCTCATGTCGTAGACCACGGCCCGGGAGGCGGCCGGGGCGGCGATGGCCAGGGGGCGGCCGTCCAGGCGGCGGTCGAGGCGGCGCTCGACGGCGGCGGCGAAGTCGGCGATGTTGAGGTGGATGATGGTTCGCTCCATGGCTATCCCCCCAACTGCTCGATCAGCATCTGGGCGTTGCGCGGGGCCTGGGCGCGGACATGGTTGTTGAAGAAGATGACGCCGCTATGGGCCTGGGATGCCATTTTGGGGATCATCTCCCCGCTCCAGGTTTGCAGTTCGGCCGGGCTGTAGAGGTAGTCGAACTGCTTTTGCATGTTGCCCGAGCGCCAGCCCCGGGTGTTGCGGCCGTGGAAGCGGATGTAGAACAGATCGGGGTTGGTAACGACGTCCAGGGCCGGGAAGAGATAGGGCAGGTCGGGTACGTCCACGCTCACCAGGGTCACCCGGCGGCGCTCGAGTTCGGTGAAGACGCGATCCGTGGCCCAGGAGTGGTGGCGGAACTCCACGGCCAGGGGCAGGCCGGCCAGGGCATCGAGCAGATTGGCCAGATAGTGCCGGTTGGCCTCGTTGCGCTCGAAGGCGGCGGGCAGTTGCACCAGCACGGCCGGCAGCCGGTCGGCCTGCACCAGGGGGGCGATGCCTTCCCGGAACTGGTTCACCTGGCCGCGCCAGGCGTGGGGATCAATTTCATGGGTCATGCTGCGGGTGAGTTTCACGGCAAAGCCGAATTGTGCGGGTACCTTGGGGAGCATGCGTTCCATGGCCGCGGCCTTGGGCATCTGGTACCAGGTGTAGTTCAGTTCGGTGATGGAAAATTGCCGGGCATAGAGCGACAGCATGGCCTGGGCGGGAGTGCCCGGCGGATAAAATCCGGCATCGCCCCATTCGGGATAGGAGTAGCCACAGGTGCCGATGCGCAGGCGGTCGAGGGGGGATGGGGATGGGGGTGTCGCGGTTTGCATGGGCCAACCTATAGATCCATGGCGCGGTGGATGCCGACTACCTTGCCCTGCACCAGCACTTCGCCGAAATCGAAAAACATCGGTTTGAACCGGGGGTTTTCCGGCCGCAACTCAATGCGCTCCGGGTGCAGGAAGAAGCGTTTGACGGTGGCCTCTTCGCCGCGCACCAGGGCCACCACGATTTCGCCGTTGCGGGCGAACTGGCGCGGGGCGCAGATGGCCAGGTCGCCGTCCAGGATGGCGGCCTCGCGCATGGAGTCGCCCCGCACGCGCAAGGCGAACAGGTGCTGCTCCTTGAACAGGGAGGCATCCAGCACCAGGGTGCCGTCCCACTCCTGCTGGGCGTACATGGGCAGGCCGGCCGTGACCCGGCCGATGATGGGCACTTCCCGCCAGCGATGGGGGGCGGCGGCCTGCTGGGCCGCGTTGAGCAGGTAGACGGTCCGGCTGTAACGTCCCTCGCGTTTGACGTAACCTTTCTCTTCCAGGGCCTTGAGCCCCTGGGCCACGGCCGCGTGGCTGACGCCCAGGTCGGCGGCGGCCTGGCGCAGGCTGGGGGCCCGGCCGTCGTTGGCCACGGCTTGGGACAGGTAGTTGAAAAGCTGCTGCTGGCGGTCGGTCAGAGAAGGTTGCATCGATTGCTCCATTCGTTCATTGAACCCGCGCCTTCATGATGGAAATTATAAACGGTCAAATGTTAATGTCAATGTAAACTTTTATGTAAATAATGTGTGGGATTTACACTCCGGGGATAAACCCGTATGCTCGGCCGCTGCTATAAATAGCTGCTATAAATAAAGGAGAGAAAGGCGGATGGCGCTTAAGGCCAAGACGATAAACATGGATATGGACGCTTTTGTGGCGGCGTTGACCGAAGCGTATGCCGATTGGCGCGCGCCCATCATTACCTTTATTGCCCATCGCGGGGCCACGCCGTTCGAGGTGCTGGTTTCCACGATTTTATCGCTGCGCACCAAGGACGAGGTGACCGCCCTGGCGGCCGAGCGTCTTTTCGCCCAGGCCCGGACGCCGGAGCAGTTGCTGGCGTTGGGCGAAACGGCGGTGGCCCGGCTGATCTATCCGGTGGGCTTTTACCCCACCAAGGCCAAGCGCTTGCTGGAAATCAGCCGCATCCTTTTAGACGAGCATCAGGGCCGGGTGCCGGATAGCATGGAGGGGTTGCTGGCGTTGCCGGGGGTGGGCCGCAAGACGGCCAATCTGGTGCTGCTGGAAGGTTTTCGGAAAGAAGCCATGTGCGTGGACACCCATGTGCACCGCATCAGCAACCGCATCGGCTACGTTCAGACCCGGACCCCTGAACAGACCGAAATGGCCCTGCGCGCCAAACTGCCGCGCAAACATTGGATGCGCTACAACGAATTGCTGGTGGCCTTCGGACAAGTGATCTGCCGGCCCACCTCTCCCTTTTGCAGTCGGTGCCCTGTTGCGGGCGCATGTCCAAGGATCGGGGTCACCAAATCGCGCTGATTGATTACTTCCGCGTGACGCCCGTCAGTTCCCCGATGTCGATCTCCCCCTTGGCATCGAAGGGCAGTCTGCCGGGCCACATGCTGCCGCCCATGTCCAGTTGGCCGTTGATGGCATAACTCCATTTTTCCAGGGGTTGATTGCCCTGGGCGCCTTGGATCAGCCGGTGAGCCAGACCCACCATGTCGATGAGGGAGGTGTAGATCGTGACCGGGATCAGCACGGTGCCGTAGGCCGGAATGTCAGCCCCGGGGTTGGCCACCCCTTTGGCCAGGTGATGGCCGTTGAGGGCCAGGTCGCAGACCACGCCTTCCACGGGCAGGGCCGTGTCATTGGGATTGATCACCCGCAGATCGACCTGAAACGTGGATTCGAAGCCCTGGATCCCCAGCATCCGAATGCCGGCGATATGGACCTGCGGCTTCTCGAAATCGCGCCCCAGGGTGGCGCAGCCGACCAAAAGCAACGCCAGGGCCCAAAGGGCCGCTGTCCGGCGGATGCGGCCTTGCTCCATGTACTTCATGGTGTTTCCTTCTTAATGAGCGCTCCGGCAAGCCATCCGCCACAGCGGGGCTATGGCGTCGGTTGGGGTTGCTGTTGTTGCGGTTGGCCGAAGGGCAGCCCCTTGAGCAAGTCTTTGCCCTGCTTTTCCAGATCTTTTTGGGTATCTTTGATCTGTTGTTTCGAGGGCGCCATTTGTTTGAGCGCCTCCTTGTCCGGCAATGGCTGGTTAAGCAGGCCCTTGATGTCCGGCCGGAATTTGGGCTTGTCGAAGGTGCCGCCGACCAGCACCGGCACCATCACGCCGGTGCGCTGCTTGGTGTCCCCCTGGCCCTTGAGCGTGCCCACGAAAGTCGGGACCACACGCATGTCCAGGGTTTCTTTCACCAGGTCGGCGTTGCCGTTGGCCGTGGCCCGCAGCAGGGGCGAGCTGACCTGGGCATCGTTCAGCTTGGCCACGCCATCGGTGACGGTGAAGGGCACGAGCAGTTCGCTGAAGTCGGTGCGCGGTTTTTCGGCAGGAACCTCCCCCACTCCGAAGGAGGACTGCACATTGCGCACCATGTTGGCCAGGTCGATGCCCACGATGGCGCCGTCGCTGAACTTGAGTTCGCCTTTGCCCGACAGGGTTTGGCGGATCGTTTCGGCAGCGTCGCCACTGAATTGAAGGTTGATGGACGAATTCATGACGCCTTCGATAATATCCTTGTTGAGCATGTCTCTGATCAGCGGGCCGGCTTGCAGGTTTTTGACCGCAAGGTTGGCCGTGCTGCGGGGGGTGCTCTGCTGCACGTTAAGGGTGCTGTCTACCGCCACGCTGCCTTTGTACAGATCGATGTTCAGCGGGGAGAGGCGGATGACGCCGTTGCTGGCGGTGGCCTTCATCACGACATTCTGCATCCGCAGATTGTTGGCTTTGAGTTCGGCGATCTTGATCTGGGCGTCCAATACCAGCTTGCGCAGGGCGGTGTAATCGGTTTTCTTCTGGGGCGCGGCCGCGGGTGTCGCCGGGGGCGTTTCTACGGCTTTCTTCTCGGCGGGCGGCGGAAGGTAACGGTCGATATCGATGCGGTCCAGGTCGGCCTTGAGTTTGATGTCGGGCTTGTCGAAGGCCTTGGCCTGGGCCTGGAAGGTCATCAGGGAATCGTCCAGGGTCAGTTTGCCGCCGGTGATGGCGACGCTTTCCGGAGATCCCGAGAGCGCCAGGGAGAGCGCCAGGGAGTTGAGCGCTTTTGGATCGGCCGGTTCAAAGGGCATCTGCTTCAATTCGGTGAGGACCTTGCGCGGGGAAAAAGGCGCCACCTGGACATGCATGTTAAATTGGGGGGTGGCCTTGGATGGATCGATCGTTCCTTGGACCTGGACCTTCAACTCCTTGATCAACTCGGCCACCAGGTTCACATTGAGGGGGCTTTTGCCCGGGGCCGTGCCCACGGGGCCGACGGTGCCGGTCAAAACCAAGGGGTACTTGTCGGCCACGGCGCTGAAGTCCATTCGGATCGGCTTGTCCAAGGAGACATCGGTGAGGGTCAAGTTTAGATCTTTGACTTCGTGGCGGGCGCCTGCGGCGGCATCGATATAGAGCAGATGGCCGTTGGTGATGGCAAATTCATCGACGACCAGGGCTTTGATGGCCGGGGCTTGTTCCGATTTGGGCTTGTCCGCCGGCGCTTTATCCGGCTTGGGGGTTGGCGAAGGGCTGGGGGGGCCTCCCAATCCCTCTAAATTGGTGTGGCCGTCTTTTCTTTTCTCCATGACGATGCGCGGTTCCACGACCACAAAACGCCTGATTTGATAATCGCCCGAGAGCAAGGGCAGCAGTTTGACCCGAACTTCGAACAAACCCACGGAGACAAAATCCTTCTCCGCAAAACCGGCAGGATTGCTGATACGGACGTCGGACAAGGCGACGCCCACCCAGGGAAACACCGAGGGTTCGATTTTGCCTCCCAGGGTCACCGGGCGTCCGAGAGCTTTGCCGGCTTCGGCTTCGATGCGGGGTTTGTATTTTTCAAGGTTGATCACCATGGGCGCAACAACCACCGCCGTGATAACGATCACGACCAATATGGCTAAAACGATCAAAATCCACTTGACTGGCTTTGGCATCGATCCCCCTTTGCACCGGCATCCTGTTCTGAATGCCATCGTTATCGGCAACGGTGTGGTGGTTGCATCGCTTCCGTTCCCGCGGATTGCTTACGCTCCGCCAGGGATTATAGCTTCGATTTAAACGGAACGATGGTTGCCTTGCATGGTAACGCCTTAATATGGGTTGTAAAGTCGGTCAGCGTGGGCGCCAAACCGGTACGGCATGCGTCGAGCATTTTGCTTGCCTTTTGGATGGGATTGGGCAATGGAACGCTCTGGCAAAACATACTACCAGAACACATAAGTTACGACAACCATGGACCTCTTCGCCGATTCAGAAAATAATGCCGCGGTGGAATCCCGGCCGCTGGCCGAGCGCATGCGGCCGCGCAGCCTGCCGGAGTTCGTCGGGCAGTCCGACGTGGCCGGGCCGGGCAGTCTGCTGGCCGAGGCCATCCGCAACGATCGCATCTTCTCCATGATCCTTTGGGGGCCTCCCGGCACGGGCAAAACGACCTTGGCGCGCATTGTGGCGCACAGCACCCGCTCCCATTTCGTCCATTTCTCCGCCGTGCTTTCGGGGGTGAAGGAGATCCGGGCGGTCATCGAGGAGGCCCGCGACATGCTCAACCGCCAGGGCCAACGCACCATCCTTTTCGTGGACGAAATTCACCGTTTCAATAAGTCCCAACAGGACGCCTTTCTCCATCACGTGGAAAGCGGACTGCTGACCCTGATCGGTGCCACCACCGAGAATCCTTCCTTCGAAGTGATTTCGGCCTTGCTCTCCCGCTGTCGCGTGGTGACCCTTCACCCCCTCAACGATGATGAATTGCGGATTATCCTGCGCCAGACCCTCGAAGACGAGACGCGCGGATTGGGGCGCCACCGGTTGGCGTTGAGCCCGGCGGCGGCCGACCATTTGATCCGGGTCTCGGGCGGAGATGCCCGCACGCTCCTGAGCAATCTGGAGATGGCCTCCTTCTTGACCCTGGCCAGGCAAGGGCCGCCCGCCGACGGGACGCCCAGGCCCATAGAAGTCAACGATGTGGCCCAGGCCCTGCAGCAAAAGGCCCTGCAATACGACAAGGGGGGCGAGGAGCACTACAACCTGATTTCGGCCTTTCATAAGAGCCTGCGCGGCAGCGACCCCGATGCCGCGCTTTACTGGCTGGCGCGCATGCTGATGGCCGGCGAAGACCCGCTGTACGTGGCCCGGCGCATGGTGCGGTTCGCTTCCGAAGACATCGGCAATGCCGATCCCCATGCGCTGCCGCTGACCATGGCCGCCATGGAGGCTTTTCGCTTCATCGGGCCGCCCGAGGGCGAGTTGTGTCTGGCCCAGGCGGCGGTCTATCTGGCCACGGCCGTCAAGAGCAACAGCATTTACAGCGCCTATGGCCAGGTACGCGAAACCATCCAGACCACCGGTTCCTTGCCCGTCCCGATGCACATTCGCAACGCTCCCACCCGATTGATGCGTTCATTGGGATACGGCCGGGATTACAAGTATGCCCACGACTACCAGGATGCCTACGTGCCGCAATACTATCTGCCCGAAAAACTGCATGGGACCTTTTTTTACATGCCCACCGAACGCGGCTATGAAAAGCTCATCAAGCAGCGCGTGGACCATTGGCGTCAGCAGTTGGGTCGTGTCGATGCCAGGAAACATCCCAACGACAAATAGCCGCCTGCTGAGTCCCTCCCGAAGAAAAATTAAACCAGCGCATGACAACCGTCACGCTTTGATTTACTATTCCAGTGGCCGGAGCGCAGAGGCAGTCGCGGCACGAAAGCGAATCGTGCGGCGCGGAATTTCTCCTTCAGCGGATAACTCAAGTTAGCCTCAAGGAGGGAAAAGATGTCACAACTGATTGCCTGCAAATCCAAAGAAGGGATTGTGTTCGGTGTAGACGGCAAAGCCGTGGACGTGGATGCCAATGGTAATCTGATCGAACTCAAAGTCGATCGTCTGCATCAATTATCGGATTTCACGGCGGTTCTCAATGGCGGTGCGGCCGCGGGCGAGCTGATGTGCCGCTCATTGAAGCGTTTTGTGGACGAGGAAAATCTGCGTTATGTGGACGATGTCTATTCGGCGGCGCTGCCGTTCCTGGCCACCGAATATGAGCGTTTCATGCGCAAAACCTGTGAATTTCTGCCCATCGACCCCATTCATCAGGTGACCTTCATTCTGGGAGGATATACCCGCCGCGGCCCGGAAGCGCCTTTCCACCTTTACCTGCTGTGGACTAAGAGGAAATTGCCGTTGCTGGACAGCGACGAAATCGGCACCAGCTTCAGCGTTCCGCGCATCATCAAACTGGAACACCGCCTGCATCAGTTGGTGCAGCAGGAGGCCGAACTGGATCGGATCATCACCGTGGTGCGCCATGAAATGGAGCGGCTGGCCGAGACGAACGAAGAGGTGTCCCAGCCTTTGTCTTATGCCTATATTTCCCATGACGGTTTCAAACGATTATAAGAAAATTTCGGTAATCAGAAATCAGGCCGATTGGATTGCATTTGAACTGATAGTCCTGCCTTTTTTGCACCTCGTTGAGCGCCGATAGGTGCTACCCGGGCCCGGTCGGCCTGGCCACTTTGGGGATATCGATTCTGGTCGCCGGCGGTATGCGCCGGCGATTTCCTCAATCCAAAACAAAAGAGGTGGTACTCATGTCGGCAAAAAGGGAGGCCATCGACCCCAGGGAAATCGAACTCGAAAACAAAGAGTGGCTCGACGCCCTGGAGTATGTGCACCACAACCAGGGTCCCGCGCGGGTGCGGGAATTATTGCAGCACCTGCAGCGCCGCGGCATGACCTATGGCGTCGGTATCGGCCATGAAGACCGCACCCCTTATCTGAACACCATTCCCGTGCAGGCGCAGGCCGTATTCCCCGGCAGCCGGGAGATCGAACGGCGCATCAAGAGCATCGTGCGCTGGAACGCCATGGCCATGGTGGTGCGCGCCAACCGGCAAAAGCCTGGCATTGGCGGCCATATTTCGACGTATGCCTCGTGTGCCACCTTGTATGAAATCGGTTTCAACCATTTCTTCCGGGCGCCCACGGCCGATCATCCCGGCGACATCATCTATTTTCAAGGGCATGCCAGCCCGGGGGTATATGCCCGGGCTTTTCTCGAAGGGCGGCTTGAAGAAAAGGACCTGGCCCACTTCCGCCGGGAACTCCAGCCCCAAGGCGGCCTGCCCTCCTATCCGCATCCTTGCCTGATGCCGCGCTTCTGGCAGTTCCCCACCGTTTCCATGGGCTTGTCGCCGATCATGGCCATTTACCAGGCACGGTTTGTTCACTACTTGAAAGACCGAGGCATCAAAGCCGAAGACGATCAGAAAGTCTGGGCCCTGCTGGGTGACGGAGAACTGGATGAACCCGAATCCCTGGGCGCCATTACGCTGGCGGCCCGGGAGAAGTTGGACAACCTGATCTTCGTCGTGAACTGCAATCTGCAGCGCCTGGACGGTCCCGTGCGCGGCAACGGCAAAATCATTCAGGAACTGGAGGCTGCTTTCAAGGGCGCGGGCTGGCATGTGATCAAAGTGATCTGGGGCGCGGACTGGGACCCGCTCCTGGCCAATGACGAAAAGGGGTTGCTGGCGCGGCGCATGGAGGAGGTGCCCGACGGGCAGTACCAGCTTTACTCGGTGGTCGATGGCGCCTATATCCGCAAGGATTTCTTCGGCAAGTACCCCGAGCTGGAGCAATTGGTCAGCCACTACACCGATGAGCAGTTACAGCGGCTGCGCCGGGGCGGACACGATCCGGAAAAGGTATATGCCGCCTATCATGCCGCCGTACGTCATAAGGGGGCGCCCACCGTCATTCTGGCCAAGACCATCAAGGGCTACGGCCTGGGCGAAGCCGGCGAAGGCCGCAACGTCACCCACCAGCAAAAGAAACTCAACGAGCAGGAGCTGCGCTATTTTCGCAGCCGGTTCGGCATCCCCATCGCGGATGCCGAAATCAAGGAGGCGCCTTTCTATCGCCCCGCCGATGACAGCGAGGAGATGAAATATCTGCGCGAACGGCGCAGGGCCCTGGGCGGGTTTGCCCCCTCGCGCAGCATATCGGTGCCCATCTTCCGGCCGCCCGGCCGGGAGCTTTACAAGGAGTTGGAAAAAGGATCGGGCAAACGCGACCTGGCGACCACCATGGCCATGGTCCACTTGTTGAGCAGACTGCTGGACGACAAGCAGATCGGTCCCTACATCGTGCCCATCATCCCCGACGAGGCGCGCACCTTCGGCATGGAGTCGCTCTTTCGCAAGTTCGGCATCTACTCCTGCCTGGGTCAGCAATACGAACCGGTGGACAAGGAAACGCTGCTTTACTACCGGGAGGCCAAGGACGGCCAGGTTTTGGAAGAGGGGATCACCGAAGCCGGTGCCATGTCTTCGTTTATTGCGGCCGGCACCGCCTATTCGTCTTTCGGCATCAACATGGTGCCCTTCTTTTTCTTCTATTCCATGTTCGGCTTCCAGCGCATCGGCGACCTGATCTGGGCCGCGGGCGATGCCCAGGCGCGCGGTTTCCTGATCGGAGCCACCTCGGGGCGCACCACCCTCGCCGGCGAAGGGCTCCAACATCAGGACGGGCACAGCCACCTGCTGGCCTACGGCAATCCCCATCTATACGCCTACGATCCGGCCTTCGGCTATGAAATCGCTGTCATCGTGCGCGAAGGCCTGCGCCGCATGCTCGAGGAGGGCGAGGCGGCGATTTACTATCTGACGGTGACCAACGAGTTCTACGGCATGCCGGCCATGCCGGAGAACGCGCAAGAGGGTATCCTCAAGGGGTTGTATAAACTGAAGCCTTCCGCCGGCGCCAGTGGCGAGGCCAAGGCCCACCTGCTGGGCAGCGGCGCGATCTTGAATGAAACCTTGAAGGCTCAGAAACTTCTGGAAGAACAGTTCGGTGTGCCGGCCGATGTCTGGAGCGTGACCAGTTACAAGAACCTTTACTGGGACGGTGTCGAGGTCGAACGTTACAATCGGCTGCATCCGGGCGAACCTGCCCGCAAAACCTTCATCGCCGAGCAGTTTTTTGATGCTGAGGGAATCTTCGTGGCGGCCTCGGACTATCTCAAAGCCCTGCCGGCCTCCATCGCCAAATGGATTCCCGGGCCGCTGGCGGCGCTGGGCACCGACGGCTACGGCCGCAGCGAGACCCGCGAGGCCTTGCGAGATTACTTCGAAGTCGATGCCCGCCACATCGCCTTCGCGGCCCTGAGCCTCCTGGCGCGGGAAAAACAGATCGACCCATCCATTCTGGAGAAAGCAATCCAAACCCTCGAGATCGATCCTGATCGCAAAAGCGCGTTGACCAGCGTTTAACATGCATCCATTCCCAACAAGGAGACCGCATGATCAAGGATATCAAGATCCCGGAAATCAGCGAGAATGTGACATCGGGTACCGTAGTGGCAATTCTGGTCAAGGTCGGCGATCGGGTGGGCGCCGACGACCCGGTTATCGAGTTCGAAACCGAGAAGGCCGTGGTGGAAATACCGGCGCAGGTCGAAGGTAAGATCGTCGAGATTCTGGTCCGGGAAGGCGATCAAAAAAATGTGGGCGATGTGATCGCCAAGGTGGAAATCGTCGAGGCCGAAGGGCAAGCGCGCGCCGCGCCGGCCCCGACGCCTGAGCCGGATGAAGCAAAGCCGGCGGCCGAAGAAGAGGCGCCGAAAGACGCCGCACCGCGCCCACCTACTGCCCCTGAGGCGAAAGCGGAAGGTGCGCAGACGGAGGGCGAAGATCAGCGCGCGCCGGCCCCGGCCGGACCGGCCTCCCGGCGGCTGGCCCGGGAACTGGGCGTGGATATCCGGCAGGTCCAGGGCTCCGGCCCTGGCGGCCGCATCAATGAGGCGGACATCAAGGCGCATGTCAAAGCGGCTCAGGGGCGCCCGGCCGTGTCCGTTCCGGGTGGCGCCGGCATGCCCCGGTTGCCCGACTTCAGCCGCTGGGGACCGATCGAGATGGAAGAGATCGGCACTGTGCGGCGCATCACGGCCGAGGGCACGACCACTTCCTGGCAGATCATTCCCCACGTGACCCAGTTCGACGAAGCGGACATCACCGCGCTGGAAGCATTTCTCCAAAAGAACGCGGCCAAAGTCGAAAAGGCCGGCGGCAAATTGACTGTTACCGCCGTGTTGATGAAAGTGTGCGCGCTGGCGCTGCTCAAGTTTCCGCGCTTCAATGCGAGTCTGGACCTGGCCGGCAAAAAGCTGATCTACAAGCGCTACGTGCATATCGGCATGATGGTGGATACTTCGCGCGGACTGCTGGTGCCGGTCATTCGCGACGCCGACGCCAAAAGCATCACGGCCCTGGCCGTGGAGATCGTGGATCTGGCCGGGCGCGCCCGGAACAAAAAGATCAAGCCCGACGAAATGGAAGGCGCGACCTTCAGCATCTCCAACCAGGGCGGCATCGGCGGCGTCGGCTTTACGCCGGTGATCCTGTGGCCCCAAGCGGCCATATTGGGGGTCAGCCGGTCGGCCACTGCGGCCCGATTTGTCGATGGCGCATTTGTTCCGCGCGCCATCTTGCCGCTGTCGCTTTCCTACGATCACCGTATTGTGGACGGCGCCGACGCCGCGCGGTTCATGCGCTTCGTCTGCGAGAGTCTGGAGCAACCGTTCGAATTGCATCTATAAAGAAGTAGGACAAGCTGAAAGTTTAAACACATGGCAAACGATAAAGTGCAATTGGTCGTGATCGGTGCCGGGCCCGGCGGCTATACCGCGGCCTTCATGGGCGCCGATCTGGGAATGGATGTGGCCCTGATCGATCCCCAAGACAATCCCGGCGGCGTATGCCTTTACCGGGGGTGCATTCCTTCCAAGGCATTGCTGCACGCCGCCAAGGTGATCGGCGATGCCCGGGCTGCTGAGGGCTGGGGGATTTTCTTCGATCCCCCGCGCATCGATCTCGATGCGCTGCGCAAATGGAAGAACGAAGTGGTGGCCAAGCTCACCGGCGGTCTGGGCCAGTTGGCCGTGCAGCGCAAGGTGCGCCACATCAAGGGCAAGGCGCTCTTTACCAGCGGCAGTACCCTGAAGGTGATCGATAAGGATGGCAAGGCGCGCGAGATCGCTTTCCAAAACGCCATCATTGCCACCGGTTCCCACGCAATTATGCCACCCGGCATGGGCATCGCGTCCGATCGGCTGATGACCTCAACCCAGGCGCTCGATCTTCCCGAGCTTCCCGAACGACTTCTGGTCATCGGCGGCGGCTATATCGGCCTGGAGATGGGTACGGCCTATGCCGCCCTGGGTTCGAAAGTGACGGTGGTGGAAATGACCGATGGGCTGCTGGCGGGCGTCGATCGGGATCTGGTTCGCATCTTATCCAAACGCCTGGCAGATACGTTTGAGGAGATACGCCTCGAGACCCGGGTGGCCCACCTGCGACAGGAGGGGGAAAGCCTTGTCGTCTCCCTGGAAGACAAAGAAGGCCATGCGCGTGAACTTCGGTACGACCGAGTGCTGGCGGCGGTGGGCCGCCGCCCCAATTCCCGGGATTTAGGCCTGGAGCATACGCGGGTGGAAGTGGACCCCAAGGGATTCATCAAGGTCGACAGCCAGCAGCGTACCGGCGAGCCCGCCATTTTTGCCATCGGCGATGTGGCCGGAGAACCCATGCTGGCCCACAAGGCGTTTTACGAAGGTCGAGTCGCCGCCGAAGCCGCCGCGGGACGCAATGTCGTGCGCGATATGCGCGCCATTCCGGCCGTCGTTTTCACCGACCCGGAGATCGCATGGGCCGGACTCACCGAAGCCGAAGCCAAAGCCAGGCAGGTGAAACACGAAGTCGTCCGTTTTCCCTGGGCCGCCTCCGGACGGGCTTTGACCCTGGGCCGGCCCGACGGCTTGACCAAACTTTTGATCGATCCGGATAGCGAGCAGGTCCTGGGCGTTGGACTGGCCGGCGCGGGTGCCGGGGAGTTGATTGCCGAGGGCGTTCTGGCCATGGAGTTGGGTGCCGGCGCAGGGGATCTCGGGCTCAGCATCCATCCGCATCCCACGCTAACCGAAACGCTCAAAGAAGCGGCCGATATGTTCTATGGCCTTGCCACCCATATCCACCGCAAAAGGCGCAAGTGAGCATGTGGGTACCAGGTCTCGGGGCTACCGCCTTCCTTTCCTGAAGGCTGGTCAAGCGAAGGCCGGCCGGTTCGATCAGGCCTTGAGCACTGCCTTCAGTTTTACGGATATATCGGGGGAAAGTGCCTTGGAGACCGGGCAATTCTGCTTGGCGGTTTCAGCCTGCTTCCGAAAGGTTTCGGCATCGATGTCCGGTACGGTGGCCTCCGTGGATAACAAAATGTCGGTGATCCTAAAGCCTTCAGCCGTTTTTTGAAATTGCACCTCGGCATTGGTCACAATCTCTTTGGGCGCGTAACCTGCCTGCTCGAGCTGCAGAGATAGGGCCATGGAAAAGCAGCCGGCATGCGCTGCTCCGATCAGCTCTTCAGGGTTGGTCCCGGAAGCGTTTTCAAAGCGGGACCCGAAGGAGTAAGCTCCCTGGAAAGCACCGCTGCCAAGTTTCAGAAAGCCTTGCCCCGCTTTCAGTTTACCTTCCCACCGCGCTTGTGCTGTACGTTTGGGCATGATCGCCTCCTTTGCTTTTTTGGCCACTTCTCTTTTGGCCACTTTACGATCGCGCAAGGTACCTCTTCGCCGCAGAAACATAAATACGGTTTACACCCTAATCAATGCCTTTTAAATAAGCACTTCCAGGTTTTTGCTTTTGGCAGGCTTTATCGCAGATGAATGCCGGCAGCACATGAGCAATCGAGGGGCTTAGGGTGTGAGATGGGGTTGTGTTTTAAGATAAGCCTTCGGCCTGGTAATCATGCGTCTTCCAAACCAGATGAATGCGATCGATGAGATCCTGCCGGCTGCAGATTTTGGAAAGATAATCGCTGGCACCCGCTTGCATCATTTTGTCTATATAGAACTGCTCGGCATGGGTAGATAATGCAATGATCTTGATGCGGTCGAAGGCCGCATGGATTTGAAGGGTGGCATCGATCCCATCCATTTCGGGCATTTCGACATCCATCAGGATGATGTCCGGCTGATGGTTTGCGGCCTGCTTGATGGCTTCCATGCCATTGCCTGCTTCGGCGACCACTACCATGTCGGCCTGTTTTTCAACGATGTCCCGTAGGCTTTTGCGAAATAGAAGATGATCATCGGCAATCAGAATTCTAATCATTGTATTATGCTCCACGAGCACTCTACTAGAACAAAAGTGCATTTGATATGGGGTCCATCCTGTAACCGAGGATACCATTTGGGCCGAAGGTTTCCTGTTCGGCTTGGCGTAGAATTAAATGGGCTCCCGCCTGTCTTGAAGCGGCTGGTTGACAAATATCGGCAAGAATCAAGCAACCGGAAAATACCGGTCATCACTCAAAGCAGGATCACGCCTTAGAAGAAAAGCGGTATATCGGTCAGCAGTTGAATGAAGGATTGCGGTAGATAGAGCGGAACCGTCAGTTAAATCAGGTGCAAGTCAGGCCCCGGTACCACCACTCCGTCTGAAGTAAACCGGGCTTGCGCTTAGCGCCAATCGGCCATATTTTTAAAGTGTTTTGCAGCCAAGCAGCGGTTTAGATTACGCTTAAACCTTGGCCGCAAAGCAGAGGGCCGCCCGCGACGTTGTAGGATGGGCACCGGCTAACGCTTTTAAGGAGGACAGCAGTATGATCCATCCAACTCAGTTCATACAAAAAGGCGATGGTCTGATCGTTGTTGATGTTCAATGGGATTTTTGTCCGGGTGGTCATTTGCCGGTTCCGCAAGGACATCAAGTGGTTCCAGTGATCAATGAATGGATCAGGGTCGCACTGGACCGCGGGATACCGGTTTATGCTTCACGGGATTGGCATCCGCGGGGGCATATCAGTTTTAGGGAAAGAGGCGGGCTTTGGCCTCCCCATTGTATACAGGATATGAGCGGATCTCAGTTCCATCCTGAATTGATCCATGACGACCGAATCGTGATAGTGACCAAGGGCACCCGTTTCGATCAGGACCAGAATTCTGTGTTTGACGAAACCGGGTTGCAGCGGCAGCTCGAATATGATGGCGTTCGCCGCTTGTTCGTGGGCGGACTCGCGCTGGATGTTTGCGTCCTGGCCACCGTCATGGATGCCGTCCAGAACGGATTCGATACGTATTTGATCAAAGATGCCACTCGCCCGGTGGATGAAGAAAACGGACGGCGTGCCCTTGAGCAAATGATCAAGCGAGGGGTTACGGTCCTGTAGTGCGTTTCTTCAAGTCGGTCAATTCCAAGCTGATCCGCCATAGCAATCGCCTGGCTTCCTTGTCATAGGCCTGTTCATGGGCGTGGGCAGGGGTTTTTCTGTCAAAATAGGTACCGCTGACATCTTCAAGTTCAGGAGCGGTTGCCATATAAACCTCGGCATCGGCTCCGGCTTCGGCATCTCCCATCGGTTCTGAAGGGATTCCACGGACCATCTTGGTATTCAGCAAGTTGCCCGGATGGAGGCAATTGACGGTAATGTTTTCTTCCTTGAGCAATTGATGCAATTCGAAAGTAAACATGGTAAGGGCTAATTTGCTGCGTGCATAGGTGAGCATGGGAGAGTAATTTTGAAACGTCATCAGATCGTTGAAGTCTATGGCCTCCTGGGCGGCGGATGTGACGTTAATGATGCGCGCCGATGGGGCGGCGCGCAGTGCCGGTAATAGCAAGTGGGTCAATAAGAACGGCGCGAGATAGTTGACGGAGAAGCACAAATCGTATTCCTGAACGCTGAGATGGCGATTCCGGTCTTCTCTTTGAGTCGGAAAAACCCCGGCATTGTTGATTAGAACATCCAAATGATTCTGGATTTCACCAAAAGCAGACGCCATATGCACCACGTCGTGCAAGGATGAGAAATCCGCCAGGAAATATTTGACTTTGGGGTTACCGCTGGCTTTCCAGATTTCATCTCTTACCGCGCGGCATTTTTCCGGGCCCCGGCCATGGACAAATACGGTAGCCCCCATCAAGGCCAGACGCATCGCCGCTATCTTGCCTATGCCATCGGTTGAACCCGTTATGAGCATCGATTGCTCGCGTATCGATTTCATGACCTTTTGCCTTTCGCGGGCTACCGGATGCGTTTGGGCATCTCACCCGCCCACGCATCACATATGCGGCAGGAATGCGCCGGCACAAATGAACCTTTTCGCCGGTCCGGGTGAGGCCAGGGATTCATGCAATGGCCTCGATGGGTTCGAAAAAGGCCTGCCTTCTTCCCAAAGCGCCTGACGGCGGCTGGATGAGATGATCGCGTCGATCCGAGGCGCTTCGGCGATAGCGCGTACCCCTGCGTTCCGGAAAATGATTTCTATGCGTATAGCTTCTTCTATCGGCCAAGCGGCGCCTTCCTCCATTGTCTTTCATGTCTTTTTCCTTTCAGAAGAAACATTTTGTAACTTTGGGGCTCCGTCCGTTGAATCGGATGGGATGCACCTGCATCGGGATTGGACCGCGTTTTTGAATTCTCAATCTTTGTGCCTACCGTAGGCTAAAACCTGCAAAAGCGAATAGGGCAGGCATGGTATTTTATTTTTTTCCGAAGGGTATAAATAGAACTGAATCTCTTGGAAGAGATGAATTAAGCCGGGAACTGGGCAAATGCACTGAAAAAATAAGCCGCGGCAGCATATAGACGCTCAAGGCTGCGCAGCAGTGCCCGAACGCAATCGATAACACGCATGCAGGGCAAGGGACCTTGAAACCAGGGTGTACAGGGGTCATTTCCAATAAATACATTCCAGACCGTATTTCGCTTTTGCGTCGGATCTTCTAAGAGTAGATCACGAAGCCGATTGCTCGATTCAAGCATCGGCGCGGCGGACTACTGCTTAGTAACCGGTCCCGACTATATGACAGACATCGCAAAGGAGAATACCATGGAAGAGCTTATTGTTAACATCGCCAGAAGCCTCGTAGATCGTCCGGAAGCCGTCCGGGTCAATACCATCAAAGGCAGTCAAATATCCGTATTGGAGCTGAGGGTGGCCAAAGAGGATTTGGGTAAGGTCATCGGTAAAAACGGACGTACCGCTGGAGCCATCCGCACGTTGTTGAACGCCATCTCCACGAAGATGAAAAGGCCGGCGATGCTTGAAATCATAGAATAGAAGCCCTTTCAATTCTGCCTGATGAAACGGTGACGCTTCAGAAATGATCGTCACCGTTGCACATTGTAACCGCCTATTCGGATCTTTTCCGGTATTTTGTTCTTTTCCCGCATATCATGCCGAGCGCGCTTGGCCATTCGCGAAAAAGATGTTTTGCCCTTGCTGGCCGACGGCAAGAGCATAAAAGAAGGCGCACGTATTTTGAGAATCAGCCCAAAGACAGTGGAAAGTCACAAGTACAATATCATGAAGAAGCTGGACTTCGAAAACATGACCGATTGGACCAAGACAGCTATCGTGAAAGAACTCATATCGCTTTAAAACCTGTCCGGCGGCTCCCGTTACCGCAGTTGAAAAGGGGCCGCGATGTTCTCGATCATGGCCAATTCAGCCTTGCTCAGTTCGATATCGTATGCGGCCAAATCTTCTTGCATGTGGGCCTGGTTCGTGGTTCCAGTCAGCGGGATCATGCCCATCTGCTGGGCGAAGCGGAAAATCACACGGGCTGGCGAGCAGGGCAGCCGTCGGGCGATTTGCTGCACCGTCAGGTTTTGCAATTCGACGGCATTGGCCGTGAGCAACGAGAACGCCTGGTAAATGATGTCATGGGATCTGCATCGGGCGCGCACGTCTGCGTCCCACAGCGTCCGTGCAAAGCACCGGTTTTGCACAAAGGCCGGCTTTACTTCCGCCTGTTTCAGAAGCTGATCCAATGATTCGGGATAGATGTTGGAAATGCCCATCAGGCGGATCTTGCCCTTGCGCTGCAGGGCTTCCATGGCCCGCCATACCTCCCAGTCGGCGCTACAAAAACCATGGGGATGTAGGGGGCCGTGCAAAAAAAAGGCATCCAGGTAATCGGTATGCAAATGCGCCAAAGTACTTTCCACCGATTGGGTGACCTGATGGACATAATCCGCCTCCGGATCAAATGGCAAACGATGATCCTGGGCGGATGCATAGGTGAATTTGCTTTGCAGGAATAGATCCTCACGCTTCAGTTGACCCGCAGCCATGGCTTTTTGAATTGCCGCACCGACCCCCTCCTCATAATAATGCCGGCGCTGATTGGCGGTATCGATCCCCCTGAAGCCGTTTTCAAGCGCCATGCGGGTCAACGCTTCGGATCGCTCCTCCTTCCAGGCGGTGCCGTAAATGAAGGTGGGTACCTGAACGCCTCGATGCTGTATATAACGGCCGGGATGGATGGGTGGGGGCATGGTGGGACTCCTTTGTTGGGCATCGCTAAAACTGCAACGATTTTATTTCCAGAAATTCTTCGAGACCATATTTGCCCAATTCACGGCCACGGCCGGACTGCTTGTACCCCCCGAAGGGTGCCAGGGGGTTGAATTTGCCTCCGTTGATCATGACCTGGCCGGTGCGCAGGCGCCGTGCGATGCGCCGGGATCGTTCTTCATTCCGGGACCATACGGCACCCGAAAGACCATATATGGAATCGTTGGCGATGTTCACTGCCTCGTCTTCGTCCTTATATGGAATGATACACAAAACCGGTCCGAAGATCTCATCCTGGGCAATGGACATCTTATTGGATACGTCGGAGAAAATGGTGGGCGACACAAAGTAGCCGCGCTGCAATGCGGCAGGTGTTTCCGGACCGCCGCACACCAGGTTGGCACCTTCTTGAATGCCTTCGTTGATATAGCCGCGAACTTTTCTGCGTTGGGCCTCGCTCACCAGAGGCCCCATGTAATTGTTCGGGTCGCCGGGATCGCCGATGGAGATCTTCTCGGCTGTTTGTTTCGCGATGGCCACGGCTTCCGCCTGGCGTGCCATCGGCACCAGCATGCGGGATAGGGCACTGCATACCTGCCCTGAGTTTAGGCAGATATCCTTCACACCATTGGAGACGGCTTTTTTAAAATCGGCATCTTCCAGGATTACATTGGCGGATTTGCCGCCCAATTCCAGCGTCACGCGTTTAACCGATTGCGCCGCCAATTCAGCGATGCGCCGTCCGGCACGCGTAGAACCGGTAAAGGAGACGAGATCGACGTTGGGATGCTGTGCAAGCGTTTCGCCGACCACCCGTCCCGCCCCAGAAACCAAGTTGAAGACACCCGGCGGCAACTTGGCCTCGGCGATGATTTCGGCCAGCAGAAATGCATTTAAAGGCGTCATGCTGCTCGGCTTGACGATCATGGTGCATCCTGCCGCCAGGGCCGGCCCAACTTTGCCTATAATTTGATGCAGGGGGAAATTCCAGGGGGTGATGAAGCCGCACACCCCCACAGGCTCTCGCATGACCAAGGAATGACCGATTTGCTCTTCCGGGAACTCCTCGGCCGCCAAATGCGCATAGGAGGCCATGACTGCAGTCGGCAAGCCGGCCTGAATGGTTTTCGATAAAGAGATGGGCATGCCCAGTTCCATGGTAATCGTTTGAGCAATTTCTTCGCTGCGCGCCTCCAATGCGGTTGCGATCCCTTGGATGGCTGACGCCCGTTCCCGGGGTGCCACCCTGGACCATATCTTAAAAGCATCCTGCGCTGCCTGCACGGCTGCGCTTACCTCCTGGCTCGTGCCCGAGGGAACCCGTCCGCAAACTTCTTCCTTGAAAGGATCGATCACGTCGATAGTTTCCGATCCCGCAGGATTAACCCATTGGCCATTGATGAATAAGCGATCATATATTTTCATAACGCACCTTTTGTATTCTCAGAGTTTTTTCCGGCGATCTTTGGCCGCGAACGATGCCGGCGTTGATCATGGGCCGCGGCCCGTGGCGGATGCTCAAAACCGGTTTGCCGCCGCTGACGATAGACTGCTCAAAATATACTGCTTTTTTATCCAGCCGCAACCGGTCGGGAAAATGTCCGCCGGGGATGACCCCCCCCATAGCGCATTCAGGTCACGGGCCGGGTCACCCGTTGGACCGGGAATTGCCTCGCGGCGTGGACTGGTTTGACAATTTTTCGCGAAAAGGTCAGGATACGGCTATGCGCATGCGCTCTACAGTCATTGTTCGGCACCCTACTCGATAAGCTTGGACCCGCGACAGGTGGGCCGATCGCCGTACAGTTCGAACCGATTCGAAATCCTCCCGATCGTCTTTGGGGTGAAGTGTTTGAGTTTGAGATGAATATGAAAAACATTCTCCTCGTTGGGGTCGCGCTGCTGGTTTTGATCTTGCTATATGTAAGCAGTCTTTACAGTGACCTTTTGTTTCATAACCTTGCCGAGTCCTTTGCCGTCATCGTCGCCTGCGGCATCTTCATGGTGGCCTGGAATTCACGCCGCCAAGTTGGAAATCATTATTTGATGTTCATCGGCATCGCTTATCTGTTCATCGGCATGATGGATCTGGCCCACATGCTCGCCTATGAAGGGATGAACATTTTCCGCGGTTACGATGCCGATGTGCCCACCCAACTCTGGATCGCTGCCCGCTACCTGGAAAGCCTGACGATGCTGCTCGCGCCGTTGATGTTATATCGACGCATTCGCCCCGGCTGGACCCTTTTTGGCTATGGCGCAGTGTTTCTACTGCTGCTTCTATCCATTTTCTTTTGGCGCATTTTTCCGAATTGCTATTTAGAAGAGGCCGGCGGGTTCACCCCTTTCCACAAGATCAGCGAATATATCGTCTGCCTGTTGTTTGTCGCGGCCGGTGGCTTGATCTTGAAATACCGCAACATGTTCAACCCAAGGGTACTGCCCTGGTTGCTGGCCGCCATCGTTACCAGGGTCTTGTCTGAACTGGCTTTTACGGCCGATGCCGGCGAGTATGATTTCGCCAACATCCTCGGCCACTATCTCAAGCTCGTTTCCTTCTACTGCGTGTATAAGGCCATCATTCAAACCAGTCTGGCCAAACCCTACGCACTTCTTTTCCGGGATCTGAAGCAGAGCAAGGAGCGCTATCACTCGCTGTTCATTCATATGATCGATGGTTTTGCCGACCACGAGGTGGTGCTCGATACGCAGGGCAGGCCGGTCGATTATACCTTTCTGGAGGTAAACAGCGCCTTTGAAGCGATTACCGGCCTCACGGATGTGGTCGGCAAACGTGTCACGGAAGTCATTCCCGGAATCCAGAACGATCAGGTGGATTGGATCGGCATATACGGCAAGGTGGCGTTAACCGGTGAGTCGACCCGCATGGAAAGTTTCTCGGAAGCATTAGGTCGCTGGTATGCCATTACCGCATACTCCTACCAGAAGGGAAAATTCGTGACGATCTTCGAAGACATTTCCCAGCGCAAGCGTTCCCAGCAGGCCCTGCGGCGGAGCGAAGCCCACTTCAAGCTTTTGTCGGATACAGCCAGACGGCTGTTGGCAAGCGAAGATCCCCAAGGGCTCCTAAATGAACTCTGCAATGCGGTGATGACCCACCTGAAGTGCGATGTTTTTTTCAATTTCCTGGTAGACGCCGCGGCCGGAAAACTTCACTTGAATGCCTTTGCGGGCATACCGGAAGAGGAAGCCGATAAGATCGAGTGGCTCGATTTCGGTGTTGCCGTCTGCGGCTGTGTGGCTCTCGAACAAGAGCGAATCATCGCCGAGGATATTTTTCACACCGCCGATCACAGAACCGAACTGATCAAATCTTTTGGCATTCAAGCCTATTGCTGCCATCCGTTGATGGTCCAGGGCCGACTGATCGGCACGCTCTCTTTCGGTACCCGCGTGCGCCCGCTTTTTGAACCCGAAGAGGTGGAATTGATGCGAATGGTTACCGATCAAGTGGCCCTCGCCATGCAGCACATCCAAACCCAGAAGGATCTGCGCAATGCCAACGAGTCTCTTGAACAGAAGATTCGGGACCGGACGATCTTGTTGGCCAAGGCCGTCGATACCCTCGAAGAGGAAGTCGAGCGGCGCAATCGGATCGAAGCAGAGCTCATGTCGGCCAACAAACAATTGGGCGAGCGGGCTGATCAATTGCGAGCCCTTAGTGCCGAGTTAACCATGACAGAACAACGCGAACGCAAACGCCTGGCCAAGGTATTGCACGATGGCCTTCAACAGCATCTGGCGGTGGCAAAGCTTCAAATCGGCGGCATCGGCGACTGTTCGAATAAGGATGAACTGAAGAAAAGCGTCAAGGAGATTGAATCCCTGCTGGCTGAAAGCATAAAAATGTCGCGCTCCTTGAGCGCCGAACTGAGCCCTCCGGTTCTTTTCGAAGGCGGTCTGAAGGCAGGCTTGGAATGGTTGGCCCGCTGGATGCGGGACAAGCATCAATTGCACGTCGATTTGGATATCGAGCAAGTTGCGGATCTGCCAGAGGATATGAATGTCTTGTTGTTTGAATCCATTCGGGAATTGCTATTTAATATCGTAAAACATGCAGCCATTTCCAGGGCCCAGGTGCTTCTGGAACCCGTGAACGGGAACGGCGCCTTGCAGATCACGGTCAACGATGAGGGGGCCGGTTTCGATGTCGGCCAAATGAAGCCTGTCGGCGGTGGCCAAGGCGGCGGGTTCGGATTGTTCAGCATCCGCGAACGCATCGGGCTGATCGGCGGCAATTTCGAAATGCACAGCGCGGTGGGCCAAGGCAGTCGTTTTGTCTTGACCGTGCCGCACCGGCAAACGCCTTTTGGCCCTTGCGAAAATGATAACGGTGCGGGATCTTCCGGGCAGACACCTTGCCCGTTGGATCGCGCATCCGCCATACGGGTGCTGATTGCGGACGATCATGCCCTGTTCCGAGACGGTCTATCCCGTCTCGTCGCCAGGGAATCGGATCTGGACGTAGTGGGCCAGGCCTCCGACGGCTTGGAGGCGATAGAGCTCGCCCGTAACCTGATGCCCGATGTCATCCTGATGGATGTTAACATGCCGGGCATCGGCGGCATCGAAGCCACCCGGCGGATTCATGAAGAAATGCCTCAAACCCGGATCATAGGCCTATCCATGCACACCGACCATGAACATGCCCAGGCAATGTGGAAGGCCGGCGCGGTCGATTATAAGACCAAAGCCTGCCCGGCCGCGGAGCTTCTGAAGGCCATCCGCGCTTGCGTCAAGGAATGGGACGGATCGGCCGCCTAAAAATTCGCTCGGCGTTTTCCTCGCAAACCTCGTAAAAACCATTGATTATCGTAGGGCGATCCTGTGTCGGAGACCTTAAGGCGCGGGCGCCGTGGAGGTGGCGTGTATGCCCAAAATGGGGTGTAGACCCCATATGACGGCTTTGTACAATAGGATAGGCACTACCGACACCTCAAACCTTGAATCGATTGATCCTAAACGAAGTATGATGAAAAAGGATGATAGCAATACGCTGCACAAAGTTGCGCAAAAGAATTATCAGGCGCTGGTCGACAATTCTCTGATTGGGATCTATATCAGCCAGGATTCCAAAATCAAATTTTGCAATGCCAAGTTCGCGCAAATTCACGGATATACTTCAAATGAGCTGCTCGGTAAGGAGACCCAAAACCTGATCCATCCTTTGGATCGGAACTATATGGTTGAGCTGCACAAGAACCGGATACAGGGACTGAATGTGCCTGAAGAATACGAGGTTCGGTGTATTACCGCGGATGGACGAACAATCTGGGTCCAACGCAGAAATTCGATCATCATGCATGATGGCAGGCCGGCTGTTTTAGGTAATGAGATCGATATTACGAATAAAAAGAAGGCCGAGGAAGCATTAAAGGGCTCCGAGGCGCAGCTCAAGCGCCTGGTCGCCAGGTTGATTCGGCGCCACGAAGTCGAACGCAAGACCATCGCCTTGGAGATTCATGAGGAGATCGCCCAAACCTTGAGCGCCATCAAAATGAACATCGAAGAGAAGCTGGCTCCCGATCCCAGACGCTCGTCTCCGGACGTGTCGGCCATGTTGCCCATCGTGGAGCGTATCAAGAACACAATCGATCTAATTCGCGGCCTGACCAAACGACTCAGCCCGATCATGATAGACGACCTGGGTATCAAAAGCGCCATCATGACGCTTTGCAGGGAGGTCATGGAAAACTGTGGGGGCAGTAGTATAACCACGCGTCTGGAAGTCGATGAAGGGAGCATCCCCAGCGAGCTGAAGATTGTTATTTACCGCATACTGGAAGAGTTGCTGGTGTTGACATCCAGGTATTGCATGACCAAGCATTGGGCCGTTGCACTGAATAAGAACAATGGAACCATCGAATTGGTTTTTGATGAGATAGGGCATTACATGGTTCAGCCCGTGGAAGAAACCGAATGGCAAATGGGCATGGCGGTGATTCACAACCGGGCCGAGGCTTTCGGCGGATCGCTGACCACGCACGTAGGAGACAACAAAAAGACCGTAACCGTTTCCTGGCCAGCGACGTAGAAGTGGAATGGCTGTAATACAAGATGTTGTCGATTTGAGTAGCCCTAAATTGACTGCATCCGTTCCGGCCATCCACCCATCCAGTTGTCTGCTCGCCCTTCAAACGAAAACTGCGCACCATCGCCCGGCGTCCCCAACTGAAACAGGCGTTTCGGAGATAATCAGCAACGAGGGACGCAAATTCCCGCCAGGCACAGTTTCAGGGATTGGTTTGTTGTAAGACCCCACCGGTATCCACGTAATGCCCAAACGCCGATAGGACTTCAGCCTGGGTCTTACTGGGGGGCGATGCGTGTTCCGGTTTGCGGGACCCCTTCTTCATGACCAATGCCTGATGCAACTTTCGCATGTCTTCCATGACGTCGGCGGCGGTACGCGTCAAACCAGCCGCCGCAAGTCTGAGTTCGATCCGGCGCAGATAGGTCATGGCCACCACCCAGGTGAATAGGTGGCACCTTATCTTGATATCCATCCAGGGGATCACAGGACTCACTCCCACGAGGTCGTCATCCTTGCTCATACAAAAACGATCCTCGACCTGCCAACGATCAAGGCTGGCTTGAACGATATCCTCTGTCATCCAGTCCATGTTGTCGGTGATGATGATGTTCTTGCCGAACATGGATTGTTTGCGTTCGACCCGATAGGCATTTTTACGGAAACTCATGGATAGGCCGTTTGCGGAACGCTCGAACATGAGATCGCGCAGTTCCGAAGGCATGTGCATTTGCTCGCAGAGGCGCAAATAGCGCTCTTTTTCAGCATCCTCGTTTTTCCAGTGGGGTTGGCTATCCCGCACCTTTGTCCGCATGGAAAGAAGTTCCCGGCGGCGTTGCGGCCAGATCCTGGGCGAAATAGGTGGAATAGGTGGTGATGAAATGAATGCGCGGCGGATCATTCCGGCAACTCCTGTTCCTGTGTCTGACGGGTGACCAAATAGAAGCATGAGCGCATTTTATCTAACTGGGCAGGAAGGGTTCATTCCGCTGAACAATTCCGTCACCGATTACAGCTCCACATCTCTTTTGGCAAAACTTGATCGGGTTTTGGCGATAAGGTATAGACAGGTGTGTTTTGCCATGCGCGGTATATGTGGCATAGATTCGGTCGTGAAAACGGCAAGAGACAGCAAAGGATTTAAATGTCGGCTGTAGGCGGAATCAAGAGGAGCTATCTTACAGGTCTTCTCATATCGGCCCTTTCCGGCGGTTCGGGAAAAACAGTGCTCTCTCTGGCCATCATCACAGGGTTGCGGGACATCGGTTTCTCGGTAGCAGCTTTCAAAAAAGGACCTGACTATATTGATGCGGGGTGGTTGTCTCTGGCTGCGGAGCGTCCCTGCTACAATCTGGATACCTACATGCTGAGACCGGAGACGGTGGTCCGGTCTTTCCGCTTGCGCACTGGCCTCACCGATATCGCCGTGGTCGAGGGAAATCGCGGTCTTTTCGATGCCATCGATGTGGAGGGCCACACCAGCTCTGCCGAACTTTCCAAGCTGCTGGGATTGCCCGTTATCCTATGTATCGATTGCACCAAGATGAGTCGAACGGCGGCTGCTTTGGTGTCCGGCTGCATTGCTTTCGATCCGCAGATGCATATGGGCGGCGTGATCCTCAACCGGGTGGCTGGTTCGCGGCATGAACGCATCCTGAGAGATAGCCTCGGCAAATACTGCTCGATTCCCATCCTTGGCGCCGTGCCTAAATTGCGTACGGAAAGTTTTCCGGAGCGACACATGGGGCTCGTGCCCACACCCGAGCACAGCCGTGTTCAGCAGTCTCTGGAAGCGGTCAAGCGGATCGCCCGTAATTATCTGGATATGGATGCCATTGCCGCGGTCGCCCATCAGACGGAACAAGCAACCTCACCCTTTTCGGACCTTTGCCAGCTTTATCCGTGCAGCACCTTCGAAAGAAAAGTCAAGGTGGGCGTCTTCAGAGATGCCGCATTCCAGTTTTACTACCCGGAAAATTTGGAAGCCTTGAACTCGGCTGGGGCTGAAACAGTGATTATAAGCCCTCTTGAAGCATCCGAATTGCCTGCCGTGGATGCCTTGTACATCGGTGGTGGTTTTCCCGAAACCAATGCGGAAAGATTGGCTGCCAATCGTCCGCTGGCCCGGGCTGTTTATGCGGCCGCTATGGAGGGCATGCCTATATATGCCGAATGTGGTGGCTTGATGTACCTGGGAAAAGAACTTTTTTTGGGCGGGCATGCTTATCCCATGGCGGGCGTTTTGCCGGCGGTCCTTGGTCTATCCTCCAGGCCCCAAGGGTTGGGCTACACCCGATTGACCGTAACCAAAGATAACCCTTACTTTTCCGTCGGCTCACAGATTGTGGGACATGAGTTCCACTACTCTCACGTGATTCGTTGGTTGGGAGAAAAAGATAAGTTTATTTTTAAGGTGGACCGCGGAGCCGGCATCATGGACGGAAGAGATGGTTTCTGCTATCGAAATGTGCTGGCCAGCTATACGCATATACACGCTTTAGGCGTCCCCGATTGGGCTCCGGCCTTTGTGGCCGTTGCAAGGCGCTGTTCATCCATCGAGAAGTAAATATGAAAACCGGCAACATTATCGACCTGATTTCGAACACCTTTATCTAATTAGCTCAATATTTCTTACCGAGCCGGACTTCTTAACTCATTGACATCATTTTTAATATTTTCGGAGCCATTGTCGGTAATATTTATGGCTTATTGGAGTACAAGTTTTTCTCAGTTTCATTTGAAGATCGAAACGGCAGAAGAGATCAATCGAAAGGAACGTGCAAGCCGATCTTTAATTCGAAATCGTAATCATCCAAATAGATAGCGTTCGGGTCATTGCCGTCGGTTGCCATTTCATCTGGCTTTTCACCCAAAAGGTCAATATCGCGTGATTCTCAGAGTTCTCTGGGCAATGGAGTCTACCCTCATGGATGGTGATTTCGGTACGCAGATTATTCAGTTACTAATCAGTGCATAATTATTTAGACATTTCTACGAAATGCTGCTATATAGCGTACATGAAAAAGCATGATGGTAGAAAACTTAGCCCTAAGACGCTTGAAGAAATTCGCATTCGTGCCATTGAACTTGTCCAGGCTGG
>JACRDD010000012.1 GCA_016218685.1 Desulfobacterales bacterium | reverse complement strand
CAGGAAGGCGAACGAGAGGCCCAGCACGGTCTTTTTATGGCGCATGGCGCCGCGCATGGTGGCCGCGTACAGGCTGAGCAGCCAGCCGCGGATGGCGATGGGCGGCTCGTCCTGGTCCATCGGCTTTTCGGCCGCGCCCGGATCGCCCGCAGGGTCGCGGCCCTTGACCTTCATGAAATAGGCGCACAGGGCCGGGTTGATGACCATGGCCACGAACAGGCTCGAGGTGAGCGTCACCACCAGGGTGATGGGCAGATACTTCATGAACTCACCCATGAGGCCCGGCCAGAAGATCAGCGGCAAAAAGGCGGCCAGGGTGGTGGCCGTGGAGTTGATCACGGCCCAGGCCACTTCGCCCGTGGCGCGCATGGCGGCCTGCACCCGTGGCACGCCCTGCTCCATGAAGCGGTAGGCGTTTTCCACGATCACGATGGCGTTGTCCACCAGCATGCCCAGGGACAGGGTCAGGGAGAAGAGCACCACCATGTTCAGGGAGATGCCCAGGATCTGGAGCACGGTAAACGAGATCAGCATGGAAAAGGGGATGGCCATGCTGACGATCAGGGCGTTGCGAAAGCCCATCACCACCATCAGGACCCCCACCAGCAGAATCAGGCCGCTGATGATGTTGTTCTCCAGATCGGCCACCATCAGGCGGATGTCCTTGGCCTGGTCCATGAGCTTGGTGATGGTCGTGCCCTGGGGCCAGGTGGGCGCGGTGCGGGCGATCAAGGCCTCGATCTGGTCGGCGATGTGGATGATGTTTTCGCCCACCCGCTTTTTAACCGCGATGTTGACCGCATCCACGCCGTCCAGGCGCGAACGGCTGGTCTCGTCCTTGAAGCCGTCGAGCACCCGGGCCACATCCTTAAGATAGATCGGCTTGTGCTCGTGGGTGGCCACCACCAGCCCCAGGATCTCGTCGGGATTTTCGAACTCGCCCGGCACGCGCAATTGGTAGCGGCCCTGGCCCAGGGTGATGGCGCCGCCCGAGGTGTTCTGGTTCTCGCTGGCCACCTTCTGCTGCAGGTAGGTGATGGGGATGTGGTAGTAGGCCAGCTTGTCGGGGTCTACCTCCACGCGGATCTCGCGCTCCCGGCCGCCCGAGACTTCGGCTTCGAGCACGCCGGGAATGGCTTCGATGTCGTCCTTGAGGTCGTCGGCGATCTCTTTTAAGCAGCGCGGACCGCAGGTGCCGGCCAGGGAAAAGGTGATGATGGGCAATTCGGAGAAGTTGACTTCGAAGACCGACGGCTCTTCTTCCAGGTCGGTGGGCAGGTCGGGCCCGGCCTCATCGACCTTGTCCTTGACCCGGGGCAGCACGTCGTCGATGTCGGTGCCCGGAATGAACTCGACATCGATGCGCGACAACCCTTCCGAGCTGACCGATTTGATCTGCTTGACGCGGTCCAGCCCCTTGAGCTTCTTTTCGATCTTGATGGTGATGGCGGTCTCGATATCTTCGGCCGAGACCCCCTTGTAAGTGGTCTGCACGAAGACATGCGGGATGGTGATGTCGGGGGTGTTCTCCCGGGGCAGGGCGATATAGCTGTAAATCCCGACGATCAGGATCAGCACCATCAGCACCAGCACGCTGATGCGGTTCTTGACGGCGGCATCGGAGACGATCATTGGTTGAGCTCCTCGGCGCTGGCGATGGTGCGCACCAGGTTGACCGGCCCGCCGTCCTTGGTGTCGCGCTGGCCCACCACGATCACCTTGGCGCCGGCCGCAAGGCCCTCGCGCACCTGCACCTGCCAGCCCTCCTGAATGCCGGTCTGCACCGGGACGAGGCGCGCTTTGCCGGCCTCGGCCACGTAGACCGCCTGGCCTTTTTGCTGGCTGATCAGGGCAAACAGGGGCACGCTCAAGGCATCTTCGATGCGCTGCTTGACGATCTCGGCGCGGACGAACATGTCGGGCAGCAAGGTGCCCTCGGGATTGGCCACTTCGATCTCCAGGCGGTAGGTGCGCGCCAGCGTGTCGGCGCTCTTGGCCAGATAGTGGCGCCGGCCCTCGAAGGTCCGGCCCTTGAGGGCATCCACGCTCAGCTTGAAAAGCTCGATGGCGCGCACCGCGTCCACGTCCGATTCGGGAATCCCCACCTCGATCTTGACCCGGTCCATGCGCAGCACGTCGGCCACCGGATCGCCGGAACCCAGGTATTGTCCGACCTCGACGTGCATCCGGTCCACCACCCCGGCCGTAGCCGAGCGGATGGCGCAGCGCTCCTGGTTCAGGGCCGCATTGTCCATGGCCGCCTTGCTGGTGTTCATGAGCGCCACGGCATCGTCGAACTGGGCGCGCGTGGCCAGATCCTCCTTGAAGAGCCGGGCCAGCCGGTCGTGGGCGGCCTTGGCGGCCTGGTAAGCGGCCGTGGCCGAGGCGTGCGCGTTGCGGTAATCGCGGTCGTCGATCAGGGCCAGGACCGCGCCCTGTTCCACGTTCTGGCCTTCGGCCACCTTTTTCGCCACGATCTTGCCGGGCACTTCGGCCACCACTTTCAAGGCCACCCAGGGACGCACCACGCCGGGCAGGCTGATGCGATCGTTCAAGGGGGCGGGCCGCACTTCCAGCGCCACCACGTTGATCGGCTCAGGCGCCTTGGCCATGGCGGCCGCCTTCTGGGACTGGATGGATTTGCCTTCGCTGGCGATCCAGCTTTGCAGCACGATGATCACGCCGATCATCGCCAGCAGGGAGAGCAGGGGCAGGGAGGCGAACAGACGCCGCAGCCCCTTGCGTACGATTTCGGTTATATTGGATAGGTTTTGCATGGCGTTTGTCCCGCTCTTGGGTCCTTCGATTCCGTTTGGCACCGCCCGGCCGGTTATCCTGCCAGGCGTTGCGCCTCCGGCACAGGGTTTTCGGTTTGCAACCAGGGGGCCAGCTTGTGAAGAAAGAAATCGATTTGGGCGCGAACGTCGATGTAGTCGCCGCCGGCCAGGGCGTACAACGTCAAACCGTCCAGGAAGGAGAGATAGGAGACGGCGATTTTGTGGGCATCGCCCGCGATTCTGGCCCTCAACTGGCCGCGCGATACCCCGGCCAAAAGGATATCGGCGATCCGGGCGATGGACTTGCGATGCAGCTCGTGGATGAAGTGGCGCCGCTCGTAAAACACCCCGCCCTCCATGATGGTTTGCATGACGATGTCGAAATAGAAGCGCTGCGAAGTAATCGCGGGAACGTCACCGCACATCATATAGGCATAGGCAATGCGCTCCAGGCGTTCGATGGGGTCCTGGGTCTGCCCGGCGATCTGGGCGATCAGTTCGAACCATTGTTCGGCGGCTTCCTGCACGGCCGCCCGGAACAGCTCTTCCTTGTTCTTGAAATACTCGTAGATTGTGCTCTTGCCGATGCCCGCGCCGGCCGCGATGTTTTCCAGGCGCGTGCCCTGGAACCCTTTCTGGGTGAAGGCCGCAAGGGCCACCCGCACGATTTCTCTCGTCTTATCGGATCGCTTGGAACCGTTTTCAACCATAATGGCACCCCTGGATACAAACCGAATTGATAGTCGGCAATATCTCAAATACCATAGGCCGTGTCAATGTTATAATTATCAATTAATCCAAGTCATTGTAGACAGACACGGAGATGGATCGCCGCTGAGCCGACCCGTGGGTCGGAATTTTGTGGGTCATATTTGTCGATCTGTTGCTTTCCCATGGCAAAAGGGATAGATCCCTATAGTCATAAAAAACAACGATTTTAATCGGATAGGAGTGTTCAAAACAAACGATGGCCGAGCAATCAAATATTAGCCAAGCAAAGAAGACGGCGGTCTTGTTTTCAGTTCAAACCCCTGGCGTTTCCGATCAAGAGAACGCGTCGTCACTGATCGAGCTCAGGCGTTTGGTTAAAACCATGGGGCTCCAGGTCGTCGCAACGCTGACGCAACGCCGCCCAAAACCGGATACGGCAACCATCCTGGGTGCCGGGAAATTAAAGGAGCTTGCCGGCTATACCGGCGGCACGGGTATTGTAGAAGGGTTCCGCCGCAAAGCGGAAGATAACGCCTCCGACGACCCGGACGACGATTCTCCAGCCCCTCGTTTAGACGAATCCGGCGGGGCGCGTTCAAGCGATGGCCCGGGCGTGCGAGCCGATTTTGTCATCTATGATGGTGAAATTACCACCAAGCAATTGCAGAACCTCGAGCAAGCGACCGGCGTCGAAGTGTTGGACCGAACCGGCGTCATCCTCGAAATATTCAGCCGTCATGCCAAAAGCCGGGAAGCCCTCATCCAAGTGGAGATCGCCAAGTTGACTTATTTGGCGCCAAGATTGAGGGCATCGCGTATGGGCGCCGATCGACAAGGCGGCAGTATTGGATCTAAAGGGGCGGGAGAAACCGCTCACGAACTCGACAAGCGTCGCATTAGAGACCGCATATCCGAGCTAAAGGCGCGTCTTGTCGAAATTCACGCCGAGCAAGACAGGCGGCGCGGCCGCAGGCGAGAGAATTTTCAGGTCGCTCTGGTCGGCTATACCAATGCCGGAAAGTCTTCTCTGATGCGCCAGTTGACCGGCAGCGACGTATTGGTGGAAGATAAATTGTTCGCAACCCTCGATACCCGCGTGAAAGCGTTACAGCCGGAGACTTTCCCGCCAGTACTCGTCTCCGATACGGTTGGATTCATCAAGAAATTACCTCACGATTTGGTTGCGTCTTTCCAATCCACTCTGGATGAAGCGCTGGCCGCTTCGTTACTTTTATTTACTGTGGATGCCTCCGATCCCGATTTTCGATCTCAATTGGCCGTGACCCAAGCGGTCCTGAAAGATATTGGTGGCGAAAAAATTCCAGGCTGGCTCCTGCTGAACAAAATTGACAAACTCACCTCCGCGGAGCTGGAAGCGCTGCAACATGAATTTCCCGATGCAATCCTCATCTGCGCCCATAACCCCGAGCATATTGCGACTCTGCGGAACAAAATTCTTCAGCTCTTCGAAGCCAATACGATCCAAACCACGATGCTGATCCCGTACGACAAGGGGCATCTTTTGGGGCAGTTAAGAACCAAGGCCAGCATCATGAATGAATCCTACGGCGAAACCGGAACGGAAGTGACCTTCAAAACGTTCCCGGAAACGTTAGCCTGGTTGCAAAGGATGCTGGTTTAAAATCGGCCGTTTCGGGAAGAGCGCCCGGCCGGCCTATTTCACCTCCCTGAAGCGCGCTTCCACGGCACCGATCTCTTCGATGCGGATCAGGGCATCGAAATACTCCTTGCCGGCCAGCTTTTCCAGGTGGACGAGATCTTTGCCGACGCTCTTCACGTTTCCCTGCAAGGAACCGCCCGTCTTCAGATGCACGGTGACCATTTTTCCCTCATAGCTCTTGAGGTTATCCGCCAGGGAGAGCGCCGTATCGAACTTGGCCCCCTCCACGGCCACCACGTTGCCCGCCAGGGACTGGGCCGGAGAAAGCACACCGAGCCCCCAACCCATGATGAGCGCCCATCCGACCACAAGCACAAAACCCGCTTTTCTTTTCATGATCGATTCCTTTCTCCTATAATCTTTTTGGATAACGATCCTTTCCCTATCGCACCTGGGCAATCACGCGAATTTCTACCCTTGCACCCGGGACGGCCAACTCGGTGATCCCGATGGCGGTCCAGGCCGGCCATGGTTCGCGCAACACTTCGTCCCGGACCTTCATGAATGCCCGGATATGCTGGCTTAAGCCGACGTGATAGCTGGTATACTCGACGATATCTTCGAACCCCAGGCCGGCCTCCTTCAGCACCACACCCACGGCCTTCCAGGCATTGCGAAACTCTTCTTCGGCCGTTTCGGGAAGCGTGTGATCCGGCTGGGTCCCGATCTGCCCGGAGCAAACCAAAAGGCCACCGCTCTTGACCGCCTGGGAAAAATGAAAGTGTTTATACGCCGATTTGCCGGATTCGGGTACGATGGTTTGAATGCTCATTTCTTTCTCCTTTTTTCGCGATTAGGACATAGCAGCCTGAAGTATTCCGATACGGTTTTTCAAGGCTCGAATTTAGGCTTCCGCTTTTCCAGGAAGGCGGCCAGGCCTTCGCGACCCTCGGGATGGTCCGCGCACTGGACGAGGGCGTCGCGTTCCGATTCCAATTGCGCCTCAAACGAGGTGTTGAAGGCGTCGGTCAGCAATTTCTTCGACCAGCCGAACGATTGGGCGGACTTTGCCAGCAGCAGGGCCAGCATGCTTTCGGCTGCGTGCAGCGACGCGCCATCATCGGCGACGCGCGTGACCAATCCCCATTCCAGGGCTTGTTTCGAAGCGATGGGATCGTCGAAGGCCGCGATTTCCAGTGCCCGCGCGAGCCCGACCATTCTCGGCAGCGTGAAGGTGCCGCCCCCATCGATGCATAATCCATTGGAGGTGTACGACTGCCTGAGAATCGCGGACTTTTCCATGATGCGGAAATCACAGGCCAGCGCCAATGAAAAACCGCCACCGGCAGCGACGCCGTTGATGGCGGCCACCACCGGTTTCTTCATCCTGCGGATTTCGACAATGGCCCGGTGGAATTGCGCGGCCAGCGTATGGAAAGAGCGCCCGGCCGGCTCGGAAAAACCGACCGCCCATTTGAGGTCCCCCCCGCCGCAAAACGCCTTGCCGTTGCCGCTCAGGATGAGCCCGCGCACGCCGGCATCGGAGGACAGTCGCGTCAAATGGTCGGCCAGAGCGGTAATCATTTCGAGATTGAAGGCGTTATAGGCTTGCGGGCGGTTCAAAGCGACGGTTGCAATACTTGCCTTTCGGGTAACCTCGATGAGCTCGCTCATGTCTAAGGCTCCTTTTCCTTTAGCCCGCTGAAGTGCCGTGCCGGGCCGTTCGATGACTTTCGATCGCCTTCAGCAATGACGATCGATCGAAATAGACTTCGTTCCTGCGGATCTTTCCTTCCCCGTCCAGTTGAACCAGACACACGCCGACGATTTCAAGAGCCTCGCTTCCCACGGGAATCCTGGCCTGCCACTTGTTCAGGAAACCGTCTGCCAGGGGAATGCCCTGGACCTGTGTCCAGAAAAACCCGGACCAAAACCGATAACTGCTTGCTTCTCCACCCCCGATGCCCCGGGCGCGATGCCAGATGCGGCCGCTGGTTAACGGATAACGCCGCGTAACGTCGCGATTTCCAAGCAGGACAAGGGTATGGGGTCAAAGTAGTCCAGGGCGGGGTAGGGTGTCAATGTCGCATATGCTGAGCATGGAAAAGCGAAACCCGCTGGGGTCAGCGGGTTTGCTTGATCTTCCGGCGTTGGGGGCGCAGATGGTTATTGATTGGGCGCGCCCATGCGCAGGGGGCCGCCGCGGGCGGTGGTCCAGAGCAGGCAGTTGGCGGCCGAGCCGGGGACGGTGAAGATGTCCAGGCCGTGTTCGAAGGTCTGCACCAGGATCTCCAGGTCGCCGTCGCCGTCCAGGTCGGCGATGGTGGGCGCGGCCGGGGCGCCGTTGCCGTTGCCGTTGTGGCCGGGATTGGGCAGGGGGATGTCGTGGAGCATGGCGCCGTTGGCGGCCAGGATCACCAGGCGGCCGGAGTCTTCCTCACCGGGCTCGCCGAAGGTGCTGAAGACAATCTCGGGGGAGCCATCCTGGTTGAGGTCGGCGACGACGGCTTCCGAAGCGTACATGATGGCCTTGCCATGGGTGTAATTATAGCGCCACAACTGCTGGGCCTCGGCGTCGAAGGCGTACATGAGCCCGTCGTTGAGCGAGACCACGATCTCGGGCCGGCTGTCGCCCTGGATGTCGATGGTGGCAGCGGCCGGCACGCCGCCGGGCGGATACCAGCCGTCCACCTCAATGGGCGCGCCGCCCCGGGGCAGGCTCTCCCAGCCAGACAGGCGCATGGCACTGCGGCTGCCATCGCCGTGGGCTCCCTCCAGCGCCATGATGGCGTAGGCCTGGGTTACATAGGGAATGCCCAGTTCCACGTTGGGAACGCCCAAGACCTCGTTGTCGCCGTCACCGTCCAGATCGACGACATTGGGCGGCGAAGCGGTCCACTGCAGCCACTCCTGGCCCCCTCCCGGATTGGGCCAATCGCCCTCGTGCAGATGGTAGTGATTCTCCTCCACCTCCGGATCGGCCCAGCGGATGAACTGGCCCCAGGTGAGGCGCTCGCCCTCATATTCATTGCTGCGGTTGGTGAACCAGGGCGAGGCATCGAGGGCCACACCGTTGGGATTGAAGGCCTGGATGTGGTGGTTGTCGTAGGTGACGATGACTTCCAGCTCGGCATCGTCATCGATATTGCCGATGCCGGCGTTGAGGCCGTAGCATCCGTAGCCGTCATGGCCTTGGCCGTTACGGTCGGCATCGCCGCCCGCGCCGGTGCGGTTGTTGTAGCGCGGCCAGGCCGGATAACCCAATCCGGCCGGTTGGTAAAGCCCGCCGTTGGCGGCAAAGACAAACACCTGGGCCCCGCCATCTTCGGCGCTCTGGGTTTGGGTGGTGGTGGCCACGATCTCGATGGAGCCGTTGCCGTCCAGATCGGCCGCGGCCAGCCCGCGCACTTCGGGCGACTCGCCGGCCGTGGTGGTGTCGGCCGGCCAGCCGGCCTTGAGATGCAGGGCGTCGTCACGCCATTCGTAGGCGTAGACATTGCGGCCCTGGCCGCAGACGATATCGTAGACGCCGTCGCCCTCCAGGTCGGTGACCACGTGGGGCGCATAGACGCGGCTGCCGTTGCCGTCCGCGCTGTCCAGCAGATTGCCTTGATCGTCGAAGACGTAGAGATCGTAGTAGGCGGCCACCAGTTCGTTGTCGCCGTCGGCGTCCAGATCCACCACGATGGGGGAGGCAAACCAACTGGTCTGGCCGTCCAGGTTGCGCACGAAGACTGGCGCCTGTACCGCACCCTCGCTCTCGCCGGCGCCGCAGACGGGATTGGTCTGCCCGCCGGTGGCGCTGCCGCCGCTGTTATTGTCGCCCCCGCTGCTGCTACTGCTACTGCTGCTGCTCGAAGAAGAGGAGCCGCCTCCGCCGCATCCCAAGGTGAGCGCCAGCGCCAGCGCGGCCACCATCATCGTCCGTTTCATCATTGAATCCTTTCAGCCGTTTGTCGGAATCGTAAGCAGCGAGGAAAGCAAAGGCCGTGCCCGATGGCACTCGCACACCAAGCACTGGAATTATCATCGTTTTATATAAAGATAAATCCGGCGCCGGGCCGACAAAGTACAAAACCGTATCAATGCCTGAGAAAATTTATGCAAAAGAGCCGTTCCCTGGCCGAGCGGGACCTACGAATTTTAAAATGCATCCCATGGTCAACCGGCGACAAAGATGCTATAGCGCGCAACATGACGCCTACCATCATCCATTTAGTCCGCCACGGGGAGGTACACAACCCCCGCAAAGTGCTCTACGGCCGCCTGCCGCGCTTCGGCTTGAGCGTCAATGGCCGGCGACAGGCGCGCGAGACCGCCCTTTTCCTGGCGGATGCGCCCCTGCGGGCCGTGTTCACCAGCCCGCTGCTGCGGGCGCGCCAGACGGCCGAAGAGATCCGTGCGCGGCATCCCCGCCTGCGCCTGCGCCGGGACAGCCGTCTCAACGAAGTCCGGACCATTTACGAAGGCGTGCCCGGCGACCAGATCGACCGCAAGCGCGGCGATATCTACACCGGCGTGCCGGCGCCGTTCGAGCAGCCGGCCGATATCTTCCGGCGGGTGGAAGGATTTCTGGGCTTGGTCCGCCGGCACTTTGCCGGCGAGCAGGTGGCGGCGGTCTCCCATGGGGATGTGATCATCTTCACCGTGCTGTGGGCCTTGGGCTGGGAGCTGCTGCCCCAGAACAAAAGCCGCCTGCAGGAGGCGGGCTACGCCACCAACTATCCCAGCCATGCATCGGTAACCGGCCTGATCTTTGCGACCGATGCCCCCCACGAGCGGCCCACCGTCACCTTCATCCAGCCGTGGCGTTGATGGGGCTTTATTCGCCGGCACCGCCCAAGACGCTGCATTTCCGGTTGAATTAAAACCCGAGACAATTTATTGTTGATCCATCGTCGCCAAAGACCCGGACATTTACTTCCTCTTCCGAATCGGATTCTCTTCTCGGCGCGGCCCGCATCCCCATGGCGATTTCGACATGCTTAATAAGACTTACGATCTCTGCACGGCGGAAGGATCGCCCGGCTCGCCGGGAAGGGTTTTGACATCGACACGAAAGGCGTCTCATGAAACGCAAAGCAGCACGGGACATTGAAAAAGGGTACACCGCCGGCCAGATGGCCGCAAAACTGCGGCGGCTGGCCGACAGCCTGGAGCAAGGCAAAGCCTTCAGCATCCAAATTGCCGGTGAGCGGCTGACCATTCCAGCCACGGCCACCTTCTGCATCGAGCACGAACGGGGAGCGGGGGTCCAGGAGATCGAGTTTCAACTGCGCTGGAAAGTCAAATAAGTGCATTTCCTGGAAAGGCTCGCGCCCGCCTGGGGCGCGCTGGAAAAGCGCATGCTGCCGGCGTATGTCTGGCGCGGCGATCCGCTCACCTTCTGGCGGGAGCGGGTGCTGTTCATCATGTGCTTTATCGCCGGCGTCTGCGGGCCGGTGGCCCTGATCCCTTCCCTGACCCTAGCCTACCTGGAGCGGCGCTGGAACGTCATGCTGCTCGACCTGCTGGTGTACGGCAGTATTTTACTGGTGCTGTTCAAACCGCGCTGGCCGCTGCGGCGACGGGCCGCCCTGGCCTGCCTCAATCTCTACGCCCTGGCCGTCGGCCTGCTCTGGCTGTTGGGGCCGGTGGGCGCGGGCTACATCTGGCTCTTCGGCATATCGGTGATGATCAGCACGATCATCGGCTTGCGGGCCGCGGTCGTCACCCTGATCCTGAACACCATGGCCTTGCTGGCCGTGGCGTTGCTCATCGATTCGGGAACGCTGCCCTGGGCCGCCCTGATGGAAAACGCCATGCAAAAGTGGCTGGTGATGACCGCCAACTTTCTGGTTCTCAATACGTTCGTCACCATCACCACGGCCTTCATGCTGGACGGGCTCAAGCGCCTGCTGCTCAACGAGCAGGCCATCAGCGCCAGCCTGCGCCAGAGCGAGGAGCGCTACCGCATCGTCTCGGACTTTACCCACGACTGGGAGTATTGGATCGGACCATCGGGGGATTTCAAGTACATCTCGCCCTCGTGTGAGGAGATGACCGGCTACCCGGTGAGTGCGTTTCTCCAGAACCCCGGCCTGCTCACCAAAATCGTTCACGAAGAAGATCGCCCCGGGGTGGTGCGCCACATCGAAGAAGACACCCGAGAAAAGGAACCCGTGGCCAGCCTGGACTTCCGTATCTGCACCCGGGACGGCCGGGTCAAGTGGGTCAGCCACTACTGCCAGCCGGTCTTCTCCGACGACGACCTTTTTCTCGGCCGCCGGGTGAGCAACCGCGACATCACCGACCGCAAGCTGGTGGAAGACAAGCTGCGCATGCACCACGAGCGCTTTTTGACGGTGCTGGACAGCATCGATGCCACCATCTATGTCTGCGACATGCAAACCTACCGGATCTTGTTCATGAACAAGCAGATGCTCCAGCGCCTGGGCCGGGACGCCACGGGCGAGGTTTGCTGGAACGTCATCCGGGAATCATCCGGCCCGTGCGAAGGTTGCACCAATGCCAAACTGGTCAATGCCCAGGGCGAGCCCAACGGGGTGCATGTGTGGCACGATCGCAACAATACCACTGGTCGCTGGACGGTGAACTACGACCGGGCCATCCGCTGGACCGACGGCCACCTGGTCAAGATCCAGATCGCCACCGACATCACCGAAGTCAAAAAGATGGAGGCCGATCTGCGTCAAGCCCAAAAGATGGAAGCGCTCGGCACCCTGGCCGGCGGCATCGCCCACGACTTCAACAACATCCTGGCCTCCATCCTCGGCTACACCGAGCTGGCCCTGGAGGACGCCGAAAAGGGCACCTTACTGGAAGACAATCTGCGCGAGGTGCTCACCGCCGGCAAGCGCGCCAAAGAGCTGGTGCAGCAGATCCTGGCCTTTGCCCGGCGTTCGGACGAGCGCGTCAAACCCATTCAGGTGCGCGCCATCGTCAAGGAGACGATCAAGTTGATCCGCTCCTCCTTGCCGGCCACCATTACCATCGAGCAGAATATCGCCAGCGACGCCTCGATTCTGGGCAATCCCACCCAGGTCCACCGGATCCTGATGAACCTGTGCACCAACGCCGGCCACGCCATGGCACAGCGCGGCGGTGTGCTGCGCATCGACCTGATCGACAGCCACGTGGATGCCGCCTGGGGCCGCCGCTACCCGGAACTTTCGACCGGGCACTATCTGATCCTTTCCGTGGCCGATACCGGCCACGGCATCCCGGCCGATATACTGCCCTCGATCTTCGAGCCGTACTTCACCACCAAGGACACCGGCCAGGGCACGGGCATGGGGCTGGCCATGGTGCACGGCATCGTGGAGAGCTACGGCGGCAAGATCTTCGTCGAAAGCGAAATCGGCCGGGGAACGGTCTTCAGCATCTACTTCCCGGTGGCCGGCTCCCCTGCCGAGCAAAAGGAAAACGGCGCCGAGCCCCTGCCTGCGGGCCATGAGCGCATTTTGCTGGTGGACGACGAATTGCCGATCACCCAGATGGGCCGCCAAACCCTGGAACGGCTGGGATATTCGGTGGTGACCGAGACCGACAGCCGCAGGGCCTTAACGCTCTTCCAGACCGCGCCCGACGCCTTTGACCTGGTGATCACCGACATGACCATGCCCCACATGACCGGCGACATTCTGGCCGCGGAGCTGATGCGCATCCGGCCGGACATTCCCGTGATTCTGTGCACCGGTTACAGCCGCGCCCTTTCCGAAGAGAGCGCGGCCAACCTGCCGATCAAGGCCTTGGCCTACAAGCCCATCGTCAAAAAAGAGCTGGCCCTCACCATCCGTAAAATATTGGACGAAGCCAAAAACAGGGTTTAACAGGCTGTTGGTTATGGGCGGGAGAAAAGCTCGGCCATGCGCCGATGGACCAGATCCGCGATGGCCTCTACTTGCATGTGCTTCAAGGTCCCATGGGCGATGGGCGCGCCCAAGTGCAGGCCCATGCGGCCGGGCCGGATAAACAGGCGACCCTTTTGCAGTATATCGAAGGCGCCGGTCATGACCACCGGCACCACCTCCACGGCCGCACGCCTGGCCAGCACAAAAGCACCCTTTTTAAACGGTTGAAAGGCCCCGTCCGGCGTTCGGCCGCCCTCGGGCAGAATCAGGACCGAGGTGCCGTCGGCCAGCGCGGCCTGGGCCCTCTTCAGGCTGCGCAGGGCCGCGCGGCCGTTGCTCTGGCTGATGGGAATCATGCCCAGGCGCCGGATGATGCGGCCGTAGAAGAACCAGTCGAAATGCTCGTCCAGCTCGACCCCGCGGAAGAACAAGGGGATGTACCCGTAGAAGACAAAGACATCGAAGAGATTGACGTGGTTGCCCACGAAGAGATAGGTGCGGCCGGGGTGCAGATAGTCGCGCCCCGTCACCGTCACGCGCACCCCCAGGGCCCGCAGGATCAGGCGGCAGCTCCAGCTCGTGAAAGCATGGAAACGCCGGGGCGGCGCGAGAAAACTGAGCAGCACGACCAGACTGCCCAGGGGCGCGAAGACGCATGTGCCGGCGGCCCAGGCAACCCCCGAGCGCAGCAGGTTCGCGGTGTGGCGGAGGGATCTTGGGCTTGGATCTATTCGTTCCAGAAGGGGGCCTCTCCGTAGGGGCGACCGGCGGTCGCCCTGATTTATCACCGTGGGTTGCAACGCGGGCGACCGCCGGTCGCCCCTACAATCCCATCCCCATGAATTGTGAATGCTACCCCGGCATCACCACCCGGTGAAAGGCTTCGGCCAGCTCGTAGCCGCTTTTGGCGGCCAGGTTCTTGTAGCGCAGGCGCAGCCAGGCATCCAGGTCCTCGGCCTTGAGCTCGCGCATCTGGCTGGCATGGCACTTGAGGGCCGCCAGCTTCTGGTCGAAGGTGTCGCCGATGTCGCTGTAGTGATTGATATCCTCGGCGCCGAAGAAGAGCAACTCCTTGACCTTGTGGGGCTCATAGCCGTCGGCCAGCAGATCGGGGTAGGCGGCGTGATCCCGGGCAAAGGGAAAGGCGGCGTCCAGCACCACCTGGCCCACGATGCGGTGATCGCGGTGCCACAGGTAGCGGCGGTAGGGATCGGTGGTGACCACGGTATCGGGCCGGAAGGTGCGGATCACCTGCACCAGGTGCTTGCGAAAGGCCGGCGTGTCTTCCAGCCCCTGATCGGGGTAGCGCAGGAACATCACGTCGCGCACGCCCAGCAGGTCGGCGGCCGCCTGCTGCTCGGCCTCGCGCAGAACGGCCAGCTCCTCGGGCCGCACATTGCGGTCGCTGGTGCCTTTTTCGCCGCTGGTGCACAGCACGTAGGCCACCGAGCGGCCCTCGCGAATCCAGCGGACCACGCTGCCGGCGCAGCCGTATTCGGCATCGTCGGGATGGGCGGTAATGACCAGAACATCAACGGGTGCTTGCATTCAATTTCTCCCTGATAGAATTTGGCGGTAAAGCGTCTCGATGTCGGCCGCCACCGAGGGCCAGCCATACTTTTCCACCGTGCGGCGGATGTGCGCGGCCCTTTGGGGGTCCCCGGGCACTGCCAGCAGCGCCGCCACGCCCTGGGCGATGGCGTCGGGCGCAGGACCGGTGAGGACGACGCCGTTGCGGCCCTCCCGGATCACGTCGGGCACGACCCCCACGGCCGTGGCGGCCACGGGCGTGCCGCAGGCCAGGGCTTCCAACACCACCAGGCCGAAGCTTTCATAGTAAGAGGGCAGGGCCAGCAGATCGGCCGCGCTGTAGTAAACCGGCAGATCGGTTTGCTCGATGCGCCCCATGAAGCGCACCGCCTCGGCAACCCCCAGCGTTTGCGCCCGGCGGATCAGCGCCGGCGGGCCTTGGGCATCGTCGCCGCCGACCACGCGCAGGGTCAGGCGCGGGTGGCGCGGCCGCAACAGGGCCAGGGCCGCGATCAAATTTTCCAGACCCTTGAGAGGCGCCAGACGGCCCACGAAGAGCATCGTTTCTTCGTCCACCGGCCACCCCAGTCGTAGGCGGCCGGCTGTGCGGCCCCGGGGTTGAAAAAGCTCCAGGTCCACCCCGCACGGCACCAGGCTGATCTTTTCCGGCGCCACTCCGTACAAGCCGGTCAAGTGGGCGGCCTCGCCCGCCGAGGGCGCCACGACCCGATCGGCGCCGGCGGCCAGGCGGCGCTCTTCGTCCACGCGCCGGCGGCTCTCGTGCTCCCCGGAACCGGGCGCGTTCTTGGCTGCCCCCAGGGTGTGGAACATCACCAGGTGCGGCCGCCGCCAGCGCGACTGGGCCATCTCCCCCACCAGGCCCGAGATCCAGTAGTGGCTGTGGATCAGATCGTAGTCCAGGCCGTTTTCGATTCGAAAGGCTTCCAGGGCCGCGAAGATCGCGGGCACCTGGTCGGGCAACCGCTCCTTGGGCATCTCGGCCAGGGCGCCGGGGCCGATGCGGATCAGGCGCACGTTGGCCGCGAGATCCCGGGGCGGGGCCGGCGCGCCGGCGCAGGTGAAGATATCCACCTGATGGCCGGCCGCACCCAGTTGGCGCGAGACGTGGCGCAGGTAAACGCTCATGCCGCCCGTGTCGCGGGTTCCCAGGGCGCCCAGGGGGCTGGAGTGAATGCTGAGCATGGCGATGCGCACGTCGGTCTATTCCCGGGCTTCAAAGGTTGAATTGACAGCGGTGCAACGGCAGCTCCCGGCCGCCGATGCGCCGCTTGTAGATTTCGGCGCCTTTCAGGAAATCGTACTGCCGGCAGCCGGCGGCCACGGCATCCCGGATGCTGAACACCTTGCTGAGGATGCCGACGCTGAGCGGCTCATACTGCTCATCGTAGCCGCTGTTATAAAGGTAGCGCACGCCGTTGTAGTCAAAGCACAGGACTGCGGCCGCCGGCTGGCCGGCCACCTGGAGAAAAAAGAGGCGCAGCAGGCCGCGGCTTTCCAGGGCGTCGATCAGCGCGCGGAAATAGCCCACCATGGTGTCGTTCATGAAGTCGGCCTTGTCGGCGCGGTTGCGGCGGAAGAGCTGCACGAAGGTGTCGGCCGCGGCCCGGGGGTCGGCCAGGGGCCCGAAAGTAAAGGCGCATTGATTTTCCAGGCGGCGCACCTTGCGCCGCACTTCGTGGCGTTGCTTGCCGTCCAACTGACCCAGGAACGCCTCCCAATCGGAGGGCAGGGGGCATTCGAAGGTGACCTCGTCCGGCCCCAGCCCCTGCTCCCATTGTCCGGGCGCCACCTGGCGAAGAGCGGTCATCGCCTGGCTGTCGGGCCGCAGGGTGCGCAGGTCCACGGCGCGGATGCCCAGGCCGGACAGATGCTCCAGGAGCGCGCCCAACACCCGGGCCTCGCAGCCCGGCACGCACACCAGGTCCTGATAGTCGCACACCTCGTGGATGCCCAGAAAGCGGGCCGTGGCGCCCGAAAGGGCCAGGGGCGCGAGGCCGATCAGGCGTCCGTCGGCCTTGACCGCCACGATATGCGCCTCGCCCGGCCCGCCCAAATGGCGCCACACCGTCTCCAGCCAGAAGGGGGTCACGAAGGGGGAGGACCATTGCAGCCCATCGGCCGACGGCCAATGGGCGGCGAAATCCGCAAGGTTCTCTACAGTAATGGATGTGGTGGTCAGCGGCGGATCTCCCTATTCAGTGTCCATTCAACTCGTCCAAATGCCAGAGCGCCCCTTCGGGCGAGTCCTCCACTATCACTCCGCCTGCTTGCAGGCAATCCCGAATGGCATCGGCCGCGGCCCACTCCTTTCGGGCACGCAGCCTCGCGCGCAGTTCCAGCAGGGCCGCAACCATGGGAGCCAGGGCGGTCGCCTTGGCGGCCAGCCGCCCGCCGAACTGCAACAGCGTCTGGCGCAGCACCTCCCGGGCCGCCGCCAGGCCGTTGCGCTCCTGGAGCGCTTCGGCGTACCGATGGATGTGGGCCTCCAGCGCCAGCAGGCTTTGGGTGGCCGGCAGCACGGCATCGGCCGCCAACTGATCGTGAACCTTTTCGGCCAGGGCCTCCAGCGGCGGCCACACCGGGTCGGCCTCCAAATTATTCGCCGGCGCCTCCTCCGGACCGGACGCTTCGCCGGCCGCCGGGGCCGAGTGCTGCCGGGGACCCTCGTGCCACGCGCCGCGCAGCCATGAGATGGGAATGGGCGCCTCCTTTTCCAGGATGCGTTCTACGCCGTTGCGGCGCAAGGTGACCCGGCCCAGGCCCCGGATATACGCCTGATCGGCCGCCAGATCCAAGACCAGGGCCGTGTGTTCGTCCAACCCCACCAGGGTGACCCCTTCGGGAAGCTGGGCCTCCAGCAGCGTCAAACGCGGCGCGCCCATGAAGCAGTAGCGCGTGTCGTGGTTGCCCCCCTCGGCATTGTTCCAGTGGGGCACCACCACCCAATCCAGACCAAAGGCGGCCAGCAGATCCAGCCCCGCCACCCAATGGGGCGCCTGCCCCACCTTATAGATTTCATACACCGGCAAGGTCAGGCGCCCCACGGTCAACGCCGCGGCACTGGCCGCCACCAGGCAGGCCCCGGCGCGGATGCGCGCCACCAGGATCTCGGGCACCCGTGTCGCCTGCCACTGGCGCAACGCATAGGTGGGACTGCCCGGACCCACCAGCACGTAGTCCGCCGCCTGCAACCGCCCGTAGCACGCATCCACCACGGCAACCGGATCGGCATCGGCCGACGGCAACGACGCCACGCCCAGCGCGTGCCCCACCCGTTGGTCGAAATACGCCACCGCCTTGGCCGCAAGGTGATCCACGTTGAGCTGAAACCCGGCCGGCGTATCCATGAAAACCGCCCTGGCCCCGCTGCCATAGCGCCCCAGCAGGGCCTTATGCAGCTCGACCATGCCGGTGGTCAATTCCCCGGACCCCATGAGGGTGATGATGCCCTTTGCCTCGGCCACGGCCATCCTTTCACGGATTGTTATCGAATCGTTGCGCGCCTTGATTCCTCGTTCGCCGCGCCCGAACTATGGGCAGCGATGGGCGGGTGTCAAGCGGGTCGAGTGAAGTCGGGACCGCCGAAGCAATGGTACGCAAATGCTTTGGTCGTCACTTCGCATCAACTTTGCATGGCAGCAATACGGTCACAGTCGTGCCCTTGCCCGGTTCGGAAACCAGGGATACCTCACCGTTGTGTTCCGCGACAATCTTCTGGACATTGGCCAGGCCGAGGCCGGTGCCCCGGGCACGGGTGGTGAAAAGGGGTTCGAAGGCATGTTGGCGCGTGGCTTCGTCCATGCCGATGCCGTTGTCGCGCACTTCGATGGCCACCATACCATCCGCCTGGGTGGCGGTCACATGGATCATCGGCTGGTAGGACTGCCCGGCCTTGGCCTGGGCCTCGGCCTGGGCTTTGACGGCATAGACGGCATTTTCGGTCAGGTTGATAAAGACGCGGCGCATCTTCTCCTGGTCATGGGGTATTGGCGGCAGCGTTTCGGAAAAATGCGTTTCAATCGGGATATTCTGCTCCTCGGCCAACTGATCGAAGAGCTTTTCGAGCCAGGGCGTGATCGGCCCATGTTCCAGGGCGACACTGCGGCCGCGGGTGTACTCGAGCAGATCCGCCACTATGAGATCGCAAAGGGTGACCTGCTCTTCGATTCTCTTGAAATGTTTCTCGAGCATTGGGTCGCCGCCGCCGATTTTGCGGTGGAGATAAAAATTGGAAGCGCGGATCACCCCCAGCGGATTGCGCAATTCATGGCTGACCGTTGCCGTAAGCTGGCCGAGCACGGAGAGTTTTTCGCGCTTGACCAGTTCGTTCTGGGCCGACGCCAGCGCCTGGGTGCGCTCGCGAACCATCTCTTCAAGGTGTCGGCGGTGCTTTTCCAGTTCGTTGGCCGCCTTTTGCTTCTCCGTAATATCCCGGGAAATACCGAAAAACCCGATCGGCCGGCCGTTTTCATCCTTTTGCAGCGAAACGGAGGACTCGATCACGGCTGACGCGCCGTCCGCCCTTAGCAGTTCGTAGTCTTGCAGCAGCGCCGGCACGCCGGTGCGAAGGACAGCATCAAAGGTTTGTAAGATTTTTTCGGTGGTTTCGGGGGCGGTGTCGTCCCCATAGTTCTTTCCGAGCAGCTTATCGGCTGGGCGGCGGCGAATCCGGCATTCGGCATCGTTGACGAAGATGAAGTTCCCCTTTAGGTCCGCCTCCCAGTATCCCTCTTCCATATTCATCAAGACATTACGATACTTTTGTTCACTGCGGCGCAGGGCCGTTTCGGCCGCCTTCTGCCGGCTGATATCCACCGTCATGGAAAGCAGGCACGCTTCGCCCTGGTAGGTAAACGGGGTGGTGGAGAAGAGGTAGTCGACGAGCCGGCCGTCCTTGCTGCGAAATTCGAATTCCATGCCGTAGACCCGGCCGTCCCGGCGCAACGCGTCCAGCATCGTTTCCCGGTCATGGTCATTTTTGTACACTTTCAACTCGAGGGCGGTCTTACCGATGAACTCCTCACGGCTGTACCCGGTGGTGCGGCAGCAGGCATCGTTGACCTCGAGATATTTTCCATCTTGTAGCCGGGTCACCATGATGGCGTAAGGCGCCGTGGCCAGGATGGTGCGGTAGTTGGCTTCCCGTTCACTCAGAGCCCGCTGGGTCGCCTTCAGGGTGTCGATGTTGGTGGACAACACCAGAATACAGGGTTCGTTGCCGAAACGGATGGTCCTGGCCGATACCAGGCTTTCGGCGATACGACCGTCTTTTGTCCGAAAGCGCAGCTCCATGCCGTCCACGCGGCCCTGGGATGAAATTGTCTCAAAAAAGCGCTCTCGATCGGCCCGGTCTTCAAACAGGTTCAACTCCTGCACCCGACGTCCGATGAGCTCCTCCCGGCCGTACCCCGAATCCCGGGCAAAGGCATCGTTGACCAGAACGAAGCGGGAATCCGAAAGGCGCGTAACGGCAACGGCGTTGGGCGAGGATTCCAGGATGGTGCGATAGCCGCGTTCGCTCTCTTCAAGGGCTTTTCGGGTGGCGATCAGCTCGCCGATGTCCCTGGTGACGACCAATAAATGCGGCTCGCCGAAGAGTTCAATGACCCGGGCCGACCACATCTCGACCGAAGGGACCCCATCTTTGAAATGCACCGGCACCTGGAACCCCTCCACCCGCCCATCTCTCTTCAGGAGCGCAACGAACCGGTCGCGGTCCTGGGGATTGACGTAAATGTTCAATTCCAGGGTGGTGCGCCCCAAGCACTCCTCTGGGCCCCAACCGGAGCGCTGGTAAAATGCGGGATTGGCATGCACGATCTTGCCGTCCACGAGCCGTGTCAGGACGATATTTTCCGGGGCGGCGTCCATGAGGGTGCGGTACAGCAGCTCGCTCTGCTCAAGGGCCTGTTGGGTCTTTGTCAAATCGGCAACCGCCCTCTCGCTTTGGCGCAGACGGGCTTCCAACGCATCGTGTTGGCCGGAGTCGATGGGCTGTCCGATGTTAACGATGAAGGCTTGGCCGGCCGCGACGCCCGAAACGATGGAAAGGGTCACCTGTTCCCAACGGTCGCGCTCGTCATTGCGGTTTTTCGGCTTCAGCTTGATCTGGCCTTGCCAGAAACGGTCCCGTTCGAGCCGGGCCATGATGTCGCGGGAGGTTTCCTCGGGATGGTCCCAGAAGGAGGTGATCGGCACACCGATCATTTCGGCCCGATCATATCCCAAGGCCGCAAGGGTCTGGGCGTTGACATATCGGACGATCCCGGCCGCATCGGCGACCAGAACGTTGCCGTGCACATAGGCAAGGCCGTGGGTGACATCCTGAAGGGACTTCGGAGGCGGAGCGGTGATCGGTGACCCATTTGCCATCGGCCGACTCCCGTTTATGGTTTCCTGGCTGTGTTGCACTGACCAATAACAAGACCTAACAAACCCCACCGCAGCGATTCAATATATTATTTGAAGCGGCGCTCAACGGCCCGCCTTCCAAAGATCGCCGGCCGCCCCTGGATTGCGGTTGTGAACGTTGCGCAAATGCGTTAATGCATCAAGACTTTCTAAATGGAGCGATTGTAAACACGCTGCCATTGTATACTCCGGCACGCACAATAATTGCGCATCGACCTTGGTTGGGAATAGCCATGATCGCTCGTTGGCTTGCATGGATAGCCCTCGGTTTCCTGAGCTTCACCGGCCCGGCCGCGGGGGATGGTACCTATACGGTGGACGCGGCTTTCGAGGCCATCGGACCGCCGGGCAAGGGGCTGCAATCCGGATACGAGATGGCCGATTTCCTGGGCCGGCTCTTGCTGGACGCCGAGCTGGATGCCCAGACCGCTGCGTTTTTCGATTTTTGGCAGCAGTCCATTCGGCAGTTCGATATGCAAGCCCTTTACCAGGCGCCTTACCTCACCGGAACGGACAACGGGTTCCGGTCGGCGGTCTTTCACGGCCGGAACTTGCCGGATAAATGTGTGATCCGCCTCAACCATCAAGATATAAAGGTTCAAGACGCCTTGGCGCACCTGGGCAACTTCGGGGTCGCGTTCAGCCTGAAGCAGAAGAAGTCGGAGCTGAAAGACAAGAATTGCTTCGAAGCCAAAATCGACGCCCAGATGGCCTTGAAGCAATTCACCCATGGCGCGGTGGCCGCCTGGATCGACGGCATGCAGCAGGTCATCGATCCGAAGAATATCGCGCGGTTGGCGTCGCCGCGCGCCGAGGTGTTCGACGACGTGACGGGGGAGGCCCGCAAGCCCATCGACAATTACTACGAACTCTTTCCGGCCCAAACGCGCTTCTTCGATCGCTATGTCCAACTGAAAGCGTTTATCGCGCTCGAGAGCTGCAACGGCCGGCCCTATACCTGCCTGGCGCTGGAGATGGCGCCGCGCCTGCCGGCCTTTGAAAAAGATTTCAAACACCTGCATGCCTACTTCATGAAAGTAAAAGGCGTATTGGGGTTGTCCCTGCGATTAAAGACCTTGGACGGCTTGAACATCACGTCCTGCGAGGTGGACACACGCACCCACAGCTTTTTTTGGAGATTCAATACCCGCCAGGGAAAGCTCATCCCTTTCAACGATGCCGGCGAGCCGGTCTTCTCCCGGGAGTTCTCGCTGACCGAAATCGACCAGTATCGGATGAACGCCATTGCCAGCGGAAGAATCAACCTCTACGGCGTGCGCGTGAACTCGGGAGAGGCGATCGCGCGGATCGACTATCGGCGCCGGCCGGATGGGGCCGCCTTCGATTTGCGCGTCGTCGAAATCCCCACGCCCGAAATCCGGGGCCGCGCCCTGGGCGTCGTGCCGCTCTTCCTGGTGGACGCCATGATCCCCAGCAACATCGAAGATCTGGCCCATGAATTTGTCACAGTCATGGCCAACGGCAACAATGGCCAAGGCAGCGGGATGAAGATCGATTGGGACGAGTCCCGGCCCATGGACGCGGTGATGCGCCTGCAAGCCCACACCGAGCTGCTGGACAACCGCTTCGTCAACATCGCCTTACGCCTGTGGGGCCGGCGCATTCACCCGGACCCTGCGACCCTCGAAGAGATCGCCCGCTTCTGGGGACTTTTCTTCCGGACCATGCTGCCGGAAGGCGCAATGTAGGGGCGAACACAAAGTTTACTCCTACACGGGCTGTTCCGGCTGCAATGGGGCCGGGCCGCCGTTGGTGTGGTGCAGCAGGCGCACGGCGGCCTGGCGCATCGTGGGGCTTGGGTCGTGAAGCAAGCTTTGCAGGCGGGGCAGCAGGGCTTTGAGGCGCTGCCGGTCGGTTTGCGTCAGCAGCGCGAGGGCCTGCTCGCGGATGCGCGGGTCGTTGTCCTGCAGGCAGCCCAGGTAGATCTCCAGGGGCTTTTCATTTTGACTGACGGTGTCCAGCACCACCAGGGCATCGTAGCGCAGATCGGCGTCCGGGTGATTGAGGAATTCGGCGCAGATCGCGGCGATCTCGTCCCGGCGGCGGGTAAAACAGCTCAAGTGGTACAAGATGGCGCGCTGCTGCTCCTTGGCGCCGCGCTTCAGGCGACCGGACAGGGTCGTGAACAGGCGGTCGTCGTTGATATTGGTCAGGGCGCTGACCGCCGCCTGCTGAACATCGGCATCCTCGTCGCCAAGGGCCTCCACCAGGGGCGCCACGGCCGCCTGGTTACCTTCCCAGCCCAGGGCGAAGGCGGCGTAAGCGCGCAGGGCGGCGTTGTCCGAAGCCAGGTCGGCGATCAGGCGCTCCGCCAGCTTCCGGCGCTCCTCCGGCGGCAGCAGGCCGCCCACCAGGCTCAACTGCACGGCCGCGGCCTGGCACAGATTTTCGGCCTGGCCCGCCTCGCGCAACAGGTCGTACAGCGGCTGGACCACCCGGGGATCGGCCATGCTGCCGAGCATCAGCACGATCTTGAGCTTCAGGTCGTTGTCGGCCAGGGGCAACGCCCGCACCAGCGGGTCGACGGCCTGGGGGCCGTCCAGGATCAATTGATCCAGGGCCTGGGCATAGCCGCGGGCCTTGGCCAGCAGCCGTCCTGGGGCGTCGAAGGGAATGATCGTTTCGGGCATGAATGTCGTGGTTCGGTGATCGGGCCGAAAGGCCGCTGTGTTATTTTTTCTACCCGCCTACATTGCCATGGCCGTTGTGCCAAAGTCCAGCGCCAAATCAAAAAAGGGAGAGCTGCTGTTGCACCGGCTTGCGCGGCGCGGCGCCCTCCTGGGCCGTGAGGCGGGCCTCGATGTCGGCCACGAAGGGCGAAAGTCGTCGCTCGGCGGTGACGCCGTAGAGCATGCGCCGGCGCGCCCAGGAAAAATAGAGCCGGCGCTTGGCCCGGGTCATGGCCACGAAGAAGAGCCGGCGCTCCTCGTCCAGATCGTCGACCCCGGCGCCCGGCCGTTCGTAGGGGATCAGGCCGGTTTCGCAGCCGGCCACGAACACGACGCTGAACTCGAGGCCCTTGGCAGCGTGCATGGTCAGCAGGGCCACCTTTTCGGCTTCGGGCCGGTAGAGATCGGTGTCGCTCTGCAGGGCCAGACCGGCCAGAAAGGCCGGCAGATCGTTGCCGAAGGGGGCGGCGCGCTCCAGCAGCAGCCGGCGCGCATCCTCTGCGATCTGACCGCCCAGGGTGGTCTGGGCCAGGCCCAGGGCCATGACCTCGCTCACGGTTTTTCCCGCACACTGGCTTTTCAATCCCTGGATGAAGCGCACCAGGGCCACCAGGCGCTGCTGGCGCGCGGTGGTCATGCCCGGCAGCGGCAGGCGCACCGCAGTGTGCATGGCCGGTCCCAGGGGCAGACCCGCGCCATAGGCCCAGCGCTTGAACGTGTTGAGGGTCTCGCGGCCGATGCCCGGGGCCGTCAGGTCGGCGAGGGCATTGAGATCCACATGGGCGGCCTGGTCGGCCAGCACGCGCAGCAGGGCCAGCAGCTTGGCCACGGCGCGATCTTCGCTCAGCACCTGACGGTCCACGGCCTGGCAGGGAAGGCCGGCGGCCGTGAGCACCTCGGCGATCAGCCGTCCCTGCTCGGTGGTCCGGTAGAGCACGGCCATGTCGGCGAAGCTGTGCTCTTTAGGGCCGCGGCCCACCTTGCCGAAATCGATGGCGTGAAAGCCGGTGCCGCCCACCAGATCTTCGATGAGCTTGCCGATGGCCACGGCCTCGGCCCGGGCCGAGGCCGCTTCCAGGATCGTGATCGTCGGTTGGCCGGCGATATGGGAGTAGGTGCGCAGACGGGTCTCGGCGGCGCCGGGCCCGTCACCGGCCCGGATCACCTGGTGCGAGGCCTCCAAAATGGTTTCGGTGGAGCGGTAGTTGCGATTCAGGCGCACCGTGCGGCCGGTGGGGTAATCCTCGGCGAAGCGCTGGAAGTAGCGCACGTCCGAACCGCGAAAGCCGTAGATGGCCTGGTCCGGGTCGCCGATAAGGCACAGGTTGGCCTGGGGCGGGGCCAGCAGTCGGATCAGGCGGTATTGAGCCGCGTTGATATCCTGGAATTCGTCCACGAATAGGTAGGCAAAACGCGCCTGCAACCCTTGACGCCAACCCGCGTCGGCCGCCAGCGCGAAGACCGTCTCGCAGATCAGATCCTCGAAATCCAAAAGGCGCTGCATGCGCAGCAGGCGCTGGTAGGCGGCGTAAACCGCGGCCAGGATTTCGGTGCCGTGGGTCGTTGCCTGGGGCAGCGGGCTCAGGTCGTCGCTGGGGCTCAGCAGCAACTGTTTGGCCTGCACCACCGCGGCCACGGCCGCGGCCGCCGAGAGGCCCTCGGGCGCCCCGGCCAGCATCAGGGCGTCGGCCATGATGGCCACGCGCGCGTTCTCGTCCACCACCGCCCCACTGAACCGCTCTGCGTCCCTTTCCAGCAGCAAGCGGCGGCAAAGGCCGTGAAAGGTGCCCATGAGAGGCAGCTCGGCGCCGGGGCCGAGGGTCGCGGCCAGACGCGTCCGCATCTCCTGGGCCGCCTTGTTGGTGAAGGTTACGGCCAGGATCGCGGCGGGCGGCACCTTGCCCCCGGCGATCAGGGCCGCCATGCGCTGGGTGATGGTGCGGGTCTTGCCGGTGCCGGGGCCGGCCACCACCAACAGCGGGCCGGCCGCATGATCGACGACCCGTTGCTGTTCGACATTGAGCCGGATCTGGGAGGACTCGGGTTCACAGGACGGCTGGGATGGCGCTTCGGGCATAGGCGGTGGCGCGCCTTGGACTTTGGGCCCGGCCGCACATTCCGGCGATGGGGGCACCGCCTCGCTGCCCATGTCAAACAAGACACATTGCCCCTTGAGCCGCTCGCGCTCGTCCGCATCGAAGATGCGCAGGCTGCCGAACAGGCCGTCGTAACCCGGTTCGAACCGGAGGCGCCCCTCCCGCATGCAGGCAATGGCTTCGCCCAGCAGGGGGATGGAACAGCCGGCCAGCGCATCGGCCGGCATCGCGCGCAGGATGTGGAACTCGGGGCCGTAGCGGGCCAGCAGTTGTTCGTAGGCCTGGGCCACGCGCTTGGATTGGGGTCCGGTCTCGAACACCTCGGCCAGCACTTCTTCCAGGGGGATGAGCCGCTCGAAGTTCCGGCCCCGGGGCGGACGCGCACCATCCAAGCGATCGGCCAACTGCTCGACCCGGTGCAGCACGCCCAGCACCAGGGGTTTGGCGCACACCGGGCACAGATCGTCCAGCGCCCGGCTCTGCTCGGGCAGGCAGCGGAAGTTGCAGTCGCGGTGGCCGTCCACGTGGTACTTGCCCTCTTCGGGAAAGAACTCCACGGTGCCCAGAAAGCCGTCGGCCGTGTTCCCTTGCATGGCCCGGCGCAGGGCCGGGTAGCTCAATTCGGTGTCGAACTCATTGGCCTCGCGGCCCAGCTTGGCCGGCGAGTGGGCGTCGGAGTTGGAAATCAAAGTGAAGCGGTCCAACCGGGAGACGCGCCAATTCATGGGCGGGTCCGAGGAGAGGCCCGTTTCCAGGGCAAAGATATGGGGGCTCAGGTCGCCGAAGCACGCTTCGACGCTGTCGAATCCGGATTTGGAGCCCAGCAGGGAGAACCAGGGGGTCCAGATGTGGGCCGGCACCAGGAAACCCTGGTCGCTGGTCTCCAGCATCACTTCCAGCAGATTGCGGGCATCCAGCCCCAGGATCGGCCGGCCGTCGGAACGGATGTTGCCGATCTTGTCCAGGCGCTGGTTGAGGCGGCCGGCGCGCTCCAAGTCGGGCATGAAGATCAGATTGTGATTTTTGCGGGTGCGGCCCTCTTTTTTATAGATGTTGCTGATTTCGGTGGTCAGGATAAAACGCACCGGCTGCCGGCAGGCCGGCGGCACCCGGGCGTCGCAGTCGGCCGCCAGCTCGGGCTTCAAGGTAAAAAGTCCATCTTCGGCCGGCACGAGTTTCTCCGTGATCTCCTGCCACCAGGCCGGGTGGGTGAAATCGCCCGTGCCGACGACGGTAATGCCTTTGAGCTGGGCCGCGATGTAGAGATGCTCCAGATCGAGGTTCTTGGCCGTGGCCCGGGAGTATTTGGAGTGGATGTGAAAATCGGCGATGAATTTCATTGAGTCGTCGAAGGGCGCTGGAAGTTTGTTTTGGCTTGCCAAGCTAAAAGATATGGTGGGGGATGTCAATCGTCAGGTGCAAATAAAGAGCCCCCGGACCAACCGGCCGGGGGCTCGCTTTGCGTTCGGCGGCAAAGCCGCCAACGGGTCAGCTTTAATGCACGCTGCGATGGCAACCGGTGCAGCTCATGCTGCCCCACGAACCGCCCTCGGTGCAGCTATGGCGGCCGGACGAGCCGCCGGGTGTGCAACTGGTGTGGCAGGAGATGCAGTTGCTGTTGGCGGGCGCGTACTTGATCTTCCAGCTCCCGGCATTGGCGATGCACGAGGGCGCCCCCAGGCAGTTTTCGTCACCGCCGCTGCAATCCTGATCGATGCCGTCCCCGCAGAAATCGAAGGCATTGGGATAGACATATTTGTCGCGGTCGTTGCAGTCCGTAGTGCTGGGATAACCGTCGCCATCGGCATCGGTGGTGCCGCCGCACGAGAGATCGGCGCCGCTGCAATCCTGGTCGATGCCGTCGCCGCACACTTCGGTGGCGCCGGGGTG
>JACRDD010000011.1 GCA_016218685.1 Desulfobacterales bacterium | reverse complement strand
GGCCATATACGGTTTCCTCCTGTCATCGTTACAATCAACACTATATTGTAACGATGGAAAAAGCAAGAAAATTCGTATATGCTTACATTAATTTTAAGTAGTTATCACCACCTCATCGTTACACCTATTCGGGAACTCAGGCTATATGTTGAAGGAGAGAGCGACGAGCGCATTATTCGTGCCTGGGCGTATATTTGTGGCGCCAAATCCGTCATGGAAAAGATATGCTTCAAAATAATGGGTGGTGGCTCAAAAGAGTCTATGCGATCCAAGGCGGATGAGCATTTTAACGCATTGAGGCAGATCATCCCTGGCGTCTCAAGACTGATGATTTTCGATTATGACGAAAGTGAAAAAGGATTTCATCCACAAGCAGACAACCCAACACTTTCCGAGTGGAAGCGGAAAAACATTGAAAACTATTTGTTGGTTCCTGATGCATGGAGGCGGGCGGCTCAAGGGCAGCTTCTATGCGATGGCGACATCTTGTTTGAAGATCCCACCATACGAAAAATTGATGAGTTTTTTACAGCACAAAATTTGACTCTGCCACCAAAATCGACTTGGCGATCTCTTAACGCAAATATATTTAAGATAGTCGATGGAAAGCGGATCTTGTTTGAAGATGATGACTCTCTGTTCCATCAACTAAGAAAAGGGTCCCCTTCCATAGAGCTTATTCGTGAAAAGGTGGCCATGACAATGCGCCCAGATGAAATTCACGAAGATGTGCATTTGTTTATCAATAAAATGCTTGGATGGCTGCAATCTGGTTAACGGGATGTTTTCGGTGCACCAAAACTGTTAAGAATAAACTGAACGCTTGCCCGAACTTCCGGAAATTCAGATCCTTTCCCTTGATTCGCTCAGATAAAAGGCAAATTCCCGCGTTACCCTTGCAACGGCCTCAAAACCCTTGACGCCCCCCTGACCGAAAGGTAGAAGGAACCCCTTACAGCGGCGTTTTTAGTCGGCCCAGGTGAAAACAGGGCGGCGCCGCTTATGTTTATGGTTCCATAAAAAACTAAGAACTTTCCGATTCGGCGCCTGGTTGACGAAGGCGGACGAAAAGGGAGGTTTATTTGCGAGATGCAATGAATCAGATTGTCAGACGAAAGGCCGGCGACTTCAAAGGCCCCAAACCCGAAATCCTGGCGCCGGCCGGGCAGCGGGACAGTTTTCTGGCGGCCCTGGCCGCCGGGGCCGATGCGATCTATTGCGGCCTGAAATCCTTTTCGGCGCGCATGGCCGCCAAGAATTTTCCGCCCGAGGAGCTGGCCGCCCTGACGGCCCTGGCCCATGCAGAGGGCGTCAAGGTGTACCTGACGGTCAACACCTTGATCAAGTCGGACGAGCTGCAGCCCCTGGGGCGGCAGTTGGACTGGGTCGTTCAGCATGTCCGGCCCGATGCCTTGATCGTGCAAGACCTGGCGGTCATCGCCCTGGCCAAGCAGGTGGGCTTCGGCGGGGAAATTCATCTTTCCACCCTGGCCAACGTCACCATGCCTTCGATGCTGCCGCGCCTGGTGAAGACCCTGGGGGTCAATCGGGTGGTGGTGCCCCGGGAGCTGAATGTCGATGAGATCAAGCTGATGGCCGCGGCCTGTCCGCCCGAGCTGGGGCTGGAGCTCTTCGTGCACGGCGCCCTTTGTTACGGCGTTTCGGGTCGCTGCTACTGGAGCAGCCTGCTGGGCGGCAAGAGCGGCCTGCGGGGCCGCTGCGTGCAGCCCTGCCGCCGGATTTACAGCCACGAGCGCGCGGACAAGCGCTTTTTCTCGTGCCAGGATTTGAGCCTGGATGTGCTGGCCAAGGTGCTGGCCGATATCCCCCAGGTGCGGGCCTGGAAAATCGAGGGCCGCAAAAAAGGGCCGCACTACGTCTACTACACCGTGGCGGCCTACAAGATGCTGCGCGACGAAGGCCAGGACCCCCAGGCCAAGCGCTCGGCCTTGGGCTTGCTGGAAATGGCCCTGGGCAGGCCGGGTACGCACTACCACTTTTTGCCCCAGCGGCCCCAGAATCCCATCGATACTTCGGCCGACTCCGGCTCGGGTTTGCTGGTGGGCACGGTGCGCGGCGGCCAGGAGAAACCCTACCTGGAGCCGCGCATGGATCTGCTCGAAGGCGACAAGCTGCGCCTGGGCTACGAGGACGAGGAGTGGCACCAGACCATCGACCTGACCAAGGGCGTGCCCAAGGGCGGCCGGTTCTTCTTCAAGATCGCCAAGGGGTTGGGGGCGGGCAAGGCCACGCCGGTCTTCCTGATCGACCGGCGCGAACCGTATCTGGCCCAACAGATCGAAAAATTCGAGCGCCGGCTGCAACCGGTCACGACACCGCCCGCGGAGGATTCGAACTTCAACTTGCGCCTGCCGCCGGCCAGCCCCCGGCAGCCCCGGCCGCGCCTGATGCAGGTGCTGCGTCAGCCGGGCAACCGCATCCGCGAAACCAGCCTGGCGATCTGGCTGTCAAGCGAGACGCTGTCCCAAGTGCCCGACAGCGTGGTGGCCCATGCCTGGTGGTGGCTGCCCCCCGTAATCTGGCCGGACGAAGAGGCCCAGTGGCAGCAGTGGATCAAGCAGGTGATGGCCAAGGGCGCTGAACGCTTCGTGCTCAACGCCCCCTGGCAGGTGTCGCTTTTTGCGCGGCCCGAGAAGCTGAGCCTGTGGGCCGGGCCGTTCTGCAATATTTCCAACCCCATGGCCGTGCGGGCCTTCAAGCTGCTGGGCGGCCAGGGTGTGATCGTCAGCCCGGAGTTGGGCCAGCAGGATATGGAGGCCCTGGCCGCCAAGAGTGTGCTGCCCCTGGGCGCCGTGGTCTCCGGTCAATGGCCCTTTTGCGTCTCGCGGGTCGTGGCCGAGGAGATCAAGCCCGGCCAGCCCTTTGTCAGCCCCAAGGGCGAACAGGGCTGGGTCCAGCGGCATGGCAGCCTCTACTGGATCTTTCCCAATTGGCCCATCAATCTGCGTTCGGCCCAGGAGGCCCTGGTCAAAGCCGGCTACCGTCTCTTCGTGCATCTGGAGGAACCAATTCCCAAAGGCGTGACGATCAAAAAGCGTCCAGGGAACTGGAACTGGGAGCTCGGTCTCAAATAATCCTCTGAAACCCCTTCCGGGGCGATTAAAGGTCAGTGGGCTCCTTGGCCGTTGGATAACGGCGTGCAATCGTCTTGCTCATCGTCGCACCGCTGGGATGGAGGGGCATTGCGGGTCAGCTTCTCCACCACCGTGGCGAAGTATTCATCGAGCAGGGGGTCTGACCAATCATGGCTCAGCAATTTCGCGATATCCTCTTGCACCGATATTCGAATGGCGCCGAGGCGGTTTCGGCGTTTGTGTTTTTTAATGAAAATCATAATCGCCTCCTCGCTCCCACGGGGAAGACAGCGGGCATCGATTAAATTAGGAGCAGAAGCGATCCGCGTTCCGTGACGGAGTTCACGTGCGGATGGTGCGATGGGTCGCACGACAGGGTGAATTGCCCCGCGCTGGGGAGCACGCGAAAGAGTGGAACCGGCATTCAGGCTACGTGCTGGTGAGAAAGCTGTCGCGCACGGATCGCCTTGTGCTATGGAACACAATAACGACGGGGTGGCGCGAGGTCAAGTTTCTTTTAGAGATTTCATCATTTTGAGGAAGTATTATGCAAATCGTTGAAGTCCGGGAGGTCACCGCCGAACTACTGGCAGCCGTCAATGGGCTGTTGCCTCAACTCTCCGCAACGGCCCGATCCATGAGCGTCGCCGATCTGGCGGCCGTCGTGAAGGCCGATGCGTCCCGATTGTTCATGGCCGTGGAGGAAGAGAAGTACTACGGCATGCTGACCCTGATATGCTTCGCTACACCCACCGGCCGCCGGGCGCGCATCGAGGACCTGGTGGTGGATGGCCTGGCGCGCGGCAAGGGCGCAGGCCGCCAACTCCTGGCCCATGCCATCCAGGCGGCCGACGCGTGGGGTGCCCGGGCCGTGGATCTAACCTCCAACCCGGCCCGTCTGGCAGCCAATCGGCTCTACCAGCAGATGGGCTTCGTAACCCAGTCAACCCACGTGTACCGCCTGACCCTGCCGCGATAGCAGGCCATTCAGTCGATTTGATATTTGCATCCGGTTGCGGGAAGGGCTAAAAAGTGAATCATGGACAAAGCGCAGAGAGAGTCGGCGGCGGGCGCCGATAAAACCCTGGTGGCGATGTTTCTCAAGATGACCCCCGAGGAACGCCTGCGGGCCAACAATCACGCGGCGAACGCCATTCTGGAGATGAGAGATGCGTATCGGCGACAAAGACGCGACAGGGGTAAACCTGATCGCGCTCCTTGAGGGGCTGCTCCAGGCGGGCGTCGAATTTATCCTGGTGGGCGGGCTTGCCGCCGTGGTTCAAGGCGCACCGGTGACGACACTGGATGTGGACATTCTGCATCTGCGATCACCGGAGAATGTGGCCAAGCTCTATGGATTCATTCAATCGGCAGCAGCCATTCAGCGCCGGCCGGACGACAAAGTGATCCTCCCCCGGGAAGAAGACTTCCTCGGTGCAGGGCACAATCTTTTATCCACCCGCTTGGGTCCTCTGGATGTACTGGGTGCCATCGAAGCAGGTCAAACCTACGAAACGCTGCTCGCCCATAGCGTGGAGATCGAATTCCGAGGATATAAGCTTCGGGTTCTCGATCTCGACACGCTCGTCCGGTTGAAGCGGGCTTCCCAAGATCCTAAAGACCGGCAGCGGCTTCCCGTTCTCGAAGAGACCTTGCGCCAATCGAAAAAAGGTTAGGCAAACTTACTTCTCCAGCAAATCGATGGTTTCGGCGATCTCTTTGTCGGTTACCGTCCGGCGCAACTGCTCCATGCGGGTCATGACTTCGGCAAAACGTACGCCCTCTGCAGCGCTGATCCATTCCAGTTGCAGGCGCTCGGGGCGCAGGCCGCGCTTTTCCATCTTCTGGCGCACCTTTTCCACCCGTTTGACCGTCCAGTGGTTGGCATTGATGTAGTGGCAATCGCCGATGTGGCAGCCGCTGACCAGGATCACCGGCGCGCCTTTCTTGAAGCCGTGCCAGATGAACTGCTCGTCCACGCGGCCCGAGCACATGGTGCGGATCAGGCGGGCGTTGGGCGGGTATTGCAGCCGGGAGACGCCGGCATAGTCGGCGCCGGCATAGGAACACCAGTTGCAGGCAAAGGTGAGGATCTTCTCCGACGGCCGATCTTCCAACATCGCATCGATCTGATCCACGATCTGGCGGTCGGTGAAGTGGTTCATGGTGATGGCCCCGAAGGCGCACTCGGCCGCGCAAGTGCCGCAGCCGCTGCAGGCCGCCGTGACGACCTGGGCCGGCGTTTTCTTCTTGGGGTCCACGGTGATGGCGTGGTAGGGGCACACCTGGGCGCACTTGCCGCACGCCTTGCACAGCTCTGGATCGATTTCGGAAGTAATGGCTTCGGCCGCGATCGTGTTGGACTGCATCAGCCGGATGGCGCGCACCGCGGCGGCCGACGCCTGGGTCACGCTCTCCTTGATGTCCTTGGGGCCTTCGGCGCACCCGGCGTAGAAGACGCCGCGCGTGGCGGCATCCACCGGTTGCAGTTTGGGGTGGGCCTCCAGGAAAAAGCCGTCGGAAGTCAGTTGCAGGCCCAGCATCTCTTGCAACTTGTGGGTGCCGGCGGCCGGTTCGATGCCGATGGCCAGCACCAGCATGTCCAGCTCGTAGTAATCTAGCGTGCCGCCGCTGGCGTTCTCCACGGCCACCCGCAGGCGGCCGTCGGGCAGCTCTTCCACGTGACCCGGCAGGCCGCGCACGTAGTGCACCCCCTGGCGCCGGCTGCGGGTGTAGAGATCCTCGAAGCCTTTGCCGAAGGCCCGGATGTCGATGTAGAAGACCTTCACCGCCATGTCCGGGTAGTGCTCCTTGAGCACCAGCGTGCTTTTGATGGTGTTCATGCAGCAGATGTTGGAGCAGTAGGCCTTGCCCCGGCGGGCCGAGCGCGAGCCCACGCACTGGATGAAACCCACGGATTTGGGCTGCTGGCGGTCGGTGGGCCGCAGCAGGTGGCCCTGGGTCGGGCCGCCGGCATTGACCAGGCGCTCGAACTCCAGGCTGGTGAGCACGTTCTCGTAGCGCGTGTAGCCGTATTCGTCGAGCACGCGCGGGTCGTGGGGTGCCAGCCCCGTGGCCACCACGATGGTGCCCACGCGCTCGTTGAGCGTCTGGTCGGACATGTGAAAGTCGATGCACTTCTTCTCGCAGGCCTCCAGGCACTTGCTGCACACCACGGGGTTGTTGCCCAGGCACTCGTGGGGGTTGAGCACATAGGCCGAGGGCACGGCCTGGGGAAAGGGCGAGTAGATCGCCCGGCGCGAGGAGAGACCGAGGTTGAACTCGTCGGGGCGCACCACCGGGCACACCTTGGCGCAGTCGCCGCAGGCGGTGCATGCCTTTTCATCCACGTAGCGGGCCTTCTTGACGATCTGGACGTCGAAGTTGCCGACGTTGCCTTTAATCTCCAACACGTCGCTCAGGGTGTGAATCGTGATCCGGGGATGCCGACCGGCATCCGTCATCTTCGGACCGAGGATTCAGATGGAGCAGTCCATGGTGGGAAAGGTCTTGTCCAGTTGGGCCATCACCCCGCCGATGGAGGGCTGCCGTTCCACCATCACGACCTCGTAGCCGTTGTCGGCCATGTCCAGGGCCGCCTGGATGCCGGCCACGCCGCCGCCGATCACCAGGGCGCGCTGGGTCATGGGCAGCCGGGCTTCGTCCAGGGGTTGCAGCCGCCGCGAGCGGGCCACCGCCATCTTCACCAGGTCCCGGGCCTTGGCCGTGGCACCTTCGCGGTTCTGCATGTGGACCCAACTGCACTGCTCGCGGAGGTTGGCCATCTCCAGCAGGTAGGGATTGAGGCCGGCGGCGGCGAGCATCTGGCGGAAGGTCGGTTCGTGCAGCCGGGGCGAGCACGAGCCGATCACGACGCGGTTCAGGCCCAGCGTCTCGATCTCTTCACGGATCTCGCGCTGGCCCGGCTCGCTGCACGCATAGCCGATGCTCTTGGCCACGGCTACGTCGGGCTGTTTGGCCATGGCCGCGGCCACGGCGTCGCAATCCACGGTCTGGGCGATGTTGAGACCGCAGCGGCAGACGTAGACCCCGATGCGGGCGTCGCCGGCAGCGGTGGTAGAAGTGGTAGGGACGGGTGTTGTCATTGGTGCGTTCCTTATATTCTTACGCGTACGATGGGCTTAGGCCCAATAAATACTCTTCGCGATGGCGCTGGTCAGATCCATCATCTCCATCTTCAGCTCATCCCCCCGCATGACATCCTCCATGGCGCAACCCAAATGGATCTGGCACTTGGGGCAGGCCGTGACGATCATTTGACCGCCGGCCTGCTTGGCCTTTTCGATGTGCTGCACCTGCATGCGTTTGCTGAAGGCGTCGCAACCGGTCCAGGCGCTGTTGCCGCAACAGACGCTGGGCGCGCCGCCGTCCACCAGGGGGGTGCCGTTGGTCAGGCGCTGGAGCAGTTTGCGCGGCAGCTCGGCCTGATCGTTGAAACGGCTCTGGCGGCAGGCGTCCTGGAAGGCGATCTTGCCTTCCAGGGGCTTGAAGGCCACGGCGCCCTTGGCGATCTCGCGTTCCAAAAATTCGTGCATGTGGGTGATTTTGAGCGGCAGGGTCACACCGTAGCGCGGGTACTCCCGGCTCAGGGTGTGATAGCACTCCGGACAGGCCGTGATCAGCTCTTCGGCGCCGCTGGCCGCCAGGGCCTTGGCATTGAGCGCCGCCAGACGCAGGAAATTGTCGCGGTCCCCGGACCAGAGCAGGTCGTGGCCGCAGCAGCGCTCGTCGGCCAGCAGGGCCGGCTCCACGTCGAAGAAGTTGAGCAGCCGCAGGCTGTCTTCCAGGATGCGCTCGGTTTGCGGGTTCAGGAACTTGCGAAAGAAGACGTCGAAGTAGGAGGCGCAGCCGCCGAAGAAGAGAATCGGGCTCTTTTCGCGGACGCGGATGTTGTCCGGCAGGGCCTGCCAGCGGCGGGGCACCAGTGTTTCGGCGGTCATGGCGCGCATCATACTCTGGAAGAAACCGCCGTGAGCCGGCGCGGCCGTAAGCTCGCCGCCCTGGTAGTAATGGCGCATGGCCTTGATGAATTCGGGAAAGTTGACGGCCGACGGGCAGCGCTCGTAGCAGGTGCCGCAGGTGAGGCAGGCGTTGACCGCCGCGCGCACCTCGGGGCGCTGGGCCCGGCCGGCGATGATTTCGGCGGCCACGAAGCGCGGCGAGAAGGATTTGCCGGCCAGGGCCAGCGGACAGGCCGAGGTGCATTTGCCGCAATCCTGGCAGGCGAAGACATCATGGCTGGCGGCAACGGTTTCAGGCGTTTCGGCCGCAGCCGGGGCGGCGGCCGTCCGGGGCACGATGGGGCTCTTGCCCATGTCGCGCACGCGCTGGGTAAATTCCTGCAGAAAGGCCAGCAGGGCTTCGGACTGGTCGGGCAGGAAGTTGCCCAGTTGCAGCCGCTCCTGGCCCAGGCCCATCAGATCCATGATTTGACGCGTGTCTTCGGTATTCTCCAGGGCCGCGGCCGTGCCGGTGCCGTAACGGCAAGTGCCGGATTGACAGCCGATCAGCAGCACGCCGTCGGCTCCCATTTCCAGGGCTTTGAACAGCAGGGCCTTGGTGATGCGCCCGCTGCAGGGGATGCGCACCATCTTGATCTCCACAGGGATATCGGCGCGCCGGTCTTGCAGCGTCTGGTAGGCCACGTGGGGGCCCCAATTGCATAGAAACAAAACGATCTTGAAATCTGTTGGCATTGATCAACTCCCGCTGCCGGCCGCGAGCAGCTCTTCCAGAGTGTGTTCCAGGTAGGCCTGATCCCGGAAAGGGCTGTCGGCCGCATTGGACGGACAGACCGAAATACAGTTGCCGCACCCCTTGCACAGGGCCTCGTCCACCACCGCCGAATAGCCGCCGTTGCCGTTCTCCTTGAGGCCGACCGCCTGGTAAGGGCAGGCTTGCAGACAGCGGCCGCAGCCGCGGCAAAGGCCCGCATCGATGGTCACCGAAAAGCCCCGGCTCTGGCGCGGTCCCCTGGGCATGGCCGCCGCGGTAAGCACGGCCGCCGCCTCGCCCTTGGTGCGTTTGGAAATCTGAATGCCGGGTGGATCGGCCAGGAAAAGGCCCGATATGGAGGTGCCGCCGGGATACATGAAGGGGATGCCCGGAACCTCCGTTTTCTGCATCCGGGCTTGCACCTTGAGGCTGGGCAGATCGTCATGTTGACGGTAGATGGCGATGTTGCGCGACTTCTCGCCTAAAATGACGCCGCCTACCGTGAAGGTGCGGCTGGTGCCCTCCAGTTGGGCGTGGATCTGGAAGTTGCCGATGGTGCCGCTGACGCCGTCCACGGTGGCGCCGTGGAAGGCGAAGATCGAAGGATGGGCCGGGGCCGCTTCCAGCGGATTCTTGGCCGAGCCGAACATCAGCACGTCGAAGCCGGCCTGGGCCAGGGTCAGGGCCGCGCTGGCCGCCGCCTCGGTCTGGCCGATGACCGCCGTGGTGAAGTTGTAGCGCCGGGACGGAGCCGGGAAGGGCAGCAGTTTGCGCGCCCGGCCGATGCTGCGCGTGATGATCCCCTGGAATAGTTTGACGGCCAGGGCTTCATCCTTGGCCATCAGGCGCAGGACCTCGCCGCGCAGGTTGATGGTCTGCACCATGGAGCGGCTGATGCCGGTGCCGTCGAAGAGCCCACGTTTGAGCCGGCTGCGCTGGTCGGTGCAGGCGCTGCACACGAAGTTGAGCGGGCAGCAGACGCACGAGGCCAGCACCAGGCGGGTGATGCCCTTGTCGCGCACCGTGTCCACCATGCGCTGGATGCCTTCGGGCACGCAGCCCGAGGCGAGCACTTCGGCATGCACGATGTCCTCCTGCCGGGTCAGGCCCTCCATGAACGCATCCAGCTCCGGCGACCAGCCGAACGAGTCGTTGCAGCGGCAGGCGAAGACGCCGATGCGCACGCGCCGGTCCAGTCCGGCCTCGGGCGGCACGAAGGCCACCCCCTGGCCCTTGAGGCGCAAGCCGCTGCGCTGGAGCAGCACCATGGCCCTGGCCGCGGCGGAAAAGCCGCGCAGCAGCATGGCCGGTACATCGGTTTTGGCGCTGGGAGGGCCATAGGCCCGGATCACGTCGTCGCCCTTGATCCCCAGGCCCATCTCCGGGTCGGCGATGATCAGCACGCCGGCGTTTTCGAAAAGCGTTTCCGATACTTCTTCGTGGCGAAGGGCCTGGTTGCTCCCACAGGCCGGCAGGCAGGCCAGGCACTGGGCGCAACCGCCGCACTGCAGGCAGCGGCCGGCTTCTCCCCGGGCCTGGGTTTCATCCAGGCCCCGGGCCACTTCGGCAAAGCCCTCCCGACGCTGGGCCAGGGCGATCTCGGGCATGGGCGCCCGGGGTCGCAAGGGCAGGTCGTCGGCGATGGGATCGAAATCGAGGGCCTCCGGCCGGGCGGCGAGGAGCCAAGCCTCCGGCGCGGCCTGGCCCATGTTCAGATCGCCGGCCACCCGGGCCGCGAGCCTGCGTCCGTCGGCCATGGCCTTGACCACCGAGGTGGCGCCGGTGGCCGCGTCGCCGGCGGCATAGACGCCCGCAAGGGCTGTTTGGCCTTGGGCATCCACGGCCAGCAGGCCCCTGGGGTCGATGACCAATTCGCCTTGGCCGGCGAGATCGCGGTAGGGTCCACCCTGGCCGATGGCCACGAAGGCGTGATCGAAGGCCAATTCCTCCATTTCGGCGCCGGGAACGACCACCGGCCAGCAGATGCCCTTGGCATCGGGCGGGCCGGGCTGGGTGGCTTGCACGCGCAAGGCGCGGAAACGATTATTTTCGCCGACAAAGCCCACCACCTGGCGCCGGTCGATCAGGGCGATGCCTTCGGCCGCGGCTGCTTCGACTTCATCCTTATCGGCCGGGATTTCGTGGGCCGCGAACCATGACACCAGGGTCACCTCCACCCCCAGGCGACGCAGCACTCGGGCCAGGTCATAAGCCGCGTTGCCGTCGCCGATGACGGCCGCCCGGCCGGCGATCCTCTTTACTTCACCCCGGTAGAAGCGGCTCAGGAAGTCGATGCAGCCCTGGACCCCGCGCAGATCTTCCCCGCTCACGCCTATCTTGCGGTCGGCCCAGGCGCCGGTGGAGAGGATCACGGCACGGTGGTTGCGGCGCAGTTCTTCCAAGCCGTGCGGCAGGGCGATGGCATGGTTGGTCACGATACGCACGCCTTCGGCCTGGATGGCGGCCAATTCGGTGTCCAGGATCCTGCGCGGCAGACGGTGCGGTCCGATGCCGTAACGCAGCAGGCCGCCGGCTTCGGGCTCTTTTTCGTAGACCGTGACCCGTATCCCCCGGCGGACCAGATCAGTGGCCGCCGCCAACCCCGCCGGCCCCGAACCCACGACAGCCACGGAGGGCCTTCCGGCGGGTATTTCTACTTTCGGTTGCACCAGACGCGGGGAGGCGCAGTCGGTCACGAAGCGCTTGATGTCGCGGATGGCCAGGGGGCCTTCCTTTTCTCCCCGGCGGCAGGCCGCTTCGCAGGGATGGGTGCAGATGCGGCCACATACGGCGGGCAGTACGTTCTTCCGGCGGATCAGTTCCAGGGCTTCGTCATAACGGCCGGCGGCGGTCAACGCCATGTACCCTTGCACGTTGACCCCCAGGGGGCAGTTGGCCTGGCACAAGGGCTGGCGGCGTTTGTCGATGGTGACGCGACCCGGCAGGGCCGTGCGGCTAGTGGCCTGGATGGGCCGCCGGCTCTCTCCGGCGCACACCGGACACGCCGAGACACATTGGCCGCAGAGGGTGCAGCGGCCGGCATCCACATAGGTGGCCCGGCGTTCGATCTGGACGCGGAAGCCCTGGGAGCTGTGCTTGGCCGACTGGATGGTGGCCGGCAACACGCAGCGGATGTTGGCGTTGCGCAGGATGCGGATCAGGCCCGGGCGATGGGCGTAATTGAAAGGCACGCCCGACTCCAGCCGGTAGTCCTCGTTGTTGAGCTTGGCGTCCAGGTCGGCCGCCGTGTCCACCAGGGTAATGGGGATGCCCAACTCGCCCAGTTTGTTGGCCGCGGCAATGCCGGCCGGCGTGGCGCCGGCGATCAGGACGCTGTGCAGTCGGTTCTTGGGAGGTTTCATGCGACCACTCCGATCTGACCGGCAGCCTTATGCCGGCGGCCTTTCAAGGTGGCCTGGGCAAACTCCCAGCCCTTGTCGAAGGCCTTGAGGTTCTTCTCCACCGTGCCCTTGGGCACCGATTCGGCCACCGTGGCCCGGGCCGCATCCAGGCTGACGGCCTCGGTGATGGCTGCCAGGAAGCCCACCATGATGATGTTGGCCATCATCTTGTTGCCCAGTTCTTCGGAGAAGCGGGTGCAGGGGATGGCGAAGTGATCCCGGCTATCCGTGGGTTTGACCAGGTCCTGCTCGATGATCAGAACACCCTCTTTCTTGAGCGAGGGGTACTGCTTGTCGTAGCCGGATTGGGACATGCACACCAGGATGTCGGGATTCTGGATGTAGGGGAAGTAAATCGGACCGTCGGCGATGGTCACCTGGGCGCTGCACGCCCCGCCGCGCGATTCGGGGCCGTAGGATTGGACCAGGGTGCTCTCCAGATTGTCGCCGATGGCCGCCGCCTGGCCCACGATGCGGCCGGCCAATACTACTCCCTGGCCGCCGAAACCGGTGATGGTGATTTGCTTGTACATAATTTCTTCCTCAATCGTACGCGTGCGAAAAACCCCTACATCAACCGACACGTCTTATCGTAATTCTCGATGCAAGTACTTCGCTCCTTATCCACGAACTCTCCCAGCACCACCTTCTTCTTGAAATCGATCTCCAGGTCGCTGGGATCGGCATGGTTGCGGATGATGGTCTGCTCCTGGTAGAGCTTGAGGGTTTGCAGCGGCTTTTCCTTGTTGCGCCGGCCGTAGTTGATGGGGCAGGGGCCCAGCACTTCGATGAACGAGAAGCCGTTTTTCAAAAAGGCCTTCTGGATGCACTCGGTCAGCTCCCGGATGTGCAGGATGGTCCAGCGTGCCACGAAGCTGGCGCCCGAGGCCCAGGCCAACAGCGGGAGATTGAAGGGCGCTTCATGATTGCCGGCCGGGGTGGTGGTCGTGCGCGCCAGATAAGGCGTGGTGGCCGCCGCCTGGCCGCCGGTCATGCCGTAGTTCAGGTTGTTCAGGCAGATCACGGTCAGGGGGATGTTGCGCCGGGCCGCATGGATGAAGTGGTTGCCGCCGATGGCGAACAGGTCGCCGTCGCCGCTGAAGACCACCACATTGAGCTTGGGGTTTCCCAGTTTCAAGCCGGTGGCAAAGGGGATGGCCCGGCCGTGGGTGGTGTGGAACGAGTCGAGCTTTACATAGCCGGCGGCCCGGCCCGAGCAGCCGATGCCCGAGACCATGCACAACGTGGCCAGATCCAGGCCGCAGCCTTTCATGGCCGAGAGCGTGGCGGCAAAGGCGGTGCCGATGCCGCAGCCCGGGCACCAGATGTGCGGAATGCGGTCCGAGCGGATCAGATCCTCCAATGGGTGATCGGGCACCGCCGCGGCGGATGCTTCATGGCGTGCAACGGCTTGGCTCATACGACCTCCTTGATGGCAGCGATCACTTTGTCCGGCGAGATGATGGCGCCGCCGTGGTGGCCCACCAGATGACAGGTGGCTTGGCCCGCCGCCGCGCGGGTCACCTCCAGATGGATCTGCCCCAGGTTGATCTCCACGGTGACGAAAGCCTTGACCCGTTGGGCCAACTCCCGGATCTGCCGTTCGGCAAAGGGCCAGACCGTGATCAGACGCAAAAAACCCACCTTCAGGCCCATGGCGCGCGCCTGCTGCATGGCGGCCATGCTGGTGCGCGCCGAGATGCCGTAGGAGACGATCACGATTTCGGCGTCTTCCAATTCATGTGCTTCGGTGATGACGATATCGTCCAGGTTATTCAGGATCTTGGTCTTGATGCGCGTCATCATCTGTTCCTGGGCCTCGATGGACATGACCGGGTAGCCCTTCTCGTCATGGGTCAGGCCGGTGACATGCACGTTGTAGCCTTCGCCGGCCGCCGGCATGGGCGCCACGCCGTTGGGGCCCGGCTTGTAAAGCAGGAAACGGTCCTTGCGGCCCTGGGGCTTGGGGCGCTCCTCGGTGCGGATCTGATCGGCGGCCGGGATCACCACCTTCTCGCTCATGTGGCCGATGATCTCGTCGGTCATGATGAAGACCGGCGTGCGGTAGCGCTCGCTCAGGTTGAAGGCCGTGATGGTCTGGTAGAAGATCTCCTGGGCGGACGAGGGCGCCAGGGCGATGATCTCATAGTCGCCATGCGATCCCCAGCGCGCCTGCATCATGTCGGCCTGGGCGCCCATGGTGGGCAGGCCGGTGGAGGGGCCGGCGCGCTGGACATTGACCACCACGCAGGGGGTCTCGGTGCAGGCCGCCAGGCCGATGTTCTCCATCATCAGGCTGAAACCCGGCCCGGAGGTGGCGGTCATGCTCTTCTGGCCGGCCCAGGCCGCCCCCAGCACCGAGGCGATGGCCGCGATCTCATCCTCCATCTGGATGAAGGTGCCGCCCACCTCGGGCAGACGCTCGGACATGTGCTCGGCGATCTCGGTGGCCGGGGTGATGGGGTAGCCGCCGAAGAAGCGGCAACCGGCCGCCAGGGCGCCCTCGGCGCAGGCCTCATCGCCGGTCATGTAGTGAACTCCCGTTAGAACCGCTGATTTCATGTTGCACTCATCATTATATATAGGGTGTATGGCCGCTGAGACCGGCCGTGGGCATCGCAGGAAACAAGAGTTACGGCCTATCCCCCGGGCGGCTGGGGCACTTCCACCGAGTAGATGGCAAACTCCGGGCAGATGATCTCGCAATAGTGGCAGTTGACGCACCCCTCGGGTTGCAGCACTTCGGGCGGGTGGTACCCTTTTTTGTTGAAACGGGAGGAAAAAGCCAGGATGTGCCGGGGGCAGAACTCGATGCAATAGCCGCACCCCTTGCAGCGATCCTCGATGATGTGAACCACGCCCTGGGAAACCTGAATGGTTTGGGCATCAAATGGCACGCGCCAGAACTCCATCTTCCACTCCCTATGCCGCCACCCGGGTGTGGCCGGCCGTATCGATCTGTCCGATGACCCTTTGGAACTTGGATCGTGGTTTCATATACGATCCGGGAGCAGACATCAAGGCGTTCAGGGGTAATTTTTGAAAAAGTTCGAGAGACCCCCTGGCTTTTTAGAGGGGGGACTGAAATTTGTTTTGTTGGGAGGGTCCAATGAAAAGGCGGCCGATGAGCCCATCGACCGCCCTGGATGATCAGTGCCGGAACCGATGCAGGGTCAGCAGACTTTGGGCAGGCCGATGCAATCGATTTCCTGGGCCAGACGTTTGAGGTCTTCCATGAACTTTTCGCGCTGGCCTTCGAGAAACTGCTTGGTTAGATCCTGATAATAAAGGATGCCTTCCTGGAGGCCTTGTTTGAAGTTCTCGAAAAAGCTGCTCGGTCGGTTGGAGATGCGGTGGGTAAAACGTTTAATCTCTTCCTTAAGGTAATCCAGGTTTAAACGCATCTCCTCCACGAACATGTGGGGCCGCTCGCTGTTGGCGATGACGCTCAAGCGGCCGTAAATGTGGCTGATCATCTCTTCCAGCGAAAAGATGCGGTTGAAGTAGCGGATATTGGGGCCACAGCACAGGGCCGGCAACGCTTTGCCGGTTCCGTTACCGCTGGCGTTTTGCATCAGGGTGATGGCGCCGCCCAGGTCGTGGCAGATGCACGATTTGGCCAGCACCTCTTCGCGCACAAAGGCCATCTGCTCCTCGGTCAAACCCTCCTGGGGCAGATGGGCCAGCTTTTGGGTGATGTACTCCCGGGAGGATACGCAGATGGGTTTTTCGCTGAACTCGTTATTGAGCGCGCAAAACTTCTTGGGGCAGGGGCTGCCGGGCTTGCCCGCAGCGATGCGCTCGCGCCGTTTCTCTTCGCTGGCCGAGGTGCGCAGGTTCCAGAACGGTACGCCCAGTGGGGAGGCTTGGCTTAAAAAGATGTCATCCCATTTGGCGCTGGTCAGTCGTTCCAGGTGGACAGGGTCGACGTTGGTCACTTCGGGCACCACCATGAAAGGGGTGCCCCAACCCGTACCGTCCACCTGGTAGTAATGCAGCAGAAAGCTGTCCTCCTCGGCCGTGCCGATGCCGCCTTGGACGGTGACGCGGAACTTTGCCGCTTGGGACGGAACCGGTCGGCCCAGGCTCGCCAGCGCTTTGCGGTAAATGTTGAAAAGGCTTTCGCTGAGTTCGGCACGGTTGCGCTTGAATTGTTCGAGCACCGGCCCTACCAGGTTGCACTCGGCGGCAAAGGCGTGGCCGCCGCAATTGAGACCCGATTCGATGCGGAATTCCGAGACCCACAAGCCTCTCTTGGCCAGGAATTTGCCCTGCACCAGGGCCGAGCGGTAGTCGCTGACCTTGAGGACGATTCGCTTCTTGGATTCGCCTTGGGCGTCAGGGAAAAAGTCGTCGAATTGGGCCGCATAAGTATACAGCCGCTGATTGATGCCGGCGGAAAAGACCATGGCGGATCCAACCAGGGTGCTCTGGGCGAAACCGCGCAAGGCCGCCATGCCGTCGGCAAACTCGGGAGGCAACTTGGTGCCGTTCCGATACTGGTCCACATCCAGTTTGGTCATGATGTTGACGTCGATGCTGCCGGCCGTCATCTCTTGGCGCAGGGCATCCTGGAGACGTTTGCGCTCCTGGGGTTCCGTGACGCCCAGCATATGCTCGTAATCACGCTTGAGCGGAGAGGCCGGCAACAGCTCGAAATAGCGGCAGATGTCGCTGCCCTTGTCGAAGGCCGCGGCCTTGAGGTCGCGCACCTGTTGCCGAACGAGTTTGTCCACCAGGTTTAGGTAGGCCGTAATGCGTCGTGCCCTGGCATCGGGCTGGGATGCGGTGATGGCTTCATATGGCTCTCCGTTTTTCAGGCAATGATATTTGCGTGCCTGTTCGACGATGACATCGTCCACCAGGGAGATCACCGACGAGATGCCGTATCGGGCGACGCGCAAGGGGGTATCGAGGGTGAATCCGGTACCCATGACGGGAATATGAAACGAATGGGGAGATGCACACATGCTATGGCCTCTTCAGGAAATAAGATTTTTTCCGCCGTTTTGCGCGGGCCTTTCGTTGGGGTGGCTTAAAGGCCGCCGTCGACAAAGGGGATTCCACAATATCCCGTACCCCCCGGATGTTCAACTGTTTTGTGGAGAACAGAGCCAATGCGAGCTCGGGGCCGTGCATTTTCAGGAAAAAAGATACTGCTTTTAAGCCTTTTACACATCGGGCAATGGTAAACTTACCAGACTGGATGCTCTTCTTTCTGCATACATGCCTGTGAATCAAGTTTTAACGCGTGAAAGGATTGTAATGCTTTTCATCGGCCACGGTGGAGGAGGGGGTGTCGCCGTAATCGTGCCCGGGCCAGACGATGGTCTCTTCCGGCAGGGTGTAAATCTTGGTTTGAATCGAGGCGAGCAACTGTTTGGCGCTGCCGCCGGCCAGGTCGGTGCGGCCCACGGCGCCTACAAAGAGGGTATCGCCGGTGAAGCAATGGCCGGAGGTATAAAGGCAGATCGATCCTGGGGTATGGCCGGGGGTGTGCAGCACCTTCAGCTCGGTGGCGCCGATCTTGATCCGATCGCCGTCGGCCACCAGTCGGTCCGCCGAGGGCGAGCCTTTGCCGCCCAGCATGCGGGCGAAGGCCCGGCCGGTCATTTTGCCAAGGGCCGCGGCATCGGTTTTGTGGATGTAGAGTCGGGCGCCGGTGGCGCGTATGACGTCGGCATTGCCGGCCGAATGGTCGGCATGGTGATGGGTGTTGATCACATGGGTGATGGTGTAGCCGGCTTTACGAACCGTTTCGAGGATGCGCTGCACGTCGAAGGCCGGATCGATGAGGGCCGCATGGCCGCTGACCTCATCGCCGATGAAATAGCAGAAGGTATCCATCCTGCTGAGAAGTATTTGTTCCAGCTTCATGCCATTTCCTCCCGACCGCGCATCCTGCCAGATTCGGTCTGGCCGGTCAAGGCCGACGGACCAAGGAAACCATTTGACACCCCGCGCGCCATTTTCTACCATGCGCCCCTGTTCGCTCACGCTGCGCGCCTCATTCCCACTGCATTCGCTATGGTTACCCTGATCGCACCCCAGGCGCATCTATTGTTGAAAAGTACATATGGCTGCGCCCGTTGCGCGGCGATAATAGATCGCGGAGATATATGAAAGCTCCCACGGGTGAGCCATTTCAAGGCCATACCTTTTTACGTCCCCTCATTCCCATCGCTTCGGCCCTATCGGCCGGCATTCTGATTGGCGGCGCCTGGCCGGGGTTTTTCACCTTGGCGCTGGCCATCGCTGGTCTGCTGGCCCTTTGTCTGGCATGGTATGCCGGCCACCGGCGTCGGGTCTTGGTGATGCCGCTGCTCTTTTGCGCCGTTTGCGGTTATCTCTCCATTCAACCCTGGCTGGTGCGGCATCTGCCGCCGGACCACGTGGTCCACTACGTCAATCAAGGCAAATGGCAGGTGAGCGGTGTGGTGCGTGAATGGCTGCGGGGGGGCGACCATCAGCAATCCTTCATTCTGGACGCCGGGCAACTGATCCAGGGCGGACGGCCGCTGGCGGTGCGGGGCAAAATCCGCATCAGCGCCCGTGGCGCCATGACTGCCCTGCGGCCGGGCGACCGGGTGACGCTCGCCGGCCACTTGCGGGACGTGAAAAGCTTTTGCAATTTCGGCGGCTTCGACTACGAACGGTTCATGGCCTTGCAGGGGGTGCGCGTGCGCCTGTTCGCCCTGTCCGAGGATATCCGGCGCGCGGATGGCCCGCCGGCGGGTTGGCGCGGGCACCTGGAGTTGTTGCGGGAAGCTCTGGGGCAGCGCATGGCGGCATCCCTTGCCAACCACCCGGCCGCCACGGTGAATCTGCTGACGGCCCTGACCCTGGGGATGCGCGACGGCATCCCGGCCGATCTGAACCAGGCCTTCGGCCGCGCCGGCGTCAGTCATGTGATCGCCATCTCCGGCCTGAACATCGGCATGGTGGCCCTGGCGGCCTTCGGCCTGTTGATCCGGCTGCTGGTGTGGAGCCGGCCGCTTACCGAACGGGGGTGGGTGCGCAAGGCCGCCGCCCTGGGCACGCTCCCGGCGGTGGTGGGCTATTGCCTTTTGGCAGGCATGACGCCCTCGGTGCAGCGCGCCATGATCATGTGCCTGGCCTTCCTGCTGACCTTCTGGATCGGCCGGCGCCATGACCTGCTCAACTCGCTGGCCATGGCGGCCCTGCTGATCCTGGTGGCGGCACCCTCTGAGGTGTGGAGCATTTCGTTTCAGCTCTCGTTCGCCTCGGTGTTGGCCATCGTTTTGGGCATGCAGCGTTTTGCGCTGACGCCACCGGACGGCTCCCAAGCCAGAATGCAACGCTGGTGGTTGCGATTCGCCGCCATGGGGATGGTTTCCATCTGGGCCATCCTGGGCACCACGCCCCTGGTGATGTTCTATTTCAATCAAGTGTGCTGGGTGGGGCCGCTGACCAACCTGGTGGTGGTGCCTCTGACGGGCCTGGTGATTCCGGCCGGTTTGGCGGGGATCGTGCTCACGCCCCTGAGCAGTACTTTAGCGTGGTTCTGCTGGCAGGCGGCGGCCTATGGCGTGGATGGCCTGGTGCTGTTGGTGGAAACCGTTGCGCATTGGCCGTGGGCCGCCGGCGCCACGGTCACGCCCAGTCTGCCGGAATTGGGACTGTGCTTTCTGCTCCTGGGTGTATTTTGGCTGGCTGGGAAACGGGGCACGCTTTCGATCGGTCTGGCCGTCTGTCTGGTGCTCGGCGCTCTGGATGCGGCCTACTGGTGGCAGCGGCGTTTCGACCGGGAGCGGATGACGGTGACGGTCCTGGATGTGGGTCAGGGCAGCGCCAACCTGCTGCAATTGCCCGGAGGTTTCACGGTGCTCATCGACGGTGGCGGCTTCGGTGACAACGCCGTCTTCGACGTGGGCCGATCCGTGGTGGCGCCCGCCTTGTGGCGCAATAAGATCAAGACCATCGACCGGGTGATCCTCACCCACGCCAACAGCGACCACCTGAACGGGTTGATCTACATTCTGAACACTTTCGCGGTGGGCGAGGTGTGGAGCAACCACGAGGCGTCGCCGAGCGCGGGTTATCGCTTATGGTTGGAGACCATCGCGGCCCGCGGCATCCGGCATGTCGCCTTTGAACAATTGCCCCGGCAAAGCGAAACGGCCGGCGTGCAATTCGAGATCCTCGGGCCTTCCGAGGATTTCATGGCGCGCCGGGCGGTTGAAAGCTGGCGCGATGAGAACGCCAACTGCCTGGTGACGCGGGTGACCTGGGGCAATGTCGCTTTTCTCTTCAGCGGCGACATCACGGCCCGCATGGAGATGGAATTGATGGCCCGCCACGGTGCCCAGGGGCTGCGCAGCACGGTGCTGGTGGTGCCCCATCACGGCAGTCGCGGTTCGTCCAGCCCCGCTTTCCTGGACGTAGTGCAACCCCGGGAAGCGGTGATCTCCACCGGCGCCGACAATCGCTTCAATTTTCCCCATCCCGAGGTGACGGCGCGTTTGACCGCGGTGGGCGCCCGCATCTGGCGCACCGATCGATGCGGGGCCGTGCAAATGGTCACGGACGGTACGAACTGCCAAGTCACCGCCTGCCAAGGTGTTTGCCCGTAAATAAACGTATTCAAGATTTCACCAATTTGGTCGATATAGAGTCCAAGTTCTGGGGTCGGCAGTAGCCGGCGATTTTGCCGTTTGGCTGCTGTCCAGCGCCCGGAAGATCGGGTTGCCTACCATGGCCGGCCGAACCGCGACCCCCCATGGTTTGGCCCAGATAAATTATAACTAATTGTTTTAGTGGCAGAATTATAGACGGATAGGATTTCGGGTGTTTGATATGGTGGACACGCCCTCCTTTTCGCAAGCGACTTTGGCCCCTGCGCATCCGGTCTCGGATGACGGCCCGGCCCAGGGCTTCAAAGCCGTCTGCGACGCGATGATGGACCTGAACATCGCCCGCAAAAACATGCTGATCTATCCGTCCCATCATGAACAGGCGCGGCGCAGCCTGAAACGGGCTTGCGCCACCATCCGCGAGGCCGCCGGTTGCTTCGCGCCGCTCACGATCACCGTTCTGCCCGATCGATTGATGGTCGACGCCCACCCCCTGGACCCCAAAAGCGGCCTCTTCAAGGAGTTGTCCCAGACCTTGAAGCTGCGCGGCATCGCGGCCGTCACCTTTCAGCCCGATCTGACCGACGAAGAGTTGGTGGGTCTTCTGAAACTGATGAATCTCGATGCCGAACGCATCCAGGCCGAAGGGGGCATCGAAAAGGCCGCGGCCGGCTTATCGCTCGTACGAATCGTGCTGCATCCGGTGGATTACAGCAAACTGCATGTCACCAACGAAGAGGAAATCCGCCGATCGCCCGACCCGCCGTCGGCGCAATCCACTTGGCATCTGTTCGTCTCCCACATGCTGGCCGGTACCCTGGCGGCCGGCGATGCTCCCGGCGAAAGCGCCCAGGCACCTTACAATCCCGCCGCCATGGCCGACCTGATCAATACCAATCAGGTGGATGTCTGGCAGGCCATGGCCTACTACAAGGATCTGATCGCCGAATCCGCGCGGGCACCGGCCTCCGGTGAGGGCGCGCCGGCCCCCAACCCCGCCCTGGCGAATTTTCACCAATTGGTTCAAGAGCTGAATCCGGCGTTGCGCCGGCAGTTTTTGTCCAGCGCCTTTGACCAGTGCGAACGGCCGGAGGCCGCCGGCGGTTTCGAAGCCGCGATGGCCGGCATGCAAGCTGACCTGGTGGTGGAGATGTTGCGCGACGCCAATGCCCGGGGCAAGCAGATCTCGCCCTCCCTGATGGCCTTCGTGCGCAAGATGGGTATCCTCGACCAGCAGTCGGAGCAGGTCGATTGGTCCAAGGATTTTGGTGACTTGCAGGCCGGTATGCGCTCTTTGCTCGATCGCGAGCGCTACGAGACTTACGTGGACGGCGCCTACGACCAGATCCTTAAAAAATTCGCGGAACAGCCCGCGAACCAGGTGCTTACCGCCCCCATGGAAAATCTGCGGCAGAGCATCGAAGCCTCTCTGGAAGAGCCGCATATCACTATCTTGGTGGCAGGGGCCTTGAATGGGTTGATGGATGCCAGCGCCGACGTGGAAGAGTATCGGGACTGGGCCCGTCAGCTCACCTTCCTGCTGGACGAACTGGTGGCCTTGGGGGCCTTCGGGTCGCTGCTCAAGATTTATGACGCGGTCCAACCCTGCGCGGCACACGCCGACGATGCCCAGCGACGCAAGATCAGCGCCCTGGTGCATGAGCATTTTCTCTCGCCGGACTTTGCCGCCAAGGCGGTCGCCGCCTTTTACCGCCCTACCCACACCATAAATGCGGATGAAGCCCTGGCCCTTCTCAAGCGGCTGGGCGAAGCCGCCGTGGTGGAAACGCTGGACCTGCTGGGGGCCGAGGCCGCCTTCGATGCCAAGGGCGGTCTCATGCGAATCCTGGTGCATGCGGCCCCCCTGGCGGTCAAGGAGGCCTTGGAACGCTTGAACGATCCCCGGCCGCGCTACGTCTGCCGCATGTTGGTCATCATCCGTTTGTTCGGCGGCGAAGAGGATGCCGATAGCATCCGTGGCCTGCTGGCGCATGCCGATGCCGAGGTGCGCCAAGAGGCTTTGGCCACCCTGCTCAATTTCAACAATCATTGGGGCATTGCCCATTTGCGCCAAATGCTGGCCGGCGAATGGTCCGAGCCGGCGGCCAGGGCCATGCAGTTGGCAGGCATGTACAAGGTGCGGGAAGTCGTTCCCCTTTTAACCGAGATCGCCCAGCGCATCGGCGGACCCCGGGAGGCGGATTTGGAACGCCGGGAAGCGGCCCTGCGAACCCTGGGGGCCATCGGCGATCCGCGGGCCATGGCCGCGTTGACCCATATCGCCGAGCGGCGCTGGTCGCTGGCGCCCAAAGTGCTGAGCCGATTAAAACGCGTGCTCTATGAATCGCTGGAAGGCTATCCTTACGAGGCCGTTCGGGAATTGCTCCACCAAGGGCTGCGCCAAAAAAATTCAGAGATCGCGTCCATTTGCGAGCGGCTGATGAAGCGATACCATCGCAGCGCGCCGGGCCGGCCGGTAGGTGTGTCATGAGCGATCCGCGGCCCGGACAATCATCCATCGTGGGGGTGGTCGCCTACCTGAATGCCGCCATCTCCAATGCGCGCTTGTACGCCGCCGACCATCCCCAGGTGCGGCGCTATCTGGAGCGCGCCTATACCGAACTGGCCCAATGCCTGCGGGCCAAATCCGAGATCACCTTCCTGACCGTGGATCAGGATCTGGTGGTGGATAACCAGCCCCTGGCCGCCACCAGTGCGCATGTGACCCAATTCATCCAACTGCTCGCCCGGGGCGCCGTGGAGCGCATCACTTTTACCGCGGGGCTGAAGATCGCGGAGCTGGCCCAACTGGTGGCCGATCTGTCAGCCGATGGCCAAACCACGGTGCGCAGTACGCCCCGCATCCAGTTGGGCAAGGTTCAGGTGCGGGTGACGCCTTCGGCTGCGGCCCTTCAGGACATCCCGCCGGAAATGCAGGACCGCATTGCGGCCATGGGACCGGTGCGCGATTACTCCCTGGATCAGCTCAAGGAGCTCTACCACAACCTCAAGGCATCACGCATCCCCCCGGTTTCCGGATTCGAAGGCATTGTCCAGTCCTTTGTTATGGGCATGACCGGCAACGTGCCGCCCCTGCAAATCCTGGCACACCTCAAAAGCTCGGATGAATACACCTTCACCCATGCGGTCAACGTCTGCATCCTGACCATGGCCCAGGCCGAGGCTCTCGGGATCGGCGGCCGCAAGCTGCACGACATCGGCATCGCCGCCTCGTTGCACGACGCCGGCAAGGTGTTCGTGCCCGAAGAGATCCTCAACAAGCCGGGCAAGCTCACCCAGGAAGAGTGGGTCCACATGCGCAGCCACACGGTGCGCGGCGCTCGGCAGATCCTGCGCATCGAGGGGATACCCAAGGTGGCCTTCATCGGCGCCCTGGAGCATCATATCCGCTATGACGGTTCGGGCTATCCCTCCTTGGGTAAATGGCGGCCCAGTCTGGTGAGTCAGATGATCGCCATCGCCGATGCCTTCGATGCCATGCGCAGCCAGCGGCCCTACCAGGGGCCCAAGCCTGATGCCCAGATCGTCGAGATCCTGCGCAAGGACAGCGGCACGGCCTTCAATCCGCTTTTGGTGGAAAACTTCCTGCGGCTGCTCGATATCGATGACGCCCGCTGAAATCACTGCCGGTTCAAAATCTATTAACAGAAGCGATAGAGAATAAATTTCATTCGGGGGCTGCTGGGGTGTGGCCGCGCTTGACTTGCCCGATCGCTTCTCGTTACAGTGGGGCTCTTTTAAACCCAACCGCACTCGCACTGGCACGGGTGCGATCGCCGAGGGTCTTGAGCCCAAAGCCAAAGTCCAAGGAGCAGCCGCATGAGCCCGTTTTACTATCAGCCCATGTTTCCCATGGGGCCGGATGACACCACCTACCGCAATTTGACCGCCGAACATGTCACCACGGCCCTTTTCGAAGGACGACCGGTGGTAAAGGTGGCCCCGCAAGGGCTGACCCGGCTGGCCGAGGAGGGTTTCCACGATGTCTCTTTTTACTACCGCACCAGCCACTTGGAGCAATTGGCGCAAATTTTGAAAGATCCCGAAAGCTCGGCCAACGATCGCTTCGTGGCCTTGGAGATGCTCAAGAACGCGGTGATCGCAGCCGAAGGGGAGTTCCCCATGTGCCAGGATACCGGCACGGCGATCATCGTCGGCAAAAAGGGCCAGCAAGTGTGGACCGGCGGCGAAGACGAGGCGGCCCTGTCCCGGGGCGTCTACCAGGCCTATACCGGCAACAACCTGCGCTACTCCCAGAACGCGCCCCTGGGCATGTACGCCGAGAAAAACACCGGCTGCAACCTGCCGGCCCAGATCGAGCTGTACGCCGTGGACGGCGCGGCCTACTCCTTTCTGATGCTGGCCAAGGGTGGCGGTTCGGCCAACAAGACCTATCTATACCAGGAGACCAAGGCCGTGCTGACCCCCCAGACGCTGGTGCCCTTCCTGGTTTCCAAAATGAAGAGCCTGGGCACGGCCGCCTGTCCGCCCTATCACTTGGCCATCGTGATCGGCGGCACCTCGGCCGAGATGACCCTCAAGACCGTCAAGCTGGCCTCGGCCAAATATCTGGACCACCTGCCCACCCAGGGCGGCGAGGGGGGGCACGCTTTCCGCGACCTGGCCACCGAGGCCGAACTGCTGGCCCGCTCGCGCGAACTGGGCATCGGTGCCCAATTCGGCGGCAAGTACTTCTGCCATGACGTGCGCGTGATCCGCCTGCCGCGCCACGGCGCCTCATGCCCCATCGGCATCGGCGTGAGTTGCAGCGCCGACCGCAACATCAAGGCCAGGATCACGGCCGACGGCCTCTTTTTGGAGCAATTGGACCGCGATCCGGCCCGCTTCCTGCCGCAGCCGGCCGAGAGCGCCGGCGCGGCGGTGGCCATCAACCTGGACCAGCCCATGGACCAGATCCGCGCCGCCCTCAGCCGCTATCCAGTGGCCACCCGACTGCTGCTCAGCGGCACCCTGATCGTGGCCCGGGACATCGCCCACGCCAAGCTCAAGGAGCGGTTGGACGGCGGCCAGGGGCTGCCCCAGTACTTCAAGGACCACATCATTTATTATGCCGGCCCGGCCAAGACCCCTGCCGGGCGTGCTTCCGGCTCGTTCGGGCCCACCACCGCCGGCCGCATGGATGCTTACGTGTCGCTGTTCCAGGCCCAGGGCGCCTCCATGGTGATGCTGGCCAAGGGCAACCGTTCGGCGGTGGTCACGGAGGCCTGCAAGCAGTACGGCGGCTTCTATCTCGGCTCCATCGGCGGCCCGGCCGCCCGCCTGGGACGCGATTGCATCACCCACATGGAGCTTTTGGAGTTCCCCGAACTGGGCATGGAGGCGATCTATAAAATCCGGGTCAAGGATTTTCCGGCCTTCATTCTGGTGGACGACAAGGGCAACGATTTTTTCAAGGGGTTGTTGTGATTACGAAGTTTAGAAGCTGCCCGAACCGGTCGATATCGGTGGCTTGAGACCCAGTGAGTTGATGCGATCCTTTTATTGGATTTAACCATATTACATAAGCGAGGTTCTATGCGAGATCTGGATGCCATTTTTTCCCCCCAATCGGTGGCCGTGGTGGGTGCGTCAACCACCCCCGGCAAGGTCGGCCACGACATCTTCGTCAATATTTTAAAGGGTGGCTACAAGGGGGTGCTCTATCCGGTCAACCCCAGTGCCGAATCCGTTTCCAGCGTGCGGGCCTATCCGTCCATCGCCGATATTCCCTATCCCCTGGATCTGGCCATGATCATCGTGCCGCCCAAGATCGCCATCCAGTCGGTCAAGGAGGCCATCGACAAAGGAGTCAAGGGCGTGGTGATCGTCTCGGCCGGCTTCAAGGAGATCGGCGGCGAAGGCCTGGAGATCGAGCGCAAGATCGTGGCCATGTGCCGGGAGAGCAAAGTGCGCCTGGTGGGCCCCAACTGCCTGGGGGTGATCAATCCCCTGGCCGACGTGCGCCTCAATGCCAGCTTTTCGGCGCGCATGCCCAAGCCCGGCAATGTGTCGTTCATCTCCCAGAGCGGCGCCTTGTGCACGGCGGTGCTCGATTTCGCCGCGGCCCGGGATTTCGGTTTTTCCAAGTTCATCTCCATCGGCAACAAGGCCGACGTAGACGAAGTGGATCTGCTCAATTACTTCCATGACGATCCCAGCACCGAAGTGATCATGATCTATGTCGAAGAGTTGCAGCGCGGCCAGGAGTTCGTGCGCGTGGCCAAGCAGATCACCGGCGGCGACCGGCCCAAACCGATTCTGGTAATCAAGTCCGGCCGAACGAGCGCCGGGGCCCTGGCGGCCGCCTCCCACACCGGCTCCTTGGCCGGCTCCGAGGCGGTCTACGACGCCATCTTCACCCAGTCGGGCATCATTCGCGTGCAGGCCATCGACGAGCTGTTCGACTTTGCCATCGCCTTTGCCTACAAGAACGAAAACGCCCTGGGCAAGATGCGCCGCAAGGTGCCCACCGGCAACCGCGTGGCCATCGTGACCAACGCCGGCGGGCCGGGCATCGTGGCCACGGACATGACCGTGGTCTCCGGCCTGGAGCTGGCCAAGTTCAGCGAAGAGACGGTGGAAGCGCTCCTGAGCCACCTGCCGGCCACGGCCAACGTGCACAATCCGGTGGACATCATCGGCGACGCGGCCCAGGACCGTTATGAGAGCGCCCTGAACGCCGTGATCAAGGATGAGGCCGTGGATGGCGCCCTGGTGATCCTCACGCCCCAGTCCATGACCAATGCCATTGGCACGGCCGAGGCCATCGTGCGCATTGCCAAACGCTCGTCCAAACCGATCCTGTGCTGTTTCATGGGGGTGGTCGATGTGTCGGCCGGCGTCAAATATCTCCAGGAGAACGGGGTGCCGGTATACCCCTTCCCCGAGCAGGCGGCCAAGGCCTTCGGCGCCATCTACCGCTACTCCAAATGGCTCAACCGCCAGGATCTGGCGCCGTTCAGCCTGAAGCACGACAAGGCTGCGGCCCGGGAGATCGTCGAAAGCAACCTTGCGGCCGGCAACACCTACCTCAACGAGCTCTCCGGCATCCATCTGCTCAAGGCCTACGGGTTCAACGTGCTGCCCACCGTTCTGGCCGTCAGCGCGGACGAAGCCGTGGTCCAGGCCGAGAAGATCGGCTACCCGGTGGCCATGAAGATCGTATCGCCCCAGATCATTCACAAATCGGATGCCCAGGGCGTGAAAATCAATCTGCGTGATGCCGCCGCCGTGCGCGGCGCCTTCGACACCATCGTGGCCAATGCCAGGGCCTACAAGGCCGACGCCCGGATCGAGGGCGTGCTCGTGCAGAAGATGGCGCCCAAGGGTCAGGAGGTGATCCTGGGGGCCAACCGCTACCCCAAGTTCGGTCACCTGATCATGTTCGGATCGGGCGGGGTCATGGTGGAAGTATTCAAGGATGTCACCTTCCGCCTGGCGCCCTTCAGCCGCAACAGCGCCCGCTGGATGGTGCGCGGCATCAAGGGGCATGCGCTGCTCAACGGGTTCCGGGGACAACCCAAAGCCGATATCGCCCATATCGAAAAACTGCTGGTCTGCCTCTCCGATTTGGTCACCGATCATCCGGAGATCAAAGAACTGGACATCAATCCCCTGTTGGTGCATCCTGAAGGGCAAGGGGCGACGGTGGCCGATTGCCGTTTTATTTTGGAAGCGTTGGTTTGATTCGTGACCGTTTTGAGCCCAAAAGCCTCCCGCCCGGCCATGGGGTGTTGCCGGGTGGGGGGCGATCCATCGTTCGGACTTTGATTTAAATGTCGTGTCGTTTTCCTGGAGATCGCAAATCCGATTGATCCGGCTCCAGGGACAGGGGTGCGCCTACAGCAAAGGGACGGGACGATGACCAAGTCGATTTACTGGGCGGATAACTATCTCGAGAAGCGGCGTTTGCCCGAAGACGCCATCAAGATCATCCGGCCCGGTCAGCGGGTCTTCATCGGATCGGCCTGTGGGGAACCCCAGGCGTTGGTGCAAGCCCTGGCCGACCATGCCCACCTGTTCAGCGGTCTTGAAATCGTGCGCATGATGAGCCACGAGAGCGCGCCGCTCACCGAAATCGCCAACAAGACCTACGAAGCCAATTTCAGCATCCGGCACATCTACTTGGGTTCGGCCCGCTCGGAGAGCTTCCGCAACAATTTGCGCTTCGTCACGCCCATGAACATGTCCGAAGTGCCCAGCCTGTTCAAGAGCCGCAAGCTGCCCATCGATGTGGCCCTGATCCAGGTGTCGCCGCCGGACGATTTCGGCTGGATGAGCCTGGGGGTTTCGGTGGATGTCACCATGGCGGCCGCCTATTCGGCCGGCACGGTGATCGCCCAGGTCAACTCGCGCATGCCGCGGGTCATGGGCCAGAGCTTCATTCACGTGAACGACGTGGACCTGATCGTGGAGCACGAAGAAGAACTGCTGACCATCGCCCCGGCCCCGCGCTCGGAACTTTCCACCTGGATTGGCCGGCACATCTCGCGCTTGATCGAAGACGGCTCCACCTTGCAGGTGGGGCTGGATGCCAACTCCCAGGCCACGGCCCAGGCCCTGTCCGATAAAAACGACCTGGGATTTCACTCCCAGTACCTGACCAACGACATCATGCACTTATACGCCCTGGGCGTGATTACCAACCGCAAGAAAGGCATGAACGACGGCAAGATGGTGGCCTCGGCGGCTTTGGGGACCAAGGAGCTTTACGAATTTTTGCACGACAACCCGGCCATCGAGTTCCACCCGGCCGATTACGTCAACGATCCGTTCGTCATCTCCCGGCACAACCGCATGGTTTCGCTGAATGTGGCCAAGGTCGTGGATCTCACCGGCCAGGTGTCGGCCGAAGCGGTGGCGCAAACCCTCTTCGCCGGCGTGAGCGGCATTCCCGATTTCGTGCGCGGCGCAAAGCGCAGTCCGGGCGGCAAATCGATCCTCATGCTGCGTTCGACGACCCCCGACGGCAAGCAAAGCCGGATCATCCCCCAGATGTGCGACGAAGCCGTGGTGGTTTCCCGGGGCGACGTGCACTATGTGGCCACCGAATACGGCGTGGTCAATCTCTTCGGCAAGAGCTTGCAGGAACGGGTGATCGCCATGATCAGCATCGCCCATCCCAAATTTCGTGACGAACTGTTCGAAGCGGCCAAGGAGATGCGTCTGGTCGGCCCCGAGCGCACCCTGGGCGAAGCGGCCAAGGCGGTCTATCCGGTCAACCTGGAAGAATCGCTGGAGATCGACGGCGAGACCATCACCATCCGCCCGGCCAAGCCCGTGGACGAGCGCCGCATCCAGGAGCATTACTACCAACTGGAAAAAGACGATGTCTTCCTGCGCTTCTTCCACGAAAAAACCAGCTTCGAGCGCTGGGAAGTAGAAGGCAAGTCCCAGATCGACTACAAGAAGGATTTGACCCTCATCGGCATCATCGGCGAGTCCGGCTTCGGGAGGGTAGTAGGGGTTTCCGAATACCTGCTGCTGGTGGAGAGCAACATGGCCGAGGTGGCCTTCACCGTGAGCAAGGATTTCCAGGGCAAGGGCCTGGGCAAAATCTTCTTGCGCAAAATGGCCGAAGCGGCCCGGGAGCAGGGCATCTCCGGCCTGATGGCCTACACCGCCACCCACAATCAGGCCATGATCCACCTTTTCAAGACGCTGCCGTACAAAGTCCACACCGCCTTCGATGGCGAAGCCGTCACCTTGAGCTGCAAGTTCGACGAACTCAGGGAGTAGTCGCGGCCGGGCCATCTAGAATTTCACGGATAACTCGAGCGATCTCCGCGCGCACAATCGGTTTCATGACATAGCGGCGGATGCCCAGTGCCCGGGCCTTATCTTCATCGATGAGCTCGCTGAAGCCGGTGCACAGAATGATGGGTAGATCCTTGCGCAGTTTGAGCAGTTCCCGGGACAGCAAGGCGCCGTTCATGCCCGGCATGGTCATGTCAGTGATGACCAGATCGAAATCATCGGGGCGGCGCGTGAACATCTGCAAGGCGTCCATGCTGCTGAACAACGCCGTCACGCGATAGCCCAGGCTTTCCAGCAAGCTCTTCTGAAGCTGCACGATGGGCTTTTCATCATCCACGATCAATATGCGTTCATGGCCGCGGGGGGCCTGTTCGACGCTGGGCACGGCAACGGCCGTGCCTTGCGCGCCGACCGCCGGGAAGTAGACATGAAAGATGGTCCCCCGGCCCGGTTCGCTATAGACGGTGATGTGTCCTTTATGATGCTTGACGATGCCGTGGACCACCGCCAGACCCAGGCCGGTGCCTTCGCCGGGCTTCTTGGTGGTGAAATAGGGGTCGAAGATGCGCGATTTGGTCTTCTCGTCCATGCCGATGCCGGTGTCGGAGACTTCCAGGCGCACATATCGTCCTGGTTCGATCTCAAGGCCGGGGATCAGCACTTCGGGTCCCACATCCATCTCCTTGACTTCCAGGCCCATGGCGCCACCTGAATCCCGCATGGCGTGGTAGGCGTTGGTGCACAAATTTATGATCACCTGGTGAATTTGGCCGGGGTCCGCCAGGATAAAGCCGCTCTTAAGCAGGGATTCTTTGATTTCGATGCTTTTGGGTATGGAGGCGCGCAACAGGCGCACCGCTTCATTCAGGACGTGCTGAATCCGAACGGGGCGAGGTTCGTGGGGTTGCTGGCGGCTGAAGGTCAGGATTTGTTTGACCAGGTCCTTGGCTTTGTTGCTGGCCGAAACGACCTGGTCGATGCTTTCCCGCAGCGGGCTTCCGGCGGGGAACTCGCTTTGCATGATTTCGGCGTAACCCAGGATGGGGGTCAATAGATTGTTGAAGTCATGGGCGATGCCGCCGGCCAGGGCGCCGATGGCCTCCATCTTCTGGGCCTGGCGCAACTGTTCTTCCAGGGATTTTCTTTCGGTGATGTCGCGGATGATCCCCCGGATCGCGGCCGGCTGGTTGGCGCGGTTCTGGATCAGGGTGGCCGTGATGGCGACATCGATGATATCGCCGTTCTTCTTCTTCATGCGGACCTGGTAATCTTTCACATAGCCAACCTGAATCAGGCGGTGGATCAGTTGGCTTCTCTCCTCTGCGTTCACGTAAATATCCCGGAAAATATCCAGCGCCAGCACCTCCTCCTTGGATGCATAGCCCAGCAGCGCTACGCCCATGGGGTTGATGTCCAGATACTTGCCTTCAACCGTGCTGATGAAAATCGTGTCCAGAGATTCCTCGAAAAGAGTTCGGTAATTGTTTTCGGAACGCCGGATCTTCTCTTCGTCCTCTTTGCGTTGCTGTTCCCGGTTGCGGATGGAGACGGCCATCTGGGCCAGACTCTCCGACAGCTCGTTGAACTCCGCGATGCTGCTTTTGGGCCAGGCCGAAGGTGTGTCGCTGGTGGCGACGAGTCGGGCGTGCGTGGTCAGGGATTCGAAGCGCCGGGCCATGCGGCGGCTGAAGAGGATGGAAAAGGCAATGCCGATCGACAGCGCGATGCCCAGGCCGAGCAACACCAGGCGCAGCATGGTTTTCAGCGGGCCGAAGGCGATTTGGATGGGCTGGGCCACCATGATGAACCAATCGATGCTGTAAGTCGGCACGATATCGCCGAGCATCGCCTGGTAGTTGAAGTCGAACCTGCCGGATTGAGTGGTTTTGGAGGTTAAGCCGGCTTTGACCAGGGGGATGTTGCCGATGTTGAGTTGCTGCGCGGTGTAGCGATTTTCCCGGTCGGCGACGATCTGTCCGTGCCGGTCGAGGACCAGGATCAGTTGCTCCTCGGGCAGGGGGATGCGCTTCAGGTAATCGGTCAATTGGAGCAGCTCGATCTCCCCGATGACCATCATCTCTTTGGCCGGCACCGCTAGGGCCACCACCAGGCTGCCGCCCACCACCGACAGAAAGGTGTCCGACCAGATCGGCCGTTGCTCCTGGCTGGCCTGCTGGAAGAGCCGGTTGCGCGAAAGGTCCATGCCCATCAGGTCCTGTCGGCGACCTTGTTTTTCGGCGGGCAGCCCGATGCCCATGACCCGACCCTGGGTAGAGAGCGCGTAGATAGCGCGCAGCGATGGCGCGCTTTCGATCTGGGCATCGAGGATATGCTGGAGGTTGTGCCAGTTCATCCCTTCGTCCATGGGAATGGCTGCCGTCATTTGCACGGTGATCATGGCCGAGGAGAGATGGCTCTCCACCTGGGAGGCGATGGCGTTGGCCAACTGGTGCTGAAACGTTTGGATGTCGGTCTTGATTTGACGGGAAAGCCAGGCGATGGAGAGCGTCGCGGCCAGCAGAAAAGGAACCACGGCGATCAGTATGAACTGGCGCGTCAGGAGTTTGCGCAGCGGCCGGACGTGCGCGGCCCTATTCCAGCGTCCAGTACTGACCATCCCGGACCTCCGTAAGAAAAGTGGCGCGTTGGGCATCCCCGAAGTTATCGATGGGAATGCGCTGCTGCAAGCCTTGGAATTGGCCGATGGCGATGATGGTCTCCTTCAAGGTTTTTCCGTGCTGGCGCCGGGCCAGGGCTTCCAGTACGACCTGGGTGGCATCGTAGGCCGCCACGCCCGCGAAACCCGGCGCATGGCCATAGCGCTCGAGGTACGTCCGGCGGAAGGATTGGTAGGCGGCGGAGGTGTCGTTGCGATTGAGGAACTGGGCCATGCGGACTTTTTCCGAGGCGTTGCCGGCCAGCTCGATGAAGCGTTCCGTGGAGGCCCATTCGGACATGGCGATGGAAACCGTCGTATCGATTTTGCGCACCTGCTGGCAGATGCGGGCCGCGTCCACGGCGCTGGCGATGATCAGGATCATATCGGGTCTGACGGATAGTAAATCCTTCACCATCTCGAAAAAGACCGTGTCCGGGGCAGAACGGAATGTCCCCGTCTGCAGCAAAGTTCCTCCCAGGGCTTCATAGCTCGTCTGAAACTCCCGGAACCAGCTTTCGGTATACTCCTTGTTGCTCAAATCGTAGATGGCCACGGCTTTGCGATGGCCCAGGGCTTCGATCTGGTAACGGGCGCTCTTGCGGGCATAGGCGCTGGTGTCGTCGAGCACCCGGACGAAATTGTCGTCCCGTTTGGTGAGCGCGGTGGTGGTCACCGTGGGGCTGACCATGAGGGTGGACGATGCATTGACCTGCTCAACCGTCGCCACGGCCATGCTGCTGGTCATGGGGCCGATGATGACTTCAACTTTGCGATCGATCAGTTCGGAAACCACTTGCTTGGCCGTTGCCGCGTCTTGCCGATCATCGCGAACGATCAAATGTATGGGACGTCCGCTGATGCCGCCGCCGGCGTTGAATTGCTCCACTGCCAGCAGGGCGGCGTTACGCCCGGGGACGCCAAGGTCCGCGACCCGGCCGGTCAATCCGGCCATGAATCCGATTTCCAAGGGCTTCTTTTCGCCGCAAGCAAGTATCCCTACCAGGAAGGCCATCCATGATAGCAGGGCGCTGCAGGCAACTCCTCGGTTTTTCATAAGAGCGCTTTCTCTTATGGGTGATGACTAATGGTGCGGCATCCGGCAGACCGCGGCATGAAAGGCGCGAGGATAACGAGGGCAGAAGAGGGCATCCGCGTGCAAGAACAACGCTATGTCACAAGAGTGGTAGGTGTCAATTTAGAAAAATTTCTTGACCTGTGACGCGCTTGTCGTTAACAACGGCGAACAATATGGTTTACTGAATCGGACGAAAAGAACGGCAGTTTTCCAGCGGATAGGGTCTGGGCGAAAGGCATGAGCTCGATATGACGCCGTTTTCAGAAGAAAAAATCCTTGAACTGGATCGTCGCCATGTATGGCATCCATACGCCTCCATGGTCGATCCCCCACCGGTTTTGCCCGTGGCTGCGGCCGGCGGCGTGCGCCTGCGCCTGGCGGATGGGCGCGACCTCATCGACGGCATGTCCTCCTGGTGGGCCGCCATCCATGGCTATAATCATCCTGTTTTAAACGCGGCCATCATGGAGCAAACCGCGGCCATGGCCCACGTCATGTTCGGCGGTTTGACCCACAGACCGGCTGTGGCGCTGGCCGGCCTGCTGGCAGAGATCACCCCGGCCGGGCTGGAAACGGTATTCTTCTGCGACTCCGGGTCGGTATCCGTGGAGGTGGCCATCAAGATGGCCTTGCAGTACTGGATCGCCCTGGGCAAGGCGCAAAAAAACCGGCTGCTCACCATCCGGGGCGGCTACCATGGCGACACCTTCGGCGCCATGGCGGTGTGCGACCCGGTGACCGGCATGCACGGCATGTTTCGCTCCCATCTGACGCCCCATTTTTTCGCGGATCGGCCGGCCTGCCGCTTCGAGGGCCTCTGGGCCGAAAGCGACCTGGAAAGCTTCCGGCAACTGATCGCCGGCAACTACGACGAAATCGCAGCCGTGATCCTGGAGCCGATCCTGCAAGGGGCCGGCGGTATGTGGGCCTACCATCCCGATTATCTGCGCGGCGTGCGCCGGCTGTGCGACCAATACGGCGTGCTGCTGATCCTGGACGAGATCGCCACCGGCTTTGGCCGCACCGGCCGGCTGTTCGCCGCCGAGCACGCCGACATCCGGCCCGACATCCTCTGCCTGGGCAAGGCCCTGACCGGCGGATACATGAGTCTGGCCGCCACTTTATCCACGCGCCGGGTGAGCGAAACGATTTCTACCGCGGGCCCGGGCGTCTTCATGCACGGCCCGACCTTCATGGCCAACCCGCTGGCCTGCGCCGTGGCCCTGGCCAGCGTCGAATTGCTGCTGGCCTCCGACTGGCAGGGCCGTATCCGGCATATAGAGGCCCAACTGACCCGGGAGCTGGCCGCCTGTCGCGATCTGCCCCAGGTGGCCGATGTGCGCACCCTGGGGGCCGTGGGCGTGGTGGAGCTGCACCGGCCGGTGAACATGCGCCAGATCACGCGCCGCTTCGTCGAACGGGGCGTCTGGCTGCGGCCCTTCGGCCGGCTGGTCTACATCATGCCGCCCTACATCATCAGCCCAGAGGATCTGACCCGCTTGACCACCGCCATGGTGCAGACCATCGCCGAAGAGGAGGTTGCGGCCGCATGAGCGCCAAATGGGCATTCTTGGAGGCGGCCTTGGCGGCCCGGCGTGAGCGGATGCAGATGCGGCGCCTGGAGACGGTCGAGGGTGGCGATGGGGCCGCCATCGAAGTCGGCGGCCGGCGCATGCTTAACTTCTGCTCCAACGATTATCTCGGACTATCCCGCCATCCGCTGCTCCAACAGCGCGCCGCCGACTACCTGGCGCGCTACGGCACCGGCAGCGGTTCGTCGCGGCTGATCTGCGGCAACCACGCCTATTTCGGTCCTGTGGAGGAACGCCTGGCGGCCCTCAAGGGCACCGAGGCGGCCCTGGTCTTCAACTCCGGCTTCCAGGCCAACGCCACGATCCTGCCGGCCCTGGCCGACCGCGAGACGCTGATCCTCTCCGACCGCCTCAACCACAACAGCTTAATCCAAGGCGCCCGGCTGGCGCGCTGCCGCGTGGAGATCTTCGCGCACAACGACATGGCCCATCTGCGAGCGCTGCTCGATCGCCATCGTCCCTCCTTCCGGCGCATCCTGATTGTCACCGAGTCGGTCTTCAGCATGGATGGCGATCTTTGTCCGCTGGCGGAACTGGCGGCCCTGGCCCGCGCCTTTGGTGCCATCCTGGTGGTGGACGAAGCCCATGCCACGGGCGTCATCGGACCCAAGGGCATGGGCCTGAGCTGCGGCCATGGGGTGGATGTGACCATCGGTACCTTCAGCAAGGCCTGTGGCGGCTTCGGCGCCTATGTGGCCGGCTCGCGCCAATTGCGCGACTACCTGATCAACTGCTGCGCCGGCATCATTTACTCCACGGCCCTGCCGCCGGCGGTGCTGGGTGCCGTGGACGGCGCCCTGGAGCTGGTTCCCGGCATGGAAGCAGAGCGCCGGCGCCTGCATGCCCATGCCGATCTTCTGCGAACGGCCTTGAGACGCATGGGGTGGGATTGCGGCCCATCGAGCACCCAGATCGTGCCGGTGATGGTGGGCTCGGAAGGCGAAACCCTGGCGCTCTCCCAGTGGCTGGGTGCTCACGGCATCTACGCCTCGGCCATCCGGCCGCCGACCGTGGAAAAGGAGAAGTCGCGAATCCGTCTGGCGGTCACGGCGATGCACACGACCGAAGATATCGAACGGGTGATCGAGGCGTTTGGGCAATGGAAAAATTGATTCTACCCCCCCGGCTATTTATCACCGGAACCGGCACCGATGTCGGTAAGAGCGTGACGGCGGCCGTGCTTCTGGCCGGAACGCGCGGCCTATACTGGAAACCGGTGCAGAGCGGGCTGGACGATGGCACCGATGCCCAATGGATTCAACGGGCCACCGCGCTGCCCGACTGCCACTTCCATCCTGAACGGCACAGGCTGCGCCGGCCGTTGTCCCCGCATGCCGCGGCAGCCCTGGATGGGGTGCATATCGAATTGGACGATTTTCAGGCGCCCGATCCGGCGCCATTCCAGCACCTGATCGTCGAAGGGGCCGGCGGGGTGCTGGTGCCGCTCAACGCGCGCCATTTCATGCTCGACCTGATCGTCCAACTGGCCCTGCCGGTCCTGGTGGTGGCCGCAAGCCGCCTGGGGACCATCAACCATACGCTGCTGACCTTGCAGGCCCTGCGCGACCGTCGGGTATCCGTGGCCGGGGTGATCCTGAACGGACCGCCGGACCCGAGCAACTGCCAGGCCATCGAACATTTCGGCAAGATCCCGGTGGTGGCCCAAATCGAACCCCTGCCGGCGATCACGCCGGAGCTCTTGCGCAATACCTTTGCCCGGCATTTTGATACATCCGCGGCGATGTAATTCCTTTCTAAAAGCGCCCGGCACCGGAAGAAAAATGAATCGCGTTCAGTGGAAATGGCCGTGGGGACTGCCATTTTTGATCTTGCCAACGGTTTACGAATATGATTTTGTAAAATCCTTTTTAATACCCTCTTGCCAGCCTCGCCCTCCTCAGGCACCCCGCTTGGATCCGGTCCCTGCGACAGCCTGGATAAAAACGATACCTATGGGGTGAGGGAACAGAAAAGGAGCAGATCGATGTCAAAAACCATGCAGACGGTAGACGGCAACACCGCGGCGGCCCATGTGGCGTATGCCTTGAGCGACGCGGCGGCCATCTACCCCATCACTCCGTCGTCGCCCATCGGCGAAATTTGCGATGAATGGGCGGCCAATGGGCGCAAGAACATCTTCGGCCAGGAAGTCCTGATCCGGCAGATGCAAAGCGAGGCCGGTGCCGCCGCGGCGGTGCACGGGTCCTTGGCCGCGGGCGCCTTGACCAGCAGCTATACCGCCTCGCAGGGCTTGCTGCTGATGATCCCCAATATGTACAAAATGAGCGGCGAGCTATTGCCGGGCGTGCTGCACGTTACGGCCCGGGCCATCGCCGCCCACGCCCTGAGCATCTTCGGCGATCATCAGGACGTGATGGCCGTGCGCCAGACCGGCTTTGCCATGCTGGCCTCTGCTTCGGTGCAGGAGACGATGGACCTGGCCCTGGTTTCCCATCTGGCCGCCATCGAGTCCAGCATCCCCTTCGTGCACTTCTTCGACGGTTTCCGCACCAGCCACGAGATCCAGAAGATCGAGATGATCGACTACGCCGACATGGCCAAGCTGGTGAACATGAAGGCTGTGGCCGCTTTCCGCGCCCGGGCCAGCAATCCCGAAAGCCCCAGGCTGCGCGGCACGGCCCAGAACCCGGATATTTACTTCCAGGGCCGCGAAGCGGCCAATCCTTATTATCTGAAGGTTCCGGGGATCGTCGAGCAGTACATGGGCAAGGTGGGCGATCTCACCGGCCGGCGCTACCAACTCTTCGACTACGTGGGCGATCCCAAAGCCGAGAAGATCATCATCTCCATGGGCTCCTCCTGCGAGACCATCCAGGAGGTGGTCAACCACCTCAACGCCCAGGGCCAGAAGCTGGGGCTGATCAAGGTGCGTCTCTTCCGCCCGTTTTCCGCCGAGCATCTGCTGGCGGCCATACCGGAAAACGCCCGCACGATCACCGTGCTGGACCGCACCAAGGAGCCCGGCGCCCTGGGCGATCCGCTCTATCTGGATGTGTGCACCAGCCTCATGGAGCATGGCCGGCGCCTGCAGGTGCTCAACGGCCGCTACGGCCTGGGTTCCAAGGAGTTCACGCCCTCCATGGTCAAGGCCGTCTACGACAACATGGCCGCCGCCAAGCCCAAGAATCACTTCACCGTGGGCATCGTCGATGATGTCACCCACACTTCCTTGGAAGTCAAGGAAGGCTTCGACGTCTCCCTCAAGGGCACTGTGCAGTGCAAGTTCTGGGGACTGGGGGCCGACGGCACCGTGGGCGCCAACAAGAGCGCCATCAAGATCATCGGCGACAACACCGACATGTTCGCCCAGGCCTACTTCGCCTATGACTCCAAGAAATCGGGCGGCGTCACCATCAGCCACCTGCGCTTCGGCAAGAGCCCGATCCAATCCACCTATCTGATCGACGCGGCCGATTACATCGCCTGCCACAACCCGGCCTATGTGAACATCTACGACGTGCTCGAAAGCATCAAGCCCGGCGGTACCTTCATGCTCAACAGCCCCTGGAGCACCGAAGACATGGAGGCCAAACTGCCGGCCGCCATGCGCCGCACGATCGCCAAGAAGAAACTCAAGTTCTACACCATCGACGCCGTCAAGATCGCCAGCGAGGTGGGGCTGGGCGGCCGCATCAACATGATCATGCAGGCAGCCTTCTTCAAAGTCTCGGGCGTACTGCCGGTGGAGCAGGCCCTGGATCTGCTCAAAAAAGAGATCAAGAAGATGTTCGGCAAAAAGGGCGACCAACTGGTGAAGATGAACCAGGACGCCGTGGACCACACCTTGGGTCACCTGGTGGAAGTCAAATATCCCGCAGCCTGGGCCAATGCCAAAGAGGGCGAGGCCCAGGAGACCCAGGTGCCCCAGTGGGTCACCGAGGTGATGCAGCCCATGCTGGCCCAGCAGGGCGACCGGCTGCCGGTGAGCGCTTTTACCCACGACGGGCTCTTTCCGGCGGCCACCACGCAGTATGAGAAGCGCGGCGTGGCCATCAACGTGCCCGAGTGGATCATGGACAACTGTATCCAGTGCAACCAGTGCGCCATGGTCTGCCCGCATGCCGCTATCCGGCCCTTCCTGGTGACCGAGGAAGAGCAGGCCAAGGCACCGGCCGGCTTCGAAGCCAAGAAAGCCATCGGCAAGGAGCTGGCAGGCTACAAGTTCCGCATGCAGGTGTACACGGAAGATTGCATGGGCTGCGGCAACTGTGCCGACATCTGCCCGGCCAAGGTCAAGGCCCTGGCGATGAAGCCCCTGGAGACCCAGTTGGCGGCCCAGGTGCCCAACCAGAAGTATGCCGCGACATTGCCGTTGCGCGAATCGCTCTCCAAGCGCGACTCGGTCAAGGGCAGTCAATTCTACCAGCCGCTGCTGGAGTTCTCCGGCGCCTGCGCCGGTTGCGGCGAAACGCCTTACGCCAAACTGATCACCCAACTCTTCGGCGAGCGCATGATCATCGGCAACGCCACCGGCTGTACGTCCATCTGGGGCGGTTCGGCACCCTCCATTCCGTATTGCGTCAACAAGGACGGCCACGGGCCGAGCTGGGGCAACTCCCTGTTCGAAGATCCGGCCGAATTCACCTACGGTATGCTGCTGGGGCAGTTGCAGCAGCGGGCGCGCCTGGCCAAGCTGGCCGAAGAGGCCCTGGGCACCGACATCGACGCCGAGCTCAAAGCAGCCCTGGCCGGTTGGCTCTCCAACCGCAAGGACCCCGAAAAGTCGCGCCTGTATGGCGATCAGTTGAAAGCCCTGCTGCCCAAAGTCAAAGGCAACGCCCTGCTGGACCAGATCCACGCCCAGGCCAATCTTTTCACCAAGAAATCCTACTGGGTCTTCTGCGGCGACGGCGCGGCCTACGACATTGCCTACGGCGGCATCGATCATGTGCTGGCCTCGGGTGAAGACATCAACATCATGGTCTACGACACCGAGGTGTACTCTAACACCGGCGGCCAGAGCTCCAAGGCCACACCCACCGGATCGATCGCCAAGTTCGCCGCCTCGGGCAAAAAGACCGCCAAGAAGGACATGGGCGCCATGGCCATGACCTACGGGTACGTCTATGTGGCCAGCATCGGCATGGGCGCCAACAAGCAGCACACCCTCAAGACCCTGGTCGAGGCCGAGGCCTACGACGGGCCATCGCTGATCCTGGCCTATGCGCCGTGCATCAACCACGGCATCAAAAAGGGCATGGGCAAGACCCAGGAAGAGACCCGTCTGGCCGTGGCCAGCGGCTACTGGCCGCTCTACCGCTATAATCCGCTGCTGGCCCTGGAAGGGAAGAATCCATTCATCCTGGATTCCAAAGCCCCAGACGGCAGTCTCAAAGAGTTCCTCTCCGGCGAAGTGCGTTATGCCTCGCTGCAGAAGATCTTCCCGGCCGAAGCCGAGCGGCTGCATGGCCTGCTGACCAAAGAGTTGACCCTGCGCTACGAGCGGCTCCAGCGTCAGGCGGCCTATGCACCGTCCGAACCCAAAGTGGAAGGCGCCGCCCCCGCTGCCGCCGGCGATGATCCGACAAAGCAGGATGTCTGCACCTTGTCTTCCACCGCCGAACACGGCGGCGACGACGCCTGCGACGACGGCCGGGCAGGGAAGTAGTCCGTATCTCTACAAAGTAAGCAGAAGGCCGCTTCATCGCTCGATGGAGCGGTCTTTTTACTGCACAATATCCTACAGATAGGTTTTCTATTTTGGAAGACTCAGCCACACAGAAGATTCAATGCCGCCGATGCGGGACCTGCTGTGCCAAGGGAGGGCCGGCCCTGCACCGGGCGGACCGGGAGGCGGTGGATTCCGGCAAGATTCCACTCAAATGCCTCTTTACCATCCGTCAAAGCGAGCCGGCCTATGACAACATCCGCCGCGCCATCGCGCCGGCCGCCAGCGACATCATCAAGATCAAGGGGGCGGCGGAGAATGACGCCACCTGCATTTTCCTGGACCAGGAGCGGGTGGGGTGCGGGATCTACGAAGCCCGCCCCGTGGAGTGCCGCGTGCTCACCTGCTGGGACACCCGCGCCATCATGGCCATGTACGACCAGGAGCGCTTGACCCGCGCCGATCTTCTCGCCCGCTTGCCCGGTCTGAACGATCTGGTGACCGAACACCAGGAACGCTGCGGCTATGAACAGGTGGCCCAATGGGCCGAGCGCATCAAGCAAGGCCAAGATAAAGAGCCGGCCGTCGAAGCCTTGCTGCACGCCATACGGTACGACCAGAGCCTGCGCCAGGTGGCCATCGAGCGCACCCACCTGGACCCCAGGCTGCTGGAATTTCTTTTCGGGCGTGCCCTGAGCATCACTATCCGCATGTATGGGATCAAGCTGGCCAAAAAGGGAGATCAGGTGACCATTGTCGGCATGCTTTAATGCCCTCACCATATCGACGATAGATCAGCTCAGGAGGTTCCTTGAAAGGCAAATCGATCGAAATGTATTTTCCCCTGGCGATATTATTAGCAAGTTTCGCGACGATGGCCTGCCACCTGAAGATGACGAACGAGGGGCCTGGGCCGCTTGTCCAAAAGGGGTGTACTCTGGCCGTTCCCGCGAATCAGGCCTACACTGGTGCCTATATCGATTTCGGCCCAAACGAAGACGATGTGACCATCGAAGCCATCGAAAATTTCGAAGCGCTAGTCGGTAGGCACCAGGCCATCGTGGCCTCTTCCAGCAACTGGGGCAAAAATTCCTTCCCCCGGAGCAACATGGAGATCATCGCGAATTATGGCGCGGTCCCATTGCTCTACTGGTTGCCCTGGGAAAGCCGCGCGGATTGGGATGCGAATAGAATCGACCGTTACAGCTTGCGCGATATTTTGGCCGGAAAGTACGATGCCTATCTCTCGCAGTGGGGGGATCAGGCCCGCGACTTCGGCCGGCCGCTGCTCGTTGCCTGGGGGCTGGAGATGAACGGCGATTGGTTTCCTTGGTCCGGAATTTTTTACGGTGGGGGCACCCCGGTAACTTCGGGTTCAGCCGATCGGTTTGCCGGGCCGGAACTCTACAAGCAGGCTTACCGATATGTGGTTGGCAAAGTGCGCGCCCGCGGTGCGAAGAATATTCAATGGGTATTTCATCTGAATTCCGGGACGGTTCCAGGTGAGGCTTGGAATAACTATAAGAGCTACTACCCGGGAGCCGACTATGTCGACTGGCTCGGGCTGAGTGCTTACGGACAGCAATATCCCTATCAAAAGTTTTGGTCGGTGGACGATGTTTTCATCAGCTCCTACAGAGAGATTGCCGCCGTGGATCGGGACAAGCCGGTCATCCTGGCCGAATGGGGTGTCGGCAATTTCCCCGAATCCGGCAGCATGAGCGCCTGGATCGCCGAGTTCTTCCGGCGCATTCCCGGCGAGTGCCCGCGGATTCGTGCCGCTGTCTACTGGCACGAGCTCTGGCAGAATCATGACGGCAGTTGGAGCAACTTGCGGGTCAATGCAACCGGGGATGCGCTGGAAGAATATCGCAGAGGCGTCGCAAGCGGCTATTGGCGCGATCGTCCACTATGTGAGCTATCAAAGCCAGAGCTCTAGCTCATGGCCACCTTGGACGCCGAGGTGTCTCATAAGAATCTATTGGCCCGATTTTTATTAGCTATAGCGGAAGCTTTTTAGTACGGCAAAAACTCCGGACGTTGCCAAAAGGGTTTGATGTTGTTATACAATCCAGACAACACGATACCTTGCTTGTGCCGGTCGACCTGCCGATGGCGGCGATTTCTCTCAATTTTGCCATGAAAATCAGGAGGAGAACATGAAGGGTGGAATTCTTGGTGTGCTAATGGCGTGTTATTTGCTCGCGTGGGCCGCAGCCCCCGCCTGGTGTGAGGATCAAAACCAGCCGGCCGCGCAGGAAGCCGCGGCAACGCCTGCGGCACCAGCCAACGCCGACGCTCCCGTGGCTCCGGGCCAGCCACCGGTCAGCGCGACCCCGTCCACTGCTGTCGGTGTGGAGATCAAGGAGGCCGTCGTCTGCCAGGATGTGGTCGATCGCGCCCCCGTGGGCAGCGCGGACGTCTTCTCCAAGGATCTACCCAAGGTGTACTGCTATTGCCGGGTGATAGGCATGCAGGGCGAAGGCGCCATCGTGCACAACTGGTACTACCAGGGCGCCCTGAAGTCTTCCATCAAGCTGCCCGTGCGCGCAGCCAACTGGCGTACATGGAGCTATAAAGCCATGTCGCCCGGACAAGCCGGCGAGTGGATGGTGGAAATCGTCACCGAAAGCGGCACGCCTCTGGAGAGCGTGGTCTTTATGGTGCAGTAGACGCTCTTTGGCATCCTGTAAGATGAAGGAAAAGGCTTTCGCATGGGCGGAGGCCTTTTTTACTTCGGAAAGTAGAGTTCCGGGCGCCGGTTAGGGAAGAAATGGCGCATGGGATGACTGCGGACGGACTCCCAGGCGCTGGCTTTGAGATCCACCACCAGGAGCCCTTCGTCGTCCGTCAGGCGGCTGGCGAGCGGGTTGCCGGCCGGATCGAAGACCACGGCATTGCCTGGGAAGGTGAGGCCCTTGCCGTTGGCGCCCCACTGGTTGCAGGCCACCACGAAGACGCCGTTGTCGTAGGCCCGGGCCGGCAAATGGCGCAGCCAGGATTGGTGCTTGGTTTGGGCGTCGCCCCGGGGCGAGGCGTGGGGCAGGAAGAGGATCTGGGCGCCCTTGGCGGTCATGGCCGTGGAGAGTTCGGGAAAGTGGCCGTCGTAGCATAGTTGGATGCCGAAGACGGCCTGGGGTGCGCGGAAGATGGGGATCGTGTCGCCGGCGGAGAAGTATTGGCGTTCGTTGGGCGCCAGGTGCAGCTTGCGGTAGACTTCTATTTCTCCGGTGGGCCGGAAGACAAAGTGGCTGGCAAACGGCAAGCCTTGGGGATTGCGCTCGGCCAGGCCGGCAAGGATGATGGTTTGGGTCTCCCGGGCCAAGTCGGATAAGGATGCCGTTTCGGGTCCGGTATGGGGCAGGGCGATGGCGGCCATTTCGGCCTGGTTGCAATAGCCGGTGAGGTTGAGTTCGGGAAAGCAGACCAGATCCGCTCCGGCCGCTTTAGCCAGGTGCGTCCAGTGGCGGGTTTGCGCCAGGTTGCCTTCGATGTCGCCCACCGGCGCGCGACACACCACGGCGGCGATGCGGATGTCTTTCATAGATCGAACTGCGCCCTGATTTTAAACACCTTGGTGGCCGGCAGATTCAAGATGGTTTCCACGCCGGTCTCCCGGGCGATCTGGGCCAGATTGTGGGCGATCTCTTCCCGGGAGCGGGCGATGAAGGTGAACCAGACGTTGAAAGCGTTTTCCCGCTGGTAGTTGTGGGTGACGCCGGGGTAGTGGTTCACGACCTGGGCGAAGTGGTCGATCTTCTCTGCGGGCACTTGGGCCGCGCACAGGGTGCTCACGAAGCCCACCTTGCCGGGCACGAAGTTGGCGCCGATGCGGCGGATGATGCCTTGCTCCTTGAGCGCCCGCACCCGCTCGATCACCAGCTCTTCGCTCAGGTCCAATTCTTGGCCGATGGCTTCGAAAGGGCGGGAAGCGATGGGGAAATCGGATTGAATCCGGTTGAGAATGGCTTTGTCGGTATCGTCCATGCGGCCTACCTTATCTTAAAAGCGATGCATGTCAAGCGCCCAAAGGGGTAACAAAAAATTTGCCCTTGACGAACGGACCGATTTTGGTTCTATTCATGCTATCTGCGGCGATCTTCTGCCCTCCCAAGAGATCTAATATTTCGAAAATCAAGGAATTCTGACGATGACGCGCGTTCAAACGAACAGGTCCGCAGCACCGATTTCGACCACCGGCGATCCGGAAGATATCCCGTTTGCCGTTCCACCCGAAAACGGCCCCTGGATTACCGACGATGCCTGGATCTGTGGCGCCGTGGGCGCATTCATGGTGCTGGTAATGGCACTTTTTTACAACGTCACCGGTGCGCTGACAAAGGGCGTCGCCATCGCCGGCTTGCAGTTGACGGAGTTTAAAACCGACAGCCTGCTGCTGGCCCTGGTGGTCATCGCCGGCGCCATGTTGGTTACCGAGATGGTGCGACTGTGGCAACGCGACCAGCAGCACTTTTTCACCATCCACCCCGACCTAAAAAAGCGGCGCTATCTGAGCTTTTTACGCGATGCCCTCGTGAACTGGCTGCTTTATATGGCCCTCTTGGGCGTCGTGGTGTTATTTTTTCGCACCGCTGGCGAGTACGGTTACCGGCAGAACAACGATTATTACCGGGTCTGGTTCCGGCTGCTGGATCTGGGCTGGTCCGCCTATCTCTGGGCAGGGTTGCCTTATGTCCTGCTGACCCGCGCCCTCAAATACGATGCCGTCGCGGACCGGCGCGATTTCTCCGCGCTTACCGCCCGAGTGCTCCGCTTTTTAACCTCATGGCTTCCGGGCTTGAAACGGTTCCGGCCGCGCTTCGGCGAATTGGATAAGAAAACAACCCGGGCGTTGCTGGTGAAACTCTTTTTTACCCCCTTGATGACCGTCTTCTTCACCGATCAATTCCCCCACTTGGTCAACAATATCGGCTTTGTGCTGGGCGCGCTGCCCGGAGTCGTCTTCGGCGGAGGGTATCCCCACGCCCAATTCAATACGGACCTGTTCAATATTTCCATTGCTTTTATTTTCTCCATCGACGTGGCCTTGGCGTGGTGCGGCTATGTGATCTCTTCCCGCTGGGTGGACAACCAGACCGTCACGGCCGAGCCCACCATGCTCGGCTGGCTGGTGTGCATCGCCTGCTATCCACCGTTTCAGCGCCTGCTTGGGCTCTATTATTCGGCGCCGGGGGAACGGGCGGTGCTGCAGTTTTCAAATCAGTGGCTCATCACCCTCTTCACCGTGATGATGGTGCTCAGCTATTTCGTCTACATGTCCGCCACCCTCTGGTTCGGGGTGCGTTTTTCCAACCTCACCAACCGGGGCATCATCCGCAAGGGGCCCTACGCCTTTATCCGCCATCCGGCCTATGCCTCCAAGAATTTTGCATGGTGGTGCGTGATGTTTCCGGCCATCGTCTATAACGCCGTGCACACCGGCCTGCAGGCTGCCATTTTACAGATCCTCGGCTTGATCTTCATGACCTGGTTCTATTACCTGCGGGCCATCACCGAGGAGCGCCACCTGGGCATGGATCCCTACTATCAGGCCTATTGCCGGCAGGTGCGGTATCGCTTTATCCCCGGGGTCATATAAGAAGGTAAAACTTCAGCTATTTGGCGATCAGCGCAACATCCATTTTGCGCGTGCGCGGGCCGTCAAATTCGCAGAAAAAAATACCCTGCCAGGTGCCCAGGGCCAGGCGGCCGTTCTCTATGCGCACCAGTTGAGATGCGCCCATCAGGGATGCCTTGACGTGAGCCGGCGAGTTGCCCTCGGCGTGGCGGTAGGCGGCTTTCCAGGGCACCATCTGGTTGAGCACCATGAGGATATCCTCGCGCACGCTGGGATCGGCGCTTTCGTTGATGGTGACCGCCGCCGTGGTGTGGGGCACGTAGAGCATGCAGATGCCCTCCTGGACGCCATGCTCCGAAAGAAGCTTTTGGATCTGGGCGGTGAGGTCGATCATCTCGGTCTGGGCGTGAGTTTTGACGGTGAGTTGCATGGCGGGGCTCCTCCTATGCCAAACGAAAAAGGCCCTGCCGGAATGGCAGAGCCTCTTGAGTTCGGAAACGGACTAACGGATTAGACGCAGCCGGTCGGTTTGGGCAGACCAGCCATCTTACAGGCTCCCTTGCCCGGGCCGGAGGGGAACAGCTCGTAGATGTGCTTCAGTTTGAATCCGGTAACCTTGGAAAGAACGCGCACCATCGGGGCGATACCGTTCTTCTCATAGTACTCGCGGAGCACTTCGATCACCTTCTTGTGTTCTTCGTTCAGCTCATCGATGCCCTCCTGGGACTTTACATACTGAACCCAACCTTCGTTCCAGTTTTTGTAATCATCGATGAAGCCGTCTTCGTCTACGCTAAAAGATTTACCACCAAATTCAACTGTCGGCATTGAGAATCCTCCTTTGCCAAAATTTTATGGTTCT
>JACRDD010000010.1 GCA_016218685.1 Desulfobacterales bacterium | reverse complement strand
GCCTACCCCGACGGTGTCATTTATGCCGTGCTGGTGATCAACCTGATCAACCCCCTATTGGACAAAATCAGGCCAAAGGCTTTAGGAAAGGCTGCGTAAGATGAAAGAGATGATCAGTATGGTCGTGGTTTTGACGCTTCTAAGCGTCTTTTCAGGAGGATCGCTGTCATACTTGCGCGATATCACTAAAGACCGTATCGAAAAGCAACAGCTCAAATTCGTCAAGGGGCCGGCCGTCATGAGCGTGCTGTCCAACACCAGCAACAACCCTGTGGAAAGCTATTTCAAGCTCAACGCCGGCACCAAGGAAGAACGCACCATTTTTGTGGGCATGGTGGACGGCAAGCCCAAATACGTGGCCTTTGAAGGCAATGGCAAAGGATTTGGCGGCTCGATGGGGCTGATGCTCGGCGTGGATATAGAAACCGATCAGATCGCGGGCGTGGGCATCACGACCCACTCCGAAACGCCCGGTCTGGGATCGCGAGCCAAAACCGATCCGGAGTTCACCAATCAGTTCAAGGGCAAAGCGATATCGGAAACGTTCAAGGTCAAGACCGACGGGGGTCAGATCGATGCTCTCAGCGGTGCCACGGTTACCTCGCGCGGCGTGGCCGAGGGAGTCACCCAAACCGGTGTCCTCTACAAAGAATTGAAACCGCAGATCCTCGAAGGTCTCAAAACGGTCAATAAGTAGGAGAGCGTCATGGCCAATACCATTGTCCAAGAATTTACCAAGGGCTTGTGGAGAGAAATTCCGCCCTTCCGTCTGGTACTCGGATTGTGCCCCACCCTGGCCTTGACCAAATCGGTGGAGAACGGATTCGGCATGGGCGTTGCCCTTACCTTCGTGTTGGTGTGTTCTAACGTCTTGATTTCAGCCTTGCGCAAGATCATTCCCGGGAAGGTGCGCATTGCCTGCTTCATCATCGTCGTGGCCACCTTCGTGATCATCGTGGAGCTGATGATGCAGGCCTACACCTACTCGCTCTACCAAAAAATGGGCATTTTCATTCCCCTGATCGTCGTCAACTGTATTCCCCTGGGCCGGGCCGAAGCCTTTGCCTCCAAAAACGGCGTGCTGCGTTCGGCCCTGGACGGCCTGGGCATGGGCATCGGCTATACTTTATCGCTTTCAACCCTGGCGGCCTTTCGCGAGCTGTTCGGCACGGGCGCCATCACCTTATATGAAAAACCGATCCAAATCATGGGCGCCTCGTTCGAGCCCTTTGGTTTCCTGGTCGAAGCACCTGGCGCCTTTGTTTGTCTTGGGCTGATGCTCTGCGTCATGAACATGCTAGGCAAGAAGTAGGAGATTCCCATGGGCGACCTTTTTCTTTTCATGATAAGCTGCATCCTGCTCAACAACATTCTGCTGATCCAGTATCTGGGCAACTGCCCGTTCCTGGGGACTTCCAAGCGCATGGAAACCGCCACCGGCATGGCCATGGCAGTAATCTTCGTGCTGGTGCTGGCCGGCGTCATGACTTGGCTGGCCCGAAAGTTTGTTCTGGTCCCATACGACCTGGTCTACCTTCAGACCATCGTCTTCATTCTGGTCATTGCCGCCCTGGTGCAGTTCGTGGAAATGTTCCTGAAGAAAAGCATTCCGGTCCTCTACTCCGGCTTGGGAATCTACCTTCCGCTGATCACCACCAACTGCGCGGTGCTCGGTGTTTGCCTGATCAACGTGCAGGAAGATTATGATTTTCTTCAAATGCTGGTCTCATCCTTCGCCTATCCGGTCGGTTTCGGCCTGGCCCTGATCTTGTTTGCCGGCGTGCGCGAGCGCATCCTGCTGGCGCGGGTGCCCAAACCGCTGCAAGACACGGCCATCGGGTTGGTCACGGCCGGTTTGTTGTCGCTGACCTTTTTCGCCTTCAAAGGAATGGTATAAAAAACCCGCCCCACCATCTGTAAGCAAAATCGGACCTCCGCTGTTTTCACGAACCGTTCGGGATCATTAAGATCCGAACGGTTCGTTTTTTGAGCGGGGCGGCTTCATCAACCGCCAAATAGCGTTCGACATCACCGTACATTCTGGTCCATTCTAAATTTCATCTATTCGTTTTTACAGATAATATACAATTTTTGGCCTATTGCACGTTGACACTGCTTCAACCCTCTGCCATATTGGCTTTACTTCTCCGAGCACCATCGCCGCTATTCCCGTTTGCAAGAAGGAGGTCGCCCGCTTTATCCAAGGGCAATGCATTTCCATCCAACATTCATAAAGCCAAGGAGGAATGGATATGACCGGCAAGATTCGTTTATCAGGTGCGTTGATCACTCTCGCGATTTGCTTGACACTGGTGGCGTGGGCTGCGCCCGGCGCTGCACTGGCGGCCGACAAGGTCATCAAATGGAAAATGCAGACCCACTGGCCGGCCTCCAGTTCCTCCTACACCGACAGCGCCCAGGTACTGGTCAAGAAGCTCAAGGATCGCACCGGCGGTCAACTCGACATCGAGCTGTTCCCGGCCGATGCCCTGGTGCCTTCAAAGGAGCTTTTCAACGCCGCCAAACGCGGCATGATCCAGATCGTGGCCACCTCTTCGGCCTATCCCCGCGACCAGGTGCCCCTGATGGATGTGGCCTCCGGCCTGCCCATGAATTTCAAAACCCCCTGGGAGTGCGCCTACTATCATAAGAGCATGGGCTTCGACGACATGGTCCAGCAGGCCTTTGCCCCTCATGGCCTGTACTACTCGCCGGATAAAGTCTACCCCACCGAACTCTCGCTCAAGAAGCCGGTACGCAAATTCGAGGATTTCAAGGGCCTCAAGCTGCGCTCGTCGGGCATCCTGCAAGTCTACCTGACCTCGCTCGGCGCCGCCGGCATGATGCTGCCGGGCAGCGAGATCTATGCGGCCCTGACCTCGGGCGTGGTGGACGGCGCCCACTGGGGCGCGGTGCAGGGCAGCGACAGCATGGGCTTTTACGAAGTCAACAAGTTCCACCTGCGCCCGGCCCTCAACGTGGCATCCACCGACATCTGGCTGATCAACATCAAGGCCATGGAAGCCCTGCCGGCCGACGTTCAGACCATCGTCAAGAACACCCTGGACGAGCATTTCTGGTTGCGCACCAAGGAGTACGAGCAACTGGAAGAGAAGACCTTGGCCAAGGTTCAGAAGGAGAAGGGCGTGGAACTCATCACCCTGGGCGAGGCGGATGTGAAGAAGATGGAAGCGGCGGCCCAGGCCACCTGGGATGATGTCGCCAAGCGCAGCCCCGATTGCGCCAAGGCGGTTCAGATGCTCAGGGATTTCCATGCCAAGGATCGATCTGAAGAAGTCCAGAATCTCAAAGCGGCCCATTGATCGGCCGAGGCACTCTTTTCAAAACGACAACCCAATCGGCCTGTCCGGCGGTGGCCATGACCACCGCCGGATGGAGGCCCCCATTCTTCAGGGGAGGCAGCGGGTGCGAACACTCAATGCGGTGCTTCGATTTATCGATAATTTGAACGAATGGATCGGCCGGGCGCTTTCGCTGACCGTGCTGGTGATGTTCGTGCTGGTGATGATGGAAGTAATCCGGCGCTACTTCTTCAATGCGCCCACGGTCTGGGGCAACGAGCTGACCCAACTTCTCTTCGGCGCCTACGTGATTCTTTCAGGCGGCTACATTCTGCGCTTTAACGGCCACGTCAACGTGGATATCTTCTATGCGCGCTTCAGCCCGAAAACCAAGGCCGTTCTGGACATCATCACCTTTTTCGTCTTTCTTCTTTACTGCGGTATGCTGTTGATCTACGGCGGCCAACTGGCCTGGGAGTCCCTGGTTACCTGGGAAAGCTCCCAATCGGCCTGGAACCCCCCGGTCTACCCCTTCAAGCTGATGATCCCCTTGGGCGCTCTGCTGCTCCTGCTGCAGGGCATCGTCAAGCTGATCCGCGACATTTGTGTGCTGATACCGGGTGCGAACCTGACAATGGCCAATTCCGAGGAGAAGGAAACGCTATGAGCATCGAAATTCTGACCTTTCTCTTTTTCATGTCCCTGTTCGTCTTTCTTTTCTCAGGACTGCCGCTCTCGTTCGTTCTAGGTGGGATTTCCATCATTTTTCTTTGGGCCACCTGGGGCCCCGAAGCCTTTTACATGGTGGCGGCCCAGACCTGGGGCGCCATGGAAAAATTCACCCTAGTGGCCATCCCCCTGTTCATCTTCATGGCCATGATCCTGGAAAAGTCGGGCACGGCCAACGACTTGTACGAGATGATGTACCTGTGGTTCGGGCCGGTACGCGGCGGCCTGGTCATCGGCACCCTGGTGATTTGCGCTCTCTTCGCGGCCATGTGCGGCATCAGCGGCGCGGCCGTAGTCAGCATGGGCTCCATCGCCCTGCCCTCCATGCTCGAACGCAAATACGACAAACTCCTGGCCGTGGGCTGCATCAACTCGGGGGGTGGTTGGGGCATTTTGATCCCCCCCAGCGTGATCATGATCCTCTACTCCCTGATCACCGGCGAATCGGTGGGCAGGATGTTCGCGGGCGGCGTCCTGCCGGGCTTGCTGCTGTTGTGCATCGTTTCGCTTTACGTGTTGGTCCGCTGCTTTTTCCAGCCCCACCTAGGGCCGGCCCTACCCCTCGATCAGCGCAGCGACTGGCCCAGGAAGTTCAAGGCCCTCAAGGCGATCATCCTGCCGGTGTCCATCGTATTTGCCGTCTTGGGTTCGATCATTTACGGTTTGACCACCCCCACCGAAGCCGCGGCGGTGGGCCTGCTGGGCTCGCTGATTTCGGCGGCCGTTTACAGACGCTTGAGTTGGGGTCTGGTCTGGGAAGCCAGCATCCGCACCTTCCGCCTCACTGGCATGGTGATGTGGATCCTCTTCGGCGCCTACGCCTTCACGGCCGCCTACCACAGCATGGGGGCCACCCATCTTATCGAGAGCATTATGCAGTACTTGCCCGGCGGGCGCTGGGGCACCATCGTCTTCATCCAGATTTTACTCCTGATCCTGGGCTGTGTGCTGGACCCGGCCGGCATCATGATGATCACCGTGCCGGTCTTCATGCCGATCATCAAGGCCCACGGCTTCGATCCGCTCTGGTTCGGCATCCTCTTCATCATGAACATGAACATCGGCTACATGACGCCGCCTTTCGGCTTCAATCTCTTTTACCTCAAGGCCATCGTACCGCCGAGCATCACCATGGGCGACATCTACCGCTCGGTGATTCCCTTTACCATCATGGAGTGTATCGGCATGGGGCTCGTCATGCTCTTTCCCCAGATTGCCACCTGGCTGCCGAACAAGTTTTTTGGATAGTCGATCGCCCTGGAGCATACCTTCCAAGCATTGAACGTACGACTAAAGTGAAGCCGACTTCAGAATAGCCAAGACTATTCTGAAGTCGGCTTCAATCGGGTCAGCCTTAGGCGCGCCCCCCCCGCTTTCCGCTTGCTGCTTTCAACGTATTCCGGAAACATCAAAACATCGCCCCTTCCACGTACACAATCACAAAAAAGCACATCAACGACATGGAAAGGCCGCTCAAAACGATCAAACGACTGGTGGTTGTGGAAACTATCGCCAGCAGCATGGGGATATAGAATAGAGCGGTAGAGTACCTTGCCCCGGAGAGCAACCAGGTGGGCGAAAATGACACCAGCAAAAAGGCCAGGCTGAAGGCATTGATGGACGGCGGGATTTTCTTGACGACCGCGGCACACAGAGCAAATAGGGCAAACATGAAAACGATGGGCTGAAGCACCATTAAGGAAAAGCGGAATTCGTAGTCGGTGAAAGAGGATGCCAGGAGCAGCATATTTCTGATATTTTCCGCAAAAAAACCGAAGGAGTTATGCCAGTGGCTTTTCTGATAGGCGAGAAATTGGAAAGGATTACCGGTGACCCGATAGTTGATCAGGATATAGACCGCCAATCCGGCCAGAATCAAGAGCACGGGGGTTAGCGTTTTCAAGCCAAGCGACATCACCGGCCGCTCCTGCCGGCCCCGCGGTTGATGAACCAAGGCCACCAAAGCTTCCATTAAATAGGGGATGAGCAGCAGAATGCCCTGGTTTTTGGTGAGCGCCGCAAAAAAGCCGATAGTCCCCGCAATCAGCCAACGCTGCTTCTTCAGCGCATAAAAAAACGCAATCACCAGAGCCAAAAAGAGACTCTCGGTGAACACCAGGCCCAAAAAGACACTAAATGGGGAAATGATCAAAAACAAGACCGCCTTAGCGGCTACCGAAGGGGAAGTCTGTTCTTTAACCAGTTTATAGAGAAAGTAGCAGGCCGCCATCAACGAAACAGTAGAAACAAAATACCCGGCAACCGAATAGTCCCGAAAAATAAACCCAAAACCTTTGATCAAATACGGATACAAGGGGAAGAAAGCAATCAGGACAGCTTTTTCATGGGGAGCGGCGACATAACCATTTTCGGCGATAAACAGGTAATGGCCGGCGTCCCACTGTTGCCAAACCGAATGGAACGCCAGGGTATGGCCGTCGGTGAAATAGAGCGACCAGATACTGCCCAGAAGATAGATAAAAAGGCGAGAACCGACAACTGCCAAGCAAATAGTGGCAAGCACTTTTTGGACTTCCGACCAATTGCGCTGCCAGAGCAGAAGCTTTTGGACGCTATTGCGCAGTGGGAAAGCGATCTGCAAGTCCACAGCCTTGTTGCGAAGCTGGCCGATCCATTGAAGGAGCAGCACGACGGCAAGTGTCCCTGTCGTAATGATGATTAGATAAAAAACGCCGGCAGCAAATTCCACGAATTCACTCCCCCTGGATTCCCAGCGAGCTCGGTCGCAATTTAGGAGCGGCGTAATCTGGTTGCGAACGAAGGTGTCGAAGCAGATGTCACTCTAAAAGTGACTGTCATGTCAGTACAGCCGTTTCCACAAACGGTCAACAAAAAGCTCGAAGCGGAGTTATTCCGGAAACATCTTGCCCGGATTGAGGATGCCGTGGGGGTCGAAGAGCTGCTTGATCTTTTTCATCCACTCGAGGGAAGCGCCATGCTCGGCCGGCATGAATTTGCGCTTTCCGATGCCGACGCCGTGCTCGCCGGTGGCCGTGCCGCCCAATGCCAGGGCCTTGGTCACAACCCGGTGGTTCAGGGCGTCGATGGCCTGCCACCCTTTGGCGTTCTTCTTTTCGGTGCCCACCACCAGGTGAATGTTGCCGTCGCCGGCATGGCCGAAGGTGTAGGCCGTGATTTCAGCTTCCCGCAGCGCCGCTTGCCGGGCAAACTGGATCATCTCGGTGTAGGCTGAGATGGGCACGGCCACATCGATGACGATGCGCGACTGCTCGGGGTGGGCCTGTTGAATCATTTCAGCCATGGCGTAGCGCGCTTCCAGCAGCCGGTCCTTCTCGGCGCGATCAAGGCCGGGCCGGAACTCCTGGCTCTGCTCCTGCTCGCAAATCTCGCGCACGATCTCCATGCTTTCGGCGAGCTGCTGGCGGGTGGGACCGTGCATTTCGATGAAAAGGGTCGGCGACACCGCGAGCCCGAAATTTTTGAAACGGTTCATCAGTTCCACGCACTCGGGCGCCATCAACTCCACGGCCGCCGGGTCGATGCCCGAACGGATGATATACTGTACCGCCTGGCTGGCGGCCTGCACCGTGGGAAAGGCGGCCACGGCCCAGGCGATCTCTTCCTGAATGGCGGCCAGACGCAAGGTAGCCTGGGTCACCAGCCCCAGCATGCCTTCGGAACCCACAAAGAGATGCAGCAGATCGAAGCCCGACGAGCTTTTGGAGGCCCGGTTGCCGATCTCGATGACTTCGCCGCCGGCCAAAGCCACGGTCAGCCGCTGGACGTAATCCTTGGTGGAGCCGTAGCGCACGGTGCGCGTGCCGCTGGCATTGTTGGCGATCATGCCGCCGATGGTGGCGCCGGCGCCCGGATCGGGCGGGAAGAACAAGCCGGTATGGCGCAACTGATGGTTCATCTCCTTGTAGATGACGCCCGGCTGCACATCCACCTGGAAATCGGTTTCGCGCACCTCCAGGATGCGGTTCATGCGGGCAAAGCTCAAGACAATACCGCCGCGCACCGGAATAGGGTTGCCTTCCAGACTGCTGCCGGCGCCCCAGCCGGTAACCGGCAGCCGCCGCTGATGGGCATAGCGCAAAACGGCGGCCACTTCTGCGCTGCTTTCCGGCCAGATCACGACTTCCGGTTTAATAGCGGGATGCCGGGATTGATCCCGGGCGTGCAGACGCAGATTGGACTCGCCGCTGGAGCAGCGCTCCGGGCTGACCAGGGCGCTCAGTTGGCGGTGATCTTCTTCATTCATGTGGTTCAGCATGGGCTCCCCTTATCGGGCCGAACGACCATCAATTGGGCCGGGGGCCGCTCAGGGAATCGGCAAAGGCCGGAAAATGGCCCATGTAGCGGGATATCTCCGCGGCCGTGCGCAGAAGTTCTTCCGTATACTCGGTCATCTTTTCGCCCAGCACCCGGGAGGTGGAGCCCGAAATGCTGATGGACCCGGCCACTTGGCCGTCGCGCTGGAAGACCGGCGCGCCGATGCAGCCGATCCCTTGCACCGCCTCTTCGCGGTCGAGGGCATAGCCGCGCCGCCGCGTCTCGGCCAACTCCTCCAGAAGCTTGTCTTTTTCAGTCACCGTGGTCGCCGTAAAGGCCACCAGCGGCGTGCGATCGAGATAGCTGTTGACTTGCGTTTCATCCAGAAACGCCAGGATGGATTTGCCCATGGCCGAGCAGTAGGCATGCACCCGGGGACCGAAGCGGAAAGGCAGCACGGCGCGGATGCGCGGATGGACATCGAAGGTGATGATCACCGAATCGCCGTCCCAGATGGCCACGCGGCCGGTCAGTTGAGCGCTTTTGGCCAGTTGGGTCAACGGACCGGCGGCTTTCTGGTTGATCTCCAGCGTGCCGGCCAGGATGATGCCCAGCTCGTAGATTTTAAGCCCCAGCCGGTACTTGCGGGAGGGAACGTCCTGCTGCAAGAATCCCTGCCGGAGCAGGGTCCGGATCAAGCCGTGCACAGTGCCCTTGGAGAGCCCCACGGCTTGGCTGATTTCGGTCACGCCCAGCGTCGGGCAACGATGGGAGAACAGCGCCAGGATCTGAAGGGCGCGATCAACGGACTGTATGGACATGGGGGCCACCTGTTCGATGATGCTGAATGGGATACGATATGGGGAGATTAGTGGAGCCGCCCGGGAATGTCAAGCCCGATGAAATGCCCGGCGATCTCAGGCGTAATGGGTATCGGCGAAATCGACCCAGCCGCCAGCCTCCACCAGTTTGCGGTCGAAGTCGGAGATAACGAAGGGTACCACGGCTTCTTCTTCTCCGGACCGCACCGTCAAGCGGCTGTTTTGGAAATCCATCGCAATCTCGGCCGGCCGGCCGGCAAAGCGGCTGAAGAGCTTCTCGATGCTCTCCTCGGGCAGTTCGATGGCCAGCATGCCGCAGTTGAACATGTTCTGGCGGAAGATGCGGGCGAAACTGCGGGCGATGACTACCGTGATACCGTTGACTTCCAGGGCCCAGGGCGCGTGTTCTCTTGAGGAGCCGCAGCCGAAATTGCTGCGGGTGACGATGACGCGCTTGCCGGCGATGTCGGCGCGCGGGTCGAACTCTTCCAAAGAGAGATCTTCCAGCAGGTGGGGCCGGAGCGCCTCCTTGGAAATCTCGGTCAGATAGCGGGCCGGAATGATCTCGTCGGTATTGATGTCAGAGCGGTCCAGAAAGAGCACCGGTCCATTGAATGCTTTCATATCCTTCTTCTCCAGTCGTACTCGGCCTACTCCTTATACAACTCCGAATTGGCAATACTTCCCGCCAGGGCGCTGGCTGCCGCAGTGGCCGGGCTCATCAGATGCACCATTGCGCCCTTGCCCATGCGGCCGTTGAAGTTGCGGTTGGTGGTGGCCGCGCACACTTCGCCTTCGGCCAGCACGCCGTTGCTCATACCCAGGCAGGCGCCGCAGGTGGGATTGGTGACACAGAAACCGGCCTGCATGAAGGTGGCGATGATACCCTCTTCCAGCGCTTGAGAGTAAATCAGCGGTGTGGCCGGCGATACGATGCCACGCACTTTGGGATGAATACGGCGACCTCGCAATACCTGGGCCGCCACGCGCAAGTCTTCCAGACGGCCGTTGGTGCACGAACCGATATAGACCTGATCGAGCGGCGTGCCCGCCATTTCGGCCACCGGCTTGACCTGATCCGGCTTGAAGCCGAAGGTCACCTGCGGCGCGAGGTCGGAAATGTCGTGGGTGATGATCCGTTCGTAGCCCGCGTCGGCATCGGGCAAGAAGCGGCCATAGGCTGCCAGGGCCGCCTGGGGCGACACGAACTCTGCCTTGATGAAGGGCCACAGGTAATCCACGGTGGTCATGTCGGGCGGGCAGATGCCGCAGGTGGCGCCGGCCTCCACGGCCATGTTGCACAGGGTCATGCGCTCGTCCATGCTCATGGCGCCGACCGCCGGGCCGTGGAATTCGATCACCTTGTCGGTGGCGCCGTTGACGCCGATGCGGCCGATGATGGAGAGAATCACGTCCTTGGCATAGACGCCGGCCGGCATGGCGCCATTGACGGTAATCTTGATGGTGGCCGGGGAGCGGAAGGCGCACACGCCCTTGAGAATGCCCACTTCCAGATCGGTGGTGCCCACGCCGGCGGCAAAGGCCCCAAAAGCGCCGTGGGTGCAGGTGTGGGAGTCGCCCATGATGATGGTGTAGCCGGGCCGCGCAAACCCCTTTTCCGGGAACAGGGCGTGGCACACGCCGTTGGCGCCGATGTCGAAGAAATCCTGGATGCCGTGGCGCCGGGCCCACTCCCGCAGGATCTTGCCCTGGGTGGCGGTCTTGCCGTCCTTGGCCGGCGTGACGTGGTCGATGACGGCCTTGATGCGGGCCGGGTCGAACACCCGGTCCTTGCCCCGGGCGATGAGATCGTTGATGGCGATGGGAGTTGTGATTTCATGGCAGAAGACCGCGTCCAGGCGCAACACGAAGGTGTCGGCGGTCGGCCGGTCCACCAGATGGCTTTCGAATATCTTCTCCGCGATGGTTTTACCCATGGTACCTCCGAAAATCGAACGGGCGGATTCGAGTGGTATCAGTCGTTGTCGGTCTTGAGCACGGCCAGGAAGGCACTCTGAGGCAGTTCCACCTGGCCCACCATCTTCATGCGCCGCTTGCCCTTCTTTTGCTTCTCCAGCAGCTTGCGTTTGCGGGTGATGTCGCCGCCGTAGCATTTGGCCGTGACATCCTTGCGGAAGGCGTTGACCGTGGAGCGTGAAATGATCTTGCCGCCGATGGCGCCCTGGATGGCGATCTTGAACTGCTGGCGGGGGATCTCTTCCTGGAGCTTGTCGCAGGCCACGCGCGCCCGGGAGTAGGCCCGGTCCTCGTGCACCAGTTGGGACAAGGCATCCACCCGCTCGCCGTTGATCAGAATATCCAACTTGACCAGCTTGCCCACCCGGTAGTCGATGACCTCGTAGTCGAACGATCCGTACCCCTGGGTCACGCTCTTGAGGCGGTCGTAGAAATCGTAGATCACCTCGGACAGGGGTATTTCGAAAATCATCTCCAGCCGGTTGTTGGTCAGGTACTGGTAGTTTTTGTTGATGCCGCGCCGGTCCAGGCACAGCTTCATGATGGCGCCCATGTAGCGGTCGGGCACGATGATGCTGGCGCGGATGTAAGGTTCCAGGGCCTGGTCGATGGAGGTGGGGTCCGGATAGTGGGCCGGGTTGTCGATCACCATCTCGATGCCGTCGTTGAGAATCAACTTATATCGCACCGAGGGCACGGTGAGAATCACCGACTGGTCGTATTCGCGCTCCAGGCGTTCCTGGACCACCTCCAGGTGCAGCAGCCCCAAGAAGCCGCAGCGGAAACCGAAGCCCAAAGCCGCCGAAGTGTCCTTTTCGTAGATCAGGGAGGCGTCGTTGAGCTTGAGCTTTTCCAGGGCAACGGCCAGATCGTCGTAATCGTCGGCCGAGACCGGGTAGATCGAGGCGAAGACCACCGGCTTGGCGTCCCGGAAGCCGGGCAGCGGCCCTTCGCAGGGGCGCTCCTGCAAGGTGATGGTGTCGCCGCAACGGGTATCGCTCACCGTCTTGATGCCGGCGATCATGTAACCCACCTCGCCGGCCGTCAATACCTTCTGGGGCTTGCGCACGATTTGGAAAAAACCGACTTCTTCCACCTTGTAAACCGCATCGTTGGACAGGAAGCGGATGCGGTCGCCGGCCTTGAGCGTGCCGTCGAAGATGCGGACGTGGACGATCGTGCCCCGGAAAGGGTCGTAGTGGGAATCGAAGATCAGGGCCCGCAACGGGGCCTCGGGATCGCCCTTGGGCGGCGGCAACTGGGTCACCACCGCCTCCATCAATTGGGCAATGCCGGTGCCCTCTTTGGCCGACACCAGCATGGCTTTGTTGGAGTCGAGCCCCAGATCCTCTTCGATCTGCATCTTGACCCGTTCGATATCGGCCGACGGCAGATCGATCTTGTTGATCACCGGCACGATCTCCAGATCGTGCTCCATGGCCAGCATCAGGTTGGCCAGGGTCTGGGCCTCCACACCCTGGCTGGCGTCCACGAGCAGCAGCGCGCCTTCGCAAGAGGCCAGGGCCCGGGAAACCTCGTAGGAGAAATCCACGTGGCCGGGGGTGTCGATGAGGTTGAGGGTGTACGCCTTGCCGTCCGCGCCTTTGTAAGGCAGGCAAACGGTATTGCTCTTGATGGTGATGCCGCGCTCGCGCTCGATGTCCATGCTGTCCAGGATCTGGTCCTTGAAATCGCGATCCGCCACGATATCCGTGGTCTGGATCATGCGATCCGACAGCGTCGACTTGCCGTGGTCGATATGGGCGATAATGCTGAAATTGCGAATGTGTTTCATCTGTACGTTCTGGCCGGCCGCGGGCAGGCTCCTCCGGCGCTATCTTGCCGATCTGAAAGAGACTTTTCTTCCCGCCACTTAAAACCCGGTTGACTTCCCCCCCATGAGCCGGTATATTCCGCTGAGCGAAGAAATTTGTTTTAGTATCAGATTGTTTTCGAGAGTGTCAACCGATAAAGCGAACGCGATGGCCGACGAACCGAGAACTCTGTTGGATGCCCACATCCTCATCGTGGATGACGATGCCGCCATCCGCGATTCCATGCAGGAATTCGTCCAGATGTCCGGGTTCAGCTCCGCCTCGGCCGCCTGCGCCGAAGATGCCCTGGAAATGCTTCAAACCGAGCCGGTGGATGTGGTCATCACCGACATTATGCTGCCCGGCATGGATGGTCTGGAGCTGACCGATCGCATCCGCAAGAACTTCGAAGTGGATGTGATCGTCATGACCGGCTACAGCGGCGATTACAGCTACGAAGAGGCCATCAGCAAAGGCGCCAGCGATTTCGTCTTCAAGCCGGTGCGCTTCGAGGAACTCTTGCTGCGGCTGCGCCGGGTGCTCAAGGAACGGCGCCTGACCCAGGAACGCATCCAGATGCTGGAGAAGCTCAAACGGCTCTCGATCACCGATGGTCTGACCAAGCTGTACAACTCCCGCTACTTCTACAACCAGCTCAAGATCGAGATCGACCGCACCACGCGTTACCAGCGGCCGTTGAGCCTGCTGCTCCTGGATATCGACAACTTCAAGGAGTACAACGATACCTACGGCCATCTGGAAGGCGACAAGATTCTCGTCCGCCTGGGGCAGGTGATCAAAAGCTGCTTGCGCAAAATGGACTCGGCCTATCGCTACGGCGGCGAAGAGTTCACCGTGATTCTGCCCGAAACCGAGGGGGACGAAGCCGCCACTGTGGCCGAACGTATTCGCTCCGCGGTGGAGACCGAGCACTTTTATCCCCAGAAAGAAGACGACCCGGTGGCCATCACCATCAGCATCGGGGTGACCGAGTTCACCTGGCAGGAAGAGATCGCCCTGTTCGTCCAGCGCGCCGATAAGGCCATGTATCAATCCAAGCAGGCCGGCCGCAATCGGGTATCCTGCTTGTTCACAAGCAAATCCTAAGATCAGGCAATATCGACTGAAGGCTGAAGTGGAAGGAATACAGTCAACTCCTCCCAGGGGAGCCCTATCACGCAAAAAGGCGCCATCGGTCACCCAACGCTGGGTCAGCCGGGCGATTCTTGCGACCCTGGCAATCATCGCCGGGGGCGTATTCGTGGCTCAGTCGCGCTTCGACCCGGGGCAATGGCAGGCCCAATCCCACGAATCCGCCCCTCCCGCCAACGCTCCGACCGCCGAAGCACCGACGGAAGTGCCGGGTTTGCGCCCCATGGGACCGCCGGAGACTTACGACGCGGCCACCCTTTCGGACAAAATCGACGGCAAGGCTGAACTCTACCTGGCCGCGGGCTTCGAGCGGCTGGAGTGCCAACGCTTCGCCCTGGCCGACAATCCCGCCAGTTGGCTCGAACGTTTTGTCTACACCATGAACGCCCCTGCCGGCGCCTTTGCGGTTTACAGCCAGCAGCGCCGGCCCCAGGCCCAGCCGCTGACGCTGGCCGCCGACGCCTACCAGGCGGCCAACGGCCTCTTCCTGGTGCAAGGCGTGCACTACTTGGAGGTCATCGGTTCGGAAGCTTCCGAAACGCTCCAGGCCCGCATGATCGACCTGGCGCGCACCTTCATCCAGGCGCATCCCGTGGCCCAGTCCGCCGCGGACGAACGCGCCCTTTTCCCCAAGGAGGGATTGGCGGCCGACAGCATCGCCCTGACGTCGGCCAATGCCTTCGGCTTCGAACGCCTGGACCGGATCTTTACGGCCGATTATGCTGCTGACGGACATCGCGCCATGGCCTTCCTCTCCCGCCGGGCTTCGGCCCAGGAGGCCGCCGATCTGGCCGGCGCCTATGCCGATTACCTGCTGACCTACGGCGGTCAAAGAGTTCAGGCGCCGGAAGGGGCCCCGCCCGTGACGGTCATCGCCATCCTGGATCAGTACGAGATCGTCTTTCAGCGGGGCGACCTGCTGGCCGGGGTGCACGAGGCTAACGATCTGGCTTACGGGCTGGCCCTGGCTACGAAATTATACGCCAATCCGGGAGCGACGCCATGAAGGCCATTTCCCCGCCTCCCCCTGCCGATCGCCGCTGGTTTCTGAATCGCCTGCTGCGGGCCGGTCTGGGCACCCTGGGCATCGGCGCCCTGGGCTGGGCCTTCTGGGACCGCCGGGGGCCGCGGCCCGAAGAAGAGATCGCTGCGGGCGATCCGCTGCCCGATTATTCCATTCCCGACCAGGCCAAGCGCCTGGCAGTGGTCCACGGCGCCGAGCGCGGCGCCAATGTAACAGCGGCCCTGGCCGCCTTAGGCGGCATGCAGCGCTTCATCCGCGCCGGGGACCGGGTCCTGCTCAAGGTCAACGCCGCTTTTGCCGCGCCGCCCATGCTGGGGGCCACCACCCACCCGGACATCGTCTCCCACGTGGCGCGCTTGTGCTTCCAGGCCGGCGCGCGCCAGGTGCTGGTCACCGACAACCCCATCAACGATCCGGCCAGTTGCTTTGCCCTCAGCGGCATCGCCGCGGCAGCCCAATCGGCCGGGGCCCAGGTGATCCTGCCCGAAGCGCGCCGCTTCGAGAACTACAGCCTGCCCCACGGCCGTCTCATCCGGCATTGGCCCCTGTTGCGCGAGCCGCTGCGCCGCGTCGATAAAGTCATCGGCCTTTCGCCGGTCAAGGACCACCACCGCAGCGGCGCCTCGATGGCCCTGAAGAACTGGTACGGCCTGCTGGGCGGCCGGCGCAACATCTTTCACCAGGAGATTCACACCATCATCGCCGAACTGGCCCTGCTGATCCGGCCCACCCTGGTGATCCTGGATGGCACCCAGAGCATGATTCGCAACGGACCGACCGGCGGGTCCCTGGACGATCTCAAGCCGACCCAGACCCTGATCGCCGGCACCGACCCGGTGGCCGTGGATGCCGCCGGCGCGGCCCTGCTGGACAAAACCGTGGACGACCTGCCCCACCTGCGCATGGCCGAACGTTTGGGCGCGGGAACGGTGGATTATCGCTCACTGCTTGTAAAATGAGGTTCGAAAATTCCATGCCTATTGTGATCACCCGCCGCATCAGCCAGATCTTTTTCTTCGCGCTTTTCGTCTGGTTCTGCGTGGTGGCCACCGTCGGCGAACGCTTCTCTCAACTGCGCGGCTGGCCCATCAACTGGTTTTTACAACTCGATCCCCTCAGCGGCCTCGGCCTGCTGCTCGCCACCCACACCATCTATGCCGGCTTGCTCTGGGGCGTCGTCACCCTGGGGCTGACCCTCTTTCTGGGTCGCTGGTTCTGTGGCTGGCTCTGTCCCTTCGGCGCCTGGCAGCAGTTCATGGGCTACCTGGGCAAGCGCGGCCTGCCGGCTTCCGACAAGATCGCCCGCAATCGCCCCCACCCGGCCCAGCGCGTCAAATACTGGCTGCTGGCGGCCCTGCTGGCGGCGGCGGCCGGCGACCTGATACAGTGGATCTTGAGCGGCGTTCCGGGGCCATCCGACGCGCCCCCAAGCGGCTGGCTGGCGGCCGCCCTGCAAACCGGCCTGCTGGACCCCATCGCCTTGATGCACCGCACGTTCAATCTATTCGTGATTCCCCTGGCCGAAGGCCGGATCTACCCCGGCGCCATGTCCATCGGCGCGATCTTTCTGATCTTCACCCTGCTCTGCCTGTGGGTGCCGCGCTTTTACTGCCGGTTTGTCTGCCCCCTGGGTGCCCTGCTGGGGCTGCTCGGCCGCTGGAGCATCTGGCGCATCGGCAAAAAAGAAAACCGCTGCGCCGACTGCCGCTTGTGCGAAAGGGATTGCGAGGGAGCCTGCGCGCCGGCCGGAACCATCCGCGTCAGCGAGTGCGTGCTCTGCATGAACTGCCTGGACCCGTGCCGTCATGATCTGATAGGGTATCGGACACAACCCTCGGCTGCCGGCCAGCACGCAAGCCCCGATTGGACCCGGCGCCAGGTGATGGCCTGCCTGGCGACCGGAGTGGTGGCCGCGCCCCTGCTGCGCCTGGATGGGGCCGCGGCCGCCGGCTGGAATCCGGAGGTTGTCCGCCCGCCCGGGGCCCTGGCCGAAGCCGATTTTCTGGCCCGCTGCCTCAAATGCGGCCAGTGCATGCGGGTTTGCCCGACCCAGGTGATTCGGCCGGCCGGTCTGCAAAGCGGGTTCGAGGGCTTGTGGACCCCCATGCTCGATTTCCGCGTGGGCAGCAGCGGTTGCCAGCATAACTGCGTGGCGTGCAGCCATGTCTGCCCCACGGCCGCCCTGCGGCCCCTGAGCGTGGACGAGCGCCTGGGCCGGGGCGCCTTCGCCCAAACCGGGCCGCTGCGCCTGGGCATGGCCTTCGTGGATCGCGGCCGCTGCCTGCCGTGGGCCATGGATACGCCCTGCATCGTCTGCCAGGAGAACTGCCCGGTGAGTCCCAAGGCGATCTTCACCCGGGAGGTGTGGCAGCCAGTGCGCGATGGCCGCCATACCGTGCGGGCGGTGGCCGCATCCCGGGTCGTTGTGGCGGCAACGCTCATCCCCGGCCGATACGGCACGGGCGATTACTTCTGCCGCGGTGAAGATGGAGATCCCATGGCTATCGCCGCCAACGATGCCGACGCACTGATCATAGCTTCGGGAGCGGCCGAAAAGATGCCGGCGGTGGGCGGTACCCTGGAGATCCTGATCCGTTTACAGCAGCCCTACGTGGATCCGGCCCGCTGCATCGGCTGCGGTGTGTGCGAGCATGAGTGCCCCGTGCAGGGCCGGCGAGCGATCCGGGTGACGGCCGAAAACGAGTCCCGGCAGCGAAACCACAAGTTGATTCTTTTTTGAGAAGGGAGGCGACCATGAATGAAGAAAAAAAAGGTTTTTCCCGACGTCAGTTTCTAAAGAGCGCCGGCGTGGCCGGGGCGGGCTCGCTATTGGCCGGTTATGCCGTGGCTGCGCCTTCCGGGGCGCAACCGGCCGTGCCGGCGGTTCCCAAGGCCGGCGACTTCAAGGTGCCGACCCGGCCCTTCGGCAAAAGCGGCAGGCAGGTTTCGATTCTCGGACTGGGCGGCATGTTCGATCTGGAAGCCAACCAACTGATGCTCAAACAGGCGGTCAACTGGGGCATCACCTACTGGGATACGGCCGACTGCTATCATGCCGGCAGCGAAGCGGGCATCGGCAAGTATTTCAGCAAGTACCCCCAGGAACGCGAGAAGATCTTCCTGGTGACCAAATCCTGCGCCCGCAATCCCGAAGACATCAGCAAGCTGTTGGACCGCTCCCTGGAACGTATGCAGACCAACTACATCGATTTGTACTTCCTGCACGGGGTCAAGAGCCTGGCCGAGCTCAACGACGATGCGCGCCAATGGGCCGAAAAGGCCAAAAAGGACGGCAAGATTCGCCTCTTCGGCTTCAGCACCCATGCCAACATGGCCGAACTGCTGATGGGTGCATCCAAGCTGCCCTGGATCGACGGCATCATGCTCACCTACAACTATCGCAACATGAGCTCGCCCGAAATGGCTGCGGCTGTAAAGGCCTGCGCCCAGGCCGGCATCGGCCTGACCGCCATGAAGACCCAGGCCAAGGGCTCCTGGTACGATTGGAGCAAGGGCGATGTGGCCAAGGAGGCCCTGGCCAATCAATTCCGTCAGAAAGGCTGGAGCGAAGAGCAAGCCAAGCTCAAATCGGTTTGGCAAAACCCGCTCATCGCCTGCCTCTGCTCCCAGATGGACAGCATGCGCCTGCTCAAAGCCAATGCCGACGCCGCCGTGGACCCCACGGCGCTCTCCTCCGGTGAAATGCGCCTGCTCGAGCAGTACGCCTGCGCCACGGCCGCCAACTACTGCACCGGCTGCGGCCGGATCTGCGAAGCGACCCTTTCCTCCCGACTGCCCATCAGCGACATCATGCGCTACCACATGTACAGTCGTGGCTATGGCCGCTCCGAATGGGCCCGGGAGCACTTCGCCAACCTGCCTGGGTCCATGCGCCGCGAGCTGGCCAGCGCGGACTTCAGCGCGGCCGAAGACCGCTGTCCGCAGCGCATGCCCATCGGCCGTCTGATGCGTGAAGCCTTGGAAGATTTTGTTTGAAAGGAGAAGGAGCAGTCTTTCAACCGTCCGTCGAGGATAGCCAGCGGCGGGCATCTTCCAGGCTCCGGAAGACCCGGTTTTCCACCAGCGACGCATCGGCGAACATCTCGTACATTCGGGAGAGGCCGAATTCGATATCCCGGGGTGCCAGAAACGCGGCCTTGTAAGGGACCCCCGCTTTTTTCAGCCGCGCCTTGTTTTGGCCGGCGATCCTGCGGATGTCGGAGGATGTCATGCGGGAGGCGTTGGCTTGGCTCAAATCCCACAGGATACTCATCCCGGGCCGGTAATCCGGATGGCCCGTTCTCACGGCGAACGCCTGCTGGACATCCTCGATCAGTAAGTCGCCCGTCACCTTATGGGTGATGATCCCGGCGGCAGCATCTATGGTGGTCTGGACGGCCAAAGCCTTCTCCCTTTTTTGGGTTACCGTATTTTTAACAATTACCGGCCCTTTTTTCAACCGCCAGTTTACAAGCCGCCCCCGTTGATACTATGATGGCGCATTCGGACAATGCCGCGCAACCTTCCGCGGCATGCCGTTCGCAGGAGACCTGCGTAAGTGGAGAGTTGCGGTGCATCAAACTTCATTGCGATCGCTCTGTAGTTGAAAAGCCTATGCCGGTTATCTTTCCTATCGGTGGTGGCAAAGGCGGCGTCGGGAAAAGCTTCATCTCCGCCAATCTCGGCGCCCTGATGGCCAAACGCGGCCACCGCGTCATTCTAATCGACCTGGACCTGGGCGGCTCCAACCTGCACACGTTGCTGGGGATCAAAAGTCCCGCCAGCGGCCTCGACCGCTTTCTAGACAAGACCGAAAACCGGCTTGAACAGGTTGCCGTCCCTACCCATATCTCCAACCTCAGTTTTATCAGCTCGCTGCATTGTTCCATGGAGATCGCCAATCTCTATCACGCCCAAAAGATCAAATTGATCAACGCCATTCAGAGGCTCTCCTATGACTGCGTCCTGCTCGACCTGGGCGCCGGTACCCATTTCAACACCCTCGATTTTTTCCTGGCCTCCGACCGCGGCATTTTCGTCTGCACGCCGGAACCCACGGCCATCGAAAATGCTTTCCGCTTCATCAAGGCGGCCTATTTGCGCAAGCTCAAACAGGTCATCAGCCACAACGCGTTTCACAAAATCGTCAAAGACGCCGCCCAGGACAATGGCCCTCAGGCCTTGCGCTATAATGACATTGTCGATATCGTGCTCAAATACGACCCGGGCATGGAGATGTTTCTGCGCGACAGCATTCGCCGCCTTCAGTTCAAATTCATCCTCAATCAGTTCCGCAAGAACACCGACAGCGCCCTGGGCGAAAAAATCAAGACTGTCTGCAATCGGCATTTTTATTCGCCTTTTGAATTTTTGGGCCATATCGATTACGATGAACGGGTCACCGACTCGATTTTGAGCAAGAACCTGTTCACCCTGCAATTCCCAGAGAGCAAGACTGCCACGGATTTCAGGGCCATCGTGGATCAGTTGGCCCCCAAACGGGTCGCCTCCCATACAACGGTCAAGGTGCCATGAAGACCTTCGAAAATCAAAACTACTACGAAATATTGAAATTGCCGTTCGATGCCGATGCGAGCGCCATTCAGCGCGCCTACCGGGAAGCGTTGGAGATTTATGGCGAGAACTCGTTGGTGACCTATGAGCTCTTCTCGGACGAGCAGCGCGGCGATCTGCTGCAAGCCATCGACGAGGCGTACCATACCCTGGCGGATGAAAGCAAACGCGCCGCTTACAACCAGATGCTGGTGCATGCGGGACTGGCCGACCCGTCGATCTTCGCGCGCAAAGCCGAAAAGCCCGCCGCTGCCGCCCCGGCGAGGCCGGCGCCGGTCAAGCACCGCGACCTTCAGGCCTGGGTCAAGCAAAAGTCCAAGGAAGAAGAGATCAGACAATTGACGGCCGAAATTCTCGGCAAAGACATCATAGCCGGCAGCGATCTGAAGCGCTTACGCGAAGCCCTGGAGGTCGAAATCGGCGAAATCTACGAAATCACCCGCATCTCGGCCTCCACCATCAGGTCGATCGAAGCCAACCAGGTGAACGACCTGCCGGCCGAGGTGTTCCTCAAATCCTTCCTCAAGTCCCTGGCTCAAATTCTCCAGATCGATCCCCAGCGCACGGCGGAAGGGTATCTCAAGTACCTTGCCCTAGCCAAACGCCCGGCCAAAAAATGAAGGCCGATCTCTAGTTGGCAGCCTACTGGTTTTGCTCCCCTTCGCTTTTGCCTTTTGACAAGCCATGCCCATGGGCGAACTCCCAGCGCTTGTCCAGGAAGTAGAGAATGGGCACGGTCATGCGCGAGAAGAGCAACGAGGCCACTTCGCCGGCCATCAGGGAGATGGCCAGGCCTTGGAAGATTGGATCGAATAAAATGACGGACGCGCCTACCACCACGGCGGCGGCGGTGAGCATCATGGGCCGGAAGCGCACGGCGCCGGCGTCCACCACGGCCTGGTCCAGGGGCAGCCCCTGGCGCACGCGCAGCTCGATGAAGTCCACCAGGATGATGGAGTTGCGGACCACGATGCCGGCGCCGGCGATGAAGCCGATCATGGAAGTGGCCGAGAAGAACGCGCCCATGGCCCAGTGGGCGGGCAGGATGCCGATGAGCGAGAAGGGAATGGCCACCATGATCACCAGGGGCGTGGTGAAGGATTGGAACCAGCCCACCACCAGCACGAAAATCAGGATCAGCACCACGCCGAAGGCGATGCCCAGATCGCGGAAGACTTCGTAGGTGATGTGCCACTCACCGTCCCACTTCATGGCGAATTGCCGGTCGCTGTCCGGTATGTTGGCCGTGAGCTGTGCGATTTCATATCCTTCGGGCAACTGGAGGGCGGCGATCTTCTTGCGCATTTCCAATATGGCGTATACCGGGCTCTCCCTGGCGCCGGCCACGTCGGCCAGCACATAGACCACCGGCATCAGGTTCTTATGGTAGATGCTCTTGTCGTCGGCGGTCTTGGCGGCCCGCACCAAGGAAGACAAGGGTACCAGATCGCCGCCGGCCGAGCGTATCTTGAGGGCCTGCAAACGCTGGATGTCTGCGCGCTCGCCCAGGGGCAGGCGCACGATCACCGGTACATCTTCGCGCTCCCGGGGTTGGTGCAGCAGCCCCACCTGCCGGCCGCCCAGTGCCAGTTGAAGCATTTCGGCGATCTGCAGGACGCTGATACCGTGCAGGGCGGCCTGTTCGCGGTCGATCTCCAACTGGTAGTGAGGATAATTCTCTTCCATGAACCAATCCACATCCACCACGCCTTCGGTCTGTTCGAAGATCTCCATGATCTGCCCGGCCAATTGGCGCTGGCGCTCGTAATCGGGGCCGTACACTTCGGCCACCAGGGTCGAGAGCACCGGCGGGCCGGGCGGAACTTCGGCCACCTTGATCCGGGCGCCGTAGCGTTGCGCGATCGCCACCAGGGGCGGGCGCACCCGTTTGGCGATGTCATGGCTCTGCTGGGCGCGGCGCCCCTTGCCGACCAGGTTGACCTGGATATCGGCCATGTAAGGGGCCCGGCGCAGAAAGTAATGGCGCACCAGGCCGTTGAAGTTGAACGGGCCGCTGGTGCCCACATGGAGTTGGTAGTCGGTGACCTCGTTCACCGTGGCCAGGTAGTCGCCCATCTCCCGGGCCGCGGCGGCCGTGGTTTCCAGGGTAGCCGCCTCGGGCATGTCAATGATCACTTGAAACTCGCTCTTGTTGTCGAAGGGCAGCATTTTCACTTGCACCCAGCCGACCCCCACCATGGCGCAGGCGACGAGCAGCAATCCGACCACGCCGGCCAGGAAGAGATTGCGCGAACGCGGGTGGTGCAGCAAAGGGTCCATCACCCGACGGTAGAGCCGCGTGCTCCAATCTTCGGGTCCGTGGTCGTGGTGGTCGCCGGCTGTGCCGCCGGATCGCAGCAGGCGCACCGAGGCCCAGGGCGTGACGATGAAGGCCACAATCAGCGAAAAGACCATGGCCGCCGATGCGCCCACCGGTATCGGCCGCATGTACGGCCCCATCAGCCCGCCCACGAAGGCCATGGGCAAGATGGCGCCGATGACGGTCAGCGTGGCCAAAATGGTGGGGTTGCCCACTTCGTCCACCGCTTCGATGGTCACCTGGAACCGGTTGCGGGCCTGGTTTTCTGGCAGACGCAGGTGGCGCACCACGTTCTCCACCACCACGATGGCATCGTCCACCAGAATACCGATGGAGAAGATCAGGGCAAAGAGCGTGATACGGTTCAGGGTATAGCCATAGAAGTAAAAGGTGGCCATGGTCAGGGCCAGGGTGACCGGGATGGCCAGGGCCACCACCCCCGACTCCCGCAAGCCCAGCGTCACTCCGATGAGCAGCGTGACCGACAGCACGGCAATGGCCATGTGGTAGAGCAGTTCGTTGGATTTTTCGGCGGCGGTCTCCCCATAGTTGCGGGTGACAGTCATCTGGATGTTGCCGGGCAATTTGCTGCCGCGCAGACGCTCGATGCGGTGCAGCACGCGCTCGGCCACGTCGGTGGCATTGGTGCCCTTGCGCTTGGCCAAGGAGAGCGTGACGGCCGGAAAGAGGCCCCGGCTGCCGATGTGCTTTTCAGCGGCCGCCGGACCGGTGCCGAAGAAGTGATATTGATCCGGTTCGGCCGGGCCGTCCAGCACCGTGGCCACGTCCTGCAGATAGACCGGCCGGCCCTGGGCATTGCCCAGCACCACGCGCTCCACATCCTCGCGGGTTTTTAAAAATCCGCCCACATGCACTGTTACCTCGCCCTCATGGGAAGGATAGGTGCCGGCATGGGAAGCCTGATTGGCGGCTTGAATCAGGGCCGCGGCCTGGTTCAGATCGATGCCGGCGGAGGCCAGGCGCATGGCGTCGAAGAGCACGCGCACCTGACGCGGATTGCCGCCGATGAGCGTGGTGATGGAGGCATCCGTCTCGCGCTTAACATCGGTCTCGATCTCGGCCGCCAACCGGCGCAGCAGATGGTGGTCCACGCTCGGGTCGTCACTCCAGAAGGTGAGCGCCAGGATGGGGACGTCGTCGATGTAGCGCGGCTTGATCAGCGGCGGCGAGGCGGCCCACGGAATACGATCAAAGTTGGCCATCAGTTTGGATTGCAGGCGCACGATGGCCTTCTCTTCATCCTCGCCCACGTAAAACCGCACGATGGCCATGCTCATGCCCGGACTGGAAGTGGTATAGACATACTCCACGCCGGGAATCTCCCACAGCAGCCGCTCCATGGGGCCGGTGATGCGCTGTTCCACCTCCTGGGCGTCGGCCCCCGGCATCTGGACGAAGATGTCAATCATGGGCACGATGATCTGGGGCTCTTCTTCCCGGGGCAGGGCCGCCACGGCGGCCAGGCCCAGCAGGATCGAGGCCACGATCACCAGGGGGGTCAATTTGGAGTCGATGAAAAAGTGGGCGATCTTGCCGGCGGTTCCGATCGTTGGCGTCATCGGATAGCCTCCACCGGCATGCCGTCCTTAAGGCCGGCCGGGATAGCCGGGATGTAGCGTTGCCCCGCACTTAGACCCGAGAGGATTTCCACTCGGTCGCCGTAATTCTTGCCGATGCGCACCAACCGAAAATGGGCAATCTGCTGTTCGTCCACGATAAAGAGGCCGGTGAGCTGGCCTTCGCTGACCACGGCGGCGGCCGGCACAAGCAAGCCGCCGGTGCCGCCCACGGGGATAAAGACCCGGGCAAACATGCCCGATTTCAGATCGAGGCCCTGGGGCATGGCCACCTTGACCTCGAAGCTGCGGCTCTGGGCATCGGCCGCCGGAACGATGCGGCCCACCTGGCCGTTGGCTTCCACGTCGCCCAGGGCCGGCACGCGCACCTTGACCGCCGCGCCCACGGCGACGCTCTGGATGTAGCGTTCGGGCAACAGCAGATCGGCGCAGAAGAGGCCCTCCTGTTCGATGGTGAGCAGCGGCGTGCCGGGTGAGGCCAGATCGCCCTCATCGACCATGCGCGCCACCACCTGACCGGCGTAGGGGGAGATCACCTGGGCGTCCCGTTCGGCCAGGCTGGCCTGACGGACGGCGGCTTCGGCCTGCTGGATGCGCGAGCGGGCCGCCTCCACCATGGCATCGGCCTGGGCAAGTGCGGCTTTGGCCTGGCGGCCACGGGAATCCACCTCGTCAAACTCCTGCTGGGAGACCGACTTTTCTTGGAGCAGCGGACGGTAACGCGCCAGCGTGGAGACGGCCAGTTGGGAGGCCGCCGCGGCCGCATCGCGGGCCGAAACCGCCGAAGTCTCGGCTCGGCGCGCCTCCCGCAGGGCCGCCTCGGCCTGTTCCCGCTGGGATTTGACCGTGCGGGCATCGATGGTGATCAGCGGATCGCCGGTTTTGACCCGATCGCCCTCATTGACATGAATCGCCAGGACGGCGCCCATCAATTTGGACGAGATGGTGCTGGCCGTGCGGGCGTTGATCGTTGCCACGGCCTCGTAATAGGCGGGCTCCTGGCTGATAACCGCCTCGGCCAGCGGTGCCTTTATCGTTTGTCCGGCTCCCGGAGCGCTGGTGCCGGGAGCGATCTCCTGACCACAGGCCGACAACAGCGCGAGCAGTGCCATCCAGATCAAGGCCATTGAAACGGGTTTAGACGTCATGCCTCTCTCCATCCATTTTTTAGGATTGGCCCATATTCGATCGACGCGGTGGGCGCAACCACGGGCACACATATCAGTGGAAATTTTTATCGATCTCGCCGCTGGCCAGCGATAGGGCAACGCGGGCCACGGTGTAGTCGTGGAGTGCCTTGAAATGCTGGGTCTGGGCCTGTTGATGCGCCACCTGGGCATCCAGCAGACTGACCAGGGCCAGTAGGCCGTTTTCGTACCGATCGGCCACGATGCGCAATCCCTCTTCGGACTGGGCTACCGCACGCCGGGCGACCTCGATGCTCTGCCAGGCGCTTTGGGTGCGGTGGTATGCCTGCTGGGCATCCACCCGCACGCCCAGGGCCAAAGCTTCGCGCATGGCGCGGATTCTGGAGAGCAAGGCTTTGGCTTCGGCGGACTGCCCCGAAATGCGCTGGCCGCTGAACAGATTCAGTTGCACCACGGCGCCCACGGAGTAGTTGTCCTGGGTCTCTTCGAATTGTTCGGTGTTGATTTCGTAGTTGCCCTGCAAAGATAGGGAGGGGTAGTGGCCGGAGCGGGCGCGATACACCTCTGCCTGGGCAATCTCTTCCTGGATTTTAAGCTGCTTGAGGTCAGGCCGATGGGCCAGCGCCTGGTCCACCCACCCGTCCAGATCGCCTTGAGGGGTTACGGTATCATCGAGGACCGTTTCCAGTCCATTGGCCGCGGGAACCGCTTCGGGCCGTCCCATGGTTGCCCCCAGCATGGCCAGGGCCACCTGCATCTGGCTCTCAGCTTGGAGCTGCTGCTGTTCCAGGTCCGCAATACGCACCTGAGCCCGCAGCTCGTCGCTCTTGACGGCCAAGCCGCTGCGCTGCCGATCCTGGACCACCTTGAGGTGGGCGCGCGCCGTTTCCAGGGCTTGGGTCACCACGTTGCGGTTCTCCACGGCCAGCAGACAGGCCGCGTAGGTCGAGGCGGTCTGGGCAATTACCATCTGCTCGTTGCGCTGCAGGGCCAGGCGGCCGGCTTCCTGGTTGCGCTCGGCCTGGCGCCAACCGGTCAACGTTTTGCCGCCATCGAACAACGGCCAGGTCAGCGTCAGCGCGGTTTTGAAGTTATCGATGGCATCGGGATCGTTGAGGCGATCCGGTGAAAAATCTTCGGTCGTGATGACCCCCTGATTGAGGCGGGTGCCGAAGGCCCACAGCGGGCTGTTGGTCTTGCTGTAAGTCTCGGATATATCCACCTGGGGCAGCAATCCGGAACGGGCCTGGGTGGTTTGGGCGACGGCGGCTTCGACCTGATGGCGCGCCGCGTGGATATTGGGGTTGAAACGCAACGCCGTATCGATGGCTTCGGCAAGGCTCAACGGCGGCCTCTCCTCGGCTGGGACCGTCCCTGGAAAGGCCAAAAGGATGAAGCCCCCCAGGGCAATACCCCAAAGAAAGAAAGAAGAGTTCGCTCTGAACAGCTTCACGGATGTTTCTCCTTCAATGGGTTCAGAAAAATAAGAGGGCTATCATATACGCTAAATAAAGCGCACTTTCAATTCCTACGTAACCTTCATTTCTAAGGTTTTAGAAACCAATATTTTTTTCCGCGAGCGATCGGCCCATCTTGCATATGGCACCGAAAATGCTACAATTCATTTTGCATGCACCGAAACATCCCTTAGCGGATTCGGTTCAACGCATTGAAAGGCATCTTACTGGCTGAATTCGATAAGGAATAACCAACCATGGCAACCGCTGCCCGAGCCGCCATTATAAGCGCCGCCATCGAATCGATCCCGACCCTGCCCATGGTCGTCAATCGGGTCATGGAAATCACCGCCGATCCTGAAAGTGGCGCCCAGGAGCTCATGGAAGCGATCTCCGTCGATCCCGTGCTCACCGCCAAAGTCTTGAAACTCGCCAATTCGGCTTTTTACAGCCGATCCGGGGAAATCGCCACATTAAAACAAGCCATTGTGGTCATAGGATTTAATGAGGTACGCAACCTGCTCCTCTCCTCTGCGGTATTCAACAACTTCGGCAAGATCAGTCGCGTGCCCGGATTTGACGCCCACCTTTTCTGGCGTCACTCCTTCGTCACGGGCCTTGCCTGCCGAATGCTGGCCCGTTCCATGCGGTTGCCCGGCGGCGAGCTTTTTGTGGCCGGCTTGATCCATGACATCGGCAAGCTGGTCATGGTGGTGGCGTTGCCCATGGAGTTCGTCAAAATGATGAAGATGACCGGAAATTTCGGCCTGGAACACATGGCTGCCGAAAAATTACTCTTAGGCTTAACCCACGAGGAGGTCGGCTTGCGACTGCTCAAGCGCTGGGCATTTCCCCAACATCTGCAATCGGCCGTGGGATTCCACCACCACCCTGCCATGGCCAGCGTACAGGTCTCCCATGCATTGGCCGTCCATCTCGCCGATCTTTTGGTGCATATCAGCGACCGCAGCCAAGCCACGCAAGACGAGAACTCGCTTCCCGAAGGCTGTTTTGCCGCCGAAACGGCTTCCCTGGCACGCACCCACGGCATCGAGTGGAATGCCGAAACCGTAAAAAAGCATGTCGCCAACTTGGATGATCTTAAAACAAAGCAGTCTTCCGTTTTAGATATCTTCCTCGCATAACCGAGCCGCTCCATGTAACTATATCCTGATTTGGTTTGAAAATTAGGCGTTTCAGGATCGATATTTAGGCAATCCCCCATTGTCCGTCGGCCCTCATTTCGATATTCATGGCCCGAGAAAGATAAAGGCTTCAGAAGCGATTCACATCTACCTCATCGGCGGTGAAAGATGTGCAATTTTGCTTCGCGGAAAGTGTGTGGTTTCTATCGAAAACACAGTTACCGAGGTGTTTAACTTCAAAGGGAGGAAAGAGAATGAAAAGAAGATCATTGGCTCTGGTGGCACTTTTGGGACTCGCTGTGGCGGGACTCGCGATTGCGGTAAGCTGTACACCTACTGCGACGCAAAAGAATTGCGTCGTGTGGATCGGCGATTCCATCTTCGCGCTCTCCGGCGAAGAGGCCGTTGCGCTGGAAGACCTGTCCAACCAATCCTATCGCACCTATTACGTGAGCGGCGCCCAGATGGAAGGCGGCCTGGTCAGGACCATTCCCGCGCAGTATACCCAGGCCAAAAATGCCGACCGCAATATCCGCACCGTCCTCATGAATGGCGGCGGCAACGATGTGCTCATCGGTGCCAACGGCTCATGCGATGCCTCTTACCCGAACGGCACGCTTTCGCAGGCCTGCTACAACATCATCAATAAGGTTGAGGCCGTTAATAACTCCCTCTGGCAGGACATGATCAACGATGGCGTTAAAAACATCGTCGACCAGGGTTACTACTACTCTTCCGACCGGAACCTGTGGGTGGTCTCCGATGTTTTCCAGAACCGCACCAAACAAGAGTTTGCCAATATGGCCGCCAAAAACCCCGGCGTGAAAATGGTGTTCATCGAACCCAAGGACGATCCCTACTTCGATAAGAGCCGTGTTTCCACCTACACCATCTCCGATGGCATTCATCCCACCGACGCGGCTTCCGCTAAACTGGCCGATCTGATGTGGAACGCCATGGTCGCCAACAATATCGAGCAAACCACCTCCTGCTCCGGCTCCTCTTCCAGCTCCAGCAGCGGCGGCTGCAACTAATCCAGGCTTGTCCGTCGCGACGTTGACGCGGCATGCAACCAACATATAAGATCGGATTTCAGGCGCCACCGCATCCGCGGTGGCGCTTTTTTCAATAGATCCCTGGTAGCTTCGATGAAAAAACCATTCTTCAGATGCCTTATGGCCCTCCTGTTGACAACGTTGTTGGCTTGCGGCGGTGCGCCTGAGGACTATGCGGGACGGGATGCCATCCGGGAAGATCTCAACCGGCTCTATGCCGCCAAAGAGAGTGGCGACGAGGGCACCATCATGGAGGTATCCAAGCGGCTGCTGGCGTCAAAGCAAACCATCGGTGTTGTTCGAATTACGCCGCTTATCTACAGGGCGGAGGTTTTGGCGCGCCGCGGAAAAATCGATGAGGTCAATACGCTTTTCGACCAACAGTTCCCCTTCGTTGCGAAAAGCACCGGCGGCTGTGGCCAGGCTGTTTTCATATCCATGAAAGCGGAAGTTTGGCAAGAGGCCGGCCGCATGGACTTGGCGGTTGCGGACTACAATGCCGCCATCGAAAAGTGCCCCAGCCTGGATAATGCCTACTCCAAACTTTCACGCCTCCATTCAACCGCGACAGACCCTAAATATATTGATGTCCAAAAGGCATTGGCGCTTGCCCAAAAGGCGCTTGAAATCAATGTTTGTTCCAAATCTCTCGATGCCATGGCAGCGGCCTATGCCAAAGCAGGGCGGTATGATCTTGCGGTTGCCAACATGGAGAAAGCCGTTGATGCCGGGGAGCAAGAACGCCAACATCCTGCCCAAATAGAATCGTTTCGCAAAATGCTTTCAGCTTACCAATCCAAGGCAGCCAAGTAGATCGTCGCCTTTTATTATCCGCACCGTCGTTCGAGCCGGCCTGTATGGTCTGATTCCCAGTCCCTCCGTCGCGCTGAAAGGAGGGCGGCGTTTTGACAAATTTCCAAAAAAATAAAAATTGTGATACCTTTCCGCTGCATTGAAACGCTGTCCTTGAATGATGCCATCTGATTACCAGAAACCTTAGCGACCACGATTTGGGAGAGCCCCATGGTTGCTTCCAAAAAAACGGAACCGCCAATGACCTATGCCGAGTTCAACCGCGTCGTCACCATTTCCAAAAAGGATATCTACCAGGAGACCATTGCCGAAAACCGCGAAACCATGCGGGTTAAGAAAGAGAAAACCGTAGTCAAGAACCTGGAGAAAATCTTCGGCGCGGTGCTGAAGATCAGCAATCGCAAAGGATTCAAGGCCATGAGCATGCGCGATCTGAGCCGCGAAAGCGGGTTGAGCATGGGGGCCCTGTACACCTACTTTTCCAGCAAGGACGAGCTGTTGGAGATGCTCCAAAACCAGCAACGCTCAATTTCCCAGCGCATCCTGAAACAGCGGGTAGACGAGGAGCACACGGTGCCGGCCAAGCTAAAAGCCGCCATTTTCACCCACCTGTATTTAAGCGAAGCCATGCAACCGTGGTACTATTTCTCGTTCATGGAGGCCAAAAATCTCAATAAAGTCGAGCGGGACAAAGCGGTTGCCAGTGACCTAAGCCTGGAAAAAGTCTTCGAAAGCATCATCGAACAGGGCCAGGCCGAAGGGGTTTTCAGTACCCCCAACGGCCAACTGGCCGCCAGCGTCATCCAAGCCATGCTCCAGGATTGGTATCTCAAGCGATATAAATACGCCAAGCGCGGCATCTCGGTGGATCAATATGCCGAATTCGTGCTGGAATTAATGAAAAAATCTCTATCCCCGGAATAACTGCCGGAACGTTCGCCGCACTGTGTTCTGGTGAGATGGGGAGCGTCCCTATAATTCTAAAAAATAGAGCGAGCGTTCGGTTTTTTTATTGACACCACCGGGGTCCGACTGTTAAGAGTCTATCAAGCTGGCAGTTTCTTTGTTGTTACGCTTTTGAGCAAGAACAGATGCCGGTTTAGAGCCTCTCAATGAGGACGGTTCAATTTATTTCAATTATTTGGTCTCCGGCCTTTCCGGACGAGGAGGAAAAATGAGGACAAAACAGCAATACATCCAGGGTTTATCCAAGATGAAACGCAACATCTATTTCAATGGCGAACTAATCGACCGCACCGATGAGTTGCAGATGGCGTGCCTTAACACCATCGGCACCACCTACGATGAGGCGGAAAAGCCTGAAAACCAGGAGCTGTGTACCGCCATTTCCCACCTCACCGGAAATCGCATCAACCGTTTCAACCACATCCATCAGAACAAGGATGACCTGCACAAAAAGCAGGACATGACCCGCATGCTGTGCCAGAAGGTGGGCGGTTGCATTCAGCGCTGCATGGGCATCGACGCCACCAACGCGGTCTACAACGTCTCCTATGAAGCCGACAAGATGAACAAGGGCGACACCCAATATCACGAGAATTTCAAAAAATGGCTCACCCGCTTCCAGAACGAGGATCTGGTGGGCTGCGCCGCCCAGACCGACGTCAAGGGCGACCGCATGCTGCGGCCGGCCGATCAGCCCAATCCGGGCGCCTATGTGCGCATCAAGGAACGGCGCAAGGACGGCATCGTGGTCGAAGGGTGCAAAGTGCACATTTCCGAAGCCTCGGTGGCCGACGAAGTGCTGGTGATTCCCACCCGCGCCCTGCGCAAAGAGGATAAGGATTATGCCGTGGCCTTTGCCGTTCCCGGCGACTGGGAAGGCTTGAAACAGGTGGTGACCGTCCACAACCTGCGCCCCCGTTCGCACTACAAACGCGGTTTTGTGCAGGGCTCCACCGACTCTTATATGATTTTCGACAACTGCTTCGTGCCCTGGGACCGGGTCTTCCTGGCCGGCGAATATCAGCACGGAGGCGTCCTGGCCCTGCTCTTCGCCCTGTTCCACCGCCACTCCTATTCGGGCTGCAAACCGGCCATCGGCGACATCATGCTGGGCACTGCGGCCCTGGCGGCCGAGGTCAACAATGTCCACAAGGCCGAACACGTGCGCGAAAAACTGGCCGAGATCATCATGACCACCGAGTTGGGCTATGCCGCCGGCTACACCGCCTCGGATCTGGGCAAACCCGAAGTGTACATTCCGGGTGTGGGTTTCAAACCCTATGGTCCCGGCTCCTACATTCCCCACTCCATCTATTGTAATGTGGGCCGCTGCCTGTCGGGCGAGGCGGTCTATCGCGAGGCGGAGATGCTGTGCGACATCGCCGGCGGCGTCGTGGCCACCTTCCCCCACGAAAAGGATTTCGCCAATCCCGAGACCGCCGAACTGCTGCTCAAATACACCCAGCGCAATCCGAACATGCCGGTGGAAGACCAGGCCCAGTTCTGGCGCTATCTGGGCGATGTGCTCTGCTCGGCCACCGGCGGCATCACCAACGTGGGCAACTATCACGGCGGCGGTTCGCCCATTATGGAGCAGATTGCCATCACCACCCAGTATGACATCGAATCCCGCAAGAAGCTGGTGAAGTATATTGCCGGCATGAGCGGCGGCGATCGTGAGGCCCTGGCGAAAAAGAGTAAATAGCCTACCATGGCGTAGCTTGCACCCACGGTACCCCTTTCCGCTGCTGGAAAGGGGTACCGTTGTTGATTTCCGAAAGGATAAATTCCCATGAGCCAAACCAGAGCCGGCCGCCTGAAGGATAAAGTGGCCATCATTACCGGCGCGGCCAGCGGCATCGGCAGAGCCGCAGCTGTTCTCTTCGCCCGCGAGGGCGCAACCGTCGTGATTGCCGACATGCAGGACAAAGCCCTGGAAGAGACACTTACAATGGTCAAGGAGGCGGGCGGCGCGGGTGTCGCTCAAAAAACCAACGTGGCCGTGGAGGCCGAGGTCCGGGCTCTGGTGGATCTGGCTGTGAGCACCTACGGCCGCCTTGACATCGTCTGCAACAACGCCGGTATCACCGGCCAGTACTGTGGACCCGAGGAGTGGGACGGCGAAGACTGGCAGCGAGTCTATGCGGTCAACGTGCTCGGCGCAGTCTACATGACCAAGCATGCAGCCAAGCATCTTATTGCCAGCGAGCGCGGGGCCATCGTCAACACCGCCTCGGTGGCCGGTATCCGTTCGGGTGCCGGCGGCAATGCCTACAGCGCCAGCAAGGGCGCCTTGATCAACTTCACCATGACGTCTGCCTGCGACCTGGGCGGTTTCAACGTACGCGTCAATGCCGTCTGCCCCGGTTTGATCGAAACCGGCATGACCAAGCCGGTCTTCGACTATGCCCGGGCCAAAGGTAAAGAAGAAAAGCTGGGCAGCCGTTGCGAACTGCGGCGTTACGGCCGGCCGGAAGAGGTGGCCGGCGCCATTCTTTTTCTGGCCAGCGACGAGGCCAGCTACATTACGGGACAGGCGCTGCCGGTGGATGGCGGCAACACGGCGTCGCTCAATATGCCGGGGATGAAAGTATAAATCGAGCCGAAAGCAGAAAGTCAAGGAGGGTGCCATGAACGCAACTTTATACCAAAAATTAAGAGAACAGCTCGACCAGTACTCCATCGGCTTTCCGGCCACCGCCTCGGGGGTGGAAATCAAGATCCTCAAGCGGCTCTTTACCGAAGAAGAAGCGCAGTTGTACTTGGAAATGTCCCTCCTGCTGGAGGGGCCCCAGGAAGTGGCGGCCCGCACCGGCCGAGACCCCGGGCAGACCGCGGAAATGCTCCAGACCATGGCCCAAAAGGGGCTGCTCTTCCGGCAGCGCAAACAAGACCGCGTCAAGTACGCGGCCGTCGGCTTCGTGATCGGCTCCTACGAATTTCAGCTTAAAAGCATGGATCGGGAATTGGCCGAAATGGTCGAAGCCTATTTCGAGGAAGGCTTCATGGATTTCACGCCGGGCAAAAACATTCCGCCCCTGCGCACCATACCGGTCCATCGCTCGATCCAGGTGACCCATCCCGTGGCCCCTTACGCCCAAGCCCGGGAGATCGTCAAAACCAAAGATAAAATCGCCTTGGCCGACTGCATCTGCCGCGTCCAGCAGGGCTTGCTGGACAAAGGCTGCGACAAGCCCCGGGAGGTATGCCTCTCCTTCGGTTCCCATGCCGACTACTACGTGGAGAACAAGCTGGGACGCTACATCACCCAGGAGGAGGCCCTGGCCGTGCTGGACCGAAGCGAGGCCGCCGGCCTGGTCAACCAGCCGGCCAACATGATCAACCCCGGCGGCATGTGCAACTGCTGCGGCGACTGCTGCGGCGTGCTGCGGGCCCTCAATAAAATGCCCAACCCGGCCGAGGCGGTCTTCAACGACTTCTTCGCCCAGGTGGACGCCGAATTGTGCACCTCCTGCGAAATGTGTCTGGAGCGTTGCCAGATGGGGGCCATCACCATCGAGGCGACGGCCGTGGTGAATCCCGACCGCTGCATCGGTTGCGGGTTGTGCGTGACCACCTGTCCCACCGAGGCCATCGCCTTGCAACTCAAATCCGAAGCGCAGCGCACCGCGCCGCCGAGCAGCGGCCGGGATCTGATGACCAAAACCGCCGAAGCTCGGGGAACCTCGGTGATTCCCTTGTCTATGTCGGCCAAATAGGCCGCACCAACCAGAATGCTCCGGCCAGTGATATGGGCGATGGTTAAATTGGGATGGACGAAGGGTTGCTTTCATAACCGATTTGGCGTATCCGGGGAGAAGTTAAAGCCCGACAAAATCATTCACTTCTGATTTGTGCTTTACAGATGCACAGCTTGTAAAGCTGAGGACGCCTATTGCTGTATTGGGGTTGAATCATCAGCACTTGAGGAGGCACGCAATGGAAGAAAAGTTCTGGCACCGTCAGTACGACTTCAATGTTCCCGCGACCATCCGCTACCCACGCATCCCCGTTCACGATCTGGTCAACATCGCGGCCAACAGCTTCCCGGATAAACCGGCCCTGGATCTCTATGGCAGCCAGATGACCTTCTGGCAGGTGCGCCAGCAAGTGATGCGCATGTCCAACGCCCTGGCCGGTCTGGGGATACAGAAGGGGGAACGCGTGGCCGTGCATCTGCCCAACAGCCCCCAGTACGTGGTGGCCTACTATGCGGCCATGTCGCTGGGCGCCATCGTGGTCAACCTCAACCCCATGTACACGGCCGAAGAGCTCATCGCCATCTGCCAGAACACCGGCGTCACCACCCTGTTTACCTTCGACATGGTGCTGCCCAACATCCGCGCGCTGTGCGCCAAGGTCGAGATCCCCAGAGTCATCGTGACCCGCATTACCGATTACATCGAAGGCTTCGGCGTGAGCACGCCGGAGCAGTTGGAACTGGCCAAGGGCTGGCACCACTTCTCCCGCCTGCTCGACGGCTGCGCCAGCACCAAGGCCCCCCGTGTGCCCATCACGCCGGACGACCCGGCCCTGATCCAGTTTACGGGCGGCACCACCGGCATTCCCAAAGGCGCGGTCTTGAGCCATGCCAACATCATCGCCGCCACCGTGCAGGCCAGCATGTGGGGCTCTTTTCTCAACAACCAGACACCGCCTGAAAAGCGCAATGTGCTGGCCATGCTGCCCTTTTTCCACGTCTATGGCGACATCATCGTCCTGAACTGGGCCATGTTCAACTGCGCCACGATGATCCTGGTGCCACGCTTCGATATCAATGAAGTCATGGGCCTGTTGGCCAAGATCGATCGCATCCAATTCTTCCCGGCCGTACCCACCATGATCGGCGCCATCCTCAACCATCCCCAGGCCGAATCCATGGATCTGGGCAAAAAGTTCGGCCTGCTCAACAGCGGCGGCGCGCCCTGCCCGGTGGGCCATATCGAGCGGGCCAAGGATCTGGGCATCGCCATCAGCGAAGGCTGGGGCATGAGCGAAACCACCTCTGTGGGCACGGCCAACCCCAACATGGGCTTGAAAAAACCGGGCAGCATCGGCATCCCCTTCCCGGACACCGATATCCGCCTCGTGGATCCCAACGACGGCGTCACCCAGGTCAAGCCCGGCGAACGCGGAGAGCTGATCATCAAAGGGCCGCAGGTCATGCAATACTACTGGAACAACCCGGCCGAAACCGCCAATCAACTCAAGGACGGCTGGCTGTACACCGGTGATGTGGCCATTCAGGACGAAGACGGTTATCTCTTCATCGTGGATCGCACCAAGGACATGATCATCGCCGGCGGCTACAATATCTACCCGCGCGAAATCGACGAAGTCATCTATCGGCATCCTAAAGTGGCCGAAGCAGTATCCATCGGCGTTTCTGACGAATACCGCGGCGAGACCATCAAAGTCTTCGTCACGCTCAAACAGGGTCAGACCGCCACCGAACAGGAGATCATCGATTTCTGCAAAGACAAGCTGGCGCCCTACAAGCGGCCAAAAATGGTGGAGTTCCGCGATAATATCCCCAAATCCGCGGTAGGCAAGGTTCTGCGCAAGGTGCTGCGCACCGAAGAAGAGGCCAAAACGCAGAAGAAGTAATATCCGATAAAGCAGTACCCATGGTAATCCCCGGCTCGCATCGTGGGATTGAGTTTGAAATATACTAGTTAAAGGAGAAAAAAAATGTCTGCAAGAGAAGTTGTATTCGTGGATGGCGTACGCACCGCATTCGGCCGCATGGGCGGCAGCTTGAGAACCTTTTCGGCCAGCCGGTTGGCCAGTATCGCCATCAAGGGCTTGGTGGAAAAAACCAAAATTCTGGAAAAAGGCAAAGTCGACTCGGTCATCATGGGCATCGCCGCCCATTGCTCGGAAGCCATCAATCCAGCGCGCTGGGCGATGCTGCACGCCGGTCTGCCCTACGAGACCTCGGCCTCCTATGTCGAAATGCAGTGCGGCTCGGCCATCGACTCCATCAACCATGCGGCCTGGAAGATCCTGGCCGGCCAGGCCGATGTGATCATCGCCGGCGGCAGCGAAGCCTACAGCCAGATTCCGGTGAAGTTCTCCATGTCCATCGAGCCTTATAAGATGATTCCCCCCATGCCGCTGCACACCAGCCTTTCCCCAGTGAAGGACGAGCAGATCGGCATGGGCATCACCGCCGAGAACCTGCAAAAGATCTACAACATCCCGCGGGAAGCATCGGATGAATTCGCCTACAACAGCCAGATGCGCGCCAAGATGGCCATGGAATCCGGCTATTTCAACGATGAGATCGTTCCGGTGGTTTTCCCGGCCACCAAGAAGACTCCGGAAATGGTCTTCAAAGTCGATGAGCATCCCCGCGCCGATACCACCCTGGCCGGCTTGGCCAAACTGCCCCCGGCCTTTACCAAAGACGGTACGGTCACCGCCGGCAACGCCTCGGGCCGCAACGATGGTGGCGCCATGGTGTTGATGATGTCCGCCGAAAAAGCCAAAGAGTTGGGTTACAAGCCCATGGCCAAATGGCTGGCCGGCGGCGACTATGGCGTGGACCCCAAGATCATGGGCATCGGCCCGGCCTATGCCGTGCCCCAGGCCTTGAAACGGGCCGGCCTGAAACTCTCCCAGATGGATGTCATGGAGTGCAACGAGGCCTTCGCCGTGCAGAACCTGGCGGTCATCAAAGAGCTGGAAAAACAGACCGGCGACAAGGTCGACATGGCCAAATGGAATCCCCTGGGCGGCGCCATCGCCTACGGCCATCCCAACGGTGCCTCGGGCGCCCGCGTCTGCATGTTCACCATGCGCGAACTGATCCGCCGCGGCGGCCGCTACGGCTTCTTCAGCTCCTGCTGCGGCGGCGGGCTGGGCGTGGCCACCGTGATCGAGAATTTGCAGCGCTAATTTTTCTGACTGAAGTGCGCCATAAGCGCAATCGACTGAATTGATCGAACGCCTTGCCCCGAACCCTGGGGCAAGGCGTCTTTGCTTTCATCGACGGTTGCTGCAAAAAAGAAAAAGGCAGGGGCTCGCCTTAGCAACCCCTGCCTTTTCGTAAGAGAAAGTATGATTTTACTTCTTTAGCTTTTTCCGGGAAGCTCCAGCCAAGCCGATCAAACCGGTACCTAACAGTAGCAAGGTCGCCGGCTCAGGAACCGGGGCTGTAGAATTATTGATAAAGGCTTCGCTGCCGCCGTTCGCGAAACCTTGCACATGCAAACCGATGCGCATAGTGCCACCATCCAACGCGGCTATAATGTCATTAAACGTACCGTCAAAAAGCAAACCCAATGCTTCTTCCGGGTTGATCCCTTTCGGTTGGACCGGGTTGTCGGAATCGTAGCTGTAGTTAGAGCTGAAATGGTGATCATTCCCACCCGGAAGATCGCTCGGGTGAGCACCCACCGTGAAGGCCACATCCCCCACAGAATTTACGAAAGAGTTATAGGTCATCAAGGGCACATCGTCATCGAAATAAATATCCGTGATCGATGAGGCAGCGGGTCCGATATTAGAAAAAGTAAATAGGACTTGTCCACTACCAGAATCGGTCACATCCACAAAGAGCTGGGCCTCCCCGATGGCTGCATTGGTGGCGCTGTTATTAGTGATGTTGTCGAAACTGTATAGGACTGCATGGGCGTTTCCTGCAAAACCGATTAAAATCAAAGTCAGTAGCAATGCGATTCTTTTCATGTGTGCCTCCATGGGCTATTTTCGAGACTGTAAGCTATCAATTTGAAAGTCATTTTTGCGCTCAGCTTCGCTCTGGACACTACAGAGCAGGAAACATGCCGTTTCTTTTTAAAATAATTAGCATTAATATCAAATATATAAATAAAATGAGGACTGGCCTACCTATTACCTCTTCTACCCATTAGGAAGCATAGGTAATAGGAGCTCAATTCTTTACATCGCGGTCAGCCGCGCCACGGCCTTTTCCAAGCCGTCGATGCTCAGTTCGAACATGGGGAAAATCTGGCTGATGACGTTGATGGTGCGGGTGTAGTTCCAGCGCCCCTTGCGTACGGGGTTGAGCCAGACCGAGTGGCGGAAGGTTTTGGCCAGAAACTCCAGGCAGGCGATGCTGGGCCGGCCGCTGCGGTCGGTGATGTAGATCGAACCGTCCTGGGCCATCAATTCGTAGGGCGCCATGCTGGCGTCACCCACGAAGATCAGGCGCGTTTCGGGATCGCGGCGGGCCAGTTCGTTGAGCGTCACCGGTTTTTTGTAGCGTGCCGGGTCGCCCCACAAGGTTTCGTACACGGTGTTGTGAAAGAAAAGCGTTTTGACCTCTTTGAACTGGGCCTTGGCGTAGTCGAAGAGGGTCTGCACCAGCGGAATGTAAGGGTCCATGGACCAGCCGCCGTTGTCGATGGCCAGAATGATCTTGAGCCGGTCCTTGAGACTGCTGTCGAAGACGATCTCGATCTCGCCGGCGTTCTTCATGGTCTGGTAGATGCTCTTGTCGATGTTGACCTGGTCCTTGGGCCCGGCCGGTCGCAGGTGGCGCAGCCGCTTGAGGGCTTCGCCCATCATGGCGTTGGTCAGGGGGCCTTCCAGGGAATAATCCTTGTAGCGCCGCTCCAGAGCCACCTTGACGGCCGAGTGGTTGCGCGATTCGCCGCCCACGCGCATGCCGCCGGGATGGTGACCCGAGTGGCCCACCGGTGAGGTGCCGCCCGTGCCGATCCAGCGGTTGCCGCCATCGTGGCGCTCGGTCTGCTCCTTGAGCCGCTCTTTGAAGTATTCGATCAACTGCTCGGGGGTGAGCTTCTGCAACTCGGCCTCGTCCATGCCCAGGGCCGCGGCCAGCTCCTTGGGGTTTTGCAGCCACTGCTCGAGCATGGCCCGGGCCATTTCATCGATGGCTAAGCCTTCGTTGGCAGGCAGTTCGACCCCTTCGAAATGGTGGGCGAAGACCTGATCGTAGAGATCGAAGTAGCGCTCGCTCTTCACCAGCACCGCCCGGGAGACCGTATAGAAGTCGTCCAGACTCTGGATCAGCTTCTGGTCCAGGGCTTTGTGCAGGGTCAAAAAGGCCGTGGGCGATACCGGCACACCGTGATCCCTGAGCTTATAGAAGAAGTCGATGAACATGGAGATTAATACCGTCCCCGGCGTTGCGCCAGCCGGCTGGCCTGTTCGAAATCCTGGCTCTTCTTGAAGAGCACGCCCAGGAAAGGCAGCTCCTCCTTGAGCCGCTTGGGATTAAAATCAGGGTCGCTCTGCAAGGCCCGCAGCCAGTTGATCAGCTCGCGCGTGGCCGGCCGCTTTTCGATGCCTTCCAACTGGCGCAGCTTATAAAAGGCCTCGATGGCGCCGTCGATCAGCGCCCCGTTCAACCCCGGGAAGTGCACATCGATGATCTTGCGCATCATCTTGGGATCGGGAAAGGCAATGTGATGGAAATTGCAGCGGCCCAGGAAGGGGTCGGAGAGATCCTTCTTAGCGTTGGAGGTAATGATGATCACCGGCCGGTGCTTGGCCCGGATGGTCTTATCGATCTCGATGATATCGAACTCCATCTGGTCCAGCACGTCGAGCATGTCGTCCTGGAAATCGGTGTCGGCCTTGTCGATCTCGTCGATCAGCAGCACCGTGCGCCGCTCGGCGGTGAAGGACTGACCGATCTTGCCCATCTTGATATAGGCCTCGATGTCGCTCACGTCGCGCTTGGAGTCGCCGAAACGGCTGTCATTGAGGCGCGTCAGGGTATCGTACTGGTAGAGGGCCTCGACCAGCTTCATGCTCGACTTGACGTTGAGCACCAGCAAGGGCATGCCCAGGCTCTCGGTGATGGCATGGGCCAGCATGGTTTTACCGGTGCCCGGCTCGCCCTTGAGCAACAGGGGCATCTCCAGGGCCATGGAGACATTGACGATCTGGGCCAGCTCGGCGTCCAGCACATATCTTGAGGCGCCGCTGAAAGTAGCTCCGCTCATGTTCAGATTCCTTTGCTGAGTGTCCGTCCAGAAATGAGATATTTTTGTCGAGTTCAAGGCGGACGAAAATTTTAACCGCAGGAATATATGGACATATTTCGAGGATTAAAATTTTCGCCCAACGCCGAAATCGGCGAAAATAGCCATTTTTGGATGGACACTCCTTATGAATTTCTGACCCGGGCCGATAACGCCTGGGTCATTTCCAACACTTTTTGACTCAGCTCCGGCGGCAAAGAACCGGTGCCACAACTGGGCGTGATGAAGGATTGCCTGCGCAGGGCAACGGGATCGACGCCCAGGGCCGCCAGAGCCTGGACACCGGCCTGCCAGCGCGCCCAAACCTGCTCCAACGTTGCGGCGGATACTACGTCGGCTGGCGATGTGGGCACCAATCCCCAGGCCAGGCACCCGCCGGCATGCAAAAAACTTTTGAGCGGCTCGGCATAGAGCACGAATTTGTCAAAGTACCCGAAGGCATCGAAATTGACGATATCCAGTTCCGACGAGAGCAGCAAAGACCAATCCGTATTGGCGCAGACGTGCACCCCGGCCCAGGCGCCCAGGCTATGCACCATATCGACCACCTCCTGCAGGCAGGCGGCGATATCTTCCCTGGAGATACTGATGAATTCCGATGACCCATAGCCGGCCAGGGCCGGTTCGTCGATAAAAAGGATCACCGGCGCACCGGCGGCCTTCAGTTGCCGAACCTGCCAGCCGGCCTTGAGCGCCAGCATCTTCACGGCCGCGTCACGCAAGGCTTCATTATAAAAGATGGCCCGCCGCCGCTCGTCGGTCAGGCTGGTGCAAAAGGTGATCGGCCCGGTGATCTGGCCTTTGACGGCAAAAGGCTTTGGGGGCGCCTTGAGGGCCGACAGCAATTCGAAAAACCCGGGGGCCTGCGTGCGGTCAAAAGCGAAGCGGCTCTCATCCCAGGGACGGCGCTCCTCGACCACGGCCAGGAACTCTTCGAAAAATGCCACCATCTCATCATCGAAGCCATCGGCGGAGGTGTCTACATAGGTGCGCTCCTCTCCGTGGATCAGACCGGGCAGGCCGACGGCAAACTGAGAGACCATCCCTTCCTGGGGGTAAAACGGCAGTTGGACCCAATTGGGAATTTCGGGCACATGCGCCATCACCAGTTGCGTAGCCCGGGCATGGTCCTTGATCGGCTGACTGCCGATGAGCATGGGGCGCCCATCGGGTTGTAGAACAGGCCTCATAATCATTTCCTCGGATATCGATCCTTCCTGGGTCGCGTAAAAACGTCAATCAAACATGCCGCGGACCTTAACACAGGCCGTCTGCCGGCACAAGTTGCCATGCTTGCGATGTTTCCCAAGGGTGCGTCAGTCCGGTAGGGGCGAATGATTATATGCCCCTACCACGTAAACCCGTGCCGGTACTTGCCGGTGCTTCAAATTCACTTGACCTTTGCCTGGAGCCGAACCATGTTTAGGTCAATCGAACACACGCAACAAGGGAGACGAGCATGCGTTATGGTGTTATGAATGCGCCCATGCGCCCGCTGCTGCAGGAGATCGAAGCCCTCGGCCCTCTGGGGTTTGACTACCTGGAAATCACCATGGACGCGCCCCATGCGCACCATGCCGTGCTCTTGGATCAGAAAGCGGCCATCGAAAAAGCCTTGGCACGCTTCCACTTAGCGCTGGTCTGCCACCTGCCGACATTTGTTTCCACGGCGGACCTGACCGATCGCCTGCGGGAAGCATCGATAGAGGAGATGCGGTTGTCCCTGCGGGCCGCGGCCGAACTGCATCCCTTAAAGGTGGTGCTGCATCCAAGCTTCATTCACGGCCTAGGGGCCATGATGCCGGAGATCGCCCAGCAGCACGCCCGGGTGGCCATGGAGCGCCTGTTGAACGAAGCCGAACGCCTGAAGCTCACGGTGTGTGTCGAGAACATGTTCCCGCGCTCCCTTTCCCTGGTGCGGCCCGAGGAGTTCGATGCGCTTTTCGCAAGTCAGCCCGCAGTCAAGCTGACCCTGGATACGGGCCATGCCCATATCGGCGGCGGCACCCAGCGGATTCTGGCATTCATCGAACGCTTTGCCGGGCGGCTTGGCCATATCCACGCCAGCGACAACTTCGGTCGTGAGGACGACCATCTGCCCATCGGCGCGGGCGCCATCGATTTCCCGAGGGTGGTGCAGGCCCTCCGGCAAGCCGGCTATGACGACACCATCACCCTGGAGGTCTTTTCCAGGGATCGGGATTATCTTCGCATCAGCCGGGAGAAACTGGCGGCCCTGTTCGCGGGCAAATGAACGGCCGCCCACATTGACACCCTTGGCTCGGGATGTTATACTCGCGTCACACACTGAGGGTTGAGTGCCATCGCGAGAAAGACCCATGAGCAAAATCATCCCGCTGAATGAAAAGCTGAAAATCACCACGGCCCAAAAGGCCGCCGCCCAGCGGCGGCACAAAATTCGTTCGGTGCTCAAGGTTTTTCACTGCGCCAACTGCGCTTCCAAATGCGAGCGTTGCGGTGCTTCGTTGATCGGTGCCCAGGGGGAGCAAACGGCAAATCACAGGATACCATACCACTTCTGTGCCGGTTGCGCCGAAGAGTATGTGGACTATATCCAACGCCTGCAAGGCGAAGGCGATCCTCAAGCCTATTGGCACAACCATCATTGGATCAGGGCATGGCATGCCTGGATCGAATATCAGAGCGCCGTGGATCAGTACTTGCGCTCCAAGGAGTTCCGGCGCCTGCTGGAGGAAATGGGGTCCGACACCCCACCGTGTGATTGATCTAACTTAAGTAAACCTGGAGGCATGACATGTTTGGTATCGGTATTCCCGAACTCATAATCATCCTGGTCATTATCCTTATTATCTTCGGCGCCGGAAAATTGCCTGAAATCGGTGGCGGACTGGGCAAGGCCATCAGCAATTTCCGCCGGGCCACCAAGGAGCAGGAAACCAAAGACCCGGAAAAGCTCAACGGCGATAAGAAGGCGTAACCGCGTTTACTTTTTTCGACTTTCATCTCCAACCGCACGCATTTCCAGCTAAAGTTTTCCACCCGCCGTCCGATATTCTCGTCGGAAGTGGTGCATCTCCCCGCGCCCATGGCCGCCTTGCCAACGCACAACCTTTCGGTTGCGACGCAGGTTCGGCGAAAACCATCCTCCTGCTCACACCACTTACCAAATTCAATGCTATCGCCACGCAAGCGAGAAGCGCTGCGGGCCGATGAAGAAGGAGTCTCGACCATGAAAAAATCTCTATCCCTCGTATTAGGTGCATTGCTGCTCATGGGCACGATCTCGGCGGTTTGGGCCGAGGAAGCGCCCCAGAAAATCAAGGATCTGGCCCAGAACCAGTTGGCGGCCGTCGGCAAAGAGGCGGTGATCGTGGAGGCCGTGAAGGCCGAAAACGCCAAGGGCAAGACCCCGGCGCAGATCAAGGAAATGGACGCCAAATGGATGGCCACCCCGGGCGTCAGCCCCGAGATGAAAGCCTTGATGGAATCGGCCTGCGGCAAATTCCTCGGCAGCCTCCAGAAATCGAGCCCCTATTTCCTCGAGATCTTCGTCATGGACAACCAGGGGGCCAACGTGGCCATGACCGATAAAACTTCTGACTATTGGCAGGGCGACGAAGCCAAGTTCCAAAAATCGTTCAACGGCGGCTCCGGCGCGGTGTTTGTGGACGAGGTCAAATTCGACGAAAGCTCCCAGGCCTATCTGGTGCAGGTTTCGGTACCGGTAATGGACGGCGATAAGGCCATCGGCGCCATCACCTTCGGCATCGACGTGGACAGGGTAAAATAACCAACCGCGCCCCTGTGCCAAGATCCATGCGACCTCCCCGGTGAATGGAGCAACCCGCGCGTAAGCAGAAGAAGGAAAAGGAAAAGACCCATGCGCTGGTATAATCGTTTGACCATCGGCCGCAAGCTGTCCCTTGGGTTCGCGGTGATGCTCCTATTCATCGGCGCCATCGGCTGGACCGGATATAAAGGGGTTTACAAAACCAATACTTACTTGCACGATATCTTCTCCGTGCGGCTGCCCAGCATCGATTACCTGGTCGAAACCGACCGGGATTTACAGCAACTGCTGGTGGCCGAACGCTCCATGGTCTTTGCCGACGTAAATTCGGAGGCCTTCAAGCAACTGTTCAACGAATACGATACCAACCTGAAGCAATCCCAGGAGCGCTGGGAGAAATTCAGGGCTTTTCCCGCCACGGAGCAAAAAAAGGCCATCATGGCGCAGTACGAGGCTGCCCGGACCGAGTGGCTGCAAGTGTCCCAACAGGTCGTAAACGGCCGCAAGGAGGATACCCGGGATGGGCGGCGGCTGGCCCTGGACCTCACCCTGGGCGTGGCCCGGGAGCGTTTCGAGAAGATGCGCGATTATCTGGACCAACTGACTGAGTTGGAGCTCAAGGCGGCCGAGGAGGCCGACAAGGAGTCCAAAGCGCTCAGTGGCCGGACCGCGATGGGGTTCGTCGTCACCGTGGTCGTCGCCCTGGTGGTGGGTCTGCTGCTGGCCATGGGCATCGGCGCCTCGATCACCCGGCCGCTCAATGCCGCCGTGGCCGGGCTCAAGGATATTGCCGAAGGCCAAGGCGACCTGACCAAACGGCTGACGGTCAAAAGCCGGGACGAGGTGGGTGAACTCTCCAAGTGGCTCAACACCTTCCTTGAAAAACTTCAAGATATGGTGCGCCGCATCACCACCAGCGCTCAGACCCTGGCCCATTCGGCCGAAACCCTGACCACCATCTCCGAGGATATGGCCCAAGGGGCCGACAAAATGACCGGCAATTCCAACGCCGTGGCCACCGCCGCCGAAGAGATGAGCACCAACATCAACTCCGTGGCCGCGGCCCTGGAGCAGGCCTCGACCAACATGTCGTCGGTCTCGTCGGCCACCGAACAGATGGGCAGCACCATCGCCGAGATCGCCGTACACACCGAAAAAGCGCGTACCATCACCAGCGATGCGGTTACCCAGACAAAACAGACCACCACCAAGATGGATCAACTGGGCGAAGCGGCCAAAGCCATCAGCAAGGTGACCGAAGTGATTACCGAAATCTCGGAACAGACCAACCTGCTGGCCTTGAACGCCACCATCGAGGCGGCCCGGGCCGGCGATGCCGGCAAGGGCTTCGCCGTGGTGGCCAACGAGATCAAGGAGCTGGCCCGCCAGACGTCCGCCGCCACCCAGGAGATCAAAGGCAAGATCGCCGGCATCCAGGGCTCCACCCAGGAAACCATGAGCCAGATCGGTCAGATCTCCAAGGTGATCAACGACATCAATGAAATCGTCTCCACCATCTCCTCGGCCACCGAAGAGCAATCCACGGCCACCAAGGACATCGCCACCAACGTGGCCCAGGCCTCGACCGGCATCCACGAGGTCAATCAGAACGTGGCCCAGAGCTCGTCGGTATCCAAGGATATCGCCCAAGACATCGCCGGCATCAACCAGGGGATGGGCGACATGTCCAACCGCTGCTCCCAGGTGAATGCCAGCGCCCTGGAACTGAAGCAGTTGGCCGATCAGTTGAACCGGATGATGGGCGGATTCAAAGTTTAGGCAAAGATTCAAAAGTGTAGGCTGGAGGGGTAAGGCCGCGTCCCTGTGATGCAAGGACGCGGCCTTTTCTTTTTGAGCCCCGGCCGGGCAGAGGCGGTTTGCATCGGGCCGTGGCAATTCGCATCGTCCATCCAACTATTTGAAAATCATAACTATAGATCGTGTGACCGGCGGAGCCGCGTCTGTTTGCATCATTCGCCTGCGCTGTGGCCGAATGCCTCGCCCAATCTCATCTCGCAAACTTAAATCCATTATTTCAAATGGATAAAAAATTATGGGGAAAAGACCCGAACCTTGGCCCGGTTCATGCTTTTTAAGATGGCAACCAACGATGAAAAAACCCGTAACCGAAAGGAGTCGTCATGGCTGAGCGAGAAATCAAAACAACGGTGCGTCCTAATGTCTTCGGCTTGGCCAACGATCAATGCGTGTGGAGCCGGGCCGGCGTCGTCAAACCCGTCAAATGCATGAACGCCTTCGATTGCCTGGGCTGCGCCTTCGATCAAAAAGTCCAGGCCGACTTCGAGGCCCGTGAGCATCAAGCCCGCGGTGCCGCTCCCGATCCGCGGCCGGTGCGGTTGCGCATGCTGATGAACCAGCTCAAGTGCCGCCACATGCTCAGCGGTCGGGTCACCTACAAGCTCTGCGGTCATGGCTACAATTGCGTGCAGTGTCCGTACGACCAGATGATCGAGGATACGGCCTTCACGCCGCGGCTTAGTGCGCCGGCCTGTGACCATGCCGCCGGTTTCGACGTGGCGCGCGATTACTACTACCACCATCATCATGCCTGGGCGCGCGTGGAATACGGCGGCCGGGTACGCATCGGTCTGGATGATTTTGCCGCGCGCATGCTCGGTCCCCTGGAAGCCATCGAACTGCCCAAGCTGGGCGAGAGTGTGCAGCAAAGTCTGCCCCAAGCCGGTCTGCGCCGCGGAAACCACCGCGCCGAAGCCTTGAGCCCCATCGACGGCAAGGTGCTGGCGGTCAACCCCAAGATCGGCGCCGTGCCCGCAGCGGCCAATCGTGATCCGTACGGCGATGGATGGTTGATGGTGATCCAGCCCACCAATCTGCGCAAGAATTTGAAGAACCTGCTCTACGGTGATGAGAGCCTGGCCTGGATGGATGATGAATCCAGCCGCCTGGCCACCATGCTCAGCGAAACATCGGGCTATCGGCTGGCCGCCACCGGCGGAGAAATCGTCCGCGACATTTTCGGCACGGTGCCCCATGCGGACTGGAACCGGCTGGTAAGCTCGTTCCTGGCTTAATTGGCGATCAGAGCAAGGGCGCGAGGCGACGGGCGATTTCATACGCGCACGAGTCGCAAAAGCCCAAGGCAAGCCGGTCGAGCTGCTCCAACTGCTTGCTGAAGTGCATCAAACAACCGGCTTGCCAGCAATGCTCCAGGCCCAGCAGGTGCCCCACCTCGTGGACGCTGATTTTGGCGGCGCGCAGATAAATGACTTGGCGGTCGATATCGAAGAGCCGGTGCAAGGAGACCACGGCCGCCTTGCCGCCCATTTGGGACTCGCCGAACACATAAGTCAGAATGGGAATACTCAGATCGCTTTGCAGCACCGCCAGCTTGAGCGGTGCGCCGTCGTTCTCGGCGGACAGGGATTTGATGATTTTGGAAGCATCGAACTGGTTGCGCACCGCCATGTAGGCGTAATCGGGTTTGACCCGCACCGGCCGGATCTGGGTGTGGAGCCCCAGCACGGCCTGCAGATGCGCGCCGATGATGGAGACCGCCAGCGGATCCAGATTGCCCAGCGGGATCAGATCCAGATGCGCCCGGAGCTGTGGGTTGCTGCATTCCACGGTTAACTTCAATCTTTTACGATGTGGTGGCGTTTCATCTTCCGGGCCAGCGTCACCCGGTCGATGCCCAATTGCTTGGCGGCCCTGGTGATGTTCCAGCCATGGGTTTCCAGAGCTGCTTTCAGGTACCGTATTTCAGCCTCCTGCAAGGTCAACGTCCCCAGATCGCAAACCTCCGCTCCGGTTTGCACAAAGCACAGCTCTTCGGCGCCGATCATGCGCCCGCGGGCCAGCACCACGGCTCGTTCCATCACATTGCGCAACTCGCGCACGTTGCCTGGCCAGGGATAACTCATCAGCAACCCGATGCCCTTTTGGGTGATGCCTTCGATGGGTTTGCCGGTCTCCCGGGCGTACTTCTCCAGAAAGAAATCGGCCAGCACGGGGATGTCTTCCCGGCGATCGCGCAGGGGCGGCACGTGGATGGTAAAGACATTGATGCGGTAATAGAAGTCTTCCCGGAACCGGTTTTCGCGCATCAACTGGCGCAAGTCCCGGTGGGTGGCGCTGATCAGGCGGAAGTGCGCCTCTATTGGCTGGCTGCCGCCGATACGCGTGATGCGCTTTTCCTCCAGGGCGCGCAGCAGGCTTACCTGCATGCGGGGACAAATCTCACCCACCTCGTCCAGGAAAAGCGTTCCTTTATTGGCCATTTCCAACCGGCCGCGCTGGGCTTTGACCGCGCCGGTAAAAGCGCCGCGTTCGTGGCCGAAGAGTTCACTCTCCAGCAGCGACTCGGTCTGGGCACCGCAGTTGATGGCCACGAAGGGGCCGAAGGAGTGCTCGCTGCGCATGTGAATGGAGCGGGCCACCAGATCCTTGCCCACACCCGTTTCGCCGGTGATCAGAACCGGCGCGTTGCTGGGCGCCACCTCTTCGATTTGCGCCAAGATGGCGTGCATGGCCTCGGATTGGGCGATAAAGTCGTCGAAGATCGCCTCCTGCTGTTCCAGCAACTGGCCGCGCAAGACCACATTTTCATCGCGCAACGCCTTGGTGGCCGCCACGCGTTCCATGAGCAGCGAGAGCGCTTCCGGATCGAAGGGTTTGCACAGATAATCGGAGGCGCCGCGCTTCATGGCCTCCACCGCGGTCTGAATGGAACCATGGGCCGTGATCATAATGATGGTGGCATCGGGCTGGAGCTCGCGAATTCTGGCCAAAAGGTCCAGGCCATCCATGCCCGGCATCTTGATGTCCACCAGATACATGTCGAAGAGCTTCTGGGAGAGCAGCTCCAGGGCATCCATGCCCGAGCCGGCGGTCTCCACGTGGTAGCCCTCCTTGGACAACCAGGCCTCCAGGGCCACGCAGATGGTCTCCTCGTCATCCACTACCAGGACCTTCATCATACGCGTCATGCGCACCCCCCTTATGACGGCACCGCCGCCACCGGCTCGGTGGGCAGCACCATTTTGAAGGTGCTCCCCTTGCCCGGCTCGCTTTGCACCTCGATGGTGCCGTTATGTTCCCGAATGATGCCGTAGACCATGGAAAGGCCCAGGCCCACGCCTTTGGCGTTGCCTTTGGTGGAGTAAAACGGCTCGAAGATGCGCGGCAGGTCGTCGGGCTTGATGCCGTTGCCGGTATCCGTGATGGAGAGCCACACCCGCTTGTCGCTCGTGACATTGCCGCCGGTGATGGCCAGCGTTCCGCCCGTGGGCATGGCCTCGATGGCGTTGAAGAACAGATTCATCAGGCACTGCTGCATGAGCGAATAGTCGCCCCAGGCCGTGAAACCCACCTCGGGAAGTTGGATCGAAACGGTCACGCCGGCCATCTGGAGCTGATAGCCGGTGAGCAGGATAATGGTCTTGATCATTTCGCGCAGGTCGATGTGATCGGCCTCGATCTTCTTCTGGCGGGCGAAGGTCAGCAGCGTTTTGACGATTTCGCCGCAGCGCAGGGCCTCCTTGACCGAAAGGTCCAGGTATTTTTCGAAGGCCGCCATGCCCTGGGGCGGCATGGTGCCGTCGCGGATATGGGAGAGGATCAGCTTGTTGAAGGTGACGATGCTGGAGATGGGATTGTTGATCTCATGGCACACCGAAGCCACCAGGCGCCCGATGGAGGTCAAGCGGTCCTCCTGGGCCACCCGCGCCAGATCGTCCTTGATGGCCCGGGCACGATGTTCGTCATGGGCGCTGAAATCCGAGGTCATGTCTCGGATGATCTCTACAAACTGGACGATCTCGCCCAGCATGTTGAACAGCGGGAAAACGATAATTTGCAGGACACGCGGCTCACCGCTGGTGGTGGGCACTTCGTGCATGGCCCGGGCCGGGCGGCGGGTGCGCAAGGTCTCCTGGGTGGGACAGAAGCGGTCGCGGCTGCTGCACGGATGGAGCAACCCGTGCATCACCTCGAAGCAGTATTTGCCCAGGATCGCCTCCCGGCGCAGGCCACCGGTGATCAGCGGCGAATTGTTGCAATTGATGATGCGGTAGTTGCGGTCCATGACCATGACGCCGTCCGGCGAGGTTTCCAGCAGGGCCGAAGCGAACGAGGTCGCCAGACTGATCTCCGATTCCCGTTCGGCCACCATTTCGTATTGGCGGGCCAGGTCGAAGAAAAGCATGGAGGCCGGGCGGTCTAAAATCACCACCGAAGTGGATTTGTGGCGCTGGAGGTCGGACAGGATGCCGGGATTACCGGTCATTTCGAGAATCAAATCCAGGCCCTGCATGGTCAGCAAGTTGCGATAGTGCTCGCAGATCGGAACCCCCACCTCACCGGCGAACTTGAGGCAGGAGGTCGATTTGCTGACCGGCGCCAGGGCCGCCAGCCTCAAGCGCATCCCGCTGGGCTTGAAGGAATCGAGCATGCGCATGATGGAAAGGCAACGGCTGCCCTTGGCCACGACGCCCACCCGGAGCAGCAGGCAATGATCGAACGCTTTTGCGGAGGCCATGCATTCCTCCCAGGCAGTGGTTCAAATCGGACCGGACGGAAGACGACGGAACGACGCCGGCGCGGCAACCCATTCAACGAAGGCGATGGCGACAGATGCGGAAGATCCCCTTGGAAAAACTATACGTTCGGGCGGCGAATGCTGTCAACCACCGTTCGTCAGATGGTAAACATGGCCAACAGGTCGGCCTGTTGGGCTTTTTTGGCCGTCAACTGGCTGCGCAATGATTCCAGGGTGGCTGGGCCCCAGGCAGCAGCGCTCAGGGCACTGGTCAGGTCCGGCGCCAGCAACTGCCGGCGCAGGGTGGCGGCCTCCGGCTCGGCGCCCTGTACCAAGGCATAATCCCAGCGCACCAGCAGGTCGGCGGCGTGCACCACCCAGGCGACGGCGGAATGAAACGTGGCATTCTCGGGATGATGGTGGCAGCCCACCGCCTCCAGGATCGACTCCGGAAACATCCATTGGCGCAGCACCCGCTGGGCCGTCTCTGCGTGGGTCATGCCGAAAAAGCGCTGCTCCATGGCGAACATGGTAGGGGCGTAGGGGCCGACCTCCAGGATCAGTTCGGCGTAGGCTTCGGGCAAGGCCATGTAGATCACCAGCTTGCCGATATCGTGGACCAGGCCGGCCACGTAAAGATCCTGGTCGCCGGGGCCGGCGGCCCGGCCGATCAGCTCGGCGGCCAAGGCGCAGGTTAACGCGTGCTCCCAGAATGGCCGAATGTCCATGGGGCCTTTGCCACCCACGACCTTGAAGCTTTTGAAGACCGCCTGCATGATCACCAGGTTGCGCACCTCCACATATCCCAGGATCGTCAGGGCGTGCTGGAGCGAACCGATGCGCTTGGGCAAGCCGTAAAAAACCGAATTGGCCATCTTGAGCACATTGACCGTCAAGGCCTGGTCGGCTTGGATGACCCGATAAAGATCCTTGGTGGAGCTGTCGGCGTCGGCCGTTATGGCCATCACCTGGGTCACGACCGCCGGCAGGGTGGGAAAACCATCCACCAAGTCATTGATCAAAATTTGCAGATGAGATTGCATCCATATTCCTCAATGGGTCGATGCCGGCCCTTTGGGCGACGGCACCTCTTCCTGTTGCTTGGCCTCGATATACTCCGCCGGCAATTGCAGCGCGGGATTGTCGTCCAGGGCCGCGATGAAAACCCGCACCAGGTTCGGATCGAACTGGGTGCCGGCGTTGCGTTGCAGCTCTTCCACCACCTGCCGGCCGGTCAGCGCCGGCCGGTAAGGTCTTTCGGAAAGCATGGCCGTCACGGCATCGGCGATGGCATAAAGGCGCGCCCCCAGGGGAATCTGCTCGCCCTTCAAGCCCGAAGGATAGCCCTCGCCGTCGTAGCGCTCCTGGTGGTACAAGAGAATTTCGCGCTCGTTCTGGAAGAATTCGAAGAGCCGGGTCACCTCGGCCAGCATGGTCGAATGGTTTTCGATGTAGGCCCGATCGAAGCTGTCCAGCGGTTCCTTCTTGTCCATCACGGCTGCGGGCATCAACACCTTCAGATGGTCGTGCAGCGCCGCGGCGCGCTTGATGGTATCCAGGATCTTGGTGGGCAGGCGCATCTTCTGGCCCAGGACATCGATCTGTACCAGGGCTTTTTGATGGTGCTCCTTAAAACGCACGGCCCCCAGTTGATCGAGCAGCAGTGCCAGGGAGTTCAAGGAGGCATTGCGGGTCTTGTCCAGAATGGAGGCCAGCCGTTCGCGGAAGTAGACCATGTCCAACGGGACTTCGCGCTCCTGGCCGGCCCCCTCGCCGGCCTCCAGGTACATCTTGAGCCGGTTGCGGCCGTCGGACTTGGCGCGGTACAGGGCCTTGTCGGCAAAGGCCAGCATGCTGCGCATGTCGGGCGGGTGATGCCGTTTGAGCGACACGCTGCCGACACTGATCGTCAGGTGGGTGCTGTTCGGTCCGTCCTCGAACAACTTGGCCTCCACCATAACGCGCAGCTTTTCGGCCGTGTTGTTGGCCCCTTCGATGTCGGTGTTGGGCAGCAGCACCATAAACTCCTCGCCGCCGAAGCGGAAGCAAAAATCGCTTTCGCGCACGTTCTCGCGCAGCATGCCCGCAAAGCTCCTGAGCACCTGATCGCCGAAGATGTGACCGTAAGAGTCGTTGATCTGCTTGAAGAAATCCATGTCGATGAGCAGGCAGGACAGGTCACTGTCGTAGCGTTTGGCCCGGGAGTACTCCCGATCGAGCACTTCGTTCATGTAGCGCCGGTTGTAGAGCCCGGTCAGCTCGTCGCGCACCGACATGTCGGCCATCTTGCGCATGGCCTGATTGACTTCGGTTTTGAGGCGGTGCCGGTCCAGGACGTGGGCGATGGTGCGCGAAAGGTTGTCGCGGTCGACCTTGGCCTTGGGCAGATAATCGTATGCCCCGGCCTGGATCGCCTTGGCGGCGATCATCTCGTCGCCGTGCCCGGTGCTGAAAATCACCGGCACGCGGCACTCTTTTTCTTCGAGCTGGCGCAAAAAGTCCAAGCCGTTGCCCGAGGGCAGCAGGTAGTCCAGGATGATCAGGTCGATGGGTCGTGCGGCCAGCTTCTCCAGGGCATCGGAAATGTCCCGGGCCCGCAGGATGTCGATGCGCGCCTGATCGTGCAGGGCATTGCACAACCGCCTGAAATCCGCGTCAGAATCGTCGATGACCAACAGACGGACATCCTGCTCGAGGGTGATCACGCTGCCGGGAAGCGGCATATGGTTCTGTTCCGGCCGGAGGCTTTGGATGGTCTTGACGATCTCGGCGATACGGTGCCCGGCGGCCTTGATTTTGGACAGATGGGAACCGACTTTCTGCGGATCGTCCTTGTCGAAGTCGAACAGGTCGATATAGCCCAGCAGTTCCACCAGGGGCTGATTGAGTTCATGGGCCGTGGCGCCGGCCATCTGCAGGAGCACCTTCAAACGCTCCTCTTCGATGACCGCCTTTTGCTGCTCCAGGATGCGACTGTTGGCCGCCTCCAATTTTTCCAGGTTCTCCCGCAACTGAATGGTGGTTTGCCGCAGCGCCGCCTCCATCTGCTTGCGCTCGGTGATATCCATCACCGAACCGACCAACCCCTTGATCCTGCCCTTGTGATCGGTGAAGGTGGCTTTGGAGACGATCACGTCGCGCCGGCGGCCGTCGTGGGTGTCAATGGCGGTTTCCGTGCTCAACATGCCGGCGCGTTGCAGCAATTGGGCCTCGGACGCGAAATAGCGTTCGGAGTCGTTGACGACCAGAACGTCCATGGGGGTCCGGCCGACGATCTCGCTCCGGTCTTTGCCCGCGAACTGTTCGAAGGCTTTGTTGCAGCCGGTATAGCGGCCCTGGGTGTCGCGGTAGAAAATCGGATGCGGAATGGTTTCCAGCAAGGCGTTCAGGAAAGTGTTCTGCTCCACCAGCGCCTGGCGCGCCTCCCGGGTCTCCAGGGCATGGCGGATGGCGCGCGCCAGAAGATCGCCGCTGAGCGCTCCCTTGACCAGGTAGTCGGCTGCACCGTTCTTCATGGCTTGCACGGCCACGGTTTCGTTGCCCTGGCCGGTGAGGAAGATCACCGGCAACCCCTTGATTTCCGGCTCCTGGGCGACCTCGGCCAGAAACGCCAGCCCGTCCAGGTCCGGCAGGTTGTAATCGAGCACCACGCAATCCACCGCCACCGAGCGCAGCAAGGCCAGTCCCGCGACGGCATCCTCGGCTTCCAGCACGCTGTAGGCCTCGGCACCGCCGGCCTCGATCATGCGCCGGTAACTATAGCGGTCCTCCGGACTATCCTCCACCACGAGGATCACATGTCGCTTGGCCTTCATGGCGCGGGATCTCCTTTAGGCAGTTGGACGATCTCGAACCAATAGCGCGACAATCCGCGAATCGATTCTTCCAATTGCTTGAGCTGGATCTGTTTGCGGATGTAGCCGGCCGCGCCCAAAGTGTAGCAGCGATTGACATCCTCGGCGGCCTGGGAGTTGCTCAAGACCACCACCGGAATGGATCGCAGGCCCGCATCGGCCTTGACGGCCGCCAGCACTTCCACACCGCTGGTTCCCGGCAGATTCAAATCCAGCAGGATCAAAGCGGGCCGGCGCCAGCCGTCCGCTTCGGCGAACGCGCCTCGGCGCAGAAGATAATCCAAGGCTTCGTCGCCGTCCTGGCAGCGAACGATGGCCTGGGAGACATGCGCTTTCTTCAAGGCCCTGAGCACGATGGTATAATCCTCCGGGCTGTCTTCCACGATCATAATGGGTGCTGTCTTGGTTTTCATTACGGGCCGCTTTCCGCCAAGGTGAAGAAAAAGGTGGTGCCCTGGCCGTATTCGGATGCCACCCAGATCTTTCCGTTGTGCCGTTCGACGATCTTCTTAACGATGGTCAAGCCCGCGCCGATGCCGCCGCCGAACTTGTCCCTGGCGTGCAGCCGTTGGAATATGGAGAAGATCCGATCGTAATGGCGTTCCTGGATGCCGACGCCGTTGTCGCGCACATACAGCACCGGCCCTGCGGAACGACCGCCCGAATGGGCCGCGCCGGAGCTCCCATCTGTTCTGTTATCGGTCATTTGGTAGCCGATCTCAACCCATTTGTGTTCCTTGTCGTTATACTTCACCGCATTGGTGATCAGATTGAAATAAACTTCGCTGATCCGCACCCGGTCACAGCGCACGGTGGGCAAGGCTTCGGGAATGCGCACCTCGATGGCGGCATCTGCGATCAGATGCCCGATGCGGTCGAGCACCTGGCCCAGCACCATGTTCAGGTCCACCGCCTCGAGCACCAGTTCGGTGCGTCCGACCCGGGAGTACTCCAGCAGGGCATCGATCAGGCTGTCTTCCCGCCGGCACAGACGCACCAGCGTCTCCAATTTCTCGCGACCGTCGTCATCCAGGCGGTCGGCGTAATCCTCCATTAAAAAGCCGGCGTAGTTGGCGATGCCGCGCAGCGGCTCGCGCAGATCGTGGGAGGCGATGTAGGCAAAGTCGTCCAGCTCTTTGTTGCTCTCTTCCAGGGCCAGGTTGCGCGCCTCCAGTTCGGCCTGCATGCGCCGACGCTGGGCAATGTCGTCGGCCACCACCAGCAGGTGGGGCCGGCCCGAACGATGGAAGCGGCTCAGCACGCACTGCAGCCACACCTGCTTGTCAAAGCTGCTGGTGGTGAAAAGCTCCTGGTGTCGTTCGCCCCCGTCGGCCAGCACCAGGCGCGCCTGCTCGAGCAACCCGGTGGCTTGCCACGAGGCGATGCGGTTGAAATTCTGCGCTAGCAATTTTTCCCGAACGGCGCCCAGCATGGACGCCATGGCTTCGTTGGCCAGCACGCAGTTGCCATCAGCATCGTAGGCCGCGATGCCCATGGTGGAAGCCGAGACGATGACTTCGTTGAGCGCCAGGGTTTCGGCAATCTGCCGTTCCATCTCCTTGCGGGCCGTCACATCCCGATAAACCGCGCCCACGGCGAACACGCGGCCATGCAGATCGCGGATGGGCGAAAGCACCGATTCGCTGTAAATCGTCCGGTCGCCCACAAGGGTGACATCCTCCACGGCCAGGGGGGCTTCGGCGTCGAAGACGCGGCGCACGCGTTCGATCCAGGTCCGCATCATGTCGGGCCGATGGGAGAGCCCCTCGTGCATGCCTCTGCCCACCACCTGGTCGCGGGTGCCGCCCACCGTGCGGATGGCGGCCTCGTTGGCATAGAGGCATTGCAAGTTGGCGCCCCACACCATGATGCTGTCCTTGGTGGACTCGAAGATCGCCCGGAACCGCTCCTCGCTATCCTGTTTCAATTCCAGGGCCACGTTGAGGGCCAGTTCGTTGGCCCGCAGCTCGGCATTGGCCCTTTGGCGATCGCGGATCTCCTTTTGCAGGGCGTTGTTGAGCTGGCGCAGATCGTTGGTACGCGCCTCGATCTGGGCTTCGAGCGCTTTCTGCCAATGCTCCTTGTCATCGCGGTAGCCCTGGATGGCGCGGGCCATCTGCTCCATGTCCCGGGCCAACGCCCCTAACTCGTCATTGGAGCGCACCCCGATCGCCTCCACCGGCTGCATGGCGGCGATGGCTGCAGCCGCCTCTTTCAGCCGCACAACCGGGCGCACTACCGAACGGTGCAGAATCCAGAATAGCATCACGAAGCACGCCAGGCCGCAAATGCCGGCCGCCACCAGGGTGGCGTTGCGGATGCGCGCCCCCGGCGCCTCCAACTCCTGGGCGGATACTGCGTAGATCAGGGTCCACTGCCAGGGTGCGAAGTGGCGCCCCACGTAAATTTGCGGTCCGGAGGAAGATACCCAGCGGCCTTTGGCGTAGGCGCCGTCGAGGCGGCGCACTTTTTCCAATACCGACCGCCATTCGGCCGGGTCTTTGACCAGCCGCGCCCGGCCGTACAGAATCTTCTGCGTGGCCGTATCCACAATCGTAAGGTTGCCGGTCTTGAAATGGGTTAGCCGATCCGCCGCCTGGATCGCCTCCTGCTGGTAGCGCTGGGCATAGGAAGGAATTTTAGCCAGATCGTGCGTCACCAGCAGTTCGTGGTTCTTGACGATTTGACCATCGAAGTAATCGCTCAACTCCTTGACCACGGCGCGGTAGGTGACCTCCTCGATGCCGCGCGTGGCAATGAAGATCGACCAGGCCCCCAGGGCGACGATCACCGCCGCCACGAGGGGAAGAATTGCCAGACTGATCTTGGTTTGCAGTTTCACGCGATGTTCCTAACGATACACATTGGTGCCGGCCAGGGCGAGCAGATCGGGGGGCACCACCAATCCAGCCTTCAAGGCCGCCGTCAAATTGATGCCCAGGTCGAATTTTTCGGGCGGCTGCGCGGGAATCCGACCGGCATCGGCCCCCTTGAGAATGGCGATCGTCAACATGGCCGCATCATGCCCGGTGGACTGCTCGTTGGGCGAAAGATGCATCAAGGCGCCCATGGCCACGCTCTTGGCCTTGAGTCCCATGGCAATGGGATGTTGGGAATGGTCCAAGAGCAGCCGGGTGTACTCGTTGCTCTCGCCTAACGGGCCGGAGGGTTCCCACCAGAAGTCCACTTGACCTTCCAGTTGCCGCACCCCCATGCGCACCTCGTCCAGCATCACGGGCAATGCTTCTGAGACGGTGCGGTACTCCACCTGAAACGGCACGAACACGACATCCTCCCGTCCCTGGGCCGCGGCGCGCAACTCCCGCAGATCGCCCACGGCCGAAGGATAGGTGGAGTGCACGAAACCGATGCGCACCGGGCGGTGCGGGACGGCCTCGCCCACCAGGCGCAGCAGCAGATTGATGCGCGTTTCGCGATGGATCGTGTGCACAATGCCGGTGACATTGCGGCCGCCGGCCACGCCGATGGCATCGATCAATCCGGCGCCCACCGGATCAGATACGGTCATGAACACGAGGGGGATGCCGGTCCCCTTCAACAAGCGGTCCGCGGTCTTTGCCGCCAGGGTGGCATTGGCCACCACCACGGCTGGCCGATCGGCGGCCAGGGCGCTTTGCAACAAATGTTCGGCCCGCGCCCAATCCCCCTGGGCCTGGAGCGTCTCCAAACGGTACGGCAGACCATCGGCCGCGGCCAGCGCCTGCAAAGATTTGCCAAACCATTGCCCATGGGCGCGCACCGCCGGAACATCCATGCTTTCCAGCAGGACCACCCGTTGCTCCTGGGCCATGGCGGGCCATGCGCCACCAAACCAGAGAATCACCAGAACCGTGCAGATCCGTACCATGGAAACCTTCCCTTGACCGCCCAAATTTTATCTTGGCGCTTTTTCGGTCCGCCGTCCAGCAAAGACCCACCGCACGGGCGGCGCGTCCAGGGCGAGTTCAATGGAATATATCGGCAAATTCGAGATTTATCTTTAACAGGCTGTCAGGGTTATTCGGATTGGCGCAAATGCTCCGCGGCTTGCACCACCACCGCCACGGCCCGGTCGATCTCCGGGGCGGTGGTGTAGCGGCCGGTGGAAAAGCGCAGCGTCCCCTTGGCCCAGGCCACCGGCACGGCCATGGCCTGGAGCACATGCGAAAGGGTCACGGTATCGGCATGGCAAGCAGCGCCGGCCGAAGCGGCAATCGCAAGGCCGATCTCTTCGAGCAGGCGGTTGGCCTCCAGATCCTTGAAGGCCAGGCTAACGGTATTGGGCAGGCGCCGCTCCGGGTGGCCGTTGAGGCGCACATCGGCCAGCCGGCTGACCAAGCCCTGGTGCAGCCGGTCGCGCATGGCCTGAAAATGAGCGGCATTGGCCGCCAGATCCCGGCCGGCGATCTCGCAGGCCTTGCCCAGCCCCACGATCTCCAGCACATTTTCGGTGCCCGCCCGCCAGCCCTTTTCCTGGCCGGCGCCGTGGCAGAACTTCTCCGGCCGCAGCCCCTGGCGCACATAGAGCGCGCCGATGCCCTTGGGGGCGTAAAGCTTGTGGCCGGCCACCGAAAGCAGGTCCACGCCCAGGGTGTTTACATCCACCGGAATCTTGCCCAAGGATTGGGCCGCGTCGGTGTGCATCGCGATCCCCCGGGCCTTGGCCAAAGCCGCGATTTCGGCGATCGGCTGGATCGTGCCCACCTCGTTGTTGGCGTGCATGATCGAGATCAGAATCGTATCGGGCCGGATGGCCTGCGCCACGGCGGCCGGGTCCAGCATGCCCTCACCGTCCACCGCTACCCGGGTGGTCTCGAAGCCTTCGCTCTCCAGGGCCTGGCACACCTCCAGCACGGCCGGATGCTCGAAGGCGCTGGTGACGATGTGCCGCCCCTTGGCTTTCAAGGCCCGGGCCATGCCCTTGATGGCATGGTTGTTGGACTCCGTGCCGCCCGAAGTAAAGAGCACCTCCTGGGGCGCGCAACCGAGGAGCCCGGCCACCTGGCGCCGGGCCGCCTCCACGGCCTGCTTGGGCTTGATGCCGTACAAGTGGGAGCTGGAAGGGTTGCCGAATTCGGTCTCCAGAAACGGCCGCATGGCGGCCACAACTTCTGGATCGTGGGGGGTGGTGCCGTTGTAGTCAAGGTATATGGGTTGAATCATGGCTATCCTCCTTGATCTCGTACGCGTACGATTAAGCGGCGATGCGGCTATACTCCCACACATCCACCACCGCCGCCAGTAGCGCATGCGATCCGGCCGCATACCAGAAGCTTCGGGTCCGCAACGTCATGTACCCCAGAACCAAGCCCACCAGGATGGCGGTGTAGATCTCGAACGGCGGCTTGCCGAACTTCATGATGATATAGGGCAGCAGCGTAATCACCAAGGCATTAGGACCGAAAATCCGCGACGCCTCGATCAGAATGTAGCCCCGGAAGAAGTACTCGAACCCCACCATATACAAGCACTGGAAGCACTCGAAGAGCAGGAAGTAAAAAAGAGATTGCCGGATCAAACTGCTCCGGCACAAGGGATAGATGCCGGCAGGGGCAAACGCCACGTGGAAGGCAAAACAGACCGCCACAAAAAGCAGCACCAGCTTCCACCCCAGCCGAAATTCGCCCAGGGTGAAGGTATACTTCAGCGGCGAAAAGTCGTCGGCCGACCATCGGTTCAAGAGCGTTAGAAACAGCAGCGGCACGACAAAAAGCAACAGAAACGTCGCCGCATGGGAGAACAAAAACTTATAGAGCGTGACCGCCTCGGGGTTTAGACCCTGAAGAAAGGAAAGGAAGAAATCGATGGGCGCATGGAAGTAGTATTGATGCGTAACGATCAGCGCGCAGGAAAAAGCGACGACCACGACCCAGCGGCCATCGAAGCGCGCCATCTCCTGTCGGGCAGTTCGAATCCACTGCATGCGAACCCCTTTCCATCAGCGGCGTCGGAGGGGGTACCGGCGGGATCGTTAGCACGCTTGGCCTGCCGATCCCGCCGCCGATACATTGTCTGTTACATCTTGCGCAGCACCGACAGCGCCTCGGCCGCCGTGAACTTCTTGCGATTGTAATAGGCCGCGCCGTCCGAAGGCGAAAGATCGGCCACGGCTTGCAGTTGATCGTCGCGCACCCCGGCGTCCTTCAGGCTGATCGGCAGGCCGCTTAACTCGTTGAGCTTGGCGCGCAAATCGCGGATGGCCTGGATGAAGCGGGCCGCGCGCTTTTGCGGAGGCGTTTGCAGGTAAATTCCCGGGCCGACCATGGGCAGCAACAGCTCGGCCAGCGAGTCGCCGACGGTATCGATATTGAACTCCAGGGCGTCGGGCAGGCAGATGGCCATGGCATCGCCGTGGGGCACGTGGCACACCGCGCCCAGGGAGTGGCCCAAGGCGTGCACCATGGTGACCATGGAGTTGGAAAAGGCGATGCCCGCCAGGGTGGCGGCGTTGGCCATGCCCAGGCGCGCCTTCAGGTTGAGGCCGTGCGCCACCGCCTCGACAAGGTTCTCGGCAATCAGGGCGATGGCCTGGCCGGCCACCGCGTCGCTGATGGGGTTCTTCTGGGTGCCCAGGCACGCTTCGACGGCATGGGTCAGGGCGTCCATGCCGGTGCTGGCCGTCAGGCGCGGCGGCAGCGTGGCGGTCATGCGCGGGTCGATGATGGCTGTATTGGGCGGCATGGCCGGCGTGATCAGCGACAGCTTGATGCCCTTTTCGGGATCGGAGATCACGGCCGCCGAGGTTACTTCCGAACCGGTGCCGGCGGTGGTGGGAATCACGATGAGCGGACAGGTCGGCTTGACCATTCGCAGCACCGCCTTGAAATTCATCAGATCGATGGCTGGATCGGCCAGTTTGATCTTGACCGCCTTGGCCGTGTCGATGGCCGAACCGCCACCGATGGCCAGCAGGGAGTCGCAGTTGTTCTGTTGATAAAGCGCCACAATTTCAAGGATCGCTGAAATCGGCGAGTCCGGCGGAACGCGATCGTAGATCCCGCAGATGCCCAATTCCGAGGCATCGAAGGTTTCTTGGACCAGATCGAGCAAGCCGGCCTTGGCCACCCCGGCATCGGTGACGATCAACGGTCGTTTGGCGCCCAACTGTTTGAATTCGCCGGGCAGCTTATCCAGGGCGTGCTCGCCGGAGACAATCTTGACGGGGCAATGAAATCTGAAATTCGACATATCGGCTTCCTTTCCAACCCGCTCCGCACAATTGTCGATGACGCCAATGGCCATCGGTGCAACAATTGAAAACTCGCAAGTTGTATCAAAATGATGTTGGATCTGACGCTCAGTAGAAAACCTCGGGTCTCTATCAAAAATTCGGGGGCACTACAAGATCCACTTTCAGGTAGATCCTGCCGGCGCCCAATGACGAAGAAGCTGTCTGCGCTGCGCTTATCTATTAAGGAAGGTGGTTAAGAAAGCCCGGGTCGCCCGCACGGCACCGCCCAGGCGCGCGGTCAGACGCTTGGCATAGAGCAGATCGATGACCCCCTGCATGCCGTAAAGCTGTTTGGCTTCGAAAGGCTGCCACCAGAAATTGCGCCGGGCCAGGGGCAACACTTGATCGGTCACCACCTGGGGCCAGGTCATCTCGGCAAAGCCCATCTCGCCGTGGGTGCGGCCGATGCCGCTCTCCTTGATGCCGCCCCAGGGGGTTTCGGCCAGGCCGTGGCCCACCAGATGGTCGTTGACCATAACCGCGCCGGCCCTGATCCGGCGGGCGATGCGCTTGGCCTTGGCATGATCGCCGGACCAGACCGAGGCCGAAAGCCCCAGTTGGGAATCGTTGGCCAGGGCGATGGCCTCTTCGATGGTGTCATAGGGCATGACCCCCAGCAGCGGGCCGAAGGTCTCCTCTTTCATCACCAACATGTCGTGGTTCACTTCGGTCAGCACCATGCAGGGGTGGAAGCAGCCGCTGCCGTCGGCGGGCGCCGGCGATTGGGCATGGATCACGGCGCCTTTTTGCACGGCGTCGGCCACATGCTGCCGGACGGTTTCCAACTGCCGGCGCGTGGTCATGGCGCCGATGTCCGAATCCATGGACAGGCCGTTGCCCACCCGCAACGCTTCCACCTTGGCCTTCAAAATATCCAGAAACTGCGCATAGACCCGGCGCTGGACATAGATGCGTTCGACCCCGCCGCACGACTGCCCGGCGTTTTGCATCCCGGCCCACACCGCGCCGCCGGCGGCCCGGTGCAGGTCGGCATCCGCGCACACGATCATGGGGTCGTTGCCGCCCAGTTCCAGCACCACCGGTGTCAGGCGCTCGCCGGCCTTTTGCATCAAATACTTTCCCACCGAAACCGAACCGGTAAAGAAGAGCTTGTCCACCCCGGCCTCCAGGAAGGCATCCCCGGCGATCTTGCCGGGCAGATTGAGATGCACGAAGAGATCGGGCGGCAGTTGCGCCGTTTCGATGCACTCCTTGAGAATGCTGCCCACCAGTTGGGTCTCCGAGGCGGTTTTGAGTACCACGGCATTGCCGGCCAACAGGGCCATGACCACTTCCGAAAAGGGAATGGCAAAAGGATAGTTCCAGGGCGAGATGATGCCGACCACGCCGTAGGGTTGCCGCACGATCTTGCTCAAATAGTTGAGGGTGAACACGTTGCCCGGCCGGATGCGCCGGTCTTTCAGAAAACCGGCGGCCTTTTTACAGTAATAGTCAACGGCCATGGCCGCCGGTTCGCATTCGGTCACCATGGCGTCCGCCAGGGTCTTGCCGTTGTCCTGTGAAATGGTCTGGGCGATGCGCATGGCATGCTGCTGGATGAAGTCGCTCATTTTGCGCACGGCCCGCGCGCGCTCCTTGACCGGCAGCGCGGCCCAGGCTGGCTGTGCCAGCCGGGCCTTTTGGACGGCCGCGAAGACATCCTCGCGCGTGTTCAGGGCAAAGACGCCGATCACCGCACCGGTGGCCGGGTTGGTGCTTACTGTGGTGTTTTTGCGCTCAAAGATCGAGGCGGGCGGTGCAACCTGAGTCAATGCTTCTTGCATGGAAAACCTCCGCTTACTTGCTGTCCTCTATGGAAAAACCTTGGCCGCAGACCGGGTGTTATGGGGAATAATTAACCAGATAATGGAAAATGCAAGTTTGGACGAGGGTAGCCAACAGTCACTGGGCCGGCATGGTGACCTCACCCCTTGCAAATTTGCATTTCGTATTCAGATTATCCGGGCAACAAGAATGACAGGCCGATTGCACTTAAACCATACGAAGGCGGATACGATGATCGAAATAACGATGACCGAAACAGCGAAGAGTGAACTTCTCAAGGTGTTGGGAAATGTTTCCGCCAAATCGATTCGGCTAATCAATCAAGGCTTCGGCTGAGTCGGCCCCCGATTGGGAATGGTTCTGGATGAACCACGGGAAGAAGATGAAACCGTGCATTTGCAGGGCATCGCTTTTGTTTATGACCGAGGGGAAGCAGCGTTATTCCATCAAACGGTCATCGACTACCGGGATTCCTGGTATGGCGAAGGATTCGTGCTCTGCTCGCCGCTATCCGAGCCGTGTTGACCGGGCTAGCGCAAACCGAGGGCGCGCTTGTAGGATTGCTCGGAGAAGCCGTACAACTTGTTGCCGTTGATGACGGCAAACGGCACGCCGCCGCGCCCGCCCAGGGATCGCATCCTTTCCGCGGCCTGCCGATCTTTCTCGATATCGTACTGTTGGTAATCGATGCGGTTGGCCCGTAAAAACGCAAGGGCATCCTTGCAGTAGCGGCACCAGCTCGTCGTGAATATCTCCACCTTATTGCCGGAATTGACCGACTCCTTTTTAACCTTCTCTTCCGGCGTCGGCGCAGGCACGGCTTCCGCATCCGTTGCAGCCGGCTTTGGCGGCGGTTCTTTGTAGGTCGAGGTTTCCAGGGTTTCGACATTCGGTTCGGATTTGGGCGGCGTGTCGCTGAAATGCATGACGCCGTTTTGATCCACCCATTTGTACATGTCGGCGATGGCCGGTACGGCAGCAAAATGGATGGCGATCAGCATGAACGTGGCGGTCAGTATTTTTTTCATTTGGTTTGATGCTTTCTATCATTATGGTTTCTGACAATCGCCCTTTACATCCACTTCTTGCGTTTGAAGAGCCATACCTGGAGGCCGGCGATGGCAACGAGCAGGATGCAAAAGATGGGAAAACCCCATTTGCTTTGCGTACCGGGAATGCCTCCCAGGTTAATGCCGAGCAGCCCGGTCAGCAGGCCCAGGGGAAGAAAGATGCCGGCGACAATCGACAAGATGTACATCGTCTTGTTCATCTGCTCCGTCAGGCGGTTGTTGAGCTCTTCCTGGGTAACGATGGCCCGGTCGCGGACAGCATCGAGGTCTTCTACATAGCGCGTGGTGCGGTCGGCGATTTCCCTCAGGCGCATGCGTTCGGTTTCGTCAAGCCAGTCAACCTTCTCGTTGTATAGATGCGCCATCACGTCCCTTTGCGGAGCGAGATAGCGGCGCAGGCAGATCGCTGTCCGCCGTATGTCGGCGATTTTCTGGCGGAGCTCATAGCTTTGCTCGGTAAGCACTTCGTCTTCGAGGGCATCGACGGCATCGTTGGTGTCGGAGATGACATTGCCCATGCGCATGACCAGTCGGTCGGAAAAGGCTTCCAGGAAGGCCCCCGGCCCGGTGGGGCCGTCGCCTGACTCAACGGCCTTACGCAGATCGTCAATCGCCATGATGCGGCGATGCCGCAAGGTCACGATCCGATCGCTATCGATCCAGCATCGAATGGATATCATGTCTTCCGGGTCCTCGCCCGGATTGAGATTGACTCCGCGCAAGATCAGCAGCATGCCGCCTTTGTGAACCAGGCTTCTCGGGCGTGTTTCTCCGGTCATCAATGATTCCGAAATGATGGCGTCGATCCCGCTTTCATGGTCAAGCCAGTGCCGCGCATCACCCCCGACGTAGTCCAAATGAAGCCAGAGGGTGCCCTCTTCACGGCGCCAGTTCCTTACCCCCTGCCAGTCCAGCCTGCGGCCGCCGCCTTTCCCATCGAGCACAAGGGCGAAGATCAGCCCGCTCTTGTCTTCCATAGATTGCTCCTTTTGCCGAACGGCCTGTTTGAGGGGCGCGTTTTTCGCGGCATCAGACTTGTGACTGGTTACTTTTCACTTTTATTGAACCGCTTCATGTGCAGCACAAAATTCAATGCCACCATTACTGTTGAGAACGCGACATAGATTACGATTACGGCCATTTGGCAAAAATAGGCGGCAATACCCCCTTGGTCGCCTGCATAGTTGGCGAGGTATAACGAAGTGCCGCTGCCCAAAAAGACCAAAATTCCTCCAAAAATTCTATATATTTTACGCAAGGGTGGAGTTAGCCTTCGAGACAATGGAAAGGTGATCACATAAATCATGATGGGGAGAAGTAATATCAGTAAGCCAATTAGCATTGTTCAAAGCTCGCATCTCACATCTTTAAGGCAAGGTAACGGTGAGCGTTGCCGGTGCGCGGCGGGCTCCCGGGCGGCGGTGCAGACGCGCTGGTCAAATGGTCTTTTTCTTTGACCGAGTTGAATAAACAAGGCCAGCTATACCACCAATAATAAAACCAAGAGGACCTGTAAAAAAGATACCAAGCAACGGCCCTTGATTTGCACCTGGGGTAAAAATCATTGGCCCAAAAAATCCGGCTCCGAACCCAATAGAACCGATTAATATCGCGCCGCATATCATATAGCTTAACGCATTCTTAGGATCTCTACCTAACGTTTTCCAGAAAAACCATCCAAGTCCGGCTGCTGTAAGCAAAGATAGAAGATTTCTGACCCAATACTGTTCACCGACAGGAACTAAAGAAAAAATAACCCAATAGAAAAAATAATAGACGGATGGCAGAATTATCAGAAGTAAGATGGTTCGAACCATATTTTCGCTCAACATTTAACGAATTGCTCGTCAGAGAGGGCCGCTTTCTTGCCCGAATCTGGTGCAGCAAAAGGTTAAGTTTTTCTATTGAAATAGTTCATTCATAAAATATGAATTTGAATGTTGAGTTACAGTTAATGCATTTACCAGTGCCTTCATCGACACTGTCTATCGATAGACTGCCACATATGTTACAGGCATATCCTGGATTACCAATTGATGAGAAAAATTTTGGCTTATTTATAAAGCCATATTCAAAATTAATTGTATTACATTCTTTGCAATACCATCCTATACGTGTATCATTACTGCAACTATTTTGGATACAAAGAATTATTTTTGCGTTCGGATGAACAACGCACTTTCTCAGTTTGCTTCCGAACTCAATTTTTTGGTAATCCTCAAACATTTTGAAATAGCCTACTCCGACGGCTTTTCCCTCGTTTAAATGATATCCTCTCAGATTATGCAATTTCAAAGAAGAATCACCTCTATGCAATATGTCTGCTTCAATTTCAAAACCAGCCCCACAATCACTACATCCGTGCTGCGAACAACAAATCGGTTCGCAATGATGAAAAACTTTAAATGAACCGCATTTAGGGCATTTAATAAAAAAGTTATAGTCAAGTGCTTTAGGTTTCTTACCTTTATTGTTTTCAAAATAGAAAAAATCCTCATACCAGTATCCTTTACAGCGCTCGCAATACCACGCAATGATACTATTTGGACTATTTCCCTCATCAATAAAAAGACGTAATTCAGTATTATGACGGGGGCATTTAATTTTATCGAAGCTTAGATTTAGGTCTTTCATACTTTTAGTCCCGCCCAATGGAACTTAACGCATTGCTCACCAGAGAGGGCCGCTTTTTGGCCCGAATCTGGTGGAGCAAAATGTTCTGCTATTATTTTGATCCATATTCGTATGGAGGGGGTGAACCGATTTTCTTTGCAAGGAGCTCACGAATATATCCCGTTGCCCCATTTAGTAAATCGCGAGAACACCCTTTATATCCTGCCCAAGTCCCTAACTCTGCCGGTGGTTTAAGAATCTTTTGCACTTTCTTTAAATGAACTGGATCTTCATCTGCAAATATTTCTGGACCGCCACAAATAAGAGCTCGTGCAAAATTGTCAATTTCAGCGTCTTTGTTCTCTTTAAGGCCATTATACTAATCAGTGCATAATTATTTAGACATTTCTACGAAATGCTGCTATATAGCGTACATGAAAAAGCATGATGGTAGAAAACTTAGCCCTAAGACGCTTGAAGAAATTCGCATTCGTGCCATTGAACTTGTCCAGGCTGG
>JACRDD010000009.1 GCA_016218685.1 Desulfobacterales bacterium | reverse complement strand
CCGGAGAGTTTGGCAAAGCCGGCGTCGGTGATCTTGCAGCCATGGATCATCAACTGGACCAGTTCCGGCCAGCCGGCGAAAACGTCCGCGCTGCGGTCGGTCAGGTTGGGCGCGGGGGTCATCACGAAGCTGCGCATCTTGGTCAGGCCGGCGGCATTGGCCACCCAATCGTCGTTGCCGAACTGTGCCAATTCGAGGGTTTCGAGGTTTTTGAGCACCCGCAGATGCCGCATGTTCTCGGTGGTCAAGGCCGCGGCCCGCTCCTGAGTACCGCCCACGGCGCTGAGCGATTTCAAATTGATGACCTGTTCGATGGTCAGATCGTAGCCCAATTGCTTCAGCCAGGCCTGGGCCGCCTCCAGGGCCATCTGTTCCTGGACTGCATCCATTTGCTTATTGTCCATAGGGATTTTTTTCACGGCCGGCACACTGGGTTTGACGACCGGAACCGTCACGCCTGACCCCTGCAAGGTTCTTGTATCCTGAGCCCAGGCCAAGGAGACCGACAGCAAAACAACCGCGACCACCAGCACCCATTTCTTCGTCATGCATTTTCTCCTATTTAGAATTGACTTCCCTTTCGTACTCGCACGCCTAAGATTCCAATTCGGCTTTCTACTTCAGCGCCCTGGGAATACTCGCATAGCTCTCATCCGCCGGCGGCATGGGTATATCGTCGGCCGAGGAGAGGTTGCCGTAGACCGGGTCGCTCTGCCAGCCGTCGATGTGGGCCGAGCGCTTGGCCGCGGCCTTGAGGCGGTTCCAGTCGGCGCTGCCGTATAGATGCATCTGCTGGGCGGCCATGGAGCCTTCCCCGTGGATGGTGTCGATCTGCCAGTAGTTGCCGGTCATGTCCTTGATCAGACGCATCACCTTCAAGCGGTCCTCGGTGGGCACCCCGTCCTTGGCACTCAAGTACTTCTCGATATAGGGCCGGATCTCCGGATTCTGCCAGTCGCGGTAGGCCGGCACCGTGGTGCACAGGCCGCCGGCGATATCCTGCATGTGCTGGCACATCTGGTGGAAGTTGCTGGCGAAGGTGAACTTGGCGGCATTGATCGACATGGCGTTGGGCATCACCACGTCGTGGCCGAACTCCTTGACCGGGTCGAGGCAAGCCGCCTTGCCCAGCTCGGCCACCATGTGGGTGATCATGGCCATCCAGGCCAATTTTTTGCGCACGTGGTCGGCGTGCTCCACGCCGTTGTACTCGGCCACCAGGGCCGCCGCGCCGGTCATGGCCTCCAGCTTGCCGATCATCTTGCAGGTGCCGAACAGGCGGTGGTAGCTGCCGAAGGCGTAGGCCAGCGTGCGCGAGAACTGCCACTCGCCGCACATGAAGACCCGCTCCCAGGGCACGAAGACATCGTCGAAGACGATCAGGCACTCGGTGGGCTGCATGCGGCTGGTCTTGGGATAGTCGAAGCGCCCCTCGTCATCGTAGGTGCGCGACACTGGCTCCACGGCCAGCATCTTGACCCCCGGCGTGCTGCACGGCACGGCAAAGGCCAGGGCGTAGTCCTTGTCGGCCTCGCCATGGGTGCGACAGGGCGAGCAGAGCAGCTCGTTGGCACACGGCGAGGCGCTGATGTGCACCTTGGCCCCCCGCACCACGATGCCGTCTTTTTGCTTGTCCACCACCCGCAGGTAGTAATCCTGATGCTGCTTCTGCTGGGAAGGATGCAGGCCGCGGTCGCCCTTGACGTCGGTGATGGCGCCGGTGATGCCCAGATCCTGCTTCATCAGCAGGCGCCGGTAGTTCTCCACGCGCTCGCTGTAATTCGTCCCCAGCTTTTTATCCATGATGTTGGCCGTCACCGTGAACGCCGCCAGAGCATCGGCCCCCATGCAGTGCAGCAGCACCCCGCCGCCGCTGCGCATGGCCGTAGCAAAGCACTCCCGTCGGCGCAGCAGATCGGCTGAGCTCTTGGGCGCGGTGAGCAGGAAGTTGACCTCCTCGCCGTCCTCGTCCCGGGTCACAAAAATATCGCGGTACTCGGGCCGGTGGGGCAGCACATAGTCCAGGGCCGCCGAGCGGATGATCCCGCTCAGGGTCGGATGGGTGCGCACATCCTTGACCTTCTCTCCCATGCACCACATCTGGCGGCCATCGTTCAAACTCTCCAAATATTGGGCAACTGTACGGATCATGACATCATTCCTTTCGTTGGGGGTCCCTAAATCGAAGATCTCATCTTAGGCGAAAAGGCCGCCTCGGGTCCAGTGCTGAAAAAGGCGCGACCGGCTCGAGGGCCTGCAGGGGACAGCGCTTGCCCCACCCTGTCAGGGGGGTTGCTTTAAAGAAAGCTCAAGAATTTAGGCGCGCACGCCGAAAAAGAGTTAGCCTGGCCCCGACGGGTCGGCAATGAGAATGCGGATTGGGGCGTTGCCGAAACCGCAAAAGCCCCCTTAACGGAGCCTAAGGTTGTTGAACGATGCATGGTAGCAATTTGAAAGCTGAGCTTGGCGCGACCGAATCCGCGAAAAAATTCCTTCACGGGTTGATCGGTGCCTTTAAAAAGTTGATTTTATACTCAGAAACGCACACTGTCTATTACAGCGCACTGGGTACCTTGAAAAAGCTCTTTGGCGAACACTTCGACAGGTTCGGAAACCTCCGGATTCATATCGAAAGAAAAAAAATCCGGTATCAAGATGAGGTGCTTTACGAAGGTGGGATGGAGCCGACGGATCTGGCGCTTCTCCTGCACCGGGACGGCATCCTGTGGCTCGAATTCCAGAATCGGCTGGAAATATGGGAAATCGATGCCTTCTGTAAAATTTTACGCGACCATTGCACCGTGGATGAAGACCCGGAAGACGATATCGTCACTGCCCTGTGGGCGGTCAATTTACCGTCCATCCTGTATGAAGCCGCCGATCTGGAATTAGGCTTGCCGGACGATATCAATTTTGCCGATTTGCCATGCGCCGGGAATCAGGCCGTCGATTCGGAGCAAAAGGATGAGCCCCCCTTTCAATGCGAAACCATTTACTCAGCCCTGGCAAACAATGTTTTAACAAGGGCTGGCCAGGATGAGCTCTGGGAGTTGACGGCGGCCGAGCGCGATCAGCTCCGAAAAATGATCGCCTCAGAAGAGCAGCTCGACGGTTCTGACTATGCGATCGACGTCCTGCTCTATATTCTTGAAAATGAATGCCTGCAGGAAGACATCGCTGAATTGCTCGACACGTTGTGGAAGGAATTGAATACCGCCCTGATCCATGCGCGTTTTCCCTATCTGTTCGAGGCCGTTACCCGCCTGAAAAATCATATTCGCACAAACAACGCTTCGATGCAGTGGTCGGTGCCCCATATCCAAACGTTCGTGGCAAAACTGGCGATGGATCCCTATTTAAGCGGCCTGCAACGGGTTGCAGCCAGCCATCCCACGCTTGATGCGCAACAATTGAAAGCCCTGAAGCGTTTCCTGCTGCTGCTCGACAAATCGGCGATTTCAACCCTTGGGCCCATGGTGATGAATATCGCATCCCCTGGACTTCAGCGGGTCCTCCTGGAGACCATCGGCACTATGGCCATGTCCGATTTTGGTCCCTTGGAAAGGCTTATCGAACACGCCGATCCGGAGTTGGCGCGGCGGTTGGTCTATATCTTGGGCTTTCTGAAAGATTCTCGTTCGCGGCAAACCCTTTCGACATTGATGCATCACCCGGCCGGTATGGTCCGGCTGGCGTCGGTTAAAGCCCTGCTGACGCGGGACGATCAAGCCATCGAGGAGATCTTTGCCTTGATCGACGATTCGAATGAAACGATCCGAAAACTCGTCCTGGGCCGCCTGGGGCGCGATCGGTGCGAACAAATCGAGAACAAACTGCTAACGTACTTGAATAGTTATGGAAATGGATCGAAAAATGGAGAGCATTTTATCGAAGCCTGCCGCGCTTTGGGCAAATGCGGTTCCGATCGATCCATCCCCTATTTGACCGGGATGCTTTTCAAATGGCCGACCCTTGGTTTTTTGCGACCCGGCAACGGCTGCCAACGCCGAGGCGCCGTCGTAGCGCTGGAAACGCTGAAGACAGAAAAAGCCGCCCGGTTAATCGACAGAGCCAATCGCGGTTTTCTGGCAAACCTTTTCAGATCCGCTTTGTTTCAGTCTGCCTGACCACTGCGAGGAAACCGAACCATGACAAATGAATACTACAAAGAGATCAACCAGACCGGAGAGGCCCTGATCAAAGCGATTGGCGGATTGATTCAGATCGCCAGGATGCATTCCGACAATAACGAACTGCTGGTGGATGCCGCGCAAAAATTTATCGAGCTGGTTGCCCACGCAGGGCAAGCAGAAGACCGTGTGAGCCTTGTGCTTTCCGATGACCGATTCTACTTTCAGAGCCAAAAATTGCACATTCGTCCGGAAAGCAAGCGGATTACCAATCGCATGCTGCAGTTTCTGGAAAAACGCAACATCTTCAGTTTGACCTTTAAATCCGACCTGAAAGAAGTTTCCAGCAATAAAATCATTGCGTTCGCGCGCCTCATCGATCAGGCCGGCCAACAAGCCGGACCCACCGAATGGATCGAGCACCGGTTCGATCAGATGGGGATAGAGTGGGTCGATATCAATGCAAAGAACGTTGGCCGGCCCAACGACCCTTTCCCGGAGAGTGATCATACACCGGATGAACTGGCGTTGAAAAAGGCCCAGGCGCGCAAGCAGTATTCCCAAGTGCTGGGGTCTGTCAAGGAAGTGTCCCGCAAGTTATCCTCGAATCAGAACGTGGGCATGCGCAACAGCATTCGGCTGGTTCAAAAAATGGTCGATATCATCACGGAGGATGAATCGCTTTTTTCGATCTTCGGCACAGTCCGGGTCTACGATGATTACACCTATGTGCACTCGCTGAATGTCGCGATTCTATCCATGTGCCTGGGCAAACAGATCGGCCTGGACCACTTGATGCTGGAAAGGCTCGGATTGTGCGGCCTGTTCCATGATCTGGGCAAGGTGGAAATCCCCAAAGCGATCCTGAACAAAAGAGGCCGCCTGTCCAATGCTGAATTTGACGCGATCAAAACCCATCCGGTGCACAGCGCCCGCCTGATACTCAAGCTCAAAGCCGCGCGGGAACGTAAAGTAAGAATTCTGGTGGCGCCTTTCGAGCATCATATGCGTTATAACCTGTCGGGTTATCCCCAACCCCGGGATTACCGGAGTGTAAGTCTTTTCGGCAGGATCCTGGCGATTGCCGATGTCTACGACGCCATCACCTCCCCGCGAATCTACCGCTCCCAAACCATGAGTCCCGATAAAGCCCTGGGGCAGATGCTGGCGGAGTCCGGCACCACCTTCGACCCTATCCTGCTGAAAGTGTTTATCAACATGCTGGGCGCCTACCCCGTCGGCACCTTGCTGATCCTGGACACAGGCGAGATGGGGCTTGTGGTTGGGCGCGCCAAGGGCAAAGATGGAACGCACCCGCTTGTCCAGCTTTTGATCCCCGATGCCGAAAAAAAGTTTAAAAAGGGGGCTCTTGTGGATCTGTCCGATCAACCTGTGGAAAGCGGCACAACACCCCGCAAGATCACCGAGACCATGCATCCCAGCGACATGGGCATTCAGGCGGCCGAATTTCTGCTGCAAGGCTGAGTTGAAAAAAGATCGTACCCTCATAATGGTACTTGCCCCACCCGGCTCGACCGTCCTATATTCCGCTCCCTTATGACCCATCCAACCCAAACCGCCGCCACCGCCCGCGAACGCATGATCGCGGCCAATCTTGCCGAGTACGGCGAACACGCCCAAAGCCTGCGCTGGGTAGAACCGGCCCAAGCCGCCGAGGCCGAAACCCGGCGCGCCGAAACCCTGGCGGCCATGGCCGATCGCATCGCCCAGGCCTGCAAGCAGACCAAGCCCCACCACGGCCCGCTCTCCCCCGGCTGCCAAATCTGCACCCAGGGCCAGTGGTCGTGCCTCTTCATCAACGGCCGCTGCAACTGCCGCTGCTTCTACTGCCCCACGGCCCAGGACGACCTCGGCGTGCCCACCACCAATCTGATCCAATTCACCGCACCCGAGACCTACGCCGAATATGCCAGCCGCTTCGGCTTCAGCGGGATCAGCATCAGCGGCGGCGAACCCCTGCTGACCTATGAGCGCGCCATTGCCTACCTCCAGGCCGTGCGCCACAAGCTGGGCGCCGAACCGCACCTCTGGCTCTACACCAACGGCACCCTGGTGACAGCCGAACGGCTGGCCGGCCTCAAAGCCGCCGGCCTCGACGAGATCCGCTTCGACATCAGCGCCGTGGAGTACAGCCTGGAAAAGGCGCGCCTGGCCGCCGATCATATCGCCTGCGTCACCGTGGAAATCCCGGCCATCCCCGAGGATGCCCGGCGCCTGGCCGACCTGCTGCCGGCCCTGTCCGAGGCCGGCGTGCGCCACCTCAACCTGCACCAGTTGCGCCTGACGCCCCACAACCGCCCCCAGTTGGCCCAGCGCAACTACACCTATCTGCACGGCGAAAGCGTCACCGTGCTGGAGTCCGAACTAACCGCCCTGGCCCTGCTGCAACTGGCCTGCGACCAGCGCCTGCCGCTGGCCGTCAACTATTGCTCGTTCGTCTACAAACGGCGCTACCAAAAGGCCGCGGCCCGGCGACGCAGCGCCCAGGAAAGCCTCAAAGCCCACGAAGCCGTCACCGAAAGCGGCTTCATCCGCACCCTGGCCCTGACCGGCGAACCCGAGCGCATCGGCCTGCAGGCCGAGCACCTGAAGCGTTGCGGCCTGCCCCCGGAGCAATGGTCACTCAACGCCAAGCGCGACCGGCTCGGCTTTCATCCCGAGCTGTGGCCCCAGTTGGATCTTGCGGCCGGGCGCCTGACCATCGGCTATGCCGAAGCGGTCCTGACCGCCCAGGTCTCCTACCGCTGCGCCTTCAAGGAGGTGCGCCTCACGCCGGCCAACAAGCTCTACATCGAAAAGCGGCCCCTGCGCCTGGAACTGCCCCTGGACGAGAGCGACCGGGACTATTTCCGGCGCGCGGTCATCGAACCCGCCCCTGTTCCGGAAAGGCCCCAAAGCCCGGCCCAGGAGGCGATCGTCGATTTCGAATTCATCCGGGCCGGCCTCCAGGATTATTTTTAACCGCGAACAGCTTGAAAAAATCCCGCCGAGTGTACTAAGCTCGTTTCTGTAATGCGGCGCCGGGTCCGACGCGGAACCGCTTGGCCGACACACCAGCGAGGCAACCATGGAAAAACCCGGCACCGCCCCCGAAAGCCCCACCCGCGAAACGCTCTTCGAACCCGCCTCCCTGGGCACGTTCCAAAACAACCTGGACGGCATCCTCAAATATCTCAAAGGTTTTGTCCAAGATGTCTCCGTGCAGATGCAGATCGCCCAGGCCCTCAACAACCGCGAAGAGCTCTACCGCTGCATCTTCGAAAACACCGGCGCCGGCACCATCATCATCGAACGCGACACCACCATCTCCATGGCCAATGAGGGCTTCGCCAAGATGCTCGGCTATACCAAGGAGCAGATCGAAGGCAAAATCGCCTGGCCCTCGATCATCGCCGATGTGGCCGACCGGGAGAAGATGCTGCACTACCACCACCTGCGGCGCGAAAATCCGGGCAAGGCGCCCGTGGAATACGAATTCAAGCTGCTCGACGGCCAGGGCAAAAAACGGGACATCTGGCTGCGGGTGGACATGATCGCCGGCACCGAGCGCAGCGTGGCCTCGCTGGTGGACATCACCTCCCTGAAAAAGGCCGAGCGCAACCTGCGCGCCAGCGAAGCCAAGCTCAGCGGCATCCTGGAAGCCTTCGGCGGCTTCACCTACACCACGGCCCAGGATTACCGCATCACCTATATGAACAAGACCCTGCGCGACTTCATCGGCCGCGACGCCGTGGGCCAGTGCTGCCACCGCACCATCTACCGCCTGGAGCAGCCCTGCCCCTGGTGCGGCCATGCCCTGGCCTGCAAGGGCGAGCCGGTCAAACAGGAGTTCCAGAACCCCGTGGACGGCCGCTGGTACTACGCCCTATGCTCGCCCATCTTCACGGCCAACGACACCGTGGCCGAAACCCAGACCGTGATCTTCGACATCCACAAGCGCAAGCAGGCCGAGCTGGCCCTCAAGGAGAAGGAGGCCCTGCTCAAAAAAGAGAATATCCGACTGCGCGCGGCCATCAAGGAGCGCTACCGCTTCGGCGAGATCGTGGGCAAAAGCGCGCCCATGCAGAAAGTATACGAGCTGATCCTGCGCGCCGCGGCCACCGACACCAATGTCATCGTCTACGGCGAATCGGGCACCGGCAAGGAGCTGGTGGCGCGGGCGATCCATGCCCTCAGCGACCGCGGCAGCCGGCGCTTCGTGCCGGTGCACTGCGGCGCCATTCCGCACCACCTGATGGAAAGCGAATTCTTCGGCTACAAGCGCGGGGCCTTCACCGGCGCGGACCAGACCAAGCCCGGCCTGCTCGACCACGCGGACCTGGGCATCCTCTTTCTCGACGAACTGGGCGAGATCAAGGAAGAGATGCAGGTCAAGCTGCTGCGGGCGCTGGACGGCAGCGGCTATACGCCCATCGGCTCGCTGGAAGTCAAGCGGCCGGACGTGCGCATCATCAGCGCCACCAACAAAAGCCTGGTGCAACTGCTGGACAAGGGCGCCATGCGCGAGGATTTCTTCTACCGCATCCACATCTTCCCCATCAACCTGCCGCCGCTGCGCGACCGCAAGGAAGATATCCCGCTGCTGGCCGAACACTTCCTGGCCAAGCACGGCCACCCGGGCACCGTGCTGCGCGGCCACGAACTGGACGCCCTGATCAACTACGACTGGCCGGGCAACGTGCGCGAACTGGAAAACACCATGCAGCGTTACCTCAGCCTGAACCGCCTGGATTTCACGGGGGTGCCCGGACGCGGCGGCAGCCTGCCCGCGGGCAACGCGCCCATCGAGATCTACCCGTTGGAGCAGCCCCTGCGCGACGCCACCCAGGCCTTCGAAAAGGCCTACCTCCTTGCCCTGCTCAACAAGCATCAATGGAACCGCACCAAGGTGGCCGCCATCCTCGGGATCGAGCGCAAGACCTTGTACTTGAAGATGAAAAGCTTAGACCTGCAAGGCAAGCAAGCTGTGTGAGGCATTTTCGACTCAGAGTGGGTTCAAGATGCCTCGCAGGCATTTTAGTTTACATATCGAGTAGATACCGGAAATGAAACGCCGGGGCGAGTCATCTGCGCCCCACCCTGCCCGTACCGCTCACACCCCAAAACTTCTCAAGTGTATGGATTCGTTACACTTATAGCCCGAGTAAACCGGGTGGCACCCTCTTTGCTCATACAGGCGCCAGCCCATGGTTCCATTTACATCAACCCCAACCCAACCAAGGAGGCATTCATGCCGGCAAAACTGATCCAACCGACCCCATCCGCTTATGGCTTTCCCCTGCTGATCAAGAACATGTTGCGCACGCCCTTGATCTACTCCCCCAACCAGGAGATCGTCTATCGCGATAAGTTCCGCTACACCTATGCCGATTTCGGCCGCCGCGTGCATCAACTGGCCAACGGCCTCAAGAGCCTGGGGGTTCAGCCCGGCGACACCGTGGCGGTCATGGATTGGGACAGCCACCGCTACCTGGAGTGCTTCTTTGGCGTGCCCATGATGGGCGCGGTGCTGCACACCATCAACATCCGGCTCTCCCCCGAGCAGTTGATCTACACCATCAACCACGCCGAAGATGACGTGATCCTGGTGAACGAAGAGTTCCTGCCCATGCTGGCGGCGGTCAAAGACCAGTTCTCCACGGTGAAGAAGATCGTACTGATCTCCGACACCAAAACCACCCCCACCACACCGCTGCAGCTCGATGCCGAGTACGAAGCCCTGCTCTCCGGCCAGCCCACGGAGTTTGACTTCCCCGAGCTGGACGAGAACACCATGGCCACCACCTTCTACACCACCGGCACCACCGGTCTGCCCAAGGGCGTCTTCTTCAGCCACCGCCAGCTCGTGCTGCACACCTACGGCATCCTGGCCAGCGCCAGCGCTTATCACTCCCAGGCCTCGATCAACTCGTCGGATGTCTACATGCCGATCACCCCCATGTTCCACGTGCACGCCTGGGGCATGCCCTACGCCATGACCATGCTGGGCGCCAAGCAAGTCTACCCCGGCCGCTACGAGCCGGAACTGCTGCTCAAGCTCAAAATCCAGGAGAAGGTCACCTTCTCCCACTGCGTGCCCACCATCCTGCACATGCTGGTCTCCAACCCGGCCGTGAAGAAATTGCCCCTGGCCGGCTGGAAAGTGATCATCGGCGGTTCGGCCCTGCCGCGCGGCCTGTGCAAGGCGGCCATGGATCTGGGCATCAACGTATATACCGGCTACGGCATGTCCGAAACCTGCCCGCTGCTCAGCCTGGCCCTGCTCAAGCCCCACATGCTCGCCTGGAGCGAAGAAGAACAAATCAAGATGCGCTGCAGCACCGGCCTGCCGGTCACCAACGTGTTGCTGGAAGTCATCGACGCCAACGGCAAGCCTCTGCCCCACGACGGCAAAACCACGGGTGAAGTGGTGGTGCGATCGCCCTGGCTGACCCAGGGCTATCTGAAAGATGTGGAGAAGAGCGAAGCGCTCTGGGAAAACGGCTGGCTGCACACCGGCGACATCGGTTACATCAACCCGGAAGGCTACCTGCAGATCACCGACCGGCTCAAGGACGTGATCAAGACCGGCGGCGAGTGGATTTCCTCCCTGGAGCTGGAAGATATCATCAGCCGCTGCCCGGGCGTCAGTGAAGTCGCTGTCATCGGCGTGCCCGACGAAAAATGGGGTGAGCGCCCCATGGCCCTGGTCGTACCCAAGCCCGACGCCAAGGCCACTTTGACCGCGGACACGATCAAAGCCTTCGTGGCCAAATTTGCCGCCGACGGCCAGATTCCCAAATACGGAGTACCCGATCGCATCAACCTGATCGATGCCCTGCCCAAAACCAGCGTGGGCAAGATGAACAAGAAAGAGATGCGCAAGCAGTTCACGAAATAGTGCGCCACCATCATCGAGTATACGATCCGGCCTCCAGGCTTCGGCCTGGGGGCCTTTTTTTCAGGCTTCACCCTATTTCCGGGTGGCCTTCTTGCCATAGGCGATACCCAGCTTGCCCATGCGCTTGCGCAAGGTCGAGGGATTGACCCGCAGCAACCGGGCGGCCCCCTTTTCGCCTTCGATCCGCCCGTTGCAACGCGCCAGCACCGCCTGGATGTGGCGGGCCGTCACCATATCCAGGGCCAGCAGTAGGTCATTTTCCAAACCATTGCCCTTCGGCTCGCCCGCCGCCGCCGCATCCGTCTCCGGCAGGATATCGTTGAAACGCAGCGGTGCGCCCCGGCTCACGATCAACACCCGCTCCACGGCATTCTCCAACTCCCGGGCATTGCCCGGCCAGGGATAGCGCATCAGCCGTTCCAGGGCGCCCGGGGCCAGTTCCGGCTGCGCGGACATCTTCATCTCCCGGGCTTTCTTGGCGATGAAGTGCGCCACCAGCGCCGGAATATCCTCCGTGCGTTGGCGCAGGGGCGGAATTACGATGGGAAAGACCCGCAGGCGAAAGTACAGATCCTCGCGAAAGGTGCCCTCGGCCAGCATCTTCTCCAGATTGCGATGGGTGGCGGCGATGATGCGGATATTGACCCGGATGGTGTCGCTGCCGCCCACGCGCTCGATGGTTTTGTCCTGCAGCACGCGCAGCAGGCGCACCTGGGCCTCCAGGGGCAGCTCGCCGATCTCGTCCAGGAAGATCGTGCCGCCGTCGGCCCGCTCGAAGCGCCCGCGCTTGCGGGCCAGCGCGCCGGTAAAGGCCCCCTTTTCATGGCCGAACAGCTCGCTGTCCATGAGCGTGTTGGGGATCGCCCCGCAGTTGACCCGGATAAAAGGCCCGTTGCGCCGGGTCGACAGGTTGTGGATCGCGTTGGCCAGCACTTCCTTGCCCACGCCGGTTTCGCCCAGCAGCAGCACCGGGCTGTCCAGGGGGGCCACCTGGCGCACCATCTCCATGATGTCGCGCAACCCGACGCCGGCGCCCACCACCTCTTCGCCGGCCAGTTGGCGCAGCTCGTCGCGCAGGTAGCGGTTGTCGTCGGCCAGCATGTCACGCAGCTTGCGCAGCTCCCGGTAGCGCAGGCTGTTGGCCAGGGCGATGGCGAAGGGCCGGTTGAGCAACGAGATCAGCTTCACATGATCCTGGTCGAAATGCTTGCCCGGTTCGCCGAAAACCGATACGGTACCGATGAACTTCTTCTCCAGGGCCAGGTCCAGCAGCAGGCCCGGCAGATCCTCGGCCTGGAAGTGGCTGACCACCGGCCCGGCCACGGCGTCATCGCCCATGCGCGGCACCATCTTGATGCGCGAGGCGCGCTGCTCTTCCACCTGGCGCCGGCCCTTGGCCGACAAGGGCGTGCGCAGGTTCAGGGCCTCGCTGCCGAGCAGTGTGGCCATGGCCACCGTTTCCACGATGCCCGAGCCGGGGTCGTAGATATGGAAACACATGCGGCTGGCCGGCAGAAAGCGCACCCAGTACAGCAGACACTGGTGCATGGCCTTTTCGATATCCAGGCTGCCGCAGATGCGCAGGGTCGATTCCCGAAAAAAGGCGTTGGGGTCGATGGGCATAAGGTTCCTCCATTTCCGTGCTATCGGGCAGTTTAGGTGTCATCCGCCCCATAGTCCAGTTTTTTCTTTGCCATGGTACGGGATACTTTACGAGCATCGCCAACCCTCTGATTTTTATAGCCGGTGAACACTGGTATGCCTATTGCTATAAACAACCCGGGTAGATTACGATATAGCGTTCACGCGGTTTAACCCACCCTGAGGGATCAAGAGCCTTCTCGCCTTCATCCCCCAGGGGAACGCAACGCGCCATAAGGAGGCAGCATGCATTTTGAATTGACGAAAGAGCAAGTCCAGATCCAGAAAGCGGTCCGGGACTTTGTCAAAGGCCAGTTTAAGAAAGAAGAGATCCACGACCTGCTGGAGCGCCACGCCTATCCCGAACGCCTGTGGAAAAAAGCGTGCGAGTTGGGCTTCGTCGGCATCCATTTCCCCGAGAAGTATTCCGGCCAGGGCATGGGCGTCATGGAGAACATCCTGGTGGCCGAGGAACTGGCCCGCGGCGACAGCACCGTCGGCACCTGTCTGCTCATCGCCGATTTCGCCACCGAGCTGATCCTGCACAACGGCACCGAAGAGCAGAAAGCCAAATGGCTGCCGCCCGTGGCCGAAGGCAAATGCCTGGCCTGCGGCGCTTTCACCGAGCCGGATCACGGTTCGGACATCACCAAAGTGGAGACCACGGCCGTCAAACAGGGCAACGAGTGGGTGATCAACGGCGCCAAGATCTTCATCACCAACAGCGGCCCGCTGGCCGGCTATTATAATGTGCTCTGCACCACCGATCCCAATGCCTCGCCCTCGCATCGCGGCCTGAGCATTATTCTGGTGGAAGCCGATCGGGCCGGCGTGGCTTATCAGGATGTGGGCAAGAAGATGGGCATCACCCTGTCGTACACGGCCGAAGTGACTTTCAAGGACGTGCGCGTGCCGCTGAGCAACCTGATCGGTCAGGAGAACCGCGGCTTCTATCAGTTGCTGCATTTCTTCGACGAAAGCCGCATCCTGGTGGCGGCCCAGGCTCTGGGTATCGCCCAGGGCGGTTTCGACCGCGCCATGGCGTATGTCAAGCAGCGCGAGCAGTTCGGCAAAAAGATCGCCCAGTTCCAGGTCACCCAGCACAAGATTGCCGACATGGCCACCAAGATCGAAGCGGCCCGCCTGCTGGTGTACAAAGCGGCCTGGAATTTCGACCAGGGGCGCATCGATCCGAAGCTGACCTCCATGGCCAAGATGTACGCGGCGCGCACGGCGGTGGAAGTGTGCGACGAAGCCATCCAGTTGCTGGGCGGCTACGGCTACATGCAAGAGTACGAGGTGGAGCGCTACTACCGCGACGCCAAGATCACCGAAATTTACGAAGGCACCAAGGAGATCCAGAAGAATACCATTGCAGGTACCCTGCTGGGCTCCATAAAATAGCCCACCCAACTTTTCCCCCTCCCCTTGCCCTCCCATGCCAGCCCGCTTTTTTCACAAGGGGAGGGGGAAAATCCCCCTCCATAATTTTTTCCCGAATTATGCGACCCGCCGCATAAGACCGATAATTACCGCAGAACCCGGACTAAGCCCTCTCAACCAATTCCTGGCCCTTCCATACCGATAATTCCCTCCTTCAGAAAATGATTTGATTAATCAGCAAGATGGGGATTATAAAAGTCATGACCCTCGAATGAATAAATAATAGCAATTGCGTGGTCCATGATCTGGACCTGAGTTCCATCGCGAGCTACCGCAAAAAGCGGAAAGCCGGTCATAATAAGGTTAAAACTTCAGGACCAGATGAACAGAATTCTTTACATACTCTCAGACAAAAAGAGCTTCTATATCACTTTTTTGATAATGAATTTAATTGGCTTACTTTGGTTTTTGATGACGGGAAAATCATCTGCTTCTGATTATATGACCTTTGATAAACAGCTACTATTAAAGTCGGGAGCTTTTCTTATATATTTGCTTCTCGCATACCTTTCATTGCGAAACATTCGATTTTTTACATGGCTAATGGTCGTTATTTTACTCTTTTCCGGTATGGGAACAGCAGCTTTAGGTTTTTTGAGAGTTGGCTGGGACCAATATTTCCTTAAACCGTATTTTTCGATTTTGGGTACCTATTACATTTTTGGTGCCGCGGCTTTGATCTTTTACGCAGCTAAGAGAAAAGAGAGGTTTTAATCGGGTAGCCGGAGGGTTTTATCCCCCCAGCCCCCACACCACCCAGCGTGCGGGTCCGCACTGGGCGGTTCCCAGAGCCGACCGGGTTAGAGCCCGGCATTTGAATGATCGACAGTAGCTCTTTGAAATACTCTACAGCCGGCCATCAGGAGCACCGTGGTTTCATATGGCGCCAAGATAGACATGTCTGGCCTGGTCGGCCCTGTTGACTTGAGCCTATGAGCACTTGCCCCTGCTCTGAGTTCGGCCCTTCACCATGTCCTGGGCATTGCCCCAGGCGTTGGGCTACTATGGCCTCTGCTGACTTCTGCCTGATCACCTTGAAGGTTTCCCGGCAAGGCGCTGCTGAGCGGTGTATGGATCTTACTCATCCTGTTTGGCCCTCTTTGTTCTTGGCGCAGCCATGGGCAGGTGCTTTCCCACAGGTGCTTGGACTTTATATACCGGTGGTCCTGCCGGTGGTTTCACTGGATGAGCGATCCAAGTCCGACTCGGCTGCCCCGTCAGGCAGATCTCCCCGGATAAGAACGTGAACTGTCACTGCGCAACCGCGCCATTTACCGTATCTCCTGAACCCTGGGCTTCGTTATGTGGTGCTAACTTGCCCGGAGACTCGGCCTTGTATGACGTTTCTTTTCGTCGGCTCGCAGTTTTGCACTCGGACTTCCTTCGGACGGGGCCTCGCGACACCGCCCTTGTCGTCGGCTAATGTTTTGGTTAAGATCCGCGAGAAACCAATGATCGTAACCGGGTTCACACATAGGGGACTTTCACCCCATAAGTTCACGCCCGTGCCGGGCGTACACCTGTCATTGCAGCGGACGCGAACCAGCGGCGCACTTTCTCGGGAAGTCCGTAGAGTCTGTTTTATATGCCGTCGCGCCGCTAAATTCGTCGTTAACCTTTAGAACCGATATGAACCTACAGAGTGGCACAATATCGAAATGGGAAGAGGATAAAGGTTTTGGATTCATAACTCCAAAATCGGGTGGCAAAACAATTTTTTTTCATATCAACGATTATAGCAGATTTCATAAACGGCCTCTAATTGGACTTGAGGTACAATATTTCGCATCAAGCGATAATAAGGGACGAAAATGTGCCATAGATGTATGCCCATTGAAAGGTCATAAGAATAATAGGCGAGCAGTATTTCAAAAAGTATTTTCTACAATCTTGCTTTGCGTCTTTGCTTGTATCCTCTATTATCTGAATATTTCAAAGCGAATTTCAATCGAGCTGGTATACTTATATGCAGGTATGAGTGCACTGACATTTATCATATATTTAAAAGATAAAAGTGCAGCTGAATATGGCACATGGAGGACATCGGAAAGTACTTTGCATATACTGTCATTGTTAGGTGGTTGGCCCGGTGCTTCCATTGGACAAAGCTTTTTACGACATAAATCAAAAAAGCTCTCATTTAGGGTCATGTATTGGTTAACTGTAATTGCGAACTGTGGCGCATTATATTTAATTCTCACACCCAAAGGAAGTTTTTGGCTAAAAAATCTCCTTAGGAATATAGACTTTGGTTAACCAGCGCTTGAAGTCGGGCACGCGGAAGATCGATGATAGCCAGTAACGCGTGGCGTTTGAGTGTCAAAGGGAAGAACGTGGATGGCGTTGAGCATTGCACTTTATTTGGGGTCGAGTTAACCGAAAGTCTAAATATTCATTGCTTCCTCTCGCCCGGCGGGTGAAGCGCGTCGACACATCGTAAGGAGGTCATAAAAAAATGGTGTGGATTATTATCGGACTTTGTTTGGTGATATGGGGTACCGCATCGATATTTCTTCGCACCGCTCGCAAGCACCCATCGATACGGCAGCAAGGACCTTTGACCGGCCCGGAATCAAGGACGGCCCCGCCTCAGACAATAAGCCCAGCAAAATCTACGAAAAAGCTTGCTCAAATAAAAGAAATTGTCGCTATCGTGGGGGGTATCGTTTCAACTCTCGTGGGTATCATAACCATCATCGAGAAATTGCGGTAAGCTGTGCCTACAAACGCATACACCGGGCGCCCTAGCGCCCGCCGAGGCTCTGTGCTGGTCCAAAAAATGAAGGATTTCGGCTTAAAGTAAGGGGTTATGACAGAAAAAAGTAAATGAAAAGCCCACCTGAGCGTTCAGTGCGCTCAGTAGTTCGCCACTGACGCTTTTCGTTATGTCCCTGAATTGTTCTCAACAATTAGATAGCAGCATTCAGGCAAAATGAGGTAAACATTGAAAGAAATATGAAGACCCTAAAAGACCATTGGAATAACATCTTCTCAAATAAATCGGACACAGAACTCGGCTGGTATGAGAAAGACATTTCACAGACCTTGAGGTTTCTTAATGAAATCCCTCTGCCCGAATCGGTTGTCGTCTTCCTGCCCGGTGCTGGAACCTCGGTGTTGGTAGACGCCCTTCTGGACAAAGGGCATAGCCTCATTCTGAATGACATCAGCGATGAAGCCCTGAACCGGCTCAGGGCGCGGATTGGTGAAAGCCAGAGATTAACATGGCTTTATCACGATATATCCAAGCCGCTGCCTGCCGATGGCCCGCAGGCCGATATCTGGATCGATCGCGCCGTGCTTCATTTTCTGCTCGATGAAGCAGACATTCAGGGCTATTTTGTCAATTTACGGACTACCGTCAAACCTGGCGGATGGGTCCTGTTGGCCGAGTTCTCACCAATAAGTGCCCCGAAATGCGCGGGATTGCCGCTTCACCGCTATTCCGTCGATGAGATGACTCTGCGGCTGGGCCCGGAATTTGTGCTTGTTAAAAATGAGGACTATACCTATATCACTCCCTTTGGTGAGCCGCGCCCTTATATTTACGCGCTGTATAAGAGGCGTTAAGGCTGAACATCCGAAAGACTGAGCTTTGATGTGCGTACCACGCGAAATCCACCGTTCGGAGGATGACTTTGAAAAATACCATATGGACAGTAGTGCTGATGGCTGTGGCGATCCTCGTTGCCTGTTCTTCCAACCCCCCCACGCCCGACGACGATCTATCCACCGGAATCCTCCTCGGTGATCTTAACGCGGTCCAACAGGCGCTGGACAAGGGCGCCAATGTCAACAAGCCCTATAAAAACGGCATGACGCCCTTGATGACCGCATGCAAAGAGTACCAGCATTACCAGGGCGAGGCCGGTGCCGATGTGGCGGTCCAAATCCAGGTCGATCTCAAGAACAAGGAAACCCACACAGACCTCCAGGGCGACGCCCACGCTTCGCACTCCTCGCGCGCAGTAAAAGGCAATCAGGCCATCGTGGAACTGCTGCTGGCAAGCGGAGCGGATGTGCAGGCCAAGGATCAGGAGGGTCAAACCGCGCTTTCCCTGGCCACCCGCAACAACCTGCCTGCCATCGCCGAAGTTCTTCGCAAGGCGGGGGCGAAAGAGTAAGAAGCGCCGATGAAGCTGAAGAAAACGCGCACCGAAACCACTACAAGCGAAGTTGAGGAGGCCCGACCTTGAAGCGAATGACGATCACCCTGTTGACCATCCTGCTCGCAAGCCCACTGGGGCCGGCTTTTGCCATCGACCGACTGGCAACGCCCCCCGCCATGCGCACCCTTCCGTCGAAAGTCGCCGCACCCGCCGCAACCGACTGGACCGCCTGCCGCAATGCGGCAACCGCCGGCAGCGCCAGGGCCATTGCCGGATGGCAGCAGCAGGCGCTGTTGAAGGCGGTGGTGGTCAACGGCCCCGCAGCCAGCGGCGGCAACGTCAGCGGACCTGCACTTCAACCCCTCATGGAGCAAACTATGACGGCGGCCGGCATTTCGTCGACGGTGGCCAGGGCCTTTGCGGCGCCTTTGTCCGCCGCCTGGGCCCAATGGGCAGCCAGCCTGCGCGTGCCGGATGGCCTGAACTGGTATCCATCCTTTAACTGCTATGCCGGGCCAGTCGCGCCGCCCACGCCCAACGTGCCCGCGCCCCTGGCCATCTTGTCCGGCAATACGACGGCGCTCTCGGCGGACCAACTCAAGAAGGCCATTCGCCAGGCCCTCGGCCCCCAGGCCCAGGAGCCCCAGGCAGCCGCCGCCATCGACGGCTTCGCCGACGATTTTGCCCGGCGCTTCACCCAGTACCTCACGAACGTCAAAGTAACCAATGTGATGGGCGGCGGCCGTGTGCCGACCTTTGCCGCGCCGCTCATCAATTGCGGTCCGGTCGTCGCCGGCAGCGCGAACATGCAGCCGGGTGGGTTTACCGGCACCTGGCCCTGATGCTATGAAATTGAGCGATTTAGGCTTCGACCCGTGGTTTGAAGCGCATGCCGTTGAAATGCCCCCGGAACACAGCGGCCTGGCCCGCATAGCGGCCGTCGATCGCGGCGCCTACCGCATCAAAGATGCATCGCGGGAAGTCCCGGCGGAACTGGCCGGAAAGCTTTCTTACCAGATTGAAAGTCCCGTGGAGCTGCCATGCGTCGGCGATTGGGTGAACGTCCAGTATTACAACGACGACACCTCCGCCATCATCCACCGGGTTCTGCCGCGAAAGACATGGTTGCGCCGCAAAACCGCCGGTGACAAAGTCGATCTTCAGATGATCGCGGCCAACATCGATACTGCTTTCATCGTGCAATCCTGCCATTTCGACTTCAACCCGCGCCGCCTGGATCGCTACCTGGTGATGGCCGCCGACGGGCAGGTCGAACCGATCGTGGTGCTCACGAAGACGGACCTGATCACCGGGGATGAATTGAATCAGAAACTGGCGATCGTCGGCGCCGCCACCAAAGCCCGGGTGCTGGCCCTCAGCAACATGACCGGCAGCGGGTTTGGAGCGTTTCAACAGACGCTCTTGCCCGGCAGGACGTACTGCCTGCTGGGCTCATCGGGGGTCGGAAAGACGACCCTCATCAACCGCCTGCTGGGTCAGGACGCATTTGACACCAAGGCCGTCAGCGGCACGGGAGAAGGCACCCATACCACCTCGCGCCGCCAGCTCATCGTTCTCAGCCAAGGTGCACTGTTGATCGATACGCCCGGCATGCGCGAGCTGGGCCTGGTTGCCGCCGGCAATGGGATCGATATGGGTTTTGAAGACCTTGTTGAACTTTCCGCCAATTGCCGCTATGCAAATTGCAGCCACGCACACGAACCCGGCTGCGCTGTCCGGGCCGCGCTCGAAAGCGGCATATTGCGTGCAGATCGCTTTTCCAGCTATATCAAGCTTAAGAAAGAGTCCGCGTACCACGAGATGTCCTACCTGGACAAACGCAAGAAGGATAAATCTTTCGGACGGTTCGTTAAATCGATCAAAAAGCGGATGAAACCCTGACCGTGGTGAGGAACGTCGAACAAAAAGGAGAACGACAATGAAACGGTGCCTGGCAGTATTTTCGGTTGCGGTAGTTTTTGCGGTGCTGAGTATCATGACTGCTTCCGCCGGTGAACCCGCGATTCCCCAGGGCAAGGTTGTATCCCAGACCGCCCCCCAAACGTCCACCTTTGTCGTAACCATCGTGAAGCTCGATGTGGCGGCAAGGAGTATCGTGGTCAAAGACAAAAACGGGAAGCTCTGGGATTTCATCGTTGACCCCAAATACGGCATTGACCTGAGCAAATATAAAGTCGGGGATACGGTCACAGCGACCGTGGCAACGGTGACCGACACGACCAATCCGTTGATGAAAGCGCGGATATCGAAACAGGAATTGTTGCGATTGCAGTAATCGACCGCTCGACATCTATTGGAATAAACCGTTAAATGGAGAACAAAATGCGCAAACACATTCTTTTCTTGATGCTCGCCGCCCTGCTCGCCTTTATTGCCCTCCCGCTGTATGCCGAGACGCCAAACGAACTTCCAGTCAAACGCGCCGCCGAATCGGTCTCGGCCAAAGTGACCATCGTCAGCGGCAATCTGATCACGATCTCCGATGGTCGCGGTAACACCAAGACCCTGGAGCTCTACTCCACCAGGGGCTTGGAGGTAGGCACCCCAACCGGTTGGTGCGAAGAGGATTGCGGCAAGCTGAAAATCGGCGATCAAACCATTCGGGTCAAACGGGTGATCGAGGGCCGACGCTAATTACCAGGGGCCAAAGCGGGCGGAGTCTTTCATGCTCGAAAAGCTTAAAAAGATCCTTCGCGGCAGAGCCTTCATCATCGGGGCCGCGGCAGTTGCGATCTATACGCTGACCGGATTCTTTCTGGCGCCCGCACTCATCCGGCATTACCTGCCCAAAACCCTGCGGGAAAATCTGCACAAAGAGGTTGAGGTGGGCCGGGTGCGCTTCAACCCCTATCTGTTCCAACTGGAGCTGAATGCCTTCCGCATGGTCGAGGCCGATGGCGCGCCGATCATCGCCTTCGAGCGGCTCTTCGTCGATTGGGAACTGAAAAGCCTGTTCAAGTGGGCCTGGCTCTTTCGAGAGGTTCGGCTCGAGACGCCCGCGGTGCAAGCCGTGATTTCAAAAGAGGGCGGGTTGAACCTGGCCGGCCTCGGATCGCCATCCAAGGACCAACCGCCCGCGCAACCGATGCAGGCGCCGCCGCCGCGACTGATCTTTGAAAATATCCAAATTCTCAACGGCCAATTGACCTTCACGGACCAGCGGCCGAGCCGGCCGGCCACTCTCACGCTGGCCCCCGTGTCGCTCTTGTTCGGCAGCCTGTCCACCCTGCCCGCCCGGCAAGGCACCGTTGCCATCACCGCGATGAGCCCCACGGATGAAACCGTGACCTGGGAGGGCCGGATCGGCCTCAATCCCGTGGCCATCCAAGGTCACTTCGATGTGCGCCACGTCCGCGCCGCCACCCTGGCGGCCTTTGCCGGCGACGGGCTGAACCTGGCGCCGCCCACGGGCACCCTGGCGGTGGAAGGCGATTGCCTGGTCGATCTGGGCCGCGACGCCACGTGCCTGGAATTGTCCAAGCTCTCCTTGCTGCTGGAGGGCATCGCCCTCGCTCTGCCGAATGCGCCCAAGCCGTTTCTGGAATTGCCGGAGGTGCGCCTGGGCGGCGCGAAACTGGATCTCACCGGCCGCACGCTCGATCTGGGCGCCATCGCCGTAAAGGGCGGAAGCGCTCGTCTGGCGGTGGATGAAAAGGGCGTCTTGAATCTGCAAGACATCGTCCTTCCCCCTGAAAAGAAACCCGCAAAAACCGCTCCCGAGGTCCGGGAGCAGCAAGGCGACCCGTCCTGGAATGTGCTGCTGGGCGAATTCACGCTCGACGGATTCGGCGCCCTCTACGAAGACCGGCGCCGGGCGCCGGGGCTCAAGGCCGCCGTGGGCGCCATCAAGGCCCGCCTGGCGGCCGAAGCCCACACCGGGAAAACATGGTCGGCCTTGGTGAAGGATGCGGCCCTGGAGGTCAAGGATGTGCGGGCCGGCGCGGCGGACGCGGAACCGGTGGTGCGCATCGGTGCGGTCACCCTTGAAAAGGGAAAGGTCGATTTGGGCAAGCGGCATCTCACGGCCGCCCGGATCGCCATCGAAGGCGGCGATATCCTGGTCGAACGGCGGCTGGAAGGCCGTATCAACCTGGCCAGTCTCTTCGCCCCTGCACCCGCGGAGGTCGCCGCGGAACAACCCTTGGCGGTTGAAGAAAAGCCGGCGGCGGACAAAACGCCGGCCTTTCAATTCCTGGTGGACCGAGTTGCCATTGCCGGAATCCAGGCAACGGTTTGGGACCGCCTGGTGCGCGACGATCAACCGATCCTCACCGTGGACGCCTTGTCGGCCGACGCGTCGCAGGTGGACGGCCGCTCGCCCATGCCGGTGGAACTTTCGCTCGGCATCCGCGAAGGTGGCCAGATTAAGGCCGCCGGCACCCTGGACCCCGCCGCCGGGTCCCTGACGGCCAAGATCGAGGTGACCTCCCTGGCCTTGGCCACCTTCCAGCCTTACATCGCGTCGGTGGCCAGGGTAATCCTCAAATCAGGGGCTTTCTCCACCACGGGCACCTTGCGCCACGCCATCCCAGCAGCCGGTGCCCAAACCGTTTACGAAGGCGGGTTCAACGTCGAGAACCTGCAAGTTGTCGAGACGGACATCGACGAAACCGTGATCGGCTGGAAGCTGGCCGCCACCGAGCAGTTGAAACTGCTGGCCCAACCCAACGCCCTGGAGATCGGCGACTTGCGCGTCCAGGACCTAAGCGGAAAGGTCATTATCGAAAACGATGGCAGCTTCAACCTGGCCAACCTTTTCAAAGCCGAGGCGTTCGGCCAAACCGATCCATCCAAGCGCACGCCTGTCGAACCGGCCCAAGCGGCGCAGCCCTTTGCCTACCGCGTGCGCCGGGTGCTGATCAACGATGGCCGGATCACCTTTGCAGACCGCCGGCTGCGGATTCCATTCGACACCAATATCCATGAACTGCGCGGTAACATCGCCGGCATCACTTCGGTCAAGGACGCCCGTTCCGAACTGCGGTTGCGCGGCCGAGTGGATGAGTTCGGCACCGCACGCGCCGAAGGTGAGATCAACACCGCCGACCCCAAGATGTTCACCAATATCAAGGTCGCTTTCCGAAACCTGGAGATGTCCACGCTTACGCCCTATTCGGGCCAGTTTGCCGGCCGCACCATCGACGCAGGCAAACTGACGGTGGATCTGGCCTATGACATCGACAACGGCCAACTCAAAGGAGACAACAAGATCGTCGTGGAGCAGTTGAAGCTCGGCGAGAAAGTGGAGAGCCCGGATGCCGTGAACCTGCCCCTCGACCTGGCCGTGGCCTTGCTGAAGGATTCCAAGGGCGTGATCGATCTGGGGCTGCCGGTCCAGGGGGACCTTAACAATCCCCAGTTCAGTTTCGGGGCGCTGATCGGTAAAACCCTGCTCAATGTGCTCAAGAAAATCGCCACCAGCCCCTTCCGCGCCCTGGGCGCCCTGATTCCCGGCGGGGATGAGGCGACCCTCGATCAAGTCGCTTTCGATCCCGGTCGGGCCAAAGTGCCGCCGCCGGAAAAAGAAAAGCTGCTCAAGCTGGCCGAAGCCATGCGCCAGCGGCCGCAGATCAAGCTTGTGGTTCAGGGCCGCTACCATCCCGAAAAGGATCGCCAATTCCTGGCGCGGCGCAGCTTGCGCAAAACGGTGACCATCCGGCTGGGACAGACCGTGTCCTCCGACGATAGCCCCAATCCCCTGGATTTCAGCAGTTCCGAAACCCGGGATGCCTTGGAAGAGATGTTCGAGGAACGGTTCGGCGAAGATGCCCTGGAGGCCTTCGAGGACGAGATGAAAGCCGCCCGCAAGGAAGGCCGGGCGGCCGATGCGGGTTCTTACGCCAAGGAGCTCTTTGCCCGCCTGCTGGCGGTGGAATCCATACCCGACGAACGGCTCGTGGAACTGGCCCAGGCCCGGGCCCAGGCCGTAACCGCCGAACTGAGCGCCCAGGGGTTGCCCGCCGAACGCTTCGGCACCCGGGAGCCGGTCGCCCTGGAGGCGGCCGCGGAGAGCGTTACCATCGCCTTGGGCATGGAAGCGCGGTAGTGATTTGTTTGCGGCGCACGCCGCACTTTGATTGACCCTGCCTATCAAAAAAATTTAACCCTGCCTCCATGATGGTCGATACTCTTGGTGTGGACTGTGCCGCAGTCCTGTTCCAGCGGCGCCGTGTGCATAAAATTTTCAACCACCAAAAGGAAACCGGTCTCATGCGCCTGAACCTGAACAAAACCTTAAAAACACTCTGCAAGCTTCTTCCCATCCTTATGATCATCGCCTGCGGCAGTAGCGGCAGCAATAGCAACAGCGACAACAGCGGGACCTCCATTTCGGGCATCGCGGCCGACGGCTACCTGCGCGATGCCACGGTCTGTCTGGACATCGACAACAACGGCCGGTGCGATGAGGGCGAACCGTCAACCACCACTGGCGACGGCGGCGCCTACACCCTGGACCCAGGCGATTACGATCCCGAGGCTTACCCCCTGGTGGTCGAGGTGACCGCGCAAACCGTCGATGAGGACGACGACCAGCCCGTGGGCGCCGATTACACCCTGCGGGCGCCGGCCGGCAGATACGGCTTTGTGACCCCCCTGACGACCCTGATCCAGACCAAGATCGACCAGAACCCGGCCCTGGATGCCGACGCCGCGGCCCAGCTCATCGGCCTGCAGCTCAACGTCGAGGACCCGGACAGGCTTTACGAGGATTATGTGGCCGGCGCGGGGGACGATGAATTGGATACCCTGCACCAGGGCGCCCAACTGGTGGCCCAGGCCTTCGGCGAAGTGCGCAGCATATTGAGCGCGCATACCGAGGGTCTGGAAGATGATTTCGCGTTGCAGGCGGTTCAGGTGATCACCGGCAAGCTGTTGCTGAGCAAGCTGGACCACGTGGCCGCCGCGGTCCAGGAAGGCATCCTTGCAGTAGGCGATCCGTTGGACGGCATCATGGACGAGGCTGAGCTGCTGGATGCCGCGGAGATCGCCAAGGTCGCGGACCAGATGCGGGTCCTGGACGGGGCCACGGTGACCGACGCATATACAACCCTGCAGGGCAAGACCCTCTATGCCTTCGAAGAGGGCGGCGATGACAATGGTATCACCATCGTCTTTTTCGACCGTTTCGTGATCGACGCGGATGCGGCCATCGCCTGGGATGCCGAGTTGATAGATATGGAGGGTAACTTCCCCTACCTGAGCGAGCCTGAAGAGACCTTCCTGGAAACTTTCACGGTGGAAAACGGCGCCATGGTCTTTGAGGACCAGGAGTATATCTCGGCGGTTAGCGTGGATCTGACCGGGTTGACCTACAAACTGGCCGACCTGGCCCAGGTCAAAATGCAGGATACCGAACTGCGGGCCGAGGAGGTGACCTTCGAAGCGGGCGATTTGATGTACAAGGTCAAGGGCCTCTATCCGGTTTCGGACGTGCCGGCCTTGGCCGAAGATTTATACAATGAATTGCGTGACGAAGAAGAGGGTTACAGCGAAGGAAACTTGCAGGACGATGTAATCACCTATGTGGCCACCCGCGACGTGACCAACCCCATCTGGGATCATGGCGTGGTGCTGGGCGACAAGGTCTACCTCAAGTTCTTCGAACCAGACTCGTTTGGCAGTACCACCGGCACGCTCAAGGGCGTCCTGCAAATCGGAGACGGCCTGGATTTGTTGGATACCATCATGATGGGCACCTACGAGATCCAAGAGCTGGGTGACGGCCGGGCCTACATCGTCATGGATTTCGCCGGGTTCGCCGAAGTCAACGGCGCCTTCGACTACCTGCTGATCGTCAACGACAGCGGCGATGACCACGACCACGAGGAGATCGTCATCGGCACGGGCGCCAAGAGCGCCGAGAAGACCTTCTTCAATGAATCGGCCATGCAGAAGATCTTCGATCTGATCGACGAAAACATCGATTACATATTTTAACGGATAGTGAATACCGGTGGATCGGCGGCCCGCCGCCGATCCGCCTCGCCGCTTTTTTGACGTTACCCCCTCGTGCGCGTCAAGGCCGCCCAGGGGTTGAACCCCGATGGGGGTCGCAACCCGTCCATGGTTCTTCCAACCATCTATATTCTTTTGCTTTTTTAATCGAGAGCCGGTCGGCATGCAATTTGCTGCTTTGGTTTCCGCCGCCAGGTGTTTGGGGCCACGGCGTTGAGCTGCTCGCGCGACGACACGAATAGGTGGGAAACATGGACGCAATCCGCATGGCCTGGAGCTTGCCCGATCCGCCCGAAGGGGTGGCCGATCCCCTGCCGGAGCGAGTCTACAACGAATTTTTCGATCTGACCGGCACGCCTTTTTCCATCACTCCCGATCCCGAGTTCCTCTTCTTTTCCGAGACCCATCGGAGCGTCATGGAAAAGATCCGCTACGGCATTCAGAGCCGCATGGGATTTCTGCTGCTCACCGGCGAGGTCGGCACCGGCAAGACCACCTTGTGCCGGGCGCTGCTCGATCAACTGCGCGACAAGGCCCGCACGGTCTACGTGATCAATCCCTCCCTGAACGGCCAGGAACTGCTGGCCTGCATCCTGGAGGACCTGGGGGTGGTGTGCGCCCCGGATGCTTCCAAAAAGGAGCTGATCGACAGTCTCAACCACTTTGTGCTGACCCAGCGCGGCGCGGGCGCGGTGGTAATCATCATCGACGACGCCCAGAGCATGCCGCTGGAAACCCTGGAAGACCTGCGCCTGCTCTCCAACCTGGAAACCGACAAGACCAAGCTGGTGCAAATGCTGCTGGTCGGTCAGCCGGAGTTGGTGGACCAACTCAATCGTGCCGAACTGCGGCAGCTCAAGCAACGGGTGGCGGTCCACTGCCTGCTCGATTTTCTGAACCTGGATGAGACCGCCGGCTACATCGCCCGCCGCCTGGCGGTGGCCGGCAACAAGGGCCAGGTGCGCTTCGACACCAAGGCCGTGCGCCGGATTCACAAATATTCGGGCGGTGTGCCGCGCATGATCAACAAGATCTGCGACCTTTCGCTGACGGCGGCCTTTGCCGCCGACAGCCGCACGGTGGCCGCACAGCATGTGACGGCCGCTTTCGATGAGTTGGTGGAGACCACTTCCCGTGTCAGCGGTGCCCGGCGATGGTTTCCGGGGTGGCGCCTCACCCGCCGGCGCCTGGCGCTGACCATCGCGGGCCTGGTCTGCATGGCCGGCCTGCTAGGTTACGGCATTTATGCCGATTGGGCCCGGGACGGGTCCCCGGCGCGCATGGCCACCGCCGATGGGCCGGCGCCTTCCCTGCATGCCTGGAGCAGACCCCGCCTATGAGCCTGCTTAACGACGCCCTGCGCAAAAAAGAGCGCCAAGCGCGCTCTGCTCCGCAAGTCGAGGCAGCGGCTTTGTTCCAGGGCCGCCGCGGGCGGCGCCTTGGAAAGCGCCATTGGGTTGCCGGGATCGGTGTGGCCCTCGTGCTTTGTGGGGCCGCCGGGGCCTGGGGCTGGCGGCACTGGCAGGCGGACGACGGCCCACCCGATATCGCGCTCGGCGTGCAGCCCACAGAGGCCGCGCCGACGACGCCTGCCGACGAACCAAAGCCGGCGACTCAGCCGGAGGTCGCGGAGCAAGGCCCGCCGGAGGTCACCCCGCCGGCCGCACCCCAGGTGGCGCCGGCCGCGCCGACGACCGAGGCGCAGCCCCTTCCCATGCGCATGCCGGGGCCGGAACCCGTGGTCATCGCGCCCCGGGCTGCGCTCACGCCCCAGCGATCGGCCCCGCCCGCCACAGTGCAACGCGTGCAGCGTCCGCCCATGGAGAGCGCCGCCGCCCTGCCGGCTTCGTCCCTGCCGGCCCGGCGCATCACCAGCGAGCCCCTTTACCAGAAGGCCCATCTCCTCCAGCGCCAGGGGCGCACGGCCGAAGCCCTGGGCATGTACCGGGAGGTGCTCAAGCTCGATCCCAACCACTTCGACACCCGGCTGAACATGAGCGCCATCTACCTGGAAACCGGCCAATTCACCCAGGCCTATGCCCTGGCCGCCGATCTGCACCGCCAGGCGCCGGCCCATTCCCAGGCGATGCTGAACCTGGCCATCGCCCAAGTCGGCTGCGGCCGGGCCGCCGAGGCCCTGCCGCTGCTGGACCGGGTCGCGGCGTTGCCCCAGGCGCCGCTCTATACGGTTTACTTCCATAAAGGAGTGGCCCTAAGGCAGTTGGGCCAGACGGCGGCGGCTATAACATGGTACCGCAAGGCCGAGGCCCTGAACCCCGGCGACGGGCGCCTGCTGTTCAACCTGGCCCTGGCTTACGATCAGGACCAGGCCTACGCCCAGGCGGTCGACTACTATTTGAAGTATATGCAAGCGGCCAAGGAAGGGCTGGATGCCGCCGGCCGCGGGCAAATCCAGGGACGCGTGCGCGCCCTGCAAGCCGAACTGGCGGCAGCGGACAACGGAGAACCAAAACCATGAAAAAACGCATCGGCGATATCTTGATGGAGATGGGCTTCATCGACGGCGACCAGCTCAAGATGGCCCTGATGGAGACCAAGAAGACCGGCAGCATGATCGGCGATGTCTTGCAGCGCCTGGGCTGGGTGACCGAGGAAGATTTGCAGATGGCCATCGCCGTGCAGAGCGGGGCCAAGATCCTGGACACGGCCACCGCCGAGATCGACCACAGTTTGATGGCCCGCATCCCCATCGAGTTCGTCACCGAGCACGGCATGTTCCCCTTTGCCGTGGAGAACGGGGTGTTGAAGGCGGCCACCATCAACCCCTTCGATGTCATCGCCCGGGACAAGCTCACGCGCCTGTGCGGCCAGCGGGTGGAGACCTTCATCGCCCCCAAGAACTGGATCGGCAAGGCCATCGAGGTGTACTACAAAACCGCCCAGAGCCTGGACGACGAGATCAACGCCATCACCTACTCCGGTGCCGGCGGCGAGGCCACCGAAGACAACCGCATCATCAAACTCTCCGGCCTGCTGATCGATAAGGGCTATGTGCTGGGGGCCAGCGACATCCACATCGTGCCGGACAACAACCTGGTGCGCATCTACTACCGCATCGACGGCGTGCTGCACCAGATGTACCTCTTTGCCAAGAAGTTCCAGCAGCCGCTGCTGACGCGCTACAAGATTATGGCCGAGATGGACATCTCCAATCCCAACATCCCCCATGACGGCCGCATCAAGTACCAGAGCAGCGTGGGCACCTTCGACATCCGCGTCTCCACCTTCCCCACCCAGTTGGGCGAGACTGTGGTCATGCGGTTGCTGATCTATAATAAGGTGGTGGGCGATCTGAAGAATTTGGGACTGGAGCCCGAAGACCTGGAGCGCTTCAACCGCACCATCAAGCGGCCCTACGGCTTGATCCTGACCACCGGCCCGACCGGCTCGGGCAAAACCACCACGCTCTATACGGCCCTGATGGCCATCAACAGCCCCAACATCAACTGCATGACCGTAGAAGATCCCATCGAGTACGTGATCCCCACCATTCGCCAGACGGCGGTCAACGTCAAGGCCGGTCTGACCTTCGAGAACGCCCTGCGCTCGACCATGCGCCAGGACCCGGACGTGATCCTGGTGGGCGAAATCCGGGACAAGATCACGGCCGACCTGGCCATGCGCGCCGCGCTCACCGGCCACCTGGTGCTCTCCACCTTGCACACGAACGATGCTGCCTCGGCCATCAACCGCTTGCTCGACCTGGGGATCAATGCCAGCATCCTGGCCTCGGCGCTATCCATGATCGTGGCCCAGCGCCTGGTGCGCACGCTGTGTCCCCACTGCCTGGTGCGCCAGGCCCCCAGCGAAAGCGAGCAGGCGATCTTTACCCAGAACGGCTTGACGGCGCCCACCGAAATTGCCAAACCCAAAGGGTGCGACCATTGCTTTCAATCCGGTTTTCGCGGCCGGGCCGGTGTGTATGAAGTGATCCAGGTAAACCGCGATATCGAGCGCCTGGTCTTTTCCGGCGCCCTGCATCGCGAAATCGAAGACATGGCCAAGCAGGCCGGCACCGTGCTGATGTTCAAGCAAGCCCTGAAAAAGGTGGCCCGCCTGCAAACCTCCTTAGAAGAGGTCATGCGGGTGATCGTGGATTATGCCTAATTTTCGCTACAGCGCCGTGGATGCGGCGGGCAAGGCCTTGAAGGGCACGGCCATCGCCCTGGACGAAAGCGATGTGGAACGGCAGTTGAGCCGCTCCGGGCTTTCGCTGATCGCGTGCCGGCAATCCAGGGAGAGCTTCTGGTCCCGGCATACGGGCACCGGCATCAAGCTGCGAACGGTGGTGGAGTTTTACCACCGCCTGGCCCAGACGCTGGAGATCGGCCTGCCGATTCTTTCGGCCCTGGAAGAGAACAGCCTCTACCTGCCCTCCCGGCCCATGCGCCGCGTCTCGGGCGAGCTCAAGGTGGCGGTGGAGGGCGGCCGCTCGCTCTACGAAGCCATGGGCAGCCACGCCAAAATCTTCCAGAAACTGGATCTTTCGATCATCCGCATGGGCGAACAGACCGGCGTGCTGCCCGCCTGCCTGAAGCAATTGGCCGCTTTTCTGCAATGGAAAGAAGATTTACGCTCCCATGTGCGCAAGGCCACCATCTATCCTTCCTTTGTGATGGCCGCCATCGTGGCTGTGCTGGGGGTATGGGTGGGCTACGTGCTGCCCCAGATGGTCAAAGTACTTTCCGAAATGCAGGTGCAGATTCCCCAGGCGACGCTCATGGTCCTGGCGGTAAGCGAATTCGTCAAGGCCCACTGGCTGCTCTTCGGCTTGGGCGCCATCGTGCTGACGGCATCCGTGTATCTCTACCAGCGCGGCGAGGAGGGCGGCATCCGGTTCGACCGTCTGCTTCTGAAGATTCCCCTCTTCGGGTCGGTGCTGCGCAACATCGCCCTGGCCCGGCTGTGCCACAACTTCGCCACCATGTTCGGCGCCGGCATGGCCATTCAGCAGATCTTCGCCACCCTGGCCGACCACGGCCTGGGCAATCGTTTCCTGGAAGAACGCCTCACAGCCATTTACAAGGAGATCGAAAGCGGCGAAACCATTGCCGCGGCCTTCGAAAGCAGCGGCGGCTATCCCAGTTTGCTGCTGGGCGCCATCCGCAATGGCGAGGCCACCGGCACCCTGGACCAATCCTTCCAGCGCCTGGGAGATTACTTCGACGGCGAAGTCCAGCGCACCGTGCAGGCGCTCTTGGCCGCCATTGAACCCATGGCCATCATCAGCCTGGGGGCCGTCTTCGGGTTGATCGTGCTTTCGATTTTGCTGCCGCTATATGATGTGATGGGCTCGATGGGCAAGGCGTATTAGGAAATAAAGGGAGGTTAATGCCCCTGGCCGCCGCCCACGCCGCCGCCGATCCCGCCGCCGTTGCCACCGCCATTGCCGCCCCCATTGTTGCCGCCGCCGTTATTGCCGCCACCGTTGTTCCCGCCGCCACCGCCGCCACCGCCACCACCGCCGCCGGGGTCTTCGATGTTGATCGTGGCGTCCTGGCCGGCCAAAATCACCGGCGTGGGGGGTGTCGAGGTATCGACCAGCGCACCGCCGCGATTGGCCGCCGTGCGCACTTCAATCTTAGTTCCGGAGACAACATCCTCATACACCTCCGATTCGCCGGAATCCACGCGCCCCAAGTCGCGAAGACGGGTTGCATCGTAGATGTACACGTCGTCGCCGGAGGCATTGTTCACGGCCAGGCTCAGGTACTCGCACACCTGGCCGGACAGCTCGTTGGGGCCCACGTAGACGGTCAGGTCGTCGAAGGTCGGCACCGGGGCATGGCGCAGGTAGTTGGGGATGCCGCTGATGTTGTTGCCCTGGTGGGTGCCGTTGTTATAGGCGTCGAAGGCATTGCCGTTGTTGTCGGCATCCATGGGACCGGCGCTGACCAGCACCATGGCCACGTTGAACGCCGTCCCGGCGCCGTCGCCGTCCATCACCAGCGGCCGGACAGTCAAACCGCTTCGCAGGGCTGCGCAGGTGGCGTTGCGGCTGGTGGCCAAGTTGGTGTTCAGCTCGTAATGCAAGACTCTCTTGTAGGGATCGGCCGGCGTCATTTGCAGGGTCAGGTAGGGCAAGGTGCCGTTGGCGCTGCCATTGTTCTCCAGGCCGTCGGCGTTGCTGTCGGCCCAGGGCAGACGCCCCTGGCTTTCGGCAAAGCTGATCAGGGCCTCGCGGGCCTGCTGCAAGTAGGCCATGGATTCGTTGCGCGCCTTGCGCTCGGTGAGCATTTTCATGAGCGAAACGCCGCCGCCGGTCAACAGGCCGATGATCACCATTACGATGGCGATCTCCAGCAGGGTGAACCCTTTTTTGTTCCTGATGTTAAAGGAAGGCTGTTTCATATGCGCCCTCAAACCCTGCTGGATTCGCCGCCATGGGAGTTCGGCTGGACCCTGAAGGCCGTCCGATTTTAGAAGAGCATGTAAAAGTTGGGGATAATGGTACCCGCCGTATAAGCGGCATCGCCCACGATGGTCCCCGTGGCCTGAGCCCCGTTGTCATATTTGAGGTCGATCTCCTGGCAAACATCCGCCGGCAGATTGGTATACCGCAGATAGTGACCGGCCTGGGGCGCGCCGGCGGGATCGAACCAGATGATATCGACATCGCCGCCGAACGAGTGCCTGGGCAAGGCCGTGGTCCCGTTGTAGGCACCGCCGATCATCTGGGCGATACTCAAATCCCGAAAGACCTCGAAGGCTTCGGCGCCTTCGACGCGACCATTGGCGTTGCCTTCGCCGTCGGCTGCCTGGGGAGGAATGGCCGCGAGATTTTCATCACCGGGCAAGACACCATAGCGGTCAAAAAAGGTAGCCCAGGCCGCGCGGAATTCATCCCCCTGCTTGACCACATTCTTCACGCGGGCATTCTGGATCATGGCCTGGCCCTTGAGCACGCCGCCGATCAGCAAACCGATGATCACCATGACGATGGCGATTTCCACCAGCGTAAAACCGGCCTGGTCTTTCATTTGTCGTTTCAAGCGCAACATCTGTGTTCCTCCATTGAAAGTATTGGGTTTTCCGGAACGGTTCGCTCCCAAATCTCGTTCTCCGCATTATCGGTTCGATTCAGCAAAAGCTTTAATCCACACTTCGCCACCGGCCTTGCTCAGCCCTCCCGAATATAGGGCGTCACCAGGATCACCAGTTCGGTGCTCTCCTCGCTCTCTTCGATATGCTTGAAAAACTGGCCCACCCAGGGCAGATCGCTGATGTAGGGCAGCCCCTTATGCTCAACATTGCGCAGCTTGCTGATCAGACCGGCCAGCACGAAGGAGTTGCCTTCGCGCACACGCACGGTGGTGGCCAGCTCCTGCAAGTCGATGATCGGGTTGGTGATGGTCTGGGAGACGACGCCCAGGGGGATCTCGATATCCACTTCGCGCTGGATGCGGGTCAGGGTGGGCACGATGTGGAAGGTGATCATGCCGTCGGCGGTGATGTCGGTGGTCAAACCCAACTGCAAGCCGAGGATGGCGCGCCGGATGGAGGTGCCGATGGTGACCGTGTTGCTTTCTTCATCGCGGTCCACGCCGTCGATGTCGGCATAGGGATACTGGTAACCCACGGTGAGCAGGGCCGATTGGCGGTTCATGACGGTCAGGTGGGGACTGGAGAGCACCTTGACATCGCCTTGGGTTCTCAAGAAATCGAGCATGGTGGTGAACTGGGTCTGGCTGCCTTTGAGGATGGCGCCGTTGCTGTTGAAGCCCAATTCGAAGATATCGGGCAGGGAGCCGTTGCTATCGGTGAACATCACCCCCAACTGGGTCCAGTCGATGCCGTACTTGCTCTCGTCGTTGAGCGTGACCTCCATGATGCGCGCTTCCACGAACACCTGGCGCTTGAGCGAGGCGGAGAGCGCGTCCAGCAACCGGACCATGGCCTCCACCCGCCGCGGCGCGTCGGCCATGTAGATGACGCCGGCATTGCGGTTGAGGCGCAGGATGCCCTCTTCGGATTTAAGGCCGCCCAGGGCCTGCTCCACGGCAGCCCACACGTCGGACGATTGCGCGGGCTTCTGGGCCTTGACCTGGTACTTGCCGGCCACCCCGGAGTTCTCCACGCCCGAGCCGAGCATGTCGCCGCCCACGTCGATATTGGTTTCACCCACCATGTCCAGCCCCTCGAAGTAGTAGACCCGCTCGGCGAAGCGCTTGATGGCCAGGGTGCCTTTGCCCATGGTCCAGGCGTACCCGGCGCCGTTGACCACGATCATGTCCAGGGCCTCTTCCAGGGTGACGTTCTTGAGATGGACGGTCACCGGCCGGGTCAGATCGATCTCGGTTTCGATGGAGAGGTTGAACTCCGCATCCTTGGTCATGGCCGCGATCACTTCCCCCAGGGGCGCCTTGTCGAAGAGCATCGTGTAGAGGGCCGGCGCCGCGGTCTGTTCCAACGCCAGGGGGGCCATCTTTTCACTGAAGGGCGGCGGGCCGGGTTGCCGGCGCTGCTTGGGCTGATCGAGCATGGCCCGGGGCTGCATGCGGTCCAGCTCGTAGCCGTCGTTCTTGGGCAGCGCCTGGGGCGAGTGGGTGGCGCACCCGCCGAGCAGGGCCCAGGAGGCCAAAATCAGCCACGCCGATGTCCGGATGGTGATCGATGAGCATTTCATGATTGCATTTTCCTCTTCGTTCCGTTCAGGGGCGATCAGTGTCCCTGGTCGCTGGTGTAGTAAGGTTGCGGCGTGGGCAGAAACCACTGCATGCCGGCCCGCTGCAAGACGACCCCATCGGCCGTGATGGCGCCCACGGTAAACAACCGAACCTCGTCTTTTTCCGCGCACACCCGGCCGTCCAGAACCGCTAAATAATGCGGCCGGCCCAGGACATCCACCCGTTGCAGCACCCCCGCCAAACCGGGCAAGGCGGCCTGCGCGGGGGCGGGGTCGCCTGGGGTGTCGGCAGCGGCGGCCGGTGTCGTCTCGGTCGAATCGGCGTCCTTGGGGGGATGATAAGCTGCGAAAAAGCTTTGCAGTCTCTCCCGGTCGGATAACTGCCGCAGGTTGGCGGCCGCCAGGGTTTCCAGCAGGCTCAATTTAGCGCGCAGCGCGATCAGGTTGGCCGGATCGGCCCCCGTGGAGGCCTTTGCCAGGGTGGAAAACGGCAAGCCGTTGATCGCGGCCAAAATCGCCGCGGCCAGGAGCCACCCGGCCATGCAGAGCTTTTGGGTGAGACTCAAATGCTTCATAAGGGCCGGCCCTCCGACGCCAAAGGCTGGGTCGTCACCTTGGGCGGGTTTTCGGCCGGCACGTCCGGGGCCACAATTTTAAATTGGACGAAAAACGACATCTCCAGACGCACGGTGTGGGCGTTCTCAATGGCGGCGAGGTTGCTCTGACGCGGGATCAAATAGGCGTACTCGTTCAGGGCGGTTAAGAATCCGACTGTATTTTCAAAAGCCCCTTTAAGGGAGAGCCGGCACGGCAGGCGGTCATCCGCGATCCCGTTGGCTTCGACCTCGATGGCCAGATCCTCCAGATGGAAAGCCGCGGCCAGGGCGCGCAGCCGGTAACGCAGCGCCACCATCCCCAGATCCAGGGATTCCACGTTCAGGAAGAGTGCTTGACGGCGTGCCGCCACCTGCTCCAGGCGCCGTGCGTTGAGGCGTTGAAAGTCGATCTCCCGGCGCAGGTTATCATTCTCCAGCCGGCCGGCGGCCACGGTGTCGATTCTGGCAAGATTCCATCCCGTGAACCCCAGCGCCAACAGCCAGATGCAGCCAAGTACCGTCCATCGTGTGCGCAATTTGGAATTCATGTCAGCTCCAGCCGCAAAGCGATCGTGTAATGGGGGGCCGCTTCCCGGTCGCTCTGGGGGTCCACGCCGATTTCGATGTTGCTCAGGGAAAAATCGGCGGGCAGATCGAAACGGGCCTTCAACCCCGATACCAGTTGCATCAGGGTGGCTTTGAGCCGATCGGCATCCTGGTCCGGCAACGCGGCCTTGAGGGTTACGGCCGGCGACTCTTCCAGCGCCAGGCCCAACTCCCGGACGCGCATGCCGGCCGGCAAGCTGGCCAGAATCCGGCGCACCGTCTCGGCGCACGCCGGCCGTTGCCGGGCTTGCAGCACCTGCTCCAGGGCGGAGCGGTACTCGGTCAGGGTGATCGTGCGGGAGATCGCCTGCCGCCGGAGGTTGTCGCGATCTTCGCCATCGCCACGCAGCATGTGCCCCAGCAGCAGGTTCAGGCCGATCAGCGGCAGCAACAAGGCCACACCGACGGCGATGCCGGCGCGCTGCACCGGCTCCCAGGCCAATTCACGCCGCACCTGCCGCTGGGTGACGCTGAAGAACGGCGGCCGGGTAAAGGCGTCCGCCTCGGGCAGCAAGCCTTTGAGCAGCGGCACCTCAGCGAGTTCGATGGTGGCCTGACCGGCCAGCAGCGGCGCCAGGTCGACGATCTCGCGGCCCAGGGCCTGTTTGAACACTTCCGGGCCGTCGGCAGTTGCGGCCATCAGGTAAACCCGGCTTAATTCGCTCTTGGTCTTCTGGGAGAACATGTAGAGCGACTGGTTGATCTCGAAGGTCAGGGCCTCCATGCGGTCAGGCCCGTCCGACAGGATCACGTTGCGCGAAAAGAGGTGGTTGCCTTTGAAGTAGAAGTAAAGCTGGCACTCCCCGGCGCCCATGTGGACCAACAGGGTGCCTTCCTGGCCGAAATCGGGCATCGACCGGCTCAGGCGGTCCACCCACAGAAAAGCCGGGGTGGTGATATAGCGCGGCGCCAGGTGCGCCTGGTCCAGGGCATCGTAAAGCCGGTAGGCCTTTTCGTCCTGCAGAAAATAGGCGAGCAGCTCATGGCCCCCGCCGGCCGCCGCCACGCGCCGGTAGTTGAAGAATTGACGCACCGCTTTGCATTCGGGATGGGCCGCGCCGAGCTTGCGCTCCAGGAACGGCACGATCAAGGAGGATTTGTCGGACTGAAAGGGATAGCTTTCCATGCCGAACCAGTGGTCCGGGACGATCCACAGGCTCTGGTGGTTGCCTTTGGCGGCGGCGGGAATCCGGCCGGCCACCTCGGGCTCTTCCAATAGCGCTTCCAAAGGCAGCCGTGCCGTGCCCGGGCCATCATCGGACCGGCCGCGGGTGACCCAGTGAACGCTGTCGTTGTGGACCACGACGATGGCTTTGAGTTTTTTGGCGAACATCGCGCTGCCTGTCTACGAACTTGTTTGGTGGAGCTGCTCGTTAGACTTATCGGCATCATTGGAAATTACTTGAATTGGGGGTGCGGTGGGGCGACCGCCGGTCGCCCCTACAGGAGGATTTCCCGGATTTTGGCGGAAAGGGTTTCGATGCTGAAGGGCTTTTGGATGAAACCGGCACAGCCGCGCTGGAGGATGGCGGCCACCTGGCCATCCAGACTGTAGCCGCTGGAGAGCAGGATCTTGACGTCCGGGTCGATTTGCTTGATGCGGTCGAAGGTGTCGCTGCCGCCCATGACGGGCATGATCACATCCAATATGATCATGTCGATCCGGCTGTGCCGCTCCTTATAGATCTGCACGGCCTGCACGCCGTTTTGGGCCGTGATCACGGCATAGCCCAATCGCTCCAGGATCCTTTGGCCGATTTCGAGCACCATCTCCTCGTCATCCACCAGCAAAATGGTCTCCTTGCCGGAGACGACCTTGGGCGCCGCCTCGGCCGCATGGGTCACGACCCCGTCACTGGCCGGCAGGTATATATAGAAGGTAGTGCCGCGGCCCAGTTGGGACTCCACGTCGATGTAACCGCCGTGCCCTTTGATGATCCCATAGGCCGAAGCCAGCCCCAGCCCTGTGCCGCGCCCCATCTCCTTGGTGGTGAAAAAGGGCTCGAAGACATGGTCGATGACCTTTTTGTCCATACCCACCCCACTGTCGGCAATCGACAGGAAGGCGTATTTGCCGGGCTTGGGCTGATAGACCTTGCCGGTCATCTCCGCGTGGGAGGCGTTGCGCGTCCCGATGAAAAGCTCGCCACCGGCCGCCATGGCCTGGCCGGCATTGACCAGAATGTTGAGCAGCACCTGTTCGATCTGGCCTTCGTCCGCTTCCACGGCCGACAGATCGGCGGCCAGTTCATAATGGATGGAGATATCCTTGCGCGTGCGGCCATAGGTTTCGGAGACATCCTTCACGACCCGGTTCAATTCCAGGAGTTTGACCTCGTAGCGCCCTTTCCTGGCAAAGCCCAGCAGTTGGGAGGTGAGCCGGGAACCGCTCTTGACCGCGCGCTGAATATCGTCGAATACCCGCCGGTGGGGATCGCGCTCGTCCAGATCGTAAAGCGCCAGGGAGACATTGCCCTGAATGGCCATCAAGAGATTGTTGAAGTCGTGGGCGATGCCGCCCGCCAGGGTGCCGATGGACTCCATGCGCTGCATGTTGAGCAACTGCTGCTCCATCTTCTTCTTCTCGCGGATGTCGCGCAGGGTGATGATGCTGCCCACCGGCTGGCCGCCGGCATCTTTGTACACCGCGCCGCTGATGCTGACCGGAACGAGCACCCCGGATTTGGTGAGCCGCTGGGTTTCGATGCCGGAAAAGCTCTGGCCGGTGACGATTTGCTCGCCCATCTGACGCGACTCGGCTTGCCGATCCTCGGGAACGAAGCCATCGATGCGCTTGCCGGTACAGGCCTTGAGATCCCAGCCGAAGACGTCGGAAAAGGCCGGATTGAAATAGATCACGCAGCGATTCATATCGTACACCACGATGGGATCGGGGTTGGCTTCCAGCACGGTCCGGTAACGCTGTTCGCTTTCCAGCAAAGCCTGTTCGGCGATCTTGCGCTCGGTGACGTCCCGGGAGATGCCCTTGAAGCCGATGGGATTTCCCGCCGAATCGCGCATGAGCGCCGCCGACATTTCGGAGTAAATGCAGGTGCCGTCCTTGGCCAGATGTTCGAAGTCGCTCAACCGGACGCTGCGCCCGGTGATGAAGATCTTATTGAACATCTGGTATAAGCGCTTGGCCACTGCGGGGGTAACATAGTTGCGATAGTTCATGCCCATCAATTCGTCGCGGGGGTATTTGAGCATGCGGCACAAGGAGGGGCTGAAAAAAGTAAAGTCGCCCGCCAGGTTGACTTCCCAATAGGCCTCTTCGATGCTCTCCAGGATGGTGCGGTATTTTTCTTCGCTGCGCAGCAGGGCCTCCTCGGCCCGTTTGCGCTCCAGCGCGTTGGCCAGGATTTCACCCACGATGCGCAGCAGGGAGATGGCATCGGGCGGCCAGGTCTTTTGCCGGCGCGTGGAGTCCAGCCCCAGAAAGCCGATCACCGTGCCGCCGAACTCCGTGGGCACCATGACCAGGGATTGAATGCCCTGGCGCAGGTTCTCGTCCCGCAGCAGCGCGGCTTCTTCCGGCAGTTCGGAAACGTGGGGAATGTGCACCACCTGGGCGGCGTCGATCTGGCGGGTAAACCACGGCACCAGGTTCAGCGGCACGGCTTTGAGGCGCTGGATTTGCGGTTCGATGCCGGGCGCGCACCATTCGTGGGTGTTGTCCATGGTCAGGCCGTCGCGGTTGTAGAGAAACAGGTAGCTGCGGTCCACCTGACTGAACTCGCCGAGCTGTTTCAAGGCATCGGTTACGGCCGCGTCGATTTCGGCGGGCGGCAGATTGATGAAGGTGCTGGAGATGCTGGTGATCAGCGCTTCGAAGGACAGCCGGTATTGCAGCTCATCTTCGATCCGGCGCCGTTCGCAAGACTCGCTCTCCAACTGCGCGATCCGTTTACGCAGTTCATCATAAGAAGGTTTTCCGGCCATACCGGGGCAGCCCTCAACTGTTTTGGTGGATGGTATCGCACTCCGGGCGAAAATTCAGTGACCCAGAACCGATAGAAGCTGTTTCAGATTTTGAATATGAGCCTTGGCCGTCAGCCGAGGATTATTGTAAGCCACAAAAGGAACACCGGCCTGATGGGAGGCCGCGGCATCCAGTTCGGAATCTCCCACGAAAAGCATCTGCCCGGATTCGATACCGAAGTGCGCCAATAAGAGTATCAGTTGATCCGGATAGGGTTTGGGCCGGCGCACGTCGCTGGCCGTGACCACTTTGTCGAAGTGCTCATGCAGATCGTGCGTTTCCAGGACCCGCGCCATGGTATCGGTGCGATTGGTGGCGATGGCAGTTTTATACACCGGCCGCAATTGCGTCAGCACCCCGCGCAGATACGGCTCCTCCACCATGTCACGGATAAAGGGCAGGTAGCTCATCTGGCGCTGGTGCTGTTTGACTGCCGCCAGTTGATCCGGATCTTCGAATAGATAGACGAGCGCCTCGTGCACGGTGTGCATGTGCACGTAGGCGAACTGTTCATCGGTCATGGGCGGTCGCCCGAGGTGCTGCAGGATCTGGTTGTAATAGGCCCGATTGGAAAGGGAAGAGTCGAACAGCACCCCGTCGCAATCAAATGCCACTACCTTGATATCATTTATAATCACTTGGCCCTTTGTTCCGAACTGTCATGCCGCCTGGTGAACAGGAAAAACTTCCGCGAGCCGGCTTATTGGGTATTGCCGTCGCTTTCCGACGCAGGCGTCATGAGCCGACCATGGACGGAGATCCCGATGGTGGGCTTCTCCTTCGAATCGGTGTAGAGCTGGATGTACTCCGCAAAGGTCCCCGCATTGGTTTTGATCACCGTGACCGTCAGCAGATACCCATCTTTGGCCTTTTTGCCCAGCGGCTTGAGATCTAAGCGCAGATTCTGATCGGTGGCCGCCTTGGCCTCCTTGATCGTAAAGGGGTATTTGGGATTGGGGGTGATGCGAACCTCCTGGCGCATGGTCTCGCCCGCCTTGCCGATGAACGAGAGCCGGGGAGGCTCGATCTCCACGAAGCCCTCGACCTTGCCGGTCACCACCAGTTCCACGTTCGGCTGCTTGGGGTCATCGGTAAAGACCCTGAAGCGCTTGGAAACCGTTTGTCCGCCCCGGCCGCCCGTATGCACCACCACGCTGATTTTGTCCCTGCCGCCGGCAGGAATTTGCCCCGGATGCGAGGCCACCGAGCAACCTCAGTCGGGTTGCACCTTATTGATCGTAAGGGGGCCCTGGCCCTTATTTTCGACAATGAAGTCGTATTGAATATCCGCGCCTTCCATGAGTGGCGCGAATTCATAGGTCGTCAGCGGCCAATGGGCCTTGGGAGCGGCGGCTTGTGTCGGCGTGGGGTCGCCCTCGGCGCTGGCTGCCTCGCCAAAACCGAACCCCAGCATCAACACCAAAAAAGAGGCCACAAAGAACGCATTACGCCAAATCCTGTTCGGCATGAACCATCTCCTCGGAGCTGTTATCGAATCATGAATACCCTATCACCTATATTGTGGCCCATGGAGGAAGTCAAGCGCTCAAATCCCGTTTGATATCGGCGCGATGAATTCTACTTTGCACTTCACCCTACATCAAAAAGACAGGGTCCACATCCACGGCCACGGTCACATCGCCTTTGCCGGTGAGGGCGTCGGGGCTGAAGAGCAGCCGACGCACGAATTGGTGCAGGGGGCCGACCCGGGGGCCTTTGATCAGAAGCTGCCAGCGGTAGTGATCGGCGATGCGCTGCAAGGGGGCTTCGATGGGGCCCAGCACCTCCATGCCATCTTCGGGGGTTTGGGCCAGGCGTTGGCGGCATCCGGCGCCCAGGCGCTGGGCGACATCGGCCACCTGGGCGTTGTCCCGGCCGCTGATGCGCAACTGGATCATGCGCGTGACCGGGGGATAGCCCAGCAGCTTGCGGCACTCGATCTCCTGGCGGTAAAAGGCGTCGAAATCCTGCTGGCGGGCGGCCGTGATGCTGAAATGGTGGGGGTTGTAGGTTTGCAAGATCACGCGGCCGGCCACTTTGCCGCGGCCCGCGCGGCCGGCCACTTGGGCCAGCAGTTGGAAGGTGCGCTCGCCCGAGCGGAAATCGGGCATGCTTAAAGAGAGGTCGGCGCAGATGATGCCCACCAGGGTGATGTGGGGGTAGTCGTGGCCCTTGGCCACCATCTGGGTCCCCACCAGGATGTCGATCTTGCGCTCGTGCAGATCCTTTAGAATCTTGAGCAGCGCCCCTTTGCGGCGGGTGGTGTCGCGATCCATGCGTCCCACCCGGGCCGTGGGGAAGAGCTTGCGCAGGTCCTCTTCCAGGCGTTCGGTGCCCAGCCCCATGCGCCGCATGCGGTCCGAGCCGCAACGGGGGCAGCGGGCCACGGCCTCCTGGCAGAACCCGCAGTAGTGACATTGGTAGGCATTGGCCTGCTGATGATAGGTCAAGGAGATGTCGCAGCGCCGGCAGCGCAAGGTTTGGCCACAGGCGGCGCATACCACGGTGCCGGCAAAACCCCGGCGATTCAAAAAGATCAGGGCCTGTTCCTTGCGCGCCAGGGTCTCTGCCAGGGCTTGCAGCAAGGCCGGTGTCAGATGCCGGCGTGCGCCGCGCTCTTCGCGAATCGCCGTCAGATCCTGGACGAAGATCTCGGGCATGGCCCGCTGGTCTACCCGTTCAAACAGGCTGATCTTTCGAAACTTGCCGTTCTGGGCATTGTACGCCGACTGCAACGAGGGCGTGGCTGACCCCAGGATGGCCACGGCCCCTTGCTGCCGGGCGCGCATGACGGCCAGGTCCCGGGCATGATAGCGCAGCGCCCCCTCCTGCTTGTAGGAGTCGTCATGCTCTTCATCCACGATGATCAGGCCGATTTTGGCAAAAGGGGCAAAGATGGCCGAGCGCGCCCCCACGGCGATGGCGGCCTCACCGGCCAGGATGCGCTGCCACTGGTCCAGCCGTTCTCCATCGGAAAGGCCGCTGTGCAGCAGGGCCACGCGCTCGCCGAAACGTGCCCGGAAAGCGCGTTCGGTCTGGGAGATCAAAGCGATCTCAGGCACCAGCACCAGCACGGATAGCTCCTGGGCCAAGGCCCGGGCGGCCATCTGCAAGTACACTTCGGTTTTGCCCGAGCCGGTGACCCCGGCCAGCAAAAAGGTTTGGTAGCCTTGTCCCAACTGCGCGGCCATGGTTTCCACCGCGGCCTTTTGCTCCGGCATCAGCACCGGGGGCTGGTCGGGAGAAATAGGCTCCCCCAACGGGTCGCGATAGACGGTGCGCAGTTCCACCACTGCCTGACCGTCCCGGACCATGCTGCGCACCAGCGTGGCCGCGGTCGGAATGGCGGCCCGCAAGGTTTCCATGGCCACGGGGCCCTGGGCTTGCAGCATCTGCCAGACGGCCTGACGGGCGGGTGACAAGCGGGATACGTCGCCGAACGCCGGATGGGGACCGACATAGCGCACGCTCTTGGCGCGCGTGGCGCCGCCGGCCAGCCGCTCCCGGCGCACGATCCAGCCCTTTTTCTCCCAGGCGTTCAAGACGTTGGGAGCAAAGGCGCGCCCGGCCAAACGGCGTAACGCACCACGGCTGCAAGCGCCCTGGGCCAGGCGCTGGAAGATGCGCTGCTCCCAGGGCGCCATGGCGGAGCGGGCCGCCGTCAGGGTGGGGTCCTCGGTTTCGGCCAGTTCATAACCAATTTCGTCGGCCAGATTGATACCCGATGGCAGGGCGGTTTGCAGCACTTCTCCCAGGGGGTGCATGTAGTAATCGGCGACCCACTTGAAAAAGGAGAGCATGACTTCGGGGAACAGGGAGCGCTCGTCCAGAATGGCCGCGATATTCTTGAGCCCGGCCTGGGGAGCCTGGCGCGCCTCACCGAGGATATAACCGGTAATGCGCCGGCGGCCGAACGGCACCAACACCCGCTTGCCGGGAGCGATAGCCGGCAGCAGGTCCGGCCCCACGCGGTAAGTAAAAGTGGAGAAAATCGGCAGGCAGATGGCCACATCGATCAAGGGGGCGGCTTCTTCTGGAAGGCAAGGAGGTGTCGCTGGGAAATTTGCCAAATTCGATTCCGGTTAAGATCAAAATTAAAGTTCTAGAATCAGTTGCCGATAATCGTGTTAGCAAAAGATTGCAGCCGGTTAAAAGAACTGCTATGGTCCTTGGTAACGATGGTTCATGACAGCATTTCAGATAAACCCAAGCTGCTTAGAAGCCCAATAGACGGACCGTTCAAAAAAGGAGACTATATGCATAGTTTAGGCAAACATTCCATCGTTCTTTTGCTGATCGCGGCGCTGCTCCTGCCGACCTGCGCTGCCATGGCCCAGCCCAGTGAAGAGATCAAAGACAAGCAAATCGCGGCGGGCAGCATGGCCGCCGACGGCGTCCTTTGCCGTCCCCTCGGCATCGTTGCGACGGTCGGTGGATTCTGCCTTTTCGTGATCTCCTCGCCATTCTCGGCCCTGGGCGGAAATATCGGCGAAGCGTGGGGTACGCTCGTGGAATATCCCGCCAAATGGACCTTCGTCCGACCGCTGGGCGACTTCGATTAATCCCGCAAGCCGGATCATTTTGAAATTATAGAGGGGGTGGGCTCGGCCCACCCCCTCTTCTATTAGCACGCTTTGGCGACTTGCGGCCTTCAGCCCGCCTGGCGCTCGGACATGGGCACATAATGGGCTTCGGTCGGCCCCGTATAGATCTGCCGGGGCCGGCTGATGCGCCAGGCCGGATCGTCGATGCTCTCTTTCCATTGGGCGATCCAGCCGGGCAGACGGCCGATGGCGAACATCACGGTGAACATGTTGGTGGGAATGCCGATGGCCCGCAGCACGATGCCGCTGTAAAAATCCACATTGGGGTAAAGGTTGTGGTCGATGAAATAGGCGTCTTTCACGGCCACCTCCTCAAGCTCCTTGGCGATATCCAGCAAGGGGTCCTTGATTTTCAGGGCCGCCAGCAGATTGTCGCACATGCGCTTCATGATCTTGGCGCGGGGATCGTAGGTTTTGTAAACGCGATGACCGAAGCCCATCAGCCGGAAGGGATCGTTTTTATCCTTGGCCCGGGCCACGGCCTTACGATAATCGCCACCACCGCGATAAATCTCGTTGAGCATCTCGATTACGGCCTGATTGGCGCCGCCATGCAGCGGCCCCCACAGGGCCGAGATGCCGGCGGAGATGGCGGCGTAAAGGTTGACCCGGCCGCTGCCCACCACGCGCACAGCCGTGGTCGAGCAATTCTGCTCGTGGTCGGCGTGCAATATCCAGAACACCTCCAGGGCCCGCACCACCTCTTTGACCAACACGTAGGGCGTGACCGGCGTATTGAACATCATGTTGAGGAAATTCTCCGAATAAGCCAGGTCCGGCCGGGGGTAGACCACCGTATGGCCGCGAGATATTTTGTACGACATGGCCGCCATGGTGCGCACCTTGGCCAGCAGGCGCGTCACGGTCAGGTTGATCTCCTCTTCGCCGGTCTGCAACTCCGGATAGAAACTGCGCAGGGCATTGACCATGGCCGACAGGATTCCCATGGGGTGCGAGGCCCTGGGGAAATTCTGGAAAAAGGTCTTCATGTCCTCGTGGACCAGGGAGTTGTCGTTGAGCATGATGGAGAATTTGCGCAGTTCGGTTTCGGTGGGCAGGCGTCCGTTAATCAGCAGGTAGGAGGTCTCCTTGAAGGACGATTTTTCGGCCAGCTCTTCCACGGGAATGCCGCGGTAGCGCAGAATGCCCTTTTCTCCATCCATATAGGTGATGCTGCTCTTGCAGGTGCCGGTATTGGCGAATCCGGGGTCGTAGGTGATGAAGCCGGTCTCGTTGCGCAAGCGCAAGATATCGACGGCCCGTTCGTTTTCCGTGCCGGTGATCACCGGCAATTGGAAAGATTTACCCTTGTAGGTAATGGTTACAAAATCATCCATGGCTTTTTCCTTTGAATAAAAACGATTTGCCGAAATAGAGCGAATCATATACAAAAATTGCCCATTGCGGTCAAACGATACCTCAAAGGAGGCGCCCATGGGTTTCCGTGAGAACTTGCGTCAAAAGGTTCAAATCAAGCGCTTGACTGAGCAGGTCCGGCGATCCATGAAGCCGGCCGATCCGCCCCAGCGCATCGACCGCGAGGCCTTGCGCAACTTGTTCCGGATGAGCCACTATACACCGCGCAAGGAACGCGACTTGGAACTCTACTACCAGGAAGAAGGACAAAGCGGCCCGCCTTTCATCATTGTTCTGGACAACGAACTCAAGCGCTACCATACCGGCATTGACGATGTGGTCTTGCGCAAAAGCCCCACGCTCAAAGAGATGATCAGCATCCGCAACGCCATCAAGATCCTCAATGACAAGGATGTGGTGGTCAGCGCCAAAGAGGTCACCTTGCAACACCTCCAGGATGAGATCATCGCCTCCCTGGACCTTTCCTACACCGCCGCCGACATCGAGTCCTTGATCAGCGACGGCCGAGAAGCCCTGAAAAACAATTATGGCGATGGCATCACCGAAGTATTGACGCTCGCAGCCGAACTGCTTGGCTGGCCACCGGTGCCCAAAGCTCTGGAAACGGCCCATTGCCATGCCTGGGGCGCACAGACGAGTGGCACCGCCGGGGCCATGACAGTGGGCCCCATCGCTGTATTCAACCTGATGCACAACCGATTGAAAATGATCCGCAACTCAGTCAACACCCTCGACAGCTCCGCTCTGCGCCGTTTCCACCAGATGGCCAAGGGGGAAGAACAGGCCGAATTGGAAGGCGAAGCGGTGCTATTTGAGCTTGAACGCATGATTTTGTCCCAAAGATAGAATCCATGCCCTCTCGCACGCAGAAGTAGCGAGCGAAAAGATGAAACTGACTGACTGATCAGTTAAATTTTCAACTGCGCGGTAACACTAGAAATTCAATTGATTTGCCCCATGAAACCATGATAGTCGATTCGGTCTTGCTGGTCTCCGACTTGGGAAAAGCCACTGCAATAAGGCCTTTCCGACCGTATGCGAGATTACTTATTAATGGAGCGCGGAACTGACGACTAAGGCCATGAAACATTTCATTACCAATACGGCAGGACAGCGGGCGGCGCCTTTCAGCGGCACCAGCCCCCCACTTTCGGGAGATTCAAGAACCTGCCTTCCAAAAAGAGCCCTCAACCTCATTCCCATGAGGGTTTCAACTCCATTTTGCTTCCAAACATTTTCTTCTCCCCGGCCCGGCAACATTTTCGCAGTCAACAAGCGTCACGGCTCCGATTCACCCATAGGAGGCCAAGCGTGGAATCTTTAAAAGCTTTGTTTGTGGACGATGAGACCGAATACCTGCAAACCGCCATCAAGCGCATGAAAAAGCGCGGCATGAATATCATCGGCGTTTCCAGCGGACCCGAAGCTCTTGCCATCCTGGCAGAACAAAAAATGGACGTCGTCGTCATGGACATGCGCATGCCAGGCATGGACGGCATTCAGGCCTTGCGGGAGGTTAAGCAACTCTACCCCCTGGTGGAAGTCATCATGCTCACCGGCCATGCCAGCATGGAGGCCGCCATCCAGGGCATGGAGCTGGGCGCCTTTGACTACTTGATGAAACCCATCGACATTGATGAGCTGATTTACAAAATTCAAGACGCCTTTCAAAAGCGTCAATTGCAGATAAAGAAAATCGAAAGCATGGAAAAGATGAGGAGGTGATCGCCCACGAAAATTTTTTGGACATCACGAATTAGGCAGTTAAAGGCGTTGCCGCGGATTCCGCGCGCGACATAAGGATTGGAAGATCGATTTTAAAATAAGGAGTAGACACTGCGATGGGTTTCTTCAGACAATGGGGAGAGTTCATGCTGCAAGGCTCCCGCATGCACGCCCAATGGGAGATCAACAATGCCAAGATTATCCTGGGCGACCGTAAACGCATGATGGTTTTGGGCCTTTTGGTATTACCTGTGGTCTTGGGTGGAATTGTTTTCGCTGATCAAGTCGGTGAAGCACTTCCAGGTTTCATCGGCGGAAAAAGCGCCTACAGTCCCGCCTATTATTCCAACTTCATTTTTATCGCCTCGATTCTGATCGGCATCTGCGCCGGCCTGATCACCGGAGCCATCGGCGCCGGCGGCGGCTTCATCATCGCGCCGGCCTTGATGAGCGCGGGCATCAAGGGTATTTTGGCCGTCGGCACCGACTTGTTTCACATTTTCGCCAAAGCCATCATGGGCAGCGTCATCCACCGCAAGCTGGGTAACGTTTCCGTGCCGCTGGCATTGGTCTTTTTGATTGGTTCCGTGTTCGGCGCCACGGGCGGCGGGGTTGTCAATCGATGGTTGTACGACAAAAATCCGGTCCTCAGCGACGCGTTCATCACCACCATCTATGTTTTGATGCTGGGCTTCCTGGGCTTGTACTCCCTGATCGACTATTTCAGATCCAGGAAAGCCATGGCCGGCGGCACCGACACCGGCGATGCCCATGGCGGCGGTAAAAAAGAGGGCGCCGACCTAGGTGGTCTGCCCCGCAAGCTGCAAGCCATCAATATCCCGCCCATGGTGAAATTCGACCATGACTTCACTCCCGGCGGACGCGGCATCTCCTGGGTCTTCCTGGTTTTATCGGGCGCCCTGGTGGGGTTAGCGGCCGGTATCATGGGTGTGGGCGGTGGTTTTTTGACCTTCCCCATCTTCGTTTACATGCTAGGCGTCTCCTCCATGACCACGGTGGGCACGGACATTCTCCAGATCGTTTTCACCGCCGGCTATTCGGCCATCACCCAGTATGCCATCTACGGCTTTATCTTCTACACCCTGGCCATGGGTATGCTGCTGGGCAGCTTGATCGGCATTCAGGTCGGCGCTATGGCCACCAAGGTCGTGCCGGGCATTACCATCCGCGGCTTTTATGCCATGGCGGTATTGGCCGGTTTCATCAACCGTTTCTTTGCCCTGCCCTCCAAGCTGGCGGCCATGGGCTATATTCCTTTGTCGCCGAGCATGGGTAATGTGCTGAGCAAAATCGGCAATTATGCTTTCTTTATCGTCATCGGTACTTTTGCCGTTTGGGTCATCGGCACATTCATTAAGAACATCGGCGTGCTCAAGGGAGAGGAGGGCCATTCATGATTGCCAACAAGAAGATTTTCAGCATTGGGTTCATTTTGATGGTGGCCTTCAGTGCCGTGCTGGTGGCCATGTTCATGCCGCTGTTCAATGGCCATAATGGGCTGCAAACCATGGACAACCTATACAACTCCATCTCCAAGGGGTCGGCCAACTATATTCCCAAGGCGGCCAAAGCCGTAGGAAAGCTTTCGGACAAGCAAGTGGATGTTACCATCAAGCTGAAGTCAGCCGAACAGGCCGATCAGACCGCCAGGCTTTTCAATGCCGGCGGCGGGATGGTCAATGTCAACGCCGAAACCCTCAAGGTGTCGGGCGATATCAGTGCCATGCTCAACAACTGCCTGGCAGATGCCCAGTTGATGTACGACAACAATGGGGATGCGGTTCAATCTAAATACGGCTATGAGCCGCGCCGGGTGATGTACAACTGGTGGCAAGCCTGCGCCAAGATGGAAGAGGCGCTCAACAAACAATCGCAGTTCGATAAAGCCACGGCCATCCACTCGGTCATGACCAAAGCCATCGAGCCGGCCTATAACTACTTCGGCGTCCAGGCCCAGAATATCAAGGATCGCATCGGCGTGGTGATCTTTTCCCTGGTGTTCTATGTGATCTATACCATGTGGTACGGCTTTGGCATTTTATTCATGTTTGAGGGATGGGGCCTGCAATTGGAACATTGATCGACGGCAGTCATCTCGTCCGGAAATCATTTGACTCGCGTTACCGGCTGGAGGCAAGGGGTTTTCTCCTTGCCTTTGGCCGGTCTTTTTTATAGGTTAACTTCCTGAGTTCCTTTCGCGTTGAACCAGGACCCTCCAGGCCTCGAAGGCTGCTAAATCGACATGATCAAACGCCTGCGTGCCTTCTTCAGCAAGTTCCAGAGCAACGGACAGCAGCCCACCGCCGCCGAAGCCGAAGCATTGCGTATCGCTTTTAAGGATCGCTATCATCATTTCAAACAACTGCTCAATGCCAACAACCGGGCACTGGAGGTCATGGGTGAAATCGAGAAGGCCCTGCGCGGCACGACCCCCTTTGGCATGCAGTTCGTCCGCTCCAGTTGCACGCGGGTATCCACCGATGTTTTCCAGATCGTCCAGCACATCGCCGCCCTTGCACCTGGCAAATACGGCGCCCTACAGACAAGCTTCAAAGCGATCCAGACCCAGATCAATCCTTTCGTTTATCCGCCGGCGGCCGAGCCCCAAGGCCCCCTGGTGATGCCGCTGGGGTCTGTGGACCGCGCCAGCGCCGACCTAACCGGACCCAAAATGGCCAACCTGGCGGAACTGGCCCGTCAGTTGAACCTGAAGATCCCCCACGGCTTCGTGGTCACCTCCACCGGTTTCGAATGCTTCATGAAGAGCGGCGATCTGCAGGCCGAAATCAACCGGCGGACGCAAGCCACGGAAATCGAACGTCCGGATCACCTCTATGCGCTGAGCACGGCCATCCAGCAACTGATCATTCAATCCCCCTTGCCGGATGAGTTGAGCCGGGCGCTGGCCGATGCCCAGGAGCAGATGGAGGCGGTCGCCGGTAAACATGTTCCCCTGGCCGTGCGCAGCAGTGCCATCGGCGAAGACCTGTCGGGCGCCTCCTTTGCCGGACAATACCGTTCGATCCTCAATGTGGGGCGCGAAGCCCTGGCGGACGCCTTTAAAGAGGTGGTGGCCAGCAAATATGGCCCGCCGGCCATGACCTATCGACTTCACCGCGGCATCCGCGATGAAGAGGTTCCCATGTGCGTGGGTTGCCTGCAAATGGTGGACGCCAAGGCCGGCGGCGTGCTCTACACGCGCAATCCCGTGGACATCCGCAATGAAGCCTTGATCATCCATGCCACCTGGGGGCTGCCCAAGACCGTGGTGGATGGCAGCGCCGCCACCGACCAGTTTATCGTCCGGCGCAGTTCGCCACCGGTCCTCGCTGAGCAGCACATCCCCCATAAACCGCAGCGGTATGTGTGTTACCCGGAGGAAGGCGTCTGCCGCCTGACGACCACCGGCGACCAGGCCGACAGCCCTTGCTTGACAGACTCCCAGGTGTTGGCCCTGGCCGAAATGGGCATGCGCATCGAAAACTATTATGGCCAGCCCCAGGACGTGGAATGGGCCCTGGATGCCGATGATCAATTGATCCTGCTCCAGTGCCGGCCCTTGCAACAGACCGTCTCGCGCGCCGCCGAAATGCCGCCGGCCGATCCCCGCTGGCCGCTCTGCCTGCAAGGCGGCCAGACCGCCAGCAGCGGCGTGGCCGCCGGCAAAGTCTTCATCGTGACCAAGGAGGCCGATGCCCTTCAGTTCCCCAAAGGGGCCATCCTGGTGACGGTCCAGGCCCTGCCGCGCTGGGCCATGTTGCTGAACCGCGCCGCGGCCCTGATCACCGAACAGGGCAGCCTGGCCGGCCACTTGGCCAACGTGGCCCGGGAGTTTCAGATTCCGGCCATTTTCGGAGTGCCCGAGGCCACCACCCGTCTGGCTTCGCGGCAAGCGGTCACCGTGGATGCCAATGGATGCAAGATATACTCCGGTCGCATCGACGAGCTGTTGGCTTTCCGCGATACGCCACGGAACCTCATGGCCGGCAGCCGTGTGTGGCAGATGCTCGACGGCGCCGCCAAAATGATCATTCCCCTGCACCTGCTCAACCCTGATGGCCCCGATTTCAGACCGGAACGCTGCCGCACCCTGCACGACATCACCCGCTTCTGCCATGAAAAAGCCGTGCACGAAATGTTCCGCTTCGGCAAAGCTCACCATTTCCCGGAGCGTTCCAGCAAGCAACTGCGCGCCCAGGTGCCCATGCAGTGGTGGATTCTGAACCTGGACGACGGCTTCAATACCGAAGTAGAGGGGCAATACGTCGAACTGGAGAACATCGTCTCCATCCCCATGCGGGCGCTGTGGGCCGGCATCAGCGCCCAACCGTGGGAGGGACCGCCGCCTGTAGACAGCAAGGGTTTCATGTCGGTCATGTTCCAGGCGACCACCAACAAGGCGCTGCTGCCCACGGTGCGCACCACCATGACCAACCGCAATTACTTCATGATCTCCAAAAACTATTGTAGCCTGCAATCCAGGCTGGGTTTTCACTTCTCCATCGTGGAGGCCCTTGTGGGCGAACGCACTGGCGAAAACTATATCAACTTTACCTTCAAGGGCGGTGGCGCCGATTTTTCCAGGCGCCTCAAGCGAGTTCAGTTCATCCAAGAGCTCCTGGAACCATACGGCTTCCGCATCACCATCAAAGAAGACCATCTCAACGCCCGCATCGAGCAGTACATTATGAGCACCATGATCCAGTATCTGAAGATCCTGGGTTTTTTGACCATCCACACGCGCCAGTTGGACATGATCATGGCCAATCCGAACGTGCTGGCCCATTACCGCCAGAAGATTCTGGCCGATATCGACACCATGCTGGCGGCCGATACGCCGCCCGCGGCAGCGCCGTCGGCTGCCACCGGAAACGTATGATCGACCGCGCATCATGATAAATTCACTCCCCGGCATGGAAGAGGCACCCCACGCATGAAAGTGACCATTCCCCTGCGCACCCGCATCTACCTGGTGATCACGGCCCTGGTGGGCATCACCGTTATGGGTGGATTTTTGATGATCTGGTACACCCATCGCATCGAAGGGGTATTGACCACCATCATCGAAAAGAATCTATCGGCCTATGAAACCGCCAATTCTCTGGAGATGGCCCTGGCCCATCAAAAAGGATACCTCTCCTATTACTTCCAAGACGGCGATATCGAATGGTTGCGGCAGATGACCAGATACCGTGAGCTTTTTACTTCACAACTGCAAGAGGCCGATCAAATAACGAGCAACGGCAAACAACGCCAGATATTGGAGGATATCAAGGCCGAATACGCCCACTACACCGATGGCAAGGATCAGGTGATCGCGCTCTACGAATCCGGCGAACGCGCCAGAGGCGCCGATCTGCACAAAGAGGTGCGCAAGCATTTCTTCCTTCTAATGGATATGTGTGAAGAATTTAAACAGACGCACACCGAGCAAATCACGGCGGCCAAAAACCAAAGCATTACCGAAGCCGCCGGGTTGCGCATGACGGCCGTGGCCGCCATGATCGGCGGCATGCTTCTGGCCGTGGCGCTACTGGTCATATTGGTGAGCCAGATCCTCCAGCCGGTCAACCGCTTGTTCGAAGCCACCAGCCGCAACCTTCTTCCGACCCGCACCGACAACGTCGTGAATGCCTTGAGCGAGCAGGTGCATGACCTGCTGGAAGACATGGATCAGACCCATCTCGCCCTGGAGCGCAGCCGTGAAAGCCTGCTGCAGGCCGAAAAACTCGCCATGGTGGGCAAGCTGGCGGCCGGCATGGCCCACAGCATCCGCAATCCGTTTACCTCCGTGCAGATGCGGCTCTTTTCCCTGAGCCGGTCGCTCAAGCTGGACAGCGAGCAGAAAGAAGATTTTCAGGTAATCTCCGAAGAGATCCGCCACATCGACACCATCGTGCAAAACTTCCTGGAATTCTCCCGGCCGCCCAAGCTAAAAATGCAGCCCCTGAGCCCTTCCATGGTAGTGGACATGGCCCTGCAACTGCTCCGGCATCGTCTCAAGTCGTATGATGTAACCGTCACCGTGGAACGGACGCAGCCCCTGCCCGATGTGACCGTGGACCCCGAACAGCTCAAGGAGGTTCTGGTGAACCTGATCATAAACGCCTGCGAAGCCATGGGCAATGGCGGACGTATCACCATCCGAGAAACCATTGCACCGGAAGCCGGTGGCGGCGAAGCGGCGGTCATCCAAGTCTCGGACAACGGGCCGGGCATACCGGAGCATTTGGCCGTCAAGGTCTTTCAACCGTTTTTCACCACCAAAGAGGAAGGCACCGGGTTGGGTCTGAGCATCGTGGAACGCATCATCAATGAACACGGCGGACGCATCCGGTTGGAACCCAAGGAAGGCATGGGCGCCTCTTTCGTCATTGCGCTGCCGGTGATAAAGAAGAAAAAGGCTGACGTCTGAAATAGCTTCAAGGAGCCATCCGTGACCACCATTCTGATTATCGACGATGACGATCCCTTGCGCAAAAGCTTCAACAAGCTGCTCACCGAAGAGGGCTATGTGGTCCAAACCGCCGCGTCGGGCGAAGCCGGCCTGCGTATCGTGCGCGAAAAGATGCCCGACCTGGTGATCCTGGATGTGCGCCTGCCGGGCATGAGCGGCCTGGAAACCTTCAAAACCATCCACGCCATCGACCAAAGGGTGCCGGCCATCATCATGACCGCCTATGGCACCACCGAAACGGCCATCGAAGCCACCAAAATGGGCGCCTTCGATTACGTGCTCAAGCCCTTCGATATTCCGGACATGCTCTCCACCATCAAACAGGCTCTGGAAGCCGGCCGTTTCATGCGTTCCACCGTGGCCGTGAACGGTACGCCCGGCGAAGCGGCCCAGGATGCCATCATCGGCCGCAGCCCGGCCATGCAGAAAGTCTATAAGGCCATCGGACGCGTGGCGGCCACCGATGCCACCGTGCTGATCCGGGGCGATTCGGGCACCGGCAAAGAGTTGGCCGCCCGGGCCATCTTCCAGCACAGCCTGCGGGCCACCCGGCCGTTTCTGGTGATCAACTGCGTGGCCATCCCCGACACCCTGCTGGAGAGCGAATTGTTCGGCTATGAAAAGGGGGCCTTCACCGGCGCCAATCACCGCCGGGTCGGCAAAATCGAACAGGCCTCGGGCGGCACCATCTTTTTGGACGAGATCGGCGACATGCCCATGAACCTGCAGGCCAAAATGTTGCGCCTGCTGCAGGAGAAAAGCATCGAACGCCTGGGCGGCCGGGAAACGATCCCCGTGGACGTGCGCATCATCGCGGCCACCAATCGCGATCTGGAAACCCTCATCACCCAGGGACTATTCCGCGAAGATCTCTACTACCGCCTGAAGGTGATCACCATCTGGCTGCCGCCCCTGAGCGAGCGCACCGAAGACATTCCGCTGCTCAGCGACTACTTCCTTTCCCGTTTTGCCGCCGACCTGGGCATGGACAACCCGGGCCTGGCCAAAGGCGTATTGCATGACCTGCAACAACGCGAATGGCCCGGCAACGTGCGCGAATTGGCCAACACCTTGCAGAAGGCGCTGATCTTCAACCGCGGCACCCCCATCAGCACGGCCGATATCGCCCAGGTCACCGGCCAGGAAAACCGCCAGTGCCCCAAGGGCAATGCGTCCACCGAAGAGGTCATCCGCCAATGGGTGCGGGAGCAGATTTTAGGCCAAGGCGACGGCAACGTCTTCGAAGCCTGCATGGATCATTTCGCCAGCCTGCTGATCACCGAAGCCCTCAATGTCACCGACGGCAACCGCTCGCGGGCGGCCAAGATCCTGGGACTTTCCCGGCCCACCCTGCACTCCAAGATCGAGAAGTACAACCTTAAAATCCAAACTTCGGTGAAGACCACGGCCGATTCGTAACGAACCCTGCCTTAACTTTACAGTTGATTTTTCGCGCGCCACCGATTAGACTGACGTGTCAGTTTGTATTAGACTTTTCCATTCCGCCAAATCTTCGAAAAACATCACAAGAGGGGGATACACCGATGGCTGACGCGCGCAGTTATGGCCGGGTAGGGGCTTTTTTCGGAATCAGGAAACGGTCGTTTTGGATAGCCATTCTTTGGATCGGCCTGTTTCTGCTTTGGGGCTGCGACGGCTCCGGTGAAGAAACCGGAACGGGCAGCGGATCGATCTCGGGCAAAGTCACCCTGGATGGTCGCGGTATACGCCGCGTGAGTCTGACGCTGACCGGCAACAGCCTTCAAAAAACGGCCGTCACCAATATTTTAGGCGCATATGAATTCCAGGATATCCCCAGCGGCATTTACAAAGTGACGCTGACGCCGCCGAACGGCTACACGGGCGCACCCTCCCAAACCGTGGTCAAGAGAAGCACCCAGAATGTCGGCAACGTTCATTTTGCCATGCGCAGCGACACCATCCGGCGCATCGCATCGGGCACGCTCATCGGCAAGCGCGAAGAAAACGGCATCGCCGCATGGTATGGCGTGCCCTTCGCGAAACCACCGGTCAAGGAGTTGCGCTGGAAAGCGCCACAACCCGAAACCCCGTGGGCCAAGACCCTGATGGCCACCACCGCCTGCCAGCCCTGCACCCAGTATGTGAACATGCTGAGCAACTACCCGCCGGAGTATGACGGCCAGGTGATGGGCGGCGAGGACTGCCTCTACCTCAACATCTGGGCGCCGGATACGGCCGGTCAGAAGCCCGTCATGTTCTGGGTGCATGGCGGGGGCAACTCCATCGGTGAAGGCGCAGCCTACAACGGCAAAATGCTGGCCGAGAAGCACAATGTCGTCGTCGTGGCCATCAATTACAGATTGGGGCCGCTGGGCTGGTTTGCCCATCCGGCCCTGCGGGGCGAGGGCAGCACGCCCGAAGATCGTTCGGGCAATTTCGGCACCCTGGATATCGTCCGGGCCCTGGAATGGGTGCAAGCGAACATCGCAGCCTTTGGCGGAGACCGGCACAATGTCACCTTGTTCGGCGAATCAGCCGGGGCTTTCAACACCCTCTCGATGTTGGCGTCGCCCTTGAGCGCAGGGCTGTTCCACCGCGCCATCGCCCAGAGCCCGGTCATCGAATGGGTGGCCGGCAACAGCAACTGGCAGCCCATGAGTGTGGCGGAAAACTATGTGGATGACGCCGTGCCCGGCTACCCCACCAGCTCCCGGGAAACCGTCAATCGTCTGCTCATGGCCGACGGCCTGGCCGCCGACCGGCCGGCGGCCAAACGGCTTCAGGATGCCATGGCGGATGAGGCCATCGAAGCCTATCTGCGCGCCATGCCTGCGGCCAAATTGATTTCGGCCTACGGCACCGAGCCCCAGTTCGGCGGAATGATCATCATGCCCACGGGCATCCAGGACGGCCATGTGCTTCCGCGCAAAGATCCATTGTCCGTTTTCAAGGCCGGCGAGTATCATCAGGTACCGATCATGCTCGGCACCAATCGGGACGAGTACAAGCTCTTCTTGATGATGGACCCGGACTATGCGCTGAACGTGATGGATACGATTCCCATCGTCATCAAGCCCAAGAACTACGAGCTTGCCGCCAAGTACTACTCGAACATGTGGAAGGTCACCTCGGTGGATGAGGTCGCCGCGGCCATCAGCCTGCATCAGCCCGACGGTATCTATGTCTACCGCTTCGATTGGGATGAGGAACCCAATATCATGGGGGTTGACTTAAGCTTCATGGTGGGTGCCGCCCACGGTATCGAAATCCCCTATGTCTTTGCCGATCCGAGCATGGTGCTCATGGATTTGATGGTCATGACCTATACGCCTGCCAACAAAGACGGCCGAATCGCGCTGGCGCAAAGCATGTCTTCTTATTGGGCCGCCATGGCATATGACGGCTCGCCCGGAACGGGCAGGCCCCAGGCGCCCCAGGCTGTGGCCTGGACCCCTTGGACAAACGCGGAAGGCGGCAAGAATTTGATGATTTTCGACACGCCCGCCGATGCCGGCATCCATATGGCCGATTTTCACCTCTATGCGGACGATATAAAGAACAGCCTGCAAAGCGAAACCGGATTCAGGACCGATGCGGATCACTGCAGGGTGTATGGCGATATATTCGGAACGGACGATTTTTATCAGGAAAACTGCTCTGCGCCGTAACAGCCGACGAATGAAAGAACTGGAGGCTCGCACAGGCAGAAGCAAAGCTGCGCTTGCCGAGCCTCCGGCGAACGACTGCATCACTTGCCCTCCGCCCCTTCCCGAACCCCGGGTCTGGTCCGCAATTGACAGCCTGTAAAGAAGTTCGACACGACCGCCTACTGGCCCGAAAGGCCAACGGCACAATTTAAATCAATCTTTTCATATGATTATAGTTTGGCACATCCACAGCCACCGTGGTATGCTCCTTGCTAATCAAGGCAGTACGCGCCATTGACCCCAAAATGACGAAACAACGAAAGGAGCGCGCTATGTCCCACATTCACACCATCATGGTAGCGGTCGATTTTTCGAAATACTCCCTGCCCATGGCCCAGTATGCCACCCAGCTGGCCAATGATTTGGGAGCGGACCTGCTGATGGTCAATGTCATCAATCAACGCGATATCGATGCCGTTCAGAGCATCATGGCGACATACGCCACCTTTCAGTTCGATCAGTTCATCAACGAACGTCTGCGCGAACGGCACGAAGAGTTGAACAAATTGATCCAAAGCTGCCATGCCGACCCGGGCACCACCCGCTCGATCGTACGCATCGGCATCCCCTATCAAAAACTACTGGAAGTCATCGATGAAGAAACGCCGGATCTGCTCATCATGGCCACCAAGGGTCGCACCGACCTGGCCGATGTGGTCATGGGTTCCTGCGCCCGGGCCATGTACCGTCGCAGCCCCATTCCGATGCTGAGCATCCGCGGAGATAAGTTCTTCGATCAATAGAAGCATTGTCCCGGACGAGGTTCGCGAACGGGCGGACCGGCCCGACATCCGGGAGGCATCAATCCGTTCCACCCAACCAAGGAGGAAAGGCCATGCTGGTCAAATACTGGATGAGTAAAGAGGTCGTTACGATTACCCCCGGCGACTCCATGAAACGGGCCATGGACCTGATCAAAAAGCACCAGATCCACCAACTGCCGGTCCTCAAGGACAACAAGCTCGTCGGCATACTCAGCGACGGCGACCTGAAGCGCGCATCGGCATCGGATGCCACCACCCTGGACGTGCACGAATTGATCTACCTGCTGGACAAGATCAAAGTGGCCGACATCATGAGCAAGCCGGCCATCACGGTTCCCCAGGATTTTACTATCGAAGAGGCCGCCGAAATTTTGCAGAGGCACAAGATCGCGGCCCTGCCGGTGGTTGACGGCCAGGGCGAGTTGAAGGGTATCATCACCCAGAACGATCTATTCAGCGCCCTGGTCTCCTTGACCGGTCTGCACGACCGCGGCATGCACATCGCCATCCTGCTCGAAGATCGGCCGGGCTCGATCATGGAAGTGGCCAATCTCGTGCGTCAGGTCGGCGGTAAGATGGCCAGCATCATGACCTCCTACAAGCGCTGCCAGGAAGGCTATCGTCGGGTCTATTTCCGCGTCTACAAGATCGATCGCGAGAAGACCGAGAGCCTGCTGGAACAGATCGGCCGTGTGGCCCAACTGCTCTATATGGTGGACCATCGCGAGAACCGGCGCAAAATCTTCAGCGAGTGAGATGATCGTATCGACGCGCCCCCGGCGCTATCAATAGAGATGGGTACCCGCACGATGGAAAAAACCATTTTTTTCAACGACGCCGAAGTCCGCCTGGAGGGCCGCCTGCTGATGGCCTCGCCCAAACAGGCCGTGGTCATCACGCATCCCCATCCTCTATACGGGGGCGATATGGACAACGGCGTGGTGACCGCCATCGCCGAGGCTTACAACCAGGAAGGCTGGAGCACCCTGCGCTTCAATTTCAGAGGCACGGGCCGCAGCAGCGGCCATCATGAGGACGGCATCGGCGAGCAAGTCGATGTCCAGGCGGCCATCACCTGTCTGAAAAACTTGGGTTTCCAGCGCATCGACCTGGCGGGGTACTCTTTCGGCGCCTGGGTTTTGGCCGCTTGGGCGCGCAGCGCCGGGGATCACCCCCACCGCCTCTTGCTGGTAGCTCCGCCGGTGGCCTTCATCGATTTCACCAAAATGACCATTCCCGGATTGCACCACGTTTTTACCGGCAGCCTGGACGATCTGGCCCCGCCCGGCCAGATCAACCTTGCCCTGCCCCATTGGCACGCCCAGGCCCGGCTCAGCGTCATCCAGGGCGCCGATCACTCCTTCTGGGGACACTTCCAAACCCTGGAACGGGAAATCGCCGCGGCTATCGGCTGACGCTTCTCCAATCCCCTCCCCGCGAAATGCAGCAATCGCTTTGCCACCCATCGATGGCGACCGTGCCATCGATCGCGAGGTTGTCAAGGAATCGGATGCACTTTCTTTTTAAGTTCCAATTGTATTGCGCCGATATCATAACAGAAAATTTGTTCTTCGATTAGCGCGAGCTCTGATACGGCATATCTATGCGTTATCGTTGCACAAAAGGAAGACGGGCGTAAACGGATGGCCGACACCAATAAATACAGCCCAAATCCTATCGATGCGCAACGATAGGAGGTGCGGGGTTGAAGCCCTGGAAAAATCCCACTTTGAATAAGGCGCACACGCTTTCCCATAAATTTTTTATTCTGGTTTTGATCACCAGTTTGGTTGCCCTATTCGTTTCCACGCTTGTCTACTACCACCATGGCTATCGTACCGGAATCAATCGTATTCAGCAGAACGTTCAATTCATAAACGAGAGTTATTTGCCGTCCGTGGCAGCGAGTTTATACGCCTTTGATGAAACCCAACTGCAACTATTACTCAAAAGCATGCTCAAACTCGAAGGCATTGCTCGTTGCGAGTTAACAGAGGAACTAAGCTCCCGGAAGCTCAAACTCTCCGAGGGGTTTGGGCCTGCCAAGGAGCAAAAGCCTCATGTTTTTCCAGTGATCTACCATCACCAAAATGGCGCCGCCACCGCAATCGGCACACTTTTCGTTTACCCGGATTATACGGCCGTCTCGAAACAGCAATGGAACTATGTGGCCGTCAACGCCATCCCGACCATCATTTTAGTCACTATCTCCGCCCTGGTGGTGATGTTGCTGTTCCAAAAACTGGTGGCCCGGCACCTGAATCGCATGGCGGAATTTTGTAGTAAAATAGATAGCGCTCATCTGGATACCAAACTGCAACTCGATCGCCGGAGGCGACAGGACGAGTTGGAGCAAGTTGTGACAGCGGTCAATGCCCTTCAGGAGAGAGTGCATGAAGACATTGAACAACGTGAAGCCACCGAACGATTGCTCCGGGAGAGCGAACAGCGCTATCGCTCCCTGAATGACAATATACCCGTGGGCGTTTTTAGAATCTCATATGATGGCGAACCGGTCAGCACCAATCCTGCTCTACGCCAGATGCTATCCATTGCCGAGGCCGCGGATATAAAAAGCATGCGGATTGGAACCTTTTTTTACCAGCAGGGCGACTGGAAACGCTTGATAGCGGAAGTTGAGCGCGTTGGCCAGGTGCAGGAATTTGAGTGCCAGTTAAGATCCCGGCACGACAAGCTCTTTTGGGCTTCCATTTCGGCGCGTGCTACCAAGGACCACACAGAGGGTGCAGGGTATATTGATGGCGTCGTGGCGGATATTCAAGCCAGAAAGCTATCTGAAGAAAAGGAACGGGAGAATCTGGCATTCCGCAAGCGCGTTTTCGAGAGCTCCGTGATTCCAATCGTGATCATGGATATAGAGACCTATACGTTCATCGAATGCAATCCGGCAGCGGCATCTGTTTATGGTTATCCCACGGTAGAAGAGACCTTGGGCAAAACACCCATGGATGTGTCGACACCAACGCAATATGACGGCACCCCCTCAGCCGAAAAAGCCAAATACTATGTTCATAAAGTTGTGGCTGAGGGCGCCCAGGAGTTCGAGTGGCGTCATCAGCGGCCCAATAAAGAGATTTGGGACGCGATCGTGCATGTGATCACCTTCAGGGCCAACGAACGCCAACTTATCCAGTTGACCTTACAGGACATCACCCAGCACAAAGCTGCCGAGGAGGCCAGGGAACGGCTTCAGTCACAGCTACACCAAGCCCAAAAAATGGAGGCCGTGGGCCACCTCGCCGGTGGTATTGCCCATGATTTTAACAATATGCTCTCGGTTGTGACGGGCAATACGGAGTTGGCCCTGATGCAGTCAAAGGATTTCGCAAATGAAAATTTGAACAAGCGGCTGAAATCAATTTATGATGCGGTTACTCGGTCCGCCGGCCTGGTACGACAACTACTTGCTTTTGCCCGCAAACAGACCATCAATCCCACAGTCCTGGATATTAACGGAACCATCACCGGCATGTTGAAAGTGCTGCGACGCCTTATCGGTGAAGACATCGAGTTGGCTTGGATGCCCGGCCCTGAGATAGACAAGATCAAAATCGATCCATCCCAAATTGATCAGATTCTGGCCAACCTCATGGTCAATGCCAGAGATGCCATCGGTGGCGTGGGCAAGGTGACCATTGAAACCAAAAATGTGACCGTGGACGCAGACGGATGTCTGGATTCAGCAGATGGCAAGGCCGGCCGTTATGTGATGCTGTCCGTCAGTGACACGGGTTGCGGTATGTCGGATGAAACCTTGGCGCGAATCTTTGAGCCCTTTTTCACGACTAAGGAAATCGGCCGGGGCACCGGCTTAGGATTGGCCACCGTGTATGGCGTTGCAAAACAAAACAATGGTTTTGTACGCGTAGACAGCAAGCTTGGTCAGGGTGCTACATTCCAGATCTACTTTCCTGCGGTTGACGCACAGGTCAGGGCCATTGAAACCGGACATGGATCGGAAACGCCTCCCCAGGGATCTGAAACAGTGCTGATCGTGGAAGACGATGCAAACATCTTGGAACTGGCGGAGATGATTCTGGAGCAGCTTGGATATACTATCTTGTCGGCCGGAACGACTAAGGACGCCATAGACATAGCCAGTTCCCATGGTGGCAAAATAGATTTGCTACTCACCGATGTCATCATGCCCAAGATGAACGGCAGGGAGTTGGCCGAGCGTATCGGACATATTCATCCCGGCATCATATGCCTCTACATGTCCGGCTATACTGCCGATATCATTGCCCATCATGGCAAACTGGAAGAGGGCGTTCACTTTGTTTCCAAACCCTTCTCCATTATAGATTTGGCGGTTAAAGTCAGGCAGGCTTTGGGCGGTTAGTCATTAAAGCCTTCGATAAATGCAGCCAGGAGGAAAAATGCAACGGTCAGTGTGCTTCATCGTTATCACTTTTTCGGTATTCATCTGCGCCAGTGCTTTTGCTTCTAAGCCCATTAAGGTGAGTTCGACCATTCATCCTTCGTTCAGCCAACCGGATGTCATGCCCGGTCTGGGAAACGGCGTTCTGAATGATATCACGGTACAAGCATTCAAAGCGGTCGATACAGAAATACAGATTGAGTTTATCCCCATGGCCCGAATCGTGTGGTCTTTGACTGAAAGCGATTATGATGCAATGTTGGGGACCATTAATTGGTTTACCAAAGAAAAGAAGGATCACCTGGTCGAAGCGGTGGATCTGTTAACTGCCAATATTGTATTTTTCTACAAGACAGAGAGATTCCCTGATGGAATTGCTTATGAGCAATTAAGTGATTTAAGAAAATACAAGGTCGGGAGCATACGCGGCAGTTCGACGATCCCTCTTTTGGAAAAGGCCGGCATTCCCACTGAGCTGGTAGCTGAGCTAGATCAAAATTTTAAAAAATTAGATGCCGGGCATATTGACTTGACGGTTGCGATCGATCTCACCGGACGGAATATAATTAAAAGATTATTTCCAGATTCTGCAAATAACTTTTCATTCGTTAAAAAACCGGTAATTTCAATAATGACATCCATGGCATTTCCCAAAGGGCAGAACGGCCCGTTGCAATTATTCAGAAAAGGTCTGGATATAATTTTGGCAAACGGAACATTTTATAAAATCATCGAAAGGTATTATGGGAAAGACTATCGCTTTGAGGATATTTTGCCTCAGGACATTTATCGCAAGATGAAGAAAAAATAGAAAAAATATTTAAGTTCTCTGCCGCTCCGGCCGATAACCATTTCGCGAGTACCGGCATGCGATGGGCCAGGGGAGCGCGGTTATGATTCAAAACATACAAGGATTCGGACAGTTATACATCCAGTCGGACCTCAACGGCGGCATGCCCGCTGCCGCGGGTTCGGCCCCGGCTGCGGCCATCGCCGAACCCCAGGACCGGGTCACCCTTTCCAAAGAGGCCCAAAACGCCAAAAACGATAATGGCACCGGCGGTTCCAAGGGTGAAGAGAATCTAAGCAGCGACGAAAAGCAGCAGGTCAATGAGCTGAAACGGCGTGATGCCGAGGTCAAGGCCCACGAGCAGGCCCACATGGCGGCCGGCGGCGGCGTGGTCCAGGGCGGCGCCTCCTATGAATACCAGCGGGGACCGGACGGTCGAACGTACGCCGTGGGCGGCGAGGTTCAGATCGATATGAGCGCCGAAAACACCCCCGAGGCCACCATCGCCAAGATGCAGCAGGTCCAGCGGGCGGCCCTGGCGCCGGCCCAGCCTTCGGGAACGGACCGCGCCGTGGCGGCACGGGCCGCCCAGGTCGAGGCCCGGGCCCGGGCGGAGAAAACCCAGGCGAGCGCTCCGGCCACCGAAACCATCGAACCGGAACCGTCACCCCCACCGGACGGCAGCCTGGCCCCGACCTCTCCTGATAGATCCGAAAAGTACGATTTTGAGGGCGGCTACGGCCCCCAATGGTCGCAGCGGCCTCAGTCCTGGAAAAGCACCGGGCGGCAGATCGATTTGCAAGCCTGAACGAATTTACCTACTTGCCTTCCCCCGGTATCCGGAAAGTATAATTCCCCTTGAAAAACTGCTCGGTATACCACTGCACCTGGCGGTCGTCGGTCAAGACCATGTCCAGCAGCCGCACCGAGCCCAGCAACCGGCCGAGCATATCGAGCTTTTGCGCCGTAAGGGTCTCATCGTACTTCTTCATCTGGCCGCGCACCATGTCCACCTTGTGCTCTACCTTGAAATCCAGCCCTTTGAGGATGTCGGCGATGAGCGAGGCCCGGCGGGTGCGCCGACCGATATCAGCGGCGCCCCCCTTGAAGGAGAAAGTGACATAGTTGTCGTTGACCACCGGCCCGCAATAGGTATCGATGGTGGCGAAGTGGTAGCCCAGCCGTGAGCTGAAGTTCAAGTAATGATGCGATACCAGGGCGTAGTTGGGTCCGCCCATGTTGCCCTCGGCCATGGGGTCACGGATCATGGATTGGGCCAAAACGGAGGCCAGACCGGACCACTGGATGCCCACGTCGTTGGACCAGTTCACCCCCTCGTGAGCCATTCCCCTTAGAAGCGCGTTGAGCGGCAGACAGACCACATCCTGATGTTGGGCCGCCTTGCCGGAAAAGTCCGGGCGCAAACCGCCCCCCAGGTCGATGAGGTAGATGTTCAGCGGCAACTGGATGCGCAGGGGCACGGCGATGGCCCGCTCGCGGCGCACATGATCGCTGATGCGAAACATCTCCTGCATGGCCATCTCATGGCAGAACCGGATGATATCATGGAGGGTTTGACAACCCTGGGGCGAGAAGTTCTCCTTTTTGGGATCGATGAGATTCAGCGGCGCGATGCGCAGCAGGGCCGTGCGCACCGCCCGGTAGATGGGGCTGTCCTTCATGGGGTTGATGGGGCACAGGGTGGCCAGAATCTCTTCCACCCGGCCCTCGTAGACGATGCCGTGGGTGGCATCCACGGTGATCTCCTGGCCATGGACGATGGTGCGGGTACCGTTGCCGGTGCCCACCAGGGTGGGGATGCGGAATTCCCGCGCCACCGAAGCCATGTGGCCGGTGACGCTGCCCACGTCGGTGATCAGGGCCTGGATGCGGCCCATCAACGGCACATAGCGCGGCGAGGTTTCGCGCACCACCACGATGGCCCCTTCGGGCACCAGGGGCAGCATGTGATCCGTGGCCATCACAAAAGCAGCCCCGCAGGCCGTGCCTTCGCAGGCCGGCGTGCCGCTGTGCAGCAACACGGCATGCCCTGGACGCGGTTGGTTACTGGCCTGGTCCGTCGGGCGCACCGCATCCCAGGCCTGCTGGGTGGGCTGCAACGGGCGGGCCTGCAGGATGAAGAGCTTGCCGCCGCCGTCGATGGCCCACTCGATGTCCAGGGGGTGACGGTAGTGTTCCTCCAGACGTCGGCCATATTCCCAAAGTCGGGCGAGTTGTTCGGGCAGCAGACAGGCGATGGCGCGGGATGCCTCGGGCACCGGGATCTCATGAACCCCGCCCTCGGGTTTGACGCGCAATTGGGCCGCCTGTACCACGATCTCCTGCTGCACCAGGGCGCCGCCGGCCTTGTCCACCACGAAAAAATCCATGGCCGCCGAACCTTCCACGGCATAAGCAGCCAGCCCCCACAAACCGCTGATCAGCATGACCGGGCGCTGGGCATCGTTGGGGTCCACGGTGTACATGACGCCGCTGACGGCCGCGTCCACCATGGCGATGCAGGCCACGCTCATCACCACATCCTGGTCGCTGTAGCCTTTGCGGCGGCGGTAGAAGACCGCCCGGGGGCTGAAGGTGCTGGCTACCACCTCCTTGTAGGCCGCGCTGAGATTGGCGCTGGTGACGTTGAGCACCGTGGTGTGCTGGCCCGCGAAGCTGGCCTCGCCGTCCTCGCTGGTGGCGCTGCTGCGCACGGCCAGGCGCAGGTGCCCCCCATGTTTGGCGTTCAAATCCTCGTCCGCCTCCTTCAGGGCCACTTCCAGGTCGTTGGGCAGGTCGGCCGCCATGATTCGGCTTTGAATGGCCTGGCAGGCCGCCATCAAGGATTCGGTTTCGTTCACATCCAGGTTTTTGAGCTGCTCCTGGATAAACGGCAGCAAGCGACTCTTTTCCAGGAAGTAAAGGCAGGCATAGGCGGTCACGGCGAACCCCGGCGGCACCGGCAGGTTCACGCGGTTGGAGACCTCTCCCAGGTTGGCCGCCTTGCCCCCGACATAGGCGGCATTTTCCTGGCTGAGCTGCTCCAGGGGGAACACCAGATTGGTTTTTTCCACCTTGCTCTTGCGCACCAGCTCGGCTAGAACGCGCACACTGATGCTCTCGGCCATGTCGAACAGATCTTCATACTTGGCCTGGCTCATGGCGTTGAGATCCTCGACGATGGTAAACACTTCGGCGATCAACTTTTCGGTCTGTCCGACCATGTAATCCAGGGTAAACGGCTTGTTCTGATAGAAATGGTGCTCCAGGTCGGCGATCAACTCCAGGGCGCGGTTATTGGCCGCCAGCAGTTCCTTGAAACCGCGGTACTTGCGCTGAAAGACGCTTTCATCAGCGCCGATCTCATCCTTGATTTTGCTTTTGCTGAGCAGAAAGTCCCACAGCTTGAACATGCGAACCTCTTTGCTGTTTGCAGGCGTAGATATCAACATTCTCGGGAGCCTCCATCAAGCAAGCCCCACGCTTTATCGTATAGAATAAGATAGGGGCCGATGCAAGGCAGGTCGGTGCCGGGAATATTGACAAGCCGCGTTTCGATGCCGATTAATCAGCCTAATTGCGTTTTTCGAATAACTTTTAATTTGACAAGGTTAAATGAATCCAACCCCTCTGCGAACATACTTGTCGGCCTTAATCGTATTGGCGCTCTGTGCCGCCGGCGCCGTGGCCGCCGACCCGTCGGCCGCGCTGGAGACGCTGGTCCAGGAAGGATTGGCCAATAATCCTGAAGTCCATGCAAGCCAGGCCCGCTGGGACATGTTGCGCGAAAAGGCCGCCCAGGCCGGAACGCTCGATGATCCCATGGTGATGTTCCGGATCCAGAACGCATTGGTGAACGACCCCTTCGCCTTTGACAAAGATCCCATGACCGGCAAGGTGGTTGGCATCAGCCAGGAGATTCCCTTCGCCGGCAAGCGCGCCCTGGCGCGTCAGGCCGCGGACCAGGAAGCCGAGGCCGAGCGCTGGCAATTCGAGGAGCGCCGCATAGAACTGACCCGCATGATCAAGGAGAATTACTACCGCATCTTCTATGTGGATCAGGCCCTGCCCATCGTGGCGCGCAATATCCAGGTGCTCGACGACCTGATCCGCTTCACCGAAACCATGTACGGCGTAGGCAAGGCCCTGCAGCAGGATGTACTCAAAGCCCAGGTGGAGCGCTCCAAGATGGAAGACATGCAGATCGCCTTGCAGCAGCAGCGCCGCAGCCTGGCGGCGCTCTTGAACAGCCTGCTCTACCGACCGGCCGAAAATGAGCTGCCCGTGGTGCGCGATGTGACCATCGTGCCGCTAACGGCTTCCATCGACGAGCTGGCGGCGCTGGCCCAGGAAAATCGCCCCTTGGTCAAACGCCTGGCGGCTCAGGTGGAAAAGGGCAAGACCGGCCAGGCCCTGGCCCAAAAGGAGTACTACCCCGATTTCAATGTCGCCTTCGAGTATATGCAGCGCGACCCGGTCATGGAAGAGCCGGGGGACGACATGTATAGCCTGGGCGTCTCCTTCAATCTGCCCATCAACCGCCAACGGCGGCACGCCATGGTGGCCGAAGCCATGGCCGAAACCAACATGGCCTCGCACGAGCTCAACATGCTGCGCAACACCATCCGCCAAAGCATCGCCGACAGCCTGGCGCGCCTGGAACGCAACCGACGCATGGCCGAATTGTATCGCTCGGCCATCATCCCCCAGGCCAACGGCGCGCTCGACGCGGCCATGGCCGCCTACCGGGTGGGCAAAGCCGATTTCATGAACGTGCTCGACAGTCGCATGGCCTTGTTCGATTACGAGCGGCAGTACTTCGAGGCCGTGGCCGAGCATCAGATGCTGCTGGCCCAACTGGAAGGGGTGGTGGGGGTTGCCCTGCCGCCGGTGGAGCGATCGACAGGAAAATGACATGAACTCAAAAGCCAAACGTTACATGGTCATAGTGATAGGCGTGATACTCGCCCTGGGGCTCGGGTACTGGCTTGGGACGCTGGGCAACGGCCATGGCGCGGCAGTGCCGGGAGCCGCCCAGGTGCCCGCGGCTTCGGGCGAGCGAAAGGTCAAATTCTGGAAATCGCCCATGGATGCCACCTATGTGCGCGAGGCACCCGGCAAAGATTACATGGGCCACGATATGGTGCCGGTTTACGAGGGCGAGGGCAGCGAATCGACCGGCATCAAGATCGATCCGGTCACCCTGCAGAATATGGGCGTGCGCACGGCCCAAGTCGAACGGCGCGACCTGCGCCGCACGATCCGCGCCGTGGGTTTGGTGGCCTATGAGGAGCAGGGCCGCTTCTCGGTCAACAGCAAGATCGAAGGCTGGATCGAACGTTTGAACGTCAACCAGACCGGCCAGTTCGTCAAAAAGGGGCAGGCCCTGATGGAGATCTACAGCCCCGAACTGGTAGCGGCCCAGCAGGAGTATTTGCTGGCCCTGGAATCGCATCGGCGCCTGGCCGGCAGCTCGCTGGCCTCGGCCGCCGAAGGGGCTCAGCGCCTGCTGGAGGCGGCGCGCACCCGCCTCACTTACTGGGACATCAACGCCACCCAGATCCAGGAGCTGGAAAAAACCGGCCAGGTGCGAAAGCGCATGACCCTCTACAGCCCCTTTTCCGGCGTGGTCACCATGAAGCAGGCCAACGAGGGCATGCGCGTCATGGGCGGCGAGGAACTACTGCAGATCTCCGACATCTCCAAGGTCTGGATCAACGCAGAGATCTATGAATACGAACTGCCCTGGGTGCATCCGGGCCTGCCGGCCACCGTCGAGATCCCCTTTGCGCCGGGCAAGCCCCTGACCGGCAAGATCGCTTACATCTACCCCTATGTGCAGAATGAAACGCGCACCGTCCAGGCCCGCATCGAATTGGCCAACCCCGGCTTCGCGCTCAAACCCGACATGTACGCCAACGTGCTGATCGAAGGCCAACCGGCCAAGAACGCCCTGGCCATTCCCGGCGATGCCGTGCTCAATTCGGGCAAGGGCCAGACCGTCTTCGTGGCCGGCGGCGAAGGCCGTTTCGAGCCGCGCGCGGTAAAGACCGGCCTGAGCGACGAGCAGGGCTTCGTGCAAATCCTCTCCGGCCTGAGCGAAGGAGAGCATGTGGTCACCTCGTCCCAGTTCATGCTCGATTCGGAGAGCAAACTGCGCGAGGCGATGCAGAAGATGACCGAGGCCAAAACCGCGCCGGACGACGCCGAGCCGGGGCATGAAGGTCATTCGGCGCCTCAGGATAACGAAGATCTTTTTAAATAAGGAACTATTCAATGCTCGCCCGAATCATCACCGGATCGATCCAGAATAAATTCCTGGTGGTGCTGGCCACGGTGTTCATCGTGGCGGGCGGCATCTACTCCCTTTACCACACGCCGGTGGACGCCATCCCCGATCTTTCCGACGTGCAGGTGATTCTCTTCACCGAGTATCCGGGCCAGGCGCCCCAGGTGGTGGAAGATCAGGTTACCTACCCTTTGACCACCCAGATGCTGGCCGTGCCGGGGGCCAAGGTGGTGCGCGGCTATTCGTTCTTCGGCTACTCGTTTGTCTACCTGATCTTCGAGGACGGCACCGACATGTACTGGGCGCGCTCGCGCGTGCTCGAATACCTCAACTATGTCTCCGGCCGCCTGCCCCAGGGGGTGACGCCGGTGCTCGGTCCGGACGCCACCGGTGTGGGCTGGATCTTCGAGTACGTGCTCATCAGCGACCGCCATAATCTCCAAGAGCTGCGTGCCATCCAGGATTGGTTCCTGCGCTACGAGCTCACCGCTCTGGAAGGGGTCTCCGAAGTGGCCAGCCTGGGCGGCTTCGTCAAGCAGTACCAGGTGGCCGTGGACCCCAACAAATTGATCGCCTACAACATTCCCATCACCGAGGTGATGATGGCCATCCAGCGCAGCAATCTGGACGTGGGCGGCGGCGCCATCGAGATGGCCGAGACCGAGTTCGTGGTGCGCAGCCACGGCTACATCCAATCGCTGGAAGATCTGCGGCAAGTGGTGGTCATGACCACGCCCCAGGGCACGCCCATCCTGGTCAAGGACCTGGCCGAAGTGCGCCTGGGCCCCGAGATGCGCCGGGGGGTGGCCGAACTGGACGGGCAGGGCGAAGTGGTGGGCGGCATCATTGTGATGCGTTTCGGCGAAAACGCCCTGGAGACCATCGAGCGGGTCAAGGCCAAGCTGGAAGATCTCAAGTCCGGCCTGCCCGAAGGGGTCGAGATCCGCACGGTCTACGACCGGTCCGGCCTGATCGAACGCGCCGTGGCCACGCTCAAGGAGAAGCTGCTGGAAGAGAGCATCGTGGTGGCCCTGGTGACCGTCTTGTTTCTCTTCCACCTGCCCAGCGCCTTCGTGGCCATCATCACCTTGCCGGTGGCCATCCTGATGGCCTTCATGGTGATGCACTACCAGGGCATCAACGCCAACATCATGAGCCTGGGTGGCATCGCCATCGCCATCGGCGCCATGATCGACGCGGCCATCATCATGATCGAAAACGCCCACAAGCACCTGGAGCGCGACCGCGGCCGCAAGCCCCACTGGCAAATCATCACCGACGCGGCGGTGGAGGTCGGGCCGACCCTGTTCTACTCGCTGCTGGTGATCACGGTCTCGTTCGTGCCGGTCTTCACCCTCCAGGAACAGTCCGGACGCATGTTCAAGCCCCTGGCCTTCACCAAGACCTATGCCATGGCCGCGGCGGCCATCCTCTCCGTCACGTTGGTGCCGGTCTTGATGGGCTGGTTCATCCGCGGCAAGATCAAACCCGAGCATGCCAACCCCCTCAACCGTTTTCTGGTGCGGATCTACCACCCGGCCGTCGATTGGGTGCTCAAATGGCGCAAGCTGACCTTGCTGCTGGCCTTGGCCGCCATGCTCTCCATGGCCTGGCCCTTGAGCCGGATGGGCTCGGAGTTCATGCCGCCGCTCTACGAGGGCGATCTGCTCTACATGCCCACCACCCTGCCGGGCCTTTCGGTGACCAAGGCCAAGGAGATTTTGCAGCAGACCGACCGCATCATCCGCCAGTTTCCCGAAGTGCACCATGTCTTCGGCAAGATCGGCCGGGCCGAGACGGCCACCGATCCGGCGCCCATGATGATGATCGAGACCACCATCATGCTCAAGCCCGAAGAGCAGTGGCGCCAGGTGCCGGCCCATCGCTTCTACTCCGCCTGGCCGGGCTGGAGCGCGCCTCTCCAGAATCTGCTGCGCCGGGTGCTGCCCGAAGAAAAAAGTATTTCAGTGGAGCAATTGATCGACGAGCTCAACCGCTCGATCCAGTTCCCGGGCCTGACCAACGCCTGGACCATGCCCATCAAGACACGCATCGACATGCTCTCCACCGGCATCAAGACGCCCGTGGGCATCAAGGTCATGGGGCCGGACCTGGCCACGCTGGGAGAGATCGGAGCGCAGATCGAAGCCGTGATGCGTGCGGTGCCGGGGACGCTTTCGGCCATTGCCGAGCGCACCGTGGGCGGCTCCTATCTCGACATCCACATCGACCGCACGGCTGCGGCGCGCTACGGCATCAACGTGGGCACCATCCAGGAGGTGATCCAGTCGGCCGTGGGCGGCATGAACGTCAGCGAGACCGTGGAGGGGCTGGAGCGCTACCCCATCAACGTGCGCTACGACCGCGATTTTCGCAGCGACCTTGAGTCGCTCAAGCGCGTGCTGGTGCCGGCGGCCGGCGGCCGGCACATCCCCCTGGGCCAGGTAGCGACGATCACGATCCGTAACGATCCGGACAGCATCAAGAGCGAGAATGCCCGGCGCACGGCCTGGATCTATGTGGACATTCAAGGGGTCGACATCGGCACCTATGTCAAAGCGGCTCAAAAGGCGGTTGCCGAACACATCAAGCTGCCGGCCGGCTACAGCATTGTCTGGAGCGGCCAGTTCGAATACATGCAGGCAGCCCGACAACGCCTGATGGTGATCATCCCCCTGACCGTGCTGATCATCTTCGTGATCATCTACATGAACACCAAAAGCGTGATCAAAACCGGCATCGTCTTTCTGGCCGTGCCCTTTTCCCTGGTGGGCGCCTTCTGGTACCTTTATCTATTGGGCTACAATACCTCCATCGCCGTGTGGGTGGGGGTGATCGCCCTGGCCGGTCTGGACGCCGAAACCGGCGTCGTCATGCTGCTCTACCTGGACCTGGCCCACGGGACCTGGACCAAGGCCGGACGCATGCGCACGCGCGGGGACCTGGTGCAGGCCATCCACCACGGCGCGGTCAAGCGCATCCGGCCCAAGATCATGACCATCGCGGTGATCATCGCCGGCCTGCTGCCCATCATGTGGAGCCACGGGGCCGGCGCCGACGTCATGAAGCGCATCGCCGCGCCCATGGTGGGCGGGGTGGTCACCTCGGGCCTGATGGAACTGCTGGTCTACCCGGTGATTTACTACCTGTGGCGCGGCCGGCGTCTGGACCCCAGCCGCACCCCCACAGCCCAGGGGGACATCGAGGAACATGCGGACGAACAAGTACTCAACACAGCGGAAGGAGCAACACCATGAAATCCATTTTCGTCTTTTTGACTAGTCTACTATTAACCTTGGGCAGCGCCAACGGGGCCTTGGCCCAGGGTGGCGATCACAGCGGCCACGGCGCGGCGCCCAAGGGCACCCCGGCAGGGCATGGCAGCAGCCATGAAGGCATGCAAATGGGCGGCGCCATGATCATGCTCGACACCGTGACCACCGACGGCATCAAAGCCATGGCCCACCTGCAAGATCTGACGCCGGGATCGGCTCAACCCGCCGCTGGCGCCACCCACAATTTCATGGTAGGGTTCGAAGAAGAAGGCAATGGCACCATGGTCACCAAAGGCCGGGCCGCGGTCAAGGTTACCGGCCCGGACGGTCTGACCGGCAACGCCATTACCCTGAACCCCAAAGATGGGTTCTTCAGGGGTGACATCGCGTTGAAGCAGCCGGGCAAATATTCATTTGTCGTGGGCACCAAACTGAGCGACGACAAGGCCCGGCAGTTCAGCTTCACTTATGAGTTGAAGTAAACCATCGCTTCTTGTTTTGGAGGTCATCGCATGCAATCGTACGGTTCCTTCGCGCCTGCCAAGAGCCCATGGCGGATCGCCGCCCTTTCAGGCCTGACCCTGGGCCTGCTCCTGTGGGGCTGCGCCTCCGGTTCCCACGGCAGTCTTGCCTTCGACCGCGAAGTGACGCAGATGTTCACCGCCAACGCCGTGCCGGCCGACTACCGCTACTACAGCTCCGGCCGTTCCGGTATGCCCTATGCCATGATCGGGATTGCCCCCCAATACGAACTGGTTACCCGCTGGTGGGACCCGGTAATGCCCAACACCACAGAGTTCGCATCGAAGGTGGATTTTATCTGGGAGCCGTACGTCTGGTACCGGCTCAACCCCGCCCAGGGCTCCTGGATTTTGAACCCGGCCGGGGAAAAGATCGGCGTCTGGTACTCGATGTATCCGTCCACTTCGATCCGCGTGAACGAAAAGCGCCAAGTTGAAATTTACTCACCGGAGTGGGAGGAGTGATTAAGCAGCCCGTCGTCCCTGGCCTTCCCGGCTCCGGTTCGCCGTTGGTTGGGCCTCGGCCAACCCATCGGCCGGGAAGATGCAGGATCTGTCTCGATCAGAATCGCTCGAATTCCGAATCCGAATCCCCTTCGTTGCCCGGCTTACCCATGCAAAGGGTCACGCCGCTTTGCGGATAGGTATTGCCGGCCCCAATTCCATTTCCGTTAAGCGGGCGGCGCTGCATCTGCTTGGATGGATGCTGCGGGTGCTTGCCCGAGGCCGGGTTTGCCTTGGGTTTGCCTTCGAATAGCTTCGATACCCTGCCCCTGCCGAACTTTGCCTCGATCTCATCGAGCTTGAAAAAACCGATGGCGTCCTGCAGTTGCTCGGCCTGGCTGGAGAGCTCTTCGGCCGTGGAGGCCATCTCTTCGGATGCGGAAGCGTTCTGCTGAATGACTTGATCGAGCTGCTGGATGGCCTTGTTGACCTGATCGGCGCCGGTGTTCTGTTCGTTGCTGGCGGCGCTGATCTCCTGCACCAATTCTGCCGTTTTCTGGATATCGGGCACGATGCGGGTCAACATCTCGCCGGCACGTTCGGCCACCTGCACGCTGCTGCCCGACAATCGGCCGATCTCACCCGCCGCCGTCTGGCTACGTTCGGCCAGCTTGCGCACCTCCGAAGCCACCACCGCAAAGCCCTTGCCGTGCTCGCCCGCGCGCGCCGCCTCGATGGCCGCGTTGAGCGCCAGAAGGTCGGTCTGGCGCGCGATCTCTTCGATGATGGAAATCTTCTGGGCAATTTGCTTCATGGCCGTCACGGTTTCATAGACGGCCTTGCCGCCCGCTTCGGCGTCTTCGGCCGACTTGAGGGCGATCTTCTCGGTCTGAACGGCATTGTCGGCGTTCTGCTTGATGTTGGCCGCCATCTGCTCCATGGAAGAAGAGGCCTCTTCGGCCGCGGCGGCCTGCTCGGTAGCACCCTGGCTCATCTGCTCGGAGCTGGCGCTGAGCTCCTGGCTGCCCGAGGCCACGTTATCGGCCGCCGTCTGAACGTCGGCGACGATGCTGCGCAATTTCTCCACCATGCGTTTCATGGCGCCGAGCAACTGCCCGGTTTCATCCTTGCTGTCGGTTTCGATCTCCACGGTCAGATCGCCTTTGCTCAACTGATCGGAGATTCCCACCGCCTTGATGATGGGGGCGGTAATGGTGCGGGCGCCCATCATAACGATGACCGCGACGACGATCACGGTGAGCACGGCCACCAGCAAGGTGGCGTTGCGGATGGTGACGGAAGCGGCCAGAAACTCCTTTTCATCCTGGGTGGCGCAGACCGACCAGCCGGTGATGGGCACCGGCGCAAACCCCGCGATCTTGTCCACGCCTTTGAAACGATACGATTCCACGCCTGTCTGACCGGAGAGCATCCGGTCATTGATGGCTTTCATTTCCGGAATTGCGGTCAGATTCAGCTTGAGGATGTTTTCGGCCTTGGGGTGGGCCAGCATGATGCCGGCGCGGTTGACCATGAACCCATAGCCGGTTTCGCCGATTCTGCGGTTGGAGATCAGATCGGTCAGGTAGCTGGCCTTGATCACCAAGCCCAATAGCCCCAGGAAGTGGCCCTGTTCGCTCTGGATCGGCGAACTGATGGTCAGCACCGGCTTGTCCGTGGCCTTGGAGACGATCATGTCGCTGATGATGGTCTTGCCCGCACTCTTGGCATCCTTGAAAAAGTCCTGGTTGCCGATATCGATGTTCTGGTAGCGGTCGCCGTTTTCCAGAATGCCGTTGTAGATCTGGCCGTTGGCATCGGCCACGAAAACCCCCTGGTAATTGCCCCCCATTTTGGCGAACTGCTTGCCCAGGGCGCGGTAAGCGTCCTCGATACGCTCTTTGGCCCCCTCGACCCCATGTGCGGCCACCGCGTCGGCCATGTCCCGGATTCTTTTCTGGGTGGCCATGGCGCCCGCCTTGTTCATTTCGCTTTCGAGGATGTTGGCGGTCAGCCGCGCCAGGTCCGAGGCGATGCCCAGGGCCTGTTCCGTGGACTGTTTCATCAGTGCGCCGCGGGCTTTCTGGTAGGAAAGGAAACCGACCACGCATACGGGGACCAGAACCAACACCAGACCGCCTGTTATCAGTTTCGATGAAATGGATTTAAAATTAAATTGCATGTCGACTTTTCCCTTGTTGCTGAAAAAGAGTGATCCTCGCCAGGCCCGCAAGGCATTCATCTTCATTCTATCGACGGATAAGGGGTGCACTTAAGGAGGGATAAGCGGGGGCATAATGGGGGTAAAAAGCCCCCGCTTTGAGACTTGTCCGGGGCCAGCCCAGCCTTGTCCGGCTAGGCGGGTTTTGAGTTCAAGTATCTGTAAAGATTTGTATTTTTATTGGTTAGACCAAGCTTTGAGCGGATGTGCTTGCGATGCCATTGGATGGAACTGGGGGACACCCCCATCAGACGCGCAATCTCTTTGGTATCGTTCCCCTCCCGGATCAGATCGGCGATGCGGATTTCGGTAGGCGTAAAATCGATATATTTGGAAAAAATAGTATGTGAAGATTGCGACAAAAGATCGCTCAAGTTCGTCTCCACAATTTTTAGATATGCTTGTGCATCCGTGTCGATTTTGCACCGACCCAATTCACTCAAGTATGGGAAAATGAATTGTTTGATTTTGGCAACCATATTTTCTTCCACCGAACGTATCTCGATTTCCCGATGATCCAAGGATGCTTTCAACGCCTGGTTGACCTTTTCCAGATACCTGGTTTTATCATCCAGCTCCTTTTCACTCTTTTTAAGCGTATCGATCAGACGCTTCTTCTCGGTGACATCCCGGACGATGGCAATGCCGTAGCTGACCCCTGAAACCGCGAACTGGGTCAAGCTGACTTCGGTCTCGAACAGCTCGCCGTCCTTATTGCGAAACCGCCACTCGAAAACGACGGGAAGAAGCTGGGTCACCGTGGCTCGGATATTTTCGATCTCATCGGCCGACCGTCGTCCCGTGGGCTGAAATTCGGGAGAAAAATCCAGTGGCGTATATCCGATGATATCGGTGCGCGTGCATTTGAGGAGCGCCGTGGCTTTAGGATTGCAGTCAACGGCCTTTCCTTCTTCCAAAAGGAAGATGGCATCGTTGGCCGACTCGAAGAGCAGGCGATAACGGGCTTCGCTGCGGCTCAGCGCTTGTTCGGCCATGCGCCGTTCCGAGATATCCTGAACGGTCTCGACGGCCCCGACGATTTCGCCCATGGCATCCTTCAGTGGCGCGGCAGTGAAGAAAAGCCACTTACCAAGCTTCGGGAAGAAATCTTCGCCCTCATAACCATTGTCGATCAACTGTGACCGTCTGATGGTTCCGTCATAATACATGGCCAACTCTTTTAAACCCGCTTTACGGACAATGAGGTCGGCCATTAACGGGCGGCGGATCTCATAAAAAACCTCCTGGTGCCGGTCTGAACCGATCATGTCGCCGGCAGTGATCCCCGTGAGAATTTCACATGCCGTATTCCAGTGGGTTATCCGGCTGTCTTTATCCATGGCGAAGGTCGGGACCGCCGTATCTCTCAAGATCTGGTTGAGTAAAGAGATTTCGTTCCTAAGCCGCAGGATTTCTTTGTTCCTATCGGTCTGCATCGCGATCCACCATGGCGTTTGGCTTGAACGACGATTCTATTGTGACCGGTCCGCGAATCTTGCTGAATGCATTGAACAAACCCCGTTCAAATAGGGTAAGGTGCTCAAGACAATTCACGGCTTGGGAGCTTGCCCGGACTCGCCCGCATCGATGGATAGAAGCTCAATCTCGAAAATGAGGACCGCATGGGGGCCGATCGCTTCTCCTGCGCCGCGTGCGCCGTAGGCGAGGTCCGGCGGTATGAAAATCTGCCACTTGGCGCCGGCCTTCATCATTTGCAACGCCTCACTCCAGCCTCGAATGACGCCGTTGACCGGAAAGGTAGCCGGTTCATTGCGTTTATATGAACTATCGAATTCGGTCCCGTCGATCAGGGTGCCGCGATAATGGGTGGTCACCGAATCATCGGCTTTGGCTGTCTTGCCGGTTCCTTCCTTGAGGACCTTGTATTGAAGGCCGCTGGCCGTGGTCTTGATGCCTTTCTTGGTTTTATTGGCCGCCAGGAAGGCCTGCCCTTCCTTTTTGTTTTTATCGCTGGCCGCCACCTGCGCCTCCATCTGCTTTTGCATCATGCTCTGCTGAAAAGCGACCAATAAGGTTGCCATCTCCTCGTCGGTAAGAAGCATTTTCGATCCGGAAAACGCATCCTGAAAACCTTTGGCGAAGAGGGCCGGATTAACATCATAGGCCTGCTTTTGGAAATCCCGGGCAACGCTGACCCCCACTGCGTAGCTGGTCTTGTCCTGGTCGCTCCCGAGAGCCTGATTCTCGGCAGCGTATGCCATCGTCGTCCCAAAGATAAGCGCAAGTAATAAGCCTGCTCCAATCGATTTCATTCAATCCTCCGTTCTTTTGTTCGGTACGCCACAATTTTACTCTTCTCCTAATACGGATAGTTCATGCTTTCAATATCTTTCATATCGGGGCCGCAGGGGATTGGATTGAACTTTGGGATTATGTTCCTGGTTTAAATGTGGTAACAACGGCAAGCCTTGTGAACGAGGCGATGGAAATTGCGAGCCGAACCCGTAGCGCGCGATGCCCCTAAGGAGCCGGATGATGAACCCACCCAAGAATGAGCAAGGTTTGTTCGTTGCCAATATCATTTCAGCCAAGGATTTAAACCCAATACGATGATCCATCTGACCGAAGAACAGCAAGCGGTCGTGGCCTGCGACCTTACGCCCGGCCAGAGCTTGAAGATCATGGCCTTTGCCGGCACCGGCAAGACCTCCACTTTGATCGCCTATGCCCAGGCCCGGCCGCATCTGCGCTTTTTATACGTGGCTTTCAACAAGAGCGTTCAACTGGAAGCCGCCGAAAGGTTTCCGGCCAACGTCGTTGCGCGCACGGCCCATGCCCTGGCTTTTCGAACCCATGGCCATGCCCACAAAGATCGCCTGGTCCCGAGCCTGCGGGCCAACACGGTAATGCAGGCCCTGGGGTTGAACCACTACGAGGAGGCCCGCTTCACCATCGAGACCCTGCACAACTACCTGGTCTCGGCGGCCCCCAAAGTCGAGGCGGCGCACGTTCCCCATCAGGTGCAGGCATTTTATCAGCAGCGCAAAGGCCGGATTCCCGATTTTGTCGATCTGGCCAACCAACTCGGCCGGTGCATGTGCGACCCAACCGATACGACCGTCGGCATGTTGCACGATGGGTACCTGAAGCTTTACCAGCTTTCCAATCCGGTGCTCGACTACGATTGCATCCTCTTGGACGAGGCCCAGGATACCAATCCGGTCACCGGCGCCATCGTCCTTTCCCAGGCCCAATCGGGCCATGGACGCCAACCCGCGTCGGTCATTATCGTCGGCGACAGCCACCAGCAAATCTACAGCTTCCGCGGGGCCAGGGACAGCCTCAAAAAGATCAAGACCTCCCAAACCATGTACCTGACCCGCAGCTTCCGCTTCGACAACAACATCGCCCGGGTCGCCAACATGGTGCTGGCCACCTTCAAAGGCGAAAAACGGCGCCTATCGGGCACACCCCGGGATGACGCCAAACCCAAATGGGACCCCGACCGTTACACGGTTATCGCCCGCACCAATGCCGCCGTGTTCGATCGGGCCGTGCAGTTGAGCAAAACCCACACGCTGGGCTTTGCCGGCGGCCTCCAGGGCTACCGTCTCAACAGCCTCAAGGATGTCTACTACCTGTACGCCGGCTTGTCCGATGGGATCTCGGATGCCTACATCAAAGGCTTTTACGATTATGAGCATTTACGGGCCTACGCGGAGGCCGTGGAAGAGATCGAGCTGCTCGGCATCTGCAAAGTGGTCGAAACCTACGGCGGGCGCCTGCCCAAATTGATCGACGCCATCACCGAAAAGGCGCTGGATGCCGCCAAGGCCCAGATCACGCTCACCACCGCCCATAAATCCAAAGGCCTTCAATGGCCCAATGTCTTGATGCTGGGGGATTTCCTGGAATTGGTCAAGGACGGGCAACTGATCAATCCCGCGGGTGTCGATCCCGATGAATTCAACCTCATCTACGTGGCCATGACCCGCGCGATTTATAATCTGCGATTCGACAAAGAGAGCACGCTGCCCGATTTTATCAGAATAGCTCAAGAGCAAAGGAAGCAACCCCGCGGATAAATCTAGGGGGCATCGCACTTCTTTAGCGTCTACGAAAGACGGCGGCCAAAGTCATAACTCTGCCGGCTCGATGATGCTCAAATTCTTTATCTTCATGAATTCTTGATAGCCGATCAATGTTTTGCCGCCGGCCTCCATATGCACCGCGCACGCCGGGCAGTTGTTGAGGCAACCGAAGCAGAGGACGCAGGCTTGGGTGTCGATTGATAGCTTTGACAAGTCTATGGCATGGACCGGACATTTGGCTTCACAAAGGCCGCATGCAATGCATTTCTCCGCATCGATCGAATGGTTGCTGATCGACAGCTTTGTCCACCATATGGGGTTGATGAAGGTAACGAGTTCTCTCATCGTCAATTTTTTAGAGTATTCCACCCCCCTGCCCTGCTCGGCGGCCGCGAGCAGATGCCTGGCATAGGCGCGGATGCGTTCATAGGTCGCCTCGTCGGGAAGATGTCTGGCATGCCAGACATTGTCGCTTACGCTATCCTCGGACCATGAGAGTGGATAGGCCGCCATATTCATGAAAGTCTCGAGGCCCAAAGGGATTCCGCCGCGTTCCGCCAGGCCATCGAGGATGGAACAGGCGGCATTGTGCTGATTGCCCTCGGGACCGCCAAAGGTCACGAAAGATGCCACCAGCGTTCCGTTCAACTTCGGCAGCGATTCGATCCAATTCCTTACAAATTCAGGCGCGTCATAGTAAAATACGGGCGAGCCGACAATCAACAGGTCGAAATCTGCAAGTTCCTGCGGGTTGATCTCCCTGACCTCGCCGGACAATGTCTTCACCCCCGCTTTTTCCATTGTCCTGGCCAATAGCCGGCCGGTTCTCCGGGTATACCCGGTTTGGCTATACCACAGGACCGCGGCGCGGTTTACTTTCCTGGGCGCAATGCGGCTATCGGCGCTGATGACGCGCATATACTTGCACCCCACGGGCGCAAGGGACAATGCAAAGGTTAATTGACCGGCCGTTTTTAAGAATTTCCTTCTTTGATTCATGGCGTTGTAATTCCATTGCCGAAATTAAAAGTTTCACCTGCGCTTTTACCAAGATTTCAGCACATCATCTACCAGTTTCCCTATTATCGGGATATAGAACCGACAGGCGGCCGTGTCCGGTTGTATGTCCGTTTTAACAACCTGATATATATTCATTTACAGGTTGCGCCACAGGATTTTTTGTCCGGTTTCACGCCCTGATTCGACCACTGCCTCCCGCGGCGCCCCAGCGGATTGCAGTTCAACTCCAAGAAGCATCATCCCTGGAAATTTCTATTCGCGCCGCAGACAAACCAAGGCGCGCGCGATGTTCTTCCGTGCAGGAAGTTCTAGTATCCGCCGATATTCCGCCGTAAGGTACAGCCGTGCACGACCTAAAAAGGAACTTAGCACGTCGGCCCGCGCCCGCCGATAGATATCTTCTGGAACCCATTCGAATTCAGCGCGGACGGCCCGATCATAAGCGTCAAAAGCCGATTCGTCGGCACCGAGAATCGAGAGATCGATGTCGACCAGCAACGCCTCGTCGGAAATAGTCGGCTCGTTGGCGTGCGCTGTTGCCAGGATCATGGCCCGAACGCGAGCTTTTTCTTCATCCGATCGATGGAGTTCATCCATCACGCGGCAGGCCCAATCGGCAGAGAGCGCTTCATTGTCTGAACGCCGCGGATCGTAAACCGCGTCGTGAAACAAGATGGCCCAGCGGATTTCGTTCAGGCGAATGGCGTAAGCCCATGCCTGGTTCAGTTCCGTAAGGCACTTTTCAATATGCGAAACCGTGTGATAGCGGCGGTGCGATTCCGAGTATGCCGCGGTCAGCTCGGCAGCCAATTTCCTCTGCAACTGGTGGATTTGTTCGCTCCGCAAGTCCGACTGTTTGCGGAATTCTTTTGGACTTTTTGTGCTTTTCCTCGGGTACCAGTCGAGCAGCACCGAAAAAAGCACGCTTTCAATAGTATTTTCATTGGCGGCGTCCAGGCCCTGCGCTACAGGGTCGCCGGCGGCCTGGCGCACGGCGCGGCGGTAGAAGTCTGCGAACGCCTCGCCGGACAAGCGCGCCCGCTGGGCGATCAGCACATCGTACAAGCCAAGCTGAACCCATTCCCATAAATTTGTGCCGAAGTTATATGCCATCATGGCGACGGCCACCTCGCGTCGCCAGGCGTCAACAGCGTTGCGAACGAGTCCGATGCGTTCAAACCATGCGAATTGCCGATCGATGGTTTCCTGATCCACCCAAGTATCCAGGAAAGGTTCCAGCAGCGCATCCCAAATGGAAATGCGGCGCTCGACGCGCACATCGTTTTGGTTGATGAAGGTGATGAGCGCTTCTTTTCCCTGCTGGGGAACAAAGAGAATGTCACCATCCTTGAGCCGCACCTGGGAAGGATAGCCCAAGTTGACCTCTGCGATGGGATCGACGCCGACAGCGCCGTACGGAAAGACTGCCGCGGGTTCGAAGGGATAGCTGGTAAAGCGCAACACGCCGCCCTCAAGGGCAACCTCGGGATGAACCACCGAGCGCAAGTTGGAGAGCGTCTTGCAGTACCCCGGATGAAGGCTACTGAAGGTCAAGGCGGATTCGATGCCATATGAACCTGGTTTCGATTTCATATACTGCGCAATTGGCTTGGCGACATGAGCCTATTCCTTAACAGCCTGGGGACAGATTTATCGACCTAAGCACGACGACCCGGGTGTGCGGCCGAGCGTTTGCACTGGGGCGGTATGGGCCTCGCCGCCCCAAAGCATAGAAGCTATTTCAAAACCTTCAATCAGGGTCAAAGCCAAGGCGGGGCAAGGTGGACAACCGCAGGAATACACATAGTCGAGGATTGGACACCTTGGCCCAACGCCGGATTTGGGCCTGAGGGGAGGTTTTGAAATGGCTTCTACGCATTTTGTGTGGAGAATTATTTAATAAGAGCCTCTTTGACCTCTCTATACATCAAGCTCCACCCCATAACCCCAAGCGTTACAACCTGCAGTCTGCCTTTACCAGCAGGAACGGCATCCTTGCGTACAACATAAGTGCCTACGTATTTATCGCGCAAAGTTTGTTTGGTCACTTCTTGAGTAAGCCACATGATGTCAATTAATACTTCGAAGGGGCCTATGAGTAACAGAAATGCCCTAAAGACCATCTTAAAGACCGAAGGTTTCCTGCCCTTGAGATCTACTATTTTGACGCCAGCAAGGATATATCCAGGCGTTCTATATCTGGAACGCTTTAATAAGGCTAGATACCAGACAAGGAAACTTACAAAGAATAGCAGATTGAAGTAATAAAAAAGATCGTAGTCATCTATCAAATGATCGGAAATATAAAACATCGAAGCCAAAACGATAAAAATTACCGCCAGATCAACTATCGTTATTACAACGCGCTTAATAAAACCGGCGTAATCATTTTTATCAAAGATCACGCCTATATTTTCTTCTATATCTTTCATTTCGAAATTTCCCTATCCACAACGGCAGCTTCTCGGTATGCGGCGCCTTCAGTAAACGCACTTAAAGTCTCAACACCGAGGGTTTCAGTTATCCTATTGTAATCGCCCGACCCCACGATGGTAAAATATGCATATGTTTCGTTACTCATAGTTTAATGCAGAACAACCGGCTTCACGGGGGCCGGCGCTCTTTGCCGCGACCCCGTGAAAGCCTTGGTTATCTTTTCAATTTTTTCAGGTTGTTTTTCGCTTCTGGTGCATTGTTCAATTCAAATTCCAGTTCCTTGCAAGGAAAATCAGAGCATTCAATACAAGAATGAAATCCTTTATCTGTACAGCATTTACGCATCTTGCATTTATTCCGGCAAAAATATGAGAGCCTGCCTTCAGATCTGCAGCCATCGCAAATCACATACTCGGGTTTAACTTCAGCGCTATACACCTTCTCTAAACTTTTTGCGACTTTCTCCAGTTCCTCGTGCTTACCAGACTGAGTTGCAAGATAGCTTGGGCACTTTGAACAATTAATTCCACAATATGCAATCATTCTATTGCTACATTCCTTGCGAAGATAACGCTGCGGCTTAGCAGCCGCGGCGATCCATCAGCGGCCTGCTACTGCAGCTTGTTATGCATTTTTTAGTGTCTTACTATTTCCAAAAAATTATCGTCCTTATCAAATTTAAATGTGAGTGGCCCTACTTGAACATAGGATTTATTCTGATTTCCAATGCTAAGAGTTCCATTAAGTTGTGCTGCGGAAACAATTTCTTCTCGAGTGGCTTTGCCAGTGGCAATTATGGGAACAACTGAATACATCTGGTCTATAATCAGATCTCGGGCCTTAACAAATCCCTCTTGATACTCACTAATTAACCATAGGTTTAAAAATCCATAAGCCCAAATAGCATTAGAGAGTATTAATGCTATAAGTAAAAATGCTATAAATATTTTAGTTTTTTTCATATTTGGGAGCATAACGACCTGTTTTACCGGGAGCGGCGATCTTTCCGCGATCCGGTGCAAACAATGGTTAAAACGAAATTACAAATCCTTACCTAAGCATTTGAGTAAACAGCAATACTGGATCAATCAGCCAATGCTTTTTTCATTTTATTCGCAAAAGAGTTTTGTCCGGATAGATGATGAAAATATCGGACCTCTGTTTTATCTTGGTTCACTTTCACAAATTCCGTAAGACATAAAAAGCCCCCATCACTTTGAACTCTAATTGTCGCTATTCCGGAATCGCTATCTATGTCAAATGTTTGATAGTATGCCGAAGGAAAATTATTAAATATTCCATTATCCCTTACTATTTTATAAGCTTGTAGATAATCTTTTTCGACCACAAAGGTTGTTGAGGTTCCAGGGGTAGCCTTTAATTCATAAACGGTGCTGGCCCCACAACCACAGATACATAAGATTGCTATGAGGATAAAAGTAATTAAGATTTTCATATTTTTTCCTAAGCTACAGTCCCTGATTATGTTTTAACGCTCCGCCTTACAGGCCGCAAAAGGAACACGGACTTGGTAGATGTGAGTTAAATGATGACTTTGCAAAGACCACAGTCGCCCGCCTTTTGCGGTCCTTGTGCAGGCGGTTGTTCGGTGATCTCATTTTTTTCCATTCCACTGCAATTCCGCTCTTCGAGCAGCAACATAGATAAAAGAATTCCATTCGAAAACGTAGATCCAGCTAACAAACATGCCTTCTTGAGTAGGCGGTAGTTTCACCGCAGGGGGACTACGCAAGCTTTTCAACTCGCCCGTATCAATAGTGATTTTATTCGTACCGTAGTAAGGATATGAGGGATCGGGTGCTTCGACGATGTAATAGCCAAAATGATAAAGCGCAAGTATCCCGTCCCGATAATCATACCTTGCCCCTTTATCCTGCCCCTCCAGATCGCCAACCCACAATGACAGATTGAATCTAACTTCTCGTTTGGAGTAGTCGACGGTGACCGAATGAACCACTGCATCATGAAAACCGTTAGGAAGCGTGCGGTAGAGTTCATCCAAGGTCATCGACATTTATTCCTCACACCGAACATTGTTGCTCACCGGAATGCGGATAATCCGAAGTAATTTTGCCCGCCCCCGGTTGGTGTCTCAAATAGATTCCATCGTTGTCTTTTCGGAATAGCGGTCTTTGACTATCATATCATGCCGATAAATCAATAAAACTTTATAAGAGCCCAAAGCCATCAGCTGTCTCATCGCTTTGCGGAATATACGGATTCACCCCCTAAATGGGTTGCTCATCGTATGGTACGGATAATTTCTTAACGTATCCCTGGTTGGAACGTCACTCAATAAAGGACTGCAAGCCGGCAAGCCGTTTGTTTTATCCCAGTAATAATAGGATGACCCAAGCTGTGATTCCCTACCCATGTTCGAAACATGCAACTTTCTAAAGTTCAAGCCTTCAAGCAGTAGTTCGCCCGAAATTCAAAGACTTCAACCCAGCGTCAGCACTGTGAACTGACTGGGGGTAAGGCACATCCCCGGCGCATTGGGCAGCATGCCGATGCAGTTCTGGCCGGTCATGGAGGTGAGGCGCTGGGCCGGCGGGCCGTCCACGAAGATGGTGAAACAGCCGAGCATGTACGCGGCCTCGCCGGATTCGATGTGGGAGACCACGCCCATGAGGATGCCGGGTTCGTCGCCCACGCTGACCAGTCCTTCGGAGAGTTGGTTCAACGCCGGCATGCATTCAATCAGTATGTTGTAGGCCGCGGGCGCGGAGGTCACGGAAAAAGCCATGTCCGGATAGGGGATCGGCACGGGGACCGGCAATGGCGTCAGGCAGACATCGGGAAATCCCAGATCCATGCCGCAGCCCATATTCAATTGAAACATGATCGCTCCTTGATCAAAATCAAAACATTTCTACCCCAGATGGACCTCGCCCCCATCGACCTTTACGAACTCTTCGGCCTGGACATAGGTCACGCGCCCATGTACCAGAACCGTCTCCCGGGCCAGGGTGCGGCTCATGCCGGCCTGGGTCTCGTCCAGATCCTGCACATGCCGGTAGGAGTCCCCCAGGCGCTGGGTCCATACTTGCGAGGTGGTTTCCCGCTCCCGGCTCGATTCCTTCCAGACCGAACAGACGGCCTCCACGGTTTTGCTCAGCAGGGAAAAGGTATGGGTCAACCAGTGCACGGCAGCGGAAGTAAAGGTGACCGTTGGGGCTGAAGCCTCCATCCGGCCTGCGGCACTCAGCCGCAGGTCCGTGCCGGCCGCGATCTCCACTGCCCCCTTATCCGCGCTCAGGCGCGCGCCGGCGCCAAGATCGATTTGCATGGCCGTTTCCGCCGCCGCGCGCGCCAGCACGGCCAGGACATAGGCCGCCTCTTTCTTGTTGGGCGGCAGGGCCAGCAGCACCAGATCGCCGCACTCGGGCCGCACGAGGCAACTGACAGCCGCGCGGCCGGTGAGCGGCCCGGATTCGGTCATGACCGTCAACAGCTCTTCTTCAGCCACCAGGATGCGCCCGCGCATCAAGCGCATCTCCGGGGGCATGCTCCCGGACATTTCTTCCCTGGCATAAGCGTTTGCTTTCTGATCAGGCGAACAAGTTGTCGTCTGCATCGGGACCTCCCTGTATCATCGATGACGGCCGGGGTTCGGCCGTGAATATGTCAATCTGCGTCCGGCGGACGGAAGGCTTCGGCTTGGGCCATCTCCGGGTCCGGTCCTCGCAGATGGAGCGTGTTGGCCCCGGCGAAGAGGGTTTTCTCCTGGACTGTTGCATGCATACAGGCCAGGAAGAGATTGGCGCCGGAGAAGTCCGACCCGCTTAAATCGGCATGGCTGAAGTCATTGTTGAAGCAGTCCGCCTGCATGAAGGCCGATTCGATGATTTTGGCCTTTGCAAACCGGGCGCCCTTGAGCGAAGCCTTACGGAAATCCGCGTGGGTCAGATCGGCTTCGCCAAAGAAAGATTGCGCGAAATCGCCGCCTTGGGCCTTGGCGTGGGCGAGCTTGGCGCCGGCGAACATGCATTGCCGGGCCGTGATACCCTCCAGCAAGGCGCCGGTGAGATCGGCCCCCTGGAAGACGCAGGTGCTGACGTCCGCCCCCTTGAACGATGCGCCGGAGAGGTCCGCGTCCATGAAATTCACCGAGCGCAGCTTCTGGCCGGAAAAGTCATGGCCGGTCAGCTTGGCCGCGGAGAGATTGACGCGGTCAAAAGTGACGCCCCGCAAGTTGACCCCTTCAAGGACGGCCTTGCGCAACGTGACCCGCTCCAGCGTGGCATCTTGCAGATCGGCGCGGGTCAGGTCCGCCTCCAGACCCACGGATTTCAGGAATTGGGCACCGCGAAACACCGCGGCGGCGCAGTGGGTCTTGTCCAGAAAGGTCCAATGAATCTTGGCGGAAGTAAAATCGGCGCCGGCAAAGATCGAACCGGACAGGTGACAGCGCAGGAAGAAGGTGTGCGCCAGATTGGCGCCGGTGAAGTCCAGGCCGCGCAGCAGCATGTCGGTGAAGGTGCAGCCTGAAAAATCCGCCTTCTGGAAGGTGCAGGCCTTAAAACCAGTCTTTTCCAGGCGCAGGCCGGCCAGGCGCGCGCCGTTGAGGTTGCACTCCTGAAAGCGGGCCAGGTGCAGGTTCTCGGCGCTCAGGTCCATCCCGGAAAGGTCGGCCTCCCGGATGGGCTTTTTGGCTGCCAGCAGCTCCCGCAGTGTGATCAGGTCCATGCGTTGGCGCGGGGAGGTCATCGGATCAGGCCCTCCCGTTGGAGCGCGTCCTGGTGGGATGCCAAAAGCGTACGCTTGAGGTTGGTACCCTCCATGCGGGTTTGCCCCAGCACGGCGCGCCAGAAATCCACGGCAAAGCAGTTGGCCCCGTCCAGATCGGCATTGACCAGGCGCGATTTGCGCACCGAGGCCAAGTGTAAATTGGCGTGGCGCAGGCTGGCGGCTTCAAGGTCGCATTTGAGAAAGCGGCAGCGCACCAGGCCGGCCTTATTCAGATTGGCGCGGGTCAGATCGCAGGATTCGAAAATGGTGCGTTCCAGCCTGGCCCCTTGGAGATCGGCCTGGGAGAGGTTGGATTTGCGGCAATAGCCCTGTTTCCAGGTGATCCCGGCCAGATTGAGCCCCGGAAAGACCGAGTCATGGGAGATCCGGAATTTGAACAGATCGGAGCCCGCCAGGGTGACCATTTCGCCGGTACAGGTGTGCCACAGCAGCGCATCGGTGGTGATGCCGCCCAACGCGGCCTTGCTCAGATCGACCTTCTTGAATACGCACTTTTCGAAGCGCGCCCCGGCGGCCCGCAATCCGGCCGCACTGGTGTCGGAGACGATGGACAAACGCAGATCGGCCTGCATCAGGCAGACCTGCGCGAACACGCCCTTCTGGAACACGGCCTGATTGAGCCGGGCGCGGGACAGGTCCGCGCCGGTCAGGTCGCATTCTTGAAACACAGGCATCTCGGCCGCGACTTCCACCAGAAGGGCATTGGCAAAAACACACGCCTTGAACACGGTGCGGCCTAAAGAGACCTTGGAGAGGTCGGCCGCGGAGAAATCGCATTTTTGAAACATGGCGCCGTCCAGCTTGGCGCCCGTCAGATCGGCGCCCTTGAAGAGGCAGGCCTCGGCCCGAACCTCGCTAAGGTCCAAACCCCTGAGGTTCTGCTTGCTAAGATCCAAGCCCTTCAGGGTTGTGCCCTTGAGGTCGGCCTGGCCGGCCATGGCCTTGGCCACCATCTCCGGCGGCTGGGGCTTGAACTTGGCCGGGTCCATGCCGGCCTTGGCAAAGGCGGCCTGGGCTTCGGGCGGCAGCTCAAAGGCCTTGAGCCGGGCCATGCCCTCGGACTTTTGGACATCCCATTGGGGGCCTATCTCCCGCAGCCGGGCGATGGCCTTGTCGAACTCGGCCTCCTCGTCCGGCGCAAGGGAGCCCATCTGCTTCAGCTTGTCGCGCATGGCGGCCACCTGGTCGGCGCGTTCGCCCAGCTCCGCGGCCATGGGCCGGGGGCCGGCGGCCGGCGGCGATTCCGGGGCGATGAAGCCCTCCCGGCCCATGCGCGCCTTGGCCGCTTCGGCCTTTTGCAGCAGATCGGCCTTGCGGGCCTCGAAAACGGCCTGCTTGTCCGCAAATCCTTTGGCATAGCCCTCCCGGATCATTTTGCTCATGCCGTCCGCGGAAATGATATCTTCCAATTTTTTGGCCCCCGGCTGTTTGGCGGCGCCGGGCGCATCGAAAATCAAGGCGTGCCGGGCGGCCTGCTCGGGCGGCAACTGTTCCACGATGGCTTGGCGCAAATCCTTGGGCCCGGCATGGGGCGAAAAAAACGCTTGGGCTTCGGGCAACCGCGCGAAACGGCACCCCGGCAGGGCCTTTTGGAAAAGCGCCGCCTGATCGGCCCATATGCCGTGCTCGGCCAAGACGACGATGGGCAGGGCACCGGCCTCGATCCTTTCCGCGGCCGGCTTGGGCAAGGCACCGCCCGGCGCGGGGCAGACGGCCACATGGGCAAAGTCGCCGGCCTCCTGCTCCACGTAAGCGGCGGAGAGCTCGTCCGGCACGATGGCCACGACGTGCTGTTCCGCGGCCGCCTCGAGAAAGAGCGGATCGGCCAGCGAGCCCGGGACCAGCATCTCGTCCTTGGCGGAACTCAGCGGTTCGGGCCGAATCAGCAGCCGGACCAGTTGGCGTCCGGCAAAACGGGGCAGCACCAGCCCGGCGGGGATGGTGAAGCGCTCTTGGCCCGGCGCGGCTTTCAGCCCCCAATCCTCGGCCCGTTCTTCCCGCGGCGCCGGGTTCCAGGCCAGCCAGCGGTTGGCGATGGTATCCGGCTCAAGGCCCAGGTCGCGCAGTTGGCGTTGGCGTCCGGCATCCAGCTTGAGCCCGAGCCTCCAGGAGACCAGCAGGGGAAAGCCCCGGGCGTGAAAGGGCGGCTCCGCGGTCGGCGTCAGAAGGGTCTCGGGGTCGATACCACCTTTGACCAACAAGGGTTTGATTTCCGGCCTTTTTAAAATTTCTTTGGCCTTGCCGACCATGGCATCGCGTTGCTGCTCGATGGCCTGCCCCTTGGCCACCAGCGCCGCGGCCTTGGCCTGCATGGCATCGGCGTGGGCCCGGAAGCGGTTGAAGAGACCGAAGTCAATCTCGGCCATGTGCCCGAAGCGGCTGTGCAGATCGGTGGCCGTGGCTTCCACCGTATCGATCGTACTTCTAACCGTGGCCAGATTGGCATCCATCAAGCGGCCCAGGTCCTGCGGGCTGTAACGCATGGCCGGTTCCTGGCCCTGATGGGCGGCCAGCTGCTGCTTGATGGCCTTGGGCAGGTTCAACACTTTTTTGGCGGCCTTGGCCATCTCCTGCCGAAATTTCTGCTGCATGGCCGGGTCGAAGGGGACTCCCAGGTCCGCCTTTTTGAGTTGTTCGTCCCGGTAGTATTCGATCGCCTTGGGCGCTTCGGCCGGGTCCTCGTCCGCCGTGAACAGGCGCGCCAGGTCCGTATACTCGTCGTCCGAACAGCGCGTCAGGCCGCGCAAAAGCAATACACCGCGCAATATTTCGGGAAAGAGCCAGAGGGTTTCGGGCCGCAGGCCCACCTCCTCGAAGGCGGCCTTGGCCAGATCTTCCGGCGCCTCGGGGTCACGCCGGGTGACAAAGGCGCGCACCCGGCGCCGGGGCAGGCGCGAGGCGATCAGCGGCATATCCGGGTGCATGCCCGCGATTTCGATGCGCTCGCTGCCTTGGAAAAAGCCGGTCAGGTACTGGTCCTCCGGGGCCATGCAGAAGAATTCGTAGTTCATGTCGTCGGGCAGGGCCGGCCAACGTTCCTTGAGCCAGGCATCGTCGTAAGTCCCGTTTTTTTTGGCCCGCTGGGGCCACAGCATGTCCAGGGGGGCCAATCCGACCGGCACGGGCCGGTCCGTGGGTGCGCCGATCAAGGTCGGCCCCTCGATGTTGGGCAGGGGCACCACGGTGGCGCCGTCGGCCTGGCGCAGCGGGGCAAGTCCCTTGCCCAGGGGATTTTCTTTAAAGTCAGGCCCGCCAAAGGCATGGGCCCAGTCCAGGGGCATCGAGGTAAAAGGCAGGGCCTGGCTCAAGCGCGCCAGACCTTCCGGTCCGGTTTGCCAAAAACGGTCGCCGAAGACACTTAATGTCTTGTCCACGGGGCCGACCTTGAGCCGCACCTGGGCCGCGGACACGGATTTGCCGCGCGGGGCGTGACAGGCCCCCAGGCACAACACTTCGCCCCTCGGCTTGGGCCAGCCCTGGTCCAGGTAACCTTGACCCAGCAACGGGGTCAACTCTTGCCAAAGCGCCTGCTCGGTGTGCAGGTCATCCGGGGCCGTGAGGTCGAAGTATAGCATCAAGCCCAGGCTCAGGTAGTTGACGCCCTTGATCTCCACGGGGCGATTGATCAGGGCGTGACGGCGCTCTTTGAAAATTTTCATGGCTTAGAGAATTTCCTTGATGCCTGCAAGCTGGGTGTGTGACCCTAAAGTATCTAATTTTTCACCGATCGTTTTAACGTCTGTTCCTATGGCCGCCAAGGTATTCCCCACGCATTTGGTAACACTTCCCGCGAGTTTATTCTCATCTCCATTGCATGCGCTCACCACAGCGTTCAAAGTAGCGGTCGTCCCGGCTAACTTTTTTACACTCCCGGCCAACTGCTCGGAAGATGCCACCAGTTGAGTCATGTTTGCGGCCAGTTCGTTTTTTTCGGCCACCAATTTGTGGATCTCCCCTTCCAGTTCATGCTTGAGCACGTTGATCTCGCTCTTCTCGACATGGAACTTCTCCTTCATCTCGTGGAAAGTCCACTTCCAGCCCAGCCCCACCTCGCCCTTGACAATCGACTCCAGTTCAAAAGCGCCGGCCAGAGACAGGTCGGTCTTCAAGCCGATAAACACATCCTCGGCAAACCCCAGCACGCCCTCAAAGGCGTTGCCGCCGACCATATTGGTCATTGGACCGCCTACAAATTCCGTCGCTGAACCGTCGATGATGTAGCGTTCCTCTCCATTGACCCGGTAAAAGTCATCGCCATGCACAATGGTGCAGGCGTCGCCGCATTCGAAGGTCATGGTCTTTTCGGATTTTAACTTGATACCGTGGGTATTGTCCTTCATGCAATCGCCCTGGGGATCGTCCACGTCCCTGGTGTTGTCTTCCTCCTCCGCGGGCTCTTTCTCCTCCTTTTCTTCAAGGTCGTCGGGATCGTTCTTATACCCTACGCGAATGAACGACCCGCTTTGGGGAGAGTGCATCAGGATACGCTGCTTGCCCTCCTGATCTTCCATGTGCATCACGTTGCCGCTGCTCGAAACCAAACGGATCTGAGTCTGGTTCTCGTCGCGCACCGGGCTGGGGGTTTCGGCATTGGGAATGGCACCGGAGATCACCGGCCGGTCCGGGTCGCCCTCGATGAACGAGAGCAGTACTTCCGTGCCCTTGTGCAGCGGGGCGTGGAAGCCCATGCCCTGCCCGGCGTAAGGCTGCATCATGCGCACCCAGGCCGAGGCCTTGCCGTCCTTGCGGCCGGAGAGGTCGAAGGGCAGGATCACCTTGTAGCGACCGTGTTCGTCGAGCTCGGCGTACTGGCCCGAACCGGCGGCGTCGATCTTGGCCGAGAGGGAACCGGATATGCGCGGCTTGGGGGTCGTCCGGGGCGGCCGGAATTGGACGCCGCCCGGAATGCAGGTGAAGGTGTTGCGGTAGAAGAGCCCGTCTTTATCTTCAAGATCGCCGAGGCCCAAACCGCTGACCAGGTAGCGCGCCTGGCTGCCCTCGTGATGCACGCCGGTGGTCAGATATTGCCGGTTGAAGTCCGGGCTGTAGTGCCGTTGCAGATTGAAGAGATAGCCCGGCCGGACCGCCGGTATGGAAGAGTGCGCGCTGAAAATCTTCTCCCGGCACAAGTACTCCTCGGCCCGGACCTTGGCCAGGCGCTGGCCTTCGATCTTGTCCACGAAATGCTCGCCGTACAGATAGATCGCGCCGCGGCCCTGGTCATGGACATGCGCCTTGCCCTCCAGGTCCAGGCTGGGCTTCATGTAGTTGTAGTCCCGGAGCAGCACATTCTTGGGCAGGGGGCTCTGCTTCAGGGTGAAGCGCTTGATCGTTTTATCCACGTCGCCCCCATCCAGGCCCGACATGGGGCTGTAGAGAAAGGTCTCGTGCCCGGGCAAAGGCGCGTGGGCCATGACGGTGTCGGCGGCAATCATCTTTTCGGACTTTTCCCCCTGTTCGAACCAATAGTAGGCCCCTTCGCGCTCCAGCCAGCGGGAGACAAAGCCGAAGTGGGACTCCCCGTATTGGCAGACATACTCCCGGGGGTCGTACTTGCCCTGCAAACGGAACTCGAAATCCACGCCCGGGGCCAGGCCGCCATCCTTGAGCACCGCGGTCAGCAACGGATCGATCGGCTTGTCCAGGAACACCTGGTTGTGATGGGTCAGGGTCAGCCACCACAACTTGGGCCGCAGTTCTGTGCGGTAAAACGTATACGGCCCGAACCGGTGCATCTGCTCGAAGCCGGACAGGATACCGTGAAAGGGCAGATCCGGACCGTTCGCGAAGCGGCCCTTGATGGTAAAGGTGGCCGGATTTTGCAGCAACGCCGTAAGGTCGAGGTCCTGCCGTTCCGAGATCAACTGAATTTCGAAACGGTAGAGGCTCGACAATCCTTCTTCTCCGGAAAAGTTCACCACGCTGAAGGTATCCTTGGGCAGGCCCTTGCTTTCAAAGGTGAATGCGTTTTCTTTCAATTGAGGCATGGCTGCGCTCCTTTGCATCGTTTATCCCTGCACGTTCACGCCCCGTTCAGGGGTTTGGAACAATCACGGTGAAACCGTTCTCTGCTTCCAGGGCCATCGGCGCCATGGACGGCTTGGAACGGTTCGCGTCCCGGTAGTATAAGACGATCCGCAAGAAGTTCGGATGTTCGCCGATGGCCACCCGGCGGATGGGGCCTTGGTCGATGGTCACGTCTCGGCGGGCTCTATTTTTCCAGGTGCCGGGCAGATCCACCACCCACATGGCCGGAGCGGACCTGAATGCGAGCCTGGCTCCGCTGACGGGCTTGTCCGTCCGGAAGCGGGCTTCGAATCCCGCATCGGCCGTTTTGAACGCATGCGACAGCAGCGTGCCCGCCACATCCGGCGACGGCGTGGGGGGCAGTGGCGTGGGTGAAGGTTTTACGATTTCCGTATGCGCGGATGGGGAGTGCGCCGGCGGTGGCTCCGCATGGGTGGCGGTCGGCGTGGGCCTGGCATGCTCGCCCGGCGGTTCGACCCGGATGGTTGGCTTTTCTGCGAGCACGATCGGCATGCGGACGACATGCGCCGGCGTTTTGGGGGCAGAAGCCATGTCGCGGATCAGGGCGACGTCCCGGTCGATGGCCACGGCAAAAACGATCAGGGCCGCCGCGCAAAACACGGCCAGCAGGACCCAAGGAGCGCGGGACGTGTGCAGCGCGCTCATGGCGGGACTCCTTGGCCCAGCCCGGACCAGCAGTGGGTGGCCCGTTCGGGCACTTGCAGCTTCGGGTAGTTTTCGATGCCCAGGATCGGGTCGGCGTTGCGGAACCGGTAAGTGACCTGGATTTGCTTTACCCCGAGTCCGTCCAGGATCTCTTTATCCTGCGGGAACTCTTCCGGCATAAACACCTCGCGCCCATCCCGGAATGCGCGCAGAAAGTCCCGGAAGCCCCATTGGCCCGTCCATGTGCGGGTCAGGGTGACTTCCCGGAAGAAGATGGTCAGGCTGACGTCGTCACAGGTGGCCGGCTCCCAGACAAAATCCAAGCTGTTGGGCGCGTTGAAGTTGTCCAGGGATTGTTGCCGGGCGCCGCACTGCAGGGTCAAACGGGTCTGAAAAGGCTCGCTTTTGGCCTCCTGATTGACATTGGTGGGTACGGCATTGATGGATACGGTGTACTTGGGTTGAACCTCTTGCCGTCGAATGGCGCTCTGGTCCAGGAAGGACAAGAAGCTTTCATGGAACGGGAACTTGACGCCCATCCACTCTCCGGGGGACCAGCCGTCCCGGGTGCGCCGCAAGAAAGGCTTGGCCGGGCCGGAGACAAATTCCCCGATCAGGCCCTTTTCCCCGAACAGCGCATTCCACAATTCGCGCTCCGGCGTGCGCGCCGTTTCCGCCACCACCTGGGATTGCCATATTTCGTTCACGGCACAAGCCGTCTCGTAGGTGGTCAGGGTGATCAAAAATTCCAGCGGCCCGGCCATCAGACGCCAGAACGGCTCTTCCGCCTTTTGGTCCAGACCCAGCAAGGCGCGCATTTTATGCAGGGCGTCCAGCGAGAGCACCACCGGCGAGGCATTCGCGTCGGTAGCCGCCTGGCCGTGGTTCTGGATGGCAAAACGGTAAGCCGCGTTGGTGGTGGCCGTGACCGGAACGATGGCGTCCAGTTGCGCCATGTACGCCTCAAACTCCTCAACCGCCGCCAGCGTGTCGTCCATCTGTTCCAAATGGGCCTTGAGCCGTTGCATCTTCTCGGCGATCTTTGTCTCCAGGGTGGCTTTGTCCTTTTTGCCCTTATACGCATGAGTGATGTAGACAAACGCGCGGGCCAGTTGGTCGATCTCCGCATGGGGCTGAATCGGCCGAATGGCGGCGAATTCTTCCTCCACCCGTGCGATGAACTTGAAGTACGGGTTGTCCAGGGTGGCCATGGTCGCGCCGACCCCCAGCCACGCTTCCCTGACCAGCAGCTTGCGCATGCCCTGCCCGAAGTCATGGGCAAAGCGCGACCAGTCGGCGACAAATTCCTGGGCATACCACTGCCAGAAATCTTGCACTTGGCGATCGAAAGCCTCCTGATCCACGGCCGTCAGGACGAGCTGATCGATCAGGCGCGCGATTTCCGCCTGGCCTTGGACCGTAAAGGCGGCGGAAATGTGGGCCGCCTGCGCCACCCGGCCGGGACCGGGCCAGAAGTCATCCAGGGTGATGCCGGCCAGGCCGGGACGCGCAGCGGCCCAATGCACCAGCCAGTGCAGGTCCCTGCCCTCCAATTCGACCATCCGGTTGGCCCACACCTGCATCTCGGTGCGTTCGCGCCGGAGCAGCCCCGGATCGGTTTCCCATAGGGCATACGAGCGGTACATGTCCGGGAAAAAGGCGTTTACGTACGGCATGCGGCCATCGAAGGTCAATGCCAGGGCCCGCATCAGTCCGTCCGGAGTCGATCCATCGGCCTGGGGATGTCCCGCTTCGCGGGCCTTGAGCGTCTCCACGCGCCAGACCAGGTACTCCAGATAAGGGGCCATGGTCTCTTCCCGGGCGTGGGCCTCCATGGCCATGAATTTGGCGCGCATGGCCGCATCGGTGGGATCGAGCAGGAAGGTCCGGAACCATTGATTGTACTTGCGCTTCAGACCCTCCAGCGCCTGCCGCCCCTGGTCGAAGCCCATGGCGGACATGGTGCGGCGGTTTAGCCGCTGCTCCATCTCCACAATGCGGTCACGCAACAGGCCCAGGGTGACCATGTCATCGGCCAGATTGGCCCCCAGCACCGGGGTTTGGCCGAAGGAGGCATAGACCGGCTGCATGGCTTGACGGACATGGATATAAGCGAAGCTGGCCAGGCCGATACCCGTGAGCAGCAGCAACAGCCAGGCGCCCAGGGCCAGGTTGGCGGTGGCCTTGCGCCAGGAGAGATATTCTCCCAAAGGCCTGTGACCGGCCCGGTCCTTGGGCAGAATGGCATCGAAAAAGTCGCTCAGAAACAAGCCCAGGCCGGTATCGGGCAGGCGCCACCGACACTCCTTGAAGCTTTCCAGGGAGCCGAGCACCCCGGAACGGGTCAGGCCGGACTGGCGGCCGCTGGAGATGAAAAAACCACGGAAGAACGGTGTTTCCTGATAGGGATTCTCGTTAAAGGCGCCGTCCACGAAGGCCCGGATGGCCGGTGCCAGGCGCTCGAATTCGTCGGGGAAGAGCACGGCCCGGCCGCCGGCCTTGCCCACCCGTGCCGCCAGGCGCAGGCGCAGGTCCTTGAGCCGCCGGGAGATGTGGGCCATGGCCGCATCCAGGAATTCATCGGGGTCGCTGGTCGCGGAGGCGTTCAGGAGCCCCATGGCCTGGCCGCGCAAGGGTTCGGGCAGGATCTCGGCCATGGCGGTCATGCCCAGTACCAGATCGATCTTGGTGAGCAGCAGGTAAACCGGGAACTTGGCCCCCAGCACGCGCATGAGCTGGTCGATGCGCAGGCGGATCGAGCGGCCGTATTCGGTCAGCGCGTCGGCGCCGTCGTTCAGCAGCCGGTCGGCCGGCAGGGTGACGATCAGCCCGTTGAGCGGCTCCTTGCGCCGATATTTGGCCAGCAGCACCAGGAAGCGTTCCCACTCGCCGCGGTCCTCGTCGGCCAGGGGTACGGCATAACGCCCGGCGGTGTCCAGGATGATGGCGTTCTCGAAAAACCACCAGTCACAGTTTTTGGTGCTGGCAATGCCCTTGGCCGGGCCGGCATCCGTAAGAATGTTCTTGAGCCGGGCATGCGAGACCGCAGTGGACTTACCGGAAGCGGTTTCGCCGAAAATCATGAACCAGGGCAGGCGGTACAGGGGGTCTCCCCGGTGGCGCAGGCGCGAGGCCCGCAACGTGGCCACGGCGTCCGCCCAGCGCTCCTGCAACTCCACCAGGCGCCGGCGTTCGTGGGCCGGGGCCGCCGCGATGGCCTGCTGGTCCTGATCCACGACCCGCTGGACGAACTTGGCCTCCCGGCGGCGGTAGTAATAGCGGCGCAGAAACAAGACCGCCAGGACCAGGCAAAAGAGTCCGGCCATGGCCGCGGCCGCGATCCAGCGGGACCAGCCACGATAATCGGTCAGCAGGATCGCGCCGATGGCGATGGCGGCCACGATAATCAGAAGCAGAAAAATCTTCAGGGCAGTCAATAATAATTTGGTCATAATGGATTACAACGCCCCCAACCATCTTTGAACAAAAGCGGACAACAAAGAAGCATAAGCCGCATAAATCCCCACCGCCAGCAGCAACGGCAGCCCGAAAAAAAGGAGGGCTTTGGCGACCGGCGTGAAAAAGGACCGCTTGGCCGGCGGCAAGCCCTCGTCGTAAGCTTCGGGGAAGATCTTCTCGTCCGGCCGTCCGCTGTCTGCCAGAAGCCGCTGGAGCTGGTCGCCGGCCAAGCGCTCGACCTGGGCCTTGCCCTGGGAATCATTGTATTTGCCCCGGAAACCGAGGGTCAGGCAGGCCACGTAGACTTCCAGCAGTTCGCGCCGGCCCGCATCCAGGGCCGAAGTTCCGGCCGCTTCACCGGGAGCGGTGCCAGTGCGCAGCATCTCCAGCCGCTCATAGAACTCCAGGCCGGCATTGGCGGTCTGAAAGCGGGTCTCCTGCAGCTTGCGGCGCATCCACGCTTGCCGTCCCGGCCAGGAGGAATCCAGGATGGCTTCATCGGCAAAAGCGCACACGGCGAAAAGGGCGTCGTCCGCCTGGGCCGGCTTTTCCAGGCGCGCCTTGGCTGCGGCCTGATCCAGGAGCCGTTCCATATCGGCCCGGGCGGTTTCGAAAGAAGTATTCGCCAGATTTTCCTCGGAGGCCAGCATGGCTGCGAAGGCCATGGGCGGAAGAAAATGATCGATCAGGGCCATGGATTACCTCCCGAGAACGGCCAGTTGGGCGTCCAGGTCGTCCGGGGCGCCGCTCCAATGCAGGCACAGCTTGCCGTCTTTTTCCACCTCAGCCCACAGCGGGCTCTCCCGGTCGATGTGGAAGTAGATAGCCCCCTGCATGCGGGGCAGGCCCGGCGGCGGACCGGCCGAAGGCGCCAGCGGCAGACCCGGCAAGGCCCGCACCAGAAGCGACTCCATGCCGGCGGGCGGCGCGAGTTTGAGCAGCCGGCCGGCGGAGGCGCCCATAACCTCCGGCGCCATCTTCTCCGAATGCAACACCAACCAGAAATCACCACCCGAGGCCTTGGTTTCAGTCATGATCTGCGGTGGCAGCTGGGCACTCCAGTAAGGATCGCTGAAAGCAAAGCGGGTCACGAAGCGTGGCCCGGCGGAGAGGCCTTCGAGCAGGTGCTCGATCACGTCGCAGGCGGCGCGGAAGCAGGCCCCCAGGTCGGTGTGGCTGTAATCGGGCACCCGCTTTTTCTCCTGCCAGTCTTCGCCCAGCAGGCTGATATTCAACGAGAAGACCGAGAGTTCGGCGACCAATTCCCGCAGCAGGCCGTAGGCCTCCCAGGGCGACAGGCAGGGCGCCGCCGCGGCATGGTCCAGGCGGGCCGCAAAGCGCGACAGCGTGCGCAGCCCCATGAGCAGCAGCGTAAAATCGGACGAGGCCGCCCCCTTGGCCGAAAGGTTTTTATAGCCCTCGAGTTGGCGGGCCCTTCCCAGGACGCGGTCCCGCACTGCCCGGAGCATGGCGGATAGCACGGGCGCGGCCGCAACCGTCAAACTGGGCGGCACGAAGTTCGGATCGATGTTGATCCGGTCGCCTTCGCGCGTCAGGCGGGCCACCGGAATCAGATCCATATCGCCGGCCTGGTCCAGCTCGTTTTCGAAAACCAGCGAAAGGACGTAGGCCATGCGCCGGACCTGGGCGGCGGGTCCCTTGCCGTAGATGTCCGCGACCGTCTCCGGCGCCACCGGCACCGCCAGGCGGGTGGGGGCCAGGGCCATCTGGTCGAGCGTTTCGGCCACGGTGACGTTGGGCTGGTCAGGCTTGACGGCCCGCAGGCCCACATAGGCCTTCAGGGCGCCGTCCACGGGGATGGCCTCCTTGGCCAGTTGCCGCCCGGCGCAGACCGCGTTGCCGGGAAAAGCGATCATTTCGGCTGTGGTGGGAAATACCAACCGGATCGCGCTCAATTCCAGGCGGCCGGCGGCCAGGGCCGCCGCGTTCACCGCAAGGTCGGCCACGCCCCAGAAGTAAGGCGTGATGTGCGCCAGCAGGGGGCCCAGGGCAGCGCTCAGTTGGCGCTGCAGGATCTGAAAATGCTGGGGTTGCAGGAAAAGTCCAGGGTGCCAGTAGATCGGACCGTCACTCATGATTCGACTCCGTGCTTTGAATGGAATTGGGTTTGAGCATAATCTTCAGACGCAGGCTGCCGGGCCCATAGGCCTTGGACCAGGGCCACCATCCCGCCCGGTGGCGGCTCACCGGAAAGGAATGCAGGGCCGTGGTGTACCCGGGCTGGGGATCGTCATAACCGGCGACCAGGCCTACGAAGCGGGCGCCGGCCGGCCGGTCCAACACCAGGGTCGCGCTCTCGCCGGGGCTGACGAAGCGGCGCTGGACATCCACCATGCTCGGGTCCAAGGGGGCGCAGACCAGCAGTTGTTGCAGCCCGCCCAGGCTGGCGGCCAGTTCCGCGAACAGGGCCGGATCGGACATCTGGTAGATGCACAGCATCGTGTTGTGGGTAAACCCTTCGAAGAGATTCAAGCGCGCGTCGGCCGTCAACTCCAGGGTCAGGCCCCCCGGCTGGCGGGTCCACTGGACCAGCTCGGGGCTGGCGGCGTTCTGAGGCGCATCGGCGGGCTTGGCGGCGGACGTTGCACCACCGCAAGCGATCAGGCTCATGCACAGGACCACAATCGACAAACGCGCCTGGGTTTTGCTTGCAGCGCTCATGGCATCGGGCTCCTCGGTTGAAGGTTATCGCAGGTTGCATTCGCCCCGGGGAAAACGGCGCGGACTTCGGCCGACGGCTCCGGCGAAAGCCAGGTATCGCACCCCAGGCGCGACCAGCACGCATCTCCCAGGCGTGCCGCTTGGGCTTGCCCGGGGAGCAGCATAAATTCCAGATCGAACTCCAGCGGCTGGGTGCAGTAAAAGCGGATCAGGATCTGCAATTCGTCGAAGTCCGGCTGGCCGGGCATGCATCGCAAGTACATCGGCCCAGCCATGGGCCCGCAGACGACGGCGATCTTGCCCATGGCGTCCATGGCCGTAAACCCCAGCCAGGAGGCCTCGCCCAGGGCATTGTCCGCGCGACCCAGGCAACAGCATTGGTCCAAGGGGATGGTCGCTTGGCGCGACTGGCACTGACGTACCCGAACCGGTGCGCCGATGCGGTCGGCCAGCAGCCCGCTCAAACCGGCGGCGGAGCGCGGAAACTGGGTCAGCAGCCCCATGGCGCGCAGCAGGGCGCCGGGATTTTGAAACGAATGGCGCAGCATGGTGTCGTGGCCCAACCCGGCCAGGGCGAAGAGCCGCGCCATCATCTCCGGATCGCCTTCCTCGCAAACGCGGCGGCTCAGCCGGTAGTAGCCGTCGGCCAAAGCGAAGAGCAGAAAGTACCCATGATTCAGGATATCCACGAAGTCGCGGCTGACGCTCTTGTCTTCGCCCTGTTCGTCAAGCAGCTCCTCGGTGTAGTAGGTGGGCAAGGGCGAGGATGGACCGTAGAGCCCCAGGAAAGTGGCGGTCAGGCGGAAGCGCGGGACCGCGTCCGGCCGATCCGCATCCTTGGCCGGCAGCGCATCGATGGCCACCAGGTCATTGGGCGGAAAGCCCAGGGAGAGGTAGGGGCGTATGCGCAACTGCTCGCGCAAGAATGCCTGGGTGCCTTGGGCGCCCTCCGGGCCATAGGCCTGCTTGAGCAGCCGGATGGCTTGGGAGAAGGAGAATTCCCGTGGTTTTGCGAGCAGCGTTTCCAGCACGCCGGGGCGTTGGCCGGCGCCGCGTCGACCGGCTGCGTCTACAGCAGTATCCGGTCGCCCAGACGGATGGGCCATGTCAAGCGCTCCTTGCGTAAAGTGTCTTCCATGGTCAGCCGGGTGTAGGCATTGATGGCCGCGTAATTTCCCAAAAAGACATCCAGCACCGAGCCGAAGAGATAAAGATCGCCTTCACCGGTGAAACCCCGCGGTTCGACGCGGATAAGAATCTCCTGGCCGCGCAGCAGATGACCGCCCACAAAGCGGTCCGAAGGGCGCACCTCCAGTTCCTGAATACTGTCCACGCGCTGGAGGTTGGCCATCACCGACGCCCGGTCCCGCGTCTCGGTGAAGACATAGAGTTTGAGCACGGAACGCAAGTTCTCGGCATTGGCCATGGAGAGATAATTCAGGAAGAGATGGGAGAGCAGCCGCCAGAGCAGATTTTTTCCCAAGGGCGGCTGTACCGGGGCCGTGGGCGCGCGCAGATTGGTGAATTCGGCCAGTTCGGGCGAGGATTCGGTGGGCAGCCGCACGTCTCCCGGGCGCAGCATCTCCGGCAGGGCGCCGTTGGTGCACATGATCTCCATGGAGAGGGTCTCCAGGCCCGGCTCTTCTTTCCCGCCAGGATAGGCCACGGAGATATGCAGCTCGGCCTTGCCGTCCAGGGGAGAGAGGCGATGGTGCAAGGCGTAGACCGGCGTGGCCTCGGTCTGCGGGTTGAACAGCTCGAAGGGCTGGTACTCCCGCTCGCGGACCGTGCCCTGGACGATGCCCGTCACCCGGTTCACCGCGTAAATCTGATAATGGCGCGGGTTCCCGCCGCCGGCCCGGATGGGATACTCGGCGTGCTTGTGGTCCAGCACGATGGGGTCGGCCTGGTGGGCGAAGAGATTCAGAGCCGGGCTGACGAAGAGCTGGAAGTGCTCTTCGCGCATGGGTGGCAGATCCGGGGGAAGATCGGCGAAGTCGAATTCGAGCCGAAAACCGGCGCCGCCGCCCCGGTTGCGCCACTGGGCCAGGCCGGTTACATCGAAGAACAGAAACTTTTCCGGCAGGATAAAATACTCCTGCAAGATGCGGTAGCCGGGGAAAGATCGATCCGGGTATGGGATTAAGGTTTCGGCCGGCTCGAAACCCACCGGTTTTAATGCCGGACGGCCCAGCGCAACGACTTGGCCGTCCGAACCCACCAGGCGCAGATCGCGCAAGCGGGTGAAGAGCATCCAGTAGCGTTTGGAGGCTTCGGGGTAGACCCCTGCCAGGTGAAAACGGATGGCATCGGGTTTGAAGGCGGCCGGGCTCAGGCCCTCCAGGCGCAGGTCCATGCGCAGGAGGCCTTGCCCGCCGCCGGTGGTCGTAAACCCCATCGAGGCGATGGCTAAGGGCGAAAGGGCCACATCGTAGCAGGTGGTGAACGTACAGCGGGTCTCTTCGGAGGCCACCGCATCGATGGCCGTGCCTTTGCGGATGACGATGGTTTCGCGCAGGCTGCGCTTGGGGGTAAAGCGCATCAGGGTGGCCGAGGGGATCGGCCGCAGATAGTGGGGAAAGATGAGCTGGATCAGGCCGTGCACGATTTCCGGGAAATCGCCGTCCAGCTTTTCGTGGATCAAGCCCGACAGAAAAGCGGTGCCTTCGAGCAGGCGCTCCACATCCGGGTCCGTGGATTGCCCGGTGAGCATGGGCGCCAGGGCCGGATGGGCCTCGGCGAACTCCAGCGCCAGGGTTCGCAGATGGGACAATTCTCTTTCGTAGTATTTTCCGATCAAATGCAACTACTCCATGATGGTGATCTGGCCATCGGAATTGAGCACGGTTTCGAAGACCACCGGCACTTCGCGGTCTTCCAGACGGACATTGGCCGTCAACTTGAAAGCGACCATGAAGGCTTTGTCCTGTTGGGGTTCGAAATCGACATGGACCTGGGTCAAACGGGGTTCATACTTGGTGATCACCTGGGTGATGGTCTGGGCCATTTCCGGAAGCGAATCCGCGTTGAGGGAGCCGGCAATGCTGGTGAAATCGGGCATGCCGAGGTCGGTGGCCGTGGGCGCGCTGCCCTGGCGGGTGTTCAGTATTTTGATCAGGTGGTCGATGACCGAGGCAATGGCGGCTTTGGGGTCGGATTCACCCCGCCAGTCCGGGTGCCGATCGATGGCACGCAATCTTTCCAGCAGCCTTTTTCCCCGCATCACCCCTCGTCACACATCTAAAAGTTGTGAGATATTTCGGTAATGATTCGAGAAATACTAACCGGTTCCCGGGAAAAGCACAATCCTCAATTTTACAAGATCAGGAGCTGTCGTTCAGCATCCCCGACCGCGCCGGCTTGACGGGCCAGCACCGTTACCATATACACAAGGACTCCATGACAACCATCGTTCATTCGGCTTGCGGCCGGTGGCCGATCTTTTTTCCATGAGCGTATTTACAGTCGGTAAAAGAGGTTGACGATGCTTTATCTTGAGCTGTTTGTGCTTCTGATTCTGACCTTGCTCAACGGGGTGTTGGCCATGTCCGAGCTTTCCGTGGTCTCCTCGCGCAAGTCTCGCATCAAACACATGAAAAACCTGGGAGAGCGCAACATCCGCGCGGTCCTGCAACTCAAGGAAGACCCCAATCGTTTTCTTTCCACGGTTCAGATCGGCATCACCCTGGTGGGCATCTTTGCCGGTGTTTTCAGCGGCGCCACCGTGGCAGCCCGGCTGGGCCAGTGGCTGAACGGGTTCGCCGCGATCGCGCCCCACGGCGAGACCATGGGCATCGCGGTCACGGTGGCGGGCATCACCTACCTGTCTCTGATCCTGGGTGAACTTGTCCCCAAGCGCATCGCCCTCTTGCATCCAGAACAGGTGGCCGCGTTCGTGGCCCGCCCGATGATCGCCCTTTCGCTTTTAGCGGCCCCGGCCGTTTGGGTTCTCAAGATTTCTTCGCAGGTGCTAATGGACGCCTTGGGGCTGTCGGGGAGCCGTCCATCGACGGTTTCCGAGGAGGAGGTCAAGTCCCTGATCGCCGAAGGGACCATGGCCGGCATTTTCGCGCCCCAGGAGCGGGAAATGATCGAAGGCGTGCTGCGCTCGGCCGACCGTCCGGTGCGGCTCATCATGACGCCGCGCACCGAAATCGCCTGGGTGGATGCGGCCGCCAGCCGCCAGGAGATCTTCGAGACGCTGGCGGTAAAGCACTATTCGCGACTGCTGGTTTGTGACGGCCAGGTGGATCGCCCCATCGGCGTCATCCATTCCAAGGATCTTCTTCCCGTGGCGTTGCGCTGCGAAGAGGTCCATCTCAGAGCCTTGATGATGCCGGCCCTTTTCGTTCCCGAGGGCATCTCGGTCCTCAAGCTCGTGGAGCTGTTCAAACGGGAGAAGCTGCGCGTGGCCGTGGTGGTGGATGAGCACGGCTCCACCGAAGGGCTGATCACCCTGACCGATGTCCTGGAATCCATCGCCGGCGATCTGCCGGACCATGACGAGGAGAGCGACCCGCCCATCACGCGCCGGGAAGATGGATCGTGGTTGGTGGACGGCGCCCTGGCCATCGACGAGTTCGAAGCCCATACGGGCCTGACCGGCTTGTGCAAGGAAGAAGGGCTCTACACCATGGCCGGCTTTTTCATGCACCGCACCGAACGCATGCCCGAACCGGGCATGCACTTCCATCATCGCAACGTCCGTTTCGAGGTGGTGGACATGGATGGCCGGCGCATCGACAAGATCCTGGTCCAACTGGACACCCCAGGCGAATTGTCGCCCAAAAAATAGACGGTGCCAATGAAGCCCGAGTCTTGAAAGCAAGTCAGCGAGCTGCTTATGAAAGCAATCAAATCGCTCCCCTTGGCCTTGGCGGCCGTGTTGATCACCATCCTTTCCGTCTGGTACATTCAGCGCCCCGTCGCACCGAAGCAGGCCACCTGGGATGACGTGATCGCCGAGGCCGAAGCTGGCGGCTACAACATCATCACCACCGAAGAACTTGCCGGTCGCTATCGCCTGGGCGCTTCGAATCCGATGCTGATCGACACCCGCCAGGAGTGGGAATACCGCACCGGTCATATACCGGGTGCGCTTAATTTTCCCATGGAACCCACCAGGTGGTCGCGCTGGCGCAAGGCGGGAAAACTCAAGGCGTTTTTAGGCCCGGACAAGGAGCGCGCGCTTGTCTTTTACTGAGCGGGGCTGACCTGAGTCCGCAGCGACTCGGCGGCCCGTGTGGCCGTAACGCTGGGTTACAAGAATGTCTATCGCGATCCCTACGGTTTTCCCAAATGGCAGGAGCATAAATTACCGGTTGCCAGCAACCCAGCCGGGCTATCGGCGCCATCTCCGGCGGACGCCAAACCCCAAAGCGCCCGCTCACTCCAAGGCTGGGCCATGCTCTGGACGCTTCTGGGCATTTTTACCGGCGGGCTGGCCCTGAACCTGACGCCCTGCGTCTACCCCATGATTCCCATCACGGTCTCTTTTTTCGGGGGCCGCACGGCCCGGGGCAGGCCCGGTCAGATCAAACTGGCGTTGCATGGACTCTGTTACCTGATGGGTTTGGCCCTGACCAATTCGACTTTGGGCGTGATCGCCGCGCTCACCGGCGGATTGATGGGTGCATTGCTGCAAAATCCAATCGTCCTGGCCCTCGTGGCTGGCGTTCTGATCTTGTTTGCCAGCAGCCTTTTCGGGTTTTGGGAACTGCGCTTGCCCGGCGCCCTGACCCAGGCGGCCGGAAAATCCTACGGCGGTTACTTCGGCAGTCTCTTTATGGGGCTCACCCTGGGGGTCGTGGCGGCCCCCTGTATCGGCCCCTTCGTGCTGGGACTGCTCACCTGGGTGGCCGGCATGGGCAACCCCTGGATGGGATTTTTGATCTTCTTCGTCCTCAGCCTGGGCTTGGGTCTGCCGCTTTTCATGCTGGCGCTTTTCTCCGGCCAACTGCAACGCTTGCCCAAGGCCGGCGGCTGGATGCTCTGGGTGCGCAAGCTCATGGGTTGGGTCCTGGTGGGCATGGCGGCCTACTTCATCCGGCCGGTTTTGCCCGAACTGCCGAAGATCGTCCTGCCGGTCGCGGTTGCCCTGGCCGCCGGTCTGCACCTGGGCTGGCTCGATAAAAATCAGGCGGGTTTCGCGGCCTTTCCGTGGCTGAAAGCCATCGTGGGCACGGCTTGCCTGGTCCTGGCGACCTTCTGGATCACGGCCTGGGCCATGCGCGGACCGGGAATCGACTGGCAGTCGTATTCGGAGCAAACCCTGCAACAGGCGGCCGCCCAGGGAAAACCGATCATCATCGATTTTTACGCCGACTGGTGCACCCCCTGCCGGGAGTTGGAGCATGGCACCTTTCACCAGGCCGATGTGGTCCGCCAGGCCCAAAAGGATTTCATCATGATCAAGGTGGATGTGACCCAGGGCGGCAACCCCTTGCATGAACAACTGCTCAGGCAATACGGCATTCAGGGGGTACCCACCATTGTCTTTCTGGATGCGCGGGGCAACGAACGCGCCGATCTGCGCCTGGTGGATTTTCTGCCGCCCGAGGTATTCCTGAGCCGCATGGCCGATTTGAAAAAACCATAAAGGAGACGATCATGCTCAAGGTCCGCTTTTTCCTCAACGAGCCCAACGGCAAGCCCTGAAAGCATTTCAAACAGATGATGCCCAGGTTGGGCGCAAAATACCAGGTTGAAATCGATATCGTCTCAAAACCCAAAGCCGAGTACCAGACCGACGCGTACTTCGAGCTGGATCTGCCCGTGGCCCCGGCGGTCATGGTAGGCGACGAGATCGTGGTGGAAGGCGCCGATGTCTCCGAACACGAGGTGGAGATTTGCGTTCGCCGCCAACTGGGGCTGCCCGAACCCGGGCCGCGGGAAAAGGGTATGCTGAGCCGTCTTTTCAAAAAATCTTAATACTTCTAAAAAGTGATCGTCGTTTCGAAGGAGAGTGATGAAAACCGAAATGCTCATCCGCGTCGGCGCTTTCCTCGGCGCTTTCGCCGTGCTGGCCGTGGCTGAGCTCCTCGCCCCCCGCAGGCGGTTGTCCACATCCAAGGCCCGGCGCTGGTTTGCCAATCTGACCCTGGTGGCCTTGAACCCTTTATCCGTGGCGTTGATTTTCCCTATTCTACCCATCGGGTTGGCCCTGTTCGCCTCCGAGCACAGTTGGGGATTGCTCAACCAGGTGGCCCTCCCCTATTGGATAGAGGTCGTTATTGGTGTCGTGCTGCTGGATCTCGCGGTTTATACGCAGCATGTCCTGCATCACGCTATTCCAGCGCTCTGGCGGCTGCATATGGTGCATCACGCGGATCTTGATTTCGATATGACCACCGGGCTACGGTTCCATCCCATCGAAATTATCGTATCCATAGCTATCAAATTGGCGGCCGTGGCCGCGCTCGGTGCATCGCCGTTGGCTGTCCTGATCTTCGAAGTGGCCTTGAACACCAGCGCCATGTTCAACCACAGCAATTTAAATATCCCGCAAAGGGTCGACCGGATACTCAGGCTGCTGGTGGTTACGCCGGACATGCACCGGGTCCATCACTCGGTGATTATCCGGGAAACCAACAGCAATTATGGCTTCAACCTGCCCTGGTGGGACCGCCTGTTCGGCACCTATAAGGCGCAACCGGCCAAGGGACACACGGATATGACGATCGGCCTGGCCCAATTCCGCGACCCGCGAAAGTTGTCCCTGCCGCGTCTTCTGATCCTGCCGTTCGTGGGCGATCCTGGGCGGGTGCCCATCAATCGGCATTGATGGTACATGCTGTGCCTCAAATTGAATTGGCCTCGCAATCGCTTCCGCGTTGCGAATCCAGGAGTTCAATCTTTCCCGATTGAAAGGATCACCCCCGCCGCCGCACCCATGGGCACCAGGTAGTGAACCGGAAAATGGAACTTCTGGAGCAGCACCAGCGATATTGCCGCGGCGATCAGGGCGAACAGGTCGAGGCCGCCGTCGGGCAGAAGTACTTTAAGCCCGAACCAGACCGCCAGGTTGAGGATCACGCCCACCACGGCGGCAGTGACGCCCGTGAGCGCGGCCTGAATGCGGTGGTTGCCGGCCATGGCCTCGATGTAGGGCGCGCCGGCGAAGATAAAGAAGAAGCACGGTAGAAAAGTGACATAGGTGGTCAACAGCGCGCCGAGGATGGCGGCGGTCAGCGGCGCCAGATCGCCGGGCAGATGCCAGGCCGCCAGGAACCCGACGTACTGGGTCACCATGATCAACGGGCCGGGGGTGGATTCGGCCAGTCCCAGGCCGATGAGCATCTGGGGGGCGGTGAGCCAGCCGTTGCCCACCGCCACCGCGGTGATGTAACCGAGCACGGCGTAGGCGCCGCCGAAGGTGACGAAGGCGGCCTTGGTGAAAAAGAGGGCGATTTGGGTCAAGGTGTCTTCGAATCCGCGCAAGCCCCACACGGTGCCCACCACCAGGGCCCACAGCCCCAGGCAGACCAGAAACACCCGAGCGGCATGGCCCCACGAGGGCGCCCCGTTTTTTCTCCCGCCGCCGGTTTCGATCTCGATGCGGCATTGGCCGGATTGCGCATCGAAGGCGCCCTTGCAGAAAATTTTCGGCAACCCGCGCTGGAGCAGCAACCCGCCCGCGGCCGCCCCGGCCACGATATAGGGAAACGGCACTTTGAAGAAGTAAATGGCCACGAACGCCAGGGCCGCAAAACCGTAGAGCAGGCGATGCTTGAGCGCCTTCTTGCCGATGCGCAGCACCGCCTCGATGACCACCGCCACCACCACCGGCTGGATGCCGTAAAAAGCAGCGGCCACGGCCGGAACATCGATTTGGGCCACGGCCAGGTAGCTTAAAAAGAGCATGACGAAGACCGAAGGGATCACGAAGAGCGATCCGGCCACGATGCCGCCCCAGGTGCCGTGCAGGCGCCAGCCGATATAGGTAACCAGTTGCTGGGCCTCGGGGCCGGGCAGCAGCATGCAGAAATTCAGGGCCCGCAGGAACTGGGTCTCATCGACCCATTGCCGCCGTTCGACCACCTCCTGGTGCAGGACGGCGATCTGGCCGGCCGGGCCGCCGAAACTGATGAAGCCCAGCTTGGTCCAGAATCTCAAGGCCTCTTTAAAAGAAACCGTCGCTGACGGCTGTGCATTGGATTGGGTCGTCATCCGCCCTCCTCGGATATATCCATGATCGGTGTTTGGCCCGGGTCCTCTTCCAGCACCAACTCATTGAATAGCGTGACAGAGTCGGCTTTGGTCCACAGGCCGGCATACCCCCGCAAATCGCGTTCGGCGGTGTATTCCATCACCAGCCGCTCTTGCAGGAAGGCCCGTAGGCGGCGCCCCGCTGTTTCCACACGCAGCCGATACCACTGGCCGGCGCGCACGAGCGTGTCGATGCTAAACCGTTCCAAGCGCTTGCCGTTTTTGAATTCGAACAAGATCGCATTATTCTCCAAGGCGTTGACCCGGAAGACAAAGTAGTTACCCCAGTCTCGAATGGCAAAGGCCAGGCCGCCGGCCTGGTCAATATGACCGGCCTGGGGCTTCACCAGGACCCGCGCGCTGCCGTCGCCCATGAGGCTCTGTTTGGCGATGGCCAAGGGGAAGTAGTAGTAGGCTCCGATGTTGTCCAGCAACTCCTGATAGCGTTTGCCCATGAAGCGTCCCATGGTCGTAGAGAGATTGGCCGAGATCCAGGAGCCAAAATCCGAGCCGTCCTGCAAGACGCCCGGCTCCATGCCCGCTTTACTCTTCTTCCAGTTGCCGGTAACCAGGTGGAAAGCTTCGGGTGCGTCCGCCCGCTCGGGCTCCAGAATGTCGTACTTGCCCTCGAAGAAGGAGTCGGTCAGGGTTGCCACCTGATCGGGGCTGTTCAGGGCCATGTCTAGCAAGCGGCTGGTGCCCAAAAGCCGGCCCAGTTGGTCCAAGGCTTCTTCCATGGCGGATGGTTCCAGCCGGGTCAGAACCGCCTCGATCTGGTCGCCCTTGAGGGTGGTTTCGAATCCCAGGCGCGCCAGCACGTTGGCCAAGTACTGCAGGCGCAGGGAGCGGCCGAAGTAGGCGCCGGCCCCGCCGGCAAAATTCAGGCGCACATAGTTTTGCTCCGGGTCCGCTCCGCACAGGGCATCCACGATGGCAAAGTGATAACCGAAGCGGACATTCAGATTCAGATAGTCGCCGGCGATAATGGCATAGCTCGCCCCGCCCAATTGATCGCCCTGCTGGGCCATGGCGCCGCCCGCCATCAGGGAAATGACATTGCGGGCACCCGCGGCGATGGTGCTGGTCCAGTTGACCCCCGGATGGGAAAGCCCGCGCCACAGCGCGCGAAAGGGCACACTGGCCACATCGTGGGCATTGACCTCGTGGCAGGTGGTCAGTCCCTTGGAGAGCCCGCCGCCCAGGTCCATGGCCAAGAGCTGGATGGGAATGCTCACTTTCAGACGCACGGCGTTGCGCACCCGTCCGGCGGCTTCGCCGAACCTGAACATCTCACGCACGGAGATCTCATGGCAAAACCGGATGATGTCGTGGGCGCTGCGGCACTTGTCCGGCGCAAAAGCCGGGGAATTGGGATCGGTGAGCGTCAGGGGTGAAATCAGATCCAGCAGGCGCTGCATGCGCAGATGGGTCGGGCTAGCGAAGATGGGGCGCTTGACGGGCCGCATACCGCGCGTCAACTCATCCACGACGCCTTGGTAGACCCTGGCCCGGCTGGCCCATAAAGTGATTTCTTCTCCATCCCTGAGCAAGGCGGTGGCGTTTTGGGTGTCGAAGAGCGCCGGAACGCCGAACTCCCGGGCCACCGAGGCCAGGTGGCTGGCGATGCCGCCGATATCGGTGATCAGGCCCTTGACCTTGCCGACCCAGGGCGTAATCGATGTGGAAGCGGTGCGGGTCACCAAAATGGTGTCGCCTTCGATTGGCGGGATGGCCTCGTCCGTCTCGGTGCTCTTCAACACCAGCACGCGGCCGGCGACCACGCCGCTCGCGGCGCACTTGCCGCCTTCGATGACCAGCGCATGGCCGGGATAATCACGGGCGGGCTCAGCGCTCATTTCGGCCGCTTCCGGCACGATGAGCAAGGGTCGTGCCTGCAGCAGGAAAAGACGCTCCGACCGGTCCAGGGCCCATTCGATATCCAACGGGCGTTGAAAATGGTTTTCCAGTTGGATGGCGGCTGCCCGCAGCTCCCGGAGAAAGCCCACATCGGTAGCACTGTCGCCGGAAGAGTACGTTTCAATTTCTTTGCCGGCCATATCTAGTACCCTGGATTCGCGCTTATCGATCCGGTAGGTGCGCTGCGGTGAGAGGTCGCCTCCCACCAGGGCCCCGCCCAGCCCGTGAACAGCGCTGACCCGGATGGTATCGCGATCTTCTCCAATGGGGTCGGCGGTGTAGAGCACGCCGCTAATACGCGGCTGAATCATCGCCAGCACCAGCACGGCCATGGGCGTCTCGCGGTCATCCAGGCCATGATGCATGCGATAAGAGAGCGCGGAGGCGGAGTACTTGCTGGCCACCACTTGCTGGTAGGCCTGAGCCAACTCCGCTATGGGCACGTTCAGGACCGAGGTGTATTGACCGGCAAAGGAGATTTCGCCGTCTTCGCCTATGGCACTGCTGCGAACGGCCAGAAGCAGCTCTGAAGAGTTCCCATTCGCAAGCTTTTCAACTGCTTCCGCCAGCGCCGCGCGGATCGTGACCGGCAGCGCGGCTTCCATGATCCGCGCCCGGATCTGGCGGCCGGTGGCCTCCAGGGCCGCTGGATCGTCGGCGGACAGCTCCGCCAGGGCAGCATCGATCTGCGCACCAAGACCGGTCTCGCTTAAGAAGAGCCGGTAGGCGGCCGTTGTAATGGCAAACCCATTGGGTGTGGGCAAGGCCAGTTCCCGCCGCATCCGCGATAGATTGGCGGCCTTGGCGCCCACATCCCTGGCATGGCCCCCTTCGATTTGGTCCAGGGGCAGGGTCAAGGTGTCCGTGGTCGGGTGGATTGCGGCGGCCAGTTCATCCCGCGCATAACGGCGGATGCTGCTTAACATGATGGCCAGATGTTTATACTCTTTGCCCGACATGCCTGAAAGAGAATGCACCATGGCTTCTACTTCGCTAAGCATCTGGTTGCAGACGCGCTCCACACCCTGAATCGTAAAGGGCCGGTTATCGAAATAGGTCTGCTCGAGATCGGCCATCAGGGTGAGCGCCGTGCGATTGTGCTCGAGCAGGGCCCTGAAGTGCTGGTAGCGGGCGGTTTGTTCGCCATCCATGCTCGGCAGCGGCCGGCAGGCATCGCCGGGTATGCTCTTTTTGAATAAGGGCATGCAAAGACTCCTCGGCAAATTACGTGATCAAATCGCGAGTATTGTAGAAAGTCTATGGTTCATATTCACAATCGGGTGACAATCATTTGGGTCGGCCGGGAGATCCTCCCGGCCGACCGGTTTGTTTTTAGGGCAGTTGGGTCGGTGAAACAATTTCACACGACTCCTCGGGACAGAAGATCTCCAGCCATTCGCTGTGTTCTTCCGCTTTCGCGGGTGTCGGCGAGTCGAAGCGTTCTTCTTCCGCCAGGCAGGCATCTTCCGGGCAGAATACCTTCAGCCATCTATTTTTTTTATTAGCGGCCATGGTGGGCCTCCTTAGTAATTACGGGTGAAAGCACCGGCAGGTCGCGGCCGAACACCGCGAACCCCAGGGTGCCGATGACGCCGAAGACGAACGCCGTGATCAGGTTCGTTTCCGGGCTGATTTGCCATAAAACCGCGCCGCCCAGGGCGGCCACGGCGACACATACATCCCGGATCAGGTAGTAGAGGCCGAACATGCCGGCCTTGCAACCGTCCGGGGATAAATCCATGATCAGGGCCTTGCGTGTGGGTTCGCCGAACTCCTTGAGTCCCCGCAGCACGAAAGCGACGATCAGCCACTCCAGCGAGCGGCTGTAGAGCAGCACCAGGGGGAACAGGGTGAAAAAGACAAACGTCATGAGCACGAACGGCTTCTTGCCGCCGCGGTCGGCCAGGTAGGCCACGGGAATATAGACCAGCACGGCGGTGGCCATCTCGACGGTCGTCAGCAGACCGAACTGCACTGCCGAGACCGGCGCGGCAATGGTCTTCATGCACCAGATGACCACAAAGGCATAAGGAATTTGCTCGCAGAAACGGATCAGGATGTCGGTTGCCAAAAGGCTTTTCATGGCCGGGTTCATGAGGCGCAGCAGCTTCAGCGGGTTTTTTTCCGGCGTCGGGCCTCGGGCGCCCGCCGGCTTATCCTCCTGGATCATCCATTGCTGCAACAGCAGCGCCGCCACGGCCATGGCCAGTGCCGCGCCGAAGGCCAGACGCACGCCTTCGCGCTCGCCACAAATACCGATAAAAACGCCGCCGGCAATTGGGCCCAGGGCCATGGGGATGCGGCGCACCAGCGAATGCATGGTGACCCCCATGGTGCGTTTGCTGGCAGGCAACACCTTGTAGATCAAGCTCATGGTGGCCGGCAGCGAGATGGCCGACCAGGAGATAAAAAGCACCGCGCCAACCAACACTGCTTGCCAACTGGGGATCACGATCACCAGCGCGAAACCGGCCATGGCCACCAGGTTGAAGACCAGCAGCGAACGCTTGGTGCCGATTCGGTCGGCGAGATAGCCGCCGGGAAACGAGTAAAGGGCCGAGAGCAAGTTGTCCATGGCCTGGAGCAGGCCGACGGCCAGCGCGCCGCCCCCCAGGGCCATGATGTAGATGGGCAGGAAACGCTCGGCCATGTACTCGCCCATGCCCACCAGCACCACCATGGCCAACACGCCGACGGTGCTGCGTTGCAGGCCGAGAAAACCCGAGATCCGGCCGACTGAGGTGGTCATGTTCGCATCGATGGCCATGGTTTTACTCCAGGATTACTGCTTGGCGACGTCCAACCGGCACCAGGCATAAAGGGCATCATAGACCTCGAACTGCCGTTCGATGTTTTCCAGATCGTCCGGATAGCGCAGGCCGTACCCCACGGCGATGGCCTCGAAACCGGCTGCCAAGGGATCGGCCTCCAGATGGTCGGTGTCAGCGGCATTGATGACCCTGGCCATGCGCAGGAGCGCCGGGTCGGTCAATTCGTAGGCTTTTATTATCACATCGAAGGTGCACAGGTGGTCGCGGTGGTGCAGTTCGGCCCCCGGCGTGTCAAAGGCAATGGCACCCTCTTTTGCGGCGATCTCCAGCACTTTGCTCTTGGGCACGAAGAGAAATTCGGCCTCCGAATCGATAAAGCGCCGGATCAGCCAGGGACACGCCACACGGTCCACGTGCACATGGGAACGGGTGATCCATTTCATGATCGTTCTCCTTGCTGTTTGATACCAGACGGCTGCTTTAAGGCCCCGAAGTAGGCCAGCGTCTTATCCACCAAAACCTGAACATCCTCCACCAGGTGGTTAAATTTGCCGTTCAGGTCATCCGCCAGGTGCTGAATATACTCGCGGGCTGCTTCCGGTCCGAACTTTTCCTCGAACATGCGACTGAACTCCAGCACCCGGGTGATGTCATGGCGTTCATTCTTGTACTGGGGATCGTCGATCCATTCGTGTACTTCACGATAAGATTTCCCGGTTCGTTGCGTGCTGACCTCAATGTGTTTTTCAATGGATGGCATGACAT
>JACRDD010000008.1 GCA_016218685.1 Desulfobacterales bacterium | reverse complement strand
TATTGCGCTGTCAAAGAAGATTTGCGAGTTTCTGAAAATGCCCCTGGGCGGGGCCAAAGTGACCACCTTCAGCGACGGCGAGATTCAGATCGAGATCGAAGACAACGTCCGCACCAAGGATGTCTTCATCATCCAATCCACCTGCAACCCCGTAAGCCACCACCTGATGGAGCTGCTGCTGATGATCGACGCCATGAAGCGCGCGTCGGCCAGCCGCATCACGGCCGTTATCCCCTATTATGGTTACGCCCGGCAGGACAAGAAGGTCGCGCCGCGGGTGCCCATCAGCGCGAAGCTGGTGGCCGATATGATCACCACCGCCGGCGCCAACCGCATCATCACTTTGGATCTGCACGCCGGTCAGATCCAGGGATTTTTCAACATTCCGGTGGATAATCTCTTTGCCGCGCCGGTGATCCTGCGCTACATCCGCAAGAATTTCAGCAACGACATCGTGGTGGTTTCCCCCGACGCGGGCGGCGTGGAACGCGCCCGGGCATTCGCCAAGCGTCTCGACGCCAGCCTGGCCATCGTGGACAAGCGCCGCTCGGCGCCCAACGAAGCCAAAGCCATGGCCGTCATCGGCAACGTGAAAGACAAAACCGCCATCATCCTGGACGATATGGTGGATACCGCCGGCACCCTTACCGAGGCCGTGGGCGTGCTCCTCAAAAACGGCGCCACGGAAGTGCATGCCTGTTGCGCCCACGCCGTTTTGTCCGGACCGGCCATCGGCCGTATCCAACAATCGCAACTGAAAAGCCTTATGGTCACCGATACCATTCCGCTCACCGCGGAAGCCGCCGCCTGCGACAAGATCAAGATGCTGTCCATTGCCGAATTGGTGGGCGAGGCCATCATTCGAAGTAATCGGGGAGATTCGGTGACCTCTTTGTTCGTCTAACCCCATTTTTTGCCTTGAAGGAGGAAGTTTCTTTGGAAACCATCGCGCTTAAAGCTGAAACTCGTAAAACCAAAGGGAACAGCCCGGCCCGCGCCTTGCGCCGGGAGGGGAAGGTGCCGGCGGTCTTGTATGGCCCCAAAACCGAACCCAGCATGCTGACCCTGCAGGCCTACGACCTGGAAGTCGCCATGAAGAAAGGCGGTCTGGGGCGTACGGTCTTCAATCTGGTCGTGGACGACGGCGCCGGCTCCCGACCGGTGATGGTCAAGGAGATGCAACGCCATCCGCTCTCCAATGCCATGCTGCACGTGGATCTGTACGAGGTATCCATGGATCGCAAGATTCGCGTGCGCGTGCCGGTGATCGCTACCGGTAAAGCCGTGGGCGTGGAAAATGGCGGCGTGCTGCAAATCATCCGCCGCGAGCTGGAAGTTTACTGTCTGCCCAACGAGATCCCGGCCAATGTCACCATCGATGTGACCAACCTGGACGTCGGCAATGCGGTGCACGTGGAAGATATCCCGATGCCCGGCAATGTGGAATTCCCCCACGAAACCAATTTCACCATCCTGACGGTATCGGCCACGCGGCGTGAAATGGAAGCTGAGGCTGAGGGCGCGGCGGCGGAGGGTGAAGCCGCGGCGGCTGAAGGCGAGGCCAAGAAGGAAGAAAAGAGCGAAGCTTAGTTTTGCTGCGGCGCTCGCCGGAAAAGTGATGGCAACCGATGCCGGAACAAAGCGTGCACTTGGTGGCCGGACTTGGCAATCCGGGGGCGGAGTATGCGGGTACGCGTCACAATGCCGGTTTCATGGCGCTGGATCTCCTGGCTGCGACTCATGGAATCGACTTGCAGCGGCGTAAGTTCGATGTCCTGTTCGGCCGCGGGCGCATTCGAGGGGTGGAGGTCGTGCTGGCCAAGCCCCAGGCCTATATGAACCGCAGCGGTCCGCCGCTGCGCCAATTGGCCGATTTTTTTAGAATTCAAAGCGAAGCAATGGTCGTTGTGCACGATGACATCGACTTGGCTTTTCAAAGATTAAAAATCAAAGAGAAAGGGGGCGATGGCGGACATAAGGGTATAAGATCGATCATCGGTGCTTTTGGGGGCGGGCAATTTGCCCGTGTACGGCTCGGGGTGGGACGCTCCGAGAAGGGCGCCCAGGTTGTGGATCATGTGCTCAGCACCTTCAACCGCGACGAACGCTCCGACCTTGATGAATTTCTCCAGCGAGCCTGCGATGCGATCACCACGATTTTGTGTGCGAGTATTACGGAAGCCATGAACCGATTCAATCAAGATCCAAGTAAACTTTAACAAATGTAGGGAGGAAAGAATGGACGTAGCAATGAAGAATATTCCGCTCATTTGTACACTGGTCGGACTCGCCGGGGTGCTCTTTGCGATCATCCTGGCCACCGTCGTCAAAAGCGCGCCAGCCGGCAACGAGAAGATGCAGCAGATCGCCAACGCCATCAAGGAAGGCGCCATCGCCTACCTCAATCGCCAGATGAAAAGCATGGGCATTGCCGGCCTCGTCATCTTTATCGTGATCTTCGCCAGCATGAGCGCCAAAATGGCCATCGGCTTTCTGATCGGTGCCGTGGCCTCTTTCTGCGCCGGTTACATCGGCATGCGCGTTTCGGTTATCGCCAACGTGCGTACCGCCGAAGCCTCCAAGAAGGGTTTGGCCGCCGGTTTGGGCATGGCCTTCAAGGGCGGTTCGGTCACCGGTATGATCGTGGCCGGTCTGGCCCTGACCTCCGTGGCCGGTTACTACACCGCCACCCATGACGTCATGGCCCTGGTAGCCCTGGGCTTTGGCGGCAGCTTGATCTCCATCTTCGCCCGGTTGGGCGGCGGTATCTTCACCAAGGGCGCCGACGTCGGTGCCGACCTGGTGGGCAAAGTCGAAGCCGGAATTCCCGAAGACGATCCCCGTAACCCGGCCACCATCGCCGACAACGTGGGCGACAACGTGGGTGACTGCGCCGGCATGGCCGCCGACCTGTTCGAGACCTATGCGGTGACTGCCGTGGCCGCCATGCTCATCGGCCACCTGATGTTCCCCAAAATTCCCATGGCCACCGAGTTTCCCCTGATCCTGGGCGCCATCTCCATCATCGCCTCGATCATCGCCATCTTCTTCGTGCGCCTGGGCAAGAGCGAGTACATCATGGGCGCTCTGTACAAAGGCATGTTCGGCGCCGCCGTGATCGCGGCCATCGCCTTCTACTATGCCTGCACCAAGTACATGGGTGGTCTGGTTGAGATCTCCGCCATGAACATCTACTACTGCACCCTGATCGGTCTGGTCCTGACCGTCGTCATCGTCATCATCACCGAGTATTACACCGGCAAGTACGGCCCCGTGAAGGGCATTGCCGAAGCTTCCACCACGGGCCATGGTACCAACATCATCGCCGGTCTGGCCGTCTCCATGCAGTCGACCGCCGCTCCGGTGCTCGTGATCTGTATCGCCATCTTCTTGGCCAATCAATTCGGCGGACTCTACGGCATCGCTATGGCCGCTATGTCCATGCTCTCCATGACCGGTATGGTCATCGCCATCGACGCTTACGGCCCCATCACCGACAATGCCGGTGGTATCGCCGAAATGGCCAACATGGATGAGAGCGTCCGCGCCGTCACCGATCCGCTGGATGCGGTGGGCAACACCACCAAGGCCGTCACCAAAGGCTATGCCATCGGTTCCGCCGGTCTGGCCGCTCTGGTGCTCTTCGGCGCCTATGTGGAAGAGTTCAGCATCCAGGGTGCCGCGCAGGCCATCAAGTTCGACCTGTCCGACGTGAACGTCATCATCGGTCTGTTTATCGGCGGTCTGCTGCCCTACCTGTTTGCCTCCATCGCCATGAAGGCCGTCGGCAATGCCGGTGGCGCGGTCGTGGACGAAGTGCGTCGTCAGTTCCGCGAAATCCCGGGCATCATGGAAGGCACCGGCAAACCCGATTACGGCGCCTGCGTCGATATCGTCACCAAGTTCGCCCTCAAAGAGATGGTGATTCCCGCTCTGCTGCCCGTCGTGGCGCCTCTGCTGGTGGGCTTCATCCTGGGCAAAGTGGCCCTGGGCGGTCTGCTGATCGGCTCCATCGTCACCGGCGTGTTCGTGGCCATCTCCATGACCACCGGCGGCGCTGCCTGGGACAATGCCAAGAAATACATTGAAGACGGTCATCTGGGCGGCAAGGGCAGCGATGCCCACAAAGCGGCCGTCACCGGCGACACCGTCGGCGACCCGTACAAAGATACCGCCGGCCCGGCTGTCAACCCCATGATCAAGATCCTCAACGTGGTGGCCTTGCTCATGGTTCCGTTCCTGATGTAATTGCAGCAAACGCCTGATCTTCAGGCGCTCGATCCTCAAGGATCGGCTCCCCATGGGGGCCGGTCCTTTTTTGTTGCAAGCCACCAGCGACAATGGTATGTTTGGCACCTACTTAGGCGCTTCAGGCGCCGCCAACAGATTGATTGCGGAACCCTTATGGCCAAACCCATCGAAGAAAAACCCACGCCTCCCAAAAGCAAATCCGGTCGCTTCAAGGTTGGCGATTTAGCCGTCTATCCGGCCCATGGCGTGGGGCGTATCGAAGCCATCGAAACCCGTGTGGTTAACGGGGAAAAGCATGACTTCTACATAATGAAGATCCTTGAAAACAACATGGTCATCATGATTCCCACCTGGAACGTGGAATCGGTGGGGCTGCGGGATGTGATCGGCGAAAAAGAGATCCCCAAAATCATGGATGTGATCAAGGCCAAGCGCGACTTGGCCATCGACAACCAGACCTGGAACCGCCGCTATCGCGAGTATATGGATAAGATCAAGACCGGATCGCTCTTCGAGGTAGCCGAAGTGTTTCGGGATCTGTCGTTGCTCAAGATGAACAAGGATCTCTCCTTCGGCGAACGCAAACTTTACGACACGGCCCACACCTTGCTGATCAAAGAGCTCTCCACCGCCAAAAAGACCGACGAGAAAAAGGTCATGTCGGAAATCGAAGCCCTTTTTGCCGCCGGAGCGGAAAAATAGGCATTCCTTACCCCCCGATGTCCCCTATTGAATTGGGAGAATTTCATCTGACGGTTGCACCCCCCGAAGCCGGTGTGCGCCTGGATGTTTTCTTATCCCGGCACCTGCCGGGCTGCTCACGCTCGCACGCCGCCCATTTGATCGACCTGGGGCATGTGGCGGTGGATGGCGCGGCGCGTAAAGCCGGCTATAGACTCAAGCCTTGCGAACGCATCGATGCAAACCTGCCGCCGCCGGCGCCGGTGGACCTGGTTCCCGAACCAATTCCCTTCACCATCGTTTACGAAGACGCCAGCCTCATCGTCGTGGACAAGCCCGCGGGGCTGGTGGTGCATCCGGCGGCCGGGCATGCAACCGGAACGTTGGTCAATGGGTTGCTGCACCATTGCCATGATCTGGAAGGGATCGGGGGCGAACGGCGGCCGGGCATCGTCCATCGCCTGGACAAAGATACCTCGGGGCTGCTGGTGGTGGCTAAGAACGACACCGTTCACCAGAGCCTCTCCCAACAGTTCAAGGCGCGCCAAGTCCATAAAATCTATCTCGCTTTGGTGTGGGGCGCACCGCCTGAAGAGGACGGCTGCATCGACCGTCCCGTGGGACGCCATGTTGTCGAGCGCAAGCGCATGGCCGTAGTGGCTTATGGCGGTCGCGAGGCACTTACCTTGTGGCGTGTTCGGGAGCGATTGCCCGCGGCTACTTTACTCGCCGTGGAACTCAAGACCGGGCGTACCCATCAGATCCGCGTGCATTGCCAATCCATGGGGCATTCCATCGTCGGGGACCTGGTGTATGGCCGGCGGCGCATGATGTCGCGGCCGGCCGGCAGTGAGGCCGCTGCGCTCGCTATTCTGGGGCAAGCCCGACGTCAGATGTTACATGCCGCGCAATTGAGCTTCACCCATCCGGTCACCCATCAGCCGGTGACCTTTCTGGCTCCGCTGCCTGCGGACCTATCCTCCCTGCTGGCCGCACTGCGCAGCCTTCAGAGAGCTGACCAAGCCTAGAATCTTATTGACTCGGTCCAGCTTTACGGGCATATTTCGCCGCTATTTCTTCGAGGTTAGTAGTTGTTCGAAGTCTTTACATAACAATAGGTGAAAATGCCTCGCCGGACAGCGGCGTCCGGAGGGTTCGGGTTGCACCGGCGGGTCGAGCCGGCCAAAAAATTGGAGGTCAGTATGAAGTGGATCGCTGCTGTGTTGTTGACGCTCTTTCCGACCATGGCGCTGGCCAGTTCCGGCGTTCCATCCATCGGTCCGATCCGATTGGAGTTCATCATTTTCGCCCTGACCCTGGTGGGTGTGGCGACATTGCATAAGCATGCCATGCAGGTGGCCCTGACGGGCTTAGTGCTGGTAGTCCTGACCAAGTATATCTTCGCCGAGCATTTTTCCCTGTTGCACCATATCATCGGCGGCAACGGCGAGGAGGGCGAGTGGCGCGTCCTTTTGAATCTGCTGGGGCTGCTCTTCGGTTTCGCCATTCTGGCCAAGCACTTCGAGGAATCCAAATTGCCCGACGTGCTGCCGAACTATCTGCCGGGCGGCTGGAAGGGCGGCTTCGCGCTCCTGGCCCTGATCTGTATCCTATCCTCGTTCCTGGACAACATCGCGGCGGCCATGATCGGCGGCACCATCGCCCTGGTGGTGTTCAAGGGCAAGGTACACATCGGCTATCTGGCCGCCATCGTGGCCGCCAGCAACGCGGGCGGCGCGCCCAGCGTGGTGGGCGATACAACGACCACCCTCATGTGGATCGCCGGCGTCAGTCCCCTGGCCGTTATTCATGCCGCCGTGGCGGCGCTGGCATCGATCCTGATTATCGGCTATTTCGGAGCCAAGCAGCAGCATGCGCACCAACCCATCGTAAAGAACAAAGTGACCGTTGAGGTGGAATGGGTCCGTATCGCCATCGTCTTTTTCATTCTGGTATGCGCCATCGCTACCAATTACCTGCTCGATTTCCCGGCCTTGGGTGTCTGGGTGGCCATTTTGCTGGGTGCCATGATCTCCAAAACCCCCTGGGAGGAAATCAAGAATGCCTGGCGCGGCACCGTCTTTCTGATGGCTCTAATCGCTTGCGCCTCCTTGATGCCGGTTGAGGAACTGCCGGCCGCCTCGCCCTGGACCGCTTTCGGTCTGGGGTTTGTCTCCGCCGTGTTCGACAATATCCCCCTGACCAAATTGTGTCTGGACCAGGGCGGCTACGACTGGGGCTGTCTGGCCTACAGCGTGGGTTTCGGCGGCTCCATGATCTGGTTCGGGTCATCGGCCGGCGTCGCTCTCTCCAACAAATTCCCCGAAGCCAAGAACACCTGGGCCTATGTTAAAAACGGCTGGCATGTCACGGCCGCCTATGTGATCAGCTTCTTCATCATGTGGGGCGTGATGGGTTGGCATCCCACGGAGATCCAAAAGGAAACGGCCGGCGTGCGGCACACCCAGGAAGCCATCGTGCCGGCTCCTGCCGAGGCTGCGGTCAGCGTTCCTGCGGCAAAGTAATAAGGCCTTTAAACCTTGGACGGCGACCGGTGAAGTCCGTGGCTTCACCGGTCGCCGTTTTCTATTCCAAAACCGTGCCTTGACGGATAGAGCCCGATTGATTAGCATCCTGCATAACAAAATCAAAGGAGGTTGCCCATGAAGAGATCTCTGGTTTTTGGTTTGGTAGGGTTGTTGTTCATCGCGCTGGCGGGTCCCGCGCACGCGGCCGACACCCAGTTGATCCTGGCCACCGGCGGCACGGCCGGCACCTATTATCCTTTTGGCGGGGCCCTGGCGCGGATCTGGAACACTAAGATCTCGGGTATGAATGTCACGGCCCAGACCACCGGCGCTTCAGCCGAAAACGTGCGCCTGATCAACAAAAAGGAGGTCGAGCTAGCCCTTGTCCAGAGCGACACGCTGGATTTTGCCTATAACGCCAAGGAGTCCTTCAAGGAGAAGTTGACCGATATGCAGGCCGTGGCCGTGCTATACCCGGAGATCATCCAGGTGGTGGTGGCGGCCGGCAGCCCTGCCAAATCCTTCGCCGACCTGAAGGGCATGAAGATGGGCGTGGGGGCTCCGGGCAGCGGTACCGAGGCCAACTTCCGTCAGTTGCTGGATGTCTATGGGATGGGTAAGGAAGATATCAAGGCCAACTATCTCTCATTCTCCGAAAGCGCCGAGCAGTTCAAGGACAAGCACATCGATGCGTTCATCGTCACGGCGGGCATACCCAATGCGGCCATCATGGACATCAGCACCCAGAACGAGATCCGCCTGCTTAATATCGCGCCGGACATGGCAGCCAAACTGGCGGCCCGCTATCCCTTCCTCTCGACGGCCAAGGTTCCGGCCAACACCTACAAGGGCCTGACCGAAGAGGTGAACACCGTGGCGGTGAATGCCGTGCTGATCGCCTCCAGCCAGTTGAAAGAGGAGGTGGTGTACCAACTGACCAAAGCGCTTTTCGAAAATCAGGCTGAACTGGCTTCAGCCCACGCCAAGGGCGCCGAGCTTTCGCTGCCGACGGCGGTCAAGGGCGTTTCGATCCCCTTCCATCCCGGGGCGGTGAAGTACTACAAAGAAAAGAAAGCGATGTAAGCAAGGGTGGGGCGTTTTGGCCGTTTCAGGTGGAAACCCGGCGCGGGGCCTGATCCGAAGACCAGTCTTCTGGTTTTTGGCGGCCGTGGCAGCGATCGGGTTCGTTGGCTACTGGCCGCTGTTCAGCGTGCTGCGCATCAGCCACCACCTGAATGGCCAGACCCTCTACTGCGCCCGCATGCATTTGGGCGAAGAGTTCGTGCTGGCCTATATTCACTCGGTGAACCGGCGGCCGGTTTACGATACCTTGCGCGCGGCGGGCGATCGTCTGGTGATCGTCGGGTCGCGTTTCGATAGTTTCGGCGCGGGCATGCCCGATGGCTCTGACGGACGACTCTCCGTGGCCCCGGACGGGTGGCTGGTATACCGCGTGGAGCGGCCGACGCCGGAGGTTGTGGTGCGGGTGGGGCGCGTGGCCGAACAGACCCTGCACATCAAAGGACAGGAACTGGCCCTGGTGCAGTTGGCGCCGCCGGGCAGCCCGCTGCGGTTGCAGGTGGCGCGGGTCGCAATCGTGGATCTCATCAAAGGCAGGTGCGCGGCGTGGTAGTCGAAAGGGCGGAAGAACCCATCTCCAAGGAAGCGTTGGAAGAGATCCTGCGCAAGGTGGACAAAGAGGCGACCGCCCGCAAACTTAGCGGCTGGCCGCGCTGGATCGTTTACATCATCGGTGTGGGCTGGTCGGTGTTCCAAGTGTGGACGGCAGCCTTCGGTTTGCTGCCGGCCCAATTGCAGCGCTCGATCGCCCTCTCTTTTGCCCTAGCCCTGGTTTTTCTGCTCTTTCCAGCCCGCGTCTCCGGGAGCAGCGGGCGGCTGCGCTGGCACCATTGGCTCCTGGCCGCCGGCGCGGTGTATGTAGGGCTCTACCTGGCCATGAACTACATGCGCATCATGGAGGCCGGCGGTGACTACAGCACCATGGATTACATCATGGCCGGCTGCGGCATCGTGGTGGTTCTGGAAGCCACCCGGCGCGCGGTGGGATTGCCCATCGTCGTGCTGGCCAGCGCCTTTCTGCTCTATGCCTATCTTGGCCGTTATTTGCCGGGTTTTCTCAGCCATCGCGGTTTTTCCCTCGAGCGCATCGCCTCGCACATGTATCTGACCACCGAGGGGATATTGGGTATTCCCATGGGGGTCATGGCCTCGTTCATCTACCTTTTTATCCTTTTTGGGTCGTTTCGGGAAAAGACCGGCCTGGGGCAGCTCTTCATGGACATCGGCAATGCCGTGGCCGGTTGGGCCTCGGGCGGCCCGGCCAAAATGGCCGTGATCACCAGCGCCCTGGAGGGCATGGTCTCAGGCAGCTCGGTGGCCAACACCGTGGAGTCGGGCAGCCTGACCATTCCCATGATGAAGCGCCTGGGCTACCGCCCCGAGTTCGCCGCGGCCGTCGAGGCCTCTTCCTCCACCGGCGGCCAGATCATGCCGCCCATCATGGGGGCCGCGGCTTTTATCATGGCCGAGTTCCTCAACATGCCCTACCTGGATATCGCCAAGGCGGCGGCCATCCCGGCCTGCCTCTATTTTTTCGGGGTCTTCATCGAAGTTCATCTGGAGGCCAAGCGCTGCAAACTGCGCGGGTTGAACCGCGACGAACTGCCGAAGTTCGCGACGGTCATGCGCGAGCGCGGCCACCTCTTCGTCCCGTTGTTCGCTATCATCGGGTTTCTGGGCGCGGGATTTACCCCGCTCTATGCCGCCCTCATGGGACTGGTCACCTGCGTGGCGGCCGGGGCCGTGCGCAAAGCCACGCGCATGAGCCTGCGCGAAATCCTGGACGCCTTCGAACTGGGGGCGCGCAACGCCCTGGGGGTTACCCTGGCGTGCGCCTGTGCCGGCATCATCATCGGCGTGGTGACCTTGACCGGGCTGGGGCTCAAGATGGGCAACGGCCTGGTGGATCTGGCCGGCGGCAATCTGCTGCTGACCCTGATCTTCACCATGATCACCTCCCTGGTCCTGGGCATGGGCGCGCCCACCACGGCCAACTACATCATCACCGCCACTATCGCCGCGCCGGCCCTGATCATGCTCAAGGTGCACCCCCTGGCGGCCCACATGTTCGTTTTCTACTTCGGCATCGTGGCCGATATCACGCCGCCGGTGGCCCTGGCCGCTTACGCCGGATCGGGCATCGCCCGCTCCGATCCCCTGGCCACCGGCATCATCGCCACCAAACTGGCTATCGGCGCTTTTCTGGTGCCCTACATCTTCGTCTTCAACCCGGCCATGCTGTGGGTCGATACCACCGCCGTTGCGCTGATCCAGACGCTGATCACTTCCTGTTGCGGCATGATCGGGGTGGGGGCCAGCATGATCGGTTACTTCTTCCGTCCCATGAATTGGCTGGAACGGATCGTTTTCTTCGTGGGTGGATTAATGCTCATCGATCCGGGAACGATCACGGATGTGCTCGGACTGGGCTTGCTGGCCCTTGGGGTTGGCTGGCAGTTATATAAGAAGCGGCAATAAATTGGAGGCAGGTATGCGATTAAAAAATGGTGCCGAGTACATCGAAAGTTTGCGCAAGTTATCGCCCAGAATTTACTACAAGGGAAAGCAGATCGAGGATGTGACCCGCCATCCGGCCACGGCGCCGCATGTGCGCGCGGCGGCCATGACCTATGCCCTGGCCAACCAGGCGAAGTACAAGGAGCTGGCCACGGCGACTTCCCACCTCACCGGCCGCGCGATCAGCCGCTTTACCCACATCCATCAAAACATCGAGGACCTGATCAAGAAGATCAAGCTGCTGCGGGTGCTGGGCCAGAAGACCGGCACCTGCTTCCAGCGCTGCGTGGGGTTTGACGGCATCAATGCCGCCTATTCGGTGACCTACGAGATCGATAAGAAGTACAAGACCGATTATCATGAACGCTTCAAGCGCTGGCTGATCGGCATTCAGGACGAAAACAAGATGGTGGTGGGCGCCATGACCGATCCCAAGGGCGACCGTTCCAAGACCCCGGCCCAGCAGAGCGATCCCGACCAGTATGTGCATGTGGTCGAACGCCGGCCGGATGGGGTCGTGATCCGGGGGGCCAAGCTGCACATGACCGGCGCGGTCAACTCCCACGAGATTCTGGTAATGCCCACCACAGCCCTGGACGCCCAGTCCAAGGCCTATGCCATCGTCTGCGCCATTCCCATCGACGCCCCCGGCATCACCCTGATCTTCGGGCGCCAGGCCGGCGACGACCGCCGCGACCAGTTGGAGCGCATCGACGTGGGCAAGCCGCGCTTCGGTGCCGTGGGCGGCGAGGCCGTAATCGCCTTCGAGGATGTCTTCGTGCCCAACGAGCGGATCTTCATGGAGGGCCAGACCGATTTCGCCGGTTTGCTGGTCTACCGCTTCGCGGCCCATCACCGCGCCAACTACGGCGCCTGCAAGACCGGCCTGATGGATGTGCTCACCGGCGCGGTGAGCTACCTGGCCCAGATCCAGGGCGCGTCCCAGGGCTCGCACGTCAAGGACAAGATTACCGAGATGATCCACCTGAGCGAGACGCTCTACAGCTCATCCATCGCCTGCTCGGCCGAAGGCAAACCGACCCCCTCGGGCGCCTACCTGGTGGACACCATGCTGGCCAACGTATGCAAGCACAACGTCACGCGCTTTCACTTCGAGGTGGCGCGCCTGGCCGTGGACCTCGCCGGCGGCTTCATCGCCACCTTGCCCAGCGAGTACGACCTGGAGAGCGATGAGGTGGGGCATCTGGTGCAGAAGTATTTTTCGGGCGTGGCCGACATCCCGGTCAAGGAGCGCATCAAGATCGGCCGGCTGATCGAGGCCATGACCGGCGGCACGGCCATGGTCGAATCCATGCACGGCGCCGGCTCGCCCCAGGCCCAGCGCATCATGATTCTGCGCGAAGGCAAGTTGGACGAGAAGATCAAACTGGCCAAGGCCTTGGCCGGGATTCCGGTCAAGAAGAGGGGAAAATCCAAAAAGTAAGGTGGATGTCTCCTGCGGCGCACGTGCATGCCGTAGGGGCGACCGGCGGTCGCCCTATTGGCGTGTGGACATGGCGCGACAGGGTGAATTGATCGCATAAAGCAGGGCGACCGCCGGTCGCCCCTACGGACGGTGCATCTCGCGCACCATCGTTTCAGCCCGCCGGCACATGCGTGCTGGTCACTTCGGCCAGCAGTTTATCGGCACTGCCCAGGATGCGCGTGCGGATCACGCTGACGCGCCGGCCTCGGCGCACGAAGACGGCCTCGGCGAAGATATCGCCCTCCTTCTGATTGCCGAAGAGCGAGGTGTGCAGATCGATGGCCAGGGGAAAGTTCTTGCCGCGCTCCTCGGCCGGAAGAGATTCCAGGACCAATATGGAAGCCGTCACATCCGCCAGCCAGACCAAGGCGCCGGCCTGTACCACGCCGAAAGGGTTCAGCATGCCGGCCTGGATGGGCATGCGGCTGACGACTTTTTCCGGGCCGCGGGCTTCGATGAAGAACTCCAGGCTGCCGCCGCGGCGGGAAGATTGGATGTGCTCCTCAAGGGTGGCCATGGGTTTATTTCCCTCCGATATAATAGCCTCGCGGATCGAAAAGCCGGAGCAGCGTCAAGTCTTCCTTGCGTCCCAGGGCCAAGCGCCTTAAGGTGGGCGCCGTCTCCAGCTTCCACCCGACATTCTCCTTGATTCTTTGCATGCATTGGGCCTCGGTCTCGGCCGGATCGGCGGGCAGATAGGCGGTCAGCGTAAAGGTGTCGCGGCCCGCGAGCTTCTCGAAGAGGCCCACATCGGTGACCAGGGTGCGCACCTTGTGGCCGGGGTAGGTGATGTAGGGTACCTTTTCCACCAGGCGGTGCGGGCCGGCGTTCATGACCACCAGCGACTCCTGGTTGGTGGAGGCAATATCGTTGGCGCCTCCCGAGCCCACCAGGTAGATCTTGTCCGAGATCTTGGTGGAGTTGGCATTGCCGTGGGCATCGATCATGCCGGCGCCCAGTATCCCCAGGCAGCGGTTGGTGGCACCACCCACATTGAAGCCCAGGGCCGTTTCGATGTTGGCGAGCATTTTACAAGCGTGCATGTTGTGAAAGCTGAAGACCGCCGGGTCCGAGGTGCGCGGCAGATAACCGTACATGCCGATTTCGGCGATCAAGTCCACCTCCTGGGGCGAACCTTTGAGCGCATAGGCCGCCAGCCAGGCAGCCAGGTTGGACAGGCCGATGCCGGCCAGCAGGTTTTTAAAACCCTTCTCTTTGCAGCGCTCGGCGATCACCCGGCCGGCGGCCAGCACCAGGCGTTCGATGGCGTTGGGCGCCCGGTCGAAATTCACCCGGGCCGACTCGGCCACGGTCTCGGGCAACCAGGCATCCACGGCGGCCTTGCCCTTGAGGTAGAGCAGGCGTTCGTTGCCCAGGCGGGAGAGGTAGTCGTCGTGGTCGCGCACCGAGAGAATCCACTCCTGGACAAAGCGCGCGAAGGTCGCCTCGTCCTTGGTGGCTTCGTTGACCATGGTCATGAAGTCGTAATCCGGGAAGTAGGCGTAAGGCTCGAACTCAGGCAAGCCATGCTGCATCACGCCGATGGGGTGCGCACCGAAGGGCGCTTCGACCACGGCCAGCACCGAGTAGGCCGGAATGCGCACCAGGTGGGCGTGCTTGCGGATGAATTCCGTGGAGACGATCTTGTCCACGCTGACGATGACGCCCTTGGTGGCGGCCCAGGCGCCATAGGCATCGCCGGCCAGCGGATAGGTGAGGATGGTGTTGCCGGCGGCATCGGCCACGGCGCCGTGCACCAGGGTGATGTCCGGCCGCAAGGCCTTGAGCAGGCCGATCTGGCCCTCTGCGCTAAACGGGTTGTCGATGACCTTGAAGGAATCTTTGTTCTCCTCGGCCATGCTGCTGCCGATCAAGGAGTTGGTGGGCATGAAGTCCCAGCCGAAAGCGCCGGCCAGCAGACGCTGGGGGATGGTGCGCATGGTCCAGCTTTCCAACTGGACGGCGCCCGAAGCGACCGCATTTTGGACCACCGGGCAGGGCCGCGGGCTGGGGTAGTTGATGCCGGCGAAGCTGGTGAGCACCTTGGTGGCGATGCGGTTCTTGAGCAAGGCCACCAGGTGCAGGTTCACGGAGGGGGCGATGATGGTGAATTCCGGCTGCCGCTCCCAAAAGGCGCGCACCAGCTCGTACACCAGGGCGCCTACGCCGGCCGTGAAGTGCAGGGACATCTTGGGTTCGATGTGCCGTGCAATGGCCTCTTTGAGCGTGCAACGTTTGTCTTCGCCTTCGACGACCGGTATGGCCATCTTCTCTTCGATCAGCTTGCGAATCGACGCATCCATCCAACTCTCCAAGTACGGGATTAACGGTTGTTGTTTTTCGGCGGACGTTGGCCGGCGGTTACGCCATGTAGTGCCGGGCGAGGGTCTCGGCGATGCAGGCCGGCTTTTCGTTGCCCTCCACCTCGATCTGTGTTTTCCAATTCATCTGCACGCCGCCCTTTACTTCCTCGATACCCAGCAAGGTGATCCGGGCGCGGACCCGTTTGCCGGCGGGTACGGGGGCTGCGAAACGCACCCGGTTCAAACCGTAGTTGACCGACATTTTGGCCTTGGGCAGTTGCACGGCATCGGCCATCAGGCGTGGCAGCAGGGATAAGGTCAGAAAGCCGTGAGCGATGGTGGTGCCGTAAGGCGATTCGGCCGCCGCGCGCTGGGTGTCCAGGTGAATCCACTGATGGTCCCCGGTGGCGTTGGCGAAGAGATTGATCTGTTCTTGGGTCACGGTGATCCAGTCGCCGACGGCGACCTCCTGCCCTATTTTTGCGCGCAGCGCATCGAGGCTGTCAAAAACGACCTTTGGCATTGCCTTGTTCTCCTTCCTTGTATGGATGTCAGCAATACGAGTTGAATACCGAAACTTCCGTTAGGGATATGTTCGACACGGCCATGGTTTGCCGCCGGACACAAGAGTACCGAATATGGCAGATGGCCAGCGGCGTGTCAACGTGTAAACCGAACGACCATTCGACATAATCGAACGATGTTGCAACTTTTTGGTTTACAGCAACCCGGGGTGCTGGTAGGGTGTTTTCCACCGCAAAATGGGAAAACGCAATTTGCGCTCAGGTGGAGGAGCCGGTCCGCGATCATGATCCATCCTTTCCAGATCACCGCTTTAAACGCCCGGGACGCTCACGCCCTGAGCCAAATCGCCCTCGGTGGCCGGCCGGGGACGCTGGCCGTTATTCATGCGCGCCTGGCCAATGTCTACACCGGTGAATTGCTCGCAGACCAGGCCATCGTCACCCATGACCGCTGGATCGCCTACACCGGCGATCTTCGGGAGGGCATGCTCGGCCCGGCCACGGAAGTCATCGACGCGGCCGGTAAAGTCGTCATTCCCGGCCTGATCGATGGTCACAACCACTTGGCCAGCTTCGGTAGTATTGCCGAATTCGTGCGTTTCGCGGCGCAGGGCGGGACGACCCTGGTGGTGACCGAGACCTTCGAACCTTACGCCGTGGCCGGATATGACGGTGTCGTCGATTTTCTGGACAGCCTGGCCGACCAGCCCATCAAGATCGTGGCCACGGCACCGGCCATGGTTTCGATCAGCCCGCGCCTGCTGGGCGTCGAACCCGACGATCTGACCCGTCTGCTGGCCCGGGAAGATATTCTGGGATTGGGCGAATCCTACTGGCAGGGCGTGTTTCAGACGCCCTGGCAACTGCTGCCGGCCATGCGCGCCACCCTGGCCGCGGGCAAGAAGCTGGAGGGCCATTCGGCCGGTGCCCGCAACGGTAAGTTGGCCGCTTACGCTGCGTTGGGCGTATCCTCGTGTCACGAGCCCATCAGCGCCGAGGAGGCCCTGGCCCGTTTGCGTCTGGGCATGCACGTGATGGCGCGCGAAGGCAATGTGCGCCGGGATCTGGCGGCCATTGCCGCCATCCGCGATATGGGGGTGGATCTGCGGCGCATGACGGTGGTTTCCGATGGCGTCGATCCCCGCAGCCTGGTCACCGAAGGTTACATGGAGCAGGTGGTGCAAAGGGCCATCGACTGCGGCTTTGCGCCCATGACGGCCATCCAGATGGCCACGCTCAATGTGGCCGAGCACTTCGGCATCGATCATTTGGTGGGTGGCATTGCGCCCGGTCGCTTTGCCGATTTGGCGATAATCCCGGAGATCGACCGCATCGCGCCCGAACTGGTGGTGAGCAACGGCCGGATCGTCGCCCGCGAGGGGCGCATGACCGTGCCGCCCCGGGAGCATCTCTTCACGCCCCAAAGCCGCCACACCATTGGCTTGACCGAACCCGTGAGCGCCGAAGATTTCGCCATCCGGGCGTTGCGCGGCGATGATACGGTAAAGGCGGCGGTCATCCAAATGGTCACCGACCTGGTGACCCGCGAAGAGGTGCTGACGCTGCCCGTGCGCAACGGGCGCATCGAAGCCATGCCCGATCGGGACGTGCTCAAGGTGGCGGCCATCGACCGCCGCCTGACCCCCGGCCGCATTTTCACCGGTCTGATCCGCGGGTTCGGGTTGCGCGCCGGCGCCATGGCCAGCAGCGCGGCCTGGGACACCGCCAACTTGATCGTGGTGGGAGCTGATGACGGCGACATGGCATTGTGCATCAACCGTATCCGAGAGCTGCAAGGCGGCCTGGTGGTGGCCCAGGCAGGTGCCATCCTGGCCGAAGTGGCCCTGCCGGTGTTGGGCCTGATGGCCGATCTGACCATGGAAGCGGTGGCCCGGCAGCTCCGTATGGTCGACGCGGCGGCCAAGGAACTGGGCACCCGACTTCCCGATCCCATCCTGACCTTGGCCACCTTGACCGGCGCCGCCATTCCCTACTGCCGGATTTGCGAAGAGGGTTTGGTGGATCTGAAGAGTGCTACGATCAAAGGCGTGATCCAAAGTTCGAAGTAAATGCCGTCTGTTACGGCTATATACCAGCCAGCTTGTGAATTGGCGTCAGAGATTGAACTTGAAAACAACCGGCTTGTGTGCTTTTCTGTCGTTACCGTCGGCGTTGCATCAGGGAGGTGAACATGGAGTGCTACCTATTCGCAGAGATCTCCACAAACCCAGTCGCCGTCGGTGCACAGCGCATCACCCCGTTCATTTTTCTTCAAACCCACACCTTTCCAAGGTTTCGACCACCCCTGAGAATACCCGATGGACAGCCCGTCGAGGTGCTCTAATAACCCAACCATTAACTAAGAGGAGGGCACGTTCATGCTGAAGAAACTGTTAACTATTATCACCGCGGTGGCTCTTGTGATGGTGATCACGGCCCCCGTGATGGCCGAGGATACTATCAAAATCGCTTATATCGACCCGCTTTCGGGCGCCATGGCCGGCGTGGGCGATGCTGGCTACAAGCACTTCCAGTACAATGCCGAACTGCTCAACGCCAAAGGGGTCCTGGGCGGCAAAAAGTTCGAAATCGTTCCCTTCGACAACAAAACCAGCCCCCAGGATTCATTGATCCAATTGAAGAACGCCATCGATCAGGGCATCACCATCATCACCCAGGGCAACGGCTCCAGCGTGGCCGGGGCCTTGATCGAAGCCGTCAACAAGCACAACGAGCGTAACCCGGACAATCAATTGATCTACCTGAACTACGCGGCGGTGACGCCGGCCTTCACCAACGAGCAGTGCAGCTTCTGGCACTTCCGTTTCGATGCCCACGTGGACATGAAGATCGCCGCCATCACCAACTACATGAAAGAACAGAAGAACATCAAGAAAGTCTACTTGATGAATCAGGACTATGTCTTTGGACATGCGGTAAGCGATTCGGCCAAGGCCATGCTCAAGGAGAAGCGTCCGGACATCGAGATCGTCGGTGACAGCTTCACGCCCCTGGGCAAGGTCAAGGACTTTTCGCCCTACGTGGCCAAGATCCAGGCTTCGGGCGCCGACACCGTCATCAGCGGTAACTGGGGCGCGGACATGTCCCTGCTGGTCAAGGCCGCCAAGGACGCCGGTCTCAAAGCCCAATTCTTCACCTTCTACGGCAGTGGCCTGGGGGCACCCAAGGCCATCGGCGAAGCCGGCATCGGCATCCTCAATTCTGTGACCGAGTGGCACATCGACCTCAACCAGGAAGAGAAGAACGCCGAGGACGAAAAATTCTTCCTGGGTTACCAGGAGAAGTACTCCAACAAGGGCGAAGTGCCTTACTACTATGGCCGCATCCGGACGACCATGCAGATGCTGGCCGCCGCCATCGAGAAAGCCAAAAGCACCAAGGCCAAGGATATCGCCTTCGCCCTGGAAGGCATGGAGTTCCAGACCCCCTACGGCAAGGTGACCATGCGCGCCGAGGATCATCAGTTGCTTCAGCCGCTCTATCTGTCCACCTATGCCAAGGCCGGCCAGGGAACGGTGAAGTATGACGCCGAAAACACCGGCGTCGGCTTCAAGACCATCAAGCGCATCGAAGCCGCCGACACCGCCATGGCCACCACCTGCAAGATGGTGCGGCCGGAGAAATAGGTTAATCATAAAATGGTGAATCGGGGCGGTCCCATGGGACCGCCCCGATTTGGTGCCAGGCTTTAATTTTCCGCGAAACCGTCAACTTCTTTTCTTGAGATTGTGAAACCATGCTCGAATATCTCCTCTTCTCGGTTCTCAACAGTCTGGTCCTGGGCATGCTGCTTTTCATGCTCTCCAGCGGCCTGACCCTGATCTTCAGCATGATGGGTGTGCTCAACTTCGCCCACGCCAGCTTTTACATGCTGGGGGCCTATTTCGGCTATCAGCTCACCCGGGTCATCGGTTTCTGGCCGGCCTTGGTGATCGCGCCATTGCTGGTGGGCGGCATCGGCGCACTGGTGGAGCGCTACGGCCTGCGCACCGTGCACAAATACGGCCATGTGGCCGAACTGCTCTTCACCGTGGGGTTGGCCTTCATCATCGAAGAAGGTGTCAACCTCGTCTGGGGCCGCAACGCCATGACCTATCCGGTCCCCAAACTTCTCGATTTTCCGCTCTTTACGTTGATCAATACCGAGTTTTCGGCCTATCGCATGTTCATGCTGCTGATCTCCGTGGGCATTTTTGTGCTGCTCTATCTGGTATTGACCCGCAGCCGCATCGGCTTGATCATCCAGGCCGCCCTGACGCATCCCCAGGGGGTCAGCGCCCTGGGCCACAACGTGCCGATGGTGTTCATGCTGGTGTTCGGCGGCGGTTCGGCCCTGGCCGGGATCGCCG
>JACRDD010000007.1 GCA_016218685.1 Desulfobacterales bacterium | reverse complement strand
TGCGGCACACCAGGATCGGCACCGCCGACGGTACAATCGGAGCTGTCGGTGGCATCCGATACCAGGTAGGAGTCACCCACCGATTGGCCCGAAGCAGGCAAGTTGGCTATGGTGATCGCGGTAAGGCGCGATCGCGCCATAAGAGCGGACCCTGCCTTTACCTGGCCATCGACCTCGATGCCATCGTTGCCATCTGAGGATACGCCCGGCAAGTTCAGGCTGCCGCCTTCCGGCCCCATTTTCATATCGGCGCCGGCGGTTGCGGCGACCAGCGCCAGCAGCAGAATAATCAAAACGTGTTTGATGCGCATGGGCTTCTCCTATTTCACGGCTTCGCGGGTTTCGAGCACTTCGCATGTGCCGGCCGCGCTGAACTGGATCACCATGCGGGCGGCCCGGCCCTTTAGATCGTGCTGGTAGTAATCACCTGGCCGCAGGATGGCCACCGCGGGAGTGTTGTCCGTTGCGTCATAAAATATGCTGGCGTTTCCGCCCGTGACCTTCCAGACAAAGACATGCGTGGCCGTGGCCGGCGACAGGGTGATGGTCTGATCGTCGCCAACACCTGATGAGCTGACCGTATGCCGGGCCACCACCGGGTTGTAATACGGCATGGCGGAGACCTCGGTCATGCCCGGTTCGGTGGGCACGTAGACGGTGTGGATGGTCTGGCCTGGGGATACGCGCTGGGGCTGGCCCGCGCTGGTGATGCACATGATCGGATGGGTCGTGTCGTTGCGATAGGTGCCGGCGTGGGCGGCAGATACCGACAGCAGCAGGGAAATGGCCAGGATGGATAATTTGAGTCTCATCTGCGTCATGGATTTTCTCCTCTAATTAATGCGCCCATTTCGCGGCGCCGTCTGTTTGCTGTACATGGACCGCACCGGCCTTTTGCACGGCATGCGACACAACCCCGGTAGGTGTCGGTGCCGGTGTCGGTGCCGGTGTCGGCGTGGTGGTTGGAGTGGGCGTCGGGGTTGGCTCCGAGCCTGGCAAATCATCCCAAGCCTCGAAATCATCGAAGACAAAGAATCCGGCGACATCGTTATAGCCGGTCGGCAGCTGTATGCTGCCCCAATCCAGATTGCAGCTCGCCGTTTTGAAGACAGCTCCTTGGGTATCGGTGATCAAACCGGCAGATCCGAAGGAACCTTCAGGTCGATCGATCCACAGCCTGTGTCGTCCGTTTGCCTGTCCGACGGTATTTGACTCGATAAACATCTCATATTTGTACCAGTGCTCGGGCTGGGTCATCGAGACGCCTGGATAGGCCCCTGATCCAGACCCGGCGAGTTCTCCGAGCCCGCATCCAGGATAATCCCCCCCGTAGTACCACACCACCCCAGGAGCCCCGTCGTTGCCCCACATTTCTAGGTGCAGATCGCCCGCATTGTCGATGGGATGTAATCTGGCAAACTTGCTGATGTACCCAGCCCCGCTGGATCTCCACCAATAAAACCGGATAAACAACTTCCCGGTGGTAGTGGTGCCGAAGTTTCGCCAGACAATACCGCCCGTACCGCTTGCCCGGTGGGCATATGTTCCAGAATGCACTGGAGAGGTTACAATGGTGTGTTCTGCCGGGAACTGGACATTCCAATTGGAAAGGTCTCCGTTTTCGTACCCATCGAAAAGCAATTGTGCCGCTGATGCATGGCCGTAAAATTGCATCAATAGCGTGCAAAATAGGAGATACGCCAAAGCTCGCTTCATGGGCACACCTCACTGGAAAGGTAAACGCCCAACTCCCGCGCCGTGGTAGACGCGCCGTTGAACGGATCGGATAGCGTCGAATAGGTATCAGCGGTTGTGTAGCGAAGGTTTGTTCCAGCCGTATAACCGTAAATGATCGTTTCGGACGCCAGCCAACCAATCCAATAAGCGGTCCCGCTGGCTATGCTCTCGGCTGAATTAAGGTTGTAGCATCCGTAAGTAGTGTTGGCCGTGATCCCGGTGGCCGAAGTCTCCAGGCGCGCCCCGGGCGCCGTGCCGCCGCTGTCGGCATATACACCGCCGATTATTCCCGTTCCGCCTGACCCGCCTGAATAGATCCAGATCGAGCGCGCCAAAAAACTGGCCGGCGCCACAAATCGCGCGAACGAGCTGGCCGAAGTGCCAGTCGAAGCTGGCGCACTGGTGGCATGCCCGAATGTGATCGTGTTTTCCGTGCCGGTGATCACCAGGCCATCGGAGCGCACGATCGCAGCCGCGCCGCAAAGCAGTATTATGAGGATGATCAGAATTGACTTCTTCACGAAGGGCCCCTTAGTCGAAAGTATAATCCATACAGACCATGCAATCTGTATTTGTGCCGCTGACGGATGTCGTGTGCCACTGAATGACATCATTGGCGTCAATGGATGGGTTGCTCAGGGTGCCATCATCGGCGGACTGCGTGCTGGTGGCAGTGATGTCTGTGGCGCCGTCTACGCCCGCGCAGGCGGCGCCGGCGCTGTCGCACTCATCCAGGTGCCCAATCACGTTGGTCGCGCCGCGCTGTACGACCCGCACGGCCCTGATTGTGATGGCGTGCGGAAAAGAGGTAACCATGTGATCGCTCGCGGCAGCAATACCGGCCCAGGTCTGGCACCGCGTCTGGACGGCGGGAATCGAGAAATCCAAATCACCGATAATACCGATGGTCCGTGGCGCGCTAAAATTGAATTCCCACAGCAGGGAACCAGCGCCGTCATCGTCGTTCAGGTAGACCGTCTCGTCGATACTCTCAACGATCTGGATGCCGTCCGTCAGGTTATAGACCCCCACCCAGGTGGTATCGCTGGCCCTGTATCGTACCAGCCAATCATCTGATCCCTGGCTGACGTCGATCTGCCAAGTGTCGCCGTCGGCGCACTCCATCTGTCCATTGGCCGGGCTTGCAGGCGCAGCCGTCAGACAACTCGGGGCCTTATTTTCTTTGAGCGCCAGGGCCTCCGCGACAGCGTCGGAAACAGGCAGCGCCGACAGCGGCGCTTTTTTGGTGGTGCCGGTTGCGGCCTGAGAGGTATCCGACACATCCACAATGACCGCATAATCGGCGACCACCGGCGCATCGGCCGTCAAATAGTCGGTGATTTTGGCCGCAAATACTCCCGCCGCTATAAGCAGTAAAATGCCCGTTGCAAAAAATATCCGCGTTTTCTTCACGGGGTCCCCTTTCTACCCTGTATGGCTCAGTGTTTCCGAATAAATTCCACCACGAGCTTGCCCTGGGCCTGTGTGCTACTGCTGCCATCCGATGTGGCCCACAAGTCGAAGTCCAGCGTACCGGCCTCGGTCACCCTGAAAGTCGCACAAATAGCCATAGTGTAGTGCAGCGCTGCCGGAAAATAAGCCGAGTTTGCCGGCATCGTGGAAGTACTGCCGGTCCCTACCGATTCCGTCACACACGTCCCGGCCTTGTGGATCATGATTTCGGACTGCCCGGCCGTCGCGCCCTTCAATGCCTGTATGCAGCCTGAAACTATTACCAGGTCACCCACAGCGACGTTTCCGACGGCAATCGAGGCCAACCCATCGGCCGACGCGTCAAAACTCAGCGAGCTGAAAGAATCGACAAAAGACGGGACGGCGAAAGGCGCATTTTGCACCGTATCCAGCCGCGCGACGTCGTCGGTTGCCGCCGGCGCCGCAACTTTGGACCGCCCGGCACTATCCCGCAGCATGATTCGGCTGGGTGTCGCCGCGCTGGAGGCACCGTGGGGATTATATAGGCCTGCGTGCCCGGAAATCTTTTGCGCGATCGCCGTCAGCAGCATGTCAAAACTACTGCCGTCCACGACGATACCCTCGGAATCGATGACCGCGCACAGCTCCTCCTGGAGATGGTTTAGCCAGGCCGCCAGCACCCGCGTGCCGCGCGTTCCCAAGGCGGGATTGCCGTCCACAAATAAATTGCTCGGTGGATTGGTCACTCGAATCATATCGTGCGCTCCTTACGCGTAGCTGAAATAAACGAATGTGTGGGCCGGCTTCAGGTCAACGATCATCTCCTCCAGGGCCGGCGTGCCGAAGTCCAGCAGATAATCACCCGCACAGCTTTCGCCGGCGCGGAAGTAGTTCAAAAAATCGGGCGAAGAGAGCACATGCACCCGCCAGGTCCAGTCCGGCTCCTCGTAGATCTCGATGGTGAACCCCATGCCAGCGGCCAATTCGATGAAGTAACGCCGGCTCAATCCTCCCCGGGCGCGGATCTTGGCCACGTTCGCTGCCCGGCGATCGACCAGGGTCGCCGCCGGCGCCGGGCGCAGCCCCAGCACGCGCTCCCAATCGACCAGCAGGGCCGCCGCCGTGTCAGCAAAAGCGTTGGCTACCATGTCGTCGGCGCTGGCCGCCACCGTATCCAAATGGTAGCCCTCCAGGGCCACATCCCGTTCGTGCACCGTGCCGGCCAGCTTGACCGGCATCAACTGTTCGATGGCCTCCCGGTGCAGCATCGCCGGCAGCGTGTCGCCCGCATCCGGCGCATCCAGGGCCTCCGATGTGATGCCGGCGCCGGCCTCGTCGAGGATCGCATTGCCGCCTTCATCGAGGATCAAATCAGCCATCAGACCCCCACCGTGACCGTCACCGTGCCCGGCCGCAGCATTTGAGCGGCTGTCGGCGCCACATTGGCCGCCGGCACCGTAATCGTCACATCCGTTACCCCGTCGGCCGCCATCGCCAGCGCGATCAGGCGGCTGACATACAGCGTCTCACCGGGCACCAGGGCCGCTAAGTAGGCCTCCACCTCGGCCGTGATCGCCTCAGTGTCCACGTCGTCGCCGAATACTTCCATCGTCACTGCCTGGGTGACCGGCGTCGGCGCCAGCACGCGCAGCGCATCGGCCGTCACCGGCCGCACATCGTCGATATGCGCCTTGACCTGCTCGGCCAGCGACACCAGGGCATAGTCATGCCCCGCCGTGGGAAAGATATCCGAGGCCAGCGCCAGCGCCGTCTCGCTCGTTACCTCAGTCACCACCGACTCGGCCCCCGTGTCTACATTGCGGGCGATGTCGCCCGGCATGGCGCCGCCGGCGACAAAAGTCGCCGCAGCGTCCACCAGGGCGCCCGCCTGCACCGCGCTGATCGTGCCGGCCAGCGCCGTGTGCGTGCTGGGGATCTCATCTCCGGTCGCATCCGCGTCGGCCAGAATCAGCACATCCACCGACCCCAGCCCCTGGGCCAGCGGCAGGCACCAGGCTGCCGCCACATTGTCGATGGTCAGCGCCCATTTCACATAGTCGTACTTATTGCCGCCCGCCGGAGGCCGGCGGATATCTTCGAGCAGCCGCGCCAGCAGCGCCGCGTCCGTCTCCCCCGAGCGGCGCGGCAAATTGCGCACCCAGGCATGGTGTTCCAGGTTCTGCGTGTCCGCCGTGTCCGGAAAGATCTGCTGGGCCAGGTAGTCCTGGTACTTGTACAGGCCCCACACCGCCGATGCCAGGCAGGCCGAGCGGATGAAGATGAGCGAGCCCTGAGACGTATCCGCCTCCGGAAACTGGTTGCGGTAGTCCCTCAAAATGCCGTCCAGCAGCGCATCAAAGTCTTTTTGATAAATCGTCATACCACCTCGATAAAGGTGCTGAAGGTTACCGTGCGCCCGTCGGCCTGCACCGCCGAAATTTTAAGCAGCACGCGCCCGGTGGCCGCCGTGTGGTCCGCTATGGCCTCAACCTCGATCTGCGTGGCCCGCCCCAGATCGATCAGCCAGCGCGTGGCCTCAAGGCAATACTGCCGGGCCAGAGCCACCGTGCGCGGCGTGAGCTTTTCCCGGCGCAGCAGGTGCAGCCGGCTGCCGAACGCCGGCGCCGCGAAAAAGCCGCCCAGGGGCACCATCAGCGAAAGCCACAAGTTATTGATGATGCTATCCGAACGCTCCCAGCTCATGTCCGCCGCGACACCGTCGATGGTCAGTTGATAGTCCATAAATCCCTACATCTGGTTGTTTGGCGTCCCGGTGGTACCGCCAGAATCACCGGGATGCGCGTGCGGATTGTAGACTTGACGCATGGCATTCATCGTGCCCGTGGGATCGGCCACCGATGTGACCGAAGACAAGGCCCCGGTCACCACCGCCGTGCCGCCCACCGTCAAGTTGCCGCTGATCGCGACCAGCGGTGTGGTCATCGTCACCTGAGTGGACGCCACCACCGTCACCTGGGGCGCCGTTACCGTGGCGCTCACCGCCGCGTCCACGATGGCCTCGTCCGTCCCATAAACGTGTACCTTTTTGTCCCGTTTCAGGTGCACCGCCTGCCCTTGGTCGTCATGCAGGGCCGCCTCTCCGTCCACTATGGCCAGCCGATAGCGCCGGTCATCCGATGCGATCGCTATGACCACATTGCCCTGCTTGAGCACGATCATCTCCGCGCCGGCCAGCGGCCGCGAGGTAAACCCATAATGCTGGAAGTACTCGCGGTTCACGAACCGCTCGGCCACGCGTCCCAGGGCCGAAAAACGCTTGATCACGCCCTCGGTAACCGCTTGTAGTTTTCCGCGGATCATCTGCATCATGCCGGCAGCACTCCCAGTTTGGAAAGTTTCACGGTAGTAAACACACCCTGGCGGCTCCTCTCGAAGGTGCGCCCGTAAATCAGGTAATCTGTGTCGATCCCCCAGGGTTCATCGAGCACGCGGCACACCGCGTTGGTCTGAAAGTTGCGGCCCTGCTGGCTGTGGCCCACCGTGCGGTAGGAAAGGGTAAAGCCCTCGAAGCGCTGCTTGTCCATCAGCACGCGTGCATAGCGCTGCGGGTCCTGGCCGTCATGCTCCACCGTGGCCACGAAGGGCTTATAAAAGGGAAATCCCGCATCGGTCACCGTGCCGGAGGCATTGATGTCATCCACCTCCGCGCTGTCGGTCCCCTGGCGCTGGGCGATGGCCGTCACCTTGGAATATCTCCGGGAGATATCGCGCACGCGCTCCCCGTTGAGCACGTTATTCTGCCGGCCGCTGGGAAAGCGGCGGCGCACCAGCCGAAACTCGGCAGCCCCAGAGGTGCGCGGCTCGCCGAATACCAGCGTGCCGTCCGGCATCGCGAAAAACAGCATGCCGCGGGCCAGGGCGTAAGAGCGCAGCACCTCGAACACCGTGCGCTTGGGCTGCACCTCGGTAAATTCGTATTCGTCCTCGCGCGCCGTCAGCGGCACCGCGCGGTCTTTGCTGCCCCGGCCGTAGATGATCGCCTTGCGGTTGATAAAGGGCACCGTGGCCAGCAGGCGCTGGGCCAGAGCGGTCAAAGATTCTCCCTCGCGGTCCTCGAAGTCTTCGGCATAGCTGTCTACCAAAAGGCCCATCAGGTCCCGGCCCTCGATGGTCATGGCGGCCTCGTCTTTGGCGAACTGCTCGCTCACCTTGTCCACGATCCCCACCAGCTCCAGGCGCCCGTTGACGAACAGCCGGCATGGTTCGCCCTCGGTCACCGTCACGCCCGCGCCGCTCAAATTCAATTCGAACGCATCGGCCGCCTCGAACAGATCCGAGTTGATCCGGTAGGAGACAAAGCGCTCGATCTGGCGATCGGCGAGCTGCAGCATGACGCTATCGGCCATAGATATCGATGCTCCCGCTGGTAAAGTTGGGCCGGGCGATCGCGTTGATCGCCATGATGCGCTCGGCCGCCCGATAGGACAGCCCGTTATGCAGGCAAACCAGGTGCAGCGGCGTGGCGTTGGCCAGGGCGATGCGCACGATCTGCTCGCGCACCAGCTTGATCTGCGTGGCGTGGCGCAGCAGCAGCTCGGCCATCTGCTTTAAGCTGTCGTTGCTGCGCGATAGATCCACCGCGGTGTCGATCAAACCGCGCACCGTGGCCAGCGTGGTTTCGATCTCGCGCACGTTCATCACCGCCTCGGCCGAGGCGCTGCGCAAATACTGCCCGGAGATATCGAACCCCGGCTCGCTCTCGGCCTGCTGCTGAGCCGTGCGCCGGTCCTGGTCCGCGCCGAACAGGCTGCCGAGCTGCACCCCGGTCTCCAGGGCTGCCGCCGCGTAAAACATGCTGCGCGCATGGCTGTCCGCGCCGCTGATCGGCGCAATCCACAAAGCCGCGTCGAGTTCCACAAAGCCATCGTTCAGGCTCTGAATGAAGCGCGCCGGCGCCGTGCGCGTTGTGGCCAGCAGCGTGCTGTAGCGCGCCGCGCAGCGCGCCACCGCGCCGAGCAGGCGGCCCGGCAAGTTGCGCCCGAACTCGATGGTGGAAATCAAGGCATTGGCCGGCAGGGCCACGTCGTTGAGCGTCTGGGCAAAATGGGCCTCCACCGTATCGATGCGCCGCACATAATCGCGCGCCGTGCGCGAAAGGCCCGTAAACTGCGAAAGAATGCCCTGATCCTGGTCCAGTTCCACCCCCAGAATACTCGCCGCGTCCGCATTTAGGGCCGCCGTGGCCGCGCCGGCGAAATCGTCCGCCGCGCTCGAAAGCCCCGTGGCAAAATGCGATTCGGCGCCCGCCGCCACATCGGCCACCGGCGCCGCCTCGATCTCCGCATCCCCCTCGACAAACTCCAGATCGATCTCTGCCGTGCGCTTGCGCTCGTCGCGCCGCACGGAAACGCTTTGCACCGCCCCGGACATCAAACCGTATTCCGGATGGTCCAGTTCGAAGCGCTTCCCGTTTTTGAGCTGCTCAAGCAGCGCCCGGTGGGCCTCATAGCGGTCGGCCAGAAAATAGCAGCGCAAGCGGATGCGCACGGCCTCGAGGCCCATGTCGCCGATCACCGCGCGGTCGCGGTAGGGGAACTCGTTGACCGCCAGGCTCTTACGAAAGCCGTCATCGATCGTCTCGCAATCCAGCGCGATCCCGTTCAGATAGGCGTCGGCCATCAGAATCCTCCCCGCTCAAGACTCGGGCGCACCACCGCGCCCATGCTGTCGGTCTCGGCCGTCACGCGCCCGGTCGAAGGATCGATGGTCACCGGCATGTTGATGGTGATGGGCTGCTTCTCATTGCCGAACATGTCTTGAGCCAGTGCCAGCGCTCTCCAGCGGCCATCGTCGGTATGGGTTAAATCGTAAACCATCTCTCCCATCCACCCCTCGCCGTACTTCCCGCCGCTGGCTTTATCGGCCATCCACCCGCCTGCTTTGCTTAACAGCGTTCCGATGCCGTAACCAACGGCGCCCGCTGATGTCACCGCGACTAGTTTCTTGAGAGTGTTTTCGGTGGCAAACACAGCCGCATCGCCGCCGGCTCCCGCTATGCCTCCTCCATTCGGCCAGTTGACCACAAAAACCGATTGAACCCCGGACACTTCCTCTAAAGCCTGGCCGGCCACCACACTCGCCGCAACCGAACCTGCCCCCGGAAGTAGCGTCGATAGTCCAAATTTAGCCAATCGACCCCCGTAATAGGCCGTTATTGCGGCTGCGGTACTACCCAGAATCAACTGCTTGCCGCTGACGCCCAGGCCGCCATTTTCCTTGCTGTCCAGCGTACGTTTGATCCATTCTGCAAGGGTGTCTCGCATGGGTTTTACAAAACCATCCGCCGCCTCGGCCAACGTGGTTTTGAACCGGCCGCCTTGTACAATCAAATTGTCGGTAGCGTCTGGCAAATCGCGGTTGATCGTGCCGGCAGCCGCCGCGATGTTCGCAGCGAACTCTTCCACCTTGGAAAGGCTCGAACCGCCCAGCAGCGTGCGAAGCCCCTTGATCGTGTCCAGGTCCATCTCTCCGAAGGCCCTCTGGATGAATTTTGCCCGCTTCTGCTCGGTGGTCAGCTTGTCGTACTCTTTCTTGATGTCGCGCAGCACCGATATCGCGTCGCGCCGCTCGCCCTGGGCGTCAAAGAACTTCACCCGCGTGGCCTTCTGGGCCTTTTGCATGTAACGCAAGTTGGTAAACAGGCGTATGGTGCTATCGGCCAGCGTTGCCAATCGTTCAGGGGATTGTTCCACCAGCGACAGCGCCTCAATGAAAGCCAGCATCTTGTCAAATCCAAACCCCGCCGAAGCAGCATTGACCCCAACGCGAGAAACGATCGCAGCAAGGTTTTCCAACTCGGCCTTGCCCTGCCGACCGCCCATGATCATTTTATCCAGAAGCTCCTGGGCTTTTCCTGCTTCTTCCAAGTCGATGTCAAAAGCCGCACTGGAGACCGTCAAACCAGCGGCCAGCACATCGCCGCCGGCGCCGGTTATCGTCGAAGCCTTGTTGATCGCCTTGATCGATTCCAGCGAGGCCCGCCAGGACTGGCCGGACTGGATCAGGTTATCGAAGCCGTCTGTGAGCTTGTCGATATCCTGCCCGCTCTGCTTGCCCATGGCGTATAGTTCCGACCGCAAGCTGGCCACCATGGTCTTGCCCGTGCCGGCCGTCTGTCCGATCTGGACAAGGCGCTTGTCCATGGCCGCGGTTTGCCGCAGGAACGCCACGCCACCCATGGAAATTCCCAGCCCCGCCAACTGGCCCTTGAGCGAAAAAGCCCCGCGCTTGAGCGTGTCGAACTCGCTGCGCACTGCTGCGCCGAACCGGCGCACCCCCTTTTCGGAGGTGCCCAGTTCGCGCATCAGGCGGTCGCTCTTTCCGATCAGCTCAACTAAAACGCTCCACTTGGACATCGCGCTACTTCCTTCGCCGCAAAACCTTTTTCTTCACGTTCCGGCCCTTCGGGCTATTGATCTCCCGCCAGTCCTCGATCCACAGCAGGGCTTTCTCTGGCTCCATCGAGTGCGCCAGCTCCCAAGGCAGGCCGATCTTCAGCAGCATCAGGGTCAACTGCCGGCGCGCTTTTTCCTCGAAATCGCGCCATCTGCTCTCTCAGTCTCCCATCGGCTTCCAGGATCTCGGCCAGGTCCTCGTCGTAAAGATCAAGCATGGCATCCAGTGTCAGGGCCTCTTTAGGAACGCCCTCGATCTCCAGACGCGATGCCAGCAACACCAATCCCATCAGCTCTTCATCGCCTGCGGCCCGCGCGGCGTCGGGTGATTTTCTCACCGCAAGGGTGTCGCGCACCCGCAAAGCCCGCAAAATGTAATTGGTTCCCTGGTGGCCGCAGCCGACGATGCCAATGGGCAGTTCTCCGCGTTCTTCAAACATGCCTCCCCCTTACTCCACCAGCCGCTTTTCGGCGCCCAGTTCGATGGTCTGTACCTTCTCGTTTTCGCCGTCGATCTTACCCTCGCCCACCTTGAGGACGTAGACCCCCGTGTAGGTGATGCGCTTGCCGTTCATGTACTCGATGGTCAGCCGGCCGTCCCGGACCGATGTCCAATCGAACTCGGCCTCGGTTTCCGGCACCACGTAGTCCACGCTCGCGCCGTAGCGCGTCGTAACCGCCGCATGGCCGGTCTTGTTCATCAGGTTGACCTGGCGAAAGTACTCTTGCTCGCGCTCGGTCACCGCCTTGAAGTCCTCGATGCTCCGGCCGTTCACGTCCAGGTAGCATTTATTCACAAACTCGGTCATGGCTCCCCCCTTTAGGCGTCGGTCAAAATCAAACCGGTTTCAATCAGAGTAAAAGATCGATGCGGCCGGCAAACACGTGCAGTCCGTTGACCACGTCGGCCGGAATCTTGGCGTCCAGCCGGTTGGGGTCTTGCAGGCTGCGCTGCACGATCAGGGCATCGGCGTTGGCATCCACCTCCTCGACGATCTCCAGATCTTCGAGTTTTTTGAGCACGTCCAGCAGTTCGCTGCGCACCTTTTTGGGCGTGCGGCTGTTGAGCTTTTCACGCGGAAAGCGCAGCGCCACGCGCTCGCGGCACGCCTTGCGCACATAGTCCAGCGTGGCGATGGTGGTCGTATCCAGCAAACTGATGTCGGCCACCGCTTGCGCGTCTTGCACGTAGGTGGTCACCGCCCGCACGATCTGCACCTTTTCGCCCGGGCCCACCTCCAGCGGTGCGACGCCGTTGTAAAGGCAGGTCTCCTGCTCGGTGCGGCTCAGGCGCTGGTCCACGGCCGGCGCATGGATGCCCGCCAGATACAGCGTGTTGAGCGGCCGGGCCGGGTCCTCTTCGCCCGCCAGGATGGCGGCATAGGCCGCGGCGATCTCGTAGGCCGGCGAGCGCGTGCCGCGCAGGAAGGGCGCGTTGATGCGCCCGCCGTTGATGCCGGTGGCCAGCGACGTGGCCGACCCCAGCGCGCCGACAAACCCGTACACTCCCCGCCCGGGGCGCTGTTCCAGCGGCCCGGCCACGCTGTCCAGATGATCGCGCAGCGCGCCGATGGATGTGGCGTCATTAAAGGGCGTGGCGATGATGTGGTACTGCTCGGCAAACACCACATCCAGGGCGTCCTGGATGTCCGGGTCCACCGCGCCGGCGTTCATGGCCGTCACCGCAGCCGTGATGCCCGCAGCCGTGACCTGCACCGCAATGCCGATCTGATTGGCCACCACGCCCGCGTTTTTAGCCGTAAAATCCGTCTGGCCCGCGGCAGCGCCGTTGACCGCCGAGGAAAGCGGCAGGTCGGGGTGTTTGGCCAGCTCGGCCAATAGCGCCGTGTTGACCTCGGCCGCCGTGTCGCCGCTCAAAACGCCGACTTCCACCAGGTGGTTGCCGATCCAGACGCTCACGCTGCCGTTGCCCGAGGCCGTGCCGGCAAACAGGATAGCGCCGGTTGAAGCCACGCCCGTGCCGGCGTCATCCAGGGCGCACACCGTCAGTTGCAGGTAAGGGTTGGCCTTGATCGCCGCTCTCACCATCAAGTGAGCCTGCGATCCGTTGCCGAACAGTGCGGCCGCCTCGGCGTCGGAATAGACGCGCGTAGGCGTAAGCTCGGCCACCGTGCCCGCCGCCAGGCGCTGGGCGATGATCAGCATCTGCTGCAAATTATTGGGCAGCGTGCGCACTGCAAGGCGCGTGTTGAACTCGAAGTACTTGCCCGGCTTGCGGATGCTGGCCGGAATCTGGTCGAATTGAATCGTATCCATCAGGATTTGGCTCCTTTCTTATCCTCGGCCTTGGCGCCGCCGGTGGTTTTGTGCACCAGGGAGCCGTCGGCCAACAGGCGGCGGTAATAGGTGGTTTCCGGCACATCCGCCCCCGCGCGATCGTCGATATACTGCCGGGGCTTGCCTTCCATCGGGCACTTGGTTCCCTTGGCTGCGACTACTTTCATGACTGTCTCCTTTAAGCGTTTACGTGCCGACGGTTACCAGGTCGCTGGCATCCAGCACGTCGTCACCGGGTTTGAGGTAATATTCCAGGCCCACGGCCGTCAGATCCGTCTCGTCTTCCTCGACCGGCGGCGCGATGATCTCGCCCAGATCCGGCAGCGTGATCTCGGCCGCGTGGCACAACACGTGCCCGAACAGCCGCGTCTCGATCGTCGCCGTCGGCGTGCTTTCGTTGTCGGCGCCCGCCATCGGCTCGGCCGCAAAATCCAGCAGCAGGGCATCCACCAGGGCATTGATCGCCTTTTCGGTCTGGGCGGCGTCTTCCAGGCCGTAGTAGCCGCGCACCACGTAGGTGTGGAGCATGCGCTTTTTGGCCATGGTGGCTTTTTGCACCCGCACCTTGGTGCGCACGATCTCCCAGCCGAAGATCTTCTTGGTCGCCGGGTCCTGGAAGAGGTAGAGGAACTTGCCCGGATCCACCGACCAGCGCTCGTAATCGTGCACCCGCCCCATTCCAGGTCCGTGGGCCTCCAGCCGTGCTTTTATTGCCGCCCTGAATGTCGCGTCGCTCATCGTTCCAGCCCTTTCTTGATCGAAACCCCGCGCCGGTCGAATATCGCGGCAATGTCCGGCCAGTCTTCATCCAGCGTCTTTTCAAACATGTGCTTGCCTTCGAACCCCTTCTTGGCCATGGAAAAACGAATGGCCGGCTCGATCTTCAGCGCCTCGTCGCGCGACTTTTCCAGCTTGACCTCGATCCAGCGCAGCAGCGGGCCTTCCTGCTGGGCGATAAGCTGCTTGGAAGCAATATCCGAGGCCAGCACAGAACCCGGAGGCGGGCGCTTGCCCGGCCGGCGCCCCTTTTCCACCACCAGGCCGTAGGGGTTGGCCGTGCCCACGATGCCGATCACTGTGGTCTTGGTCTCGCGCACCTCGGGCTGGATGCTTCCCAGAAGGCCGCCCTGGGCGCCCATCACTCCCTGGGGCGTGCGCTCCTTGACGCGCCGGGAGACGTACTGCGTCGCCTCGTGCATGGCCGCCTTCTGGTTTTCGCGCACGATCGCCGGGCCTTTACCCGTCAGCAGCGCGCCGGCAATGTGCAGCCGTCCCCGGATATCCATCGTTGCCGCTCCTAGTGCGTCAGTCGGCCGGTCACCGGCGGGGCAGGGGCCACCAGCATCGCCGCCGGCGCGCCGCCATCCTCGTCCGTGCCCATGTGGTCCATGTAGAGCTTTCGCAGCGCTGCCGCCCGCTTGGCGTATTCTCCCGCCTTGCTGCGGTAGTTCACCACGTCCGCGCTGATCGTCGGGTCATTGGTGCTGGCGAACAGGTTGGCCAGCGTGTCGCAGCAGATCGAGGCCGCCAGGTTCGCCACCGCGTCCACATCGCCCCGGATGATCTCCTCTTCCAGGCGCGGCACCGTGATCGTCACGCGCACCAGCTCGTCGGCCGCCGGCTCTTCTCCATCCAGGCGCAGCACCGGACCGCCCGGGGCCTGGTAGATCCGCCAGCCGGACAGCAGCGTTTCGGGCACGCCGCCCGCCGGGTACTCCACCCGCCGCACCTGGGAGAACTCTTCCACCCACTCACCGGGCAGGGCCACGTCGCGCGTGCCGTCGCCGGCCACGTCCTTGACCAGCTCGCGCGGCTTGTGGCGCGAGTACTGGAGCAACGCCGCCTCCACGGCCGGGGCCAGATCATCGGCGAACGTCAACCGCCCGCTTTCGTCTTTGACTTTGGCCTGCATCAGTTCGATCAGAGACATGTCTGCATCCTGCTTTAAAAGGCGGGGGCGTACCGCTCAGACCACCCCCGCTCATGGCATCACATTTAAAAAGCCCCGGCTAGTCCGCCTTGCTCCAGGCCTCGATCCGCACATACTCGTTGGTGATCACATCAGCAGCATTGGCCAGGTTGATCTGGGCCTTTACCGGAATGGTGCCGGCAGCGCCGATGGCCGTGTTGTCCGTGGCATAATCGGTGATCACTTCGGCACCGCCCTCGGCCCGCAGCACACCGATAATGCGCTGGGCCGTGGCCGACACCGCCACCACCGTAAATTCCGCCGTCCAGTCGCCGGCCGCGCCGTCCGCACTGGTCAGCGTCATCACCGCGCCGTCTTCCAGGTACAGGATCACGCTGACCGCGCCGTTGGCCCCCGTCACCGTGCCGCCCAGGGTGTACTTGAGCGTTTTGCCTTCAGCGAACCAGCCGTCGGCCAGAGTGATGGACGATCCGGTGACATCCAGGGCGCTGGCATCTCCATTGCTGGTCTGGGTGTAGCCCTGGGCGATCACCAGCGGCACCGCGCCCGAATAATTCGGCACGGTGATGGTGTTGTCCGCCGTGGGGTCCTCGGTCGCGATCGTGGACTCAAAGGCATCCGGCGTGGCGCCTTCCAGGATGATCGGCGTCGCCCCGGACAACACGCCCAGCGCCGTCAGGGCCGAGGTGTCGATATACTCCTGGCAGTTGATCAGATACTCCGTGGTGCTGATCGCAACTCCGATCTTCTGGCTATAGGTCGGCGACGTCTGCGTAATCGCGCCCGCCGTTTCGGACAGATAACCGCTGGCCCCTTCGCTCAGTGTGGTCCAGCCCCGGAAAATGCCGTGGGTGATGACCTCCACCTTGTCGCCGATGGCCCGCGCCTGCAAACCCACCACGCCCACCGCCGGCTGACGCGTGGCGTCGTTGGCGTCGGCCTTGTAGATCAGGCCGTCTGCATCGGCGATGCACACCACGGTGCCGGTCGTCAGCACTTCGCCGGCCGTGCCGGAAAAGCCCATCAGCTTGTATTTGGTGCTATAGGCCCAGGCGCCGGGAGCCGCCAGGGACAGAAGGAAAACCATCAGGATCAGGATGATCGATAAGCGTTTCGTTCTCATTGCTCGTTTCTCCGTCAATTTTGGTTTTGAAAGCGGGGCCGGCCGTTGCGCACCGGGCCCCTCTATCGCGTATGGGTCAGGCCCCTTTGCGTTCTATCGAACTACCCCACCACCACCGCCTTGTAAGCCCCGCGGAAGTCGGCGATTTCACACTCGTACTCGTGGCGCATCTTGTACTGGATGCGGTCGTTGGTGAACATCTGGCCCACTGCCGGCTGATCGGCCACGAACATCTCCGGCTCCTGCTGGCCGTTGAGGAAGGCCAGTTCCAGGATCTCGCACTCGTTCGGGTCGGCAAACATCATCCAGTCCGTGGCGTCCGTCATGAAGGGCAGTTCGATCATGCCAGCCGGCTGAAAGAATCCGAACATGGAGTTTCCGTTGTCGATCGTCACCGCCTGGGGCCGGAACTCGTTGACGTTCTTGACGATGCCGAACAGCTCGCTGGGATAGACCACCGTCACCGGGCGCAGCATGAGGCGCTCGCCGCTGTCCGGCTCGGTCTGCTGGGCCATGGCCGTTTTGGCCGCCAGGGCGCTGGTGATACCGTAGGCCGTGGAGCCCAGGTTCCCGTGATCGGCATGGAACACCGCCACATCGTCGCCCTTGTAGTTGGCGTTGGCGATAAACTTGTTCCAGCAGCGTTTGGCCAACGTGCGCCGGGCGGCCCGCGGCAGGCGGCTGATGATCTTTTGCACTGCGCGCATATCGTCGTTGATGATCATCTTGCGCGTGATGGTGATCAGCCCGCCCTTCTGGTTCAGGGCGTACTCGATCTTTTCGTCGGACAGTTCGGCCAGCTCGGGAAAGGCCTCCTGCTCGGTGGCAACATCGGGCAGATCGCCGTAGTAACCGATGCGCACCGACTCCATGGTGCGGAAATCGCGCGCGTTGCGGATGTTCGGTCCCACGATGCGCGATACGCCATAGTCGCCGATCTCCTTGTAATCGGCCACCATGCGCCGGTAGAGCGTGTTTCCCAGCACAAAGGCAAAGGTCGCCGTGCCATAGGCTGCCACCAGGCGCTGGGACTGGCCCGGCTCGGCATAGCCGCGCACCTCGGTATCGCCCGTGATCTCCACGTAAGCCGCGCGCAGCGATTTAAAGGGAACGATGTCCTTGAGCGCATCGGAAACCGGCACGGCAAACAGCCGGTCGCAGGCCGCCTGGAGCTTTTCCTGGCTGTCGCGCACCACGCGCACGCCGCCGGCGCCGGTCAAATTGCCCGAACCGGTCAGGGCGTCGATCATCTCTTTTTCTTCCTTGATCGCCGCCGTGAGCTGCTCGGCCGTGATCACCTGGTCGGCAAAGCGTTTGCGCAGCTTTACCTGGGCCACCTCGGGCAGCTTGCTGGCCAAAAGCTCGCGGTCCAGCAGCATGTTGGCCGCCATCAGCTTCACCTGGCGCAGCTCGTCGCTTTGGCCGCCGATGACGATGACCTTTTTCAGGCCCGCGACCACCGCCGCCGTCAGCGCCTCGGCATTGTCCGTGGCACCGGCGTCTTTGACGGCCGCCGCGGCCAGCAGGGCGATCAGCTCATCTTCGGTGACGGTCTCCTGATTGATCTTGGCGAATTCGTCCGGCCGGGCTTTTTGCAGCGCGGCCAACAGTTTTTCTTTCATCTGCGTCTCCTCGTTTGGGTCGGCCGCTGCCGCGGCCATGCGTAGAAATTGTCCGTTATTGGTGGGCGCATAGACCACATCCACCTCCACGCCGGTGATCGTCACCGGCTCCTTGACCTTTTTGCCGCCCACCATCTTGGTGGTCGCCCGTGCCGTCACGTCATGCGACAGGCCCAGCAGCGTGGGGTTGCCCCGCTCGTGACTGTCCACTAGGGCATCGCGCAGCCATTGCGCCGATTTGAGGATATAAAAATCGGCCTCGATGCCGGTGCCCGTGTCCACCGGGTCCTTGAGCCAGCCCACGATCTCGCGCACACTCTTGCCGAACTGCTTCTGTCCGGACTGGTGCTGACTCTCGGCCAGGGCGAACACCCGCGCCCCGTCGTAAAGGGGCAGGGCCGCCACCAGCGGCGCCTGGGGCCAATTGATGCGGCCGTCTTTACCCAGGCCGTACTCGACCACCTGCACCCGCCACTTGTAGCCGGTTACCCCGGAGGCCGCATCGGCCGGATCATTCACCACCGACATGATCTTGGCAGCGGCGCGCATCGTTTCTACACTCGGCATCGTCATGGCTTGCAGCTCCCCCTTATTTCGGCATCCGGTACTTGCGGCCGTCCTTGGTCACCAGCACCACCTGGGCGCCGATGATCTGCCAGTCCAGCAGATCGCCCTGGGTCAGGGGCCGCTCGACCGGCACGCGCACCGTGATCTCCTTGCCGGCCTCGTCTTTCTGCTTTTTGGCCTGGGTGGTCCGGTAGGTCTTGCCGGTCAGCCATTTGGCATCGAATTTGGCCGCGTCGGGCTTTCCCTTGGCCGGGTTCAAATCCGGGTTCTGGGCCTCTGTGCTCTTGTCGTTTTCCTTGCTCGCCATGATGTGCTCCTTTTTCTCGCTACCGGCCGGCCCCTAAAATCGTCGCCAGCCGTGTCAGCGTGGTTTATAACGGGGCTGTCAATCGCTCCCGGTCCTTGCCTACCCTCTTTTGCCTTTTAGGCCCCTTAAAACGCCTCTAATGCGTTTTGGCCCCTTTTCAGCCTGAGGCCGCCGCCAGCCTGCCCGATCCGGCCCCCGACTTTTCCCAACTCGGATGCCACGGCACCACTTCGCAGGCGCAATGAATCACCTCCTGGGGCGGCGAGGTCGGCGCCCGCGGGTAATCGATGATCAGCCCGCCCCACACGAACGGCTGGTCCACCGGCCGGCGCTGCCCGTTCAGGCGCACGTGGGTCACGCGCGGCATCTTCGGATGCCCGGCATGCCACCACTCCTTTTGCATCTCGGGCACGCTTGCGGACGCCACCTTGAGCCCCTCCACCGTGGCCGTGCTGTAGGCCCGGCCCATCTCCACCTTGGCAATAACTTCGGCCCGCGCCGTCAGCGAATGGAAAATCCCCGGCTTGTCCAGGCTGCCCGCGATGGCCTGGATCACCTGGTGGGGCGTCTTTTGCCCCAGGATGCCCAGGGTCAGCTCGCCGCGGATCTTGTTGAAGGCATCGGCCGTCAGCCCCGTGATGCGATGGGCCGCAAAGTCTTTCAGGGTTGAAAGGATCGGCCCTGGAATGTGCCCGAAGGAGACGAACAGCCCGCCCTGGCGCATGGCTGCCGGCACCAGGTCCGCCCCGGCCTCCCAGGCCGCGTCCAGCAGCGCCGACATCTCCCGCCCGCCCGTCGATTCGAAGGCCGACAGATAGCGCTCGATGCTCGCCAGATTCGCCCGCAGCATGGCCGCCGTGTAGCTCTCGCCCCCCAGGGTCGAAAGTTCGCCCACGATCTGCTTGCGCACGTCCACCATCATCTCCCGCAGCGCCGCCTGCCCGGAAAGTTCCCCGGTCTGCTTGGCTTTCAAAATGCGTTTGATTTCTGCGGTGACGGTGGTCATGCGCACCCCTCCCAGCCGCCCATCAGCCAATCCCACAAGGCCGGCAGATAGGCGCCCTTGTAGACATAGAAGTACCCGTTGAAGGGCAGCCATTGCGTCCAGTCGGACCAAAAGCCGAACAGGCAGTTGCAATCCTCGTCCTCACAAAACCGGTGCGGCAGGCCGTAGTAAATGACTTTGATGCTCTCGGCGCCGCAAAGCGGGCAGGGCTTATGCATTGGGCGCCTCCTGCTTCCCGGGCTGCACCTTTTCCTTGCCCGGCTTAGGCGTTGCGTTCTTCTTATAATCCTCGTACTCCGGCGCCGGCGGCTCCATATCCTTCGGATCATACTCGTAGCCGATGGTGGCCAGGAAAAAGGCGAACGCCTTGGCCGCCTCATCCTTTTCGATCCAGCCTTGCGTCTCGGCCGCCACCAGGGCATTGGCCGTCTGCACCAGGGCCGTGGAGAGCTTGGCGACATCCTTGTCGGTCACTTCCGGCGTCTGCACCTCATAAGCGTACAGTTCATCTTCGGGCACGCCGGTCAGGTAGCGCGCCGCCACCGCGCGGGCGATGACGTAATCGATCATCACCTCCAGCATGTTCTTGGTCTTCTCCTGGCGGCTGGCGATCATCTTGCGCGCCACGATATCCATCTCCGAAGCCGTGGCGCGGTTGACGTCCCCGCCGCCGCCGAACCAGTGCTCGGGCAGCCCCTTGGAGCCCAGGATATGGTTGCGCGCCAGGCGCGCCCCGGCGGCCGTATCGTCGCTCTTAAAATCCGGGTTCACCGCCTCCGCGGTCACCTTCTCGTTGTGGATGAAGGCCCCGCCGTTCTTGGGCGGCTCGTAGTTGGCGCGCTCGGTCGCCAGCTTCTTTTCGTCGGCACCGGCGACCGTGATGTCATAGAAAAACGAGTTGAAGCGCGCGTGCTTTTCCCCGGCATCGAACAAAAACTGCTCGTAGTTGTCCAGGTGGTCGGCGATCCCGAAAAGGTCCGAAGTGCCGCGCATCTCGTTGGTCAAAGCGTTGATCGTAAAGAAAAAGCACTGCCCGTCCGTAAAGGTCTCACGCAGCCGCCGGCCCTCCTCGGACAAAAACTCCTCGTTGTCCTCATCCAGCACCACTGCCAGGCGCCGCGGCTGCTCGGCGTTGTTGCCCCCCACGGTCACGCCGATCTTGATCTTGACGTTGTGCGGGTCGGCGAACACCTCGTTGATGTAGGCCGGGTCGATGTAGCCCAGGCGCACGCGTCCGGTCTGCTCGGCCACGGCGATCGGCCAGAGCTGCTCGCCGTAGATTCCCAGCTCGCGGATGAAGCTTTCCCAGTGCATGTCCATGCGGTTGACCGGGTCGTACCAGAACTCTTCCAGCAGCGCCTTGACCGCCTCGTTCTTGCAGGTCACCGGAAAGCCCTTGGCGCAGGCAAAAGCCACCACCACTTCCACGATCCAATTGGCCAGCGGGTTGGTCTTCCACAGCCAGTAAGCCACTTCCACGGCCCGCCCGTGATCCATCATGGGCAGCTCGCGCGTGGGCGCTCCCGTCAGGCGCCGCCAGCCCACCTGGTCCAGTTGCAGCCCCACCGCCGCTGGCAGGCGCTCAGCAACCTGGCGTTCGATCTCGGTCCCGAACAGTTTCTGCACGATGGCAGCCCGCAGTGTCATGCAGCCCTCCTGGTCACGGCGGCCATCAGCCGGCCGAACATGCGCCCGCCGCGCGGGGCGTGGTAGTCGTCGGAGGCTTGCCTGTCTTTAGGCGGTGGCGCCACGGCCGCGCCGTGCAGACCCTCCTCGCACAGCCCCAGCAGCATCTCCAAACAGTCCGGGCCGTCGTCATGCCCTCCGCGCCCCTTGGGCCGGTAGTAGAGCAACTGGCGTTTTAACTCCCGGTGCTCGGCCTTGAACCTGATCCAGCCGTTCTTGACCCACGGTTGCAGCCGGATGATGCGCAGATCCTTGTCCGTGTTGGGCGTGTGCTCGTCGATATTCAGGGTCAAATTCTCGTCGTGGGCCTTGGTCTCCAGGGTGCGCGAGAAAAACTCCTGGAACTGCACCGTCTCCATGCGGAACTTGTCGAACGCATCGCGCGCATGGTAGGTCAGGATGTCGGCCATGATCCGGTCCGGCTGGCGCTTTTCGATGTCGGCGATATCCACGTACAAAATCTTATCCTTCATGCGCCCGCCCAGGATGGCCGACGGGTCGTTGCGCTTGTTCTTTTTACCCAGCGACGGATCGCACGCCCCGGCATGCCCGCAGCCGGATAGATCCACTTCGGCCTCGTCCCAGTCCACGAACCACTCTTCCTGAAACACCTGGTCCTCGGGATTGAGCGGCTCGTTCTGCTTTTCGCTGTCAAAATAGGCCGGCCCGTCCGTCACCCGCATTTTCATGAGGTAGTAGTAATCCTCTTCCTCGGGCCACAGCACCTCGACGCCGGCCAGCATTGCCTCGCGGTGCGCCGCGAAATAATCGTCGGCCGCTTTTTCCGCCGCCTCCTTGCCCACCGAAATGTCGGCAAAGATCTTTTCCCAGGCCTCCCACAGGTTGCGATTGTCCGCCCAGCGCATCACCGCCTTGAACTTCTGGCCCTTCCAGCCCGGCTTTTCGAGCAGCTTTTGCAGCAGGGACTCGGCGTGCAGAATGGTGCCGATCACGATGTAGACCGTGCCCTTGTTGCCGATCTTCATCAGGGCCTTGAAAAACCACGCCTCCAGCTTCTTGCGCTGGTCGGGCGATTCCACCGACTCATCGTTTTCAAGATCGTCGCCCACCACCAGATCGGGCCGCTTGCTGCCGTGGCGAAAACCGCGCAACTTTTGCCCGGCGCCCGCCGCGTGCACCTTGATGCCGTTGCGCGTGATGATCCAGTCCGCCCGCCACACCGGCCCCTCGCCGGTCATCTCCGGGAAATCCTGGGCCAAGCGCTCGTTGCTCTCGATCTCCACCTTGATGAACGATAAAAAGCTCTGCGCCTGCGGGCCGGTCTCGGACACGATCATGGGGTAAAAGCGCTTGCGGTAGGCGATGCACCACAAGATCAGCCCGAAGGTGGTCCAGGTGCTTTTGGCGTTGCCGCGCGGGGCCGCGTCGGCCTCCTTGTCGCCCTCGCCGGTGGCGATCGACTGCTCGATCATCGCCGGGTAGCGCGCCGCAAAGTACTTGTGCAGCCCGCTCGACGGCTTGGAGAAATAGTGCGGAAAATAGGTCCGGTTGAAATAGTCCAGATCCTTTTCGCCCCTGGCCTTGCGCTTTTTCTGGGCCGCCTTGTCATCGGCGAACGGCCGCGCCGAGGCCTGGATCATCTGGCGGATGCTCTCCACCTCCCGGTCCCAGCGCTTTTGCTTGATCGTCGTGGCTGCCGTCATACGCCGTATTTCTCCTGACCCCAGGCAATGATGTCGTCGAAGTTGTTTTCGACCGCACGCACCAGATCCGCGTCATGCCGCCCGCCGAACTGGATCAGGTCCTTGACGAAGTCCAGGAACAGCGCCGAGCGCTGCGCCCCTTCCTTGAGCGCCGCCGTCTGCGCCATCTGCTCCCAGCGCTGTACCAGCGTGCCCAACTTGGTGATGGCGTCCAGCGAGACATTGTTCAGGCTGCCTGGCATAGACTCTTCCAGGGCCGTCAGCTCGCGGTCGAACAGCGTGCGCAGCCGCTGCACGTTGGAGCGTTTCATCTGCCGCGCCTGATCCCATTCGTCGTACTCGTCGCCGGGCCGCCGTGTGTCCCCCTTCCAGGTGGCCAGCGTCTGTCGGCTCACGCCCAGGGCCGCTTCGATGTCGGTCAGACTGCTGCCCTCCACGTACATGCGCATGGCGACATCGTAGAGCTTGGCCTTGCTGCCTTTTTCCGCCATCTAAGCCAGCTCCCTTTCCAGGCGCGCGATATCTGCCAGCAGGGCCTGCAACTCGGCCCAGGCCATCACCAGCTCATCCATCTGGCCGGCCAGCATCGGCACCTCCAACGCATCCACCGGCACCAGGGCCGTGTTCAGCCCGCTGCGGATGCTGCTGGCGTTGCCCTCGATGCGCAATCGTAGTTTGACGGCCAGGTCCTTCTTCTCGGCCAATCTGCCGCGCATAGCGGCGCGTTCCAGGCTCATCACTTACCGGTCTCCTTTCGAACGATGGGGCAAAACTGGTTGTTGTCGATCTTGGCCACCAGTCCCTCCAGGGTGCGCGTGGAAAGCGTGATGATCGCCGTCAAATCGTTGGCCAGGTTATGGTAGTTGCGCACCACCTCTATGTTGTTCTCGTACATACGCACCACGGCCTCGAACCTCTTTTCCTGGCTATGTGCTGTCTCCTCGAAGCGCTTTTCCTGGCCCCTAGACAACGCCTTGACGTGCTCGTGAAACTCCATGGAAGTGTGCTTGATGGACTCGTTCTGGTCCCGGATGGCTTCGCTGCTCTGCTGTGAGATGGCCGCCACCTGCTGGCTGGTAGCAGCCGTGGCCTCGGCCATGCGTTTGCCGATGGCGTTGCTGGCGAACACCATAGCCGCCCATGGTCCCACCACCACGAAAGTGATCAGCACACCGAAAGGCAGAGTGCCCACGGTCTTTAGCAGGGTCGCCATGGCTGTCAGTGCAGCGATTTGTTCCGGTGTCATCGACTACCTTTCTCCAATCTGGTTTCGCACTCCGCGCAGCGCGTGCACCCCGGTTGCGCTTTTCTCCGATCCTCTTCTATCGCCTCGGCGCAATCGTGGCAGGTATGGGCCGAATCTCCTGCCGCGACCTTGCTTCGGATGGCCGCGATGCTGGCCGCAAGGTAGATATCCTGCTCTTCTCCGGCCCGCTCTGCATCGTCGGCACCCTCACTCCTGGGTGATTCCCATCTCCGCATTGAGCTGCTCCCGGCGGGCCTTGCGTTCGGCGATATAGGCTTCGATGTTTTCCGGCGTAATCTTGACGCCGGTCTGCTCGTACGCTCGTTCCACCAGGTCGGCGATCAGGTTCAAAAAGACGGTTGCCGGCACTATGTTTTCAGATAGGTCACTCATCGGAGCCCCCCTTTTCGATCAACTGCGCCGTGCGGATGGAGATCTCCCGCAGGTATTCACGGAAAGCCGCCTTATCGTCCAGCGGCAGATCGCCCAGGCGCTCCCAGTCCGACAGCACTTTGTCGGCCGAGCGGAAATAGCCGACGATCTCGCGGGCCAGGGCCGGATTACTGTCGCGCAATACCCGGTGGTATGGCTGATACATGCCGATCGCGGCGATGTAGGCGTCCTGGGCATCGGCGAAGCTCGCCAGCGCGATCACGCCCGGGTCATTGGTCTGGGTGCTGATCTGCTGCACCGCGCCCTGCCGGGTCGCGCAACCGCTGGCGCTCATCCCGATGGAGATGGCCACCACACAGGCCAGCGCCAGGCCCATGACAATGGGCACGCCGATCGATCCTTGCTGGCTTGCTGCCGGCGCAGCCGGGGTCGTCACCTTTTTTCCCTCGCGCAGCTTGGAGATGATCACCATCGCCGTCGCCACCAGGATATGGAGGTTGCTGATCAGGCTATCGATCAACGTATTGGCGTGGTCCATTTGCTCCGGGGTGACATCGATGCCGCTGGCTTGCAGAAAAGTCCCCCCGATCAGCACCACCGCCGCGCCGATCCGCCCCCATAACGCGCTCATCCACCACTTGTCCGTCCGCATGTGCCCCCTCCTCTATTTAACCGCCTGATCGGCGTATTGCTTGAGCGTTTGCAGGCCCATGATCAACTGATCGATGGCCTGGAGCAGTAGATTTTTGGGGGCCTCAGGTTTGGTCAGGGCGGACACTTCGTTCGAATCGCCACTCACCTCGGTTTTACTGCCGGACGTCACATAGGCCCGCACCACAAAAAACGACTCCGCGCCGTCCGGCACCGTGACGGTGCAGGTCGTCGGCGCGCCTGTCCAGGCGGGCTTCGTGTAGTCATAGTCTGCGCCGGCAACGCGCTGAAAAAGACGATACCCCGTGGGCGCCGGGATGTTGGCGTCCCAGGCCAGCGTCACCTGGGCGGCCTGGGCACCTGCGCACAGCGCTAAAATCGCGATGCAGGAAATCAAAAATATCTTCTTCATGGTGGTGATCCTTTCTCTATGAATTATCCCAACAAATCCGTGCGGAACTGCATCAGATCAAACTTCTTGCCCGGGCAGCTCTTATACGGCGAAAGCTCCCGGTGGCCGTAGATATTGCCCAGGCTGATATCGAAGGCATCCATCAGCGAGCGCACCAGGCGCAGCCCCAGCGCCAACTGCGGCACCGGCACCGGCGTTTCGTCAAAGTTGCCTACAAAGCAGATCCCGAGCGCCTTTTTATTCATGCCGCGCTGGGGGCAATGCGCCCCCGGCTCGTTCATCATGCGCCCGGTCAACACCTCGTAGCGGTCGCCCACCAGCTCAATGCCGAAATGGTAGCCGATATCCGTCCATGGCCGTTCCACCGGCGCCCCTTGGTTGATGATACCAGCCACGTGTTCCGGCTTCAGGATGATGCCATCGCACTTCCAGGAGGTGTGATACCGTCGGATGGCGTTCCAACTGACAGTCGCGCCGTCCTTGGTAAGACTGTGATGCAGTACGATGGCAGTCGGCTTCATTGGATCGCTCCTTGCGGTTCGTTGCGTCCGGGGGTCCCGGCAGGCCGTTCCGGGATGACCCCCGGCGCAACAGGCAACCTCGACAAGAGCGACTATGCCCCATCAGGCGAAGCAAAAGCCATCGAAGTACTTCACTATTTGATTTCTCTTCCGGATTGTTAAAAACGGCAGGCTAACAGTCTGGGGTTAGAACATTTTCTGCTGCTTGTAAAGGCTTTCATCATCGGCGGTCACTGTCGAGGAGCGCCCGGTTCTGCGAGTGATCTGCCGGATGCGCCGCAGGGTGAGGTTGTGTTTGTTCGCCAATTCGCGGATATTGCGGCCCGTGAACTCGGCATTGATGCCGCGATCCCGCGCCGGCAGCGACAGATGATCCGGCCGTGGCAGATAGATATAGCCTCCGCCCATTTGCTCCGCAAGCGCGAGCAAGGCCGGCAGGCCGATGATCTCGGCGATCTGACGGGCGTCTCCCGTCAGATCGTCGATTTTGATATGGTGGTTTGCTTCGTTCATAGAGTCGTTACGGACCTTGCTAATCTTCAATATCTGCAATCTCAACACAGCATCTTTCGTCGTCATCAGCGTTATAGACCACTATTTTAACCCCGCATCCGAAGCCATTAGAAACAGACAGATTTCCTGGGAGGCGCTTCAACTCTTCGATCAATGTCGCAACGTCGCAAGCCTCTGGCTTTTCTTCGTCGGCGTGCCAAAACTCTTTTGGGATTTCGTCTATGTATGCCATTTTAAACCTCCAATCGTCTCCCTATCTTTGCCACGCAACAACTATATGAAATGAATTGAAAGATATAACCACTTCGCCCTTGTTGCAGGGGGGCGCGGCGCGGACCAGCCCCCATTTACACGGACCACGGACAACCATAATCCAGAAAAGTAGTGGTTCCTTACTCATGGTCTGTTCTCCCTATGCGGCCTACTAGGATTAATGGCGAAGGTCTCCATAGTAAACTTGCTTGACACATCCTGTCGTTACGTTCTTAACCCAAATCCGGTATGGCCTATTGCACTCCACAACCTCGACAATGTATCCGTTTTTTGATCCATGATAACAGTTCCATACAGAGCAATTCGGGAACAACTCGTTCAGTTTTTTGATGTGGTCAGCCTCTGCATCTCTAAGTTTGGCCTCGGCTTTTTTTGCTTCTTCCAGTATGTTCAATTTAAATCCCTCCTTTAAGGCTCGAAATCCCTATCGCTCCCGATTTGGTATTCTGTTTTTACCCATGCGCTCCTCCCGGATCGCCCGCATCTGTTCAAGTGTCATCAGCGGCTCCTCCATGGGTGTGTCCACATGCTCGCGCGTCTGCTCCGGCAGTCTCCCGGCGCGCTCCATTTCGTTGTGCCTGATCTCCTGCCGGCGGTCCGCCTCGTTGGCCAGATCGTAGGCGATGGAGTGCAGGTATCCGTGGGAAGTCAACGGCAACCTGCGCGGCGGATGCTGGATCACCTGCTCCATTGCCTGCGCCCAGGCCTGCGCCGAATTCGGCCGGGCCGGCCTACGGTCCCACTGAATTTGTGCATCCATCACCAACTGGCGCAGTTCCGCCAGCAGACGCAACGCCTTGCTCCATTGCAGCCCTCGGCCCGATGATGGCCTGAACATCGCGATGTAGGGCACCGCCCGGCGGCTGACCTCGGTCGGCAGCTCCGCCACCAGCAGCAGACACTGGCGCGCCTGGCCGTCATTGGTCCAGGCCTCGGCGCTATGCACGGCCCCGCATGATGGACACGTCAAACGCATGCCTGCTCCTTCCGGCGGTATTTGCATATGTCCATCAGGCCAGCGGCATGATCGCGCAACGACGCCCTGTACCACTCCACCTCTGCCAACAGTCCGGCGCTCTCTTTTTGCCTGAGCGCGGCCAACATCGATCTTCCCCCGCCGATCGGCGCATAGGCAAACCCGGCGGGCCAATCATGGCAGATAATGCGCTGGTAAATGATTCGATAATGCTGCCGGCAATAGGTGTTATGGCACGCATCGAGGCACCCGAAAAATTGGCACTGTCGCATCTGGCGGGTGCGGCGCCGGCGCGACCTTGGACGATCACACACTGACTCCTGGATAATCCCCGCCCGCGCGGCACTTTTAATGGGAGAATAGCCAGGAGCAAGTTTCGGCATGAAGCTCAGGTTGCGGCCCTGGGGCGTCATCTCTGCCGGAACGCTCCCGCCCATGATTCCCAGGCTCACACTGTAACGCCCGGGAAGGTTGCAGGTGCGCAGGCAGGCATACCCAGGTTGACGGTTTTCGCAGTTCAGGCATGGCGATACTGTTCTTCCGGGAATGTGTCTAAATTCCACTGTCCGGCACGGGTTATCCATTGATGATGACTCCTCTCTGCTGCCCTGTGAGCGCCATAAACTCCTCCCCAGTGATCATGTCGTTATTGTAGCGCACGGTCGCCATCAGCCATCGGTATTCTGACGGGCAGTGCTCCCGGATGTAGGTCTCGATGCCCGGATTTTCCGGAAACATCTTCAGCCACCACTCCGGGCCATGCTGCTTTTTCATGCCGTTTTCGAACATCTTCTTCAGGCCCTCGATCACCTTGTAGGCGTCCATGGCCGTGCGGATCTTCTCGACACCGATGCGCTTTTTCATCCATAGCGCCAGGCCGTTTTCCAGCCGCCACGGAATCAAGGCCGCCACCGCCGCCATCTTCTCCAGCTCTTTCTGCGACACGATGGCCGTGACCTTGCCCGCCTCCCGCGGGATGGCCTGGCGCCGCGGCCGTTTTACGCCGCCGCCGCTCTTCTTGGGCACCACCCGGAATCCCTTGCCTCTCAACTCGCGCAGAAACTCGTCGGCCTGAAAACGCGTGATGTCGCAGGTGCTCTCCTTGCCATACCGCTCGCGCAGCATGTCGGCCTTTACCTGCTTGTCGATGCCGAGCTGGCCGCAGGCGATGCCGATCAATTGCCGCTGTGATTTGGTTGACGGGAACATGCGTGGTCTCCTTCCTGCTCTTCGCGAGCCCGGACCAGTTCGAGCGCATCGATGATCTTGCATGCGGCCTTATACGCCTTCGCGTATTCCTCACCGGGACGCAGGCAAAGACGGTCCCGCAGGTCGCGCGGCAGAAGGCCCCAGCACTTCAGGCACGTGGCCATGCCCGCCATCTTGAGCTGGCCGCATCGGCACACGCGCCCCTTCTTGATATCGCTGATCGAGGCCAGCGCCTCTAATTCTCGGGACTGCTTTGCGCTCAACATGCCGCACCTGCCTTGCGGACATCGTCCGCGATCACACCGGCCTCCGCCGAGTCGATCCCGCGCCTTTCGAGGTGCGCCTCGAAAAGATCGGAATACTCCTCGATAAAATCCGCGATCAATTCGCTGTCGAAATGGGTCATGGTTGCCACTCCCTTTACGTCGGCTGCTCATCAGGCCGCCCGCGCCGCCGGGCGACGATCCCGCCGAGGCGGGATTTCGCAAATTATTTTACGCCGAGGGCTTTGAGCCGCTGCGTGTTATCGAAGGCGTCGCAACGGTTGTTGGGGCCGATCTTGTAGGCCCGCCCGGGCTTCAATTCCATGACCGTGCAACCTGGGGCCCATCCGTTGGCGCGGTAGTTGTCGCACACACTGCAATGGAATGCAGTGGTGCCGCGTCGGTAGTTCAATTCGATCTTTTTCTTTAGACTGGGGATACCCATGGGAACCTCCTACAACGCCGCCAGATCCAAAGCGATCGGCTGATACTTGCCGAGCATGTCCCGCTCGTAGATCCGCAAATAGGTCTTGCTGCCGATCACCTGCATGCTGTCGGCGATGGCCTGCATCGCCCGCAGCCAGCGGTCGTCGGAGATATTGAGCCGGCGCAGGCCCAGGATGCGCCCGGTATTGATGCGCCCCTCCTTGTCCACCTGGAAGGCATCCAACACGATAGTCTTTATCTCGTCGCGACTCTCTCCGGTCCAATCGGTCAAGCACTCGTCGATCAGCCGCTTGGCCGCCTGGAGGCGCTCGTCAAAAGACAAGTGCTCGCTGATCGCGATCTGCACCTTGATGGCGCCGTCGAAGCTGACCAACTGCACGTTGCCCTTCTGCCCGCCATAGGCCACCTTGTACTTCTCGGCCGACAGATCGCAGAACGCCTGCACATCGCCCATCGCCTGAATTTTGAAGGCCTGCATTGATTCGCGCAAATTCTTGGCCGCGGTGGCCAATTCCCGCACCAACTGATCGCGCTGCTGGTCGATCTCCGAAATCATGGAGATCGGCACCAGCCGCCCGCGGGGGTCTTTCCAGTAGTTATCCGATTGCTCTTGCATTAATGCTCTCCTCTATCGTTTTTTTGACCATGAACCCGGTGACAGCCGCCTCCACGCACGCGCACACCATGAGCAGGTGGCGGGCCGCCTGGATGCTCTGACCGCGGCTCAGTTCGTCGGCCGCCTTATCCATCATCCCCACCCACTCGCGGATGTTGTCGGTGTCAGCCATTGGCGGACCGCCGGGAAGGGTCGAGCGGGTCGCGCTTGGAAAACGAATGTTGCATCCCGATGCTGTCCATCATCTGGTTGACCTTGCGCATCTCGCCGATCATGGCCGAGCGCGTCCGGTGGCTGTACTCGTCGCTGACGCGGATGCCGCCCAGGTCGATCAGCACCTGCGCCAGGGTGATGCGGATCTCGTTGACCGTCTTCTGATCTTCTGAATTCACGTATAGTGGCATGCTAATTCTCCTTTATCTGGATGTGTTCGACCAACTCCCGGCAGTCGTTGCAGCGCGAGCTGGCCAGCACGCAGCCCACCACCGTCCCAATGGTTCCGGACACAAACGCCGTGATAATGATTGCCATCATGATACCTGACATGCCTGCCTCCTTCTGCCTGCCGCGCGTGCGCCGAAGATCTCACGGACCCGTGCGATCCGGGCGGCGATGCCGGCGGGCGCCGCATGCTTGGCTACGGGTACTTCTTTCTCGACATCCTGGATCTCCAGGCAGCGCTTGCTGGAGCTGTTTCTGGAAATTACCGTCACCGCATAATTTTCCAGGGTGTCCACCTTCATGATCAGATCCAGCTCCGGGTGCCAAAAGATCGCCAGCACCCGGTAGCGCTGGCCATCCTGGCGCACCATATCTTCGCAGCGCTGCACCATCACCGACTGATCCAGAAAGGCCCGCACCGCTTCGGCCGTGGGCCAGTTGCCGACCCGCTCCATCCACCGCTGGGTAAAATGCTTCGTCAACGTCAGTGGCTGCATCGTCCCTCCTATAGCGCCATGACCACGTCGGCGGTGATCATCGGTTCGCCCATTTCGCACGCCATGTTCATGGCCCGCGCCACGTAGTTGTTCACCAGCAGTGGATAGGCGTGGCTGATCTTGCCTTTGCCGTCGCGGGTAGTGGATGATAGCCGCTGTGAAAAGGCGTCGTAAGCCTCGGGTGCGAAAAGTTCGCCGGTCGTTTTGCCCACTCGCTTGAACTTCACCGTCAAATAATCCTTCAGGTTGCCGTTGAGCCCTTTGATCTCGGCGACCTGCACGCGGCGGATCACCTCGCGCATGTCCACGTTCTGGCCCTCATTGAACATGTGCTTCAGCTCGCTCTGGCCGATCAGGATGATGCCCAAAAGCTTACGGTAGCCGTCTTCCAGTTCGTAGAAACGCTTCAAGTACTTCATGGTCTGGATCTTCAGGTCGTGGGCCTCCTCGATGATCAGCACATGCCTATACCCGGACTTGCTGCGGTCCATCAGCAGGCGCTGCACCTGGCGCGTCTTGTCTTCCAGCTTGGCGCGGCATTTTTCGCTGCTGATGTCCTGGATGATGGCATCGCAGATCGAGGCCGCCGTCAGGCGCGTTTTGTCGATCATCTGCGGGTAGATCACCAGCGTGTCTCCCTCGCGCTTGAGCTGCTCCACCACCTTGCGGCGCATCACGGATTTACCGCTGCCGACCTCGCCGATCACCGCAAGAAAGCCACCGTGCCGGGATGCATCCAGCATGGCCGCCTCGATGTAACGGTGCTCGTCGCTCATGTAGATGTCGGTGTCTTTTTGAATGTCGTCGATGAACGGATTGCGAAAGAGCTTGAAGTGCCGCAGAGCCTCTTGACTGATCATTTCCACCTCCCAATTGACTGTTATCTGTTCAGGATTTCCAGGAACCAATGCCGGATTCGGCTTGTGTCTGCGTCTCCCATGGCCATTAGGCATCGCGCAGCGCATATCGCGCCCGAGCGTTTGCCAGATGTCGGCCGTAGCTAAGTTTCGCTCCATGAGCCAGTGCTGCGCCCGGCTGTCGATGGAGATCACCGCCTCGACCGCTTCTTTAAAGCCGGCCATGGTGAGCGGGATGTATCCGCGGTTGATGGCTAAATTTACCGTCGGCCGCGAAATCGATTGCTTCAAAATGGCGCCGACCTGTTCCGCCAGTCGCGATTGACTGATGTCGCACGCCGTCGCCAGCTCTTTGAGCACAATGGGGTTGAACTGCGCCTGGTATGCCTTCGCTTTGCTAACCACATCCATCCTCCTTTTCCGTGAAGTAATGCGTTAAATAGCTGCCTGAACCAGTCCGTGTTCGTGCCAGTCGTTCCCGTCCGCCATTGCCCTGACGATCTCGTCGGCACGGCCGACCGGCAAACTCTCCCCGATTTCTGTCCGCAGGCGGGCGTTCAGATCCGTGGTAATCGTGACTCCCGCCGCCCGCAACCGTTTGAACAGTTCGATGATGGGGATCTCCTTGACCGCCAGATCCCGGTTGACCTCCATCGGCGTTCCGCGCCGGGGCATCGGGACCACGGCCGATTTGTCCGCCTGGTGGCCGAACACCTGCAACGTGCCGCCAAACGGCAGGTCGCCCCTTTTCTTCTCGTCGCCGAACGCCAGATTATCGTTTACCTTGCGGGCTTTCTGGGCCGCCGTTTCGGGCTGCGCCTTGTACTCCTGCCCGATGATCGCCGCGTTGGCCGCAAACCCGCCCGCCATTCGGCCCACCGGCGCCACCAGGTACTCCACATCGTTGAACACCACGCCCACCTCCGGCCAGTTGTACGGCCGCAGGATCACCCGCACCTGCTTGCGCGGCCCGATCCCCTCGACATGCTTCAGCCGGTAGATCTCGTTGCGGAAGCTGATCGTGTAGTCCGGATTCACCATGCGCGTGACCTCCGGCTCGGCGTACAAATCACGCAGGATCTCATCGCTCGGCAGCTCCCGGAGCTGCTCCTGTTTGATCGTGAGCCAGCAGGCCGTGCGCGTCATGCCGTGCCGCCGGTGTTTCTTCGTCCCGTTCCAGCGCACCAGCCAGTCATTGACCCAGGCGTTCAACTCCTCCACTGTGGTCGCCGGCTCCAGCCGCAGACGGGCCTCGAAATGGGTCTCCACGATCTCCTGGGCGCACTCGGCCGACCCCTGACGCCGCGGATTGTGCGGCATGTTTTTCGGTATCTCGATATCCAATCGCTCGATGAGAGCCAGGATCGCCTTGGCGATGTTCGCGCTGCCGGCGTCCATCAGCAGAAAAAGGGGCACCCCGTAAAAAGGCGCCTTCTCATGCAACCCGCCGCGCCAGGCCGACGTCAAAAAATCGAACGTCATCAGCGCGTTCTCGCCCGATGTCTGATAGTATTTGACAAACAGGTAATGTGAAAAATGATCGGCGAGAATGAGCCGGAAAAGGCGCTCCTTGACCTTCGCGAAATTCTCCGGCTTCTTCTCCCGAAAGTCGCGCTCGTCCATGAACCCGAGGCCGCGACCGTTCTTCAGATAATACTGGATGCAGATCGAGGCATCGAACACGTGCACATGGTTGGGATGCAGGCTGGCCATGCGGATGCACGGCGTCGGCGCATCCAGGGCCGCCCCGTTCATCTCCCGTTCCCGCAGCAGGGCCGTCAAACGCTCCTCGGATATCTGCCCCGGCGTGATCACGCCGTTGTCCACGGCAATCTCCAACGCCTCGGACACCGGCAAAATAGAGCCCTTGACCTCCCTTGCCGTCGTCTGGATCAACGTCGAGCAAAACCGCAACTGGTCGTCCGTCAACGTACATGTCCCGGCATCGCACCGCCGCCGCCGGCCACTGGCAAAACCATGCTCCTTTGCAATTCGGTAGAGCGTCGCCGCGCTCTTGCCCGTCAGGTGCTGATACTCGGCGATGATCCTATCCTTTTCGCCGTTCACCGCGCGACCCAGGCGGGCCGCCATCTCCTGCGCCCATTCCATGGATTATTCCTCCGCGCTGTTATCGTCGCCCTTGCCCCGCAAATGAGGCGGCAGCCAGTCGTCATCCATCTCCGGCGTACCGTACAGATCCGCCGCCGTGTCAAACGCCGCGATGATCACCCGCTTGAAGTAATCCAGCGTGTGCATGTACTTGGCCCGCATGCGCACCGTGGCTCCCTCCGGCAGCGGGTTTTTGTCCGGGTCATACTTCATCAAATACCCGTCAAATATCGTGCGCGAGTTGTCCAGATCCTGGAGGATCGCATCCTCTTCGGCCGTCAACCCCTTGGCCTCGGCGCGCCCCTCCAGCTTGGCCAGCTCCTTGGCCTGCCGGTTGATCACCTTCTCTTTGTCCTTGAGCACCTTATCCTTGGCGCGGATCGATGCCTGCTGCTCTTCGATCTCCGCAGCCTTGTTTTCCATCAAGCCCTGGATCGCCGCCTGAATATCCTCGGCGTTTTCCTCGGTGATGGGAATGGTCTCGTCTCCGATGGTGATGCACTCGGCATCCACCACCACGTCGCCCTCATGGGCCAGTTGGCGCAGTTTGCGCAGTTCGCGGTAGCCAACCCGCAATTTGCTGACGGTCGTCAGAAAATCCTCGCCAAAAGCCCTCAGATTCAGCAGGTCCTCATCAACCTTTTGACGAGAAATGCCAATATAATCGCAGAACTTATCCCACGTTCCGATGTTGGGCAGGTCTCTGTAGATTTTTTGTTCCTTAACCCCCTTCAGCCACATCAAATTGCTGACGTCAGCAAATTTTGACACCATTTCGAGGCCCTGAATCCGCCCAATCACCTCATGACACTGGGCGATCGCCCGCTCGCGCGCCTGTTGCTCGGTCAGCTTGAACTCATCCTGACGCTGCTCCATCTCCACCACCGCCAACGCCGCCGTGGTATCCGGGTCCGCCACCGTCTTCTGAAACACGCTCCTTCTACCCATTGTTTTCTACTCCTATGTCCGTCAGAGTGTTTTTCATGCGGGCAATACTGCCCTCCAACTGGGCTTTTCTCCTCGCCCAGAAAATCGCCATGCCGTCACCAAGCTCCCAGTGCTCGCCGATCTTGCGGACCATGCGCTGATCTTCCAGCGTCACGAGGTGACACATGGTGGTACCCACCGGCAAATCCAGCGCCATAGCCACCGCGCGCCCGGATACCGGCTCTCGCTGATCCGCCAGAAACCGCAGCACCTGGATCGTTTTTTCTACTGCTGCAATACGGGTATAGGTCGTCATTTTTAGAACTCTCCTCTTAATCCCAATGAATAGTTGCTCGCCACGCACCCGGCCTCGATGCCGATGGTCAAATACTGCCAGAGCGCGCGCGGGTTTATCTTCTTATGAATCAACGGCACCGTCCATTTATGCGGAAGTAAATCGCTGACCACACAATGTGCCGCCAGCGTCGCCCCCATATAAAGGTCTACTTTTCCGGTGCTCGGGTGCTCTCCAAGATAGGGGTTGTTTTCGTGGTATTTTTCAGGCTCCGCGGCGATCTGGCGGGTCTGCGCCCAATCCGCCAGATGCAGCGCCGTATAAACCGCCTGCCCGGCCTTCTCCTGGGCGCTCCAACCCGCGCATCCGTAAATGCTGCCGCAAACGGCCATAGCCACCCAAAAAACCATCCCACAAGCCATCCTGATCCAAAAAGCCGAGTAAGACATCTTCCCCTCCCTCTACGGCAGCAGCCCGTAAGCATGCGCCATCCACAAATAACCAAACAAACTCCCCGCGAAGAACGCCATCACCACGGTCCACACACTGCTTAAAATCTTCACGCCCACCTCCAATTAACGCCGCCCCAGCTCGCGCTTCAGGCGCCGCATCTCAAAAAGGGTTTCTTCCAACTTGCCCAGGGTCATCTGGCGCAGCTCAGTGCCGGTCGCCACCTGGGCGCCCTCATAGGAAACGATGGCCCGCGAGGGATACATCAAGCCGGTCACGTGCTGGATCGCCACCAGCAGGTAGGCCGGCAGCGGATAGTCGATCGGTTTAGAAAGGTAGTTGTTGAGCATGTGGATCGTCAGCGGGTTACGACAGGTCGGCGGATCGGTCTGCGTCCCTTCTGCCGACCGCCCGAAAAAGATATTGATCTCGTCCACCAACTGCTCGCGAGATCCGCCCCATTCGCGGATGCACCGCTTGGCCGCCGCCGCGATCTCGATGCACACCTCAAACTCGTTCTCGCCACTTTTCGCCGACGGTCGGCTCGGGCCGGCCTCGATGGCCTCGGCGATCTGTTGGCGCGCCTCGATGTATCTATCCACCTCGGCATCGAAATCGAACTCGAAAATCATCTGGTTGGGGTCTAAACTTTTTGAACCCTTAGACATTGCCACCTCCATCTCCGTTGGGATAAAACTTGACCATCAAACTTGATTTGATTAAAAACATTGGGAGGTTCGATATGCGGTACGTCATGATTTGTGCGTCACCCGAATGTCAGTTCTCGAAGTCGAATGCTTACGAACAAGGTGTCGATCAGTTTTGCCCAACGTGCGGCAATGACCTCCTGTGGAAATGCCCGCACTGCGACCGTCCGCTGCGCGATAAATCGGCGCTCTTTTGCTCCGGATGCGGAAAGCGCCTCAAAAATGAAAAGGCCGAATGACATGCGTATTAATACCTACTGATTAACTGCTTTTTTGGTGTAGTAGTCCGGCCATATTTCAGACAGGTCTTTACCGATCGTTTTTGCGATCTCTTTATGGATGTGACGAGAGACTGCGAGCCCATGGATCACCTTGTTGACCATCGAAGGCGAAACACGACGTTTCCTGGCAATCTTGGATTGGCTGCTTCCTGCCATTTCAATGGCGCAGTTGATTTCTGCTGGATGCATTTTTTTAAACTCCAAACTGTGAATTAAAGTTTTTGAACTCATATGGACACCTGATAACCGCGAATGGATTGTATGTCAAGCGAAATAACCCAAAAAGAACTAGGGGAGCGCTTTAAATATATGCGTTCCGTTCTTGGATTATCTCAAAAGGATATGTCTAAGCGGCTTGGAATGGCGTTAAGCACTTATCAGCATTATGAAAGGGGTGAGAGAGAGGCCCCAGTTACGGTTATTACCAAAATAACCGCAAATGGATTTTCTGCTGATTGGTTTTTGACCGGCAATGGAACACCTTATATAAAGGACGCCCCTGCGCCAGCTCCCCAGGAAATACCGCAGGCCTCCAACGTGGTGGAGCTACGACACATGGAACTGGTGAAGGGCTTTAAGGACAAGCCGCGGGCATATGAGATCAACCGCCAGTTAAAGGAACTCGAAAGCCTCGATGATGAAACTTTCAAGCGGATCGAGACCTACATCAAGGCCACAGTTGATCAGGTGAGGTATGCGGCCGAGAGATCGCCGCAGTATGGGGATCGGCGCCATACAGACAGGAGAGTTGATACCGACTCCAACTCGCTGGGTGCTCAAGACCGTCGAACCGGCCAGGATCGCAGGAAAGCCTCCGACGGCCACCATTAAGACCATGCGCACCAGGCGATCCGATGCCATGCGATCAAATAAAGGTCTGCGTTGCCGGCAAGGTGAAATGTATCTGGATTAACTTCTGTTATTGTCATTTCTTATTAAAAGAGGTGTCGATATGAAAAAGCTGCATGTGCCCATAATGGCTGTTTTTCTATTTTTTGCCCTATTGTATTCGGATTGTATGGCCGGCGAGAAGTGGTATACCGGAGGAACCCTTCACAGTGCTGGTGCTCTTGATTGGCAGGAAGCCCCTTACGCCAACAAGTTGGCCACCTGTGGCGATATTTTTTATCTCGCCTTAAAAAAAGGTATGCTAAAACCATCAATTGCTGCTGGAATAAAAACCACCGATGACATAAAACCGTTCGCCATCGAGCTTACAAATAAACTCGATTACGCCTTTAGAAGAGATCCGGATGATGAGATAAATAGAAAACTTTATATCAATCAAAGCGTCGCGTCGTATTCTACCTTAATAATGATCACCGGTGGATGGTTCAAGGAATGATCCACCATCAAAACTGACCTCAAAAATAGACATCAAACCATGTTTGAAATCGGCCCCAAAAAATCCCCCTCGTCACCCTTTTGGAAACCACCGTAAACCTCCGTTTCTCAATTATCAGGTGTTTAGTTTCTCAACCCCCCTCATGGACGAACGGTATTGACAGGTTGTCCACGCATGAGCATATGTGTTTCACATGCTCAGTTTCCGATGCGCTGTGAACCCTCTTCTCTTGCGCTGATGACAGCTCGCTTTCGACTTCTCGATTTGGATGATCCCTCCTCTGCCGGGGTATACTGATGGCTTGATTCGCCTATCGCGCCACTCACACGGGTAATCGCCGGTGCAATGTTACCATTTTTGACTCATTGCAAGGGCTTTCGCGCGATGCACCGTTCACGGAATGGTGTGCCGACGGTCGTTCAACAGCCCATTACGCCCCAAGGACCATATAAGGATAAAAGGATGGATCGGATATGTACCTTTCGTATTACCGCTTGTCGGCCAAGCCGTTTCAAATCAGCGCCGATCCGCGCTTTCTGTGGCTGGGCGACGATCACAAAGAGGCGCTGGCCAACTTCAGATACGGCCTTGCCGAAGGCAATGGCTATGTGGTGTTGGTCGGCGCCGTGGGCACGGGCAAGACCACGCTGGTCAATGCCCTGCTGACCGCTTTGGATGAACGGGTGATCGTGGCCAGCCTCAACCATCCCACGCTGGCGGTCGATGAGTTTCTCGCCTATATCGCCAGGATCTACGATCCCACGGCCGCAATCGCCAGCAAAGCCGATTGCCTGCACTTTTTTAAAGACTTTCTGCAACGCTCGCATGCCCAGGCCAAAAGCGTCCTGCTGGTCATCGACGAGGCCCACCGGCTCTCCACGGAGCTGTTGGAGGAGATCCGCCTGCTCTCCAACATAGAGCAGGACGGACGCAAACTGATCAATATCTTTTTCGTCGGACAGACCGAGTTGCTGCACAAGCTGCGCTCTCCCGATTGCCGAGCCCTGAGACAGCGAATTACGCTTTTCTATCATCTGCGACCGCTGGCGGAAGCCGATACGGAAAAATATATCATCCACCGGCTGAAGGTGGCCGGCACCGAGGCGCGGCTGTTCACACCCCAGGCGTTGGAAGCGATTCATGCGCTGTCGCGGGGCTATCCCCGGGTGATCAACAAGCTGTGCGACCGTGCGCTGTTGACCGGCTATGTAAAGGAGAATAAGACGATCGGCGCCGCGATTATCCACGAGTGCGCCCGGGAGATCAGCCGTGTCGATCCCATAACCGCGTCCATTGCAAAGATTCCAGCGGTTGCCTTTGCGGGCCGGCGGGGACCACGAACGGCCCCACGGGGCTTGCCGGAAACGGTTGAAGAAAATGGAGACGCCCCCGCCCTTACGCATGAACGACCCGCGACCACCCACCTGATCGAAAAGCTGCGCTCGGCGGCGCGCGTCGCAAGGAGCTCTCTGCCTGGGGCCATCGCCAAGCACCGTAAATCCGCGCGGATGATCGCCGCCACGGCCGTGGCCGCCGTGCTCTTGCTCGGGGGGATGGCCCTTGTGCGCTCCGGACCGGATACGGCCGAGACGACCGAAGCGCAAGGCCCAAACGTAGCGGCGCCCAAAGAGGCATACACCCTGGCGAATTATTCGGTACCCGCGCAACCACGACCGGCGGACACCGATGCGGCTCCGCGCGCCGGCCCGGCGGAGGTTGCCCCAGCGGCGTCTTCCACACCTGCCACGGTGAAGGCGGCGCCGACCGCCGCGACCGCCCCGTCCGCGCCGCAAAAGGCCGCCGCCTTGCTCGACCAGCAGGATTACAAAGCGGCCGTGGCGCTGCTCGAAGCCGGCAGTGGTCCCACGGCCGCACGCAGTGCCGAGACCGGAAAGCTCTATGCCCGGGCCCTGGTCGGACGGGCCGGTGACCTGATGAAAACATCGCCGGCCGAGGCCCAGGCGTTGCTGCGCAAGGCCGTCGCCGTCGATCCGGACAACGCCAACGCCCATCTCCAGCTGGGTAACATGTCTATGCGCGCCAAGGATTACGCCCAGGCCCTCGAGCACTACCAAAAAGCCGCTCAGTTGGATCCCCGGTCGGCCGAGGCCCCCTTCAACCTGGGGTACATCTACGCGAGTACCGGCAAGTACACATCCGCCGAGGAGATGCTGATGCGGGTCGTGGACTTGAAGCCCGACTACCTGGACAAAGCGCTCTTTAACCTGGCCGTGGTGCGGCATAAGATCGGCAAGCATCAAGAAAGCCTGGCGGCGCTGGAAGCGGCCGTGGCCATCCGGCCGGAAAATCAAAAAGCCCAGGCCTATTTGAAACAGCTCAAGGCCGTCGGCCGGGAGGAGCGATGAACCCACAGCTTAAATTTGGAAGCCACGCCTGCCTGCTGGCTTTGATTCTTTTGGGGGCGTCGGCCTGTACCGGGCATATTTTTTCAACGACAAGCGCCAGCCCCCATCAGTCTTCGGTGCCGTCTGCCGCCGCCAAATCGGCGCGCGAAAACGCCTCCCCACCGCTGGTTGCCGCGCAGGTGCCGCTGGAATCGAAATACTTCCTCCACACGGTCCAGGGGACGGGCGAGACCTTCGCCGCTATTGCCCGCTGGTACACCGGAAGCAGCCACAACTGGGTGCGCCTGGCCCAGGCCAATCCCGATATCGATCCCAAGCGGATCCAGATCGGTGACACCATTCGGATTCCGGACGAGATTGTAACCACGCACCAAGCGATGCCCAAAGCGGTCCCGCCTGCCCCGGTCGCGAGGAAAAAGGGCGCGCCGGCCCCGCGGACCGGAACCGAACTCTTCGGTCCCATCGAAACCCCGCCAGCCGAAGCCGAACTGTTCGCCCCCATCGAAACCCCGCCCGGCGCGGGCAATCCGCAGAGGGAAGTATCGACGCCGGCCCTGGAGACCCTCGAGTAGAGACGCAAAATCTTGCGTCTCTACAGAACCCGCATCACGCCACAAACCCCTCGTCCGGGCTCCAGCGCCGGATGCTCAGCAGGTCCGGAAAGGCTTCGGGCTTATAGATCGACTTGTTGAGCAGCAGGCGCAAGCACTCCTGAATGCTTTCGGACATGGTGGGGTGGGGGAACATGGCTTCGAGCACGTTGAGGGCGTTCTTCTCCTGGTCGATGAGCAGGGCGATGGACATGATCGTGCTCGAGACCTGGGGGCCGGCGGCGCGCATGCCCAGAATCCGTTGGGACTCGTCGTCGCGCACGATGATTTTGACGAACCCGCTGGAGGCGCGCATGGCGATGGCTCGGGGCAGCAGCGCATTGCTGTAGGTGGCCACGCGATAGGGAATCTGGCGCCGCCGGCACTCCTTTTCGTGCAGGCCCACGGCGGCCACGGCCGGGTAGAAGAACATCACCGTGGACATGTTGGGAAAGGTCAGGGCCTGGGTGGGCAGGCGGAACATGTGCTTGACCGCGTGGCGGCTCTCCATCACCGCCATGTTCACCAGGGCCGGGCGATGGGTGACATCGCCGGCGGCGTAGATGTGCTCGCGCACGCGGCCATCGGAATCGCAATCCAGGTAGCCGGCCTTGTCCGGGAAGATGCCGGCCGCCGCCAGGTTCAGGTGCCGGATGTTGGGGTCCCGGCCGATGGAGACCAGTACGGCGTCCACCTCCACCACCGTGGCGTGGCCGTCGGCAAAGTCCAGCACCACTTCCAGGTGATCGGGTTTTTGCAGGATCTCGCGCAACTGGGTGGAGTGGAAGATCTTCACCCCCCGCATCTCCAGGTTGTGGCTCACGTATTCGCTGACATCTTCGTCTTCGTAGGGGATGACCCGCTCCTGGTGGTCGGCCAGGAACACCTGGGTCTGACCGAAGTTGGCGAAGATCGTGGCGTATTCGCAACCGGTGACGCCGGCGCCGATGATCATCAGGCGCCGGGGAAAGCGTTGCAGCCGCAGGATGCCGTCCGAATCGAAGATGCGGGTCTGGTCCACGGCGATGTGGGGGAAGGGCCGCGGCTTGGAACCGGTGCAGATCAGGAAGTGATCGGCCGCCACCACCCGCTGGCCCCCGCCGGCCAGCGCCACTTCCACGTGGTGGGCGTCCCGGAAAGAGCCCCAGCCGCGCAGGTAGACGACCGCGCCGGGCCCCTGCCAACGGCCGTGGGCAAAGGTCTCCAACTGCGACAGCATCTGGTACTGCTTCTCCTTGACCGCCGTGACCACCGTATCGCGCACCGCCTGGTAATCCACCTTCAGGTCGCGGCAATGGTACCCGCGGTCGGTCTTGGAGGCGATGGTGTAGTCCTTGGCCAGTTCCCACATGGTCTTGGAGGCCAGCGCGCCCCACTTGACCCCCGTGCCGCCGATTTCGTCCCCCTCCACCAGGCACACCTTGCGGCCGGCATCGATGGCCCGGATGGCACCGGCATATCCGCCCGGACCGGCCCCCAGGATGCATAGGTCGAACTTTTCCGGATCGGTCGTCATCGTTTCGTCCTTTCAAGCGCTTCAATGCCATGGATTCTAACAGCTTTTGCCCCGGGCGCAAGGGGGGATGGCGGGGCGGGTGAAAGGTGCACGGTTTGCCATGGCCGCCAACTATCCCTATTATGGGCACGTTTGTTCCCAAACACCCAGCTTTACCAGGGAGGTCCAGGATGGTGGAAGACAATTTTGTAGAAGTGCCGTCGCCCGAAGTATGCGTCAGCAAAATCTTCGAGATCAGCGGCGTCAAGTTCGACCCGCCGATCGCCGTGGACTTGTGGCCCAAAATTCTCAAGCACAAATGGCTGCTCTCGGAAAAGCTTGCCCGCGACGTGGGGCTGCGCATGGCCTGCGTGGATTTCGTGGACAACATGGAGCAGGCCCTCGACGAATACCTGGCCTACAAACGCAAGGACCTGCTCAGCAGCCTGGGCGCCCAGACCATCGGCCGCCACATCTGGGACACCATCTCCGACTCCCAGCCGCCCAAGCAATTGGTGCAGCGGCGCATCATCCTGCCGCTCACCCAGCCGCTGCTGGCCGAAAAGCACGGCGTGATTCCGCCCAAGACCATCATCTTCTTCGGCCCGCCGGGCACGGGCAAAACCCACTTCGTCAAGGCCATCGCCGGCGTGCTCTCCTGGTATTACATCGAAATCGTGCCCAGCATGCTCATGGTGGACGGCTTGGAGAAAGTCGGCGCCAACCTGCGCGCCATCATGGAAAAAGCCCGCAACCTGGAAGAGGCCGTGATCTTCATCGACGAGTTCGAGGAGATCGCCGGCAGCCGCGACAGCGCCAACCGGGTGGACAAATCCATCACCAACGAGCTGCTCAAGCAGGTGCCCTTGCTCAAAAACCAGGGCAACCGCATCCTGCTGGTGTGCGCCACCAACTACATCCGCCAACTGGACGCGGCCCTGCTGCGGCCTGGCCGTTTCGACTGCATCATCCCCGTGGGCGGTTTGAGCGACGACGAGCGCAGCACGATTCTCAACTACTACCTGGCCCGCATCAATGCCGGCGACATCGATATCCCCTGGCTGGTGGAAAGTACGGCGCGCTTCACGCCCGCCGACATCGAGTACTTCTTTCAGCAGGTGGCCCAGTTCGCCTTCGAACAGGAGTTGGCCGGCCACAAGGATTACAAGGTCAACACCGCAACCCTGCAAAGCATTCTGCCCCAGATGCGCCCGACGCTGACCGACGAGATCGTCGCGGCCTTCGAAAAAGAGCGGGCGAAATTCGCGCGGGTATAATTGCTACAATCTCGTTCTCAATCGCCATGCGGCGGGTACCCGGTAATATCGCGGATCTTCTCGTAGAGCGGCTGGAGCCGTTTGTACATCTGCTTGTAGACTTCCCGGTAGAGCCGCTCGTACTGGCGCTGGTTCACGGGGTTGGGTTCGAAGAGTCTGCCGGTGTGGGTCATGGCCTGCACGGCCGAAGTAAAATCGGCGTAAAAGCCCAAGCCCACGGCGGCATCGATGGCCGCGCCCAGCCCGGCGGTTTCGTACAGATGGGGCCGGGCCGTGGGCAGGCCGAAGATGTCGGCGGTCAATTGCAGGGCCTGGTCGCTCTGGGAGCCGCCGCCCGAGACGCGCAAGGTGGCGATGGGCGTGCGGGTGCGCTGCTCCAAGCGCTCCCGGCCTTCGCGCAAAGCATAGGCCAGGCCTTCGAGGATGGCGCGGTAGAGATGGGCGCGGGTGTGCACGTCGCCGAAGCCGATCACCGCGCCCTTGGCTTCCGGCCCAGGAAACTTGAGCCCGGGGCTCCAGTAAGGTTGCAGCATCAAGCCCATGGCGCCCGGCGGCACCTGCTCGAGCAAGCCTTCGAAAAGCGCCTCGGGGGTCACCCCCCGGCGCGCGGCCTCCTGCTGCTCCAGATGGCCGAATTGCTGCTTGAACCACTCGACCATCCAGTAGCCGCGATAGACTTCTACTTCCACGTTGTAATGGCCGGGCACCGCTGCCGGATAGGCCGGCAGCATTTTGATCGGCTCCACGTAGCGCCGGTGGGTCACGTTGATGGTGGCCGTGGTGCCGTAGCTCAGGCAGCCGATATGATTGGCCAGGGCCCCCGAGCCGATCACTTCGCAGGCTTTGTCGGCCGCCGCGGCCACCAGGGGCAATCCGGCCGGAATGCCGGTCTGCTCGGCGGCCGCGGCCGTTATCCGGCCGAGCACGCTGCCGGGCGGTCTCAGCTCGGGCAGCAGATCGGGGGTCGCCGGCAGGCAGCGCCAATGCCAGTTCCAACGGCTGGCCCAGCGCAGGCGGTGGTAGTCGAAGGGGACATAGCCCACCTGGCAGCCCACCGAATCCACATACTCTCCCACAAGCTGGAAAGTGAGATAGCCGGAAAGCAGCAGGAATTTATGGGTGCGGCGCCACACGTCGCTGTCGTGCTGGGCCAGCCAGTTGGCTTCGGCCTCGGCGCGGATGTAATTGATCGTGCCGCTCAAGCCGCCGAGGCGGAAGATCCAGCCCCAGAGGCCGCCCAGGGGTGGCAGGCCGCGGGCCTTGCGCTGGTCCAGCCATAAGATCGCCGGGCGCAGGGGCCGGCCGTCGGCCCCCATGTTGACCACGGTGGCCCGCTGGGTGGTCAGGGCCACGCCGGCTAGGGAAGCTTTAAGCGTTGCGTCCGCTTGCCACAGGCGCTGGCAGGCCTCGCACAGCGATTGCCAGAAGAGTGTCGGCGCCTGTTCGGCCCAGCCCGGCTGGGGCGCGACGTAGGGCTGAAAGGCTACCTGGGACTTGGCCAGCATGCGGCCGTCGAGATCGAATACCATGGCCTTGAGGCTCTGGGTGCCGTTGTCGATGGCCAGAATGCGATCGCCTGAGGTCATGGGCCTTGCACGCGCTCCACTTTGATGGTGTGGCCTGCCAGGAAAGGCAGGCGGTCAACCAGGCGATCCCATTGCGCTTGCAGCCACTCCCGAATGCGTTCCAAGAGGCCGCGGGGTTGGATTTGCCAGGGAAAGCCGTGGGCTCTTTGCCATTGCTGCAGATAGTCGCGCGTCTCCCTGCGCCACCGGCGCCGGTCCCACCCCAGCACCGGACGGCACAAGGCCTCGATGCGGGTCAGATGCGCTTTGCCGCCGTCGGGCAACAGCAGGCCGATCCGCACCCGCCGCAGCAGCAGGTCCGACAGATGGCGCACCGACTCGTGGGCCGCGGCATGGGCCAGCTCGGCCCACAGGGTATGGGTGCCGGGAATGACTTGCAAATCCTCGGGCTTGGCGTCGGCCGCAATGCTGAAGGCGCCGCTGCCGTAGCGCCCGCAGAGCCGCTGCCAGGTTTCCGGGTGCATGCCGGGCCCGGGGGGCAGGGGCTCGACGGTCACAAAACCGGGGCTTTCCGCCGCCGGCCGCTCGATGGGCGGCAGGAACGGCTGGGCCGCCTTGAGGGCATCCAGGGCCACCCGGCGGTAGGTGGTCAGCTTGCCGCCGGCAATCGTCACCAGGCCTTTGTCCACCCAGATGTCGTGCTCCCGGGACTCTTCCGAGGGCGCCTTGTGGTCGCCGCTGCTGATGACCGGCCGCAGGCCCGACAGCGATGCGATGCATTGGTTCAAGGCCAGACCCAGGGAGGGAAAGAGCGTGCGCACGGCGGTGAGCAAGTACTGGGCCTCGGCGTCGGTGATGCGCGGCTCGGCGTCGATGCCCCCCTCGTGATCCAGGTCGGTCGTGCCCACCAGCACCACCCCTTCCCAGGGAATGATAAACACGGCCCGGCCGTCTTCGGGGTGCATGCACGAGATGGCCGACTGGATCGGCAGGGCCTGGCTGGGAAAGATCAGGTGGCTGCCGCGCAACGGCCGCAGGTGCCGCTTGCCGTCATGCTGGGGGTGCAGGGCCTCGGCCCAGCACCCGGTGGCATTGACCACCGCCGGCGCGGCGATGGCATGGGTCCGGCCGGTCTCGGCGTCTTGCAGGGTGACGCCGCGCACATTGCCGGCCTCGTCGCGGTCCACCGACAATGCCTTGGTGTAGTTGAGCGCCATGCCGCCGGCGGCGCGCCCCTCGGCAATCAATCGCAGCACCAGGCGGGCATCATCCACCTGGGCGTCCCAGAATTGATAGCCGCCGGTCAGCGCCCGGCGATCGATGAACGGCACTTTGGCCACCAGCTCTTCGGCGGATAAATGTTTGTGCTGCCGCTTCTGGGCCATCAGATCGTAGATCGAAAGGCCGGCCTCCAACGTCCAGCGGCCCGGGCCGTGGCCTTTGTAGATCGGCATCAGGAAGGCGATGGGCGTCACCAGGCCCGGGGCCTCGCGCAACAGGCGCTCACGCTCCTTGACCGCGTCGCGGGTCAGCCGCAGGTGACCTTCGCGCAGGTAGCGCAGTCCGCCGTGAATCAATTTGGATGAGCGGCTAGAGGTGCCCCAGGCGAAATCGTGCTGTTCCGCCAGCACCACGATCAGGCCCAGGCGCGTGGTCTCATGGAAGAGTCCCGCGCCGGTGACGCCACCGCCGATGATCACCAGATCGCAGCTCGATGGAAGATGGGTCATCGTCTCTCCGGCTCTTGCTTGGCGTCGGCCCCCGCCGGCGAAGCATCCAGAAAACGAAAGGCTATCCTTTCCATAACATAGGATGGTGCCCGAAGGCGATAGGTGATATTGAATCGAAAACCGCCTGCCAAGGAGCATTCCCATGCCCAAGGAATCCGTTCGGCCCAACTGGCTCGATCGAGCGCCACCCCAAGATTCCTACCGCGCCATCTTCAAGTGGGGCGCCCCCGACCGCTTCTACCACCCCAAGCCCGGGCTGCTGGCCTTCATCCAGGCGCGACTGGGGCTATACCCCGATCAGTGGCGCACCTGCCGACAAATCGGCCAAGCCGCGGTACGGGAAAACAAGGCCCCGGCCCTGGCGCCAGCCCATGTGGCGCACTTGACCGCCATCGTCGGCCCGGAGAACGCCCGCCAGGACGCCTTTGCCCGCACCCGTTACGCCCACGGCCAGTCGGCCGAAGATATCCTGCGCCTGCGCCAGGAAGCCCCCGCCACAACCAGCGACCTGGTGCTCCACCCCCGCCACCGCGAAGATGTCTGCGCCATCGTGGCCTACTGTCACGCCCAGCGTATCCCGCTCACGGTCTTCGGCGGCGGTTCGTCCGTGACCCTGGGGGTCAAACCCGCGCGGGGCGGCGTGACGCTAGCCATGGCCACCCACATGCACCGCGTGCTGGCCTTCAACGAGACCAACCAGACCATCACCGTGCAGCCGGGCATCTTCGGTCCGGCCTACGAAGATTATCTCCAGTACGCCCCGGAGCGCTGCGGCGCCCGGCAACGCTACACCGGCGGCCACTTTCCCCAATCCTTCGAATACTCCACGGTGGGCGGCTGGATCGCGGCCCTGGGTTCGGGACAGCAGTCCAGCTACTACGGCGACGCCTGCGACCTGGTGGTCAGTCAGGAGGTTGTCACCCCCGTGGGCACCTTTACCACCGCCGACTTCGCGGCCACGGCCACCGGCCCCAAGGTCAACGACATCATGAAAGGCAGCGAGGGCGCCTTCGGCGTGCTCACCGCCGTCACCCTGAAGATCTTCCGCGCCGACCTGGGACGCCCCAAATGCTTCGCCTACATGCTGCCCGGCTGGGACCAGGCGGTGGAGGCGGCCCGGCGTATCTCCCAGGGAGAGTTCGGCCTGCCTTCCATGCTGCGCATCTCCGACCCCGAGGAGACCGAAGCCGCCGTGCAAACCTACGGCCTGGCCGGCCCCCTGGCCCAGCGCATCTTGCGCTGGCGCAGGCTCCATCCCCACCAACGCTGCCTGCTCATCGGCCAGGCCGACGGCCAGAAGCATTTCGCGGCCAACGTCGCCCGCCAGAGCGGCCGCATCTGCCGCCGCCTGGGGGGCCTGTGGCTCAGCGGCTACCCGGCCCGCAAGTGGGCCCACGGCCGCTTCCTCGACCCCTACATGCGCGACGATCTCTACGACATGGGCCTGCTCATCGACACCCTGGAAACGGCCGTACCCTGGGACCGCCTGATGGCGGTCCACGCCGGCGTGCGTGCTTACATCACCGCCCGTCCCCAAACCCTCTGCCTGACCCACGCCTCTCATTTCTACCCCCAGGGCACCAATCTCTACTTCATCTTCATCGCGCCCATCATGCCGGTGGACGACTACCGCGCCTTCCAATCCGGCATCATCGAAAAGATCCTCGACACCGGCGGCTCGCTCAGCCACCACCACGGCGCCGGCAAACTCATGGGCCCCTGGATGGAGCGCCACCTCGGCCCCGAGCAGATGGCCGTGCTGCGCGCCCTCAAGCGCCACTTCGACCCGCACGGCATCATGAACCCGGGTGGCACCCTGGGGCTGGACAGCCCGACGGCATCGACAGACTGATGCCGTCAGACCAAAAAGCACAATTATTCCATTGACGTATAAAGATCGGATCGGATAGGTTGCAGCAAACACCATTGATCAGACCAGATAGAAGGTTGCCAGGCGTGCCGGAGCGGCGGTGCTTGGGCGGTAGCCCGCACGCTACTAAACGAGAACTATCTGGATTGCATTTTCGTGGTCTGCAAGCCAAAATCAGGTGAATAGACTACAATTGTAAGGAATATTCCCATTCGTCCCCCATCTAGACGTCAAATAAGGCGTCTAATAGAAGGACTAAACTAAGTCCTGTGAATATGCAAAATAAGAAACCAGCCATATTAATGCTCAGTGGAATTTTTATCACTTATGCTTTGTACAGCATTAGTGAATCCGGCGATCTTAGTAATTACCCGCTGCTAATCACATTACTGCCGGCTGCGGGACTGTGTTTTTTGATTTCATCATTCATTTTTAAAAGAGTAGAAAACAGATTCATTAATTTCTTGGTGAGCTTGATTTTTTGCTATATATCGAATCTGGTCATAATCATCAGTCTTGCTATTTTAACGAGCAGCTTTGCTGAAACATATATGTGGCATACTATCATTATTATGTTTGCAATCCCATTTATGTTTCCGCTCACTCTTTTAACGTGGGTCTCGGTTCTGCTCATAAATATGGAGCACACAGAACCTTCGCCTACACTCTGACCGGAAGGGGCGGGCCACCATCGCATTTTCGGAGTAAGGCGCTTAACAAACTTTTTACCATTCGCATCCCCTGTGTTCCCCTGCCGGCAGGCGAGGCGTTCGTAAAGCTGCTCAAAACCATGACGGAGGCATACGACTAGTGATGTGGATCTGGATAGCATTTATTGCATTTGTTCTGCTGATGTTGGCATTGGACCTGGGCGTCTTTCACCGCAAAGCTCACGTAGTCAGCGTCAAGGAAGCTCTCGCTTGGTCGGCCGTGTGGCTATCTATGGGGCTGTCATTCTCCGTGTTCGTGTACTTTGCATACGGCAGCCAGTGGTTCGGGCTTGGCACCCTTGTCGACGCCGTCGATGGGCTAACGAACAGTGGCGCAACTGCAACGGAGAAATATCTGACCGGCTACGTCGTAGAGAAGTCGCTCAGCGTCGACAACATCTTCGTCATCGCGATGATCTTTGGCTTCTTCGCGGTGCCGCCGCTATACCAGCACCGCGTGCTGTTTTGGGGCATCCTCGGCGCCCTGTTCCTGCGCGGTGTGATGATTGCTGTCGGGGCGCAGCTTATCTCCGAGTTCCATTGGGTTTTGTACCTGTTCGCCGTTTTCTTGATCCTGACGGCGATTAAGATGCTCTTCCTCAAGACGGATCACACCGATCCGAACAAGAATGTCGTCGTTCGGTTGACGCGCCGCTTGTTCCCGGTAACCGCCAGGTTCCACGGCGAGCACTTTGTTGTTCGTGCCGGTGCACCTGCATCGTACGAGAGTGAGACCCCCGGTGCGCCCATGGTCCCGGATGAGGTCGTGGACAAGGCTCGGCCGGGAACCCTGCTCCTCACGCCTCTGGCGCTGGCGCTCATCATGGTCGAGACGACGGATCTGATCTTTGCCGTCGACTCGATCCCGGCGATCTTCGCGATCACGGCGGACCCGTTCTTGGTTTTCACCAGCAACGTGTTCGCGATTCTCGGTCTGCGATCGCTCTATTTCGCGCTGGCCGGCATGGTGCAAAAATTCCGATACCTCAAGGTTTCGCTTGCACTGGTCTTGCTGGTCGTGGGCGTGAAAATGTTGCTAGCCGAATGGCTGAAGCTCGCTCTCGGGAAGCACTTCAACCTGTACTTGTTGGCCGTGATCCTCTCGATCCTGGCGGTAGGCGTGGCCGCATCTATTCTTGCGGAGCGTCGTCGAATGAGCCGCCTTACAAGCCGATGAAGCTGACAGTTGTTCGAAGTTTAAGGCCTTCATGAATGCCAAAAGGACGGCGTAGTGAAATTCGAGTGGGACTCCAAAAAGGCCACGGCCATTTTGAAAAACACGACGTAACCTTTCAGCAGGCCGCCTCGGTTTTTGGAGCCCCCTGGCCATTCCGAGGATGAAGAAAGGCACATTACTTTCGGGCTATCGAAAAAGAGGCGGCTCATCGCTATGAAGAATACCAAAAGGGGACAAATTTTGTGCTGCTGAGCCCTGATGTGGCTGAAGTGTTCTCAACCGAAGAGGCCGTCAATGAAGCCCTGAGGTCTCTGATTCGTCTAGCGCAAAAATCGACGGCCCGGAAATTTCGCTCCACCGGTTCGCGCAGGAAGCCTGCTTCGCGGTAAAACCTTCGATCAACCCTTTGGCCCGCCCCCCTAAGCTTGCAGGCCGAAGGCCTTCCCCCAGCGGGCAGCGGGAGGACCATCCCCGGCCGGCTAAGCCGAAACGCGGACCGTGTTGCGCCGGAAACAATCTCACCCAAGGAAACCCCCGTGATAGCCCTCAGCCTTACCGAACATGAACGCATTCAGTACATCGACGTCGCCCGATGCTATGCCATGGCCATGGTCTTCTTCGGTCACTTCGTCGAGCGCCTCATGCTCTTGGACGATCCCTTTGCCGCCACGTTGTACCGGTTCATTTATGCGTTCCACATGGTCCTTTTTTTCGTCCTCTCCGGCTTTATCGCCAAGCCGCGCGACCTCGCCCTGGGCGCCTGGCCGTATTTCAAATACCGTTGCGTTGCGCGGCTGTTGCCCTTCGTCTTTTTTACGCTGCTCTTCATGGGATTGGCCGCCATATTCCCGGGCGACTTTTTCAACTTGAAGCTCCCCAGCCTCGCCGGCTATCGCGACGGTCTCGCGCTGACCGCTCGGGGCATTCCGATGTTCTGCGTGCCGTCGTGGTTCCTGCTGATGCTCTTTTCCGTGGAGATGATCCATTACTTCTTCTTCCGGATGCTGGGGCGCGGCGCCGGCGCTGCCGGGACCGATCTGAAAATTCTCGCGGCCATTCCAGCCTTTTATATCGCCGGGTATTTCTTGAACCTGTATGGCGATTTCCTGAACCTGCCCAAACAGCGGACCTTCAATGTGCTCTTCGTGCACGAGGCGGTCACCATGTACGCGTTCTACCTGACGGGCCTCTATTTTCGGCGGCGCAAGCTCCTGATCGGCGAGACGCCCGCCGGCCTGGTGGCGCTGGGGGCGGCGATGACCTTGCTCATCGTTCTGTTGACGTTCAACTTGAACCAGGGGCCGTTCAATTTCAACTACCACAACGCCGTGGTCATCCTGATGTCCTCCCACGGGCACATCGTCTGGTTCCCGCTGACGGCCCTGGCAGGGTCGCTCTTCGTCTTTTTCCTGGGCAAAATCACCCCCGCCCGTAAAACCATCGTCTGGATGGGGCAGCACACGCTGATCCTCATGTGCCTGAACGGGGTCTTTTACCACTATATCAACCCCGGCATCGCCCGATGGGTCTTTGCCCACTATACCGGCCGGCCTGGGATGATTTTCTTGGCAGGCCTGATTGTGACCGTGGTCAGTCTGGGGCTCTGTATTCCTTTTGTCTATCTTCTGAACCGATACCTGCCCCAACTGACCGGCAAACCGAAAATCGACGGCCCCTGGCTCAAGGCGCTGGTCGCGCCGTGATGCGAGGCGCGCACCTGGAGCCCAAGGTGCTCAAGCAGCCGCACATTCAACCCATGGGCCGCGAAAAACGCGACTAGAGCCATGGATCTTTTTTGGGATTGCCAAACCCAAGATAGAGAAGGGGCCGCGAAATCGTCGGACCTGTAGAAAAAGTATAGGATGTGGGGTATAACAGTTGGTAAATTAACTTCTGATGTTTCCAACGAGGTGATGAATGAAAAGAGCCGTAATTCTTCCCCCTCTCAAATCGAGTTTCGATGAGGTCTTTGACGCCATTGAAAAACAAACCAACTCCCAGACCCCGGAGCTCTTGACCCATGGTCACATCCTTTTTGTGGCCCAGGCCAAGCGCACCCGCGATGGCCGTCGATTCCTCGCGCTGCCCCAGGGCAACCGGATTTACGAGGATGACTGGGGTTTCCGGAACAATGGAATCGGAAAAGACGGTCAGCGCATCGACCATTATGCCGTCTCCATCGACCATTGGGCCAAGCGGCTTTAACCCGGTACTTCAACACCCCTGGTCCGGCCTCCAAATCAAGCGTGTGCCGGGGTCTGCGAGGAGCATGCCGCCTAAGACACGCGACGTATGTCCCCTTGAATTGGGAGAAGATATGGTGCGCGTGTGCTTTCCGAGCTTTTCACCTATCTGACGACCCCCTGTCCGCGTTTCGTGCGGCGCATGGGCTATCTGTACGAGGCCATCGCCATGCGCGGTCGCTTTCGACGTTGCGCCGCGGCGTGGCAGGAACACCTGGCGAAATCCCGGGCCGCGGTGCTGGCCGCCGCGCAAGCCTGCACGGAACGTGAAGCGGCGGTCATCCTCGGTTCCGGGCTGCTCCTGGATGTGCCGCTGGCGGAACTGTCCGCGGCTTTCAGGCAGGTCATCCTGGTCGATATCGTCCACCTGCCGGCAGTGCGCAGGCGTGTGCGGCGCTTTGCCAATGTCCGGCTCGAGAACTATGACATCTCGACCCTCGCGCGCAGACTATTCGAAACCGTGAAAACAGCCGGCCAACCGCTGCCGGAACCCGTGACTGCCGACTTTGCATTCGTCACCGCCCCAAGCTTGGTGGTCTCGTTGAACATCCTCTCCCAACTGCCCGTGATTCCCGGTCGATTCGTACGCCGGCACATGCCGGCTGTGGGCGACCAAGATCTGCACGCCTGGAGCAGACGGATTGTGGAAAGGCACTGCGCCAGTCTGGCGGCGTCGGCCTGCGTCGTCTGCCTGATTGCCGATTATGCCTATGTCCAACACGGTACGGACGGTTCCAGCGAAGCGGGTTCGACTCTCTATGGGCTGGCATTGCCCGATCCGCAAGCGACCTGGCGATGGCAGATCGCCCCCCGGGGCGAGCTCTCACGCCACGAGGCCAAGGAACTCGAGGTCGGCGTCTGGTCCATAAAGGACTTGAAATTATAAAAAACCAGAGGCCGAGCCGCAGCTCAGCCTCTGGTTGTCTGTTCGCTATGGGGAGGCCTGAATTATTGCTTCACCAGTTCCACCCGCCGGTTCTTGGCGCGCCCTTCCTCGGTGCTGTTGGTGTCCACGGGCGCCAGGGGGCCGACACCCTTTCCAATCAGGCGCGCCGGGTCGATGCCGTGCTTGGCCACCAGGGCTTGTACCACGGCCTGGGCGCGGGCCTCGGAGAGCCTCAGGTTCAGATCGAGGGCGGCGGTGTTGTCGGTATGGCCCACCACGTAAACCTTGAGCCCGGCATCGGCCTGGAGCAGCTTGGCGATCTCGGCCAGGGCGCTTTCAGACTCGGGTTTCAGCTCCGATTTGCCGGTGTCGAAGAAAATGCCCGGCACCTCCACGTGGCCGCTGGTATCTAATCCCGACTTGAACAGTTCGGCACTGGCGACCACCTCCTGCGCCATGGCCTTGCGCTCGACAATGGTCAGCATATACCCCTTGCCCCAGGCGGTGTCGACCTGGGCCCAGATTTCGTTGCCGTCTTTGACCACCTTGAGCCAGGTGTAGCGCCGGTCTTCATGCAGGGTGGTGCCGCCGATCTGGGCGATGGCCTGCTGGTGGTTGCGGATGATGGCCAGGGGACTGGGGGCTTCGAAGCCGTCCTGGATCTGGTACTTGATCTCGAAGCGCCGGCCCTCCACCGAGGTATCGGTCTTGTCGCCGGTCTTGAACTTGAAGGCGTCGAAGGGCAGCGTCTTGCAAAACGTAAGACGCATGTTGGCCATGCGCGTGAAAAGCGGGTGGTCGGAACAGCCGGCGGCATCCTTTTGGGGGGCGGCATGGGCGGGAAGCAGCGTGACCGCGAGCAGGGCGGCGACCAGAAGAGAAACGAAGAAACCATGACGGGACATACAAAACTCCTTTGCAGGCGCGGTTATCGAAATGACCCTTCCCCTGCCAAATTGCCAGGAGAAATCATGTGGATATTAAAAGAGGTCTTGGGCTTGCACAAGAAGAATTTTGGTCGCAGTCGATGTCGTTCCTCCTGGAATACGGAAGACTGACACCCCAGCCGGAATAAGCTGGGCCTAAAAAGATAAGGATTGGCAGCCACCCTCCAGGTCGGCGGACAGCAGCAACCTGCTACCGTCCAGCCGAGCCACACGGAGAGTGTGCAGCAACAAACCCAAGCCCTCACGGAGCAGATCCAGCAGATCCAGCAGGAGCTGCGACAAGCCCAAAAAGAGCGGCAACAGCTTCAGGAGGACCTGCAAGCGTTGTTGTCGGCCAAGCAGACGCCCCCGGCCCAAAACGATGCCGAGAGCACGGCTCGATATCAGAAGAACTCAGGTGCCTGGCAGACGCAGATGGGCGCACTGACGGCCCGAATTTCTCAAGTCTCTCCAGGGCGCACCGGCGCCTAATACCCGCTGAGCTTTGCTCCATATTGGCCCACGCTTCAGCCGCCGGCTCGTCTCGATCCGCCGGTGCCGGGGATCGTTCATTCGCTCGCGCTAAAGCCAATCCCTTCGAAATACTAATGAAATTAAGAGGAACGGTCCCAAGTTCCCAATCGGGGTTTCGATCGATGGAAGTGCAATTCTTTTGACTCATGGAGGAAGGTCGATTTATAGTCAGCGCCAATGTAAATTAAAATCGATAGGAGATACACGTAAGATGAAAATAGCCGGTGTGCTATTGTCGACTTTAGTCGTGGTCATGGTTTGTACAGCCGCAGCAAATGCAACCTTAACCCTTATTGGTACCGCCACCTATGCCGGGGGCGAATACAACCTGATCTATGAAGATAACAGCGTCGATGGGGGGCTGGTGTGGCTGGACTATTCAGGCGGGTTGAGAGGCCACTGGCAAGATAAGGTCAATTGGGCCTCCCAGTTGGGCGCGAGCTTGATCATAAAGCTTTTCCCCGGCTATACAACGAGCGAAGACTTGACCAAAGGGTGGCGGCTGCCAAGCGCCGGTAGTAATCCTGAATATGGATACAATCAAATCAAGGACGAGATGGGGCACCTGTTCTATGCGTCGTTGAAAAAGACAACCGGGAATTCGAATTTGGGCGATACGACCCCATTTAAGAATTTGCGCCCAGAATACTACTGGACCAATACGCAGAGCGCTGCCCATACAAACATGGCCTGGTATTTTCGTTTTTCCAACGGTCGCCTGGACGAAATGGGCACCGCTAACGACTTTTCAGCCATGGCCGTTCGCCCGGCCAAAATAAATTTTCTCCGAACCCAGCCGGACCTGCGCAAAACTATCCCTAATCCGCTGATTAGGAAATGATTTGGCCGTCATTTTAAGTTGAATATCTACTTCCAAGGTTGGTTATGACATGAAAAAACTGCCGCCCGTTTATCTGCTGTTGCTGTTGATTTTGCTTCCCATCGAGGGTTGGAGCGGCCAGGATTGCAACGCCATCGGCAAGCAAATCGAAGAGGTCAACCTGCAAATCCAGCAGATCAGCGAGTCGTACCTGGATGAAAAGGGGCTGCCCAAAATTGGTTCAAAGGAAGAAGCCGAAGCGTTTGCCGCCAAACTCAAGCCGCTGACCCAGCAAAACGACAACCTCACCAAGCAGTTCGCCAAGTGCATCGGCATGCCGCTGAACGAAGCGGAACTGAAGCAGTCCATTCAGGAACGCGAGGCCGCCACCGCGGAACACCAGCGACAATGGGAGGCCCAGGCCAAGCAATTTTTGCCCGGCAACATGCCCGGGCCCGGTGGCGGCGGGGCGGGCGCCGATGGAGCGGCAGGCGCGGCCGGAACGGGCATCGGCAACCAGATGCTCATGATGGCACCGGTCCAGGAGCCGACCTATACGCCCGCGCCATCGAGTGGGGAAGGGCTCTCGCCCACCGATTCGGGCCGCACGCCGGAACAGAAGGCCGCGGCCCTGGCGGCGGTCAACGCCGAGCTAGAGCGCCTGCCGTATGTGCTTCCCAAGCACGAGGAGGCCCCCTCGCAGAGCGAGATCCTCAAGCTGGCCGCTGCCCGCAATGCCGCCGCGCGCAAGGCCTTCCGGCCGGAGGAGTTGTCGGCCTATACCCGGGCCGTGGACTGGACCTTGCGCTTCGACGGGCAATCCCCGGACGCCGCCAAAGCCAAGCGGTACTCGTTTTCGGTCTCTACGACCACCAATTACTTCAATACGCCGCACTTCAATATCGCCTTCGCCGCCGCCGTGTTCTCGCTCGACCCCAAGAGCACGGCCGCGGCCAATAACTTTGCCGCGGCCGTGCTCACCGCAGGCGAACGGCTCAATCCGGAAAAGCATCAGGCCAAGGAAATGGCCCCTTTCCGCGCGGACGCCGAAACCGGCTACCTTTACGCCCTGGCGGTTTCCATGAAAGCGGAGGCCTGGACCGATGAGAGCCTGACGGCCCTGATCAACCTGGGCCACCTCTACATCGATATGGACCGGCTGGACGAGGCCCGCTCGCTGTTCCAGGCCGCGCGCAAGCAGAGCCCCTTTTCCTGGGACGCGGCCCTGGGCATGGCCGCCTATTTCTTCGCCGCCGGCCAGCCGGACAAGGCCCAGGCCGTCCTGGAAGACGAAAACCTGGACCGGCCCTCCACCCTCATGGTGGCCAAGAAGGCCTCCAAGGTCCTGGAGAAAAGCGAAGAGGTGCCCATCGACGCGCCCGACGAGGTTTTCGAAAAGAACATTCAGGTCGTGGCCGCGGCGCCCATCGCCACCTCGGCCGACTTCATGGCCCAGATCGACCAGAGCGAGCGCAACAAGATGCGCTACTTCGTCGAGCACCTGCCGGTGGAAGGCAGCTTCAAGGCCCCGCCGATCAAGAAACTGACCCAGTACGCGTCGGTCAAGGCCATCAACGGGCCCCAGGGTCAGAGCGCCATGAAGGATTTCATGGAGATGCTCCAGCGCTACTCCATGTCCAACTTCGCCGGTCTGGGCAACCAGCAGCTCAAGATGCTCGAGCGCCTGGGGCTCAAGGTCGATCCCGGCGTAGACCTGGACGACGTGGCCAAGCACCCGGAGAAGTACAAAGCCGGCAAGCAGCGGCCCAAGGTGAAGGTGGACAAGTCCGAACTCATGAAAAACCTCGGCAAGTGGAAGCAACAGGCGCAGGTGGGCCAGCAGGAACTGGCCCTGGGCAACACCGCACCGCTCACCGAGCTGGTCTCCCAGGTGGACCCCTTTGTCAATATCCTGCGGATTGAGCCCCAGACCTGGGCCGACCCCATGAACGTCATCATCCAGAAACACAACTTCGCCGTGCACAACCGCAAGAGCAACCTTTACCGCGGCTATCTGCGCTCGGTAAACAAGCGGGTGCATGAGGCGGTGCGCGAGCTCAGCCAGCGCTACGGCGAAAAGGTCGTCCAGGCGGGCGAAATTCAGCGCCAGGATCTGGAGCAGCTCGAGCAGAAATGCGAGGCCAACAAGATGCGGGGGAGCGCCGAGTGTCGACTGGCGGCGCACAGCATCCATCTCACCTACTTCAACGCCTGCAACAACGCGGCCACTACCGCCTTCGGATCGGCCACCAACGTCGCCACCGTGGCCTACATGCAAAAAATTGCGCCCAATGCCGAAGCTTACTACTACGATGTCTTCCGCCACGTGGCCCTGATCAGCGATCCGGAAGTGCGCACCCAGAAAGACAGCGAGTTGCGCCAGGCCATCTATTCTGAGTTGGTCTACGCCCTGAACATGGTCGGCGCGGCCCACGGTTCGTTCACCTACCATGATGAATGGGATTGCGGCTGCGACCTCGAAGCGCTGTTGCGCCAGAAAGAAGAGGAAGCCGAAGCGCGCAAGGATGAGGAAAACGCGCGCATCGAGCGCAACAAGGCCGCCAAGCTGGCCTTCGATTCGGGCGAAATTCCGGAATCGACGCCGCTCTTCAAGAAGATCGACGGCTACGGTTTCGACTTCGACTACTTCTTCTTCAAGGGCCGCATGTCCCCAGCGCGCACGGTGGTCAACTTCAATCTCAAGCTGCCGGTACCCGGCGCGCCCGAACTATTTGCATCTCAATCAATCAGCGAGTTCACCGGGGCCGCCACCTATGGCCAGGGCATCAAGGTCACCCTGGGGGCCGAGCAGGGCGGGGTCAAGGCCGGGGCCTACTTTAATCTGAGCTCGTCGGTGACCACCGACGGCCAGGGGGTGGTCAAGGACTACTCGGTCACCGCCGGCACCGGGGTTACGGTCTCGGGCAAGGGCGGAACCTCGCTTTCGGTGGGCGGCGAAATGACCTTCGGCCCCAACGGCGTGCAGGACTCCGACTTTTCCGCCGGCATCAGCCGCGACTTCAAGAACGACTACGGCGGCGCAGGCAACGTCGCCTTCGAGGCCTCCACCAAACACGGCTGCAAGCTTTCGGGCGCGGTGGAGCAGACCCTCGAAGGCCCGGGCGATTTCATCAACGAGGCCAAGGAAAAGGCCGTGGGCAAAGATCTGGCCGACCAGATTCCCACCGACGATCTGTTCAAGCAGAAACGCGAATGGCCGGGGACCTTCAATAAAGAAAACGAGAAAGAGTGATGACCATTCCTGTGCGTAAAACCGATTTGAAACGCAACTCGATCTTCGGTTATACCTGCAACCGCTGCCTGGGCTGTTGCCGTTTCAAGAAGATCCAGCTCAATCCCTATGAAATCGCCCGCTTGGCCCGCAATCGAGGCCTTTCAACCACCGACTTCATCGCCCGCCATACGACCAACGGCGGCACCGTGCTGCGCTTTCAGGAGGACGGCACCTGCGGCTTTCTGGATGCCCAGGGGTGCTCGGTGCACCCGGACCGGCCGCTGGTATGCCGGCTCTATCCGTTGGGGCGGCATGTCCACTTTTTAGGCGTGGAGCACTTCAACCAAATGGAGTGCGAGTCAGGCTGCCAGGGGATTTTTCACGAAAACGGCACCATCGAACGGTACCTTACCGAGCAAGGCGCCGGCCCGTTCATGCACGCGGCCGACCTTTACCTCGATTTGCTCCGCCGGTTGCTGGAGGCCCTGCAGGATCAGGAACTGGAACCGGCCCAATCCGAAAACGTGCTTGAAACGGTTCGGACCGTGACCGAACGCCCGGAAGGCGGACATGACTTATCCTGGATTGACATGGATCGGGCCTTGAGCGATTATTGCGCTCAGTCCGGCTTGCCCGTTCCTGCGGATATCGAGGCCAAAATGACCCTGCACATCAAAGCCGTCCGGGCCTGGGCGGCATAACTTCAACAGGAGATCAATATGGAATCCAAATCGCGGAAACAGGATTTGAAGAAGAAGTTGGCGATTGCCACCATGGCGGCATCCCTGGGCGTATCCCTGGGCGTGCCGGTGGGCGATGTGCTTGCCGATGATACGAGAGCGAGCAGCCCCCCGGGCTACTCGCGCCAGGACAAGGACAACGTCTCCTCGGCGCAGACGAAACTCTCCGACCAGACCAAGATGTCGAACCAGGGCAAGATTGAGTCGGTCCAGGGCAAGTTTAAATCGGACCAGATGAAGGTGGAATCGACCCAAAAAGATGTGCAGTCATCCCAAGGCAAGGTGGGCTACAAAGTAGAGACGAAAAGCGAGCCGGTTAAAAAGTAATCGTCGAGCAAGCGCTATCCCGCCGCCGGGCCATGGCTTGAACCGCCGTGGCCTGAGGCCGGCGGATCAGCATAAAACTCCCAATCCTTCCCGATCAGCGCCTTGATCCGCGACAAGGAAAGCTTGAACCAGCAATCGTCATCGGTCCTTTTGGGGCTGGCATTGCCCGGGTGAATCAGCCCGATAATGAATTCTCGATTGGCGAGGGGGACGATTTTCGCCGCCGGATCGTTCCAGATGAAGCGTAGATCTTCGCCGACATCGATATTGGGAAAAGGATTTGCTTCCCAGAAGGATTTCGTATAGCAGAGCGTCGCGCCATGCACCCAGGGCTTGAGCGTTCCCGGAAAGATATACTCCCATGCGGCGCCGGCGACCGGATCGAAGAACAGTACCCGGTTCAGCCCGCAGATATCCGCCTGCCCAAGCTCTCCGACTTGATAGCTCAAGCGCCCATCCGCCATCCAGTCATCGTCATCCCAATGGACGAAGATGTCGCCTCTGGCCAGCTCGCAAGCCCGGTTGCGCTTGGCGCCCACCGTCCACTTCTCTTCCAGCCGGACATACCGGATACGTTTGTCGACGGCGCATAAATCGCTTACCGGATCGGTCCCATCGTCGATGATGATCAACTCCCTGGTTTCATAATCCTGCCGCAGGAAATACTGAATCGCCTGGGGCACGAACCGCCGGCGGTTATAGGTGGGCATGATGCAGGAGACCAGCGGCCGCATGTTCTATTGCTTGTCCTCGGTCGTAAAAGCAGTGTTCCTTGGTATGTTTAGGTCACGAAAAGATCTTTCGAAGAAAAATTCGGGTCGGTGGTCAGGTTCACGCCCAGGCGCCGCAGCCCGGCCTCGTCGCCTGGTGTGGGCATGTGGGTCATATGGACCTCGCAGGCCCTGAGCTCGGTCAACTTTTCCATGGCCAGCTTGGCCACGGGGTTGGAAGGCGCGCTGATGCTCAGGGCGATCAGGGTTTCGACCAGATCCAGGCTGAGGGTCTTTTCTTTCAGGATGTGGGTTTTCAAGTTGCTGACCGATTCGGTGATGCTCTCGGGCAGCAATTTGATCTGCTGCGGGATGCCCGCCAGATGTTTGATGGCATTGAGGATCAGGCTGGAAGCGGCATGGAAGAGGGAGGAGTTGTTGCCGGTCACGATGGTCCCATCCTTCAATTCCATGGCCGCGCCGCAGAAAATGCCCTCGTTTCCTCTGTTTCCCTGCTGGGCGTTCTCGGCCGCCCGATGGGCGGGCTCGATCACCGAGCGGTATTCGAGGCTCAGGTTGAGATCCTTGATCAACAGCTCGACCCGCTGCACGGTCTCCTTGTCGGTCAATCCCATGACATACTCGCAGCGGTAACGGAAGTAGCGGCGGATGATCTCCTGCTTGGCGGCCTCGTGGGTTCGTGCGTCGTCGGTGATGGCGAAACCGGCCCGATTCACCCCCATGTCCGTAGGAGATTGATACAGGGAATTGCCCCCGCTGATTTTCTTCAAAATTCTTCTGAGGACCGGGAAAACTTCCACGTCGCGGTTATAGTTGACGGCCTTTTTGTTGTAGGCTTCCAGGTGGAAGGGATCGATGAGGTTGTAGTCCTTGATGTCCGCCGTGGCCGCCTCGTAGGCGATGTTCACCGGGTGATTAATGGGCAGATTCCAGATGGGAAAGGTCTCGAACTTGGCGTAGCCGGCTTTAACCCCTCGTTTGTGTTCGTGATAGACCTGGGAAAGACAGGTGGCCAGTTTGCCGCTGCCCGGGCCGGGACCGGTGACGATCACCAGGGGTTTGTCCGATGCGATAAAACTGTTGGCCCCGTAACCCTCGTCGCTGACGATCAGGTCGATGTCCGTGGGATAGCCTTTGGTGTATGGATGGGTATAGACCTTGATGTTTCTTCGTTCCAGGCGGTTTTTGAATAACTTGGCCGAGGGTTGCTCGCTGTAGCGCGTGATGGCCACGCCCAGGACCTCGATGCCCCAGGACCTCAGGTCGTCGATCAGCTTAAGGGCTTCCGCATCGTAGGTGATGCCGAAATCGGCCCGTATTTTCTTTCTTTCGATATCGCCGGCATAGATGCACAGAATGATGTCGGCGTTTTGTTTCAAATTTTGCAGCAGCCGCATCTTGATATTGGGGTCGTAACCGGGCAGGACCCGGGAGGCATGGAAATCGTACAGCAGCTTGCCGCCGAACTCGAGGTAGAGCTTGCTGTCGAATTTTTTGGTTCTTTCCAAGATCTCCGCTGTCTGTTCCTGGATGTATTTTTCGTTGTCAAAGGCCGAAACCGACGTCATGAAAACTCCTCTGCATGGGCTGGGTGCGGGTGCGATCATCCGGACCAGGGATTTAGTGAAACTTAACCATCCGGATTTTATAAGCAGGGCGAAGGGGTTAATCAAGATTTTTCGCGATAGCCGTCTCTTTCCGCTTGAAGGTGACCATATCGCCGAAGCTGATGATTTCCTCCACCCGACACATGGAAACCAGGCGGCCGTCGTGAACGGTTTTATTGGGGCATCCATCGCAAAGATCCTGTTTCCCCGAAGGCAGCACGTCCTGCGGTTGCAACACCAAAATACTCTGGATGGACATCTTCTCAAAAAGAAGAAGCGGATGCGCAAGTAAAGCGCCCAGGTATGAGAACAATGTCTTCCGAATTTCCTTGTCGAACAGCGCCAGCGGCAGCAGGAGTTCTGAGCGCGAATAGAAGCCTGGCTTCAGGAAGGAAAGAAAGCGGCCTTTCAGGAAGTGATGGCCGTTCTGGAGGATCTCCATGGCTCGCGGTCCCATGGTGCCGAAGACCCGATTTTCAGTACCGATGATATTGCAAAAGAGCCATTTGGGCGCCTCCGGGACCTCCGTTCCACCCAAATAGGCATTGCCTTGAAATTTGGGGATCACATTTTGAATTTGGGCATAGATGTCCTTTGCGCTGAGGTGGGTGCCGGTGGGGTTTTTGTATTTTTTAGAGGGAAAGACCGTGTCTTTGTAATCGATTTTAGCGGTGCCCACATAAAGATCCCACGGGTCGTTTTCACCAGGAACCCTTACCGGGATCAGGGAATTGGTGCAAACCTTGTGAATATTGCCGATGGTCCACTGAATGATATCCGGGACCTCATGCAGTGTTTCCGGTAAAATGGTTGTGTTGAAGGCGCAAATCAGATTTTCGGCACAGGCCATATCCGCATACTGCTGGCGCAGTCGATTCAAATCCTTTTCGGATTTGCCACACCAGCCCGGACGGGATTGCCCCCGGTCAACATGGAAGACAAAGCCGAACAGTCCGGCCTTTTTCAGACGCCTTACGATTTCAGGAGACAGGACGTGGCCGTTGGTCACCAGGACCGGTTTAAGCTTGTAGGGCCGAACCATCTTGATGATGCTTTCAAGCTGGGGATGGAGAAGGGGTTCGCCGCCGGAGATAAAGAGGGTATCGGCTCTGCGCAAGCGCGCCAGGGTTCGAAGATCACTTTCTACGTGCAGCAAATTCTTGTCGCTATCGGGCAGATTCTTCTGGTAGCAGTAATCGCAATTCAAATTGCACCGACGGGTAATCTCCAGCCATGAAAAAGCATTGTCGGAACTGGTCCACGGCATGCGAAACAGTTTGGATGTGTCCAAATCCGCCTTTTGTTTCTCCAGAATTTTCATGTGCACTCCTTTCGCTTAAGTTCGGTTAAAGGCTTTGGAAAACTCAAACCACGAAGCATGCCAAATGAATTAGTCCAATATATCTTGTGGTTGTATGGGCTTGCATTTGATTGGTTCGGTCACCCTGTACATGGCTTGCATGTCCGGCATGCAAAAAATGTGGGGAATGCTCGGGAAGCGGCTTAGGGTGAATATATTGTAAAAGCAGTTGCCTCGGTGTGCTTTATCGATTAAATCCATTACGTTTACCTTTTCCGGGATCTTTGCCGCCGAAAGCCGCGCCGTCTGGGAGGCTAAGGCCGGGGCAAGACCGAGCGCAATTCGCACCGATTATTGGAAACCGCGGATAGAGCCCGCTAAAGCCGCGCTGCAGCGCTAAGGGCTTGTCGCTTGCTCTATGGCGGTCGATTCGATGGCATTGGGTTACACAATGCAACCGGCGGTCGGCTATCTGGGAAAGGAAAAAGGGGGGCGGCATCTTTCCGATGGGCCGCTAAATTACTTTCAATGTTATCGCAACGGAGGTCTATTGATGAAAAAAGCGGTTTTGTTCCTGTCGGCATTCGTGTTCCTTATCTCGTGCGCTGGGTCGAATATTCATTTGGCGGCAAAGCAAAATAATATAGATAGAGTGAAGTACTTTGTGTCGAAAGGCGATGTGAACCAATATGACGGGGTTGCCAACATTCAACCGGGATCAGCCACTTATATGGAAAACAAGGACAGACACCTGGGGTACACCCCCTTGATGGTTGCCTGTTATTACGGTTATGCGGAAATCGCCGACTATTTATGTCGGAGTGGGGCGGATGTGAACGCCCAAAACGAGGATGGCGAATTCTCTTTGCTTTTTGCCGCGCAGTATAACTACCCACAAATAACGACCATATTGATTCAACACGGTGTTTCCGTCAACATGAAGGATAGGAAAGGACACACGGCGTTATACTATGCCGAGCAAGCCCAATACCTTCAGATTGCCGAACAACTGAAGGCGGTCGCCGCGGTCGCCGAATAGGACAGATCTCAGGGGCTGGGGGCCATATTGAAAGGGCAGGTGGGCCGGGGCTGCGGATTCGGTTTTCATTTGAGGAGGGCGCATGAGGACTTTCTCTACAGGCACACACCTCGGACAGCACCGGCATGAAATGCTTTCCCTTAAAACTTGTATGGTCGCCCTCCTCTGTATCTGTATCGGCGGCTGTGCCGGCTTGGTGGATCGTCATTACAAGCGCACGCTGGACAGCAGCCAGGGGCGCCTGACGCTGGACGGTCTACGGGAGCCGGTGACCATCCGGCGCGATGCCCATGGCATTCCCTTCGTGCAGGCCGGGAATATGCAAGACCTGGCCATGGCCATCGGTTATGTGAACGCCGCCGACCGGCTGACCCAGATGGTGGGCATGAAACTGGTCTCCCAGGGCCGGCTGGCGGAAATGGCCGGTCCTTCGGTGCTGGATCTGGATGTCTACATGCGCACCATGAACCTGCGGATGGTGGCCGAGAACCTCTATGCCCAGGCCAGTCCCGAGAACCGGGCAGTGTTGGCGCGCTATGGTGACGGGGTGAATGCTTATATCGCCCGGCACAAAGACAATCTGCCGCCCGGGCTGGCCCTGGCAGGCTATCGCCCGGATGCCTGGCAGCCGATGGATTCCCTGACCCTGTTCGCCCTGGTCAATCTGGCGCTCTCGTTCAATCTGCATGAAGAGATCGCCATGCTCTCCATCGCCCAGGCGCTGGGTCCGGAGAAGATGGCCTGGCTGGCGCCCATCTATCCGGATGAACCCTTGCCTTTCGATGAGGCCGCGAAGCTGCAAGGCCTCGACCTGCAACAGGCCGCCGGCGACCTGCCCGGTTTGGCCGCACTGCAACCGCTGCTGAAGTCCGTGGGCCTGGCCGGGCTGGCGGCTTCCAACAACTGGGCCATCGCCAAGCAAAAAACCAAAGGCGGCGCCAGCATTTTCGCTAACGACATGCACCTCTACCTGAGCATGCCGGCCCTGTACAACATGATGCATGTGCGCTGTGGAAAGCTCGATGCCGCCGGCATGAACATCGCGGGTTTGCCCTGCATCGTTGCCGGCTACAACGGCCACATCGCCTGGGGCATGACCATGGTGATGGCCGACAACCAGGATCTTTTTCTGGAACAGCTCAAGTCCGTGGAGGGCCGCCTGCACTATCTGCATAAGGGCCGGTGGTTGCCGGTTGCCGAGCGCGAAGAGCGTTTCCAGGTAAAGGGCGAGGAGCCGGTCACGGTGGTCGTCCGGGAGACCGTCCACGGGCCGCTGTTGAACGATGTGTTGCGCAAGGCGCCGATCCACCTCTTTCAGGCCAAGAACATCGCGTTGCCTTATGGCATCGCCTTGGGCCGCATCACGGCCGTACCGGCCGACGACAGTCTCAACGCCTTTTTCCAATTGAGCCGAGCCGAGTCGGTGGCCGAGGCCGGCGCGATCGTCCGGCGTATCCGGGCCATTCCCTTGAACATGGTCTTTGCCGACCGGGACAATATCGCCTGGCAGGTGATCGGCAACTACCCGGTGCGCGCCAAGGGCCGCGGGTTCATGCCTTCCCCCGGCTGGACCGGGGAGTATGACTGGACCGGCCTGCTGGATACCTCCGAGTTGCCGAATGCCTTGAACCCCGCTGCCGGCTTCGTCGGCACGGCCAACCACCGCACGATAGGGAAAGCGTATCCTCATGTGCTCTCTTCTTCCTGGTATTGGTCCGAACGGATCGAGCGCATTGCCCAGATGGCCACGGCAACCGATCGGCATACTTCCGAAACCTGCAAGGAAATGCAGTTGGACACCTATTCGTTGTACGTTCCCAAGCTCCAATCGGCGCTGAGGGGTCTGGCCGCGGAGATCGGCAAAGAGATCGACGGTTGGCCCAAGGCGACGCGGCGGGAAAACGCGCACCAGGCCTTGGTCCTTTTGCAAGCTTTCGACGGCGGGATGCGGGCCGACTCGGCCGGCGCGGCACTGGTTTCGGTCTTTTACGACCGGGCGAGCCGCAATATCTTCGGCGACGAGCTGGGCGGGCCGGAGTCCCAGGCCTGGCAGGCCTTCCTGGTGCTCAACAACGAAAGCTACAACGCCACCTGCGACCATCTCACGGTGCGGGGCGACGAGAGCCCCTTCTGGGACGACATCCGCACGCCCGCAAAGGAAACCAAGGTCCAGATCCTGGCCGGTACCCTGGCCGATGCGGCGGCTTTCCTGGAGAAGCGCCAGGGTGACGATGCCGGCCAATGGCGCTGGGACGCGCTGCACAGCTATGTCTGGGAAACCGACACCAGTCAGATGGCGCCCCACATGAGCTTTTTCGAGCGCCTGGGACTCGATGCCCTCTGGTCGTACTTCAACCGCGGCCCCTATCCCGCCCCGGGCGATCACTTTACGCTCAATGTGTCGGGCTACACCATGGGTCAGGATTTCGACACCTGGCTGATTCCGTCCATGCGCCTGATCGTCGATTTCAGCCTGGCAGAGCCCATGACGGCCGTCAACAGCTCGGGCCAGTCGGACAACCCTTCCAGTCCGCACTATACCGACGGCATCGACATCTGGAGGCAAGGCCGGTATCTGGCCTTCCCCTTCCAGGAAGAGGCCGTGAAAGCCCAGTACCATGATGTCTTGGTGCTGACTCCGAACGATACCGTCCGGTCGCCGGAAGGAACATAGAGAAGAGGAGTACATCGATCCGCCATGTCTATTTCCGTCATACTCGCCCATCCCGACGCGCACAGTTTCAATCACGCCATTGCCCGCGCCGCGGCCGCGCGGATCGAGGACAACGGGCACCGCGTCTGCTTCCACGATCTTTACCAGGAGCAGTTCGACCCGTTGCTTTTCGGCCCCGAGATCCCCAAAGAGGCATCCTTGCCGACCGCCATCGCGCACCATTGCGAGCAGATCGCCACGGCGCAAGGGATCGTCATCGTGCACCCCAACTGGTGGGGCCAGCCGCCCGCCATTCTCAAGGGCTGGGTGGACCGCGTGATCCGGCCCGGCGTGGCCTACGAATTTCTGGAAGGCGACTGCGGCGAAGGGGTGCCCAGGGGCTTGCTGAAAGCGCGCGCGGCAATTGTCTTCAACACTTCCAATACCGAGGCCCAACGCGAGCGCGAGGTATTCGGCGACCCGCTGGAGACGATCTGGAAAAATTGCATCTTCGGCCTGTGCGGCGTCGCGGAATTCCAGCGCCGCATGTTCACGGTCGTCGTGACCAGCACCGACCGCCAGCGCCAGGCATGGCTCGACGAGGTCCGGCAACTCGTGGACCAGACCTTCCCGCCGCTGCGATAAACCCGGTGGCAGTTCCATCCGCCGCCGGCGCGCCAAGGTCACATCCTGCCCGAGGTACCATCGGCCCATGATCCATTCGAGAAATCATTCAAGTATTTCCCCGATTGGCCGATAGGCTTGTGATGATGAGGAATTACGAGGATACCGCCTCGGCATGTCTTTAAAGGGGGTTGCAATGAAAGTGCTCGTGGTCGATGACTCGCTCGTAGTGCGCACGATAATCGAAAATACCTTAAAACCAATGGGGTATACCGTGCTCCAGGCCGGCAACGGTTTGGAGGCGCTGGATCTGTTGGCCAAATACGCCGAATCGGTGGGGCTGGTGCTGCTGGATTGGAACATGCCGATTCAGGATGGTTATGAGACCATCAAGCGCATCAAGGCCAATCCCTATTACGATCATATCTGCATCTTGATGGTTTCCACTGAATCCGAGGATGAAAAGATCGGGCAGGCCATCGCGGCGGGCGCCAATGGCTATTTGTCCAAGCCCTTCGATTCCGATGAGTTGGCTGAAAAGGTGAAAACGACGCTGGCGGCCTTCAGGGCCAGGTGATGTTGGAGAAGGACTATGAACAAGGTTCTATTGGTCGATTGTAGCGCCGAAACGACGAAAACGCTGACCGGGATTCTGGGCGACACCTGCGCCTTGTCCGGTTGCTCTTTTGGCGATGGACTGGCGCCCAAGGCAAGCCGCATGGTTATCCTGGAGGCCCGCGGGCCGGTGGAGGACGCGGCCGCAAAGGTGTCCAAGATCCGGGTGGGCTGCGCCTTCCGGGCGATCCCGGTCATCGTCATCCATCCGGGGGACGATGTGGCCACCATTGACCGTTTTTTAAGCGCCGGTGCCAGCGATGTGCTCTCCCTGGATGCCCCTCCCGGGGCCTGCCGGCAGATTCTCCAGGGCCACCTGATCCCCCTGCGCACGCCCCTGGCCCAGGAGATGGAATACCTGACGCCCTTCATCGAAAACACGGTGACGGTTTTCAGCAAGATGGCCTTCGTCGAGGCCGTTTTCCAGGAGGTCTACTTCGCCGACGACCTGCGGATCTTTGGCGACATCTCCGGCATCATCGGCTTGTCGGGCAATTCCGAAGGCACCGTGGCCATCACCCTCTATTGGGACCTGGCCCGCAAGATCATCGCCAACATGATGAAGGTGCCCGAAGAGAAGATCAACGCCGAGTACATCCACGATGGCGCCGGCGAGTTGATCAACATGATCAGCGGCAGCACCAAGAAGCGCTTCAAGGGCACCCAATTTCACTTCGACCTCTCGTTGCCCACTGTGGTGGTCGGTTCCGGGCACCAGCTCGGGCATCCCGAAGGGTCGAGCATTGCCGTGCTGATTTTCGAAGTGGGCCAGGAGGCCTTCGTGCTCCAGGTGTGTCTCAAACCCAGGAACAAAGCCAGCGAATCGGGTTCGTCCAACAAAAGTATTGCGCTGTAGGGCTTTGCGGCCGGGGAAACGAGAGGCGTGGTCCGCCCATGACTGCCAATAAAGATATTCTTCTCATCCACCGGGACAGACCCTTCGTGGATAAGATCGTCCCGGTGATCCAGGGCGCGGGATATACGGTGCACAAGGCCACGGGCATGCGCGAGGCCTTGTCGAGCCTTGCGGCCCATCCCGTCGGGCTGATCGTCTGCGACAAAGAGCTGGACGACATCAAGGGCATCGATTTTCTAGGGTTTATCAAAAAAGACCCCCTGCGTGAGAATATCCCTTTCATGTTCCTGGTCTCCCAGGCCAATCAATTCCGGCCGGCAGAGGCCTTTGCCCTCGGCGCCGCCGACTACCTGGTCTATCCCCTGGATGCCCGTATGCTGGTCGGCCGCATCGGCGACGCCTACGCCGCGGAGAGCCAGGCCAAGCCCAAGGGACAGGCGCGGCCGGTGCCGCCCGAGCGTCCCACGGCGCGTCCGGCAGCGCCCAAGCCGGCCGTCAAAACGCCCATTCCAGCCCAGGCGCCTGTGGCCGCGGCACCGCCCAAGGCGGCGCCCCCAGCCCCCAAACCTGCCCCGGCCGCGCCCAAGCCGGCCGCCCAGGCGCCCCTGGCACCGGCTTTGCCGACCCTGAATCTGGAAGTTTCCCGGGACGGCGTGATCTGGATGCCTAGCCGCATCAAAGCCTTCACGGAGCAGAGCATCGCCGTGCAGACCTCGCTGTTCGGCAAGGCGGGCGTGGCGCTGATGGTTCGCTTCAAACTGCCCGAAGGCAATTTCGTGGTCAAGGGCCACATCAAAAGCATCGATTTCAAGGATTTTCAGAAGCCGGCGGACATCGATATCGTCGTGGTGGAAAATGACGCCTGGCGCCGAATTTTCAAAATTCTGACCCAAGGTCCGGAGGCCGCCCCCCCGCCAGCGCCCCAGGCCCCGGTGGCCGCGACGCCGGGCGAAGCCATGGCAGCCACCGTGGCCCTGGCCGAAACGGGCGGTGAGGGCCTCATCGACGGCGCCCAACTCCAGCAGAACGCGGCCAAGAAGAAGGCCGCCTACGACATCCGTTTCTACAACAGTCTGATCGGCAAGCAGTTGGACAACTACCGCGTCATCTCCCTGGTCGGCGCGGGCAGCATGGGCGGCGTGCTGCAAGGCTGGGACGTGGCCCTGGAAAGGGAAGTGGCCCTGAAGATCATCTCCTTCGAACTCTCCTCCAAGGAAGAATTCCGGGAGATGTTCATCAAGGAGGCGCGGGTGATCTCCAAGCTCAATCACCAGAACATCGCCCAGATCTACAACATCGGCATCAGCAGCGACATCCTCTACTATGCCATGGAGTTCATCGAAGGCGTCACGCTCAAGGAGATGATCGCCAAGGAGCGCAAACTCAACCTGAGCACGGGGTTGAAGATTCTGACCACAGTGTGCAAAGCCCTGGAGGTCGTTTACCAGAACAGCGTGGTCCACCGGGATATCAAACCGGCCAACATCATGGTCAACCGCGCAGGCGTCGTCAAGCTCCTGGATTTCGGCGTGGCCCACAGCAAAGAGGCCAAGACCGGCGGCAAGCGCACGATTGCCGGCACCCCGTTATACATGTCTCCCGAACAGATCGCCGGCCTGACCCTGGATCACAAGAGCGATATGTACTCCCTGGGCGCGACCTTCTACCATGCCTTCTGCGGTGCCCCGCCCTTCGAAGCCAATGAAATCAAAGCCGTCTTGGACATGCACCTCAACAATACCATGACGCCGCTGTGTCAGAAGGAGCGCGGCATCCCCATCGCCCTGAGCGGGATCATCGAAAAGATGATGGCCAAAGACCCTACCGACCGTTACCCCACCTTCGGGGCGGTCATCGAAGCGCTCGATCTCCTGAACGCTTAAACGGCCACCGCATTACAAACCACTATTCGATGCACTAATGATCAAAAAAATTATTTGACAGGGAAAAATAGCAGGGCTAATGTGTGACTGACCGGCCAGTCATCGGGACGTTCAACCGGGAGGAATCCATGCCCAAAGAGACTTTCACCAAGATCGCCGAAGACAAACGCGAGCGGTTGTTGCGCGAGGCCGCCTGCCTGTTCGCCGAACGCGGTTTCAACCAGACCGATATGGCCGAACTGGCCAGCCGCGCCGGGGTGGCCAAGGGTTCCATTTACAACTATTTCGCTAGCAAGGAAGATCTCTACCTTTATGTATGCCGGGACGGAATGGAGCGATCCCGCAAGGCCGTTTACGGCGATCTGAATCCCGAATGGGACATCTACCGCCAACTGGAACACATCTTCCACCAGGGCATGCAGTTCGTGCTGGCCTATCCCGAGTACCTGATCCTCTATGACAACATCGCCTCGGCGGGCATGGAGCGCTTTTCCGACCAGCTCTCGCTGGCCGTGGAAAAATACACGGCCGATTATCTCAAGCAATTGATCCGGCGCGACATCGCCCAGGGGCTGGTGCGCGACGATCTGGACGTCAATTACACCGCCTTTCTGATCAACAGCCTGTATATCGTTTTCCAGACCAGCCTGGTCTCACGGCACTACAAGATCCGCATGCGCGAGTACCTGGAGATCGACGACACGCTCGACAACCCGGTCATTGCCGAACACCTGCGCCGCACCACCGCCATGATCGATCGCCTGCTGCGGCCGTCCAGGGAGTAGGGCGGCAGGACCTTCAATTTCAAAGGAGGCACACCATGACCCAAACCACCGGCGGACAAATCATCGCCAAAATGCTCAAGGCCGAAGGCGTGGAAAAATTCTTCGGCATCGTGGATGGCACCTACTTGCAGCTCTTCGCCCACTGCGTGGAAGAGGGGCTGCAGATGATCACCCCGCGCCATGAGGCCGTGGCGGCCCATATGGCCGGGGCCTATGCGCGCATGAGCGGCAAGCTGGGGGTGTGCATCGCCAGCAACGGGCCGGGTGTGGCCAACATGCTGGCCGGCGTGGCCGTGGAGAACGTGGAGGGCAACCGGGTGCTGCTGATCACCAGTTCGCGGCGCACGGGCATCGCCTATCCGGACCGCGGCGGCGCCTATCAGTGCTTCGACCATGTGGGCAGCATCAAGAACATGGCCAAGTGGTCGGCCACTTGCGCCTATGCCGAACGCATCCCCGAGCTGCTGCGCCAGGCCCTGCGCAAATGCTACCACGGCCGTCCGGGGGTGGTGCACCTGGATGTGCCCGAAAACCTGATCAACGGTCCGTGCCCGGAAACGCCCATCCTGGCACCGGCCCAGTACCGCCGTACGTTGCCCCAGCCGCCGCCCGCAGAACAGGTGGCCCGGGCCGCCGAGCTGCTGATCCAGGCCAAACTGCCCGTGATCCACGCCGGCAGCGGCATCATCCACGCCCAGGCCTATGACGACCTGCGCCAGGTGGCCGAGGCGCTGCATGCGCCGGTGACCACCTCCTGGGCCGGCCGCGGCGTGCTCGACGAACGCCATCCGTTGGCCTGGCCCATGGTGCACATCGAGGCCAACAACGCCGTGCGCAACCAGGCCGATGTGTGTCTGTGCCTGGGGTCGGACATGGGCGAGACCGACTGGTGGGGCAAGGCGCCTTACTGGGCCAAGCGCGACAACCAGAAATTCATCCAGGTGGACATCGACGAAGAGCGCCTGGGCCGCAACCGGCCCGGAGATCTGGCGGTGCTGGCCGATGTGGGTGTTTTCCTGAAAATGCTGCTGGCACATCTGAAGTCGGCCGCCGGCAAGATCGATCTGGCCAACCGGCGCACCCAGGTGGCCGAACTGGCCAAGCTGAAGCTAACCGACCGGGCCAAGCTGGACGAGATGCTGGCCATGCCGCTCGAACCCATGATCTCCTGCCATGTGCCGGTGGTCTGCCGCGAAGTGTTTCCGGACGACGCCGTGGTGGTCTTCGACGGCGGCAACACCGCCGTATGGGGCAACTTCTACACCCCGATCCTTGCCCCCAACACCCAGTTGAGTACGCCCCATATGGGCCATCTGGGCGCCGGCGTGGGCCAGGCCCTGGGCGCCGCGGCGGCCCGGCCGGACAAGGCGGTTTACTGCCTGATCGGCGACGGCGCCATGGGCTTCAACATGCAGGAGATCGAGACCGCCGTGCGCAACGGCTACAAGGTGGTCTTCCTGGTGCTGGTCGACAAGGCCTGGGGCATGGTCAAGATCAACCAGATGTTCGCCCTGCAGGCGGTCAAGGAGAACTTCAAGAGCGCCCTGGGCGCCGACAAGAACGGCACGATCAACACCGACCTGGGCGAGATCGCCTGGGACCGCCTGGCCGAGGCCATGGGCGCCTTCGGAGCCCGGGCCGCGACGCCGGCCCAGCTGCGCGAGGCGCTGGAGCAGGCCCGCCAGGCCGACCGCTGCACCGTGATCCACTGCCTCGTGAACGCCGAGGCCCACATGATGGCGCCGGGCCTGATGTACTTCAAGGCCATGCACCAGGAACCCGCGGGCGAATGATTCCGCGGCCGCCGCCGATCCGCGGCGGCCTTTAACCGGTGGGGGAGGTATCTATGGCGGAGCAGAAGACATCCTATCGTTCGGTGCTGGTCACCGGGGCGGCCGGTTACATCGGCCGCCAGGTGGTGGCGGCCCTGGCCGCCGATCGCCGGCAGTTGACCACCATCGTGGCCAGCGACCTGCGCGAACAGCCGCCGGAAGCGCGTCTGGCCGGGGTGGAGTATCTGGCCATGGACATCTGCGCGCCCGAACTGGCCCGGGCCCTTGAAAAGTACAAGGTGGAGGTGGTCGTGCACCTGGCGGCCATCGTGACGCCGGGGCGCGACTCGGACCGCAGCCTGGAGTACAAAGTGGATGTGCTGGGCACCGAAAACGTGCTCAAGGCCTGCGTGGCGTCGGGGGTGAAGAAGTTCATCTACACCTCCAGCGGCGCGGCCTACGGCTACTATCCGGACAATGCCCCCTGGCTGGACGAAACCGACCCCATCCGGGGCAACCAGGAGTTCGCCTATGCCTATCACAAACGGCTGGTGGAAGAGATGCTGGCCCGCTACCGCAAAGAGCATCCGGCGCTCGAGCAGTTGATCTTCCGGCCCGGTTTCATCCTGGGAGCCCGCACCCGCAACCAGATCACCAATCTCTTCGATCAGAAACGCATCACCGGCCTGCGCGAAGTGGACAGCCCTTTCGTGATCATCTGGGATCAGGATGTGGCGGCCGCCATTCTGCAAGGCATCTTCCAGGGCGGCAGCGGCATCTACAACTTGGCCGGCGACGGCGTCTTGAGCTTGTCGGAAATGGCCCGCCTGCTCGGCAAGCCCTACCTGGCCCTGCCGTCGGCGCTGGTGACGGCGGCCCTTTGGGTCGCCAAGCGGCTGGGCTTGACCCAGTACGGGCCGGAGCAGGTGCGTTTTCTGCGCTACCGGCCGGTGCTTTCCAACCGGCGTTTGAAGGAAGAATTCGGCTTCACGCCGCGCAAGACCACCCGGCAGGTCTTCGACTACTACCTGGAGCATCGCAGAGCCCATGAAGCGAAACTTCAATCATAAAGTCGTGGTGGTGAGCGGTGCGGCCGGCGGGCTGGGGCTGGCCTACGCCCGGCGCTTCGGCCGGGCCGGCGCCCGCCTCGCCATGCTGGACCTCAATGCACCCGGCCTGGCGGCTTCGGCCCAAGCCTTGGCCGCCGAGGGCGTCGAGACGCTGGCCGTGGCCTGCGACATGGCCGACCCGGCCGCGGTCGCGGCCGCCATGGCCCAGGTGTTCGAGCGCTTCGGCGACATCGATGTGCTCGTCAACAACGCCGGTATCAGCGCCAGGGCCGCCTTCGACCAGACGCACCTCTCCGTCTTCCACAAGGTGATGGCGGTCAATTTCTTCGGTTCGCTGTACTGCACCAAGGCGGCTCTGGGCAGCTTGATGCGGCGCAAGGGGCTGATCATTACCATCAGCTCGCTGGCCGGCTATACTCCCCTGCTGGGCCGAACGGCCTACGCAGCCAGCAAGCACGCCCTGCACGGTCTGTTCGATTCCCTGCGCAGCGAACTGCGCGGCAGCGGCGTGGGCGTGCTGATCGTCTGTCCCGGTTTTACCGCTACCGGCATCGGCGCGGCGGCCCTTTCCGGCGACGGCAGCATTACGCGCCATCCCCGGTCCACCGTAGGCCAGCCGGCCGACCCCGCCGATGTGGCCGAGCAGGTCTTTCAGGCCGCGCGCAAGAACAAACGGCTCCTGGTCCTGACGCCGGCCGGGCATATCGGGCGGATCGTGAACAAGATATCGCCGGCCCTGTACGAGTGGCTGATGGCAAGGGCGGTAAAGAAAGAGTTTGAAAGATAAGATTCGCAAACCTCAAGGAGTAAATGCCATGACGAAAATGACCCCCTCCGAAGCATTGGTGGAGACTCTGGTGGCCGAAGGCGTGGACACGGTCTTCGGCATCGTGGGCAGCGCTTATATGGATGCCCTGGATCTCTTTCCGGCCGCCGGCATCCGCTTCGTGCCGGTGGCCCACGAGCAGGCCGCCTGCCATGCCGCCGACGGCCTGGCGCGCGTCACCGGCCGGCCCCAGGCCTGCATCGCCCAGAACGGCCCGGGGGCGGCCAACTTCGTCTCGGCCATGACCGCAGCCTACTGGGCCCATTCGCCGGTGGTGGCCATCACGCCCGAGACCGGCAGCCTGGGCATCGGCACCGGCGGTTTCCAGGAGCTGGACCAGATGGCCATGTTCGAATGCCAGACGGTCTACCAGGTGCGCGTCAACCGTCCCGAACGCATGGCCGAGCTGGCCCGCCGGGCCTTTTACATGGCCAAGAACTTCAACGGCCCGACCCAGCTCAACATCCCGCGCGATTACTTCTACGGCGTGTGCACGGACGAGATCTACCCCACACCCGTCATCGGACGGGGCGTCGGGGACCGCGCGGCCCTGGAGCAGGCCGCCGCGCTGCTGGCCGGGGCCAGCTATCCGGTGATCCTGGCCGGCGGTGGCGTCTCCCAGGCCGACGCCCTGGCCGAAGTCAAAGCCCTGGCCGAATATCTCACGGCGCCGGTAGTCAACTCCTACCTGCACAACGACACCTTTCCGTCGGCCCACCCGCTGGCCGCCGGCCCCATCGGCTATTGCGGCTCCAAGGCCGCCATGCGCACGATCGCCAAGGCCGACGTGGTCCTGGCGCTGGGCTCGCGCCTGGGGCCTTTCGGCACGCTGCCGCAGTACGACATGGAGTACTGGCCCAAGCAGGCCAAGATCATCCAGGTGGATGTCAATATCGCCGTGCTGGGCTTGAGCAAGCGGGCCGATGTGGCCTCCTGCGGCGATGTCAAAGCCTTCAGTGCTGAATTGCTCGACCTGTTGAAAGCGCGGCGGCCCGATCTGAAACCGAACATCGCGCGCATCGAAGCGATCGCCGCGGCCAACGCCGTCTGGGCCCAGGAACTGGCCCAGTGGTCGGCTTCCACCAACGCGTTGATGCACCCCCGGCGTTTCCTGGCCGAGCTGGCCAAGGCCATTCCGGCCGGTTCGATCGTGGCCACCGACATCGGCAACAACTCGTCCATGTGCAACGCCTACTTCAAGTTCAGCGGCGTGCGCCAGCACATCTCGGCCCTGAGCTGGGGCAACTGCGGCTTCGCCTATGGCGCGGCCATGGGCGCCAAAATCGGCAGGCCGGACAAGGCAGTCTTCGCCTTCCAGGGCGACGGGGCCTACGGCATCAGCGGCATCCAGGAAGTGATGACCGCCGTGCGCGAAAAGATTCCGGTGATCGCCATCGTGGCCAACAACCTGGAGTGGGGCGCCGAGAAGAAGAACCAGATCGATTACTACGCCAACCGCTTCGTGGGCGCCGACTTGCGCGAGAACCCGGACTACGCCCGGCTGGCCGAAGACATGGGCGCCAAGGGCTACCTGGTGAAGGATTACCGGGAGGTGGGCGACGTGGTGCGCGATGCCGTGGCCTCGGGTCGGCCGTGCGTCATCAACGCCATGATCCAGGGCGGGGCCGAAGTACTGGCCGAACCCTTCCGCCGGGACGCCTTGAAGCTGCCGGTACGCTATCTTGAGAAGTACAAGCACTTGAACGGATAGATCTGACAGACGATTCGGATCGGAGCAGGCAAGACATGGGAGCGCAAGTGGACGTCAAAGCAGTTAAAGAAGCGAATAAGGATAAGGCGCGGCCGGTTTCCAAAGATACCGCCAAAATCATGCTGGTGGTGCTGGTCGTGCTGATGGCCAATGTTTGACGATGGTGGAAGCATAATGCGATGAAGGTGCTCATCTGCAACAGCGGCAGCAGCTCGCTCAAGGTCAAGCTGCTGGAGATGCCCGGAGAGCGCGAGCTGGCCCGTGGCCTGGTGGAGCGCATCGGCGATGGGCAAGATCCGGCGCGTCTGACGTGCAGGCTTTCCGGAGAAAACCCAGTCAGCCGTGGAATCGCCTCCGCCGACCATCGCCAGGCCCTGGGGTTGCTGCTCGATGAACTTGGCTGCGCCGATATCTTCCTGGTCGGTCATCGCCTGGTGCACGGCGGCCATCTTTTCGCCGGGGCCACGCTGGTGGACGACCGCAGCCTGGCCCAAATGGAGACCCTCCGGGAGTTGGCCCCCCTGCACATGCCGCCGGCCCTGGCCGTGGTGCGCGCCTGCCGCGACCTGCTGCCCGGCGCGCGCCAGGTGGCCTGTTTCGATACCTCCTTTTATCTGAGCATGCCGGCCAAGGCCTATCTCTATGCCGTGCCGCGGGAGTGGTACACCGAGCACGGCGTGCGACGCTTCGGCTTTCATGGTCTATCCCACCAATATGTGACCCTGGCAGCCGCCGACCTCTTGGGTCTGCCGCTGGACCGGCTCAAGCTGATCAGCGCCCACCTGGGCAACGGCGCCAGCATCACGGCCTTCGATGGCGGCCGGGTGCTGGACACCTCCATGGGCTTCACCCCCCTGGAAGGCTTGATCATGGGCACGCGGGCCGGCTATCTGGACCCGGCCGTGCTGCTCTACCTGCAGCGCCGCACGGGCATGGATCTGGAACAGATGGTGGATCTGCTCAATACCCAGAGCGGGCTGCAGGCCATCAGCGGCCGGAGTCGGGACCTGCGCACCATCCTGGCGGCCCGGGCCGAAGGGGATGCCGACGCAACCCTGGCCGTGGAGATGTACGTGCATACCCTGCGCAAATATATCGGCGGTTATTGCTTCGCCCTTTCCGGATGCCAGGCTTTGGTCTTTACCGCCGGCGTGGGCGAAAACAGCGCCGAACTGCGCGCCTTGGCGCTGGAGGGCTTGGAGGATTTCGGGCTCTGCCTGGACCCGGCCGCCAATGCCCGAACGGTGGGCGCCGCCGGCCTGATCTCCGCTTCCCACAGCAAAGTCAAAGTGTTGGTGATTCCCACCGACGAAGAGCGCATGATCGCCCGCCAGGCTTACGCTTTGGTTTGACATCAGGCACCTCACCCTTAGCTTCTCCCCAATCATAAAGTTAAAGGAGGTGTGCCATGCCCAAAATCGTCCGCTTTCACAAGACCGGTGGACCGGAAGTACTTCAGTTCGACGAGCTGCCCCTGGCCGAACCCGGCCAGGGCGAGGTGCGGATCAAAGTCGAAGCCCTGGGGCTCAACCGCGCCGAGGCGCAGTTCCGCCTGGGGCTCTATCTGGAACGGCCCCATCTGCCCTCCCGTCTGGGGTATGAGGCCGCCGGGGTCGTGGACGCCATCGGGCCGGGCGTCCAGGGCTTTGCGATCGGCGACCGGGTGAGCACCATCCCGGCCTTTTCCCAAGGCAAATACGGCGTCTACGGCGAGAGCGCCGTGGTACCGGCCGCCGCCGCGGCCCATCATCCCGATAATCTTTCATCGGCCCAGGCGGCCGCCATCTGGATGCAGTATCTGACCGCCTACGGCGCCCTTGTCGAACTGGGCGGCCTGAGATCGGGCGAGCCGGTGCTCGTCACCGCCGCCAGCAGCAGCGTGGGGCTGGCCGCCATCCAGATCGCCAAACGCCTCGGCGCCGTGGCCATCGCCACCACCCGCGGCCCGGGCAAGAAAGATATGCTGCTCCAGGCCGGCGCCGACCACGTGGTGGTCACCGACCAGGAAAACGTCTCCCAGCGCACCAAGACCATCACCGACGGCAAAGGCGTGCGCCTGATCTTCGATGCCGTGGGCGGACCCTTCGTGGAAAAGCTGGCCAAGGCCGCCTCCCCGGGCGCCACCATCATCATCTACGGGCTGCTCTCCATGGAGCCCACCCCCTTTCCCCTGGGCCAGGCCCTGGCCAAGGGGCTCTCCCTGCGCGGCTACACCCTCTTCGAGATCAGCGGCTTTCCCGACCGGCTGGCCCGGGCCAAGCAGTTCGTCTATGAGGGACTCGAATCGGGCGCGTTGGTCCCCAAAATCGACCGCGCCTTTCCCCTGGACCAGATCGCCGAGGCCCACCGCTACATGGAATCCAACCAGCAGGTGGGCAAGATCGTGGTGACGGTGTAGCGCTAAATATCTTGCCGGTGAGGCGATTGTCGCCTATATTCGACTCATATTTTGAGCCGAAAAGGATGCGCAATTGGATCACCCCAAGCCCTACATCTGGCAACACGCTTCATGGCCGCGCTTTCGTTGGGAGCATACGCGCCTTCTCGATCCCTTGGGCCGCTGCCGTTTCCAGCAAGGGGCCCTGCTGGCGCGGATGGGCGAGTTGGGCTTTGAGGCGCGACTTCAAGCCCGGGCGGAAGTGTTGGTTGAAGAGACCCTCAAAACCTCCGCCATCGAAGGTGAGCGCCTGGACCCGAACGCCGTCCGTTCGTCGGTGGCGCGACGGCTGGGCCTGCCCACCGCCGGTTTGCCGACCGGAAGAGATCCGCATGTGGATGGGGTGGTGGACATTTTGATGGATGCCACCCTGAACCATGAACACGCCTTGAGTCCCGAACGGCTGTTCGGATGGCATGCCGCGCTTTTTCCCACAGGCTATTCGGGCCTGCACAAGATCCGGGTGGCGGCCTGGCGGGATGACCGTCACGGCCCGATGCGGGTGGTCTCCGGCCCCATGGGGCGGGAGCAGGTGCATTACGAGGCGCCGCCGGCGCGGCAGTTGCCGGGCGAGATGCAACAGTTCGTGGACTGGTGGGGGCAAAGTCGCCAGGCGCTGGACGGCTTGCTGCGGGCCGCCATGGCCCATCTATGGTTTGTGGCGGTTCACCCCTTTGAAGACGGCAATGGCCGCATCGCCAGAACGTTGACCGAGATGGCCCTGGCCCAGGACGAAAAGCTGCCGACGCGCTACTACAGCCTCTCTTCCCAGATCATGGCGGAAAGAGATGCCTATTATCGGGTCCTCGAAAAAACCCATACCGGCGACGGCGATATCACCGAATGGATCGCCTGGTTTCTGGAGTGTATGTCCAAGGCCATTTCGCGCTCCGTCGGCCTTTTGGGAAACGTGACGCAAAAAGCCCGGTTTTGGAAAAGCTATGCCCGGAGCGGCTTGAGTGAACGGCAAGGCAAAGTCGTCAATCGCCTGATCGAGGCCGGCCCCGGCGGTTTTGAAGGTGGGCTGACCAATCGGAAGTATGCCGGCATCGCCCATATCAGCAGAGCAACGGCCCAAAGAGATATTGCCGACCTGGTGCAAAAGAGAGTTCTGCGCCCCAATCCCGGCGGGGGTCGAAGCACCAGTTACGATCTTTGTTGGGACCAGCTTGAAGACCCCGTAGTTTGAATTCCAAAGAACATGCCCCCGGGCCGCGCGGTGGCCACCATCTCGCCTTCAGCCACGATGCCGTCCAATGGACAAGATCGCGCCCATATATCGGAAAAATTCGCCTGCCGGTTAATACCTCGCGCAATCGGGAGATGCCCGATCGGCGCATGGAAGGGGCGAACCGGCGCTGCCGGAAAATATATTGACAGAATAAAAATAACGCTGTTACGTTAACAACGTTATCCACTGAAAGGGATTCCGATGCCCAAAACGCCCATGAGTGCCGAAGCCGTTGAACAGTTCAGGGCAAAGATCCTGGACACCGCCCTGGCCATCATCATCGAAGAGGGGTTCAACAACCTGAGTGCCAGAAAAATAGCCGGCCGGCTGGGCGTGACCGCCACCACCATCTACAACTACTACACCAATATGGACGAGCTGAACCTGATGATCCGGGTGCGGGGTTTCGAAATGCTGCACGACCTGCTCACGAAAAGGTCCCGGGGTCTGGATCGACTGGAAGAGCGGTTCCCTGCCATGATCCGGGCCTATGTGGAATTCGGGAGAACCTATGCCAGCTATTACGACCTCATGTTCAACCTGCACACGCCCAAATACCTGGATTACGTAGGCAGCCCCATCGAACCCCTGGCCCTTCACGAAAAACAGAACGCCCTGAAGTGCCTGGCGCTGTTCACCGAACCCGTCCAGGCTTACCTGAAGGGCGAAGGGGAAGGCAAGGCCGTGTTCGTCGTTCACCAGATCGCTCGGTTCTGGTCCGATCTGCACGGTCTGGTCGCCTTGTGCAATAGCCGGTTGTTGCATGAAGTGCTCGACGATGTGGAGGCCTTTATCGCATCGCGGACCCAAGGCTTGATCGAGGCGTTCATGGTCCTGAAACAGCGCATCGACAGGGGGGAGGCCCTGATTTAACCGGAATAAAAGGAGGATCTATTTTGGGGAAGATGAGCATCGCCAACACGTTGACCCACCTTTTTTTAAAGTTCGTTGCCGTCAACTTCAACCACCGCAAAGCCCTGAACCGGTATCTTTTTTCGGATGACGGCCCGATCGATTTCACCTTCGCCGTGCAAACGGAAAACGCGAGTGTGGCAAAGGCCCTGATTTTCAGGAACGGCCACGTCTCGGTCTGCTCCGCCATTCCCGCCAAGCCCGACGCCCTGCTGATTTTCAGGGACGAACAGGCCCTTAAGGCGGCGGCCACGGAACCGCCCAACAAGCTGATGATCGCTCTGATGGAAAACCGAATGGTCACCCAGGGCAACATCGGCTATCTGCAGTTGATCAACTTCTACCTTTCCCTGCTCCTGAAACCGGTCCAGATCGCCAAGCTGAAAAAAGAGACGCGCGCTGAAATGCGCGACTACGACCCGGAGAAAGCTTCGGCGGCCGGCGTGCGCTCGCGGTCGGCCGTACCCCAGCTCAAAGGGGAACCCTGCGACCCCAACGTTTTATTCCTCAAAGACCCTTACCTTGCGGACATCGGCCTGGACGATTTTCCCAGATTGAAATCCTTTCTGGATATCCACCTGAAAACAAAACCCGCGCTCTGCCACGAACGTCCCGATCTTCTCACCGCCTGGTACCGGCAAAACGGTTTCGAAACGGACCCCGACGGCAACCCCTGGGTCCCGGAACGCCGTCAGGCCGGGGCCTTCAAATATCTCATGCAAAACCGGAAACCCATCATCCGTGCGAACGACCTGATCGCCGGCACCACCACCACCCAGGAGATCGGCGTGGTGCTCTACCCCGACGCCCACGGCACCATGATCTGGGGGGAACTGCTCACCGCGCCCCACCGTCCCTTAAATCCCTATGTGGTGGCGCCCGAAACAGTCGAGGCGCTGCACCGCCGGATTTTCCCCTTTTGGCTGAGACGCAATTTCAGGGAGTGGGTGCGGGACAACAAAGCGTACCCCCTCTGCCAGAAGCTGGACGAACGCTTCGCGGCCTGTTTTCTCTGGAAAACCGTGGCTCTGTCCCACACCATCGTCCACTATCCGAAAATCCTGGCCCTCGGTACCCGGGGCCTCATGGAAGAGATCGATCTCGAGTTGGCGGGTCTGGGACCAAATGGCCGCAAAAGCGGAGAAGTAAATGGCGAAACGCGCAAATCCGATCTTCTCCTCGCCATGAGATGCTGCCTCGAAGGCCTGGAGGCGTACGCGAAGAATCTTTCGGCCGAAGCGGCCCGGCTGGCGGCCCTGGAAAACAATCCGGCCAGGCAAGCCGAACTTCTCCACCTTGCCGAGATCTGCGCCCGAGTTCCCAGGAACCCCGCCGCCACCCTGGACGAAGCGGTGAACGCCATGTGGATCGCCTGGGTGGGCATCCATATGGAAAACACCAACGCCGGTTTTTCCCTGGGCCGCCTGGACCAGTGGCTCCAGCCCTATTTCAGGGCAGACATGGAAAAACGGACCAGCGAAAAGGAGCAGCAAGCCTACATCCGCCACGCCATCGAGCTGATCGGCTGTTTTTACATGCGCTGCACCGACCACCTGCCCCTGATCCCGGATATCGGCAACCACCTTTTCGGCGGCAGCTCGTCGGATCAGGCCATCACCCTGGGCGGCGTGACGCCCGAAGGCGATGATGCGGTCAACGACATGACCTACATCTTCCTCAAGGTCACGGAGATGCTCGGCATCCGGGACCCCAACGTCAACGCCCGTTACAACCGGGAGAAGAACAGCCGGAGCTATCTGAAACGGCTCTGCGAAGTCAACGTGAACACCCTTTCAACCCCGTCCATTCACAACGACGAAAAGGTCATGGCCTCGCTCGCGGAATTCGATTACCCCGCAGCCCACCTGCGGGACTGGTCGGCCACCGGCTGCGTGGAACCCACCCTTTCGGGCCGTCACATCGGCCACACCAACTGCATGATGTTCAACATGGTGGCGGCCCTGGAAATGGCTTTGAACAACGGGCGCCACCCGCTGATGCGCTGGGATCTCGGTCCGCGAACAGGCGATATCGCCCAAGGCGATTTCAAGGATTTCGAATCGTTTTTCAACGCCTTCGCCCAACAACTCGCTTTTCTCGCGGATCAGACCTGCCAATACAACAACTTTCTGGGAGAAGCCCACCAGGCGCTGCGGCCCACGCCTTTTATCTCGGCCCTGATCGAAGGGCCGGTAGTAAAAGGAAAGGACGTGACCAAGGGCGGCGCCCTCTACAACTCGTCGGGAACCGCCTGCATCGGCCTGGCCGACATCACCGATTCCCTGATGGCCGTAAAGAAGCTGGTGTTCGAAGAAAAGAGAATCTCTTTCGCGGAACTGCTCGCAGCCGTCAACACCAACTTCACAAAACACGCGGCGTTGCTGGCCATGACCAAAAGCAAGGTGCCCCTTTTCGGGTCCGGCGACCCGCAAGCCCTGGCCCTGGCCAACCGCGTGACCAAGCTGGTCCATGACCTATTCGGCGCCCAGACTAACTACCGCGGCGGGCGTTACACGGCCGGGTTCTGGTCCATGTCCAACCATGTGGCCTTCGGCACCTTGACCGGCGCGCTGCCGTCGGGACGGCTGGCCGGCAAGGCCTTTACGCCGGGTCTCACCCCCGAACCCCATGCGTCTAATAACATCCTGGCCAATTTGCGGGATGTGGCCGCCCTCGAGCCCCGGAACATGAACAACAACATCGCCTTCAATGTGAAGGTGGTGCCCGCACCGGGCGACAGCCACGCCCGGACCGTGGAGCTCATTTCATCGTATGTCCGGGCGTACACCGACCTGGGGGGCATGCAGATGCAGCTCAACGTGGTGTCGTCGGAAACCCTTCGGGACGCCATGCGCCATCCCGAAAATTACCAGAACCTCATGGTGCGCATCTCCGGTTACAACGCCTATTTCGTCACCTTGAACCGCAACATGCAGACCGAACTGGTGGAAAGAGCGGAGTTCAGGGGATGACCCACCCAACCGATGCCATCCCGGTGCTTACGATCAAGGGCAACAGCCTGGACGACGGCCCGGGCATCCGATCCGTGGTGTTCTTCAAGGGCTGCCCCCTCTCCTGCGCGTGGTGCCACAACCCGGAAAGCTGGAAAGCCTCCGCGGAAATCGCCTTTGACGCCAAGCGCTGTGTGGACTGCGGCCAATGCCGCGACGTGTGTCCGGAAAAAGCCCTTTCCAAAAGCAATCGCTACTACGTGGACCGCAACCGATGCACCCTGTGCTTTGCGTGCAGCGACATCTGTCCGTCCCAAGCCCTGGAGCAAGTGGGCCACCCCATGACCGTGGACGATATTCTGGCCAAGATTCTCCCGGACCAACCGTTTTTCGCGGCCTCGGGGGGCGGGGTCACCTTGTCCGGCGGCGAGGCCACCCTTTACATGGCGTTCGTTGCAAGGCTCCTGATGGCCTTGAAAGCCCGCGCCATCCACACCCTTCTGGAAACCTGCGGCAGCTTCGACCTCGAGCGGTTCATGGCGCTGGTCTACCCCCATCTGGACGCCATTTACTTCGATATCAAAATCATGGACAGCGCGGATCACCGCAAATACTGCGGCCTTCCCAACGACCGCATTCTCGAGAATTTCAGGCAACTGCGCGAAGCGTCGCGGCGGGACGGCAAACCCCTGCTGCCCCGGACGCCGCTCGTGCCAGGGATTACCGATACGCCGGAAAATATCGGGGCGATTGCGGATTTCCTGAAGCGCCTGGGGGTCGCAGAAGCCGCCCTGCTGGCCTACAATCCCCTGTGGCATGAGAAGTACGGCAAACTGGGACTGGACGATCCTTACAAGGAGAACAAAGCGTTGACCGCGTTTCCGGACGGTGCCGCCGTGCGACGGTGCAAAGCCATTTTCAGCTGCGCCGGGATCGTTCTGCACGAATGACGAGCACTGCTTCGCCGAATACGCTTACGAAAGGTGGGAAACGAACCATGAATGAAACCAAGACCATCGCCCCGCCGGTGCTTGTCACCGGCGCCACCGGTTTTATCGGAAGAAGCGTGGTAGAAAAACTTCTATCGAACAACACCGCCGTAAGAGCGCTGGTGCTTCCCGGAGATGCCCTCCCGCGTTCCTGGGAAAACAAGGTAAGCGTGGTCCGGGGAAGCATATCCGACCCGGCCGCCGTGGCCCAGGCCATGGACGGCGCGGCCACCGTCATCCATCTGGCCGCCGTGGTGTCCGACTGGGGAGACGAGCGTCTGTACTGGGAATTCACCGTGGAAGGCAGCCGCCATCTGTTCGACCAGGCCGTGAAAACCGGCGCCCGTGTGGTCCTGGTGTCCAGCATCGTGGTCTATGGAGACAAGATCCAGGCCGGTGAATGCCCGGAAGAGGCGGGTTACGGCAAAACCTTCGGCCCTTACAGCCGGACCAAGCAGGCCCAGGAAAAACTGGCCTGGGAATACCATGCCAAGGGCATGCGACTCTCCGTGGTCCGTCCGGCCAATGTGTACGGTCCCGGCTCGGGTCCCTGGCTCCACGATGTGGTCAACGTCCTTAAAAGCGGCTCTCCCGGCCTCATCTCCGGCGGGGAGAGGAACGCGGGGCTGGCCTACGTGGACAACGTGGCGGACATCATCCTCCTGGCCGGCACGCAAGACGAGGCCCTTGGCCGAGCCTACAACGCCTGCGACGGGCTTTCCGTTACCTGGAAGCAGTACTTCGCGGACATCGCGTCCATGATCGGGGCCCAAACACCCAAATCCATTCCCCGCCCAGTAGCGCTCATGGCCGCCTGGGCCTGCGAAAGCACTTGGCGCCTTTTGCACATCCGCAAAAGGCCGCCCATCACCCGGGAAGCATTGAATCTCATCGGGTCGGACAACCGGATTCCCGCTTCGCGGGTGCGAACCGAACTGGGTTACGAACCCCGGGTGGGCTACGATCGGGGCATGCAGCAAACCCAGGCGTACATCCAGGAAAACATGCGCGCCAAAGTGGCGGATGGCGCCGCGCCGTTTGCAGGCAAGCTGGCCTTCATCACGGGCGGCTCCAGCGGTATCGGCCATGCAACCGCCCGTCTGCTCGCGCAAAAAGGCTGCGACCTGGTTCTTTTCGCCCGGGGACAGAAGCAATTGGACGAGGTCTGCCTGGATTTATCGTCAAAGTCCAAGCGTGCTTCCCAGCGCATCCACGCCCTTTGCATGGATGTTGCGGACAACAGCGATGTTCAAAACAAGATCGGCGCAGCCATAAGCCTTTACGGAACGCCGGACATTCTGATCAACAGCGCTGGGTTGGGTTCCGGCGATTACTTCGAAAACATCGACTACGACCGGTTCGACCGAACCATGAAAGTCAATGTGTACGGGACGCGAAACACCATCGGCGCCGTGCTTCCCGCCATGAAGCGCAAGGGAGCCGGCCAGGTGGTGAACATCGCCTCGGTGGCCGGTCTGATCGGCATGTTCGGCTACACTTTGTACGGAACCACGAAATACGCCCTGGTGGGCTTGAGCGAATGTCTGCGAAGCGAACTGAAGCGCTTCAACATCGCCGTGACCCTGGTCTGTCCCCCGGAAGTCCGGACGCCGCTTATCGAAGCAGAGGCCAAAACCCTGCCTCCCGAAGCCCGCGCCGTGAAAAGTCTGGGCGGTTTTCTTGAGCCGGAGACCGTGGCCAAAGCCATTGTCAGAGGCATCGAGAAAAAAAGATTTCTGGTGATCCCCGGTTTGGCCGCCAAATTTCTTTTCTTCAACCACAGGATCAGCAACGGCCGGTTAACCCGTTATCCATCGGATCTCATCGTCGCCTTGGCCGCATGGCGGGCCCGTCGTAAAGCGAACCACTGATTTGGAGACAAGCCAGAATCGAGGTAGCACGCGCCAGCGTAATGAAATCATAAATTGACATAATATGCCGATTTTGGTAGTATTTTTGGAAAGTTTGCAGCATTCTTTTGGCACTATGATAACGACTATAGGCAGATGCGCCATGGACCAATCGATAACCATCTATCAACGCGCAATGGAACCCCATTGCCAATTGCCAGAGTCAAACCTGGAAAGGCTACCGATATGATCCAAAAAGTGATCAAAATTAGAAGGCTGGAAGACAGACAAGCCGACTTGGATGATTTGGACTATTGGCTGCGCAAATCACCTGAAGAGCGCGTCGCGGCGGTTGAGCACCTAAGGAGACAGTTCCATGGAAGTTCAGAAAGACTTCAAAGAGTTGCTCGAGTTATTCAACGCACACAATGTAAAATATCTGATCGTCGGTAGCTATGCCCTCGCCTTTCACGGCGCGCCACGGTACACCGGTGATATCGATATATTCGTAAAGCCGGACCTTAAAAATGCGACCAAAATTTTGAATGCGCTAAATGATTTCGGATTTGGGACATTAGGTCTAAAGAAAGACGATTTGGCCACTCCCAACCAAGTAATACAACTAGGCTACCCACCAGTACGTATAGACCTCATAACTTCCATTTCCGGCGTCACCTGGGCCGAAGCTTTTGATCACCGCGATATTGGGAAATACGGTGAGGTACCAGTTAATTATATCGGCCGTAACCAGTATGTTCTCAATAAACGGGCTTCGGGGAGGAAGAAAGATCTTGCTGATTTGGAGGCGCTCGGAGAAGAAGAGTAGGAATGCATCTCTTTTGATCGACTCCGGCACACCCTCCCGGCGGGCGGCCAATGAGGCGCAATGGTGCGGGGGATGGGGGCTACGCTCCCTTGCCGAAGGCGCAGCGCGGATAGGTGCAGCTAGGGCAGTTACGGCAAAGACCCCCATGCCCTAAAAAGGCCAGATCCTTTTTCCCGACCCGTTCGCCGGCCAGCACGCGCGGCAGGATCAGGTCCAGGGCCGTGGTTTGGTGGTGCAGGCCGCAGGCCGGAACGCCCAGCAGGGGAATCTCTCCGATGTAGGCTACCAGGAACATGGCCCCCGGCAGGGCGGCGGCGCCGTAGTGCATCTGCGTGGCGCCGGCCCGGCGGATGCCCTGGCGGGTGACATCGTCGGGATCGACGCTCATGCCGGCGGTGGTCAGGAGTAGATCACAGCCCTGGTCTACATGATCTTTGAGGGCCGCGGCGATATGCTCCGCATCGTCGGGCACGAACGCGGTGGCCACTACCGAAGATCCCAGGCCGGATAACTTCTCCGTGAGGATGGGCACGAAGCGATCTTCCACCAACCCTTGATAGACTTCGTTGCCGGTGACCACGATGCCGGCCCGGGCCGCCCGCAGCGGTCGCACCGAGAGCATCGGTCCGTTCTGGCAGGCCACGGCCGCGGCCCGGGCAATGGCCGCCCGGGGCATGACCAGGGGGATGGCCCGCGTGGCGGCCACCATCTCGCCTCGGGCCACGCGGGTATGGTTGTGCAGCGTGGCGCACATCACTTCGTCGATCAGGTTGAAGGCCGCCAGGGCCGTGGTATCCACGTGCAGCAATCCGTCCCGGCCGGCCCGCAGCACGATCTTGCCCTCCTTCGGGGCATCTTCCCAGACGACTCCCTCGCCGGCCAGGGCCGTGGCCAGCAACGCGGCGGCCTGGTCTTCGTGGATCTCATCAGGCGACAGATCGATGACGTAGAGGTGGTTCTTGCCCAGACGTTGCAGGCGGCAGACATCTTCGGCGCAGACGGTGTGACCCTTGCGGAAGGCCGGCCCCTTGAACTCGCCGGGGCGGATCTCGGTGATGTCATGGGCCAGTTGGGTGCCGACGGCTTTGGCCAGGGGGATCTTTTTCAGCATGGGCGTTGCTCCATTTTACTCTTCTACGCTTCGCTTTCTTCTTCCGGCCGCCAGTTCATATCGTCCCAGGCCAACAGTTTAGGGTCCTGGAAGTAGGCCCCCTGGCCGCACGGCTTGCACAGCGGCCCCTGGGCCGAGGCCACCTGGCGGCCGTCGCGCACCACCTGACCGCAGCGCGCGCAGGCCACTTTGCTGCGCGTGGGGCCGGGCAGATCTTCGGGCCGCAGCGGCACGCGCACCTGCTGCACCTGGAAAAGCACGCTGTCAGGCATGCGTTTATAGGCCGCGATCTGGCCTTCGACCTTGGTGGCCAGGCCCGGCGCGTAGAGGTGGCAAAGATCGCGGGCCTCTTCGGTGGAGACCACCCGGAAGGCCGCGCCCGTGTCCAGGCGCACGAAGGTGGCGGCCATGATGCCGTAGTCGGCGAACTTGAGCGAGCGCCGGCCCAGGCGCACGCCGGTCACGTGGGCCACGGCATCGGCCGTGCAGCGGTCCATCTCCACATAGACGATCAGTTTCTTGATCTGCTCGCGGCTGCGCGGGTCACCCAAGCCGATGAGCCGGCAGCCGAGCAGGGCCATGCGCACGCCGACCACCTGCCCCGGGCACAGGTGCCCGTGGGCCGCGGCGGATTCGGCGAGCAATTCGTGGAAAGGGCGCATATTCCCTCGTGCTTAGCTTCGGCTGGCGGCCACCATGGCCTCCTTGAGGGCCTTGCCGTCCTTGGGCGGCTCCATGAAGCCGGGCCGGTTGACCATGGCGATGGCCTCGGTGGGACAACCGGTGGCGCACACGGCGCAGCCGAAACAGCGGTCCAGATCCACCACCGGCACCTCTTGGGGGCCCATGCTCAGGGCCGTGGCCGGGCAGCGTTCGAGGCAGGTTTCGCAGGCCGTGCACAGCTCCGCATCGAAGCTTGGTTGGAAACCGGAGTTAAAATACAACGCCGGCTTGGTTTTGGCCAGAGCGTGGGTGACGGCCACGCAGTGCCAGCGGTCGCAGTTGCAGATAAAGCCGATATCCTTGGTCATGTTGATACTCATGTGGATCAGGCCGGCCTCTTCGCAGCGTTCCAACAGCGCGCGCGCCTCGACCTTGCTCAGCATGCGTCCGTTCAAACGCTCCACGGCGAACTGGGCCGCCATGCCGAACTGCATGCAGGTATCGTTGGGCATCCCATGGATATCTTCGCCGCGCAGCACTGCCGCATGTCGGCAGAAGCAGGTGGTCACCGCGATCTGATCGTTCTGCTCGATGTAGCTGTGCACCTGGTCGTAGGTGTGCACCTGGTTGCCGGCGGCCACCGTGCGGTCCACGGTGATCACCCGGTTGGTGGGAAAGGCCGGTGATTTGAGGTCGCTCTTGGCATCGTAGGCTTTTTTATAGGCGTAGATCACCTTGGCGAGCAGCTTGTCCCGTTCGCTGCTGCGGCCGGGCATGAACTGGAACTCCAGGATGCCGGGCATGAAGCGCGCGCTCTGGTAATAGGTCTCGGCGCCCATGCGCAGGGCCGTGCAGAGCCCCTTGTCGGCCATGCCCTCGAGCAAAGTCTGGATCTCGGCGGCGTCCCGGCCCATGGCCTTGGCCAGGTCTTGGGCCGTAAAGGGTCCCCGGGGCATGGCGTTGTTGACTTCGGCCTCGGCGGGCGTGAACATCACCTCCACCATGGCGAAGAACTCGGGGATGTCCATGCCCGGGAATTCGCCGCCGCGTTTCTTCATGACGTCGAGCAGTTGTCGGTAAACGGGATGACTCATTTTCCAAGACTCCTTTTTCAGGCGGCCTCGATGCGGCAGGGCACGAAACGGTGCAGCGGCGTGCCGATCGGGTCGCGGTGGGTGTTTTTGGTCAGGCGGTTGACGTTGATGCCGTAGACGGTCTCTCCGTATTGCAGGCCGAAGCCGTGGGGGATCAGCACCGTGCCCGGACGTACCTGGTCGCTTACCTCCAGCTCGCCCGTTTCGCTGCCGGCCTCGGTCGTGACCTTTACTTGCTGGCCGTCGGTCAGCCCCAGGGCTTTGGCGTCGTCGGCATGCACGGCCACCGTGCAGGCCCGTCGGCCCTCGTTCCAGGCCGGGTTGCGCATCAACGTGTTGGCGTTGTGCTTGGTGTGGCGGCCGGCGTTGAGGATCAGGGGATAGGCCGCGGGCAGGCGCAGGGCTTCGGCCTCGGCGGCGGCATCCAGGGCTTTGGCATCTTCGGCCAATTCTGGAATCAGCACCTCGATCTTGCCTGATGGAGTCCGCAGCAGTTTGAGGTTTTCGGCCAGATCGATCTTGCCCACCCACAGCCCCTGGGGTGAGTCCAGCAGGGCTTGGAAGACCCGGTCGCCCAGGTCCGGTCCGGGCGCGAAACCGGCCCGGGCCGCGTTCGCGTGGAAGGCGCCCGGCGCGGTCATCAGCATGCCCCACAAGGCTGCCTTGGCCGCGCTGTCCCACTCCCGGCCCAGGGTCTGGGCCAGGACAAAGGGCATGGCTTTGAGGGCCTTGGGCTCCTGGGCGGTCCAGGTCATAAGCTGGAGGCCGAAGGCCATGCGGTCGCCGTCGGCCGCAGCGCGCAGTTCGTCGGGAATGGCCGGGATCAGGCCCAACCGGTCGGCCAGGCGCGTGAAGATCTGGGAGGCCTCCAGGCAATCGGGCGGCGGCGCTACGATGGGCCGGCGCAACTGCAGGAACACCTCGGGAAAGGTCAGGGGGAAGAAGGTGGTGTCCCACGATTCATAAAAGGTGCGGCAGGGCAGCACATAGTGGGCCAGCCGGGCCGTTTCGCTCAGGACGATGTCGTTGACCACCAGCAGGTCCAGGCGGCCGAAGGCCTTTTCGAAGGCCGTGGTGTCCGGATAGGCGCGCAGCGGGTTGCAGACGCTCACCAGCACGGCGCGCAACCGCTCAGGGTGGTCGGAGAGGATCTCCTCGGGCATGGCTCCGGGCGGGAACGAACCGGCCGCGGCCGGTGGCAGGTTCGTCGCCAGGGTGCGCCAGGTCTTGGGGTGGCGCTCGTCGGCGTGGGAGCCCATGGGCATCACCATGCCCGGAATGATGTTGCCGCCGGTTACGCCGAAGATGCCGCACACCGCCCCCAGCACGTTCATCAAATAGGAGTTGAGGGTCGTGCGCCGGCCCATGAAGATGCCCAGGTCCGGGTGGAAGGCCCAGCGCCGGGTGGCCATCCGGCGGCACAGGTCGTGGACCTGGTCATATTCCAGCTCGCACACTGCCAGGGCCGCGCGTACATCGAACTTTTCGAACCAGGGCCGGATCGCCTCCCAGCCCTCCACGTGCTCCTTTATATAGGCTTTGTTCTCCCAGCCTTCGGCCACGATGATGGCGATCATGGCCTTGATCAGCAGGGCGTCCGTGCCGGGCCGCACCGCCAGGTGGAGGTTGGCGATGGCCGCCGTCTCGCTGCGGCGTGGGTCGATCACCACCAGCAGCCGGTTCGGGTCTTTGCTGAACTCCTTGAGCACCAGGGGCGCCCGGGGCATCTGGTGGCTCTGCATGCCGTTCCAGCCCCAGGCCACCAGTATCTCGGCGTTGTGCTCGTCCGGCCCGTTCATGTAGTACTGCCGCCCGAACATGCGGCCCGCCACCCAGAACAGGCCGCTGAACTCCTGGCCGGCCGACGAGTAGAGATATTGCGAGCCCATGGCCCGCAGCAGCGTTACACCGAAGGCCGCCTCGGCATGGCCCCCCTGGCCGCTGGCGCCCATGTAGGCCAGGCAGCGCGGCCCGTGGCGGCCCACCAGCTCCTTGAGCTTGTCGGCGATCTCGGCGATGGCCTGGTCCCAGGAGATGGGCGTAAAGCCGTTGCCCTTGCGCTTGAGCGGTTCGGTCAGGCGGTCGGCCGGATATTGATGGTAGATGACGTTGAGCCCCTTGCGGCAAGCATAGCCCTGGCTGCGCGGGTTCTCCTTGTCCGGCCGCACCTTGATCATGCGGTCGTTCTCCACCTGGATCTCCAGCCCGCAGTTCTGGGCGCACAGGACGCATCCGGTTTTATGCCACGTGCTCATGGGTCTCCTCCCTTTGGGTTGATGCTTGCTAAAACCAACACCATATGCCAGAAAAAGAAAAGTGGCAGAAATGACAAAAAGCGTTCTAAACCGGCCATAGTCTCGGAGGTCTTTTCAATGGCACATATCACCTTGCTGGCCCTGGAGGGGTGCTTTTCGTCGGCCATCGCCAATCTCGTGGACGGCTTCTGGATCGCCAACGCCTGGCACCGCGCCTTGGGATGCACCGCGAAACCCTTGTTCGAAACCTGCATCGTCACCTGGGACGGTCGGCCGGTTCGGGGCGTGGGCAACCTGCTGGTGCAGCCCGACGCGGCCCTTGACGCCGTCGAACGCACCGACGCCATCGTGATCCCGGCCAGCATGCCGCTGCCCGAGCGCGCCATGCCCGGCATCGCCGCCATTCTGGCGTGGCTGACGGACCAGCACCAGCGGCGCACGCTGCTGGCCTCGGCCTGCACCGGTTCGTTCCTGCTGGCCGAGGCCGGCTTGCTGGACGGCAAAACGGCCACCACCAACTGGCAGTTCGCCCGGCAGTTCGAGCGCCGCTATCCCAAGGTGCGCCTGCACATGGACCGCATCCTCACAGAAGACGGCAACATCGTGTGCGCCGGCGCCACCTCGGCCGTCATGCACCTGGGGCTGCACCTGATCCGGCGCTTCGGCTCCGAGGATCTGGCCGCCGTGTGCGCCAAGGCGTTTCTGATCGATCCCAACCGCGACAGCCAGGCGCCCTACGCCATCTTCCAGCCGCGCAAGCACCACGGGGACGAAAAGATCCTCAAGGCCCAGCAGTGGCTGGAAGACAATTACGGCGCCACCGTGGCCATCGACGACCTGGCCGGCCAGGTGGGCATCAGCCCGCGCCACTTCAAGCGCCGCTTCCGCAAGGCCACCGGCGAAACCCCCCTGGGATACCTGCAGAACGTGCGCATCGAGGCCGCCAAACGGAAACTGGAGAACAGCCAGGAGAACGTCAACGAGATCACCTACCGCATCGGCTACGAAGACAGCAGCACCTTCCGCCGCCTGTTCAAGAAGCACACCGGGATTTCGCCGCGCGAGTATCGGGATAAGTTCTGCGGCTTGAAGGTCGCCTGAGGGGAGGTCGAGCCACACCTTAAATTTTTAGATCACGCTTTTCGACAGGGTGCCACATGGTCCTTTTACACGACCAGGTAGCATTTAGATGCAGGCGGCTTTCATGTTCGGCGGCCTTGTGCTGTTCTTCGGCGCCGGCGCTCGGCAGCATTTCGCGAAAACCGTTTACGGCCTGAGCCACCTGCCGGTACGCCAGGGAGGTTTGACCCTCCGAGTCGGTGCAAACGAGCGGTTCCTCGGCGAGGGGAAGACGGCCGTCGAAGGGGATCTTTACACGAGTTACGGCATGGCCCAGGGGAATTGTCTTGTCCCACACCGCGCGCTGCGTCTCGTGGAAGGTCGGCTGATCTTGGGGTACGGCCCCGTTCCTCCGCATGGGCCTGGAGGTGGTTGAGCGCCGCGAGTCCAAGAACAATACGGTTTTCGCGCCCCTCTTTCCGGCGCTCGATCAACTCGTTGGCTTCCATCAGGTTGAGGATGCGGGTCATGTTGGGGCGCTTGAGGCCCAGTTTCTCCTGGATCTCTTTTTGCGACAGCGCCTTTTCCTCCTGGATCAAATCGAGGACGGCTTTGACATGGGCTTTGTCCAACGCCTGCGGCAGGGCCGGACTTTGCTCGGCTTCCAGGCGCGTGGCCAGCAGCTCCTTGTAGGCGGTCCATTTGGCGCCATAGGCCGGATCGAGGCGGTCGAGATTTTCCAGGGCAACCGGGGTGGTGCACCGCTCCAGGTGATTGATCCACTCGATCAGGCCTTCCGGGTTGCGGGCCCGAACCAGGCGGTAGGTGTGATACCGGTACAGGAAGTCGAGCACATCCGCCGCCCGCCGACGCCACTCCTGCGTTTGCATCTGGGTCTCCCACAGATCCTGAATGGTAGCCGATTCGGCCAGCAGATCGGGGATGCTGTTGTCCAGATCGATCAGTGTCATGGTGCCCTCATTCCCGGGAGAAACAACCTCCCGCATTTTGTTTGTGAACCTTTATGAACAATATTGTTCATTACAGTTCATAAATCAAACTTTTTTTACGTTTAGTGGGATTGTGGCGCATGTGGAGGCAAAGGAATCGGAAGATCGCCGCTTATTTTCATAATCGCTCTGGGTACACACGAAACCATAATCGGCGGTGGAGGTTCCTTTGGGATGTTGATTGGCCACCGCGCAGGTGGTGCCGCAGAACCGCGTGAGGCTCTCCGCCTTGCGCTGGTGGGCGCGGAAGCTGGCGGCCTCTCCCATGGCCGGCACCAGAATCAAGTCTGGAGCAATCGTCTCCCAGATCCGATTGTATGGCATCGCCTCTTCGTTGAAATCCCGGCAGACCGCAACGGCGATCAGGCCGACTGGGGTTTCCAGCAATTCGATGGTCTTTCCGGTTGCGATGCCCTCAAAGTCACTTTTTTCACCGTAGGGGATGTATTTGCAGTGGCTGAGCACCTCATGCCCATTACCGCTGAATAGAACGGCCCGGTTATAGACGCTACGTGGCGTGGCGTCATGCGGCCCGGCCGGGAAAGCCTGATGAAAGCTACCCGGCAGCACGAGGGAAAAGGGGGGCGATGGCTTTTCTATCAGCCATTGAACCACGCGTGCGCGCAAGGTCGGGCAGATCGTCAGTTCGGGCAGGATTACCACGTCCGCCCCATCGCGCTTGGCTGTTTCGAGAGCCGACAGTGTGGTGCGCCAGCGGGTTTCCAGGTCATCCAGGGCGGCAACGACCCAACCCGGACCGGCGTTCGGGCTCTTTTGGGGGACAACTCGATCGGAAAAGGCCGCCACGAAAAGCTTCAGGAATCCGCGATCTCTGCCGCTGTTCGAGAAGAGGGCCGCACTCAACTCCCGAAAACGGATGGCCATTCCGTGAATCGTTTCAGGAACGATGGTGTGGTAATTGAGCCAACTGTGGGGGTGCCCGATCTGACTGGCGTGACGCGGCTGAAGGGCCGACACGATCCGTCGTCGAAGAAAATACCCATGGCCGGCGCACTCGATTCTGGCCGGCTGGCCGGCCCCTGAACGGCCTCGCGCATAGCGGATGTAAAGAAAATGATCCAGGGCCTGAAAGAGCGCCAACGGATTCATTTGCGTCAACTTGTTGCGCGCCCGAAGCGGCTCTTTGGCCAACAGAATGTCAGCGCCTATTTTCACTTGCGCTTGGAACTTGTTCTCACCGAGTTCAAGGGCTGCTTTTTCGAGCGCGTTAAAGTCTGGAATGTTGCCGAGCAATAAGTCCCACAGACTGACCAGAGCCTTATGAAGCTGGTTTGCAGCGATATGTTCGATATAGTCCGGGGGTGCCACTCGAAGCCTCGTTTGCGCAACAGGCCACAACTTTATAAAGAAGCATGCATTAGGATCGAAAAAGTCAGTAAGCCACCATAACTTTAGGGAAGTTTCTCTCTATGCCAAATCTTTTGGCCGGGTACAAGGATGTAAATTCAAGATAGAAGGATTTACAGGGTGGAGGATCTCGCCCCGCGAATACCGCGACAAGTTCTGCGGCTTGAAGGTCGCCTGAGGACCGCTCAGGTCTCGAAGCGCTTGGCGCAGGCTTGGCAGCACGGATCGGGCCGGCCGTCGGCCAGGGCCTGGCGGAAGTCGCGCCAGGCCGGGCTCTCCCAGACGGCCAGCGGCTCCTGGTCGTGGATGTTGCCGAAAACCCGGCGCAGGGGATCGTCGCCGGTCAGCGGCACCTGGGTGCGCGTGCAGGGCGACATGCCGCCGTCCACGCCGATGAAGAGGGTGCGCTGGGGGTTCTCCCGGCAGCGGGTGCCCGGCGCCGCCGGATCGGGCAGGGCGTAGTGAAGGGCGATCCCCAACCGGCGGGCCTCGTCCGCCGCCGCCGCGAGCAAGGCCTTGGCCCGGGTCAGTTTTTCGGTCTCATGGCAGGCGAAGCCGTCGGCGGCCAGGTGGGGCGTGGGCAGGTAGTCCAGGGTGCTGACCACCGCGGCGTGCACGCCCAGGCGTTGCATCAGGGCCGGCAGTCCGGCCACCGCCTCCATGGACGAGGCCAGCATCAGGTAGGCGATGTGGATCTCCAGGTGCACCCCCTGGCGGGCGCGGCGTACCTGCTGCAACTGCTCGATGGCCGCGCAGACCGTTTCGAAGGCGATGCCGGCCCTGGCCGCGTTGCTGGCCGCATCGGTGCCGGTCAGGGAAAAACCGATGATGTCGATACCACTGGCTACCAGGCGCTCGGCCAGATCGGCATTCATCCCGCTGCCGCAGGTGGTGGTGGAGACCGCGCAGCCCGCCTTGCGCGCCAGGGCCGTCATCTGGAAGAAATCGGGATGCAGCAGCGGTTCGCCCCAGCCTTGCAAGTGCACACGGCCGGCCTTGCGCAGCAGGGGCCACAGGCGCGTGAAGGCTTCCCAGCTAAGGTCGGCCGACCGCCAGCGCTTGGCCAGCAGGGTGTGGGGGCAGTAGCGGCAGCGGCCGGCGCAGCGGGTGGTGATCTCCACCTGCACGCAATCGATGGGCCGCCGGGCGCCGCCCAGCAGCTCTTTGACCGTCTCCCAGAAACCCATGGGTCTGAACGCATCCAGCGACTTGTCGCCCGGGCTTGTGGAGGGTATAGTGGGTGGCTTGCGTGCCATGGCCGATAGTGGAACGGCCGGCGGATAAATTCAACTGGAAAAAGTGTGGAAAGGAAACCGGCCATGACCCTTGCCGTCCTCAACTTCGACTTGTCCGACCCTTTGCTGGAGCGGCTGCGCCAGCGCTTTCCCCAGCTCACCATCGAACGCTGCCCGGATAAGGACGCGCTCTTCGCCCATCTGCCCCAGGCGGAGATTTTGATGACCTTCATGCAGTGCAGTCAAAAAATGCTCGACGCCGCCCCGAACCTCAAGTGGATTCAGGCCATCAGCGCCGGCGTCGATTTCCTGCCCCTTACCGAGATCCGGCGCCGGGGCATCCTGCTCACCTGCGGCCGGGGCACCAGCACCATCCAGATGGCTGAGTACGCCATCGCCGCCATGATCAACCTGGCGCGCAACTTTCACATCATGTTCCGCAACCAGGTGCAGGGCCAATGGGAGCGCCGGGTGCCCCAGCAGGAGATCTACGGCGCCACGGTGGGCATTCTGGGATTGGGGGCCATCGGCGCGGAGATCGCCCGCCGGGCGGCCGTCATGGGCATGCGCGTGCTCGGCATACGGCGCGCTCCGGCGCCCATGGAAGGGGTGGCGGAAGTATTGGGACCGGAGCAGATGGCGGAAGTATTTCGCCAGAGCGACTATGTCATCAATCTGCTGCCGGCCACGCCGGCTACCCAAAAGGTCATCGACCGCAAGTACTTCGACCTGATGAAACCCACGGCCTGCTTCATCAACATGGGCCGGGGGGCCACGGTCAACGAAACGGATCTCATCGATGTGCTGCGCCAAAAGAAGATTCGCGGCCTGGTCAGCGATGTCTACGAAGTGGAGCCCCTGCCGGCCGATAGCCCGCTGTGGACGTTGGAGAACACCATCCTCACGCCGCACGTCTGCGGCGCCTCGCCCCAGTACATGGCCCGGGCCGTGGAGATCATCGAGCACAACCTGAAGGTCTATCTCGCCCGCCAGGGAGAGATAATCAATCGAGTAGATCTGGCAGCCGGCTATTAGAGGGAAAATGGAGAAAAGGAAGAAAAGCCGATGGACTTGAAGCTGGAAGACAAGGTGGCCATTGTGACGGGCGCGGGCAACGGGATCGGCCGGGGCATCGCCCTGGGTTTGGCCGCAGAGGGGGCGACGGTGGTGGCCACGGACTTGAACGCTGCGGACGCCGCCCGGGTCGTGGCCGATATCACTGCCCAGGGAGGCAAGGGGTTGGCCTTGCAGGCCGATGCCACCGAGGAGGCGGCCGTAGGTGCCATGGTGGCGCAAACCCTCGCGGCCTTCGGTCAAGTCGATGTCCTGGTCAACAACGTGGGTGGCGGCGCCGATCCCGAGCTGCTGGTAAAACTCTCCGTGGCCGAATGGGACCGGGCCATGACCGTCAACCTGCGCAGCGTCTTTCTGTGCGCCGGGGCCGTGGCCCGCGAGATGATGCCGCGCCGCCAGGGCAGCATCATCAACATCTCCTCCATTTCCGGCAAGCTCGGCGAGTCGCTCATGGGACCCTATTGCGCCGGCAAATTCGGGGTCATTGGTTTGACCCAGGTGCTGGCCAAGGAGCTGGGGCGCTACGGGATCACGGTCAACGCCGTCTGCCCCGGGTATGTCTGGACCCCGGGATGGGAGAATATCGCCCGGGTGCTGCGGGCCAACTATACGACCCTGGCCGAAAAGAGCACCGCGCAGATTTTCCAGGAGCGGGTGCGCGCCACGGTCCCTCTGGGCCGTCCCCAAACCCCCGAAGAGATCGCCAGTCTTGTGGCCTTCCTGGCCTCGGCCCGGGCGCGCAGCATCACCGGTCAGGCCATCAACGTGGATGGCGGCGCCGTGATGCATTAGGGCCTGGAATTAGGCTTTTCGAGGCCTGGATTGAGGAGATCCCCGCTTGCTCCGTTTACTGGAATGCAATACTCAAATCCGAGGAAGCGCCTTGATGCCGATATGGGCTTGAGCAGGCACTGAACAACCCTATATGGGCTCCTTCCAGAAGGCGCGCATCCGTTTGTTCTTCCCGTTATTAAAACAATAGATCTTGAATAGGGCCAAGGGACGCTGATGCGTCGCGAACCGGCTTTAATCGTGTTCGAGAGGAGGATTAACGAATGAAAACGGGGATAAGGCTCAGCGCATGCATTTTTCTGCTTTTTCTTGTCATGGGGTTAAGCCCCGCCTCGTGGGCGGCCGATTGTCAGAATTGGACCACGACCAACGATCAGCATGTATCCGCGGGCCGGGCGTATGCACAAACAAGCAGCGGCTGCGACACCGCCGTTACCTATTACGCGGTCGGTTCGAATGAAAATCTGGGAACGTCGGGAAGCACATCCACAACGCTCTATTCGGAAGATAGTGGCGTGACTTATCGTAAAGGCAGTTGCCCGTCGACCGGCACCGATTGCCAGGAATTTACCACAACCAACGATCAGCATGTTTCCGCCGCAAGGGCCTACACCGAATCCGGCAGCAGCGGGTGTGAGACCACGGCGACCACCTATTACGCCGTCGGCTCGGATGAAAATTTAGGTACCTCCGGAGGCGCCACCACGACGCTGAAAACCGAAGACGGCGGCCAATCCTATCGGCAAGGGAGCTGTTCGGGAACCCCTCCGGAGCCGACGTCGGGCCTGTATGTCGCGCCGGACGGCAATGACAACAATCCAGGGACCCTTTCCGCCCCCTTTAAGTCCATTACCAAGGCCCAGTCTGTGGCGTCATCGGGCACCACCGTCTATCTGCGAGGGGGGACCTATAGCGTGTTCACCATCGCCGGTTCGGACAGCAACTACAACTTCGTCCACAACATCACCAAAAGCGGCATCACCTATTGCGCCTATCCCGGGGAAACGCCGGTTTTCAATTTCGCCGGAACGACCACGGCCAAACGGGTGGCCGCCTTCCATATCGCCAGCGGGGTCAGCGTAACCTTCATCGGCTTTCATGTGACGGGCGTGCCGGTCGGCAGCAACAAGCAGTCCGAATGCTTCCGGATCGAAGGCAATGCGACCTTTGAAAGGATGACCTGCCGGGACAACCAGGCCAATGGTTTTTACTTTACCACCAACGCCTCCGGTTCCTGCACCAACTGCGACGCCTACAACAATGTCGGTACCGGCGAATCGGCCTCGAATACCGACGGTTTCGGCGCGCACTGCAAGGGTTCGGTGACCTTCCGCTACTGCCGCGCCTGGAACTGCAGCGACGACGGCTTCGATTGTATCGCGACCTATGCGCCGGTCACCTTCGACCATTGCTGGGTTTATAATATCAACAACAGTGCGGGAGACGGCAACGGCTTCAAGGTCGGGGGATGGGGCAGTGCGACGCCGCCGTCCAGCGTGCCCAGCCATATCGTGCGCTACTGTCTGGCGGCCAACATCAAGAACAGCGGCTTTTACGCCAATCATCATCCCGGCAAGGCCGCGGACTGGACCTACAATACCGCCTATAATTGCGGATCGGATTTCAATATGCTCGAGCGCGTGAGCACGACCGATGCCACCGACATTCCCGGTACGCGGGAAGTTCTGCATTACAATGTCGCTTACGCCGGCACGATCATCAGCAACAGCAACCTGCCCGCCGCCAATGTCACCAACAATTCCTGGACCAAATCGGGTGTTACGGTCAGCGCCGCCGATTTTCAGAGCACGGACGCCAGTCAGATCACCCGGCCGCGCAACGCGGACGGCAGCCTGCCGGCCATTACTTTCATGAAACTCGCCAGCGGCAGCGATCTGACGGGCATGGGGTATTGATGCCTCTGCGGCAGGCGGTTAAAGGCTGATGACGGCGCTCTCGCAGGCCAGCTTGATCATTTCCGAAGCCATCGCCATGCGGGCGCCTTCGATCAGATCTTTCTCTTCGATCTTCCTGGCCTTGGCGCAGGGCGTGCAGACCAGGATCGGGACCCCGTGGGCCTGCAAATAGGTGAGCGAGTCATCGGCGGAATCGCCCGTGGCGGCGCGCACGTGCTGAATGATGCCTTCTCTGGCCAGATACACCCCTTCGTCCAGCAGAAATACCGTCACCTGCTTGCCCTCCTTGTGCGCGGCCATGGCCAGGAAGAGCGCGCGGGTGGCGCGGTTGGTATTGTCGGTGCCGCAGGACAGAACGATCAGGATGCTGTTGGTCATTTGGGTCTCCTTTCGGGTTGTCCCTGTGCCCGTGCATTGGCCCTTTTCGGGGGCGGGTGCGCCGTGCAGGGTTTGTCTCGACTTAATCGCTTGTTAAAGCCTTTCAGCACAATCCTGGCTTTTTAGCAAATCCAATGCCATGGACTTGGCAGGCACCTGCCAGCCACCGCTGTCTTCTGGAGCGCCGGAGGGTTGCGAAGGGGGTGTTAAGGTGTTAACCTGGCGCTCAACGATTGTTAATCAGATAAACAGGTGATGTCCCATCTTTCCGACGCCCTGTGGCGGGCCATGGGCAGACGGCAGAGCGGCACGTATTATGCTACCTTCATCATAGCCCCATCGTAGGGGTCGTGGACGAGTGAAAAAGGAGACCCCATGCCGATTTTTGAATATCAATGCAAACAGTGCGGACACTGCTTCGAGCAGTTGGTTTTGAACGAGAAAGCGCCGGAGCGGGCCTGCCCACGATGCGGCAACGCCAAAGCCGAGAAGCTGATGAGCTGCGTTAATTCCCTGGGCGGCGGCAAAAGCGCTTTTTGCGCCCCAGGGGCATCCTCGCGTTTCTCCTGAGCCAATTGACCTGGGCGGCGGTCGCTGCCCTAATTGTATTGAGGAGTTCGCTTCACATGGGAGCATGCACCTGCAATCCCGAGATCGACAGCCAATACCTGTGCATGAAGCATAACGTCTATGTATGCGAAGGGTGTCTGGCCTGCCGGGACCCGCAGATCTACTGTAAACACCGCCCCTCCTGCGCCATCTGGTTTATGACCAAGCGCCAGAAGGGCCTGGATGAAAGCGTGTCTGCTTGATCATCGATGGCGCCTATGGCGAGGGCGGCGGCCAAATCCTGCGCACCTGCCTGGCCTTGTCCCTGGTGACCGGCCGGCCGTTCGAGATCCGCAACATCCGCGCCGGCCGGCCTAAGCCTGGTCTGCGCAAGCAGCATTTGGCGGCGGTGCGCGCCGCGGCGGCCGTGGGGCGCGCCCGGGTGCGAGGTGACAGCCTCGGGTCTGCTGTCCTCGAATTTCTTCCCGGCGCTAGCTTCGCCGGCGATTACGAATTCGATGTGGGCAGCGCCGGAAGCTGCACCCTGGTGCTGCAGACCATCCTGCCGGCCCTGGTGCTGGCCGACCGGTCGTCGCGCCTGGTACTCCGGGGCGGCACCCATAATCCCGGAGCCCCGCCTTTTCACTTCCTGGAAAAAGTCTTTCTGCCATTACTTCACCGCATGGGACCGCTGGTGCAAACCGAATTGCGGCAGTGGGGATTTTATCCGGCCGGCGGCGGCTGCATACAGGTGGAGATCACGCCGGTCCGACGCATCTCGCCGCTGAATCTCACCGATCGGGGCGACCTGCGGCATGGCCGCGCCCACGCCGTGGTGGCCGGACTGCCCCGGCACATCGCCGAACGGGAGGGCCGGACCTTCGCTTCGTCCGTGAACCGGGCCTTCGATTATGTCGTGGAAGAGCTGCCGGCAGCCATGGGGCCGGGCAATGCGCTCATGGCCGAAGTGGTGTCCGGGAACATAACCGAGCTGTTCAGCGCCTTCGGCCGCCGCGGCGCGCCTGCCGAGCGGGTGGCCGGCGAGTTGGCCGAGGCGGTCAACGCTTATCTGGCCTCGGGCGCGGCCGTGGGTCCATACCTGGCCGACCAGTTGCTGATCCCCCTGGCCCTGGCCGGTGGCGGCCGGTATCGCACCCAGCCCCCCACGCGCCACACCCGCACCAACATAGAGATTGTGCGTCGTTTTCTAGAGATCGAGATCTCGCTGCAACCAGGGGAAGATCAATGCTGGGAAGTGGCCGTGGGCCCAAGCCCCAATCCGTGGGACAAGATTACAACCTGATAATCAAGATCCTTCCCCCAGGATCTTGCCCCCCTCTTTTTTATCGGCGCATATCCATTTCTCACCCATTGGCGGCCGGCCCCATCAGACCAATGGCAAAGGCGAAAAAGAATTGCGCCGCGTAGTACAACGGCAGGCCATAGAGGCGGTTGGAGAATTCATTGACCATGAAGCGGTCCCGGGCCACCAGGAGGTCGGAGGCATAGAAGAGCAGCGCGCCGCCGAGCACCAGCCATCGGGCGGCTGCCGGGAAATGGGACGTACCGAAGAGGGACAGCGCCCCGGCCACCATGGCGGTAATCACCGCGATGTAGGCGATGACCGGTCCGGCCATGGGACCCAGATGGGGGCGCAGCCAGAAGAAGATTTTAACGCTTACAGCCGCCATCAGGGCCACCCCGATTACGGCCAGGGGCGGCAGGGTGCCATGTCCCAGAAATCCGACCGCGTAGCAGATATGGCCGGAGAGAAACGACAGCAGCCCGGCCATGAAAAGCGGGCGGGCATAGAAGATCAAAAAAACGTCGCCGATCCAACTCAGGATCAATCCGGCCATCACCCAACGGGCCAGCCCCGGCACCGGCCAGGCGGCGTGCCAGGCCACGGCCAGGAAGAGCGCCGATAACAATGGTTTGGTGGCTAGCTTGCCGGTAATGCTCTCCTTCTTTTCAGCGAGCAGCAGCAACACCAGAAGGACAACCGCGGGAAGTAGAATCAGCATCGTCATGGGATCTGAATCCTCCTTTTCGAGTGGGTGGCATCACAATATCCCCGGCCGGAGTGAAAATAAAGAAAGAATGCATTTGATCTTGAGAACATACCCGAATTGGGCTTAGATCGGACCAACGCGGGGCGCTCCGATCCCGCATCGGTAACCGAAATTTCAACTTATCGAGGCGTAGCATGGCGACACTCAATCCGGCGCATGTCCAGGCAGTGATCCGGGCCATCAACGAAGGACCGTATATCAAGCATCTGGCGATGGTCATCAAGGAGATGGGCGTCGGTTCGGCCACCGTCGAACTCACCGTCGGCAACGCGCATCTGAATCCCTTCGGAGGGATTCATGGGGGCGCGTATGCTTCCCTGATCGATACGGCGGCCTATTGGGCCGCCTACTGCGAAATCGATCCGGGGGTCGGCTTGATCTCCATCGATTTGAAGATCGACTATCTGGCGCCGCTGAGCAGCGGGATCATCATTTCCAAAGGACGCAGCATCAAGATCGGCAAATCCATGTGCCTGGCCGAGGCCGCGGCCATGGACCAGGACGGCAAGTGGCTGGCCCACGGGACCTCCAAAATGATGATCACCAGAGGCCTTCAAAGCATCGAGGATGCTTTCCGGTTCACCGGGTTCGCGGCCCTTCCGCCTAAATTCATTTAACGGGGGTGTCCCTCCATCATGGAACGGCGAAACGAGCGAGTCTTTATCTTTATGCGAATCCATTTTGCATATTGCAAAGGATTTTTACGCGCTTTTCGGCCGCCTGAAATTCCGATAAAATTTTAACATATTGTTTTTATGGTATTTTATAAAATATGGCGATGACGTTTGATTGTGGCGCGCATATTGCTTTTACGTATATCGAAGCCTAACTTTTTCATCATCTTCCTCTCTTTGCTGGGTAGCGCCCAGCGCTACCCAGCGCCCCTCCACAAAAATAGGCGTCACCTTTGGGTGACGCCTTTGTTTTCTGGCGTTCGCCATACCGCGCCAAGCGGCCCAAGATTGCGAAGTGAAAATGTTGAGGTCAGCTTCCGGTCATCGCGGCCTGATCGCAGGGGCGAGTATTTTGATGATTCGAAGCGAATGCTGAGCCAGGTATATCGTCAGATCTTCAAGATCGTATTCGTCGATGGCCACCCCGCTGCGCGCAATCAGTTCGGCCAGTTCGGCGGCCGCTTCGATCATGCGGTCATAGGCGTCGGCTGCTTGTTTCGATGTAACCGCCATGGCGCCGTCAAGCTGCCTTGCTTCTGGATTTGGCCCGCACTTCCGGGGCCTTGTCTTTATTCTCTTCCGGTTCGGTCTTGATTTTACTCTTAGCGGCATCGTCCGATGCGGGTTTGAGTGGCTTGACCGCTTTCAAGATCTTGGTCACGGCCGGCGCGCTACGGGCCAGAAAAAGAGCGATGTCATCGATGGTTTTGGCATCGACGTTGATTTGAAGATTGCCTTGTTTGATTAACTCGGCGATTTCCTGGGCGGCGTCCAGCAACTGGTCATAGGCTTCGGCCTCTTTTTTATCGGTAAAGATCTCCTCCAGCTCCACACCGTTTCGAACGACCACGAATTTTGTGATGACACTCATCGTTGCGCACTCCTTCCTTATTCATTATCCGCGATGGCGGCCACTATGTACGCCCAGGGACTCAATTGGTCAATGCACTTCTAAGCCAAACCGACCAGCGGCAGCAGCAGATAGAGCCCGGCCCAAAGGACCAGGGCGCCCAGGATATCGAAAAGGATGCCGGCGCGAATCATCCGTGCCGGGGTCGAAACCTTCATTGATCGCTACTTTCCAGCCCAAATCGAAGGCATGCCCGGCAAATTCTCTCGAACCGGATCGACCGAAACAGCTCCCAAACCTGCCGCGGCCAGGATGACGGCCGCGAGCAGCCACACGATTCGCTTTTTCATGGGTCGCTCCTTTTGCTTCCACTATGAACATTACGCGCTGCGTGTTTTTGCCGTCAGCGAAGAGTAGCGGTCAGATCATCAGGCGGTGTATCGAAAGCATCTAAAACAGGGCCATTCAACGACCAGAGAGCGTCACTCGGATAGGATTGAGTCTATTATAAGCGCGCACGCCATGTCACCGCAAAAGCTTATTGCCGCCCGATGAAGGATAACCACAAAGGTTGACTATATCGGTTAGGTTACCTATTAATGCAAGAAAGACCGAGTGTTGTGGATGCGGTCTTAACATCAATGCAGCGTGATCTGGTTTAATGGTACAAGCATAACGCAAAGGAGGGCAGGATGCCTATCATCACCATAAGCAGAGGCTCTTACAGCCGGGGAAAAGCCGTTGCCGAAAAACTGGCCGCCGAACTGGGTTACGAGCTGGTTTCGCGGGACGTGCTGTTGGAGAGCTCCAATGAATTTAATATTCCGGAAATCAAGCTCGTCCGGGCGCTGCACGATGCCCCTTCGATCCTTGAGCGTTTTACCCACGGCAAGGAAAGGTATATCAGCTACATCTATTCGGCGCTGCTTCAACATGCCCGCAAAGACAATGTCGTCTACCATGGACTGGCCGGTCATATTTTTCTCAGCGGCATTTCGCACGTCTGCAAGGTCAGAATCATCGCCGACATCCAAGACAGGGTGCAAGAGGAGATGTGGCGCGAAAACATTTCGGCTGAAAAAGCGCTCTACATTTTGAAGAAAGACGATGAAGAACGTCGCAAATGGGCGCTACAGATGTACGGCATGGATACGAGCGACAGCAAACTCTACGATATGGTTTTGAATATCCACGCGTTGACGGTGGATGACGCGGTGGAGATTCTTTCCGGCGTGGCGCAAAAGCCTGCCTTTCAGGCCACCCCGGCCTCCCGCCAACAGGTGGAGGACTTGGCCCTGGCCGCCAAGATCAAGGCGGCGTTATCCAAATTCGATCATAAAATTCAGATCCGGTCCGAGGAGGGCGAGATCTTCGTCGACCATATCGAGCACATTCCGCAAAGCGATTGGCCCAAGATCAAAACCCTTGCGGGCCAGGTGGAAGGAGTCAAAACGGTCCATTTCAATCTGAATGTTCCCAGGGAACAGCACGACCATATCAATCCTTTCCACAACATCGGTTGAGGGGGCCTGTCCTTCATGGTAGGGTGTTGCAACACCTAACTGGAGGAAGACCATGACCGATCCCGACCGCTCTGACGGATACCTGGTTTCCAAGCGCTACGCCCATTATGTCTTCGCCCTGCTCTTTCTCATCTACATGTTCGACTATATTGACCGCCTGGTCGTCGTCTCGCTCTTTCCCTTTCTGCAACAGGAATGGAACTTGACCGATACCCAGTGCGGCATGCTCGTGTCGGCCGTCTACTGGTCGATCCTGATCTTCACGCTGCCGGTCTCGGTCCTGGTGGATCGCTGGAGCCGCAAAAAGAGCATCGGCCTGATGGCCGGTCTCTGGTGCCTGGCCACGGCGGCCTGTGCCTTCACCAAGAGCTTTCCGCAACTCTTCGCGGCCCGCACGGCCATCGGCATCGGCGAAGCCGGCTATGCACCCGGCGGTACCGCCATGATCGCGGCCATTTACCCGGAGAAGAAGCGGGCCGCAGTCATGGGGATCTGGAACGCTTCCATTCCCCTGGGCAGCGCCCTGGGGATCGCGCTGGGCGGCTTTATCGCCCAGACCTGGGGCTGGCGCCATGCCTTCGGGATCGTGGCCTTGCCGGGGTTGATTGTCGCGGTTCTCTTTTTTTTCGTCAAAGATTATAAAACGGTGGATTTGCGCCGCACCGACGCGAGCGGAAAGACGCGGCGGGCGAGCTACGGCGAGATCATTAAGGGTTTTGCGCGCACCCCATCGCTGATCTTGACCTATCTGGGTTTTGCCGGAAATGTGTTCGTCACCACAGCCCTATTGAGCTGGCTGCCCACCTTTTTCCACCGGGTTGAAGGCCTGCCCATGGCCCAGGCCGGCACCAAGGGCAGCGCGGTGATGCTGCTTTCGATGATCGGGGCGCCCTTGGGCGGCTTTCTGGCGGACAAATGGCAAAAAAAGCGCGGCAACGCCCGCCCGCTGATTTGCGCGCTCACCTCCACCCTCACCGCCGTGACCCTACTACTCACCTTCGGCCTCTTCAAAGGCGGCGTTCAGTATGCGACCCTGCTCGTCGTGGGCGTTTCCGCGGCCGCTTTCGTGCCGGCCGCCGCGGCCATCACCCAGGATGTGGTCCACCCCGGCGTGCGTGCGACCTCGTATAGCTTCTGCGTGATCGTGCAGCATCTGCTCGGCAGCTCCATGGGGCCGCTCTTCGTGGGGTATATCTCCGACCGCACGAATATCTCCACGGCCCTGGCGATCCTGCCGGTCTTTGCGCTGGTTGCGGCACTGCTTTTCCTGGCGGCAGCCTTCTTCTATGAGAAGGATTTGGCCCGAGTGGAGAAGATCGACGTTTCCTTGGAGAAGTGAGCCGCCGGTATCGCTTCTATTTGACGTAGCCCCACTCTTTGAGCCGCTTGTAGGCATGCTGGGCCTGCTTGCCTTCCTGAACCTGCTTGAGGTAGGCGTTGTAGGCTTTGGCGGCCGGTTCTTTTTTATCCATGCCCTCCAGGGAGAGGCCCTGGAAGAACACGGTGTTGGGATTGCCGGGCAGCCGCTTTTCGTAATTGGTAAAGTCTTCGTGGGCGGCTTCGTACTGCTTGTTGATCAGTTGGGTGATGCCGCTGATCTGGTAGGCCTGGGCCTCGTCGGGGTAGATCTTCTTGGCCCGGTCGACGTAACGGCCGGCTTCGCCGAAATTCTTTTGAACCAGTTGGCATTTGGCCATGAGCAGCAGACCGGCGTAGTCATCGGGCGCCTGGTCCAGGGCATTCTGGAACAACCCCTGGGCCTGGCTGTACTGCTCCTTGCCCAGGGCCTCCTCCCCCTCCTGCATCTGCTTGATGGCACCCTTGATTTTCCGCAGGCCGGCGGTGTTGTCCATGTAACGCTCCCGGTACACCGGCCGGTCCTTGAACTGCTTGTATTCGGTGGTGGCCTGCGCAACCGAGGTCTGGTAGCGCTCCGACGACATGGGGTGGGTGGCAAAGAGCAGGTCGGTGGCCCCCGCCTTGTGCTCATTCATGTTGTTGAGCATTTCCATGAGCGACACCATGCCCTGGGGCGAGTACCCGGCGCGGGTCATGTACTCCATGCCCAGGCCGTCGGCCTGGCGCTCGTTGTCGCGGCTGTAGGAGGCCAGCAGCGCGCCGGAGCCCAACTGCCCCAACTGTCCGGCCAGGCTGCCGGCTTCGGAGCCGGCTGCCACGCTGGTGGCAATCGCCAGTCCGCCCACGGCGATGCTGGTCAGCTTGGCCCGCGACATGATGGCGGCCGTATGCCGGGCGTTGACGTGGCCCAGTTCATGGCCCAGCAGGGCGCTCAACGCGGCCTCGTTCTCGATTTCGAGCAGGATGCCCCGGGTGCAGGCGATGGTGCCCCCGGGAAAGGCATAGGCATTGACGTAGTTGGCGTTGACGCAGTGAAACTGGTACGGCATCTGGGCCCGGTGGGTGGTGGCCGCCAGGCGCTGGCCGGTCTCCTGGATATACTTGTCCAGGGCGCGGTCCTGGGTGACGCCATAATCGGACGACAACTGGTGGGGGGCATTTTGCCGGTCGATGGCAATCTCTTCTTGTTCGTCCATAAGCATGAGCTGGGACCTGCCCGTCACCGGGTTGGTGGCGCACCCCACCGCCACGCCGGCAGCCGCCATGGCGGTCATGGCCAGGAATTCACGGCGGGTCACGCCGTTGATCGCGTGTTTCGAAACGCCCATACACACCTCCCTCGATCGTTGATATTTTTTGCGCGTAGTTTATCGAAAAGTAAGCGGCCGCACACCCCAGATCCGCTGGGCATACTCCTGGATCGAGCGGTCGCTTGAAAATTCGCCCATGTTGGCCGTATTCAGGATGACCCGGCGGGTCCACTCGTCCGGGTCGTTGTAGAGCAGACCGGCGCGCGCCTGACAATCCACGTAGGCCCGGTAGTCGGCCAGCACGCAGTATTTGTCACCCCCGCGCAGCAGCGCGTCGGTGATGGGCGCGAAAAGGCCGGGCGCTCCGGGCGAGAAGGCGTTTTGCGAGATCATCTCCAACGCCGTTTTCAATTCCGGGTCCATTTCGTAAAAGTGCCAGGGATTGTAGCCGTCCCGGCGCAGGGCAGCGATTTGCGCCGCGGTGTGGCCGAAGATGAACATGTTCTCTTTTCCGATCTCTTCCAGCATCTCCACGTTGGCGCCGTCCAGGGTGCCGATGGTCAGCGCGCCGTTGAGGGCGAACTTCATGTTGCCGGTCCCCGACGCTTCGAATCCCGCCGTGGAGATCTGCTCGGAGAGTTCCGTGGCCGGGATGACCCGTTCGGCCTGGGAGACGCAGTAGTTGGGCAGAAAGATCACCTGCAGCCGGCCATGGGCGTCCGGGTCGTTGTTCACCACCTCGGCCACGCCGTTGATCAGCCGGATGATCAGCTTGGCCAGGGTATAGGCCGGGGCCGCCTTGCCGCCGAAGAAGACGACGCGGGGGGTGACCTCCGCGCCCGGATCGGCCTTGATGCGGCTATAGAGGGTGATCGCGTGCAGCACGTTGAGCAGTTGGCGCTTGTATTCGTGGATGCGCTTGACCTGTACGTCGAACATGGCGTCCAGGTTGCACTCGATGCCGAGCTTGCGCCGGACGTAATCGGCCAGGCGCTGCTTGTTGGCGGCCTTGACCGCTTGCCAGCGGGCCCGGAACGCGGCATCTTCGGCGTAAGGCACCAGATCGCGCAGCCGCTCCAGATGACAGATCCAGTCGCCGGAAAGCTTTTCCGAGATCAGGGCCGCCAGGCCCGGATTGCACTGGTTCAGCCAGCGGCGCGGGGTGACGCCGTTGGTGATGTTCTGGAACCGCCCGGGAAAGAGGGCGTTGAATTCAGGGAAGACCACCGTGCGCAGGATATCGGTGTGCATGGCGGCCACGCCGTTGACCGAATAGCTGCCCACGATGGCCAGATGGGCCATGCGCACGGCTTTTTCCGGATACTCCTGGATGATCGACAGGCGCGCCTTGCGCCCTTCCGGATCGGGATGGCCGTCGTCCCGGGCCGCCAGCCATTGCAGAAAACGATGGTTGATCTCGTAGATGATCTGCATGTGCCGGGGCAAGATGCGCTCCATCAGGGCGCAGGGCCAGGTTTCCAGGGCTTCGGGCAGAACGGTGTGGTTGGTGTAGGCGAAGATCCGGGTGCACAAGTCCCAGGCAATGTCCCAATCCAATAGTTCTTCGTCCACCAGGAGTCGCATCAATTCCGGGATGGCGATGGTGGGATGGGTGTCGTTGAGCTGGATGGCCACCATCTCCGGCAGCTTGTCGAAGGTGCCGTGTTTCTTCTTGTACCGGCGCAGAACGTCTTGCAGCGAGGCGGCGACGAAAAAATACTGCTGGCCAAGCCGGAGCATCCGGCCGCGCCACCTTTCGTCGTTGGGGTAGAGTACCTTGGAGACGATTTCGTCGCGGATTTTGGCCTCCACCGCGCCGATGTAGTCACCGGTGTTGAAGAAGGCCAGGTTGAATTCGGTGTCCGACTTGGCGGTCCACAGCCGCATGTTGATGGCGTGTCCGTTGCGGAACCCCGGCACGAGCAGGTCGCAGGCCATGGCCAGGACCCGTTCGGTGTCCACCCAACTGAAGCGCAACCGGCCTTGATCGTCTGTCCAGGCGCGCACGCGACCGAAGAAATGGACCTCGTACAGAAAGCGGCCGCGGTCGTATTCCCAGGGATTGCCCCGCTGGGTCCAGTTGTCCGGGCGCTCCACCTGGGCCCCGTTTTCGATCACCTGGTGGAACATGCCGTAGTCGTAGCGCAGGCCGTAGCCGTAGCCCGAGACCCCTTGGGTAGCCATGGAATCCAGGTAACACGAGGCCAGACGGCCCAGACCGCCGTTGCCCAGGCCCGCGTCCCACTCCACCTCGGCCACGTCATCGAGATTCAGGCCGAATTCGGCTAACGCTTGCTGCGCCACATCGTAAATGCCGAGGCAGTGCAGGTTGTTCAAGAGGGACTTGCCGGGCAGGTACTCCATGGAGAGGTAATAGACCCGTTTGCTCTCCTTGTCATAATAGGAGCGCTGGGTTCTGATCCACTGGTCGATCATGCGGTCCCGCACGGCCAGAGCCAGTCCGTGGTAGTAGTTGTATTCGCTGGGTCGGGCATAATCCAAGCCGAGACTGGAGACGATATGCCGGATGATGTCGCGCTTCAATCCGGCCACGGTATTGGTCGCGTACAGGCCCGCGTCCCATTGGAATGTGTCGCTCGACAGGTCCAGGGGGGCCGATGACGACTCCTCGTTTGGGCGGGGCTTGTCCATGGTATCTCCCTTGGATAAATGGTTATGCCGGCTAGGGCGATGCGCCGCCGGCTGCGCACAGGCTTGGGGCGACCCGGGTCGCAATGAACGTAGGTTTACCTTTTGGATGGCTTTTTGGCAAGCGCCGCGGCTGAAGGGTAAAGGGAGCTGAACACAATTTATTTCTTGACAGGTGTTCAGGCCTTGGGCTAATTGGTTATCCATCAAATGATGGAATCAATTGCTGGGATGACCCGAAACCCTCGAAAAGGTCCAGCGTCCATGCCCACCGCCCTTGAAAAAGCCCGCCAGGCGCCCGATTCGATGAAGGCCCGCATTTTGTCGGCGGCCCGCAAGCTGTTCGGCGAATATGGCTACCACGGCGTCACCACCCGCATGATCGCCCAGGAGGTGGGCATCGACATCTCCACCCTCCATTACCACTGGGGGGAAAAGCAGGATCTCTACGAGGCGGTGCTCACCGATCTGAGCGACGAGATCCACGCCAAGCTGATCGAGATCGAAGGCCTGGTCCACGGCAAGCCCCTGGAGGTGCGCCTGGAGGTGGCCATCGATGTGATGTGCGATCACCTCTTCGGCAATCCCGATTCGGCGCACCTCATGCTCTTCAGCCACTTTTCCAAGAACCGGATTACTTCCGAGTTGGATGCGCACATCTCCCGCCATCTGGCCAACATCGCCGTGGCCATGGGGCTGGCTTCGGACAAGGCGCATGTGCCCCCCCAGGCCAACGCCCGGGTGCTGGCGGTGTGGAACTCGGTGATCAATTTCGCGGCCGGCGAAGATCTCTTCCGGCCCATTTTGGATCTGGACCGCCCGGCCTACCTGTCGGTAGTCAAGGAGACCTTGAAGTTCATCCTGCTGCCGGCCTTCACCCGGCAGGCGTCGCGGGAAAAATAAAGGAGGAAATATGGCCCTCAACCTGGATTCCGTGGGAGAAAAGCTTGGCCCCCTCACCAAAACCTACACCTGGAAGGATGTGGTGCTCTACGCCCTGGGGGTGGGCGCCGGCGAGGAGGATTTGCAGTACTGCTACGAGAAGAATTTAAAGGTCATCCCCAGTTTTTCCATCGCCTCGATCTTCAACATCCTGGCCCTGATCGGTATTAAGTCCAATGTCAACCTGGCCGGCGTGCTGCACGGCGAGCAGGAGCTGATCTTCCACCGGCCCCTGCCCACCGAGGGCACCCTGACCACCGAGGGCCGCATCACCGGCATCTACGACAAAGGCGCCGGCAAGGGGGCCATCATCGTGGGTGAGAGCGACACCGTGGACGCCCAGGGCCGCCGGCTCTTCACCAGCATCTGCACGGTCTTCGGCCGGTTGGACGGCGGCTTCGGCGGTCCCGGCGCGCCCAAGAGCGAAGTTCAGTTTCCGGACCGTAAACCGGACATCGTGGTGGCGGCCCATCCCAACGCCCACCAGCCGTTGCTCTACCGCTTGTCGGGGGATTTCTTCAGCCTGCACGTGGACCCCGATTTCGCCAAAATGGCCGGCTTTGAAAAACCGATCATGCACGGCCTGTGCACCCATGGCTACGCCTGCCGCGCCTTGTGCGACCAGTTGATTCCCGGAGCCCCCGAAAAGGCCCGGCGCCTGGCCTGCCGCTTCAGCAAGCCGCTCTATCCGGGCGTGCCCATCCAGATCCTGATCTGGAAGATGGAAGCGGGCCGGGCCCTGTGGCGGGTGGTCAATGCCGAGACCGGTGCGGTGGTGATCGACAACGGAGTCTTCGAGTACGGCGATCCGCCCCAACGCACGATTCGCTTCGACGAGCGCGTGGCCATCGTCACCGGCGCCGGCGGCGGCCTGGGCCGGGCCTATGCCCTGGAACTGGCCCGGCGCGGGGCCAAGGTGGTAGTCAATGACCTGGGCGGCGCCCGGGATGGAACCGGACAAGGCACGGCCGCACCGGCCGATCAGGTGGTGGCCGAGATCCAGGCGGCCGGCGGCCAGGCCGTGGCCAATTACGACTCGGTGGCCACCCCCGCTGGCGGCCAGGCCATCGTGGATTGCGCCCTGAAGCATTTCGGCCGCCTGGACATCCTGATCAACAACGCCGGTATCCTGCGCGACAAGAGCTTCGGCAAGATGGAGCCGGAAAACTGGCACGCCGTGATGGATGTGCACCTCAACGGGGCCTATCACGTCAGCCGCCCGGCTTTTACTGCCATGCGCGAGAACAAATACGGCCGCATCCTGATGACCACTTCGGCCGCCGGGCTCTACGGCAACTATGGCCAGACCAACTACGCGGCGGCCAAGATGGGCCTGGTGGGCTTGATGAACGTGCTCAAGCTGGAAGGCGAGAAGTACGGCATCAAGGTCAACACCCTGGCGCCCCTGGCCGCTTCGCGGCTCACCGAAGACATTCTGCCGCCCGATCTCTTCGCTAAAATGAAGCCGGAGTACGCCGTGCCCATGGCCCTTTTCCTCTGCGCCGAGCAGTGCCCGGCGAGCGGAAATATCTACAACGCAGGCATGGGCTTCTACAACCGAGCGGCCGTGGTCACCGGAGCGGGCAAGGTGCCGGCCGCCGGCCGCGCGCCCACGCTGGAAGAGATCCGCGACGGCATCGAGGCCATCGCTGCCGTGGATCCTGGCAAGGAGTATGGCCAGCTCACCGAGCAGTTGATGGATGTGTGGGCCGCACTGAAGTAGGGGCGACCGGCGGTCGCCCAATGAAGACCGGCAGTCGCCCAATTGGAAGAATTCTATCGATAAGGAGTCACGACCATGATCGGAATCACTTCTTACGGTGCCTATATCCCGAAGTTAAGATTGGAACGCGCCGCCATCGTCCAGGCCATGGGCTGGTTCGCGCCGGCCATCATGATGGTGGCCCAGGGCGAGCGCTCCATGTGCTACTGGGACGAGGACGCGGTCACCATGGCCGTGGCCGCGGCCCGGGAGTGTTTGACCGGCCAGGACAAGCAGGCCGTGGAGGGCCTTTTCCTGGGCTCCACCACCTTGCCGTTCGCCGACCGCCAGAACGCCGGCATCGTGGCCACGGCCCTCAATCTGCCCAGCAATATGCTGACGTCCGATTTCACGGCCTCCCAGAAGGCCGGCAGCACGGCCCTGCTCACGGCTCTGGAGACCGTGCAGGGCGGCGCGCGCCATAACATCCTGGTGGCCGCCGCCGACCGCCGCGAAACGCGCACGGCCTACTTCTACGAGATGTGGTACGGCGACGGCGCCGCGGCCCTCATGGTGGGCGACCAGAACGTGATCGCCGAGTTCAAGGGAGCGTACTCGGTTTCCTACGACTTCGTGGATCACTACCGGGCCGCCGGCCGGGCCTTCGACTATGTCTGGGAAGAGCGCTGGGCCCGGGACGAAGGCTACGCCAAGATCATTCCCGAGGCGGTCAACGGGTTGCTCAAAAAATTGGGCCTCACCATGAAAGATATCGACCGCCTGATCTTCCCCTGCGTCTTCGCCGCCGAGCACAAGAAGATCGCCCACCTGCTCGGCGCCGCCCCGGAAAAGGTGGCCGACACGCTGCACGAGGTGTGCGGCGAGACAGGCACGGCCCACAGCCTGTTGATGCTGGCCCAGGCCCTGGAGACCGCCCAGCCCGGCGAGCGCTTGCTGGTGGCCGGCTTCGGCCAGGGGTGCAACGCCCTGTGCTTCGAAGTCACCGATGCCATCCGGCGCCTGGCCCCGCGCGGTGGGGTGAGTGCGGCCCTGGCCCACAAGAAGAGCACCGGCAACTATGCCCAGTGGCTTAAGTTCCGGGATCTGATCGCGCCGGAGATGGGCATTCGGGCCGAAGCCCCCACCCAGACCGCCATGACCACCTTGTGGCGCAAGCGCCAGATGCTGCTCGGTCTGGTGGGCGGACGTTGTACCCAATGCGGTACCCCCCAGTTCCCCAAGGCCGATATTTGCGTCAACCCGGCTTGCGGCGCGCACCATAGCCAGGAGGATTACGAGTTTGCCGACCGGCCGGCCAAGATCAAGACCTTCACCGGCGACCTCTTGGCTGTTTCGGTGGACCCGCCCCACAAGTACGGGATGGTGCAGTTCGACGACGGCGGACGCATGATGGCCGATTTCACCGATTGCGACTTTGACGAGCTGCAGGTGGGCCTGCCCATGCGCATGGTGTTCCGCAAGCGCAGCGAAGACAAAGGGCGCGGCTTCGTCAATTACTTCTGGAAGGCCACCCCCACGCCCGATGCGGCCCAGGAGATGGCCAAGATCCGCTTCGACGGCCAGGTGGCCATCGTCACCGGCGCCGGCGGCGGCCTGGGCCGGGCCTATGCCCTGGAGCTGGCCCGGCGCGGGGCCGCCGTGGTGGTCAACGACCTGGGCGGCACCCGCGATGGCGCCGGCAGCGGTTCGGCCTCGGCGGCCGACCAGGTGGTGACCGAGATCGTGGCGGCCGGCGGCAAGGCCGTGGCCAACTACGACAACGTGGCCACCCCCGACGGCGGCGAGCGGATCGTGGCCTGCGCCCTGGAGCACTTCGGTCGCCTGGATATCCTGATCAACAACGCCGGCATCCTGCGCGACAAGAGTTTGATCAAGATGGAGCCCGAGCATTGGCAGGCCGTGCAGGCCGTGCATCTGCACGGGGCCTACCACGTCAGCCGACCGGCCTTCGCCGCCATGAAAGCCAACGGCTACGGCCGCATCCTGATGACCTCCTCGGCCGCCGGCCTCTACGGCAACTTCGGCCAGGCCAACTATGCCAGCGCCAAGATGGCCCTGGTGGGTTTGATGAACGCCCTCAAGCTCGAGGGTAAGAAGTACAACATTCTGGTCAACACCCTGGCGCCCCTGGCCGCCTCGCGGCTCACCGAAGATGTCATGCCCCCCGAACTCTTCGAACGGGCCAAGCCCGAATATGTCGTGCCCATGGCGCTCTACCTGTGCAGTAGCGCCTGCGTCGCCACCGGGAATGTCTTCAACGCCGGCATGGGCCACTTCAGCCGGGCCGCCATGCTTACCGGCGCGGCCGTGCAATTGGGCGCGGCCGACGGGGCCATCCCCACGGTGGAAGAGATCGCCGAGAACTGGGACCGGATCAACAGCCTGAACGGCGCCAGGGAGCTGGCCGACCTGGGCGCCGCCACCCTGGACCTGATGACCCCCCGGGCCGTGGCGCCGGCCGCGACGCCGGCCGCTGCCCAGGCTTCCGGCGCCGCTCCGGCGGGGGCCGTGGATCTGCCGGGCGTCTTCAAGCGCCTGGCCGGAACGTTTAAACCCGAGGCGGCCAAGGGCGTGGATGTGATCTTCCAGTTCACCATCTCCGGCCCGGGCGGCGGCGACTGGTCCCTGGCCATCCGCGACCAGCGCTGCGAGCTGGCCGACGGGGCCCACGCCAAGCCCACCTGCACCTTGAAGATGGCGGCGGCCGACTTCGGCACCATGATCGGCGGGCAGTTGCCGCCCATGCAGGCCTACACGACGGGCAAGTTGAAGATCGAAGGGGATATCATGAAGTCGCAGCTCATCGAAAAGTTGTTTGCATTGAAGTAAAAAGCAGGAGGTAAACCATGGCAACCGGCATCAAAGATAAAGTCGCGATCCTCGGCATGGGCTGCACGCGTTTCGGCGAACGCTGGGAGGCGGGCGCCGAAGAGTTGATGGTGGAGGCCTTCGAAGAGTGCCTGGCCGACGCCGGCATCGAGAAGAGCCGCATCGGGGCGGCCTGGCTGGGCACCTGCATGGAAGAGGTCAACGTGGGCAAGACCGGCATGCCCCTGGCCACCACCTTGCGCCTGCCCATGATCCCGGTGACGCGCGTGGAGAACTACTGCGCCACCGGCACCGAAGCGTTCCGCGGGGCCTGCTACGGCGTGGCCTCCGGGGCCTACGACATCTGCCTGGCCATGGGCGTGGAAAAGCTCAAGGACACGGGCTACGGCGGCCTGCCCAATCCCGGTTCGGGGGCCGGCAGTCTCAACTGGCAGTGGTGGCCCAATCTGACTGCCCCGGGCTCGTTTGCCCAACTGGCCAGCGCCTACCAGGCCAAATACCGGGTGAGCGGCGCCGAGCTCAAGCGCGCCATGGGCCACGTCTCGGTCAAGAGCCACGCCAACGGCGCCATGAATCCCAAGGCGCATCTGCGCAAGCCGGTTTCCCTGGATCAGGTGCTCGGAGCGCCCATCATCGCCCATCCCCTGGGGCTCTTCGACTGCTGCGGGGTGAGCGACGGCGCGGCCTGCGCCATCGTCACGACTCCAGAGATCGCCGAGCAGTTGGGAAAAAAGGATCTGGTGACGGTCAAGGCCTTGCAGATCGCCCTGAGCAGCGGCGAAGAGGCCGGCTTCAACCAGTGGGACGGCGATCACTTCATGACCACCGACCGTTGCAGTGTTGCGGCCTACAAGGAAGCGGGCATCACGGACCCCAAAAAGGAACTGGGCCTGATGGAGGTGCACGACTGCTTCTCGATCACCGAGTTGGTCACCATGGAGGACCTGCACGTCTCCGAGCGCGGCCGGGCCTGGCACGACGTGCTCGACGGCCGCTTCGACCGCGGGGGCGATCTGCCCTGCCAGGTGGACGGGGGCCTCAAATGCTTCGGCCATCCCATCGGGGCCTCGGGCCTGCGCATGCTCTACGAGATCTACCTGCAGCTGCACGGCCGGGCCGGCGGGCGGCAGTTGAAGGGCCCGCGCTACGGATTGACGCACAACTTGGGGGGCTTTCCCTTTCAGAACATTTGCAGCATCGCGATTATCGGGAGTTACCGCTAATATATTAGTACGCGTACGACGGGGGTGCCGGCATGGAGATTCTCCAATATTCCGAGGCTCACAAACAGTTTCAGAAACGGTTGCGGGCGTTTTGCGACCGGGAGATCCAGCCCCAGGCCGACCGGTGGGAGCAAGATCACCAGGTGCCCCGGGAGATGTGGCGCAAGATGGGGCAGGCCGGTTTTCTCTGCCCGTCCGTGGAAAAGCAGTATGGCGGGCTGGGGGGCGATTTTCTCTACAGCTTCATTGTGGCCGACGAGATGTCGCGCACCTGGCAGACCGGTCTGGCCGCGAGCTTGCACAGCGATGTGGTGGTGCCTTACATCGAAGCGTTTGCTTCCGAAGATCTGAAGCGCAAATATCTGCCCGGCTGCGTGTCGGGCGACATCGTTACGGCCGTGGCCATGACCGAACCGGCCGCGGGCAGCGATCTGGCCGGCATGCAGACCACGGCCGTGGAGACGGGCGATACGGTGACGATCAACGGCTCCAAGACCTTTATCTCCAACGGCGTGAGCTGCGATCTGGTGGTGCTGGCGGCCAAGGACCCGGCGGTGGCCGACAAGCACCAGGCGGTGTCGCTCTATCTGGTGGAGGCGGGCACGCCAGGGTTTAAAAAAGGTCGGCAACTGGAGAAGATGGGCTGGCACAGCCAGGATACGGCCGAGTTGTTCTTCTCCGACTGCTGCGTCCCGGTGGCCAACCGTCTGGGCGCCCACGGCGGCGGTTTCTTTCTGCTCATGGACAAGTTGCAGCAGGAACGGTTGGCGTGTGCCATGGGGGCGGCCCTGGCCTCCGAGCGCATCGTGGAGTACACCGTCGATTTTTGCAAGCGCACGAAGGTTTCGGGCAAGCCCCTGGTGCGCTCCCAGGCCGTGCAGTTCGCTCTGGTGGAGATGGTGGCCGAGGCGCGGATCGGGCGTACGTTTGTGGAGAAGTTGATTGCGGATCACATGGAGAAGAAGAATATCGTGGTGGAGGTCTCCATGGCCAAATTCTGGACGACCGACGTCACGCACCGTTTGGCGGCCCGGGCCTTGGATCTGATCGGGCCGTTCGGAAGCTTGGAGAAGTGCCCGATGGCGCGGGCGTTCCGCGATACGCGGGTGATGTCGATCTTCGCGGGGACCAATGAGATTATGAAGGGGATTGCAGCTAAGTTCATGGGGCTGTGATTAAGGTCGTTAACTATTTTGGAAGGGCCCGCCGGCTTACCCGGCAACCGGTCTGCGCCACACGCCGCCGAATCAAGGGATGCTAAAAGTGCGCTCCGGGCGCCCTGGAAACTCGCTGCGCTCAGACAGTCCAGGGCGCTTTTCCTCCGCTGCGCTTTAAGCATCCCTAAGATCGGCGTCTGACGTGCCGCAGACCGGTTGCCGGGTACGCCTACTTCCGTGCCAATTAAGTATCTTCAGGAGAAAACCATGCTCTCGCAAGGTGCGCTTGACGGCATCACCGTGCTGGATCTTTCCCGACTCTTGCCGGGGCCTTATTGTTCCATGATTCTCGCGGATCACGGAGCCCGGGTGATTGCCATCGAAGACCGGAAGCAGTATGCGGCCGATGGTCTTTTTCTGCCGACGGTGCAGCGCAACAAAGCGCACATCTGTCTGGATCTGAAGACGGAGGAGGGCAAGGAGATTTTCTTCCGCATGGTGAAGCGTGCCGATGTGCTCATCGAGGGGTTTCGGCCGGGGGTGGTGGAGCGCCTGGGAGTGGATTACGAGACGGTACGCAAGGTCAAGCCGGATGTCGTTTACTGCTCGATCACCGGCTTCGGGCAGAGCGGGCCGTGGCGCGACCGGGCCGGGCATGATGTCAATTATCTGGGTGACAGCGGCGTGCTGGATTTGATCGGCGAGGCGGGCCAAAAGCCGGTCATTCCCGGCATTCAGATCGCCGACATCGCCGGCGGGGGCATGAACGGGGCCATCGGCATCCTGCTGGCGCTCTATGCCCGCCAGCGCACGGGCCAAGGACAGCGCATCGACATCGCCATGACCGACGCGATGCTGGCCCTGCTGCCGGTGGCCAAGTTCTATCACGAGCAGACAGGCAGCGCCCCGCCCCGGGGTTGCAACATGCTGGCCCATGGCTATGCCTGCTACAACACCTATGAAACCGCCGACGGCCGCTACATCGCGGTGGGCGCCCTGGAGGGCCGCTTCTGGAAAGCGCTCTGCCGGCAACTGGGGTTGGCGCACTTCGCCGATTTGCAGTTCGACGCAGGCCGGGCCCAGGAGATCATCGCCGCCCTGGCCGCTGTTTTCAGGCAAAAGCCGCTGCTGCATTGGGAGGCGGAATTGGGCAATCTCGATATGTGCGTCAGCGGTATCCGTACCATGGAAGAAGCCTTGGAAGCCGAGCACTTCAGGCAACGGGAGATGGTGGTCAGCGTGCCCCGGCCCGAGGGGGGCAACGATACGGAGCTGGGCGTGGCGGTGAAACTGAGCGCGACACCAGGGGCGGTGCGTAGCCCCCGGCCGCGCTTTGGTCAGGATACTCAGCTTGTTTTAAAGGAGTTTGGCTATAGCGATGACCAGATCCGCTGCTTGGCGGACAAGGGGGTTATCGGCTAGGGGGACGAGAGCCCCCAGGCTCAATAAGGCTTCAGATACTTGGAAATTTTGTACTTGCCAAGGTCGATGCTCGACCATTTGGTCAGTCGCACCCATCCATTGCGGCGTTCCTCCGTTACCCGGCGCTGATCCGAAACCCTATTTTCGGGCGCCCGCATCAAGAATTGCTTGATGGTCGGAAACCTGCGCCGATCTTTGCCACAGCGGCGGTCTTTGATGGAACGATCCTGTTCATTCATTCCGTTCATGGGGACCTCCTTTGGTTGTGCATTCGAATGATCAAATGATAATCCGCAATGGCGTGCCGCGCAAGTTCGAAAAATGGGAGGGTTAAAGCGTTTTGCGTCCGGGCCGGGCGAAAAAAATCACCACGGCCGCCAGAAAGGTGAGCAGGCCGATGACCAGAAAGGCCGAGCGGTAGGAGCCGGTAGTGTCGAACATGTGTCCGGCCAGGATGGGGCCCGTGGCGCCGGCGATCATCATCACCGGGTTCATGAAACCCTGGATTTTGCCCAGGGCCTTGCGGCCGAAATATTCGGCCCGGATGGCGGGCATCAGGGGGATGTTGCCGCCGAAGCCCACCCCGAACAGAAAGAGGAAGAGCCACACCAGGCCCATGGTTTTGGCGTTCATCAGCACCAGCATGCCGCTGCCCATCATCGAGTAGGAGACCATGAAGAGGTAGCGCTTGTTGAAGATGTCCCCCAGGTAGCCGAAGGCCAGGCGGCCGACGATGCTGACCAGGGTGAGCAGCCCGATGCTGATGGCGGCCCGTTCGGGGGCGATGCCGGCGTCGGTCAGGGCCGGCACGGTGTGCACGGTGACCGTGGCGTGGGCCAGGCCCTGGAAGAAAAAGGCCAGGGCCAGGAACCAGAAGGCCGACGAGGTCAGAGCCTCTTTCAGGGTATAGTCGGCGATGCCGTTGGCCGCCGACGTGGAAGGGCCGGCCGCCGCATTGGATACAGCGCTATCGGTCGGCAAGGGCGGGTCGCCGTCGGGCGCAAGGCCCATGTCTTCGGGTCGCTCCTTGATCACGAAGGCCAGGGGGATCACCATCACCCAGATGAAAACACCCATGACCATGAAGGCGCTGCGCCAGCCGAAGCGGCTGATCATGAGGGCCGCCAGGGGCGCGCAGATGATGCCGCCGAAGCCGGCACCCACCGAGAGGATGGCCAGGGCCATGGAAAGGCGGCGGCGGAACCACTTGGCGATCACGGTCCAGGCCGGCAGGTAGAGCATGGCGCTCATGCCGGCCGAGAGCAGGATGCCGTACACCAGGTAAAAACCCATCAGGGATTTGATCAACGGCATGAGACAAAAGGCGCCGCCGGCTACCACCGCGCCGATGATCACCAGCAGCCGCGCGCCATACTTGTCCACGGCCCAGCCCACGATCGGCGAGGCCACGCCGCCCTCCACGCTGCGCAGGGCATAGGCCCCCGAAGTCATGGCCCGCGTCCAGCCAAACTCTTCGGACATGGGCTTAAAGAACACCCCGAAACTATACAGCCAGGTGCCGTACCCGAACATGCAGATAATATTCGTTGCCGCTACGATCCACCATCCATAAAAGAGCTTCTTTTTCATGCCAGCCGTAAGTTACCTTGTCTCATCGTTGAACATTGCGCACTTTGGCCGCCATTACCTCCCACCTCCGGTGCAGGCGCCGCGTTTCAAAGAGAGGCGTTTATAACCCATGCATTTTGATGATACCATGAATTTCTACAGCAGCCGCATAAATAAGGGATCTCGGAATCAATTAGTTTGATGATGTCGAACATCGTAGCCACTCCGCATGACCACGGCTTATTCGCCTCCCGAACTTTTCCCCCCGATCACCAGAAGCATTTGGCGTGAAACCGGAACAATCACGTTGACATAAAATCAAAGTATCGGCTACGGTGCCCATAAACCCAGCCAAAGAGCTCTCGCCTTCACGGCTGAGGTGTCGCTCTTACCAATCAGGACCCGGCTGCGGTGTTATTCGGAATTCTGTATGGAGACATTATGGAACTGAACAACCCGCAAGGGACAGAACAAGCACTGGGAATACTTAGAAGCGGAGAAAACTTTCAGTGGTACTTCATTCCTCTATTCGCCTTCGTGGTCTATATATACTTCAATGAAATCGAGAAGAAGAATTGGAAGGCGGTTGCAGCCGGATTGTCTTTGTACGCCACCCACTGGTTTTTCGAAATATTGAACGCGCTGATTCAGCACTTCTCGGGGCATGCTCTTTGGACGGTGCCGACGGGCACTTCTTTTTTGTTATTGGTGGGAGTCGGTTGGGAATTATCGATGATGTTTGCGGTTGCGGGGGTTATTTTCGCAAAAGTACTTCCCACAGACCCTGATCTAAAGATCCTGGGCATTAACAATCGCATCGTCATCTCTGTCGCCAATGCCGCCTTCTTTTCGATCTTCGAAATTTTCCTGGCTAAAACGCCGGCGTTCTTATGGGTCTACCCATGGTGGGGCGCCTTACCCGTGTTTATAACCGTATATATTCCCTTCTTTCTGATGGCTAACTACGCCTATGATTGGACGCCGAGGCTTCAACGCGTTGTGATAGGATCGCTGATTGCAATCGATTTTCTCGCAATGGTTCTTTTTGCTGGAATTTTGAAGTGGATTTAAGTCTTTTACGAATCGATTGAAAATGCGAAAAGGAGTTCAAAATGAAAACGTTTCTGATGCTGCTTGTGCTCTGCCTTTCGTTTGCCGCCAATGCCTATGCCGACCTGCAAGCCGACGGCTTCGATGTCGCCCCGCTGTTCAAGGCCACCAAATCGTTCGATATGAATGATGCCCGCCTCACAGGCATCCGGGAACTCGTGCTGAGCAAGTTCAAGGAGAACAGCAGCGGCAGCTATACCGACGGCGATACGGCGTATGAGGAGACCACCTACCTGGACAAAGACGAAAACTCGGTCAAGATTGCCACCGAGAAGAACACCAAGACCGGAGCGGGAAAAACCACTGTGACGGTGACCGGCCCTGAAGCGGTCGTCACTGCCATCCGGAACAAGGGTAAATGATCGCCGTTTGCGGGCGGTCCAGAGCCGCTTGGATTAAAGGAGAAAGATCGCTTGGCTGCTGAAAAAAAGCATGTGTGCCCGGTTGCATTCGCAGGCAGTCTCGACATTGGCATCCGGCGATGGTTGCACGATCCGCGCAAAATGCTCGGGCCCCATATCAAGGAAGGCATGACGGTCCTGGATGTCGGCTGCGGGCCGGGTTTCTTCACTGTCGAGCTGGCGCGCATGGTGGGCCCGTCGGGCCGGGTGATTGCCGCCGATTTGCAGGCCGGGATGCTTCAAAAACTCAAGCACAAGATTCAGGGAAGCGAACTCCAGGAACGGATCACGCTGCACCAGTGCGCACCGAACCGGTTGGGCGTGACGGCGGAGGTCGATTTTATTCTGGCGTTCTATATGGTTCATGAAATCCCCGATCAGGAAGGTTTTTTCGCGGAGCTGCGATCGATCCTCAAACCCGGCGGGCGGATCTTCATCGTGGAACCTCCCCTGCATACCTCCTGGAAGGCCTTTGAAAGCAGCATCAAAAAGTCACGGGATGCCGGTTTAATGGCCGTCGAAAGGCCAAAGCGATTTCTTGACAAGGCCGTTATTCTCCAAAGGGCCTAGATCCGATCCCGAAATCAAAACAGAAGTTCGTCAAAGCGCATTTAAGCGCCCGGGCGCCGGGAAGAACAGGAAGGAGCGAACATGCATAAAATTGCGGCCCCCATAGTTGCGCTGTTCGTCTCGCTGGCTTTTGCCGGCATGGCGTCCGCTACAGATCCAAAAAGCGTCAAAGTCCCGACCAGCAAGCAAACAGTCAGCGCGCCGGCCAAACGAAATGTACCGATTCCAAGTCCCAGCCCTGTGGCGACCCCTAGCGCCGAAGATCAGTATCAGAAGGCGGCTGACACCGTGAGCTCATCGAGCAAGCAAGCCCATGATGATGCTCAGAAGGTCATCGACAACCTGAAATAGCGGGAAGGGAATCCTTCCTTGAAACGGTTGGTGTGCGCCCTGCTTTGCGTTTTGTCGGCGGCCGCCGTGGAGGCCGCCGATCCTTCAAGTAAGCGCATCAACTCTTTCAGGCAGAGCTCGTTTAGCTGGAAAGCGAGCAGCGCGTGCGAGGTCGTGAGCCTATCGACCGCAACGATTCGTCAGATAATGAGACGAACGAAAGATAGTCGCAGCATGGAAAAACATAACAAAAGGAGGGCACCATGAAAAAAGTGACGGCATTGGTTTTCTGTCTCGTGCTTTTATCGAACGCTGGGACCGCAAGCGCCGGAAAGGAAACCGGCCCGTATATCGGCGGTTCCCTCGGCTGGTCAGCCATCGATGTGTCGTCTGACGATGTTAATGATGATTATGATGATGAAGATCTTGGTTACAAGATTTTCGGGGGATACAATTTTGGCGTCATTCCCCTGCTGGATCTTGCCATTGAAGGCTCCTATGTCGATTTCGGCAAAGCTTCATCATCCCAAATAAACCAGGATGTGGAGATTACGGGCTGGGATCTCTTTGGGCTGGCGGCGCTGAATTTAGGGCCCGTCGGGGTGTTCGGAAAAGTTGGGCAGATCTGGTGGGACCGCGATTCCAATAGCTCTCAAATAGAGGATTCCGGCAACGATATGGCCTACGGTATAGGCCTTCGTTTCCAGATCGGTTCATTCGGTATCCGTGGGGAGTACGAATATTTCGATCTGGAAAAAACCGATGTGGGCATGTTGTCGGCCGGGGTGTCTTGGACCTTTTAGGCGTTGGGGGAATCAGTAGTTCACCCTAATTCGCTCTTCGGTGGGGTTTGAGACGCTCCCGAGGGAATCTAAATATTCGCTGAAGACATCGGCATCGATAAAGCCGGTATCCTGCTTTCTGGCCGCGGGGATGTCTCTGAGGGTCGTGTATCCGTCGCCCCCGCCGGCCAGATAGGCGGTCACCACGATTTTGTAGGCGTCGTTCGCATCGAAGGCTTCATAAGCGCCGCCCAGGGTGGGCCGGTATTCCAGATGGGTCACCCGCGCACCTTTGGCCGCGCTTTCTTCGATCTCGAAGCGCAAGCCGGAAACATACGGGTACCATGGGCAGTTGGACTCGGAACGAGGATTGTTGACGATCTGATAGTCAATGCCGTCTTCGAGGGCGTTGCGGATGTCGGCGCCGGTCATCTCCAGCGTATAGAGCAGGGAATTGTAGGGAAGTAAAGAGAGCACGTCGCCCATGGTGATGTCTCCGGCCAGCAGATCGACCTTGACCCCGCCCCTGGGCTGAATGGCGATGGTCACCCCCTGGGCGGCGGTCTTCGCGACCATGCTGTCGGCGACCAGCGGGCCAGGGCCCGAATTGAAGCGGGTCGCCGGGTCGCCCCTTAAAATATCATCGGCGGCCGTGCCAACCACGGCCTGTCTTTTCTCGGCGATCATAGCGGTAAAAGGTTCTAAAATGGCGGCCGCGCCGGGGTCTTCGTCAAATATTTCAAGCAGGTCGGATTCCGAAATCAGCGCCAGAATGATTTCTTGCATCTCCGGTGTCACAGCCGTCCATCCGGCGCCGTTGTCCTGTTTAAATTCGGTTGAGTTTACCAGATAGGGCCGGCCGCTGAAGGCGGCGATATCGCCGTTTCGATCGAAATCCACGTTGAGTTCGCCGATGGCCCGGCCCCAGCCCCAGGCCTGGACCACGAGCACCTGCTTGCCTTCGGGGCTTTGGACCCGGGTGGGATAATCGTATCCCGCGGGAACGGTGATGCCGAAACCATCGAATTGCTCCTGGGGGCCCAGCAGGGTATGGGAATGCCCCCCGACAATCACATCGATGCCGGCAACGGATTCCGCCAGCTCGAGATCGGCTTCGTATCCGATATGCGATAAAACGATAATCTTGTTGATCCCCTGGCCCTGCAAAAGCCCGACCGTCTGCGCCACGCTGGCCGCGACCGACCCGAATACGATGGTGTCGCCCGGACTGGAGATGCTGGCGCTCTCGGGGGTGGTGACGCCGATCACGGCGACCTGTTCATGGCCAAAGGTTTTGAGCGTATAAGCTGGAATTCTGCCTGCCAGAGAGGGCTCGCGGGACACATCGAGATTCGCGGCCAGGATGGGGAAATCGGCCCATGCCAGGTAATCGGAGAGGCTGTCCGGTCCATGATCGAACTCATGGTTGCCCAGGGCCATGGCATCGATGCCATAGGCGTTGAGGATGGCAAAATCGGCCTCGCCGTCAAAGGCTGTGTAATACAGCGTGCCCCCCACCGCATCGCCGGCCTCGAGAATGATGGTATTCGCATTATCGGCACGTAAGGCATCGATGGCGCCCTTGGTCCGGACGGCGCCGCCCAGGTCGGTGCGGGTCGGGATGCCGTCAAAGCAGAGCACTTCATTGGCGAGGGGCTCGAGGTGCGAGTGAAGGTCGTTTAAATGGATGATGGACAGACTCAGGGGTTCCGGCGGGTTGTCCGACGACCCCCCGCATGCGGTGAAAAGCAGGATTAACCCTAAAATAGTGGCCACTTTGCCCGAGCGCATGATCATCCTCCCATACGGATATGTCCTCAGTATCGGAAGATTTTCGTTATTCTTTAAATCGGGAAAACATCCCGCCCGGGTCGGCGAGCGCCAATCGTCGTCTGAAATTTAAAGAAAACCCGAACCGCGCCAACAGCGGTTCGGATTTTTAATTGCAAAAAGGCAGACCTTAGTTGGCCGTGAAAAAAGTGTTCAACGCCTGGGCCACCTCGGCCGGTTTCTCTTCCTGGACGAAGTGGGCCGCCGCGATCTCGACTTTCTGGGTAGAGGGGGCAAAATTTTCGATGCCGATCAGGTATTCCGGAATAATCACCGAATCCAGGTTGCCGTAAACATACAGCAACGGCATCGTGAATTTGGTGCCGGCCATGAACAGGCTGTACCAGCGTTGCCCGTCTTCGGTCATGGTGCGGTAGTACGAAGCGCCGGTCGCCGGGGTGTTGGCGATGCTGTAGGCACGGACGTATTCATCGATGGATTTCTGGGGAACCGGACGGTCTTTGAAAAAGGTCGAAATCCAAGCTTCTTCGTTGCCCGGGATCATCTCTTCCGCCAGATTGGGGGCGACCCGTTGCTGAAAATGTTGGTACCAGGCAGAAACATTGCCCCCATCGTAGAGTTTGTCCCTGGCGGCCATGTTGTTTTGCAAATTGAGGATAATGTGAATGTTCAAGATGGCCATTTTCATGACCCGGTCGGGGACGGCCAGGGCCACTTCCTGGGCCACAACACCGCCCCAGTCGTGTCCCACCAGGTAAAAATTGGTAATCCCCAACGCGTCGGCGATTTGAACGATATCCTTGGCCAATTCGACTTTCTGATACTTTGTTTGGTCCAGGGTGCGTTCGCTGTCGCCAAGCCCCCTCAAATCGGGCGCAATGATGCGCAAGGATTTATTCATCTGGCCGGCGACGGCGTCCCAGCAATATGAGTTTTCGGGCCATCCATGCACCATGATCACGGGCGTCCCCGTTGCACTTCCCCCCTCCCTGTAGCTGAAGGTGCCCCGCGCTACGGTGATGCTCTTCTTCTTCAGGTTGCCCTCGGCGGGGGGATCGACGGGCGTACAGGCAACCAGGTAAATCGCGATCAGGGCCAGCAGGGTAATCGTTGACGAAGCCAAAAGGTATGCGATTTTCTTTTTCATATCGTATGCTTTCTTTTCTATAGAGTGTAAATAGTTCAGGAAATTTTAACTATGACGAATTGCGATAGGAAGCGCTCGTTGACCTCCTTTCCGGAACCTTGTCCGAGGAAGATTGGTTTTACTTAACTACACACCCGGAAGTGCCGGGTGCGGCCGTGTATAGTTTGGGGGGGATGGCATCGCGACGCTGATGCTGGCGCCGGATTCTCTCTCAATCGACGCAAGCGTCGCTCACTTTGCATCGCGCATGCCAAGGAAGCAAAATTATTTTCTGGCTGAAATGATGAGGGAAATTTATTGAGAGGCCTATTGCCCACCGGGGCCTGGCTCATATTGGGGCGCCCCATATTGGGGCATGTCGCACTGGCTTCAATCCGACCGCACCTTTTTCTCCTCTCCCCTTACCCTCGATGGCGCATTCGGGATGCGCGGCGAGAGGGGGGAGAGGAGAACGCAATCGATCATGAATTAGTTACACCCGCCGCTGCTGCTGCCCGAGGCTTTATATTCGTACTGCACACCGGAGTAGCGCTGGCTGATGGTGCCGATCTGGCCGGCTGAAGTAGTAGAGCACATCAGGGTCTCCTCGTACACGGCCGTAGAAGCAAAGTTGACGATCTCGGTGCTCTTGGCCGGGTCCATGTACTGCGGGCCGCAGCCGTCATTGGCGACGGTGGCCATGGGGCCCAGGTCTTCATCCGAGCTGGTCACGATCGGGCAGACGCTGCAAAAGGCCATGTGGCCGGCATCGGGAATCATCACCAGGCGTTTTTTGATGGGGGTATCGTCGTACCCGCTGCGCACGATGGAGGGCGTGGCGGTAGCATCCTCCAGGCCGCCCATGACCAGGGCCGACTTCACATAGGTGCCGGACTGGACGCCGCCCGAGGCCATGGGAACGATCACTTGCACCCCGCGTTCACCGCCCAGGCCCCCAATCGCAACACCGCCGGCGCTGTGCCCGCCCAGGCCGATGCGGTCCGTGGCGATCAGGCCGCGCAGGAAGGCGAGTCCGCTTGATTGGTTGCGCACCGCGGCCAGCAGGTCCTGGGTGTCGCCCTTTTGATCGGCGCTGAGCAGTGCCCCGCAGCCGCCTTCCAGCAGGTCGCCCATCATGATGCCGGGATTGTCGGCGCAAATCACGACAAAGCCGCGGCTGGCCCAATGGGTGAAAAGGGCATGGGAAGCGGTGCGGAAGGAGCCGGTGCCGTGCACGTAGACGATGACTGGGTAGGGGCCGTAGCCGCTGTCGACGGCCAGGTTTTTATACGAGTTGATCTGGAAGATGGGGTCGGTGGCCACCGGATCGGATTCGGGCATGTACTCCCGGGTGTCGATCCAGTCCTTGGCCTTGCCGGCCTCGCTGCCCGGAACCGCCGGATACCATACTTCGGTTTTCAGGGTGCCGACGGTGACGGTGCGCGAGCCCGCCGTCCACGGCCCGCGGACGCTGGGATCGACGGGAATAGTGCGCAGTTTGGTCGTGCCGCAGGTCGACGATCCGCCGCTGCTACTGCTACTGCTGCTGCCGCTGTCGCAACCGGTGAGGATGGTCCACAGGATGGTCAACGTAAAGAAAATACATAGAACCCAATTTCGCCTAAATTTGCCTCTCATTGTCCTGCTCCTCCTTGCTGGATTGAATGGTAATGCCCGGCCAAACCGCCTGCCTGGCGTTTGGGGGGTCTCGACGGTCTATGCAAACAGCGCGTCACGCCTAACAATTTAAGAAGAGGTGATGGCTGCGCACCTTTTCTCGGCGCCGGTTAATTACTAGGGGAAGGGGGCGGCTAAGGGATTGGTGGGACCCTCGGCCGCCCCCTCCCCTTGCGGGAGGGAAAGTGAATAGAGGGAAGACTATTCACATTCCATGGGGGACGCATTCATTTATGGGAAAACCGACGATAATCCGGTTTTCAGTTCCAATGTCTCCCCGAGTTTAAGATAGGTATCGTTGGCCGTGGTATAGGGCGTCCAATCCAGGACGCCGGCTATGCTGGGATCGCCGTTTTTTGCAAAATTGGTCCAGAGGGTCATGGTGGTGTCGGCCACGGCCGAATCATCGCCGCTCCACCCGGCGGAGGATAGTATATCCGCTGTGTCGCCGCCAGTTCCCGTGACGCCATTGCCGTTCAGATCCCCGATGACCAACGATTTTCCGGTGGCCGGATCGATTACCAGGCCCAACTGGTAATGGGCGATCACGCTCTCCGGATAGTTGTGCACATAGGTCAGTTCGCAGCCGTGATAGGCCAACAACCCTTGGGCCTCCCAGCCATTGGGGACTTGGCTGAACAGACAGGCGTAGTGGTTTTGGGAACTGTAATCGGTCATCCAGGGAAAGACCTGCTTCAGTGTGCCGATGGGGTCTGGTGTGTCGTTGGTGTTGACCACGATCATGAACGGCACGTCGTTGTGCTGGCCGGATTCGATGCTTTGGCGTTCGGTGCCGGGCAGATACCGCCCGTCCACGTTCGTATAGGGGACAACGGATTGGGCCGAAGCGAAGTAGAGGTCCGTCCAGGGTACGGCGCGCAGGTCGGCCAACGAGGTCACCGCGAGCTTGTTGGACAACGCCGTGCCATACGCTTCGGCCGCTTCCAGGCTGCGGGTGTCGGGGATCAGGGTGCCGCTTTGGCTGATGGCCTTGTGAAAGAGACCGGCGGCCATCGGCGAGGCGATCAAGGAGAGTACTTTTCTGCCGCCGCCCGACTCGCCGAAGATGGTCACGTTGCGCGGGTCCCCGCCAAAGGCCGCGATATTGTCCTGGACCCATTCAAGGGCCGCGATCAAATCCATTTGGCCGTAATTGCCCGAGCCGTCGTATCCGGACTCGGCGCTCAACCAGGGATGGGCCATGTATCCAAAGGGGCCCAGGCGGTGGTTGACCGACACCTGCACGACCCCTTTGGTGATCAGGCCGGCGGGGTTGTTAAATGCCTTGGTATTGCTGGTCAGGGCCGTAAAGCCGCCGCCGTGGAACCAGACCATGACCGGCAGCTTGCAGGCTTTCTTGGGGGTGGTCACATTCAGGTAGAGACAATCTTCGCTCATGCCGCCTTCCCCGTAGCGCTGCAGGGAGGGATGCTGGGCCGCCTGATCGCCCCAGGCGATGGCGTCGCGCACCCCTTTCCAGCGGGACGGCGGTTGCGGTGGTGTCCAGCGCAGATCGCCCAGGGGCGGCTGGGCATAGGGAATGCCCAAATACTGCCAGGTGTTTTCATCCGCGGCATACCCTTTTAAAACCCCTTGGGCGATCTTTACCGTGCGGCGCTGGCTCAGGCTGCGGCCCAGTTGTTCGCGAGCCGCCGTGGCGCCCTGCAGGGTGCGGTCGCGCGGATCGGTGTCGTTGAAAACGCCGGCGGCGTTGAGCTCGGCCAGAAGCGCCTTCACATTGGGGTCCGCCGCAAAGACGGCCGGCGTTTGATCGAAATCGAGGGCGTACTTGCCGACGATGGCGGCGATCTCCCGGGTGATGCGGATGCCGTTGTTTAGATGGCCGTCCTGATCGAGGCTCTGCAGCAGAACGCTGATGTTGTTTACCATCGGATTGGCGCCATCCACCGCTCCCGGCGCAAGGTCAATGGGAGAGAGGCGCTCTTGGCCCGCGGCCGTGCCCAGGACCAGGTCGCCGATGGCGAAGGTGATCGCTTTGCCTCTGTAATAGACGAAGGTCCCTTGGGCATCGGTGGTCCCGGTGCACTTACCGTTCTGATAGGTCAGCCCCGCAACCGGCGCACCGCCTACAAATTCACCGGTTCCGTGGCCCTTGGCGGCGGCCGTCAACATCGGTATCAGCAAGATCAGCAAGAGGGCATAGCCGCCCTTGGCAAACGATCTTGGAAGTTTTTCGGTAACGATTGCCTGTATCATGGTTTTTACTCCTAAGGGGTTGGGCATTGTGATTCTACTTCATCACGGAAAGGCCGTATCCAAGCCGCTTTTTACGGTCAGGGCGTCCGCGCCGATCTCCACATAAGCATCGTTTTCCGTGGTATAGGCCGGCCAGTCGACGCCGGGAATGCTGGGATCGCCGGTTTTGGCGAAGTTGGTCCAGATCGTCATGGTGGTCTGGGCCATGGCCGTATCCGCCGCGCTCCAGCCCATGGAGGCGTAGATGTCCGCCGTGTCTCCGGCGGTTCCGGTGACGCCGTTGCCGTTGAGATCGCCGATCGCGGGCCGTCGGCCGGTGGCCGGATCGAGCACGAGGTTAAAGAGGTAGTTGCTGATGAAGGTCCCCGGGTAGTTGAAGAGA
>JACRDD010000044.1 GCA_016218685.1 Desulfobacterales bacterium | reverse complement strand
GATTGTAGGCCTTGGAGGCCATCAGGTGCTTGACCAGGGTGCGCGGCTCGGCCGTGCCCGTGCCCAGGAAGATGTTCATGCCCGGCTCGATGCGCGCCAGGGCGGCATCCGGGGTCACCACGCGTTTTTGCCAATCGGGAGCTGGTTGTGGGTCCATGGGTGGGTCCTTTTCGGCGGCTGGTTTTTTGGGGCGCGAGAACAGTTTACGCATAGTAATAAATTGATGGAGTCGTGTCCAGAAGGGGGCGGCGGACTTTTTTCCGCTCGAACGCTAACCCACGGTTCTATTCAACAGCGCTTCGATCTCATCCAAGTGCATTTTACGGTGCACGCAGCGGTAGAGCCGGGCGCGTTCGCCCACAGCCTCGGCGGCGGCGGCCTGTTCATCGGAGATCGTTTCCAGGTCGGCATCGACCTTTTCGGCCGCCTCCAGGGCCAGGCGGGCAGCCTCCCGGGGGGCAATGGCTTGGCAGAGGGGCGCCAGGGCATCGTTGATCGTGTCGTAATCCAGCGGTTCGGAGGCTTTCCCTCCGGCCTTGATCTTCTGCAGGGCGATGAACGAACGGTGATCCCAGAAGGCCAGATGGGCTAGGGCCATGGCCACGGTCCAGCCGTAGGGAAAGGTCATGGCCAGTTGGGCGTCGCTGAGGCGCTCCACCAACAGCTTCAGGCGTTTACGTTCCCGGGTGTTTTCGGCGATGAAAGCTTTTTCCATGACGTTCTCCTGAGCATTTTGCATGGTTATGTCAGATGCATAGAACATAAGACAGCGGGGTTTCAAGGTAAAATAATGCTTGACACTGGTCGTCTTTCCTCTCTATGTAGCCCCATCATCCATCGAAAGATTCAGGTATGACCTCCGTTCAGACAAAAACCGAGATGATCAAAGGCTGGTGGTGGTGGCTGTGGCGCAAGCGCGTCCACGGGGCCTTGCCGACCGGCTGAAACGCTTCAATGGCAACCAAAAGGACCGTGGGCCGCGCAACGCTCACGGTCCTTTCTTTTTTGCTCCCAAGGGTCGTGGGCCGAATGCCGGCAACGACCCTTTTTTATAACAAGGAGAGGCTATGCTGTTGCGAAAATTCCCGGACCAGGCGCAGTTCGAGGAGCTGGCGCGTACCTACAATGTAATCCCCGTGGGGGTGGAGATCCTGGCGGACATGGAGACGCCCGTGTCGCTGCTGGCCAAGCTCTACCGCAAGCAAGATCCGATCTTCCTGTTCGAAAGCGTGGAGGGCGGCGAGAAGTGGGGCCGCTACAGTTTCATCGGCACCTCGGCCCACGCCGACATACGCGTCATGCGGGAGACGGTGCAGGTCGTCACCGCGGCCGGCGAAGAGCGCATCGCCCATCACAACGACCCGCTGGCCGTGCTCAAGGCCTTGCTGGCCCGCTACCGGCCGGCCCAGTTGGCCGAACTGCCGCGCTTCTGGGGCGGCCTGGTGGGTTATCTGAGCTACGAGATGGTCTCTTTCTTCGAGCCGCGCATCCCCAACCGGCTGCCCGCCGACCAGCCCATGGCCCACTTCATGCTGCCCGAGCAGTTGCTGATTTTCGATAACATCCGCAACACCTTGCTCTGTTTGTCGCTGGGGTTCATCGAGCGGCCCGAGGCCGCCGGCCATGTCTATGCCGCCGCCGCCAACCGGCTCAACCAACTGCTGCGGACCATTGCATCGCCCCTGGTCACGCAGTCCACCGGGCTCTCGGCTTTCAAGCTGGCCTTGCAGCCCACCCTGGCCGAAGCGGATTTCCGGCAGCAGGTCACCGCGGTCAAAGAGTACATCCGCAAGGGCGACATCATCCAGTCGGTCATTTCCCAACCGTTCACCTGCCCGGCGCCTTTCGACGTGCTGGACCTCTACCGGGCCCAGCGCTACATCAATCCCTCGCCCTATCTCTTTTTCATGCGCCTGGGCGAGATGGTGCTGGTAGGCTCGTCGCCCGAGACCATGGTGCGCCTGGAGAACCGGGTGGCCACCCTGCGGCCCATTGCCGGCACCCGGCCGCGCGGGGCCAGCGAGCAGGAGGACCGCGCCCTGGCCGACGAACTGCTCCAGGATGAAAAGGAGCGCGCCGAACACCTGATGCTGGTGGACCTGGGCCGCAACGACCTGGGCCGCGTGGCGCGCACCGGCACCGTGCAGGTCACCGACCTGATGGTGGTCGAGCGCTACTCCCACGTGATGCACCTGGTCTCCAACATCATCAGCGAGCTAAAGCCCGAGTGCGACGTGTGGGACCTGCTGCGCGCCTCGTTCCCGGCCGGAACCCTGAGCGGCGCGCCCAAGGTGCGCGCCATGGAGATCATCGCCGAGATGGAGCAGACCCCCCGCGGGCCTTACGGCGGCGCGGTGGGCTATATCTCCTTTAACGGCAACATGGACATGGCCATCACCATCCGCACGGCCTGCGTGCGCGGCGACACCATGATCGTGCGCGCCGGCGCCGGCATCGTGGCCGACTCCGACCCCGAACGCGAGCGCCAGGAGACGGTCAACAAGGCCAAGTCCGTGCAAAAAGCCCTGGCCCTGACCCAAATCGGCCTGGATAAGGAGAGCCGCCAATGATTCTGATGATCGACAACTACGATTCCTTTACCTATAACCTGGTGCAGTATATCGAAGAGATCGGCGCGCCGGTGACGGTGGCGCGCAACGATGCCCTGGATCTGGCCGGCATCGAAGCCCTGCAGCCGGCGGCCATCGTCATCTCGCCAGGACCGGGCGGGCCCAGGGATGCCGGCATCTCCCTTGCCGCCATCCGCCACTTTTCGGGCCGCCTGCCGATCCTGGGGGTGTGCCTGGGCCACCAATCCATCGCCGAAGCCTTCGGCGGCACCATCGTCGGCGCCCAGCGCTTGATGCACGGCAAGGTCTCCACCATCACCTGCGACGGCCAGGGGATCTTCGACGGGGTCGGCAAGCCGTTCCAGGCCATGCGCTACCATTCGTTGGCCGTGGAACGCGCCAGTCTGCCCGACTGCCTGAAGATCACGGCCGAAGCCGAAGACAAAGAGATTATGGGCATCCGCCATGTGGAACACCCGACGGAAGGCATCCAGTTCCACCCCGAGTCGATCATGACGACCATCGGGAAACGCTTGTTGCGGAACTTCGTGAAGATGATTTAAAGCAGAAGAAAGGACTTCCCATGTTCAAAACCTACTTGAAGCAAATCATCCAGCGCCGGAATCTGACCGCCGAGCAGATGACCGACATGATGGGCATCGTGCTCGGCGGCCAGGCCACCGAGGCCCAGATCGGCGCCATGATGGCGGCCCTGGCCACCAAGGGCGAGACCTTCGAGGAGCTGGCCGGCGCGGCCCAGGCCATGCGCCGCAGCGCCCGGCGCATCCAGGCCGTGGGCTCGCCGGTGATGGACACCTGCGGCACGGGCGGCGACGGGGCCCAGACCTTCAACATCTCCACCACCACGGCCTTCGTGGTGGCCGGCTGCGGCGTGACCGTGGCCAAGCACGGCAACCGTGCCGTGTCGAGCAAATGCGGCAGCGCCGACGTGCTCGAAGCCCTGGGCGTCAAGCTCACCACCCCGCCCGAGATCGTGGAAGAGGCCGTGGCGGCCGTGGGCATCGGCTTTCTCTTCGCCCCGCTCTACCACAGCGCCATGAAGCATGCCGCCAAGCCGCGCCAGGAGCTCGGCGTGCGCTCGATCTTCAACATGCTCGGCCCGTTGACCAATCCGGCCTCGGCCAACTGCCAACTGCTGGGCGTCTTCGCCCCGCCGCTCACCGAGATGTTCGCCCAGGCCCTCAAGCTGCTGGGCGCCCAGTCGGCCATGGTGGTCCATGGCCACGACGGCCTGGACGAGATCAGCGTGTGCGCGCCCACCCGCGTCAGCGAGCTCAAGGCCGGCGCCATCCGCACCTACGACATCAATGCCGAGCAGTACTTCGGCCGCCTGGCCGACCCCAAGGAGCTGGCCGGCGGCGATGCCCGGCAGAGTGCGGCCATCGTGCGCGCCGTTCTCTCCGGAGAAAAAGGCGCCCGGCGCGACGTGGTCCTGATCAACGCCGGCGCGGCCCTGGTGGCCGCGGGCAAGGCTGATACGTTGAAGAACGGCATCGAAAAAGCGGCCGGCGCCATCGACAGCGGCCAGGCGCGGGAGAAGCTGGAAGCGCTTGTTGCATACACTCAGGAGAACGGATAAAAGCTTGCCTGATAGCCTTACCTATCGATACGAAATAGGACTTTAGGAACCATGCCTCTGAAGAATGACGACATTTTGCACGATCTGACTGAACGCTCCAGCCACGCCGTAGCCCACTACTGGAAGACGCGACAGGGGCAGAGGGATAAACAGAAACAAATTGGGAAAGCGGATCAGGGATTGTGCAGCGCTGTGACCGGCGGCGCCCAGATGGATGGTGTCATCGACCTTTTCACGGAGCTTATCGCGGATTGCGGTATCGCCGAGAGATACGTATTCAGGAAAAAGGCGGTCGAGCTACCTGGATTCTTCCGTCCCACCAAAGAGTGGGATCTGCTGGTTGTTCGCGAGGATATGCTTCTGGTGGCCATTGAGGCAAAATCGCAAGTGGGTCCATCTTTTGGCAACAATTTCAATAATCGCACCGAAGAGGCCATGGGAAGCGCCCTCGATCTGTGGACAGCCTACAGGGAACGCGCCTATCTGAAGAGCCCTCAGCCATTCCTGGGTTACTTCTTCATGCTGGAAGCGTGCGAGGCGTCCAACCGGCCGGTGAAGGTACAGGAACCCCACTTTAAGGTATTCCCGGAATTTGTGGGCGCGTCGTATTCGCGCCGATATGAGCTCTTCTGCCGGAAACTCGTGCTTGAAAGACATTATACGGCCGCGGCCTTTATTTCTTCGACCGCTGACGGTGGCGCCCTGGGGCGCTTTTTGACACCGGCGGACGATCTCTCCATCGAACGCTTTGCCAGAGTGCTTGTGGCCCATTTGAAGGCATTTGTGTAACCCTATGGAAAATTCGACTGTTCACAGATTGATCAACGGCGATTCGCGGGATCTTTCCTTCATCGATGACGCATCGATTCACCTTGTTGTAACCTCTCCTCCCTACTGGAACCTCAAGCGTTACAACGAGAATCCCGACCAGCTCGGACATATTCAGGACTACGAAGCATTTCTTCTGGAGTTGGAGAGAGTATGGCGGCACATCTATCGCGTCCTGGTTCCAGGTGGCCGCCTGGTGTGCGTGGTAGGCGATGTCTGCGTCGCGCGGCGCGAATTTGGGCGCCACTTGGTTTTTCCGCTGCATGCCGACATATGTGTATTGTGTCGGCGCATCGGCTTCGACAACCTGAACCCGATCGTTTGGCATAAAATCGCGAATGCTTCCTACGAGGTCGAGAACGGGTCCAAGTTCCTTGGGAAACCTTACGAACCGAATGCCATCATCAAAAACGATATGGAATTCATACTGATGCAGCGAAAACCAGGGGGTTACCGGAAGCCCACAAGCGCGCAGCGCGAAACGAGCCGAATTGGCAAAGAAGATTTCAACCGTTGGTTTCAGCAGATTTGGAACATTACGGGGGCCTCCAATAAGCACCACCCCGCTCCCTTTCCGCTGGAACTTGCCACGCGTCTTGTCCGCATGTTCTCCTTTACGGGGGACACCGTGCTGGACCCTTTTTGCGGTACGGGGACCACGATGGTCGCGGCGCTAAGGAACGGCCGAAACAGCATCGGCGTTGAAATCGACACCGGCTATTGCCGAATGGCCGCGCGTCAATTGAAAGCCGAGAGCAGTGATCTCTTTTCCACCATAAAACTTGTGTTCGAAAAAACCGCTACGGAAATGGCGAGCTTTGTTAGGGATGTGGAAACCATCTATACAGCCCCGCCTGCCAAGAAAAAGCGAAGATAGGCCAACCATGACCATTTTGGATCGCATCGTGACGGATAAGAAAGAAGAAGTGGCCCGGGCCGAGGCCAAGACGCCCGCCGCCGAGCTGCGGGCGCGCATCGCCGATATGCCCTGGACGGCGCGCGGCTTCGAAAAACGGCTGTCCCGGCCAGGCCCGGGCGGGGTGAACATTATCGCCGAGGTCAAGCGTGCCTCGCCCTCCAAGGGTGACATCTGCCCGGACCTGGATGCGACCCAGTGCGCCCGGCAATACGAGGCCGGCGGCGCTGCGGCCGTCTCCGTGCTCACCGACGGCCCCTATTTCAAAGGCAGTTTGGAGGATCTGCACCAGGTGCGTGCCGCCGTGGCGGTGCCGGTGCTGCGCAAGGAGTTCATCGTCGCGCCCTATCAGCTCTACGAGTCCCGGGCCGCGGGCGCCGATGCCGTGCTGCTCATCGTGCGCATCCTTTCGCCGAACCAGTTGAAAGAGTTGCTCGATCTGACTCACCAATTGGGCATGGACGCCCTGGTGGAGATCCACAGCCCGGAGGATTACGCCGTGGCCCATGTGGTCGGCTGCCGGCTGATCGGCATCAACAATCGCAACCTGGCCACCTTCGACACCAACCTTTCGACCGCCACGGGCCTGGCCGCCCTCATGGCCTCGAACGAGATCGCCGTGGCGGCCAGCGGCATCGCCAACCGCCAGGATATCGAGCGGACCTTGAAGGGCGGCATCTTCAATTTCCTGATCGGCGAAAGCCTGGTGCGCGCCCCGGATCGGGCGGCTTTTCTCAAGACCCTGATCCATGGCGGGCCCCAAAAAGCGACTTGACGAATGGTTGCATTCACGATTTAAACGGATTTCCCGAAGGAACGCGCATCCATGGCTGACGTAAACCCCACCGTTCCCCAGATCAAGGTGTGCGGTCTGACCGTTCCCGAGGAGGCGGCGGGGTGTGCGGCTCTGGGTGCCGATGCCATCGGCCTGGTCTTTTTCCCGCCCAGCCCGCGCCACGTGACCCTGGACCAGGCGGCCCGCATTGCGGCGGCCCTGCCGGCCCGGGTGCGTCGCACCGGCGTCTTCGTGGACCCCGGACGCGAACTCCTGGCCGAAACCATCGCGGGCTGCGGCTTGCACGTCGTCCAGTTGCACGGCCGGGAGGCGCCCGAGGTGGCGGTTTGGCTGCGCGAGCGTTTTCAGGTCACGGTCATCAAGGGGCTCTTTGTGACCAAGGCGCCCCCCCTGACGGCCGCCGGCGATTACGATGTGGCGGCCTATCTGGTGGAGTGCGGTAAGGGGCCGCTGCCGGGCGGCAATGCCCTGGCCTGGGATTGGGGCGCCGCCGCGGATTTCGCCCGCCGCCACCCGACCGTACTGGCCGGCGGGCTGGATGCGGACAATGTGGGCCGCGCCATCGCCGCCGCGCTGCCCGATGCCGTGGATGCCAGTTCCGGCCTGGAGGCGGCGCCAGGGCGCAAGGATTTGAAGAAAGTCGAACGTTTCATCGCCGCCGTGCGCCGGACGTCCGATTTGTACCTGGAGCGGCCAAGGCCATTAAGGCCAATATTTTGATTCTAATTGCGTGATTAAGCGGACGAAGTGTGCATCAAGGAGGCCCGTATGCTGACCGAAAACACCCTGGATATCCTGAAAGAGGCCATATTGCTGGAACGGCGGGGGCACGCGTTCTATCAGAAGATCGCGGATCATGCCCGCAACAACACGGTGCGCGAGTTCTTCCAGATCATGGCCGATGAAGAGTTGCGCCACATCAAGATTCTGGAAGATCAGTTCAAAGGCTACCAGAAGAACGCGCGCTTCGACGACTTCGATACCCAAGCCATCAAGGAGCCCAGCATCGCCAGCCTGGTGATCTCCGACGATCTCAAGGCCAAGATCGCGGCGGCCGGCTTTGAAGCCGCGGCCATTTCGGCCGCCATGTTCATGGAAGAACAGGCCATTTCGCTTTATGGCGAGCGCGCCCGTCGCGGCGAAGATCCCCGGGAGCGGGCCCTCTACCGCTGGCTGGCTGATTGGGAGCACAGCCATCTGGTGTTCCTGGCCAAACTGGATCGGGAGATCAAGGCCGGTATCTGGGAAGACAATCGCTTCTGGCCGATGTAGTGCAGGAACTTGGGCCAGGAAATTCGATCGTGCTGAAACCGAGAAAAGTGATGATGAAAAGGAGAAAAAGGATGCGACCCGGAACGACCTCGCGATGTGTCACGCCAGCCATGGATCTTTTCGCTCTCATCAGTCTGGCCCTCGTGTTTGCGATCTCTTTGACGGCCTGCGGGACGACGTCCCAAACTATGGATACCCAAGAAAAGCCCCAAAAGCTTCTATCCGATTCGCATGACGCACCTTTAAGGCAACTGGCGTTCGATCTAAAGAAGGAGAGCGGCCCGGGGCTGGCTTATCTGGAGAAAGCGGGGCTGAATCTGATCATCATCCTGCCCTCCGTGGAGCAGATCCATGATCTCATGAAAGTCCAGCACCAAAAAGGGGAGATCGATGATGCCACCATGCGCACTTATGATAAGATGCTGGCGGACACGCCGGTCCAGGAAAGAAAGGTCGTCGACTTCATCGCGGCGCCTCCGGGTTTCGAACCTAGCACCGCGTTGCCTCGGCCCTATGGTTTGAAAACCGCGGACGGTCAGCCGATCAATATCAGTGAAAACTTCATGCAGCGCTTCCAGGTCATCACGGAGTACGATCTGAAGCGCATCATTCGAAACAGCTCGATCATTCTTTCGAACTTCGCGGGGCCGGATGATCATGATTACTTTGATACCCATTATGAACGGCTGCTTGTTGTTTTGGACAGCGACACGGCCCTGGCCCAGCCGTCATCCGAAGCTCGCGTTTCGGCCATTCTCAAGTTTACTGCCTCCCTGATGGTTACCGATTCGCTGTATCCGCCGAGCGACATCGTGCTCACCACGGAAGAGTATTACGTGGCCGCCCTGGTCATCGGCACGGTCTATAAGATTTTCTAGAAGTATGAATCCGAGACCAGCGGAAAGCCCTAAAACGCAGAGGATCAAGGCCAGCGCCGCCTATCCCGACCAGCCCCTGCTGGCCGTGGGCGCCGTGGTGATTCATGATGGCCGCGTGCTGCTGGTGCGCCGGCTGCGGCCGCCGGGAGCGGGTCAGTGGGCCATTCCCGGCGGCAAGGTGGACCTGGGCGAAACCCTGGCCCAGGCCGCCGAGCGCGAGATCCTGGAAGAGACCGGCCTGACCATCGCCGCCGGCGAACCGATTTTTACCTTCGAAGTGGTGGATCGCGACGCCGAGGGGCGGGTGCGTTTTCACTACGTGATCGTGGATCTGGCGGCCGAGTTCCTGGGCGGAGATCTTCGGGCGGGCGATGACGCCAGCGATGCGCGCTGGGTGGCGCCCGAAGAACTTGCGGCTTTGGGAGTCCACCAGCGCACTCGGGAACTGCTTCAACTCAAGTTTAATTTCGGCAAATAGAAGATTAAGCCGTCTTCTTCTTGACTTCCCCCACCGGTCGCAGATACGCGCCCCAGTAGCTCATGCCCACGAACACGGCGCCGCCGATGATGTTGCCGATGGTGACCGGCAGCAGGTTGTTCCACAGGCAGGCGAGCCAGGTCAGGCTGTTGGGATCGTAGGCGGCCGGACCGGCGATGCCGGCGGCCTGGTGCAGCACCAGGGCTGCCGGGATGAAGTACATGTTGGCCACGCAGTGCTCGAAGCCGATGGCCACGAACCCCATGATGGGGAAGAAAATGGCGAAGATCTTGCCGATGGTCTGGCGGGCGGCCAGGGCCATCCAGACGGCCAGGCATACCAGCCAGTTGCAGCCGATGCCGCGCACCAGGGCTTCGGTGAAGCTCAGGTTGACCTTGGCGTAGCCGATGGCCACGGCCCCGGCGCCCAGGGCGCCGTTGGCGATCTTCCACAAGCCCGAGTAGTAAAAGAGGGCCACCAGCAGCAGCGATCCGGCGAAGTTGGCGATGAAGACGATCAGCCAGCGCTGGCACATGATCTGGAAGGTGATCTCCCGGGACATGACGCTGGAGACCATCAGGTTGTTGCCGGTGAACAGTTCCGCGCCGGCGATGACCACCAGCATCAGACCGAGGCTGAAGGCCGATCCGGCGACGATCTTGGTGATGCCGACGCCGGCCTTGGCCGCCAGGTCGAAGGTGACACTGGTGGAGAGCAGGCCGCCGAAGCCGATGTAAGCCCCGGCCAGGATTCCCAGAACGCACACGCTGAACCAGGGGGAGGTGGCTTTGCCCACCCCGATGGTCGAGGCCACGGTCTCGGCAATGGTTTTGGGGGCTTTGTCTTCCAGGGTCGGTACGGGAAACTGGAAGGACTTCATGATGCTTTCCATGCGCCCGATGCTTTTCTTCTCCTGGATTACCTTGTTGCGGCTGGCTTTTTTGACCGCTTCCAGGATCTCATCGGGGGTAAAGGGCTTGGAGACGAAATCCATGGCGCCGCGTTTCATGGCGTCGGTGGCGCGGCCCACCGTGGGATAGCCGCTGATCATCACCACGGCCGACTGGGGGCAGATGCGGTCAAGCTGTTCCACGACATCCATGCCGTTGAACTCGGGCATCTGCCAATCGCAGAGGATGACGTCAAAATCCTTGCGACCGGCCAGCTCCATCCCTTCCCTTGGGCTGGCGGTGGTCACCACATCGTACTGTTCGGAACTGAAGACCCGGCGGCACGATTCCAACACCACCGGATCGTCGTCGATCACCAGCATGCGTTCGGCCATAATGAAGCCTCCTTGCCAATTGGTGGGTATGCCTACAAGATCATGCTATGGTGCCCCTCCCTCTCGAAGCAGAATTCGTGCACGCACGATTCACGATTACCAAATCTCCGCGCTCAGCCGCTGTTCGAGCCACTTGCGCTGCACCGGGCTCAACGGTCCGGCGTGCTGTTCGATCCAATGGATGTCGCCGGTGAGGATGGCCAGTTTCTCCGGACCGGTCAGGTTGAACTCGTCCAGGGCGTCGGCGCCGTAGCTGAGCATGTTGGAGACCAGCGCCGGGTCTTTGCCGGCCTGCTCGAGCACCCGCAGCACTTCGCCCTTGTGAAGCAGGCCCTGTTCTTCCGGCGCTTGGGTGGCGGCCAGATGCAGGGCCGATTTGACCGCGGCGGTCAACTCTTCGGGCGAGAAGGGCTTTTGCAGGTATTCGGCGGCACCCAGCTTCATGGCCTGCACGGCGGTCTTGACGCTGCCGTAGCCGGTGATCATGACCACCGGCAGGGCCGGCTTGGCGCGCTTGATGTCGCGCAGCACCCGCATGCCGCCGATGTCGGGCATGCGCAAGTCGGTCAGCACGATATCATATGAATGCTCGACGGCCATTTTGAGGCCTTCCAGCCCGCTCAGGGAGGTCTCCACCTTGAAGTTCTCTTCTTTTAGGATGCGGCTTACGCTG
>JACRDD010000045.1 GCA_016218685.1 Desulfobacterales bacterium | reverse complement strand
TAGTTATAATCGTCTGCGATTATATTTAGTTTCCCACCGAGTTTACGAGCCGATGAGAACTCGGTATGCAACCAGCACTTCTTTGTCCCCGTCGAAGCCGTTTCGCCCCCATTTAGGCTGCTTGTGCAGGGTGGTGCTTGTGTGATTTGAAAGAGCGGATGAACGCCCATAAGATAGTGGAGGGCGTTGCGCTTGTCAAACGCCTATTTAGTGCATGAACGAAAACCCCCTATTTCCCCAATTTCTGCGTTGGGGGCAAAATTTTTATCCTCGAAATACTACTTGTATTCCTGCGGTTAAAATTTTGCCGCCGCCTTGAACTTGGAAAAATATGGGCTTTTCGTTCAAGCACTATTTGTACTCTTTGCGCACCCTGTCCATCTCGCGCTTGTTTTCGCGCTTCTTGATGCTCTCGCGTTTGTCGTATTGGTGCTTGCCCTTGGCCAGGGCGATCTCCAGCTTGACCTTGCTGTCGCGGAAATAGAGGCGCAGGGGGATCAGCGAGTAGCCGCGCTCGTTGATCTTGCCGTAGAGTTTGTGCAGCTCGTGTTTGTGCAGCAGCAGCTTGCGCGGCCGCAGCGGGTCGTGGTTGTCATAATAGGCAAACGGGTAGGGGCTGATGTGCATTTGCAGGATATAGAGCCCATCCTTTTTGAAGCGCCCGTAGGAGTCCTTGAGATTGGCGCGGCCCAGGCGCAGTGACTTGACCTCGGTGCCGGTGAGCACCATGCCGGCCTCGAAACGCTCCTCGACGAAATACTCGTAGAGCGCCTTGCGGTTATCGGCAATCAGTTTGATGTGTTCTTTGGCCACCGCTTAGTGCCCCCAACCGTTATGGTTTCCGTTGTTCAACAGGTCACCGTAAATTTTTTGCACCAGGCGTTCGACCTGCTCGGTGCTGGTTTGCTGGAGCAGGCGCTCCACGAAAGTTTTGGTCTGGTCCACGTTGAGCAGGCGGATGGCGTTTTTGATCATGGGGATCGCCTGGGGGTTGGCGCTCAGTTCCTGCAAGCCCAAGCCCAGCAGAATCGGCACGTATATAGCTTCGCCGGCCATCTCGCCGCACATGAAGACCGGCTTGTTGTGTGCCTTGCCCGCATCGGTGATGATTTTGAGCAGGCGCAGCACCGCCGGGTTGAGCGGGTTGTACAAGTAGGCCACATCGCGGTTGCCGCGGTCGATGGCCATGGTGTACTGGATCAGGTCGTTGGTGCCGATGCTGAAAAAATCGACCTCGGGCGCCAGGGTGTCGGCCATGATGGCCGCCGAAGGCACTTCGATCATGATGCCCAGGGGGATTTTTTTCTCGTGGGGCAGACCGTCTCTTTTCAAGGATTCGGCGGCCTTGGCCATGAGGCGTTTGATTTCGATGACCTCTTCGATTCTGGAGATCATGGGCACCAGCAAGCGCACCCGGCCGAAGTGGGCCGCCCGCAGGATGGCCCGCAACTGCGTCAGAAACACCTCGGGTTTGTGCAGGCAGTAGCGGATGGCCCGCAGCCCCAGCACCGGATTCTCCTCGGGTTCGGAGATGTAGGCCACGGCCTTGTCGCCGTTGATGTCCAGGGTGCGGATGGTCACCGGCTTGTCCGGCATCAGATCCACCACATCCTTATAGCTTTCGAACAGCTCCTCTTCGCTGGGAAAATCCCTGCGCGCCAGGTATTGGAACTCGGTGCGGTACAGGCCGATGCCGTCGCCGCCGCGGTCGCGGACCGCCACGACTTCCTCGGGCAGTTCGATGTTGCCCATGACGGCCAGATCTATGCCGTCCCGGGTCTTGGCCGGCAGATGGCCGCTGCGGGCATATTGAGCCCGGCGCGCTTCATATTGGCTCTTGCGCTCTTCGGCTTCGGCCAGTGTCTCTTCGCTGGGGTTGATGACCACCACGCCGGCATTGCCGTCCAGGACGATGATATCGTCGTTGCGGATGATGCGCGTGGCCTGCTCCAGGCCCAGCACAGCCGGAATTTCCAGGCTGCGGGCGATGATGCTGGTGTGGGAGGCCTTGCCGCCGCGGTCGGTGACGAAGCCCATGATGCGTTCCAGTTGGATCTGGCTGGTTTCGGCCGGCGACAGATCCTGGGCCACCAGGATCACGCGCTTGTCGATGGCTTCGATGCTCACGCCCTGGGCACCGGTCAAGTGCTTCATGACGCGATCGGCGACGCTGACCACATCCTCGGCCCGGTCACGCAGGTAGCCGTCGCCCATGCCCTCGAAGAGCGGCTGGATGGAGAGCACCACCTTGCGCAGGGCCCACTCGGCATTGATGTATTCGTTTTCGATGGTTTCAATCGCGCGGCCGTAGAGCATCTTGTCCTTGAGCAGGACCACGTGGGTTTCCAGGATTTTGGCGTTTTCGCGCAACTCTTCGGGCGTGTCGTTGATGATTTGGCTCAGCTCGTCGACGGCTTTTTTGACGGCGGTTTTAAATCGTTTTTTTTCCGCTTCCAGTTGCCCCTTGCCCAGGCTGTACTTGGGCACCACATCCACGCCTTCCTTATCCATTAGGTAGGCTTTGCCGATGCAGATGCCCGGAGATCCGCCGATTCCGCGCAGTACGATTTCGTTGATCTTTTTATCCGGCATGGGCCGTTTACTCTCCAAAGCCGTCGGCGACCAGGGCGGCGATGCGATCCAGCGTTTCCATATCCTTGGGCGAGGTGATGGAGACCCGGATGGTGTCACCCTTGGCCGCCGCCAGGGTCAGCAGGTCGATGATCTGTTTGGCATCGACGCGTTGATCCCCTAACTGAACCCAAACCTCTTTATCGGCCGATCGGGCGGTTTTGGCAAGTTGCGCGGCCGATCTGGCATGCATTCCCAATTCGTTGACGATTACCAGATCCCGGTGAAGCGAATGATCATTGGATACCATTTGGATGCCATCAAGCGTCGTGCCTGGAATGATGATTTGCGGATAGCGATTGAGCATAAAGCGGCGTTTAGTACCATTATCGTCCGCGCCATGTCAACGGCCTCGATTGACAAGTGGGCCTTGGGCCGTTACAAATCGGCCTGATCGCCTATTGTCCATCCAGGAATGGCTATTTTCGCCGATTTCGGCGTTGGGCGAAAATTTTAATCCTCGAAATATGTCCATATATTCCTGCGGTTAAAATTTTCGTCCGCCTTGAACTCGACAAAAATATCTCATTCCTGGATGGACAACACCTGTTGCGCGCCTGATACAGATACCTTCATCCCTGATCCAAAGGAGCTTTATGGAAAAGCAATTTATCATCGACGATTTGAAGTTGGGCGAATCCTGGCGCCTGTTCCGGATTCTGGGTGAGTTCGTGGAAGGGGTCGAAACCCTGCACGACTTGGGGCCGGCGGTGACCATCTTCGGATCGGCGCGCACCCGGTCGGACGATCCGGTGTACCACAAGGCCGAGCGCCTGGCCGAGCTGTTCGTCAAAGCCGGTTTTGCCGTGATCACCGGCGGTGGGGGCGGCGTCATGGAGGCGGCCAACAAGGGCGCGGCCAAGGCCGGCGGACCGTCGGTGGGCTTGAACATCAAGCTGCCTTTCGAGCAGGCGCCCAACCCCTATGCCAACCTGAAGCTGGAGTTCAAATATTTCTTCGTGCGCAAGGTGATGTTCATCAAGTACGCCGCCGCTTATATCGCCCTGCCCGGCGGTTTCGGCACCCTGGACGAGGTGTTCGAGACCATGACCCTGATTCAAACCAGGCGCGTCAAACCCTTTCCCATTATACTGGTGGGCAGTGACTACTGGTCCGGATTGCTCGAATGGATTCAGGCCCGATTGAAGGAGGCCGGCCTGATTTCGCCGGAAGATATGGATATCATTCAGCTCATCGACGATCCTGAAAAGGTGGTGGCGACGGTCAAGCGCTTCGTGATCGTTTAACTTCGCTGATACCATCTGGAGTAAGTCCCATTTGACGGATAAGCCCACATATGAGGCGCTTGCGCACGAGGTCGAGGCGCTCAGGCGTCAATCCGAGCGCCTGCTGGCGGCGGAAGGGGCCGTACAGCGGCATAACGCCTATCTGACCGCGCTGCACGAGACCGCCTTGGACCTGATCGAAAAGCTGGACGCCCAGGAACTGCTGCAAACCATCCTGGTACGGGCCATGGCTTTGACCGGCACAGCCCACGGCTATATCTATCTGTGCATCGATGACGAGCGATACATGGAGATGCAGGTCGGTACGGGTATTTTCGGGGGTCAGGTGGGGCGGCGGGTCGCCTGGGGCGAAGGTTTGGGCGGCCAGGTCCGGCAACTGGCGCGGCCCATCGTGATCGATGACTACCGGAACTGGCCCGGACGGCTGCCGGGTGCCGACCTCGACCCGCTGCACTGCGCGGTGGGCATTCCTTTGATGGCGGATCAGCGCGTGCGCGGGGTGATCGGCCTGGCGCACCTGGCGCCGGAACGTCGCTTCGACGAGGAGGATGTGCGGCTGCTCGAGCGCTTCGCGGCGCTGGCCATGCTGGCGCTGGAAAAAGGGGCCTTGTACAAGGAGGTGCGGCACGAATTGAGCGAGCGCCGCAAGGCGGAGGCCGCCATCCGCGCCAGCGAGCAGCGCTATCGCAATTTCCTCGAATCCTCGCCCGACCCCATCGTGGTGTACGATATGGACGGATTGACGACCTACGTCAATCCGGCCTTCGAGCAGACCTTCGGCATGCCCCGCAAGGAAATTCTGGGGCAAAAGATCGATTTCGTGCCCCCCGACGCCTGGCCCGAAACCCAGGCCGCCATCGGGGCCATGCTGGAAGGCAAGAAAATCAACCTGTTCGAAACCCGGCGCCGGACGCGCGACGGCCGCACGCTGGACGTGCAACTGAGTTCGTGCCTGTATACGGATGAAGCGGGGCGGCACATCGGCAATATCGTCACCTTGCGCGACATCTCCGATCGCAAGCGCGCCGAGCGGGCCCTGCACAACTACCAGGACCAGCTCGAAGAGCTCGTGCAAGAGCGCACGACCGAACTGAACGAGGCCAATCGGCAGTTGGGACGCGAGGTCGAGGATCGCAAGCGCGCCGAACAAGCGCTGCTGCGCCGGGAGTCCGATCTGCAGGCCCAGTCCCAGCATCTCGAAGAGGTCAACACGGCGCTGCGCGTGCTGCTGCAGCAGCGGGTCGCCGACAAGAACGAGCTGCAGAAGAATGTGCTCAAAAATGTGAAGGAGCTGGTTCTGCCCTATCTCGATCAAATGCAGAAGATGAATATGAACACGCGCCAGCAGACCCTCCTGCGCATTCTGGCATCCAACCTGGACAACATCGTGTCGCCGTTCATCAACCGCCTGTCGAGCCGCTTTGCGAGCCTGACCCCCACCGAGATTCGCATCGCCACCTTGGTCAAGGATGGTAAAACCAACAAAGAAATAGCCGATTTGATGACTATTTCCCGGAATACGGTGCTTTTTCACCGCCACAATATCCGCAAGAAATTACAGTTGACCGGAACAGCCGGTAATCTGCGTTCGCACTTGCTGACCCTGGAAGAGTAGCGGGCATTAGCCACTATTGCACCGCTGTTTTCTAAACTTGACAAGCGGCCTGCGCGTGCCTTTTAATGGGGCCAGGTTATAAATCGTCTTTTTGTAAACGTTCTGGCGCGGGCCCACACAATAGAATAAAAATTGCTATGAGTGTTGAGATGAATTCGCTAGTCGTTTCGGATGTCACCCTTGCCTTCGGTGGTCTTTACGCCTTATCCGATGTCAATCTGACGATCCAGGCCGGGCTGATCACCTCCATCATCGGGCCCAACGGCGCCGGCAAAACCAGCATGCTCAACTGCATTTCCGGCTTTTACCATCCCACCCGCGGCGCGATCCGCTTCGGCGAGCGGGTCCTGACCCGCGCCTCGCCCCATCAAGTTTCCAGTTGGGGCATCGCCCGGGCTTTTCAGAACATCGAGCTGTTTCGCGGTATGACCGTGCTGGACAACCTGATGCTGGCCCGCCACCGCAAACTGGACTACAGTTTCTGGCACGCCTTCATTTACATGGGCCGGGCCTCCCGCCAGGAGGCTGTCAACCGGGCGTTTGTGGAAGAGATCATCGATTTCATGGAACTGGAGCCCTACCGCAAGCACATCGTGGGCGGTTTGAGCTATGGGGTGCAAAAGCGCGTGGAGGTGGCCCGGGCTTTGACCCTGGAGCCCCAGTTGCTGCTCCTGGACGAACCCATGGCCGGCATGAACATCGAGGAGAAGGAAGACATGGTGCGCTTTGTCCTCGATATTCAAAAGGAACGGCACACCACGGTGGTGCTGGTGGAACACGACCTGGGCGTGGTCATGGACATCTCCGATCAGATCTATGTGCTCGATTTCGGCCAGTTGATCGGATCGGGCCGGCCGGAAGAGGTGGCCCGGGACCCGAAAGTCATCGAAGCCTATATCGGAGAGAATTGAGCCGGTAGATCCGGCGCCATCGTCTCTCCGCCGGCGTTGGTAGAAAGGACCCATGGCAAACCGGGAATCGCTGCTGGAATATACCATCCCTCAATTGTTGCGCTGGCGGGTCGATGAAACCGGCGAGCGGGTGGCGCTGCGCGAAAAAGAGTTCGGCATCTGGCGCAGCCTCACCTGGAACCAATACTATGCGAAAGTGCGCCAGGCTGCATTAGGGCTGGCGGCCATCGGCCTGGAACGCGGCCAAACCATCGCCCTGATCACCGACAACATTCCCGAAATGCTCATCGTGGCCATCGGCGCCCAGTCCATCGGCGCCATCTCGGCCGGCATTTACCAGAGCAGTCTGCCTCACGAAATCGCCGACATTCTCAACTACATCGAAGCCAGCCTGGTCTTTTGCGACGACCAGGAGCAGGTCGATAAACTGGTGGAGGTGCGCGCCAAAATCCCCCGGGTGCGCAAGGTGGTCTACGAAGACCCGCGAGGCATGCGCGGCTATCGCGACGATGAATGGTTCGTCTTCATCGATGACCTCTACCAGTTAGGGCAGGCCTCCGAGGGCAACGATGCAGCCCTTTTCGACCAACTGGTCTCCCAGGGTCGGCCCGATGACGTGTGCCATCTGTGCCTCACCTCGGGCACCACCGGCCTGCCCAAAGGGGCCATGATGACCCATCGCAACTATATCAACATGGGCCTGCGCATCACCGAGGCCGATTACCTGGCGCCCACCGACGAATATGTTTCCTTCCTGCCGTTTGCCTGGATCGGCGAGCAGATGAACTCTTTCGGAGTAGCCCTGGCGACCGGCATCACCATCAATTTCCCCGAGTCGGTGGAGACCATCATGTCCGATCTCAAGGAGATCGGGCCGCACTTCATGTTCGGCGCGCCGCGCATCTACGAGACGATCCGCTCCCAGATCTGGCTGCGCATCGACGAGACCTATTGGCTCAACCGCAAATGCTACCAGTATTTCATGGGCATCGGTGAACGGGCAGCGGCCTACCGCATGACCGGCCGCAAGATGCCCCTGGGCTTGAAGCTGCTCTCCTGGCTGGGCACGACCCTGGTGTTCACGCCTCTGATCAATCAACTGGGCCTGCTGCGGTTGCGGCGGGCCTACACCGGCGGCGCGGCCCTGGGACCGGAGCTGTTCACCTTCTACCAGGCCATCGGCGTCAACCTCAAACAGATCTACGGCCAGACCGAAATCACCGGCATCGCCTACATGCATCGCGACGGCGATGTGCGGCCCGACACCGTGGGCAAGCCGCTGCCGGGCACCGAGTGCCGCATCTCGGAAAAGGGCGAGATCCTCTCGCGCTCGGCTTCGGTGTGCGCCGGCTACTTCAAGCTGCCGGACAAGACCAAGGAGCTGCTGGAGGATGGCTGGCTGCACTCGGGCGATGCCGGCTACATCGATGAGCACGGCCATCTGGTGGTCATCGACCGGGTGTCGGACGTGATGCACACCCGCCAGGGACTCATGTTCAGCCCCATGTTCCTGGAGAACAAGCTCAAGTTCAGCCCTTATATCAAAGAGGCCGTGATCTTTGGCAACCGCCAGGATTACGTGGCGGCCCTGATCAACATCGACCCGGTCATCGTGGGCAAATGGGCCGAGGACCGGCGCATCTCGTTCACCACCTTCATGGATCTGTCCCAGAAGCCGGAGGTGGCCGACCTGGTCCGCCAGGAGATCCTGTCCATCAATGCCCGGGTGGAAAAGGAGCATTTCAAGATCCGGCGCTACGCCATCCTTTACAAGCTGCTCGACGTGGACGACGGCGAACTGACCAAGACCGGCAAGATCCGCCGGGAGTTCGTGCAGAACCGCTACCAGTCGCTCTACGATGCGCTCTACGATCCGGCGGTCGCGCACAAGAAAGTCTCGGCCACCTATCAATATCAAGACGGGCAGACCACCACGGTGGAGACCGAGATGCAGTTTTATACGGTTTCCGAGAAATAAAGATAGCGCGCAAGAAGGAAAGTCGATGACCTATTTTCTCCAACTTGTCCTCAGTGGTATCGTGGTGGGCTCGATCTACGCCCTGTCCGGCCTGGGGTTTGTGCTGATCTATAAATCTTCGCGGGTGCTCAACATCGCCCACGGCCAGATCATCGCCATGGGAGCTTTCATCACCTATGCCCTGACGGTCTGGCTGAAGATCCCCCTGTACATCTCCTTTTTCATCAGCATGGGGGTGACTTTCTTCCTGGCCATGAGCGTGGAGCGCATCTTCTTGCGCCGCTTGATCGGCGAGCCGATCATTTCGGTGATCATGGTCACTATCGGTCTGATGTCGATTCTGGATGGCATCATCTACCTGACCCCCTTCGGCAGTTTCAACTACTCGTTTCCCGATTTTTTCCCCAAGACAACGATCAACATCGGACCGGCCACCATCTCCTGGACCCAGCTGGTGGGCGTGATTGTCACCTTCGTGCTGATCGGGCTCTTCTCCTGGTTCTTCAAACGCTCCACCGTGGGCATCTCCATGCGCGCCGTATCCGACGATCAGCTGGCCTCCATGTCGGTAGGCATCTCGGTGCCCAAGGTCTTCGGTCTGGCCTGGGCCATGGCCGGCATGAGTGCGGCGGCGGCCGGCGGCATCATCGGCAACATCACCGGCCTTAATTTCGAAACCTTGCACGCCTTCGGCATCATCGTCTTTCCGGTGGTGATCCTGGGGGGGCTGGACTCGATCGTCGGCGCCGTGGTGGCCGGCATCATCATGGGCCTGATCCAGCAGTTCGCCTCGGGCTACCTGGACGGCAAGTGGGGGCTCAACGGCACGGCGGATGTGCTGCCGTATATAATTCTGCTTGTAATTTTGCTGTTCAAGCCGCATGGGTTGTTTGGGACGCATGAGATTGAAAGGGTGTGATGCATGTCCGCCAATCGCTGGTTCGCCACGGGAAATTTCTTCAGCGCCTATCGGGATGAGCAGCGCATCTTCGCCACGCACCTGGACCGCGCCATCTTTGCGACCTTCCTGACAGCCCTGTTCGTCTGGCCCCTGTGCTTCGAAGTCAGCAGCAAAAATATGCTGGTGCTCGACAACATTCTCGTGGCCATGGTGGCCATCATCGGTCTTAATCTGGTGACCGGCTTTGCCGGCCTGATCTCCATCGGCCATGCCGCCTTCGTGGGGGTGGGAGCTTACACCCTGGCCCTGCTGGCCCGCACGATCGGCGACTCCCACGTACTGATCACCCACGCATGGCCCCTGATGCTGCTGGGCTGCGGCGGTATGGGCGCGCTCTTCGGGGCCTTTGTGGGATTGCCGGCCCTGCGTCTCAAGCATCTCTACCTGGCCATCGCCACCCTGTCGTTCCAGATGATCTTCCAGTGGACCATCAATTTTCTACCTATGTTCAACCAGGGCCAGACCATTTCCATCGGCCGGGTCTTCTGGTTCGGCGGCGAAGTTTCGCGCAAGGATCATTACTTCTTCTGGTACTATGTGGCCCTGACCATCGTGGTGGTGTTCGGCCTGGCAGTGCGCAATCTGCTGCGCTCCCGGTACGGCCGCAGCCTGGTGGCGGTGCGCGACAACGACCGCGCCGCCGACGCCATGGGCATGCATCCGGGCTTGACCAAGGTTTACGCCTTTGCCCTGGCCGGGTTTTTCGCCGGGGTGGCCGGCGGCCTGCACGCCTACCTGTACCGCGGCGCCGGCATTGAATCCTTCACGTTGCAGCAATCGATCACCTACCTGGCCATGGCCATCGTGGGCGGCCTGGGAACGCTCACCGGCGCCTTCTGGGGACCGGCGGCCATCCGGCTGCTGGACCTGCAGGTGGAGAACCTGGTGGAGTGGTTGACGGCCATCATGCCCGCCAACATGAACCTGGCCACGGCCCTCAAGCCGTTGACCTTCGGTCTGGTGATCGTTCTGTTTCTCATGTTTGAACCGCGCGGCATCGCCAATTGGTGGCGCATCTGCCGCTCCTACGTAAAGCTTTGGCCTTTCCGGTACTAAGCCGGCCGGGCCGGGCCGTGAATGTCATGGGTGGGCAGCTTAGAAAGGCCCGCGAGAAGGGAGGAGTAAAATGAAGAATCAGCGCGTGTGGATGGTTCCAATCATGATCGTCCTGGGAATGGTGATGGCCTTGGCGCCCGCGGCTCAGGCCGCCGAAGTCTACAAACTGGCGCTATCGCTGGCCATTACCGGGCCCACCTCGGACGCGGGCAATCCCTATTCCAAAGGGGTGGAAGATTACATCCGCTACGTCAACGACACCAAGATGCTCAAGGATGCCAAGGTGGAGTGCCCCATCCGCGACGACCAATATCAGACCGATATCACCAAGCGTAATTTCGAAGACTTTCTGGCCGACGGCATCGTGCTCTACCTGAACTACTCCACCGGCAGCACCCTGGCTCTCAAGCGCGATTTCGAAGAAGAGAAGATCCCGACGATCCCGGCCTCCTTCCACGCCGGCAACCTGGAAGAATCCACCTATATCTTCCTGCCGATCTCCACCTATTCTGATCAGTGCATCGGTTTGGCCGAGTACATCGTCAGTAACCACAAGGGCGATACGCCCAAGGTGGCCATGTTCATCCACCCCTCGGCCTTCGGGCGCGCACCGGTGGAGGATGTGCAAAAGGCCGTAGCCGCCGGCTTGAAGATGGAGATCGTGGAAGTGGTCGAACATGGTAAGGACCTGGACAACACCGCCCTGCTCCAGCGCCTGGTGAGCAAGAAAGTGCGCTATGTGCTCAGCCAGACGGTGCAATCGCCGGTGGCCACCCTGCTCAAAGATGCCCAGCGCCTGGGCCTGATCGCCACCACTTTCGGCGAAGAGGGCAAACTGACCTTCCTGGGGGCCCATTACACCGGCGGCAACGATCTGATCGAACTGGCGGGTACGGCGGCCGAAGGGTACTGCTGGACCACCTCCTATACCCTGACCTCCGAACCGGGCGACGGCACCACCTTCCAGTTGATGCTGGCTAAAAAATACGGCCGGGACGACAAGACCGCCAACTCCCACAACTACACCAACGGCATGATGGTGGCCCAGACGGCCGTGGAAACCATCCGCCGGGTCCAAGCCAAGGGCGGGAAGGTGACGCGTGAAAGCCTCTATGCCGAACTCAATGCCATGAATGGCGCCAAAGCCTATTCGCCAGGCAACACGGTGGGGCCGGTGACCTATTCGCCCACCGACCATGCCGGCGTCGATACCTTGCAGATCTACGCCGTCAAGTCGGGCGTCTTCCGCAGCGTCGGCAAGCCGTTCACGCCGACCTTCGTGGCCAAGATCAAGAAATAGGAGCGGAAGCAGAAAAAGCCGCGGCGGCGATTCCGGGGGCGGTATGACTTCCGCCTCCGGACGCGGCCCTTGGACCGAGAGACCTCTAACTTCACCGGATGCCATGACAAGCGACCCGCGCAAAGCGCAACTATTGGAAGTCAACAACATTGAGGTGGTCTACAACGACATCATCCAGGTGCTGCGCGGGGTGAGCCTCAGCGTGACCCAGGGCGATGTCGTGGCCCTGCTGGGCACCAACGGGGCGGGCAAGACCACCACGCTGCGGGCCATCAGCGGCCTGCTCAAGCCGGAAAACGGTTTTATCCGCGACGGCTATGTCCGTTTCGACAGCCACGACATCACCAACCAGCTGGGCACCCAGGTGGTCCACTTGGGCGCGGTGATGGTGCCCGAGGGCCGGCGTGTCTTCAAGCATCTGACCGTGGATGAGAACATCCGGGTGGGCTCGGTGACCCGTAAGGACGGAAGTGCCGGGATACGCAGGGATCAGGAGCGCATGTACGCCCACTTCCCGCGTCTGTCCAAAATCACCAACCGCATGGCCGGTTACTGCTCGGGCGGCGAACAGCAGATGATCGCCATTGCCCGGGCGCTCATGGCGGCGCCCAAGATGCTCATGCTCGACGAGCCTTCGCTGGGCCTGGCGCCGCTGCTGGTCAAAGAGATCTTCGACAACGTAGCGCGCATCAACAAGGAAACCGGCACCACCATCCTGGTGGTCGAGCAAAACGCCAAAACGGCCTTGAGTATCGCCAACTACGCCTACATCATGGAGTCGGGCAAGATCGTGCTGGAAGGTCCGGCCGATAAATTGAAAGACAATCCCGATGTCAAAGAGTTCTACATGGGGGTCACCCAGGGCGGCGGCCGCAAGTCGTTCAAGGAAGTCAAGTCGTACAAGCGCCGCAAGCGCTGGATGTAAAAACGAAGTAAAAAGATTGAAGTTCAAGAACAGTGGGAACATCAGAGGAGTGGTTCAATGAAATTGATGGTGGGATACAACGGTTCACCTGCGGCCCAGCGCGCTTTGTCGCTGGCCTGCAATCAGGCCAAGACCGATCCGAACGCCCTGATTTATGTGGTGGCTTCCATGGAAGGCGGGACCACCGAGACCTTGCAGGACATCCAATTCGCGGAAGAGAAGCTGAAATGGGCCAAGGAGTTTTTGGCTAAGGAACGGGTGGCCTGCGAAACCGTGCAACTGGTCCGGGGTCTGGCGCCGGGCGAAGACATAGTGAAGTTCGCCGAAGAAAATGGGGTGGATCACATCTTCCTCGGTGTGGAGAAAAAGTCGCGCACCCGCAAAATACTGCTCGGCTCCACGGCCCAATTCGTGATCCTGCGCGGACCATGCCCCGTGACCACGACTAAATAAAGGCTCTGCTCGCATAAATCAGCAGCCGACCTGTCTTCCATTCTATACTTCACTTCCGGCTTTGCCGGCTCAGGAGCCTTCCATGGGAATCTACAACCTGACCGTCTATGACATCATCGCCCGCAACAGCCGGCTCTATCCCCAGCGTCCGGCCTGGCTGCAGGCCGAAGACAACCGATCTTTGACTTTCGCGGCCTATAAAGAGGCGGTGGATCGCATGGCCGCCGGCCTGCTGGCCGCGGGCCTGCACCAGGGCGAGCGTATCGGTGTCATCGCCAAGAACAGCCTGGAGTTCGTGGTGCTCTACGGCGCGGCCGCGGCCCTGGGCGCCATCGTGGTCCCGGTGAACTGGCGGCTCTCGGCCGACGAGATGGCCTACAACCTCAACGACACCCAGGCGCGCTTTGTCTTCGCCGACGATGACGATGGCGAGCTGATGCGGGCCGTGCAGGCCAAGCTGGGCAACAAGGTCTCTTTCTTCAACCTGCAGCCGGGCAAGGGCGTATTCGCCGATCTGCCCCCGGCGCCCGCGCCGGCCCAGGGCCTGCCCCAGCGGGCCGCGTCCGCCGATGACGGTTTTGTGATCATCCATACGGCGGCCGTCTCCGGCCGGCCGCGCGGCGCCCTGCTCAGCCACCGCAACCTGCTGTGCGCCAATGTCCAGTTGATGCAGCAGGTGGGCCTGACCATGGACGACGTGCATCTCGATCCCCTGCCGCTGTTTCACATCGCCGGTTTGGGCATCGCCTTGTGCTGCTTTCACGCCGGCGCCCTGAACATCACCATGCGCAAGTTCGACGCCCCCCAGGCAGCCCAACTGATCGCCGCCCACCGGGTGAGCCTGATGTTCGCCTTCGCGCCCATGATGCAGACCCTGCTGGCCCATGTGGAAAAGAGCGGCGATGATATCAAGTCGCTGCGGGCCGTGCTGGGCATCGATACCCCCCAGGTGATCGAGCGCTACCAGCAGATGACCGGCGGCGCTTTTTACAGCCTCTTCGGCCAGACCGAAACCTCCCTGGTGGCCACCATGAGCCCCTACAGCGAACGGCCCGGTTCGGCCGGCCGACCCATCCCCTTGGTGGACATCCAATTGATGGATGATGACGACCGTCCCGTGCCCCAGGGCCAGGCCGGCGAAATCGCCATCCGCGGCCCCATGGTCTTCAAAGGTTACTGGCGCCTGGATGCCGAAAACGCCCACACCTTCCGCAACGGCTGGCACCACACCGGGGATATGGGCCGCTTCGATGCCGACGGCTACCTCTGGTATGTGGCGCGCAAGGCCGAAAAGGAGCTGATCAAGCCGGGTGGCGAAAATGTCTACCCGGCCGAGGTGGAGACCGTGATCATGGAGCATCCGGCCGTGGCCGCCGTGGTGGTCTTCGGCGTTCCCGATCCCAAGTGGACCGAAGGCATCAAGGCCGTTTGCCGCCTCAAGCCGGGCCACGCCCTGACGGCCAAGGAGCTCATCGACTATGTGGGCGGGCGTATCGCGCGCTACAAAAAGCCCCAGTACGTGGAGTTCGTGGCGGAACTGCCCATGACGGGCAACAGCGTGGATCGGGTCAAGGTCAAGCAGATGTATGGGGGAAGTTTCAAATCTTGACCACCCACAAAGGGCAGCGGGAGCGCAACAGCAGGCGGACCGTGGGGGGCAGCGCCACGGAGTGCCACAAGCCGCGGGAAGGCGCCTCGGCAAACACCACCATATCGGTGGCGCCGCTCTGGGCTGCACCTCTCAAGCGTCGATAGAGTTCGGCCGGGGTGCGCATTTTTACCACCTTCAAGCGGGCGGAATCGGGAGGGGTTGTTTCCGAGTCTCTGTGATCGTCTCCTAAAGTAAAGAGCGTCACATGGCCCAGATCCAGGGAGGCCAGATGCTGCGCTGTATCCAGAACAGGACCCGAGGGCACGCCGATGACGCCGCAGACGATTTGCTTGAAGCGCGCCGACCATCCCTCGGGGATTACGAGCGCATCCACGGAGCTCTGCCGCACCACCCTGGCCGCCGTGTTGAACGGCGAAGTCCAATGGCGGCCACGGCCGAGCACGATCAATCCGAATTCGCCCCGCCGAAGAAATTCAAGGATCGCTTCGTGGGCCGAGCCCAAAGCGCGGAAGGTTTCCAGCCCCAGGCCTTCGGCCACAGCAATGGCGAGTGCCTCGTCCAGGATCTCGCCGGTGGACTCGGTCCAGGCCGATGGCGATGCGCCGACGCTGGAAAAAGCCAAATCTCCATCATAAAAAGGCGCTACGGTCAGGGCGGCCACCGGGAAGTGCAGCCGGCGGCTCATCTGCATGGTTTGGATAAACGCGTGCAAGGCCGGGGTGGAATTCTTGATGGCCACCAGCGCCTTTTGCGGAGCAGCGGCCGCCGGGCCGGGGATCTCCCCGGCCGAGAAAGCGCGCGGCTCGTTTATGGACCGCGACGGATCAATCATCGAACATCAATATGGGTTTTAGATCGACAGCCACGCTTTGGACGCCCTTCACGCCCATGGCCAGCTCCTGGATTTCAGCCTCGGCCGGTGCATTGTGCACGTCCATGGCTCCTGACTTGACGCGTACACGCACGGCGCCCCCTTCGGCATTCACCGCGATGTCCGGAAACCGATCCACCAGGGCGGCCCGCACCCTCGCTGCCAGGGCCTGGTCGCGCAGGCGCATCCGGGATTCTTCCGTGGTGGCGAACCGGCTCAGACACGCCGTTGAACAGATGATATCCGCGGCCTCGTCGGGCGTCAACCGCTCCATATGGATGACCAGATCGTACAGGCTCGCGTCGGCCGTGTCGATGCCGTAGAGCCAGCGGCTCCAACCGCGGCGCTGGTCATCGTCGGCCTTGAGGGTCTTGAGCGCCTCCTTTTCGGAGACGCGGTTGGCCTGCATTTCGGCCCAGACCCGGTTCTGCATGGCCGCCGTGATGCGCACCTTCAGGGCATGGTCGACCTTCTGCACGAAAAAGTGCCCGGCCAGGCCGTGATAGACGATATTGTCTTCGCACATCAAATCCAGCAAGGCCGATTCGATGTAGGCGATATAGCGCTCCTTGCCGTTGGAGAATCGATCCAGCAAGGTGGGCGCGTCATGGATGGCCCGGGCCAGCCTGAGTTCTGGGATATTGAAGGTTTCGGACGCATCCAACAATATTTCCCGGGAGATGCAGGCGTAGCCCAACTTTTGAGCCACTTTTTCGGCCACCTGCTTTCCTCCGGAGTAGGAACCGCGCGAGACGGTGATGATCGCCATTGGGTAGCCTCCTTAAAATCTTTGGGGCCGGCGGTGGGGCCCGCCGGCCCGATGGCTTGGCTCGCTTACGAGTTGGCGGTCGCCGGAACCGCCTGCATCCGCGCCAGCCGCATGGACTCCCGGCGTGCTTTGAACATGGCCCCCAGGATGATGAAGGCCCCGACGAGCAGGGCGATGCACATGGAGATGAAGCTCGTGTTCTTCAACCAGGTGATGGTGGAAGGATTCAGAGCAACGACGTGCAGTTGGTTCAGGTATTCGGGAACCGCCAGGGCGCGGCTGACGGCCACGATCAGCATGATCGTGCCCATAACGCTTTTAATCATGTGCTCCTTGACATAGGTGGTGCCGATGGCGCCCAGTTGCACGCCCAGCAGGGAACCGGCCAGAATGATGAGCGTCAGGCGGATGTCCACCATGCCGTGCATGGCCCAGTTGATCGAGCCGCCCAGGCCCATCACGAAGGCGATCACCAGTTCGGTGGCCGAGGCCACGAAACCCGAAACACCCAGCACATAGATCATGCCCGGCACGCCGATGAAGCCGCCCACGGCGATGGTGGCGGCCAGGACGCCGGTGGCAAAGCCCACCGGAACGGTGAACCAGATGGAGATGCGCACATTGGCCCTTTTGAAGTGGATCATGGGCGGCAGGTGGATGGCTTGCAGTCTGCGCGCGATGGAGGAAACAGCGTCGGTGCCGGGAGACTTGCGGCTCTTCCAGGCATCGTAAAACACATAACCGCCCACGACGACCAGCACCAGGACAAAGGAGAGGCTGACGTACAAGTTCGAACCGGCCTGGCCCCAGGCTTCCAGAACCATATTCTGGATCCGGATGCCGGCCTGAACGCCCACCACCGCCGAGGCGGCCATGATCAGACCCAGCTTGATGTCCACCTGTCCGTATTTATAGCGTTTGAAAGCCCCCACCATGGCCTTGGGGAACTTGTGGCACATGTTGCTGGCCACGGCCACGGTGCCCGAAACCCCCAGGCTCATCATGCCGGGCGTGAGCACGAACGCACCGCCCGACCCGATGAAGCCGCTCACCAGGCCACCGATAAAACCGACCACGAATAAAAAAATCACCGAAATCGCGCTTAAATCGATAAACGCAATGGATTGCTGTAAGTCGTGCATGCTGTCCTCCTTGTGGCCATCGCCGGTCGTCCCGCCGGCCCGATGCCAGCGCTATTTGGATTTAAGATCGATGTTGTGAAAGGGATTGACATAGGCCCGGGCCCTGGGGCGCGCGCTCTTGGTTTTGGTCGCCCGCGCGCCGGCCGACACGCTTTTGTGAGCTTCCACCGTGGGTTTGGCCTGAATGCCCAGCAACGACCACAGGTTGCTGGCAAAGGCGCCGTGGGCGAACGAAACTGCAAAGACCGTGGCGAGGGGTAACACGGCGTAGATTCCCCCCCGCGTGAACAGATTCATGACCGCCTCGGCTTTCCAGAATACCGCTGCATAGAGTGCGGCGGTCAGGGCGCCGAGGACGAGCGTCTTGCCGATGGGTTTGGCTGCTTGGGTGGTGGGTGCGCTGGACATACGCTTACCTCCTGGCTGAAGATTGGTTTGGATGATATGGAAAACCGGTGCGAACTCGGTTTCGGAAAGACGCTCCTGGATGGTGTCCGAATCGGTCAGGATCAGCTCGATGCGTTTGAGGCTCCGGCTCAGTTCGCCGACGGCCGCGCAAATGTTGCGCGCCGGGGCCCTGAACTCCAGACAATTGGCCGCGGCACTTGCATGGGCCAATATGGGGGTGACCGGGAGGGCGCCGGCCTGGGGCACACCGTCGGGGGTAAGGGTCAACAGCACCACGCCGTATCCCATGCGTGTGCCCAGTTCCAGGGCATGGGATTTCAACTGGGTATTGGCCGGGCATTCGAACCCTACGGCCAGGAGCCGGCGGGAGCGATCTCCGCTGACCACGCGGTCTGGACCGTCCAAGGGGGGGTATAAATAAGGATGGTTCGGCTGGCGCATGGCATCTCCTCTGCCGGTGGCATTACAGGATGCATGCCAGGTGCTGGCGTTTAAATAATATCTTGATTTTATGGAGTTTAATTGATTAAGATGAATTTGGGCAACTGTTGCATTCCGCAACGACGCCTTTTCGGAATTCTCCAAAAGGACGGACTTTCAAGGACATAAGGGTGTTGCAGGCTTCGGGAGGGCAAATGTTGCGCAGGCGCAACACCCTCCGGGTATTGGGCGAAGGATGGTGGCCATGGTTTTTTTTCGCAAGGAAGATACCATCCCGGGGACCAGCCAGACCCCGGTCGACGAGAACGATTTTTCTACCTTGAAGCAAGCCCTCGATCGGGCCGGCCTGCCGCCGGGGGCTGCCAAAATCGCGGCCGTCGAGTTGGAACGGCTCAAAAAGACCGACCCGTCCCAGCCCGAATATGCCATCAGCCATGGCTATCTGACCTTTCTGGCCGATCTGCCCTGGGCCAAGTCCACGGACGACAATCTGGATCTCAAGCGGGCGCAGGCCGTTCTGGACACCGAGCATTTCGGCCTGGGGCCGGTGAAGGAGCGGGTCTTGGAGTTCCTGGCTGTTCAGAATCTGCGCAACCAGCGAAAATTCGATCTGCTGGTGGTCGATGACGAAAAAATCGCCCGAACCAATCTGGCCTATCTGCTGGCCAAGGAGGGCTATCGGGTCGAAACCGCGGCCAACGGGCTGGAGGCCCTGGAACTGCTGAACAAGCGGCGCTTCGATCTGGTGCTTACAGACCTGAAAATGGATAAGATGGACGGCAACCAACTGCTCGAGGCTGCCAAGCAGGTCAACCCCGATACCCAGGTGATCATGGTCACCGGCTTTGCCACGGTGGGTTCGGCCGTGGAGGCGCTGCGCAAGGGCGCGGCGCACTATCTACCTAAACCTGTGGATATCGCCGAGCTCAGGGCCGTGGTGCGCCAATTGCTGGACCGCAAGAAGCAGTTGCAGATCAACCGCGGCCCTGTTTTGTGTTTCACCGGGCCGCCGGGCACCGGCAAGACCTCCATCGGCCGCGGGATTGCGGACGCCTTGGGCCGCCGCTTCGTGCGCATCTCCCTGGCGGGCTTGCGCGACGAGGCCGAGCTGCGCGGCCACCGGCGCACCTATGTGGGCGCCATGCCCGGCCGGATCATGAACGAAATCCGCAGGGCGGGCGTGAACAACCCGGTGCTGATGCTGGATGAAATCGACAAGATCGGCCAGGATTTTCAAGGGGACGCCTCGGCGGTGCTGCTGGAGCTGCTCGATCCCGAGCAGAACGCCCACTTTGTGGACCACTATTTGGATGCGCCCTTCGACCTTTCGGCCGCCATCTTCATCGCCACGGCCAATGTGATCGATAGGATTCCCGGTCCATTGCGCGACCGCCTGGAGCGCATCGATTTTCCGGGCTACACGGAACCGGACAAGCTGGCCATTGCCAAGCGCTTTCTGGTGCCCCGGCAATTGACCGCCGCCGGTTTGAGCCCCCAAGCCGACGCCTTTCAGGATGCGGCCTTGCTCAAGATCATCCGCGAGCACACCCGCGAGGCCGGGCTGCGCGGCCTGGAGCGCGAAATCGCCGCCGTCTGCCGCAAGCTGGCCAAATTGTGCGTGCTGGATGACGAGACCGGCTGCCGGCCCCAGGTGGACGACGCCATGATCGCCACGCTGCTGGGACCGAGCAAATATCTGCATGAAAAGCGGGGCCTGAAGGCCAGGGTCGGGGTGGTGCCGGGACTGGTGTGGACCGAATCCGGCGGGGAACTTATGTTCGTGGAAGCCGGCATCATGGCCGGCAGCCAGCAGATCATCCTGACCGGTTCCATGGGCCAGGTGCTGCAGGAATCGGCCCAGACCGCCTTGAGCTACGTGCGCGGCCAGGCGGCCGCCTTCGGCATCCCGGCCGATTTTTTCGCCCGCAGCGACATCCATATCCATCTGCCTGCCGGCGCCATTGCCAAGGACGGACCGTCGGCCGGATTGACCATTGCCGTGGCCCTGATTTCGCTGCTGACCCAACGACCGGCCAGGCCGGACGTGGCCATGACCGGCGAATTGACTCTGAGCGGCCGGATCATGCCCATTGCCGGCCTGCGCGAAAAAATCATGGCCGCCCAGCGCGAACAGATCCGCACGGTGATTGTGCCCCAGGCCAATGCCGCCGATCTGCAACGGCTGGAGACCGAGCTAATCGAAGGCTTGGAAGTGTTTCCGGCCGACGACGTGGCCGCGGTGGTGGCCCTGGCCCTGGCCGAGCCAACCGGGGAAGGGCTCAGATCTTGACCCCGCAAGCCGGGTCACGACACTATCAGAGGTGTTTGATGAACGAACGATCATCATCGCACATCAATCAAATGATCCAGATGGGCGAAAGCCTATCCTTGGAATTTAAAAGCGACCTCAAGGCATTGCGGATCGGGAGCTTGTTGCCGCCGTGGTGGCACTGGCCAATACCGAAGGCGGCGATCTGTTGCTGGGTGTGGAAGATGATGGCCGGATCACAGGTCTGCATGCAAACCACAAGGATCTATCCGGACTTCCGGCGCTGATTGCCAACAAAACAAACCCGCCTTTATCCGTGCGCGTGGAAGCCGTTGAAATACGGCAGGCAACCATTGCCAGGGTCATGGTCCAGAAATCCAGGCAACTGGTCTCCACCTCCGAGGGAGTGTTGCTGAGGCGACGCCTGATGGCCAACGGCAAACCGGAAGCGGTTCCATTCTACCCCCATGAATTTATCCAACGCCAATCGGCCATGGGATTGACCGATCCTTCAGCGCTTTTAATGCCGGAATTAAAAGTAGAAGACTTGAACCCCCTGGAAAGGCAGCGCCTGCGTGAGGCCGTTCGAAAATATGGCGGAGACCAATCGCTATTGCCCTTGGCGGACGGGGAACTGGATGGCGCATTGGGTTTGACCATGGCCATGGACGGCATGCGTCACCCCACGCTGGCCGGTCTGCTGTTTCTTGGCCGCGAGGACCAGTTGCGCCGGTATTTGCCGGCGCATGAAACCGCTTTTCAGGTATTGGAAGGCACCGATGTCCGCGTAAACGAATTTTTTCGCAAACCGCTGTTGCAAACTTTTGAAGAGGTCGAGCAGCTTTTCAAACCTTGGGTTATGGAAAGGGAAGTTCAAGCAGGACTGTTTCGCGTGCCGGTCCCTAACTTTGACCGCCGCGCCTTTCGCGAAGCTTTCGTCAATGCCCTAGTGCATCGTGATTATTCGCGCCTTGGCGCTGTGCACGTACGGATCGCCGACGATGGCATGACTCTGTCGAGTCCAGGAGGATTTGTCGAAGGTGTGACGCTTCAGAACCTGTTAGTGACGGAACCGCGACCACGTAATCCGCTGCTGGCCGATATCGCCAAGCGCATTGGACTGGCGGAACGAACCGGCAGAGGCATTGACCGAATTTTCGAAGGGCTCCTTCGTTATGGTCGGCCCGCACCGGATTACAGCCGCTCCGATAGCACCTCGGTGATTTTGCGCATGAGCGATGCGGAAGCAGACTTTAAATTTCTTGAAATGATACTGTACCATGAAGACCGAACCGGACGAGCCATGCCCATAGACAGCCTGATCATTCTTTCCAGATTGCGCTCCGAACGAAGGCTGACAACGGCCGATCTGTCACCTTCAACACAGAAATCGGAGCAGGAGACACGCGCCGCCCTTGAAAAGCTGACCGAGGCGGGATTGGTCGAAGCTCATGGCTCGGGCCGCGGCAGAACATATATGCTCAGCGCAAAAGTGTACCAAACCACAGGGCAGAAAGCCGCTTATATCCGGCAGGCCGGTTTTGAGCCTATCCAGCAAGAACAGATGGTCCTCAACTATATCGAAAAGCATGGCTCCATAAGGCGAGCTGAGGTTATGGATTTATGCCGGATCACCAAGGACCAAGCGTATAAGCTTCTTAGTCGTCTGAAAGATGCAGGAGAGATAGAACAGAAAGGGGAACGAAAAGCATCTATTTATACACGGAAAAGGTAATTTTTGCGCCCAGCTCATTTTTATGCGCCTATTTATGCGCCAGACGCATAATGTGCGCGGGAGCATGCGAATTTTCCCCGTTTGGTTATTGGTCAAATCGTTCGAAAACCAGCATCCGGCCTTCGATAACCAGCGGAGCGCGGGGGATGGCTTTTACTCGTCCATCTGATAGCGACGCAGCTTGCGCCACAAGGAGACGCGGTCGATGCCGAGGATTTCGGCGGCCCGGGTCTTATTGTGGTTTACCTGCTTGAGAATCCAGGCGATGTATTCGCGCTCGTTTTCCTCCAGGGTCAAAAACTCCTGAAAGCCCTTGCCGCGGCTGAGGAGAATCCGGCGCTGCTGGAGGTCGGGCGGCAGGTCCTGCACTTCGATGGATGGCCCGCGGGTCACGGCCGCGGCCCGTTCCATGATGTTCTCCAGTTCGCGCACGTTTCCGGGAAATTCGTACGCCATGAGGGTTTCCAGCGCCGCCGGATCGATCTCTTCCACCGGAGTACCGCGGTAGCCGCCGTATTTGCGCAGGAAGTGTTTGGCCAACATCGGAATGTCTTCCCTCCTTTCGGAGAGCGGCGGGACGATCACGGTCATGACGCTCAGCCGGAAGTAGAGATCGTGGCGGAACAGCCCTTTTTCCACCTGCAGGCGCAGATCCTTATTGGTGGCGGCCAACACGCGCAGATCCACCGGGATCTCCTCGGTGCCGCCCACGCGCATCAGGCTCTTCTCCTGCAACACCCGCAGCAGCTTGACCTGCATGGCCAGGGGCATGTCGGCGATTTCGTCCAGCAGAATGGTGCCGCCCTGCACCGTTTCGAACAAGCCCTTCTTGACCCCCCGCGCGCCGGTGAAGGCTTCCTTTTCATGACCGAAGAGTTCGTTGGAGAGCAGCTCTTCATTGAAAGCGCCGCAGTTGACCGCCAGGAAGCGCTGGTTGGCCCGGGGGCTCAGGTGGTGGATGGTGCGCGCCACCAGTTCTTTGCCGGTACCGGTTTCGCCCAGGATCACCACCGCGCAGTCGGCCACCGCGATCTGCTGGAGCGCCTTTTTCAACGCTTCCATCTTCGGGCTGTGGCCGATCATGGCAGGCAATGGGACGCAGGCCTTGATCTGGCTCTTGAGTTCACTCACCGTGCGTCGCAAGGAGCGCTTCTCCAGGGCCTGCTGGACCAGCATGCGCACGTCTTCGATCTGATACGGCTTGGAGACATAGAAAAAGGCGCCCGCGCGCATGGCCTCCACGGCCGTGTTCACGGTGGCATAGCCGGTGATGACGATCACTTCGGCCGAAGGCTGCTGCTTTTTAACCTCCGCCAGCACCTGCATGCCGTCCACGTGCTGCATGCGCAAATCGGTCATGACCAGATCGAAGGCGGCCTGCGCCAGCGCTTGCAGCGCGGCGGCGCCGTCTTGCGCGCAGACCACCGTATGGCCTTCCTTGCGCAGGACGTAGGCCAGATTCTCGCGGGCGATGGCTTCGTCGTCCACCACCAGAATGCGGGAGGTTTCCATTTATGAACCTCGGACGGTTTTCAGCGGCTCTGCCAGGGGCAGGCAGATGATAAAGCGCGTGCCGACCCCCGGCGTGCTCTCCACGCTGATGGTTCCCTGGTGCTTTTCGATGATTCCGTAAACGATGGACAGCCCCAGCCCGGTGCCGGAACCGACCTCTTTGGTGGTGAAAAAGGGATCGAAAATCCGGCCGATGTCCTTGGCATCGATGCCCTTGCCGGTGTCGGCCACCAAGATCTGGCCGAAGGCCTTGTGATCGAAGGCCACCACCTTTTCGGCCGTGATCTTGACCTGGCCCGGCATGGGCTCGATGGCCTGGATGGCGTTCATCAACAGATTGAGAAAGACCTCCTGCATGCGCTGGCTGTCCAGGTTCAGCTCCAGGTCCGGTGGTACCTCGGTTGCGATTTCGATGCCGCTGGGCACCTGGCTGGAGATCAGGCGGATGGCGCCGGCCACCACTTCTTGAAGCTTCCAGGGCCGCAGCGCGAAATCCTTTTCCCGGGAAAACTCCAGCAGCCCTTTGACGATCTCCTTGGCCCGCACGATCTCCTGGCCGCAGTTGGTCAGCATTTGGCGGAAGAATTCCGAGTGGCTCTGGCCGAACTCTTCGGATAGAATCTGAAGCGAGGTGGAGATGTTGTTCAAGGGGTTGTTCAACTGATGGGCGATGCCCGAGGCCAGGATGCCGATGGAGGTCAGCTTCTTGGCCTGGACGAGCTGCTCCTGCCGCCGCTCCAGTTCGGTCATCATGCGGTTGAAGGCTTCCATGACCCGTTGGGTTTCGTCGTAGGATTTGATCACCTGCAACGGCTTGAAATTGCCCTGGGCGATGCGCACGGTGGTCTTTTCGATGACCCGCAGGGGGCGCACGATCTTGGCGGCGATGAAGACGCTGAAAAAAAGTCCCATGAATATGACCACGACCATGGCGATGATCAAATTCTTCTCCACGGAGATCAAGCTTTTCAATATCATCTGGCGTTCCAGGCGCACCACGCTCTGGGAGATGTCCACCAGCGCTTTGCCGCTTTCGCGCAGACGATCTTCGAGGGGCCCGCACAAATCGGCCGTGCCGGCGGCACAAAAGGCCACCGCATCCATGACCTCGTTGTAGGTCATGAGGCTATCCATCAATCGGTTCAGTTCCGATTCAATTTTTAGACGTGCGCTCGTCCGCAGGATCGAGGCCAGCATGTCGCTGGCCATTCGGGCGTAGCGGCGATTCTCCGATAAGTCTTCCTCGGCCGAGTAAAGCAGGTAGTTCTTTTCGTAGCGCCGGAGTTCCAGGATGATGTTGCTCAGGTCATCGACGCTTTCCACGACCACCTGCTTGGTCCGGATGGTTCGCAGATATTGGTAGGAGGTGCCGCCGATGAACAAGGCCACCATCAGGCCCAGGGCCGATATGATGACGATCTTTTGGCTGATGTTCAGCGGGAAGAGCTTTCTTGGCAACGATCGACCCTCCCTCTCTATCCGCGCATGGCGGTCGTGATGGCTTCAATCAGCCCCTTGCGCACCAGCATCACGGCGATGGCGGCCAGCAGCAGGCTGGCGATCTTGGAGGCCGTGCGCGTGCCATTGCGTCCCAGCCAGCGGGTGATCGAATCGGCCACCATGAACACACCGGCCGCTATCAACAGATTGGCTGCCAGGGCCGCGGCGGTGAGCCACTTGCCGTAGGCATTGGCCAGCAGAATCGAGGTGGTAAACAGGGCCGGGCCGGCCAGCAAAGGGATTCCCAGGGGCACGGCCCCCAGGGCCTCGTTTTTATCCACCTCGCTGCGTTTCTTCTCACCGGTGAGCAGATCGCTCAGCGAGATGGCAAAGAGCAGCGTGCCGCCGGCGATCATGAAGTCGGCCACCGTAATTCCCAGAAAATGGAGCAGCACCGGGCCGAAGACCAGGAAGGCCAGGGCCACCACCGCGGCCGTGAGAATGGACTGTACCAGCACCGAGCGGCGACCGGCCTTGGAAAGCCCCTCGGTCAGCGAGACATAGATCGGCAGCACGCCGATGACATCCAGGGCCACGAACAGGGGCACGAAGCAGAGCCAGAATTCTTGCATCTCGTTTTCTCCACAAGGAATTCTTCCATTAAATATAGCGGATCGGGCCGAGTCCCTTGCGCCGCCGCAAGGCTTCCAGCAACCCCACGGTGCCGGTCATCATGTTGTCGCCCCAGGGGGCGCCCCAGACGATGGGCAAGCGGCTGTCCGCCAGCAGGCGGCGCTTGGGGCCGGTGGCGATGATGGCCTGGACTTGCTCGAAGCCCACGGTTTTGCGCAGATAGGCGCCGTGGCCGCCTTCGGCCAGGATCTGGTCGTGGCTGATGCGGCCGTCGGCCAGTTCCTTCAGCAGCGCCTCCAGGCGCGCCAGGGTGATATCGCGGGTGTGGTACTCCACGAAGCCGGCCACCTGGTCCCCCTCCAGGGCCGCCACCACCGTGTGGGAGGTGGCCACGTCCAGAATCAGAATGGGTTGCCGGCCCAGGGCCTGGGCATCCTGGGCCGCGCCGGCCATGGCGGCCATGCCGCTGTCCATGACATACACCTCCCGGGTGTCGAGCCGTCGGGCGCTGCGGGCCATGGCCCGCAGACGATTGAAGGCCGGCGGCACTTCATCTTGCCCGAACAGCAGGCGGTGGGGCAGGGGGCTTTCGTCCAGCAGGCGTTGGAACAGGGTGTGGCGGAACGCCAGGTGGGATACACCCTTGGGCGCTACGCCGTGATCCTGGCCGCAAAGGGCCACGGCATCGAACTCCGTCGCCAGCCCCATGCCCGTTAGGACCTGGGAGATGCGTTCGGGTTGCACATCTTCCAGGGTGACAGGGGTATAGTGAGGATCGCGCCACAACCGCTCGATGACGGCATCGTCGGCAATTTCCAGTCCCAGGGCCGCTACCTTTTCCAGATCGTGGTGCAGGGTGGCGGCGGCTTCGGCCGCGATCGCCACCCGGTCGGTTTGGGCCCGCTGGCGCAGGGCATCGCTCACCGGCCCGCCACCCATCTCCACGCCCCTGACCACCAGCGGGCCGCGGGTCCGCTCGATCTCGGCGGCCACCTGGCGCACCGGGGCGGGCATGACCGCCTTGAAATGCTCGCCGCTGAGGGTGTCGTAGTAGAGCAAATCGAGGGTGCCGGCACCGATGTCGAGCATGAGAAAGCGGCTCATGGAAATTCTCCTCTTGGGTGGATGAAGCGGTTGACCTGGTGCAGAGAAGAACAGAATCGCAAAATGAAGTCAAGGCATGCGATCGTGGGTCCATGGCTTGCCAAGCCTGATTTCGGCTGCTAAAGAAGACCATTCAATCATAGGAGGCTAAACCATGCGCTGGCGTTGCCTGATTTGCGGTTATATCCATGACGGCGAGAAACCCCCCGCGCGCTGCCCGGTGTGCGGCGCGCCGGCCAAAATGTTCGAGCTGCTGGCCGATCCGGCTGCCAAGGCCTCCCCCCAATGAAAATCTACACCCAAACCGGCGACCAGGGGAAAACCAGCCTCATCAGCGGCGAGCGGGTGCCCAAAAGCCACCCCCGGGTCCAGGCCTGCGGCGAGGTGGATGAACTCAACGCCGTGGTGGGCGCACTGGCGGCCCATCTGCCGCCCGGCAGCGAGGCGACGATGACCGAATTGCGACGCATCCAATCCGATCTCCTCCAGGCCGGTGCCTGGCTGTCGGCCACACCCGGTTCCGAAACCCAGAGCCGGTTGACGCCCATGGGACCGGATACGGCCCGCCGCATCGAAGCGCGCATCGACGCCCTCAGTGCCGGTCTGCCCGAGCTCAAAGCCTTTATTCTTCCCGGCGGCCATGTATCCGCGGCCTGGGCCCATATGGCCCGCACCGTATGCCGGCGGGCCGAGCGCACGGTGATCGAACTGACCTTGCAGGGGGGGGCGCCCGATGGTCAGCCGACCGCCCCCAGCCACTTGGGCCCGGTGGTCATGTTCCTCAATCGGCTCTCGGATTATTTTTTCATGCTTGCCCGCTACCTCAACCAGCAGGCCGGCATTGCCGACGTGACCTGGCAGGGATGATCGATAGGAGCGGCAGGAGCGGCGTGCGCGACTACACGATTCATGTCATCGGCCGACGCTGGCTAAACGAACGGATCTTCGAACTTCGTTTCGACCGTCCGCCGGGGTTCGACTTTCAGCCGGGTCAAAAGATCGGCTTCCGGTTCCAGGCGGCGACCTGGGACTATACCCTCCTGGGGCCGACCCAGGGCCCGGAACTCTCCATCTGCGTGCGGCATCTGCCCGAGGGTCGCTTTTCGCCGCGCCTGGCCGTTGCCGCGCCCGGCGAACCGTTTCAGATCAGCTCCGCCTCCGGTTTTTTCACCTTCAGGCCCTCGCCGCAACCGGCGGTTTTCGTGGCCACCGGCACGGGGGTGGCACCCTTCGTGGCTTTTGCACGGGCCGGCGTGCGGGGATTTGACCTGTTGCACGGCGTGCGCGCGGCCGAGGACCTGGTCTATGGCCGGGAGCTGGCGGCGGCCGCGCGCTCCTATCGGCCCTGCCTTTCCGGCCCGTTGCCGGCCACGGGCGCTCCCGAATTTTTCGCCGGGCGTGTAGACGCCTGCCTGACCCAGCGCCTTGCGCCGGGCATGTATGACTTTTATTTGTGCGGAAACGGGGATATGATACGCGACGTGATACGCTTGATCGACGAACGCTTCCCGGATTCACGTGTCTTTACCGAAACGTTTTTCTAAAGGATGCCCCAAGCGAATGAATGGCATGCGCCGCCTGGCCCTCTCCCTGCTGCTGGTTTCGATCCTCGTTTCCCAGGCCCACGCCCAGGAAGCGCGCAAGGTGTTGGTGCTGCACAGCTACCACCAGGGCCGGGAATGGACCGACCGCATCAGCGAAGGCATCCGTTCGGTTTTTGCCCCCTTCGACAACGACATCCAGTTGTACTTCGAATATCTAGATACCCTGCGCCACAACCGCGCGGATTACCTGCCGGCCCTGGCCGACCTCTACGGTTTTAAATTCAAGGATTCTCGATTCGACGCGGTGATTGTCGCGGACGATGCGGCCCTGGGTTTTGTGCGCCGCCATGGCGCCGCGTTCGCCCCCAACGCGCCGGTGGTCTTCTGCGGCGTCAACTGGGCCAACCCCGATCCGCCCGTTTTAGGCGCGAACGAAACCGGCGTGATCGAGCAGCTCGGCCACCAGGCCACCCTCAGTCTCATGCTCCAACTGCATCCCCGCTGCAAACGCATTCTGTTCCTAATGAACAAGGAAGACATCCAAGAAATTTTCGTGGATCAGATGAAATCCATGATCGCCTTGCTCGAGCCCCAGGTGGCGGTGGAGGTGTGGCGCGATGTGGACCGCACCGAACTGCCGGCCCGGTTGGTGGGGTTGACCGCCGACGATCTGATCTATTTGCTGGCCTTCGACCATGATCGGGGCCTTTCCGATGCCCTGGCCAACGATTTGATCGGTCTGGTGGTGCGCTGGTCGCCGGCGCCGGTGTACAGCCCGCTGGACTTCTATCTGGGCAGAGGCAGCGTGGGCGGCATGATTACCTCCGGGTTCCGCCAAGGCGAACTGGCCGGCCAGATGGCCCTGCGGATACTTTCAGGCCAGCCCGTGAAGGAGATCGCGCCACTGACGCGCAGCCCCAACCAATACATGTTCGACGGCCGCAAGCTGAAGCAGTACGGCCTCAACTCTTCCCAATTGCCACCGGGCAGCGTCGTGATTCACGAGCAGCCCCTGTTTTGGAATCGCCACGGCATTCTCTTCCTGGCCGTCGCCGCAGGCCTTCTGGTCGTGGCCGTTATTCTGCTGGGGTTCATGATGCGCCAGAAAGACAAACAGCGGCTGCTGGCCCAGAATAACGTGGAGTTGGACGGCCGCGTCAAGGAGAAGTCGGCCCAACTGCTGCTGGCCAGCCAGCGGCTGAAAAAGCAATCCCTGGTGGACAGCGTCACCGGCATGCCCAACCGCCGCCACATCTTCCAGCGCCTCTCCGAAGAGGTTAAAAAGTCCCAGCGCTACCATCAGCCGCTGTGCATCATGATATTCGACATTGACGGCTTCAAGCCCATCAACGACCAGTACGGCTATTTGACTGGTGACAAAGTGCTGCGGGATGTGGGCCAGACCATCCGTCGCAACCTGCGGGAGATCGACCTGGTGGGGCGCTATGGGGGCGAGGAATTTCTGGTGGTCATGCCCAACACCTCCATCGAGATGGCCCGGCACTGCGGGGCCCGCATCCGCCGCGCCATCAACGCCTTGCAATGGGAGCAAGGCCAGGTGCGGGTGACGGTCACCGGTGGCCTGGCCCAGGCCGGCGAACACACCCCCGCCGATCTCATCGCCCAGGCCGACGAACGCGTGCGCACCGCCAAGCAGTTGGGTGGAGACCGCGTCATGGCCGACGAGGTGGTGGGAACCGAGGATGGCACCCAGCCTTGATGCGCTCCCAAATCCCGACCTTCCGTTTTCAACTTGGATTTTAGTAGTTGCGAATCCCCATCCGGCGGTTGAAAACTTCGCGCAAAGTCAGGCTGTTCAACCGCCGGCGATCGCATTACCACTCATGGGCACTGGACGATTTCCCATCTGCACGCACCCTCGGCGTTGCGTCGGCATTTGCCGGTAGGCCCGGCGACGGTGACGCCGTCCTCGCAAAGATAGTTGGGCATGCCCAGGGCCGGTCCGCAGGCATCGGCGGGGCAACATTCCCCCTCATAATCCACCGCAACACCGGCCGCCGCAGCATTGCAGTCGTTGCCGTAGGTCCGGCCGTCACAGCCGCACACCGGCTGCCAGAGGTCATAGCAGGCCTGGGGCTTGGCCTGGCAGAGGCCGGCGGTGTCGCACGCGCCCAGTGCCTTGGCGCAATACAGGTCGGCAGCCTTGCATTCGGCATTGCTCAGGCAACTGGCGGAAGGATCGTCACACGCGTCGCCCCGGCCGTCGCGGTCGCTGTCGGCCTGGTCCGGATTATAGGCCAGGGGACAATTGTCGCACGGGTCGCCGATACCGTCCGCGCTGCAAAAAATCGCGTCACAGAGGTTTTCGCTCTCCAATTGGTCCGGGTTGGCGATCCTGGGGCAGTTGTCCTTGCCGTCCACGATGCCGTCGCCGTCGGCATCCGGTTCGGGGCCGCAGCCGCCGCCGTCACAGGCGGAGAAAAGCGCTAACGATAGCAGGCAGAAGACAAGCAACATTCTCTTCGACATGGGGGCCTCCTTCATGGAAAAGCGTTTAGGGGCCGGACGATGGGGTCCGGTCTGATGGTGCCAATGGTATCGATTGTTCAAGGGAGGGTGCGAAGCCGCTTTTGTCGGCCAATATGCCGAATACGGGCCGGCGAGTCAAGAATGATGGCCAAGGGCTTCAAGTGGTTTCGATCCGATATTCAGGCAGGAATACATAGACGGACGCCGCCAGGTCAATGGGCTTCTTCCATGGAGCCCGGATGGTGAAAACATAAAAACAAATTCAAGCCCTTACCTGGTATCCCCTGGGCCGCAGCCTAACCCTCGCCGGTTGGTGCGGCTCAGGCGGCCGACCGCGTCTCTTTCTAGAACCATGACAGCGACTGCTTCGCGGGCACGCTAGGGCTCATGGTAAATGGGCGCGCCCAGGGTGCGCAGCTCGAAGAGGCTGAAGATGCGATGGCCGTTGTAGTCGAGCACGCGCAGGTCGCTGCTTTGTTTGAGGTCGCCCAGGATGATGTCGAAATGCTTGCCGTACTTGGATCGCAGCCCATCCAGGTCGACCTCGTAGGCGATGAACTTTTTAATGCCTTTGGCCTCCATTTTCTCGACGAACCGTGGCTCGACGAACGACTCGAAGGTCGTCATCACCACAATGGGACCGGACCCCGTGAAAACAATGGCGGCTTTCATGGTACGCTCCTTTCGTCCGAAGGGTTGATAGGTGGGGCATGACACGCTGCGCCGGGATCTGCCATAACTTTTTTAGGACGCTGCAATGCCCAAAGCAGTATGGAATGGGCAGGACCGCAGGCGCCGCCGAAGGCAGGGCAAGAGGCAAGAAGGTCCGACTCTTTGGGCATTTGCGGGCGATGCAAAAGTATAATGCCGCCCTGGGCCGTTACAATAGCGCCCGGAAGAGAAAAACGGCCCGGTGCGCCGGGGCGCATCCTGCTTATATTGAACCCTGTTTTTGAACCGCGTTTCAATTGAATCCCTTGGAGCAGGACCACACCATGGAACCCAGCATTCGCGTTCGCAACGCCCGCCAGAACAATCTCAAGGGCTTGGATATCGATATCCCCCTGAACCGTATCACGGTGGTCACCGGCGTGAGCGGTTCGGGCAAATCCTCCCTGGCCTTCGACACCCTCTACGCCGAAGGCCAGCGGCGTTACGTGGAAACTTTTTCACCCTACGCCCGCCAGTTCATGGACCGCATGGACCGGCCCCAGGTGGACCAGATCCTGGGCGTGCCGCCGGCCATCGCCATCGACCGCAAGGACCCGGTGCGCACCTCGCGCTCCAGCGTGGGAACCATGACCGAGCTCACCGACTACGTGAAGCTGCTCTTCGCCCGCCAGGGGGTGCTGCACTGCCGCCAGTGCGGACGGCCGGTGCGGCCCGATACCCCTGAGCAGATCTGGCAGGAACTGCGCGCCCAAGCCCTGGATCGGCGCCTGACCCTCACCTTTCCCTACGCGGTGGGCGCCGATGCCGCCGCGACCCGCAAGGAGCTGCTGCGCCAGGGCTATGACCGACTCTGGATCGAGGATGGCGTTCAGGAGTTGAACGCCCAGCCGACCCTGACGCCGGGAACCGAGCTGGCGGTGGTGGCCGACCGGGTCCAGGTCAAGGCCGACCAGCGCCAGCGGGTCATGGACTCCCTGGAAATGGCGTTGCGCATGGGCAGCGGCCGCATCGATGCCTGGATTGACGACGGCCGGCGCCTGGCCTTTTCCGATCGGCTGCACTGCGCCCCTTGCAATCTCGACTACGGCATGCCCCTGCCCAATCTCTTCTCGTTCAACAGCCCCTTGGGGGCCTGCGACAAGTGCCGGGGATTCGGCCGGACCATCGACATGGACCTGGACCTGATCATCCCTGATCCGAACCGCTCCCTGGCCCAGGGGGCCATCAAACCCTTCGGCGGCGAACCGGAGGGGCGCTTCGAATACCGCGATCTGCTGGAGTTCTGCCTTCGCAAACAGATTCCCCTGGACCGGCCCTTCAACGCCCTGGCCGAAGACCAGCGCCAGGCCATCATCGCCGGCGACCAGAAGTACTACGGCATCCGCGGCTACTTCCAGTGGCTGGAAGGCCGCACCTACAAGATGCACGTGCGCGTCTTTCTCTCCCGTTACCGCAGCTACAACCTCTGCCCGGAGTGCCACGGCACGCGCTTCAAGCCCGAAGCCCTGCTCTACCGCGTCCGGGAGAAGAACATCGCCGAGATCTACGCCCTCAACGTGGACCAGGCCCTGGTTTTTTTCCAGGAGCTGACCGCCCGGGGCTGGGACGAGGCCACGGCCCTGGTGTTGGAAGAGATTTTGAGCCGCCTGCGTTTCTTGAAGGATGTGGGCCTGGGATACTTGACCCTGGACCGCCAGTCGCGCACCCTTTCGGGCGGCGAAGTGCAGCGCGTGGCCCTGGCCTCGGCCCTGGGGGCTTCGCTGGTCAATTCGCTCTACGTGCTCGACGAGCCGAGCATCGGCCTGCACCCCCGGGACAACGAGCGGCTGATCCGCATCCTGCGGCGGTTGCGCGACCTGCCCAACACCATCGTGGTGGTGGAGCACGACCCGGCCATCATCCGCGCGGCCGATTACCTGCTCGACCTGGGGCCCAAGGCCGGCGAGCAGGGCGGAGAGATCATGTACTTCGGACCGGCGGCCCGGATCGACGGCTCGCTCACCGGCCGTTATCTCTCCGGCGCGCTGCAAATTCCCAGGCCTGCGCGGCGGCGCAAACCCAAGCGCGGCCAGTGGCTGACGATCCGCGGCGCCGAGGAGCACAACCTGAAGCGGATTGACGTGGCCATCCCCCTGGGGTTGATGGTCTGTCTGACTGGCGTGAGCGGCTCGGGCAAATCCACCCTGGCCGAGGAGATCCTCTTCAAGGGCCTCAAACGCTTGCAGGGCCAGGGCGAGGGCCGGCCGGGCCGTTTCGGGAAGATCGAAGGCGGCGAGGGCATTGCTTCCGTGGAGCTGGTGGACCAGCGGCCCATCGGCCGCACGCCCCGGGCCAATGTGCTGACCTACACCAAGGCCCTGGACCAGATCCGCAAACTGCTGGCCGCCACCGACGGCGCTAAGGAGCAAGGCTTCGGCCCCGGCATCTTCTCGTTCAACGTGGCCGGCGGCCGCTGCGATACCTGCGACGGCGAGGGCTTCGAGGTGGTGGAGATGCAATTTCTTTCGGATGTGCTCATCTCCTGCCCCGACTGCCAGGGCCGGCGCTTCAAGCCCGAAGTATTGGAAGTCTTCTACCGGGAGCGTAACATCCACCAGATCCTGGAGCTGACCGTGGAGCAGGCTCTTTCCTTCTTCGCCGACCAGCCCAAGATTCGGGCCGCGCTCCAGCCCCTGGCCGACGTGGGGCTGGGCTACCTGCGCCTGGGCCAACCCATCTCCACCTTTTCCGGCGGCGAGGCCCAGCGCCTCAAACTCTCCCGCTTCCTGGGCGAGGGCGGCGGCGGACGGCTGCTGATCTTCGACGAGCCCACCACCGGCCTGCACTTCGCCGACATCGCCATCCTATTAGAAGTATTGCAGCGCCTGGTGGACGCGGGCAACACCCTGCTGATCATCGAGCACAACCTGGATGTGATCAAAGGCGCCGACTGGGTTATCGACCTGGGGCCCGAAGGGGGCGACGACGGTGGCCGGATCGTGGCCGCCGGGCCGCCCGAAGCCGTGGTGGCCGAGCCGAGCTCCCACACCGGGCGCTACCTGCGGCCTTATCTGCAAGCGGGCGCGGTGGCCGCCCCCAGCGCGCCGGCCGCGCTGCCGGCGCCCTCCCTGGAGGCCCACGCCATCCATGTGCGCGGGGCCCGGGAGCACAACCTCAAGGATCTGAGCCTGTCCATCCCCCACAACCAGTTGGTGGTGCTCACCGGCGTGAGCGGCTCGGGTAAATCCACCCTGGCCTTCGACATTCTCTTCGCCGAGGGCCAGCGCCGCTACCTGGAGAGTCTGGCCCCCTACGTGCGGCAGTACATGAAGATTCTGGAGCGGCCCGAAGTGGACCTGGTGACCGGCCTGTCGCCCACCGTGGCCATCGAACAGCGCGTGAGCCACACCAGCCGGCGCTCCACGGTGGCCACGCTCACCGAAATCTACCATTTTCTGCGGTTGCTCTTCGCCAAGCTGGGCACGCCCCACTGCCCGGGCTGCCTGCGGCCGTTGACCCGCCAGACCGCCACAGCCCTGCACGCCCAGATCGCGGCGCGCCATGGCCGGCGTGACGTATTGCTGCTGGCGCCCAAGGTGGCCGGCCGCAAAGGCTTTCACAAGGATGTGCTCGGCCGGGCGCTCAAGCTCGGTTTCGAGCGGGCGCGCATCGACGGAAAGTTCGAGAAGATCACGCCGGGCATGGCCCTGAGCCGCTTCCACGATCACACTATCGATCTGGTGGTGGGCGGCATGCCCAAGGGACGCGGCGCCGCGGCCCGGCTCGATGCCCTGATCGACACGACTCTCAAAGAGGGCGACGGCAGCCTGATCGTGCTCGATCCCCAAGACAACAGCGAAGAGGTCTTCAGCCTCCACGGCCGCTGCCCTTCGTGCGGCACGGGCGCGGTGCAGGGCGATCCGCGCCTCTTCTCCTTCAACTCTGCCCAGGGCGCCTGTCCCACGTGCGACGGTTTGGGCGTGGTGGGCGTGGACGAATTCGAGGCGGGCGAGGGGGCCCAAACCTGCCCGGCCTGCGGCGGCAGTCGCCTGAAGCCCGAAGCCCTGGCCGTCAAGGTGCAGGGCCACACCATCTGGGAGCTGGTGCGTCAGCCGGCCGAAGATCTTCAAGAAGGATTGAAGCAGATCGCCTTTCCCGAACATCAGCGGCCCCTGGCCGAGCCCATTCTCGGCGAGCTCAGCACCCGCCTGGCGCTGATGAACCGCCTGGGGCTGGGCTATCTCTCCCTGGCGCGTTCGGGCGAAACCCTCTCGGGCGGCGAGGCCCAGCGGGTGCGCCTGGCGGCCCAACTGGGCTCCAACCTCACCGGTGTCACCTACATCCTGGACGAACCCACCATCGGCCTGCACCCCCGGGACAACCATATTCTGGTGGCGGCCCTGGCCGAACTGCGCGACCGGGGAAACTCCATCATCGTGGTGGAGCACGACGAAGAGACCATCCGGGCCGCCGACACCCTCATCGACCTGGGGCCCGGCGCCGGGGCCAACGGCGGGCAGGTGGTGGCCATGGGCAGCCTGGCCGATCTGCGCAAATCGCCGCAATCGGTGACCGGCGCCATGCTCGACGGCGGACGGGCCGAGGCCGCCAGCCGGCAGCGGCCCCATCGCCGCCAACCGAGCCTTGAGATCCGGGGCGCCCGGGTCAACAATCTCCGGAGCCTCGACGTGCGCATCCCCTTGAATCGCCTGGTAGCCGTCACCGGCGTGAGCGGTTCAGGCAAGTCCAGCCTGGTCAAGGGCACGCTCTTCACAGGCGTGCACCAATTGTTGCGCCAAAAGAAAATCAGCGAGGCGGTTTGCCAGGCGATCGTCGGCTGGGAGGCCCTGACCCGCGTACTGGAGGTGGACCACACCCCCATCGGCCGCACACCGCGCTCGGTGCCGGCCTCCTACGTGGGGTTCCTCACCGACATCCGCAACCTCTTTGCCCAGACCCCCGAAGCGCGCAGCCGGGGCTACGGCCCCGCGCGCTTCTCGTTCAACGTGGACGAGGGTCGCTGCCCGGCCTGCAAGGGCCAGGGCCGGCCCAAGGTCGAGATGGCGTTCCTGCCCGATGTCTACGTGCCCTGCGAGGTATGCGCCGGCCGCCGCTTCAATGCCGAAACCTTGGCCGTGCACTACAAGGGTAAAACCGTGGCCGAGGTCCTCACCATGACCTTTGCCGAGGCCCTGCAATTCTTCTCGGCCATCCCGCGCCTGCGCCAGGCCCTTCAGTTCGTCTGCGACATCGGCCTGGGCTACCTTCAGCTCGGCCAACCCAGCCCCACCTTGTCCGGCGGCGAAGCCCAGCGCATCAAGCTCTCCAAGGAGATGGCCCAGCGGGCCGCCGGTCCCACTCTCTATATTCTCGACGAACCCACCACCGGCCTGCACCCGGCCGACGTGCACCTGCTCATCGACGTGCTCCAGAACCTGGTGGACCAGGGCCACAGCGTGGTGGTCATCGAGCACAACCTGGAATTGATCCAGGCTGCCGATTACATCATCGACCTCGGCCCCGAAGGCGGCGCGGCCGGCGGCCGGGTGGTGGCATGCGGTGCGCCGCAAGAGCTGCCGGCCAAGGCAGGCAAATCGCATACGGCGAAGTATTTGAAGCGGTATATGCTGGTGAATTCGGAAAACTGACCTTACATCTTGGCGTAAAAACGACGAAGCCGATACCATCGTCTTCGTGGACAGTTGGATGGCCATGGCCACCTGGAGATCAAAAAACTATCCCGGCCCTCTCCTTTTTTATTGACAAGTAAGCGCTAACTTACCTAAAGGTAAGTGAACCTAAACTTACTTGTGGTACAGGCTCATTTCACTTCAGGAGGAGAGGCAACATGCAAACCATCATGCAAATCATCTACACCCTTATGGCGGCGGCCGCGTTGATCGGCATCAAGGCGCTGGACCTGCCTGTGCCGGTCACGATCCTGCTGGTGGCCGCAACCGTGATCGCCTGCATGCTGCTTTTTTCCGGCCTGCTTTCCAAAAAGAAGTCCGCCTGAGCTAAGTTTTTCCGCAGTGCAGTCGGCCGAGGGTTGGCGGATCTCCAAGCCTTCGTGATTACTAAATAAAGCGCAATGCCACTTGATTTCCTTCCTGTGATCGACTATTGGTGGATAGCTTTGCCCGGGGCTCACCAAAAAACGATCGAGGGGAGTACGGAATCATCGGCGCGACTAAGAAGAAAACCGAAGTCCGGCAACAACAGATCATCGACGCGGCCAGGATACTCATCTTTAAATATGGCAGCGAGCATCTGACGGTAAAGAACATCGCCGCCGAGGTGGGCATTACCGAGGGTGCTATCTACAAGCACTTCAAGAGCAAGAAGATGATCCTCTCCTTTCTCCTGGAGTACATGTGCAAGGCGATGCTGTTTGATATTGCCCAAGACCGCAGCGAGAAGGGTCCCGTGACCCTCGCCGTGATCCAGAAGACCATCGAAAGACACTTCTCCGACCTCGACCTGCGCAAGGGCGTATCTTTCCAGGTGATCGCCGAGATCATCAGTCTGGGCGATAAAGATTTGAACAAGCAAGCCGAACAGGTCATCCATCAGTATATTTCAGCCTTGAAAGGGCTCCTGGCCCGGGGGGGCGCTGACGGCTCCCTGCGGCCGGACATCGATCTGGAGGCTGCGGCCACCCTTCTCTTCGGACTGATTCAAGGCGTGGTCAACATATGGACCCTGAGCAACGGCGGCTTCGAATTGAACCAGAAGTTCTCATCGCTGTGGCAAGTTTACAGTGAAGCCCTTCGCCGCCGCTGATCCCGCCCGTCGCTTAGCGCCAGGGGCCAGGCCACTGGCTTTCAAAGGGGTAAAATACCTTAGCGGCATTGACATCCGCACCTCGTTTTGAAATATTCCGCGCTTTGAAACCTACTGCTAAAATTCCAGGAAGGCAGGTGCATCGTGCGCCATAACTTACTGTTGATCCTTTTCGTTTTACCTTTGTCGGGTTGCATCGGGCTGTTCTATCCCTCCATCGCCAAAGATTACAGCCGCACGCTTCAGATGTACGAAGCCGGCGGGTCATATGCCAAGGTGATCCGCGACTGCGCCGATGGCCGGGAGGAGGTGGCGGCCTTCGCTCGCCGCTGTCCTGACGGATCGCGCTGCCGCCAGAAGGAAAATCCCGGTGACCTCAATGAGTTCACCAGTGGCTATGACTATCTGGAAGCCTCTTCGTATTTCAAGCTGGGGGAGCTTCAGAAGGCCTACGACCTGGCCGCGAGACCTGAAAACGAATACCGGAAGCCGATGCGCAACCTGCTGGCCTCCATTCACCTGGCCCGGGGCGAGAGTGAAAAAGCCGCCCGGGAGTATATCTATCTTTTGCTGCTCGGGGACCAGGAGGGCGCGGCCCAATTGCTGCCGCCCCTGGAGGCGAGCCTGGACCGACAGGCACTGAACCACCGCACGCCCCACTTGCTGAACCTGCGCGCGGCGCGCTTCGCCCGCAACAACGATACCCAGCGGGCCTTGCGCGATTACGGCGATTCCATCAGCGCCGATCCCCTCCAGATGCAGGCCTACATCGAGCGGGCCAGGATCTATGCGGCTGGCGGCATGCCGGGAAAGGCGCTGTCCGAATTGAACACGGCGATTGCCATCGTGCGCGGCAAAAAGCCGTACAGCGACGCGCGCATGGACGACCTGCTGGTCCCTATCATGTACTTCGACCGCGGCCGACTGCGTCTGGAGATGAGCAATTCCGATGGGGCCATGGCCGATTTCGCCACCGCGGCCCGCTTGAGCAAGGACCCCCGGCAAGTGGCCCGGGTGAACTACGAAATCGGGCAGATCTATGAAAATATGGACAAGCTGGATCTGGCCATCGCCGCTTACAAGCAGGCCGCCGACGAGCCCGGCTTCGGCGATCCGTGGTACCGCATGGCCGTCTGCTACGCCCAGAAAAGCATGCCCAAGGAGTCCAAAGAGGCGTTGGTGGCCCTGGCGCGCATCGACCGGGAGAAGTCCGACGCCCTGGCGCAGTCTTTGAAAGAGCTCAATCTGCTCGAGTAGCCGCCCGCTCTATACGCCTCGTTTTCGGCGTGCCGTGACCTGCTCGCCGCCGATGCCCCAGTTGTCCGTGGATACCTCGTCGATGATCACTACGGTGGTCGCCGGATTCTTGCCCAGCACCTGCTGCAGGAGCTTGGTGACGCCGGCGATCAATTCGGCCTTCTTCTCGCTGGTGACGCCGTCGTTGGTAATCTTGATGTTTACAAAGGGCATGGTCCCACCTCCTTATTATATCGAGAACAGGGCCGAGTCATCCCATGGCCGGATGGATGATGCAACCGATTTTCCAGGCGTTGCTTAGAAACGGGGACAGGCGCGGCAAGCCTCCGGTGGTGTAGCCGAAAGCATTTGTTGCCGCCAGGCGCGCATTTGCGGGCCGTTCCAGATCGCGCCGAACGGCATGTCGCGCAGGTTGCCAACCACCTGGTCGGGCGTGCAGTCGCAGACGCTGACTTTGCCTGCCACATCCACCGCCAGGGTCTGCCAGGGCGAAAGGCAATGGGCGCAGATGGCGCTGCGCGCTCCCAAGCGTTCCGGCGGAAAGAGCAGATGCGCCCGGTAATGTTGGGCCAGGGCGAAGGCTTCCAGCCCCTGGACGCCCAGTACCGGCAGTTGACGGGCAAAGGCCGTGCGCAAGGCCTGGCGGATGGCGCTCCGGCCGGCGGCATCCAGGGTGTGGTGGACGCTGTGGAGTTGGTTCCAATCGAAATTGAGATCGGTGAGCATCCAGGCCTGGACCCCGAGGCCGGCCACCGTCGCGGCCAGTTGGGGCAGGTGGGTTACGTTGCGCATTGAGACTGCCGTGAAGACGGCCGTGGCCAGGCCGGCCGCCGCGGCCATGGGCGTGCAGCGGCGGATGTTCTCCAGGATGCGATCCACAGCCGCGCCCGGCCGTGCCACCGCCGCCACCGACGGGTCGGCCGCATCCAGGCTGAACGTGATGGCGCCCAGGCCGGCCTCGATGAGCCTTTGGCAGCGTTCGGCCGAAAGCCGCGTGCCATTGGTCGCCAAATTTACCCGGCGGCCCCGCTCGGCGGCCGCGGCCACCAGTTCCGGCAGCCGGGGATGGAGCGTGGGCTCGCCCAGCCCGGCCAGCACCACGCGCCAGGCATTGGGCAGCAGATCGAGCAGATACGAGAAAAGGGCGCCGTCCATATCGGCGGCGGGTCGATCATGCCGGCGGCGGGCGCAGTGGGGGCAATTTAGATTGCAGCGGGTGGTCACCTCGACGTTGAGCTGGATGGGCTCCGGGGCCATGGCCCCCAAGGCCGGCGCCGTTGTTTCCAGGGCTTGCCGGCCGGCGGGCGAGCCGACCAGATGGCGTCGGGCATGGGGATTGATCCGGAAGTAGTGTTGCAGACGCGGGCCCTCCAGGTGCGCCAGATGCTCGGCCGCAGCCTCGGCCGCGGCGTTGGTTGGATGCAGGAGATCTTCGGTCTGCCGGACGATCCAGTCGGCCAGGGCCGGGACAAAGGGCGTGTGGCCGATGTCGTGGCCGGCGCCGGGCAGGGTCAGCGCGCGCAGCGCTTCGAACCCTTGCCGGGTCCAAGCGAGAGCTTCTTGCGTCGGCACCAGCGCGTCGGCGCCGGCCTGCACCAGGAGCACAGGAAGTGCCCGGGGGGCGGGCAGCGATCCGATCCGGTTGATGTGGCGCACCATGCGGGCCACATCCCCCAGGGCCACGGGGGAAGTTCCTTGGCGATGCAGCTCCCAGCGGTTCAGGGCCGCGCCGTCCACATGGTGGGGTGCAGCCAACAAGACCAACAGGGCCGGTCGTATGACGTTTTGCCTTATGGCCGCCAGGGCCAGGGTGCCGCCGGTGGAGTGGCCCACCAGGACGATCCGGTCCTCGCGACGGGCCATCGCTTCAGCCGCGGCGGCTATGGATTGGATGAACGCGGCTTCATCGAAGGGGGGCGGGGCGCCCATTGCATGACCGGGCAAGCAGACGCTCCAGACCGCCTGGCGGCCAAAGCGCGCGGCGAGCCAATCCGCAAGCGGTGCAAGGTCCCGGGGCGATCCGGTGTAGCCGTGGACCAGCACGAAAGCGGGCATCAGGGCTGCTCCAGCAACTCGGCCAGGCGGGCCGCGCCGGAGTAGTTGCCCAGCATGCGCCGGGTGCGGGCCAGGTGTGAGGGGGTGTCCGGGTGGCGGATCAAACCCTGGATCGTCTCCATGAGCTGGGTCTGCTCCCGGGCGGCCAACGCCTCCACATAAACCTGGGAGTCGCCCTTGTAGGCCACGGCCGGTATCAGGCGGCGGCCGCAGCCCAGGCGTTCCAGGCAGACACCGTTATGGGCCTGCTCCGGCTGAAAGGGCATGACCGCCACGGGCACGCCCTGCTCCAGGGCTTCGAAAAGGGTCATTTGGCCGCCATGGCTGACCACCAGCGCGGCTTGGGCGATCAAGGCCTTCAGGGGTGCGAAGGGCCAGATGGTGAGACGGCCGTTGGTGGCGCTGACGTGCATCAGATCGGCCTGGCCTCCCGCGGCCATCAGCACCTGGTAGCCCTGGTCCATGAGACAATCCACCAGTTTCTGGGCCGCCGGCCGGCTGGCGCAACAGGTGCCGAAACTGATCAGGGCCAGGGGCCGGCAGGGATCGATGCACGGCGGATCGACCGGCGCGGCGCCCGGCCACCGGTCCCAGCGCAAGGGGCCGATATGGTGACGGTGGGGACGATCGGGCAGGGGCATGAATTCGGGAAAATCCCACAGAAAGGTGCGCCGGCCTTCGAGCAGTTCGCGGGCGTCGACTGCCGGCGCTGTCCCAAAATAACCTGCGGCCCGGCTGAGCTTGCGGCCGGCGAAGTGAAAGAAATTATCCAGATATTCGGCCTGGCGCGCGGCGCCCGGATCGTTCGAGGCAAATCCCAGGACCTCTTTATGATCGGGCAGCATGCAGCCGCATACCAGGGCATCATAGGCGATGCCCAGGGCCTCGGCGGCAATCTTGGTGGTGAAGCGGAACACCCCCAGCACCCGGTCGGGCCGGTAACTTTTGATCAGATCGATTTCAGCCCGGATGCAGGTCTGAAGGCGCTCGAGGCAGCGGAACCACTCCCAACTTGGGGCCGGCCCGTCGTCGGCCTCCTGAATGTCCGGCAGCACCGCATGCACTTTGCCCAGGCGCTCCAGAAAGGCCGCGTGCTTTTGGGCCACGGCGATGAGCACCGCATGGCCGCGCCCGACCAACTCCGCTTCCAAAGCCAGACATTTGGCCACATGGGACAAGGAGTTGTTACCCGGAATCAGCAGGAACTTCATCATTCAGGCGCTCGGCATCGATAAGGAATAGGGAATCCGGACACATCTACCCAAAAAGTGCTCCCATGTCCAACAGTTCCGCAGGATAACACCCTTGGGAGGATTGCTTTTTTCGTCCAAGGCATGCGATAGAGATATCCCATGAGCGCGAGTTTCGAGATCCAGATGAAGGTGGCCTTCCACGACGTGGACCCTTTGCAGATTGTGTGGCATGGCAACTATTTGAAGTATTTCGATGTGGCCCGCTTCGGGCTGTTCGCCGCGCGGGGCATCGACCTGTACGCCTACATGCTGGAGAAAAAATTCGCCTTTCCGGTGACGCGCACGGCCCTCAAGCACATCGCGCCCCTGCGGGCCTTCGATGGGTTCATCTGCCGGGCGCGGGTCACCGAGGCCCAGTACAAGATCGGGATGGCCTTCGAAATCCGCAAACTTGAAAACGACCTGCTCTGCACCCGGGGGACTAGCGAACAGTTGGCCGTGCGCTACCCGGAGATGGAGATGGAATTCGTCATACCGGACGACATCCGGCTGGCGTTAGGATTTTAGCGCATGGATCCGCTTTTCAGCAGCGCCTTTATTCAAGGCTATGAACGCATGGCGGCCTGGTCCGACCTGTTGGACCAGATCAATGTCTTTCCGGTGGCCGATGCCGATACCGGCCGCAATCTGAAGATCAGCCTGGCGCCGCTGCGCCTGCTGGCCGAAACGAAGCCGGGCGAAGTGCCCCGGCAGATGCTGCGGGTTGCCACCGGCAATGCGGGCAATATCGCCGCCGCCTTTTTCCAGCCGTTACTGGAGATCCAACAGCCCCAGGAGATGGCCGCCGCTGTCAGCCGCGGTCTGCGCCAGGCCTGCCGGGCCGTGGCCGATCCCAAACCCGGCACCATGCTCACCCTCTTCGAAGCCCTGGCCAACGCCCTGCCGCCGGCGGCCCACTCCCCCACGGCCTGGGATGTGGAGACCATCGTCGGCCACCTGGCAAAGTGCGTGGCCGACACCAGCGACACCTTGCCCGAATTGCGCCGGGCCGGCGTGGTGGATGCCGGGGCCCTGGGCATGTTCATCTTCATGGAAGCATTTCTGGGCGGCCTGACCGGATGCGATCTTCAACGCTCGATCACCGAACGCTTCAACGGCAAACTCACCATCGCCGACCAGTGGCAGCCGGACGAGAACACGGCGCGCTTTTGCGTCAGCGCCTTGATCCAATCCGAAAAGGGCCGAAACGAAACCCGCGATCTGCTGAGCGACTGGGGTGAGAGCGTGGTGGTCAACGAAGGCCTCGACGGTGTCAAGGTGCACCTGCACACCGATGACCGCGAAGCCCTGCGCTCCGGATTGGCCCGCATCGGCCAGGTGGTGGCTTGGAGCGAAGAGCCGATCGAGTCGGCGTTGGTGCCGGCGGTCAACGCCTGCCAGCCGGTGCGCATCATGACCGACGCGGCCGGATCGGTCACCCGGGAGGATGCCTTGGCCCTGGGCATGACCCTGCTGGACAGCTACCTGGTGGTGGGCGATCAGGCCTGGCCTGAAACCCTGTCGGTCCCGGATGCGCTTTACGCCGCCATGGCCGGCGGGCAGAAAGTCTCCACGGCCCAGGCCTCGGTTTTCCAGCGGCACCAATCCTATCTGAGCGCCCTCAGCCGCTTCTCCCAAGTGCTCTACCTCTGCGTGGGCTCGGTCTACACCGGCAACTTCGCCACGGCCACGGCCTGGCAGGCGGCCAACGATCCCGATGGGCGCCTGACGATTCTCGACTCCGGCGCGGCCTCGGGCCGCCTGGGCATCGTGGCCCTGGCCACGGCCCACTATGCCCGTCAGGGCCATGACATGGCCAAGGTACTTGACTTTGCAAGCCGGGCCATGGCCCAGAGCCAGGAACTGGTGTTCCTGGACCAGCTCAAGTTCCTGGCCGCCGGCGGCCGTATCTCCAAAACCCAGGGCTTCTTCGGCGACCTGCTGCACATGAAACCCATCATCTCGCCCCTGGCCCATGGGGCTGCCAAGGTGGGCGTGGTGCGTCAGCGCAAGGATCAACTGGCCTTTGCCCGCAAGCGCCTGGAAAGCAGTTTCGCCGGCGGGGATGCACCCTTGATCCTGCTGCAATACACCGATAACCGCGCCTGGGTGGAAGAGATCGCGACCCAGGAGGTACGCATCCTGCTGCCGGCGGCCCGCATCCTGCTGCGGCCCCTTTCCCTGACCTCCGGTGCCCACATGGGGCCGGGGACCTGGGGCGTGGCCTGGCTGCCCCCAGAGTTCGACACCCTCGGCCCCCAAAGTGCTACCCGAAGTGAAGATGCCTGATCGAATCGCTGCACCCGGTCGCATGGCCGTGATCGTTCCGGTCTACAACCACGGCCGCACCGTCCGGGAAGTCGTCCGCGCGGCCCTGGCGCTGGGCTGGCCACTCTTCGTGGTGGATGACGGCGCCACCGACGGCGGCACGGCCGGCCTCGAAGCCATACCCGGCGTTCAGGTGCTGCGCCACCCCGTCAACCGCGGCAAAGGGGTCGCCCTGCAGACCGGCTTCCAGGCCGCCGCCGAGGTGGCTGACTGGGCCATCACCCTGGACGCCGACGGCCAGCACGACCCCCAGGACGCCCGCCACCTGATCGCCGCCATCCCCGCCGGCCAGCGGCCCATCGTCGTCGGCCGGCGCCTACGCATGGCCGGCGAGGGCGCCCCCTGGACCAGCCGCTTCGGCCGGGGCTTTTCCAACTTCTGGATCCGCATGGCCGCCGGCCCCCGGGTGACCGACAGCCAGAGCGGCTTTCGCATCTACCCCCTGCCCGAAACCCTGGCGCTGGGGGTGCGCGCCCAACGCTACCAGTTCGAAATTGAGGTATTGGTCAAGGCCGCCTGGGCCGGATTGCCGGTGATCGAAGCGCCAGTGAACGTACGCTACTTCGGGGCCGAGCGGGTCTCCCACTTTCGGCCTTTCGTGGATTTCTGTCGCAATACTGGAACATTTGCGCGCTTGATCACGCGTCGGGTATTCTTCTAACTATGCGCCACCATTTCTATAAAATCCTGACCGCCTTATCTAAACTATTCGGGGCCTGGCTCTTCGCCCTCGTCTCCCGCGGTATCGCCGCCGGCTATTTCATATTCTTCCCCAAACGCTCCGCCGCCAGCGCCCGCTTCTACCGGGTCCTCTTTCCCCAACGAACCCGCGCGTACGCCTGGTGGTGCGCCTGGCGCCAGTTCCAGAATTTCACCACCGTGTTCCTGGACCGCTACCTGCTCCATGACAGGGGCGCCATCGACTATACCTTCGCCGGACGGGAACACTTGATCGCCGCCGTGGCCCAAGGCCGCGGCGGCATCCTGCTCATGTCCCACATGGGCAATTGGGAAGCCGGCGCCCGCCTGCTGCGCCGCAACATCCCCGACCTGCGCCTGATGCTCTACATGGGCCGCCGCGCCCAGGAACAGATCGAGCGCCTGCAAAAAGAAGATCTGGCGGCCAGCGGCATCCGCATCCTGGCCGCCGACCCCCAAAGCGGCTCGGCCTTCGACCTCGTCGAAGGGGCCGCTTTCCTGAAATCCGGCGGGTTCGTCTCCATGTCCGGCGACGTCGTGTGGCGACCCGAGCAACAGGCCGTGGCCGTGCGCTTCCTGGACCACACCGTGCGCCTGCCCGAAGCGCCGTTTATGCTGGCCCTGGTGTCCCGTGTGCCGCTCTACATCTTTTTCGCCACCAAGCGCGGGACGCGCCAATACCACTTTTCGGTGTCCGGCCCCGTGGCGGTCACGGCCCCAAGCCGCGGCCTGCGCCGGGAGGCCGTGGCCCAGGCCGCCCAGACCTACGCCGACCATCTGGAAGCCCAGGTGCGGCGCAATCCCCTGGAGTGGTATCATTTCCAACCCTTTCTAGGGCCGCCGGCCGACCCGCCCCCGGCCAAGGGCCATTAAAGGACTATGCAGGGGCCGGCTTTTATAGTAGAAATCCGGCAACGTTATCGATCGCAAAATATAAAAAAGGATTCAGATCGCCCATGACGCGAGACCACGTTCGCGATGCCATTTTGAAGATATTCTCCGAGCGCTTCGAGATCGACCAGCCCGGCCTGGACGAAGACCTGCGCGACGCCTACGAGTTCGACAGCATCGACGCCATCGAATTGCTGCGGGAGATCGAACTGCTGCTGGGCAGCGCGCTCACCCGCGAAGAGAAGAAGGCGGCCATGGAGATCCGCACCATCGACCAGATCGTGGACTATGTCCTGGCCCTGGCCGCCACCCGGCCGGCCAACTAAATAGTGTCCGTCCAGGAATGGCTATTTTCGCCGCAAACATCTCACCCCTGGATGGACAATAAATAACAGAGGATTTCTATCGCTCATGAGTCGCAGGGTCGTCATCACCGGCTGCGCCGCCATTACCCCCATCGGCAATACCAAGCAAGGGATCGTCCAGCACCTGACCGAAGGGATTTCGGGGGTCAAGGCCATGCGTGCCGATGGTTTGCTCACCGAGCACATCCACTCGGGCGTCTTCGGCACCGTGGACTATCCCATCGCCTATGACTTCGCCCGCCAGCACCGCAAGACCATGGGGCCGGTGGCCTACTACGCCTGCCAGACCGCCAAGGAGGCCCTGGCCGCCTCGGGTTTGAGCCAGGAGTTCATCACCTCCGGCCGCCTGGGGGTGGCCTTCGGCTCGACCCACGGCAGCCCCACGGTGCAGCGCCAGATCTACCGCACCTTCTTCGGCCAGACAGACGCCAAGTTGAGCAGCATCGGCGCCGTGGACTATCTCAAATCCATGGTGCACACCACAGCCGTCAACATCACCAAGATGTTCGGCATCACCGGCCGGGTGATCTCTTCGTCCACGGCCTGCACCACCAGCAGCCAGTCCATCGGCTTCGGCTACGAGGCGGTCAAATTCGGCATGCAGGACGCCATGCTGTGCGGCGGGGCCGACGAGTATGACACCACCACCGTGGCGGTCTTCGACAACCTGCTGGCCTGCTCCACCGAATTCAACGCCACGCCCCATCTGACCCCGCGCCCCTTCGACGTGCGCCGCGACGGCCTGGTGGTAGGCGAGGGCAGCGGCACCGTGATCTTGGAAGAGTATGAGCACGCCAGGCGCCGGGGAGCACCCATCCTGGCCGAATTATTGGGCTTTGCCTGCAACAACAATGGCGGTGACTTAATTCTGCCCAACGTGGAGGGCATCGAGCGCACCATCCGCCTGGGCCTGGAAAACGCCGGGATGCGCGCCGACCAGATCGACCTGGTGAGCGCCCACGCCACGGCCACCAAGATGGGCGACGTCATGGAGGCCCAGGCCATCGGCAAGACCTACGGCCAAGGCCCGTGGGTCACGGGGCTCAAAAGCTACATGGGCCACACCATGGGCTCGTGCGGCGCCATCGAGACCATCCTGACGCTTTACATGATGCAGGAAGGGTTCGTGGCCCCCACCCTCAATCTGGACGAGGTGGACGAGCGCTGTGCCATGGTGCGCCACGCCCGGCAGTTGATCCAGGCGCCGGTGCAGACGGCGGCCATCCAGAATTTCGCCTTCGGCGGGGTCAACACCTGTCTGATCCTGCGCAAGGCGGTGCCATGAGCTGTTGTGGCGCGGCCCTGACGCGCGGCAACGGGCGCACGATACCGCGCGGGGTGGCCCTGGCCGTGGATCTTTCGGCCACGCTGCTCGTGTGGAGTTATTTCACGGCCGGCTTCGTGGTGTTCTTCGCGCCGTTTTATCTGCTGGCCGCCGCCCTGGCCGGCGACCGCGCCCGGGCCTTTCAACGCCTGAATTTTCTTTTCTACCGGGGCTTCTTCGGGCTGTGCCGGGCGATCATGCCCCGGCAGCAGTGGCGCATCGATCCGGCGCTCAAGGCCATCAGCGGTGCCGTGGTGGTATGCAACCATCTCTCCTACATCGATCCCTTGCTGCTCATCTCGCTCTTCCCCCGGCACACCACCATCGTCAAAAACCGCCTCTTCCGCATACCCATCTTTGGCTGGATGCTGGGCCTCTCGGGTTATCTGCCGGCCTCCTCCCAGGGCGCCCAGGCCGAGCGCATGGTGCGGCGCATGGAAGAGATGCCCGCGTTCCTGGCCGGCGGCGGCAACCTGATCGTCTTTCCCGAAGGCACCCGCAGCCGGGACGGCAACGTGGGCGCGCTCAACGCCGGGGCCTTCAAGATCGCCCGGCTGTGCAAGGCACCGGTGGCCGTGGCGGCCATCGCCAACAGCCAGCGGCTCTTTACTCCGGGACGCTTTCGCTTCAACACCTGCCAGGCCAACACCATTACGGTGAGGCTGCTGGAGCATTTCACGCCGGCCTATGACAGCGCCGATTTCTCCGTCAAGACATTGATGGCGCAAGTTCAGGCGCAATTGGCGCAGCAGCCGCAGAAAGCAGTTCGATCCGATCAACCGCAAGAGAGCAATGAAAGGTAGGGCGCGATGAAGGTAGTTTTGATCTCCATGCCGGATGTGGCCGCGGTCATCATGCACGAAGCGGCTTTCCACATGCCCAACCTGGGCATCGCCAGCCTGGGCGCCAATGTGGACGAAGGCCACGATGTCCATCTCATCGACCTGATCCGCAAGCGGCGCAAGGTGCGGCCCTATTTGTATCGTACTCTGCTCAAGCTGCGCCCCGACGTCGTGGGCCTTTCCTCCATGACCTGGCAGTTCGGCACCTGCCTCAAGCTGGCCCGCCTGATTCGGAAGTGGCTGCCCCAGGCGCGCATCGTCATCGGCGGCTACCACGCCACCCTGATGTACGAAGAGATCGGCCGGCAGCCTGAAGCCGGGCCGATCGACTTCATGATCCGCGGCGAAGGCGAAGAGGCTTTCCGGCGCCTGGTCAACGCCCTGGCCGGCCAGGACGACGTGGCTAAGATCCCTTCGCTTTCCTATCGTCAGGCGGACGGCACCTTCGTCCACAACGAACGCGGCCAACTGCTGGATCTTTCGCGCCTCAAGCTGCCCATCCGCGACAAGCGCCGCCTCACCTGGGGCTACCACATCATGGACCGCAGCGTGGAGGTGATCGAAACCTCGCGCGGTTGCACGCGCACCTGCAACTTTTGCAGCATCCGCCACATGTACGGCCAATCTTTCCGGCCCTTTCCCATCGAGCGCATCCTGGCCGACATCGACGATATCTATCACAACAAACGCTGCCGCTGGATCTTCGTCTCCGACGACAACATGGTGCTGGCCCCCCCCCGGGTCATCGAGCTGTGCCGGGCCATCATCGCCCGCAAGTATAAAGGATTGCACTTCGTGGTGCAGGCCGACTGTGTGACCATGTCGCGCAACGAAGAGATGGTGGCCATCATGGCCCAGGCCGGCTTCAAGACCGTCTTTTTGGGCATCGAGAATGCTTCCAGCAAGAATCTGAAGACCGCCCACAAGGGCGACATCGTCGGCGCCTCCCGCCAGGCCGTGGCCCTGTGCCACAAGTACGGCGTCATGGTGGTGGGCGGCATGATCTTCGGCTTTCCCGACGACGAAGAGCAGGACATCGTCGAAAACTACCGTTTCCTGCGGGAGATCGACGCCGACACCTCCTACTGCCAGATCCTGACCCCTTATCCCAAGACCGGCATCCGCCAGGAGCTGCTGGACCAGGGCCTGGTCACCAACCCCGACGACTTTTCCACCTACAACGGCATCTGGGCTAACGTGCGCACCCGCAAGCTGGATACCGACACCCTGCAATACCTGGTCTGGTACCACCGCCAGAAGATCATGGGCTGGTGGCAACCCTCGCGCCAGGTGCGCGCCCAGGGCCCGGTCTGGACCGGCATCTGGCTCTACTTCTTCCGGCCGTTCCTCAAAATTGTCCTCGGCCGCCGCCTGCAGCGCATCGGCTGGCGCGGCCGCTATGAGAAGGACATGGCGCGGTTGAAGAGCGTGAACCGCTTCGCGGAGTTGGAGAGTTGACCAGCGGGAGACCGTGGTGGCGGGGTTCTATGAAATTTCGGCAGATGGTGTGCAGCATGCTGCATCGGAGAATCCGTGACGAAAAAGCCGACAACACTGAGCCGACGCTTGGAAGCCCATTATGATTCGGTCCTTGGAGACATCTCCAAGGTCATCGATGCGGCCAGAAAGTCTGCCGCTCGCTCGGTCAATTGCATTATGACGGCGGCTTATTGGCTGGTTGGGCGACGCATTGTTGAATTTGAGCAAAAGGGTTCCGAACGAGCCGGGTATGGTGAAGCGCTTCTCAAGAGGCTTTCCCATGATCTCACATCGCGGTTCGGCCGGGGTTTCGCAAAGAGCAACCTCTATCAGATGCGGTCTTTTTACATGGCCCATCAGGAGATTTTCCAGACAGCGTCTGGAGAATCTTTGGATAAATTCCAGACGCTGTCTGGAACGAGCGAATTGACCGGCTTTCAAAAGGTTCAATCCGTGGCAAGTCATTTCCCCTTGCCCCTGGTCCGTCTATGTGCGTTTGCTTGGCGTGCGGAATGAACAGGCCCGCAAATTTTACGAAACCGAAGCCTTGCGTGGCGGCTGGTCCGTGCGGCAACTCGACCGACAGATCAACTCCCAGTTCTACGAACGGGTGGCCTTGTCCCGAAACAAGGCTGCAATGTTGAGCAAAGGGCAAAAGACGCTCCCTGAAGATTGCCTTCTTCCCGAGGAGGAAATCAAAGACCCCCTTGTGCTCGAATTTCTCGGTCTCAAGGATGAATATTCCGAAACCGACCTGGAAGCGGCGCTTATCCACCATTTGGAGGCTTTCCTCCTGGAGTTGGGCGCTGATTTTTGCTTCATCGGCCGGCAGAAGCGCTTGCGCATTGGCGATGAATGGTACCGGGTGGATCTGCTCTTTTTCCATCGCCGCTTACGCTGCCTGGTGGTCATCGACCTGAAGATCGGCAAATTCACCCATGCCGATGCCGGCCAGATGCACCTCTATCTCAACTATGCGCGTGAACACTGGGTTCATGAAGGTGAGAATCCACCGGTGGGGTTGATCCTCTGCGCCCGGAAAGACGATGCTGTGGCCCGGTATGCGCTGGATGGACTTCCGAACAAAGTGATGGCCGCGGAGTACCGGACGGCCCTGCCCGACGAGAAAGCATTGGCTGCCGAGATCGAGCGGACACGGGCATCGCTGGAGGAGCGGAAAAGGGTGGCTCGCACTTCGATGGGCGGCAAGGGAAAGTTTATCGCCAAGGAAAGCGCCAAGCGCCTATCAAAAGCGGGTGGTACCCAAAAGCAGTTGAAGAATCCCTCGAGACGAAGGAGCGCCGTGTAATACCTGCAAGCGCCCCCCTATCAGTCACCAGAAGATTGTGGCTGGTGGCCACCCTCCCGCCAGGTCCGCGCCCAGGGCCCGGTCTGGATCGGCATCTGGCTCTACTTCTTCCAACCGTTCCTCAAAATCGTCCTCGGCCGCCGCCTCCAGCGCATCGGCTGGCGCGGCCGCTACGAAAAGGACATGGCGCGGCTCAAGAGCGTGAACCGGTTTGCGGAGTTGGAGAGTTGATTCCGCTGCAGAGTTGCCAGGCGTCGCCTGAGAAATTAACTTTGTGAAAAAGGGCGTCGGTGATCGGTATCCGTTTTAGGAGCAGTCATGTGCGGCAGATTCGTTGGATTCAGGAGGCTGGAAGAACTCCGGCGGTATTTCCCCATCGACGCGGCGGCGTGCGAGGCCGCGGAGAACTATAACGTGGCGCCTTCCCAGCAGGTGCTGGCCATCGCGCGTTTGGACGGTCGGAATGTCCTGGGGCAATACCATTGGGGACTGGTGCCGTTCTGGGCAAAAGACAAAGCCATCGGCGCCAAATTGATCAACGCCCGGTCGGAAACCGTTGCCGGAAAACCCAGTTTTCGGGAGGCGTTCAAGCGGCGGCGCTGCCTGATCCTGGCCGACGGGTTTTACGAGTGGCAGGGCCAGAAGGGAAAGAAGCAGCCCCTGTTCATCACCCTGCCGGACAAGGCACCCTTTGCCTTCGCCGGCCTCTGGGAAGTCTGGCGCGACCGGGAAAAGCCCGATGAGCCCTACCACTCCTGCACCATTATCACCCGCGAGGCGGTGGGGGTCATGCAGGAGATTCACCATCGCATGCCGGTGATCCTGGCCCCAGGCGCCTATGAGCCTTGGCTGGACCCGGAAAACCGGGATGCGAAAGCCTTGACGGTCATCCTCGGGGAGCAGGCCCTGGTCGACTTGGTTTATTGCCCGGTCAGCCGACAGGTGAACGCGGCCCATCAAAACCAACAGACCAACATCGCGTGCCTTTCTGGAAGCATCGATGGGGAAGCATTTACAGGCTCTGGATGAATTCGACCTTTTTGGTCGCCGACCTTACCACGAAGATGCGCGCGTTGTTGCCTTTCAGGTCGGCCGGCGTCAGGAAGAAGCCGTCCCGGTCAGGTGAATACCCCAGGGTATAGCCGCTGATGACTTCGCCATCGGTGAAGTGAACTCTCATCTTTTTCCCCGCTGCGGCGATTTCGTCCTTGTAGTCATACTTATGATCTTTGTCGCCTTGGAGATCCTTTACGAAAAAGATCGCTTTCAGGTTTTCGATTGAAATTTCCGTTGTCTTGCCATCTTCCCCAGTCAGGTGAAATTTCGGTTTGTTGGGGAAAAAGTCGATGGTGGTGCCTTTGACGACCGATTTGTTTTTGAATTTGACTACTATCTTGTTTGGTTCCACAGCATCCCCCCACGGTGAATGGATTCCCGATGAGTTTTGAACCTTGGACCCAGGACCCTGTTATTCTAGCTCTCCTAATTCAGAGCGTAATCGTGATGGCGCCTTGCCTCAACATCTGCTTTTACTTATCCATGCCGCGCTGCAAACCCCGCAGGTAGGCTATCTCGCCGATATGTTGGGAAGCATGGGAGATCAAGAAGGCGAAAAGCGCCCCGACGGACATCTCCCCGAAGGCCGGGAAGGTGAATTTTTCATTGAACGCTTCGACGGCCATACTTCTCAATTTTTCCTTGGTCTTGGCGCGCACCGCATCGTGGTACTCTAATATTTTGGCCAGTTCGGGGATTTGGAAGGCATTGACCTGATCGACGGTATAGTGCGAGCCCGCTTCTTCTTTGGGCATGCCGAGCTTTTCATACCATTTGTCGGATTCCCAGATCGAAGTCTTCTTCTGAAGCATCCCCTGCATGATGTCGTCTTCGGTTCGGGCCATATGGAAAAGAATCATTCCGATGGAATTGCAGCCGGATGCCGGCCGCCAAGCCACCTCCTGCTGGGTGAGCGTCTGGAGTGCATGTTCCATGGCAATTTTTGAACTGGACAGCTCAATGCCGATGTAGCGTTGTAATTCCATTGAATCCTCCTTGTATCGATAAGTAGGTAGCAATGCACAAAAGCATATTCATATCATGCCTGCCTCCGGTCAATCCTTGCGGAGCGTTTTGAACCAAAGCGGCAGCATTTGTCGCCCCCCATCGATAGGAAGAGATTAAAGTCCGGCAAACGGTGGACAATGCCGACAATGGTGAAAAACAAGAAGGCATAATTGTTGAGCACGATAGGAAGCGATTCTCCTGCGCCAATAATCAAACTGATGATAAACAGCATATATAAAAGCGCGCTGACGTCAATCCCAATCTGTGGCGGGAGAAACTCGATGAAATTTAAGGCAGAGGTGATTTCAGTTGCCCGGTATTTGCAAAAGCCCTAGGTAAATCAATCGCTTCTCATATCCCCCCGCAACGATTTTGAAAGGCCCACCACCGCGCCGTTCTATATGACGACTCTTTAGCCTGCGGCCATCAGAGAAACTCCGCGGCTTTGATGGCCAGGGCATCGTTGACCCCATCTTCGATCATGCTGGTCCGGGCATCCCGGAACATCTTCTCAATGGGAAACTCCTTGGCCAGACCATAGCCTCCGAAGATCTGCATGGCATCGCTGGCCACTTGCGTGGCGGTCTCGGTGGCCAAACACTTGGCGGCCACGGCATGGGCCACGGCCGGTGCCGCGGGGTTTTGGCGGTTGTAGAGGCCCATGCGCCGGACCGCGGCCCGGACCGCCTCCACCTGGCTGAACATGCGCAGCAGTTTCAGCTTGATGGGGGCATGTTCAAACAGCGTCGCACCACCCTGGATTCTCTTCTTGGCATATTGGAGGGCCTCGTCGAAGGCCGCCCGTGCCAGTCCAGCCATGATAATGGCGGTGCCGCCGTTGACCGTGGCCAGTCCCGACCCCCCCTTGGCCGCCTCGTTCATGAAATCCGGATGGGGGATCACCATGTATTTTTTGGGAACCCGGGCCTCCTGGAAGAGGATCGAGCCCTGGTTCAGGGGCCGCTGGCCCATTTTGTCCAGGGGCTTGCCCCGGGAGATGCCGGGCAGATCCAGGGGCAGGATGGCCAAACCCTGGCCCTGCATGCCCCTGGAGGGGTCCAGGGCCACATGCAGCACCGCATGGGTGGCGATGGTGCCGTTGGAGACCCAGGCGGATTTCTCGCCGTTAATGATGTACTCATCCCCCTTGAGCTCGGCCACCACACCCGGCGCGCACTTGGGATTGGCGCCGCCCAGGAACCAGTCCGTGCCATGATCCGGCTCGGTGATGGCCCAGCAGCCGATGAGCCGGCCCTCTTTATCTTCGCAAAAATCCCGGGCCAGTTGCTGCAAGCCGGGATCGGGGATCATGGCGGCCAAGGCAAACGGCATACACGAGACCCCCATGCTGATGGCCAGCCCCGCATCGGCGTACCCCATTTGCTCGTTCAACAGGATCGTGGCCATGGGATCGAGCCCGTCGGCCAGGCCGCCTACATGCTTGGGCAGATAGAGGGTGTGCAGCCCCATCTGCCGGAACCCCCGGATTACATCCCATAGCTGGGAGCCGGGCGCGATGACCTGGGCCGGGTCCGGCAGCCGGTCCAGGGCGATTCCGGCGGGCCGCACCACCTGCATGCTGAACGGGGTTACCTCCTTGAGCATGGCGCTGGTCTCTTTGCTGATATTGATGTCGATGTTGCGGTGATTCATATGATGATCCGTTCCTTTCCCCAACCCGCTGCGCGCAGGATTCGGACGTGTGCCCGCGGTTTGTGCATGTCACGGGCGCTACGCCTTGCACCGGCAGCCTTGAGTCCGGCTCTATTTCATGTCCATGCGGATAAAGGCATGGGGGGCGAACTGAATGGGGTCCACGGCCGTGAGGGCCTTGCCGGACAGCATGGAGTTGTCGCCCACCATGTACATGGCGCCGAGCATTTTCACGATCTCCACCTCCGCCCAGGGATCATAGGGTGAATCCTGAAAGATCACTTCGGCTTCGCCCAGCTCAATGCTCTTGGGCCGCAACAGGGTCTCCTGGCGCATCAGCCAGGGGTTGTACTCCATGGGCGTGGCCTGGGGAGTGGGGAAGAATCGATAGGTATAGGCAAACCCATGGATGGCGCCCGATTCATCCACCTGGCGGGAGCTCATCTTTTCAGCGCCGGGCACGTTGAGCCGACCGCTGAGCTTGACCCGCAGTTCGAAAAAGCGGCAGCCGCGCCGCTGGGCCCAGCCAACGGCGGTGTTCCCCTCGCGCTTCATCTGGATCTCAGCCATCTTCTTCGGGTAGCCGAAAAGCTCCCGGCCACCCACCAGAGCCATATCATTGGTCACCGGCATGGCCAGGCAGTAGTTTCCCTCCTGACCCTCATAGGCGGCGAGGAGAAAGAGCGCCGCTTCGCTGTAAGTGACATCGAAATTGGTCTTGGGGTAATTGGCCACAAAGGCCATGGCCAAGGGATAGGCCGCCGGCTTCAAGGGCGGTGGCAGCAGCCGGGCCACGATCTCGGGTTTGGTTTCCCAGAAGACCGTGAGCATTTCGGCATCGTAAAAATCCGCCGTGGGGCGGCGGCTGGCCATGATTTGTTCAAGCGATTTGACGAAACCCATGAATGACCTCCTTGGTTGGGATCGCAAGGCTGGAAGCCCGTCGCGATCGTTGTATGCCTTCTAATCCATGGCGCGGGAAATGGCTCGTTCATCTTGTCTCTGAAAATACGCGGAAGGCCCACGCTCGGCTTGTCCGAATTTGCTTTTATGGGTTCAAATCTTGCTATCTTCAACCGAGGCGGGAAGACCAGGCGGGTCAGCCCTTCAGGGGCTTGATGGGCAAGCAAAGCGCCACCACCGCGCGGCCCGGAGGATCCGAGGTCGAGGCGCTGTAATAGATTTCGTAGCCGGGACGGTCGTCGGGCTGATAATCGCTGGAAACCAGCCAGTTGAGGATCAGCCGCATCCAGGCCTCTTCGTGACGATGGTTTTCGATTTCACAGCGATACACCCCAAAGGTGCCGCCCTTGAGGGTTTGAATATTGACCCATGGGTCCGCCTTGATCGCCTCGGGCACGGCAATGCAGGCATCGTAGATCAGCTTTTCCTTGGGCGTGATATCCGGGCTGCTCCACAAAACCCCCAAAACCAGTGGCTGGCGCTCCATCAATCCCTTGGGCCTGGCCCATTGAAGTACTTTTCCAAACGCCGAAGCGATCTGCTCCACGCGATAGGGGCCCCGGCTGCGCACATAGGCCAAGCGCAAGGCCGGTATTTGCCTGATGGCGACGGGCATGGGCTCGGTCGGCGCCAGCAGCGCATCGCTGGTGATTTGGTGCTGTTGGAGATAGCGGTTGAGGAAAGCATCTCCGACGGCGGCGGCTTCCCGGCCATCGGCGGCTTTGAGTGCGTTCAAGCGCGCCACCCAGGCGTTCCAATTGTATTCGGCGCGCACCCGCGTGGGGGTGGTTCCATAATAGGCTTTAAAGCAGCGGGCGAAGTTTTGAGAACTCGAGAAGCCGCATGAAAGGGCAATGTCGGTGATGGATTGGTCTTTATCGAAGATGAGTTTATACGTGGCCTTTTCCAGGCGTACCCGCTGGACGCAGTCACTGACCGTTTCCCCCATCAAGGCCCTGAAAATGCGATGGAAATGATATTTGGAAAAGCAGGCCACTTCGGCCAGTTTGGTCAAATTCAAGGCCTCGCCATAATGGTGCTGGATATAATCGATGCAACGATTGAGGCGAAGCTGGTATTCGCTGATTTGGGCGGTGTCGGACAATGGGTCCATACCGAAATCATCCTGTGCCGAGCGTTTTGCCGAATGCCCGGCCGCGCAGCTCCCGCCGCCGCGGGCGATAGGTGTTGTCGGCCATCTCCTTGCGGATCACCTGGGCGAAGAGTTTGGACATCTTCATGGGCTGGGGTTCATCCTGGTAGAAGGTGTCCCAGGCATAAGCCAGCAGCTCCTGGAGGCGCTGGGCGCTCATCTGCTTGGGGTGGAGACGACTTGGTCGGCGGTGTAGTCGTTCCAGTCGTAGGAGAAGATCCGTCCTTCGCGGTGCATGGCCTCCCAGGCCCGGGTATGGGGAAAGGGGGGCAGCACCGTGAATTCGGCCAGGTCCAGCTCGATATTCATGAGAAAATATACAAAGATTTTGGTGTGTTGGGGTTTGAGATATGCGGTTATTGCCATCGGCAAAGCAAATGCCAGGAAGGGTGCCGGTTATAATCATGCGGTCAAGGCAGGACAATTCGCCACGGATTTTGTCGGCGTGCCGTACTGTGAACAACTGCATAGGTGGCCTCCAAGGATAGGTTTGTCCCTACCATCTCAAATTTCAGTTAATTGTTGAAGACCTTTTTGGTTCCGGCTTGGCCGGCTTAGGTAGTCCTCCTTTTTAAGCATATGGTACTTCTTCTCGTTTTCCTCCATGCTCAATAGATTTTCGAGCATTTTTTCGGGTTCGCTGCGATGGCATAATTCTTACTGACGATCTCTTCTGAAATGTGAACCCCGTTGAAGTAGGGGGATTAACCGATGCATGCGTTCAATTCAGACGGATTTCTTATCGGACGTCGCCGGTGCATTGACAAACAATTAGGGTTTTTGTTGCATTTTTTACCTGGTTTCCCCAATTGCAAATGACCGATGGGTAACGTTAATAAGGTAAAAAGTAAATGGTCGCCGTCCGGCAAAATCAGGTCTGTGGTGTATCACGGAAAGGAGGTGTGAATGGTTTAGGCAAAAGAAGCACGATGGGATTCAGAATCTTATGCAAGGTCTTATGACGAGGGGCTTTTTTGTTAAAAATGGGAGAGAGAGAAAGGAAACGTTATATGAAAGCAACGAAACTGTTTTTGCTGTTGACGTGTACTTTGTTTTTGGCTTTCGTATCCTTTGGGTGCGATACAGGTTCCAGCTCAAGTTCAAGCACCAGTTCCAGCGGCGGTACCGGCAACGATCCGGCGGTAAACGGCACCTATGCCAAGTGCACGTATACCAATGGGTTGACCAATTCTGATTACAGAGATGCCCAAATGTACTATCCCTGTTCGGGCAACGGCCCGTTTGCCGGCACTACGTTAACCGGCGGCTTCACCAACACCTGGTCCGATATGGACTGGCTCGGCAGCCACCTGGTAACCCACGGGTATATTATTCTGGCCATGACACCCAATAACATTTTGGGCAACAACCCCCAGTGGACCGCGGCCCACACAGCCGGATTGGCGGTGCTGAAATCGGAGAATGCTCGCTCCGGAAGCCCGATTTATGGCAAACTCAATGCCGCCGCCCTGCAGATCATGGGATTTTCCAAGGGCGGCGGCGGCGCGTTGCTGGCTTCGGCCAAGGCAGGGTCCAGCATCAAGACCACTCAGGCCCTGGCTCCATACATGGATAATCAAAATTACGATATCAGCGGCATCCGTTCAGCTACCATTTGTTACACAGGCACTGCGGACTCCATCGCTTCGCCTAACAATGTCGTGAAGATGTACAACAGCCTACCCGACAGCATCAACCGGACCCTGGCCTATTTTGACGATGTTCAGCACGTGGACTGGTATACAGCCAATGCCAGCTACCAAGACCGTTTCAAGACCTACATCACCTCCTGGATGAAGGTTTACTTGAATAACGACAATACTTTCAGCAGCTACATCGACGGGCACCAGCAGGATTGGTTCTTTGCCTTTGCGCACAATCGGGATTACAACGGGGGCAGCGGGGGGTGCAATTGATATATAGGCTACGTCTTTGCCTTGCGCATTAATATTTCAAAATATGCTGGGCCTTTGATCTTCCTCGCGACCACGCTCTTCAGCGGAGGAGCGGGTCGGGGTGAAGGGAAAAATATACAGCTTGTTTTGCAAAGGTTAATAAGCTGCAATGATTCACCATTTAATGCAACGCATAAAGCCAGTAATGCAACGCATAAAGCCAGAAAGCCCTTTCAGGAGAAAGGGCTTCTTGCCATTGCTGCCCAAAATAATTGGAAAACGGCGACTCACCCCCAATTGACTTGACAGACTCGGATGTCTTACAAATGGGCTGCCTCCTCCCAGTTGTTGGTTATGGTCTTATTTTGCAACCATTCCATTGCCCCACAAGGAGCTTTCTTTCAAAAGCTTACTGAATTGCTTTTTTTCTAAAACCGTTATTGGTCAAGAGTGATCCCCGGTGTCAAGTGATCGGTAAAGTTATTAAAATCGTTTTGATAGTCACAAACCGCTCCTTCTAGGAACCAATTCATGGAAAGTCTGGCCGAAAAGCAATTTGGCGGTTTCCATAATATCGTGGAGATCGACAAGTCCTCTATTTCGTGGCTTTTTCGGGCTATGGACGATCATCGCAACCAGCGGGTTTTGCTCAAGCTTATTTGTTTGGAGCACTTGGGTTTAAGTGCGCGCGATCAAATCAATGAAGAGATTCTCCGGCTGCGTTCGCTAAAATCGAAGGCAGTGCTCGATATCTATGATCACCGGGCGTTGAATCTGAAGGGCAACGCCGCGCTCCTGATTATTCAGGAGGATTTCACCGGCGCTACCTTGAGAGCGTTTTTATCGCGATCCCCACTTTTTTTATCCGGCAGCAACGATCGCTTTCATCTATTTTGTTCGATAGCGATTCAGATGGCTCAAGCAGTGAGGGATATTCACAAGCTCGGTATGGTGCACCGGGGGATAAATCCATTCAATTTTTACCTGGATGACGGCTCCCGGCGGGTAAAGCTCAGCGGCTTTGCATGGGAACACTCCTGGATGCCGGAATGGCATACGCCCATCGGCGTCAATGAGGCCATGAATGTGCTTGCCTACGTCGCCCCAGAACAGACCGGCCGCTTGAACCTATCGGTCGATGGCCGTGCCAACCTGTATTCTCTGGGCGCTGTTTTTTACGAAATACTGACAGGCCGACCCCCTTTTTCAGCCCGAAACTCCGCGGAAATTTTGTATCGCCACGTTGCGGAAAAACCGATACCTCCTTGCTTCCTGAACCCAGCCATTCCCCCCTGCTTTTCCGAACTCACCCTTAAAATGTTGGCCAAGCATCCCAGGGACCGCTATCAGAGTATTGCCGGCCTTCTCCATGATCTTAAGGAAATCAAATTTCGAATAGATAGGGGCCTGGACATTCACACCATCGACATCGCGCAAAAAGATGTTTCGCCGCTATTGAAGATGCCCACTACGTTATATGGTCGAAAACAGCAAATCGACCTGTTGCGGCGCTGTTTCGACCGTGTGTATGCCGGCGACACGGGAATCGTTTTGGTGACCGGCGAAGGCGGCGTAGGCAAAACAGAGCTTGTACGAACTTTGGGCAGCTATGTCCATGAACACGGGGGAAATTTTTTTGCGCAACAGTTCGACCGGTCGGCGCGCAACAGACCCGGCGACATGATCAAATCGATCCTGTTCGATCTGGTGCAGTGGATGTTGATCCAAAGCCCTGACGATATCCGCCTTTGGAAGAGAAAAATAATGGCAGCCTTGTCGCCCAACGGCCAAATTCTCATTGACCTGGTGCCGGAATTTGAATTGATCATCGGCAAACAACCGCCTGTCAGTGATATGCCCCCGAGGGAAGCCAGCGTGCGCATAAATCTGGTCGTGGAGAAAATCGGGTCGCTCTTTATCGACAAAAAGCATCCATTAGTGCTTTTCCTGGACGACATGCAATGGGCCGATAGGGAAACCCTTGAACAGATTTTGAACTTTATGCTGGCGAGAAAACGCCCATATATGCTGATTTTGGGAGCCTACCGCAATGACACCGTCGATACAAACTCGGCGTTGACCATCTTCAAGGATAAAATGCTGCGAACCGGCATTCCCATTGAAACCGTGCATCTCATGGCGTTTCATGCCGCCCTAACCAATCAAATGGTGGCGGGAATCCTGAGCAAAAGCCCGCGCGAATCTCTGTCGCTGTCGAAAGTGGTCCATCGCAAAACCGGCGGTAATCCCTTTTTTATCTGGCAATTTATGAATTCCTTGCAGTCCAATGGCCTGATTCATTATGATTTGGATCAGGGGGGCTGGACATACGATTTGAAGCGCGTATCCACTGCCCTGGTCACCGATAACGTCGCCACTCTGTTATCCTATAAGATCGAAAATCTTCCTGACCCAGTGCGTGAAGTGCTGCAAGCCGCGGCCTGCGCCGGCCACCATCTGGATATACCGCTGTTGTCCGTGGTCCTACGGCGTGACCGACGAGAGCTCTTGCGCCTTCTGCAAACGGCGTTGGATGAAGGGCTTTTGCGCGATCGGGCGGAAGACAAAACCGTCGATGGAAAAAATGGACACCATGGGCACAATGACGAGACCGAAGACGACTGCTGTCGTCTCGAATTCGCCCACGATCAAATTCTGCAAGCCATTTATCGAACCCTATCCGAAGAAAAGTCGCGGCACCTGCACTGGGAAATCGGCCAAGCCATGGTGCGCAGGGGCGTTGCCGCACTGAAGAGCAAAGAGGTCTATGAGGCTGTTTACCATTTCGGCCGCGGCGCCTCTTTTGTCGACACCCAGGAGAAAAAAACCGAATTGGCCCGTCTAACATTGATGGCGGGCCGCAATGCCATGGCATCCGCGGCTTTCGAGCCGGCTTTGGCATATCTTCGCTCCGCTATGGAACTGCTTCCCGAATATAGCTGGCAGTCTGAGTATGAACTGACCTTTTCCATATATTGTGGGCTCGCCAAATGTGAATTCGTTCTGGCCCGGTACGACGCCGCGGAAAGTTTGTTCAATACGCTGCTGGATCATGCCGCCTCTTTACCCAACAAGCTCGATGTCTATAATTTTATGGTCGTATTGCACACCGCCGCCGGCAACATCCAAAAAGCCTTGTGCCTGGGCCGCCAAGGGCTGGCAATTCTGCACATAAAACCGCCCCGGTCGCCCAGCAAGTTAAGGCTTTTGGCCCTGTTGATTAAACTGCGTTTTCAATGGGGCTTTAAAAAATTTCCCGCCATGGCCGAGATACACAACAACCCGGACGAGGAACTCAACGCGGTTTTAAAACTCTTGACCAATTTTGGTTTGCCGGCCTTTTATGTCGATCCCCGATTGTGCCTATGGCTAGTCGCCACCGGAGCGGTGATAGGTATTCGCGATACCGGAAAAGGCTATCCCCTTGAAACTGCCTCCTTCGGTTTAATCTCCCTGGGAGCCCTGATTGGTTCCGTTTTCGGTTTTATCGGCATGGGTCGAATGTATTCGAAAATCGGCATGCATCTGCAAAAACGTTATCCCCACACCCCATATCAAGTCATCGGCTACTTTGTAACGGCTTTTTTCAATCGGCACTGGTACGAGCCGGCTCGCAAAAACATGGAGTCCTTAAAACGAGCCTATCGCTTAGCCATTCAGGTGGGCGATATCAATTACGCCGGTAATAGTCTCTTTCACATGTTCATGGTCCGGATTTTTTTAGGCGACAATCTGGATGATATCTATGCCCATCGGCAACGCTACGAATCATTTCTCAAAGCCACGCGATCTCCCATTCACGACGCCAATTATGCCGCAATTGCCCGCTTCTATATCGATTTGAAAGGCGGGACCGGAGCTGCCATCAACTTCCATGGCGAGATGTATGACCCGGAAAGGGCCTATCGAGAAAATATTGAAACGGGCAATGCCGTGATTTGTTTTACACTGCTTCTTATGCGGCTGAAGACCCATGTTTTTTACCAGCAGTGGGAAGAAGCCTTAAATATTGAAACGAAAATAAATGCCCTCGACTATCTTCCCGTAGGTTCATTGATCCTGACGGAGTACTACTTCTATGCCTACCTGGCAGCCACGGGGATGCTTCAAGAGAAAGGTGCCCCAAAACGCCACAAACAATGTCGAAGAATTATCGCCGCCGGCATGAAACGAATAAAGCGCTGGAGCCGAATGCAACCCGCCAACTTCGCCCACATGTTTTATTTTATGCGGGCCGAGAAGGATAAGCTCGCCGGCCGTCCCGAAAAAACTCTGCGCGGCTACCGGCGGGCCATCGAGTTGTCCAAGGCCGGAGGCTTTACGCATATCGTCGCCATGATTTGTGAGCACGCGGGGGTTTTTTTGCAGACTTTAAACGATCCCATCGCCGCGCGTTCATACTTGACCGAATCCCGAAAATACTACTCGTTGTGGGGCGCCGCCGCCAAGGCGGCGGACATGACCCAAAAATATGCCGATCTATCGGCCGTCGCGCAGGCATCCCTGCTGGACTATGTCGACCTCAAATATGTTGTGGAAACTTTGCAGGCCTTGTCGAAAGAGATCGTGGTCGGGCAAGTGCTCCGCAAGTTGATGGGGATCATTCTGGAGAATACCGGGGCCAATCGGGCCGTATTTATTTCCAATAAGCAGGATGAACTTTTTGTCGAGATGGAGCGCCGCGGCGGTGAATCGAAAGATCTCGAAGCAAAAGGCGGGCCCATGCGGGCCCATGGAGACGCCCTGATGGCATCGGTGGTATATTATGTCAAGCGCACCCGAATGCCGATGGCCATTGATGATGCCAAGACCCAAATCGGCTATATTCAAAAAGTCATCAAAGATCCTTATGCACCCAAATCGATCCTTTGTTTGCCGCTGATCCGCAAAGACCGATTGGTCGGCTTGCTCTATCTCGAGAACACGATTACATCTGGTGTTTTCACTGCAGAGCGCATCGAATTCATTAAAATGATCGCCTCCCAGGCCGCCATCTCTTTTGAAAACGCCACACTTTACGAACACGTTGTCAAAGATCAGCGGGATTTGAAGGCTTTATCTCAAAAGCTCAGAAGCCTTCACTCGAAATTGATGATGACAGAAGAGCGAGAGCGGCGCCGCATCGCGACTGACCTGCACGACCGGATCGGTCATGGATTGACCGCCGCAAAGATGGCGCTGGAGCAGATTCTCAACAAACCCAATGCCGATCACGTCAACCAACTGAAGGATACATTGGCGGTTATCGGGCAAGCCATCAACGATGCCCGAACCCTAACGTTCGAGCTTAGCCCGCCGATATTATACCATTTTGGATTAGGCGCCGCGATTGGCTGGCTCTGCGATGAAACCGAGGAAAAGCATGGCTTGAAGGTTTTCTTTGCCGACAACGCCGCCGATCAGGCCATTGACCAGAAAACCAGCATTTTGTGTTTTCAGGTATTTCGCGAACTGATTATCAACGTTATCAAACACGCCCGCGCAAACACGATTGACGTTTCGTTAAGCTTTTCGGCGGACGGCGTTCATTTGATCGTCACGGACAATGGGATTGGATTTGACCCCGCCCGGCGGCTGTCCGCTGGGCAAGAGAAGAGCACGGGGTTTGGGTTGTTCAGCATCAATGAACGATTGAATCTATCCGGTGGCCGTATGGTGATTGATTCTATGCCGGAACGGGGCACCACGGTGAGCGTAACCATCCCTTGTGGCTCACAAGAATTGGACCCGGAAGCGGTATCGGCCCATAACCCCGTTCCGTGACCATCCAGCCACGATGCTGCCATAAGGTCGAAAAAGGTGAGAAGGGTTGGAAAATGGACCAACACAAAAGTATTGCAAAAATCAGAATACTGTTGGCCGATGATCACAAGATCGTCCGCCAAGGCATTTGCGCTGCATTGGAGGACATGACCAGAATGAAAGTGGTGGCCGAGGCCGAAAACGGACGCACGGCCCTTGGACTATCCAAAAAACTCGTGCCCGATGTGGTGATCATGGACATCAGCATGCCGGATATGAACGGGATCGAAGCGACGCGGCAGATTAAAGCGGAAGTGCCCTCGGCCAAAATCATCGCCCTATCGATGTACTCCGGCACGCGCTACGTGCTGGGCATGTTGAAAGCGGGAGTCTCCGGTTATCTCATCAAGGATTGCGTGCTCCATGAACTGGCAAGCGCCATTGATATGGTTTGCCAGGGAGGCACCTATCTGAGCCCGAAAATTGCAACCACCGTATTGCAAACCTTATTGGGCTTTATCGAGAAAAAACCGATCACAGTGTCGGACGAACTCTCAAACCGGGAGCGCGAAGTGCTTCAACTCATTGCCGAAGGGATCAAGACCAAGGATATCGCCACTTATCTGCACCTGAGCCCAAAAACGGTGGAAACTTACCGCCGCGGCATTATTCAAAAACTTAAAATCAATAGCATTGCCGAACTTACTAAATTCGCTATCCGTGAAGGGTTGACGCCTCCATGATATGAGGCGCTGGAGTCGTTGTGGTAGTATAGGCATCGACGCATGCTTTGACGGCGCCCCTTGCCCATGCTCTGGCTTCTTCCAGCGGATTTGGAGGCAGGGCCAGTGGCAACGGCACCTTGGGGATTCTCGGTGAAAATTTTGCAGGCAACTGAACAAGATTCCGGCCCGAAAAACCACGGCTGTCCAAAATAATTGGAAAACACCAACTCATGAGCATGCCGAAACCGTCAAGTGTCATATTTTGCGACTGAAATTCACAGTCAGGTTAAAGGGTTTTCCAGATGATTGTGCTTGTGTTCTCGGGCAATTTGCTTTCCGAAAGCTTGATCGCGCAGCTCCCGCCGCCGCGGGCGATAGGTGTTGTCGGCCATCTCCTTGCGGATCACCTGGGCGAAGAGTTTGGACATTTTCATGGGCTGGGGTTCATCCTGGTAGAAGGTGTCCCAGGCGTAAGCCAGCAGCTCCTGGAGGCGCTGGGCGCTCATCTGCTTGGGGTGGAAGACGACTTGGTCGGCGGTGTAGTCGTTCCAGTCGTAGGAGAAGATGCGTCCTTCGCGGTGCAGCGCCTCCCAGGCCTGGGTGTGGGGAAAGGGGGTCAGCACCGTGAATTCGGCCAGGTCCAGCTCGATCTTCAGCAGAAAATCGATCAGGCGCTTGATGTCGTCTTCGCTGTGCTCGTCCAGGCCGAGCAGGATGGTGCCCTCCACGCCGATGCCGTGATCGTGGTAGCGCTTGACGCGTTCGCGGATGTAGTCCGAGGTGTCGAAGATGGCCTGGTAGACGTACCAGGCGCCGGCCTGGGCTGCCAGGTCGAGCACCTTGGGGTTGTCTTCGATGGGGTGGCAGCACCACTTCTTCTTCAGGGGGATCATCTCCCGGAAGAGATCCAGCTCCCACTGGGTATCCTGGGCCAGGGAGTTGTCCACGATGAAGAGCCGGTTGTTGTCGATGGCGGCCAACTCGGCAATGGTGCGCTCGATGGGCCGGGGCCGGAACTTGCGCCCGCCCAGGTAGGCCACGCAGCAGGGGTAGCAGTTGTAGCGGCAGCCCCGGGAGGCGTGCACCAGGTCCACCATCTGCACGCCCTTGTAGTTGTAGAACTCCCGGCGCAGGATGTCGCGCCGGGCGGTTCCGACCGTTTCGATGGGCGGTGGATCTTGGATAAAGTCGTACACCGGCTTCAATTGCCCCCGGCGCAGGTCGTCGAAGAGCATTTCCATGCGGCCTTCGGCTTCGCCCAGAAAGACGGCGTCGGCGTGGGCCTGGGTCTCTTCGGCATGCAGCATGGTGGCGATGCCGCCGAAGATCACGGGCACGCCCCTGCGGCGAAAAATGTCGGCGATCTCCCAGCCGCGCCGAACCTGGATAGTGAGCATCATGGAGATGGCCACCACGTCGGGCCGGTCGTCGAAATCGATCTCTTCCAGGTTCTCGTCCACGAAGGTGACGGCGATCTCGGGCGGCAGGGCCGCGGCAAAGACCACCGGGCCGTGGGGCGGCAGGTGAAATTCGGTCTGGCGCATCAGTTTTGGCCAGCGGGGGTAGATGAGCGTCAGCTTCATGGTTTGCTTTCCTGTTCGATGGGAATGGCTTCTACCAGGCGCATGACCAGGCGGTATCCGGCCAGGCCGGGGGCCTTGAGTTCTACCCGGGCGGGAATGCCGGCGAGGGGAACCTTGTCGCCCGCAAGGGGCGCGACGCTGCGCAGCAGCCGGTGGTTCGGAGCGTAGCGGCGAATCTCCCAGGCGCCGTCCCCGCCCGGTAAAATCTCTTCGCGGCCGCCGTCGGGCAGGGGATAGCGGCAGATGCTTTCGCCCTCTGGCGTGAATCCGGTCTCCACGCCCCATGGCTCCGGAGCGAAGAAGATCAGGCGGATATCTTCGACCATGCCTTCGGCCACCCCCGGTTTGTCCAGGGGGGCGATGGCCCTTTTGATCTTAATCCTGCCATCGTATTCGGCTTCGAAGAGCACCAGCCCTTCGATGGTCATCATCACGCAGTCGAAGCGCTTTGCTTCGGACGAAAGGCGAACGATACCCACCAGGGTCTTGGACGATCCGTCCGGCGGGAAGAACTGGATGGCGTGGGCGAACTGCCACACCCCCTTCGGGAAGATGGCCGCGCACTCGGCCGCCGTGCGCTGGGCGGCTGCGGGTTGAACGTCGCGGATTTCCGGCAGCCGGGCGCAGGCCGGCGACAAAATGGTCAGCAGGAGAATGACGCACAACCGTTTCAAGGTGCGCTCCGGAAGAGGGCTTCGTCGATCTTGGCGTTGAGCACCGTGTGGCCGAAGGTCATGCGGGTGAAGGCCTGCTCGCTCTCGTAGATCACCACGCTCTGCATGACCCCCGGCCGGTCGGCCAGATTCAGTTCGATGCGCTGGATCACCTGACGCATGGCCTCTTCCTTGGGAATCATGAGGATACGCCGTCCCGGCTCCAACTTGGCTTCGAACATGGGGTTATCGCTGAAATTACCGGCCAGCCACTGGCTGATCTCTTCCATGACCACCTGCATGGCCTCCAGGCCGGCGCCGCGCTCTTCGGTCCAACCCGAGGGGCCGGCCACGAAGCGGCGGGTGTGGCCGTCGTGCATGAGCATGATACTCTGCACCGGCGAACGGTACTCCCAGCGCAACGCGCCGGGTTTCTGGTAGTAAAAGGCACCTTGGGAGACCAGCGGCTTGGCCAGGATGGGCAAATGCTTCTCCTGGACGAAATCGGCCTGGACCGAAGTCACGCTGGCGGCGGTGGTCCGCAGGGTCTCCCAGCTATCTCCCCAGCCCACGCAGAAAAGGGCCAGCAAGGGTATGAGCCACCATCCTTTGATGGGTTTGAATGGTCTCAGAACATGCCTCCGTTGACGGATATCACCTGGCCCGTGACATAGCTGGCATCCTCGGAGCAGAGAAAACGCACCACCCGGGCCACTTCCTCGGGGGCACCCAGGCGGGCCATGGGGATCAGGCCCTTGATCTTCTGCACCGGCGCGTCGTGGATCATGCCGGTCTGGATCAGGCCCGGCGCCACCACGTTCACCCGGATGCCCAGGCGGGCCACTTCCGAGGCCACCGAGCGGCTGGCGCCGATCAGGCCGGCCTTGGCGGCGGCGTAGTTGGCCTGGCCGCGATTGCCCATGATGCCGGCCACCGAGGCGATGGAGACCACCGAGCCCTTTTTCCGCACGACCATCTTTTCCAGCACCGGCCGGGTTACGTTGTAAAAGCCCTGCAGGGTGACATCCACCACCGAGCGCCACTTGTCCGGGGTCATCATGACGAACAGTTCGTCGGCGATGCGCCCGGCATTGTTGACCAGCACCTCCAGCGCCGGGTAGGCGCCGAAGATCTTCTCCATGGCCTGCTGGGTGGCCGCGTAATCGGAGACATCGAAGCCCAGGCAGATGCCCTGGCCGCCCTGCTGTTCCACCAGGGCCAGGGTCTCCCGGGCGCCGGCTTCATCCGAAAGATAATTGACGATCACCGCGTATCCGCTGCGGGCCAGTTCCACGCAGATGGCCCGGCCGATGCCTTTGCTGCCGCCGGTGACCAGGGCCGCCGGCATTTGGGAAGTATTGTTCATGATGGTTCCGCCTGCATGAGCTGAAGAGTTACTTCGGCAACTACCTCGTTTTCGATTTTCACCGTGCCCGCGATCTCCCGGAAATTTTCATAGGCGAACTGGTTGCGCGAAGCGATGGTCAAGGTCGTGCCCAGGGCGATGCGGTCCACCAGCAGCCGGGCGCTCTTGATGCCCACGATCCAGCCGCGGTGGTCGCGCTCCGGTCCCTGGCGCTGGATGATCTCCCAGCCGTTGTTGACCGCCGCGGTCTGGGCCACCAGCTCGATGAGCACCAGCGGGTCGGCGCCTCCGGGGCCGGTCAGGGGCCAGCGTGCATTCACTACGGCGCGGGTGACCGCCCCGCCATCGTCGAAGGAGACGATTTCGGAAACGAGCAGCATGCCGTCGCGATGGGGCACGAGGGTTTCCAGATCCACGCGCTGCTTCCTTGCCTGGGCCGGCATAAAATCATTGAAAAACCGGCCTGTTCCGGGTAGAAATTGCCAACCTTCCGGTTCGCTTGCATCGGGGCGGATGGTACTATAAACAGCCATAGCTGTAAACGCGGATTCAAAAGAAAGGCGCGACCGGTCATCTCATGGATATGGACAAACTCATCGAAGCATTGCGCGTCAAGATCGTGGAGATCCTCAACCTGCCGGATGTTACGCCCGCCGATATCCCATTGGACGGGCAGTTGGTGGGCGGCGAATTGGGCATCGATTCCATCGATGTATTGGAAATGGTCATCATGATCGAAAAGGATTACGGGGTGGTGATCGACAACAAAGAGCTGGGGGCCAAAGTCTTCGCCTCCCTGCGGACCCTGGCCGCCTATATCCAGGAAAAATCTCCGGGGCTCGCCAATTGAGCGAAGTTCCGATTTACATCGCGGGCCTGGGCGCGGTCAGCGCCCTTGCGCGCGGCACGGACGGGATGCTGCAAGCCCTGTTGCACGACCGGTGCGGCCTGGGGCCTTTGGACCTGTTTCCGGTAGCGTCCGAAGCGGCCCTGCCCGTGGGTCAGGTGGATCTGGAGGACGACGCGGGCGATCCCTTGCCGCGCACCCATCGCCTGGCCGGCCTGGCCGCCGACCAAACTATGGCCGAAGATCCCCGGCCCCTGGATGCCATCGTGCTGGGCACCACCACCGGCGGCATTCTGACGACCGAAGCCCTTCTGCAAAGTGGCGCCACCGACCCGGCTGCTTTTCGCTATCATGGTTTGGGCACCATCGCCGAGGTGTTGGCCCGGCGCTGCGCATGCCGCGGCCCGCTGATCACGGTTTCCACGGCCTGCTCGTCGGGCGCGGTGGCCATCGCCCTGGCCATGGCGCTGCTGCGCCGCGGCTTGGCCCGGCGGGTATTGGCCGGCGGCGCCGACAGCCTCTGCCGCCTGACCTACTTCGGCTTCAAAGCCCTGCAACTCATCGATCCTCTCGGGGCGCGCCCCCTGGACCGGGAACGGCGCGGCATGTCGGTGGCCGAGGGGGCGGGGATGCTGCTGTTGACCAGCGAAGCCCAGGCCGCCGGTGCGCCGCAACTGCTGGGCGCAGGGTTGTCGTGCGACGCCCATCACGCCACCACACCCCATCCCGAAGGCCGGGGGGCATTGGCCGCCATGCAGGCCGCCCTGGCCGATGCCGGGTTGGCGGCCGGCGAGATCGACTACATCAATTTGCACGGCACCGGCACCCTGGACAACGACCTGGCCGAGGCCCGGGCCGTCAGCGCCCTTTTTGGGGAGCGCCCGCCGCCGCTCTCGTCCATCAAAGGGGCCACTGGCCACAGCCTGGCCGCGGCCGGCGCCCTCGAAGCCGTGGTGGCCGCCCTGGCCGTGTCCCATGGGCTGGCCCCGGCCAATACGGGGCTGACGAACGTCGATGCGCAACTGAAGCTGAATCCGCTGACGGTGCCCCTGCGGACGCCCATCGCCACCGTGCTCTCCAACTCCTTCGGGTTTGGCGGCAACAATGCGGCCCTGGTGATCGGTAAAGACCGGACTCGGGCGAAAAGCTCCACCGCCGCACGACCCCCGCTGACCATCGCGGCCGCGGCCGGGCTCACCGGCGTTGGTCACGACCAGGCCACCTGGGAGCGTTTTGCCGCTGGCGGGGATTGTGCCGGCTGCCTGGACGAAACGACCCTGTGCCAGGGGTTGCCGCCGCGCACCCTCCGGCGGCTCAAGCGGCTGCCCAAGCTGGCCCTGGCCCTGGCGGCCCAGGCCTGCCAGGGGGTGGCCCCCGAGGGGTTGCCGGCCGCCATCAGCCTGGGCACGGCCTGGGGCGCGCTCTCCGAGACCCACGATTTTCTCCAGCGCCTCTTTGAAACCGGTCAACAGTTTCCCTCGCCCACCGATTTCATCGGCTCGGTGCACAACGCGCCCGCCGGCCAGATCGCCATGCACCTGGGGGCCCGGGGGGCCAACGTCACTACCTCGGGGGGCGACGCCTCGTTCGAGCAGGCCTTGCTGGCCGCCGATCTGCTGACCGACGATCCGGGCCAATCCATTCTGGTGGTGGGCGTGGACGAGGCCCAGCCGGTCTTGGCGCCCTTGCTGGACCCTTCCGTGCGCAACGCCCCCCTGGCCGATGGCGGCGGCGCCTTGCTGCTGCGGCGCGGCGGGGCGCCGGGACCCACCCTCAGCCTGCTGGCCTATGGGCACGATACCGGCCCGGAGGCCGTGCATCATTTAATAGAGAGCCTGGGCGGGGCGCGGGCAATTCGGGAGACCTGCGGGGCTGTTTTAGCCGGCATCCCCGCGGCCCATGCGGCGCAAGCGGCCCGGGATCTGGCCGCCTTCGCGGCCGCCAGTGGCTTTGACGGCCCGGTGATCGACTACCGGCGGGCCGTCGGCCAATTCGGCGCCGCCTCGGCCGTGGCCGCCGTGCTGGCCCTGCGCATGGTTCAAGGCCAAGCTGTGCCGGCCGCCCTGGCCGGGGGTGTCGAATGCCCGCTGGAGGGCAAAGGGGTGCTGCTCCTGGGCCTGGGCCCCTATCTGTCGGCCGTGAGGATCGCGTTGCCATGAAAGTGCTGCTGGTCTCCGCCAATACGGTGCAGGAACCGTTTCCGGTCTATCCCCTGGGACTGGATTACGTGGCCGGCGCCATTGCCGACCGCCACGCGGTGCGCTGCCTGGACCTGAACTGCCTGACCGAGGCGAACGCCTTGGAGCAGGCCATTCAGGCCTTCGGGCCGGAAGTGATCGGCCTCTCCCTGCGCAACGTGGACAACACCGACAGCCGCGACCCCAAGGGGTTCATGGACGGGCACCGCCAATTGGTCCTGCGCATGCGCCGTTGCAGCGACGCGCCCATCGTGCTGGGGGGCAGCGGTTTCACCATTTTTCCGGATGAGACCATGGCCTTGCTGGCGGCCGATTACGGCATCGTGGGCGAAGGCGAGCGCCTGGCACCGCTGCTTCAGGCCTTGGCCGCCGGTCAGGACCCCGGCGGGCTGCCGGGGGTGAAGGTGGGGAGGGGCAAGGGCGGTACTTCGGTCGAATCCGCGCCGGAACCCTGGTCCCGGGAAGTCGCGCGCCGCTTCGACCCCCAGGCTGCGCACCTGGATTTTTATCTGCAAAACGGCGGCATGCTCAACCTCCAGACCAAGCGCGGCTGCCCCTTCCGCTGCGTCTATTGCAGCTATCCGCACATCGAAGGCCGGAGCATGCGCCGCGTGCCGGCCGAGCAGGTGGCGGCCATGGCCCTGCGGCTCCAGGCGGCCGGGGCGCGCTACCTGTTTATTACCGATTCGGCCTTCAACGCCGACATCGAGCACAGCCTGGCCGTGGCCCGCGCCTTCCAACAGCAGGGCCTGGCCATCCCCTGGGGCGCCTTTTTCGCGCCCATTGCCCTGCCGGACGACTATTTCCAGACCATGGCGGCCTGCGGGCTCAAGCATGTGGAGTTCGGTACCGAGTCCCTGAACGATGCGGTGCTGGAGGCTTACGGCAAACCCTTCCGGCGGCAACAGGTGCTGGCGGCCCATGCGTCGGTCGTGGCGGCCGGGCTGCACGTGGCCCACTACTTTCTGTTCGGCGGACCGGGGGAGACCGAGGAGACCCTGGCAGACTCTTGTGCACATATTGACAAGCTCGAAAGAACCGTTCTATTTCTCTTTGGCGGTATGCGCATTTATCCGCATACCGGCCTTTATGACATCGCCTTGCGGCAAGGTCAGATCACGGCCTCCCAAAGCATCGTGGCCCCGGTCTTCTACCAGCCCCCCGGCATCAGCCTGTCCACCATCTCCCAGCGCCTGGACGAATACGCCCGGGGCCGGGACAATTGGGTCCATGGGTCGGGGGGCGAAGCGGCGGTGCGGATCATGCGGCGCATGTACCGGCGCGGCCGCAGCGGGCCCTTGTGGGAATATCTGGTGCGTTGAGGCCAAGGAAGGATTTACAAGCAAAAGCCCCATGTGGTACGACCTGCAAAACAGACGACAAAGCGATGGCCTCCTGGGGGCCGAGGTGCGGGTACCGGCCGAATCGCGCTGGTTCGACGGCCATTTCCCCGGCCATCCGGTGCTGCCGGGCATTGCCCAGTTGGCCATGGTCTTCGATCTGATCCAGGGGACCCAGGGCGTTCCGGCGCGCGTTCTGGAGGTCAGCCGGGTGCGTTTCAAGCAGATGATCCTGCCCGAGGATCATCTGCGCGTGTGGGCCGAACCGCGGCCCAACCGCGACGGGGCCTACACCTTTCGCATTACCAAGCAGGAAGAAGTGGTTTGCAGCGGGACGATGATCGTGAAAAAAGAAGGTTAAAAGCGGAAAAAACTCTGCGCAATCGGATAAGGAGAGACATAGAATGACGGTGGCAATCGAACTGGACCAGATGATTCTCAACATCGCGGCGATCATGATCGAAGAGCTCAAGCTGGAAGATGTGACGCCCGAGACCTTCGAGCCCGATATCGATCTGGTGGATGAGGTGGGCATCGACAGCATGGACCTGGCCACCGTGGCCCTGGTGTTGCGGGACAAATACGCCGTGCGCATCGACGAAGACGACTACCCCAAACTGACCACCCTGCGGCTGATCTCGGAGTACATTCACCGCAAGCTGGCGGCCAGAGGGTGAAAGCGACGATGAAAGAGTGGAAGTTCGCCGAACTGATCGCCGACCCGGCGGTCAAGGAGCGTTGGGAGCGCGTGCGGCGCTATTTCTTCCTGCGTGAATCCACCTACGACATGACCCGCCGCTGCAACATCCGCTGCGAAGGGTGTTATTTCTTCGAAGGTGATAAGCAGCACGCCGCGGAAACCGGCGATCCCGAGGCCTGGCGCGCCTTGATGCGCGCAGAGCGCGAGCGCGGCATCACCTACGTGGTGCTGGCCGGCGCCGAGCCCTCGCTGGTGCCCGATCTGCTGCAGGTTTGCTACCAGGAGATGAACCTCGGCGCCATTGCCACCAATGGGATTCAACGCATTCCCGAGAGCGTGGGCTATAGGATTCACATCTCCGTTTGGGGCAACGACGAGACCAGCTTGCGCATCCGCAAGGCCAAGCACATGCTGGCCCGGCAGATCGATAACTACCAGGGCGATTCCCGGGCGGTCTTTGTCTACACCTTCACGCCCCACAACATCGCCGAAGCGGCGGAGGTGGCCGAAACCCTGGCGCGCCAGGGATGCAAGCTGACCTTCAACATGTTCTCCGCGCCCGTGGGCTACAGCGGCGACCTGCGCCACACGCCCGACTCCCTGGCCGCTACTCGCCGGGCCATGCTCGATCTGCTGGCACGCTATCCCCACAATGTGCTTTTCTCCACCTACAATGCCGTGGCCCACACCCATCGCCTGGGGCTGCACGACCTGTTCGGCTGCGCCTATCCCCGGCGCAACCCTTCCACGGACCTGGGATTGGGGCGCTCGTTCCGCCAGTACCGCACCGATTTGAACTGGGACCGGGAGGCGGCCTGCTGCGTGCCCGACACCGACTGCGCCGACTGCCGCCACTACGCATCCGGCAGCGCGGTGGTCACGGCGCGTCTCTTCCGCCACGCCGTGGACCCCGACACCTTCACCTCCTGGCTGGACTACGTCGATACCTATCTGGCCGTGTGGGTCGTGGATTACGCCAAGGGGGCCAATCTGTGCGCCAAGCCGGTGCCGCCGCCGGGATTCGATCTTTGCTAACGCCGAGGAGTTCCTGATGAAGACCGTCAGTTCGCTGCTGGATGACCATTGGTACGAACGCTACAAGAAGATCTCCAAACTGAACATCCGCAGTTCGATTTACGATGTGACCAATCGCTGTAACCTGCGCTGCAAGGGATGCTTCTTCTTCTCTTCGGACGAACACAAGGCCGCCCCCGAAGAAAGCGATCTGGGCCGGTGGGAAGCCTTCATCGATCGGGAGATGGAACGGGGCGTCAACCTGGCCATCCTCATCGGCGGCGAGCCCACCCTGTGCTTCGACCGCGTGGAGGCTTTCTACAAGCGGCTGCCCACCTTCTGCGCCACCAACGGTCTGATCAAGGTGCCCCGGGATCGCTTCCCGAACCTGATGCTCGGCATCTCCCTGTGGGGCGACGAAGAGGATGAGCGCGTGCTGCGCGGCAAGGACACCTTTTCCATCTCCAGCAAGCATTACGCCGGCGACCCCAACACCTACTACCTTTACACCATCACCCCCAAGCAGATCGGCAAGACCGAGCGCATCATCCGCAAGATCCATGAGGCCGGCCTGAAGGTGCACATGCAACTGCTCTCCAACGACGAGGGGGTCTCGGGCTTCAGTTGGAAACCCGAAGAGCTGGCTGCCATCCGCGCGGAAATGGACGCCATGCTGGACGCCTACCCCCGGACGGTGATCAGCTCCAAGTACTACCACGAGATCATCACCACCGGGAAGATGATGGGCCGGCCTTTCGGCTGGATGGAGTGTCCGTCGGTGACCCAGCCCCTGGACCGGCGCGACCCGGCGCCCAAGCGCCTGACCAACTTCATCCGCTGGGCCTCGGATCTGAAGACCATGCATCGCTGCTGCACTTCCGAGACGCGGGATTGCTCGACCTGCAAGGACGGCGCGGCCCACATGAGCTGGGTGATGGTCAACAAGCGCGCCCATATGACTTCGGCCAAGGATTTGCAGGGCTGGATCGAAGTCTACGAGATGTTCGCCAAGCTGTATCAATTTCTTCCGTGGTAGGACATAACCGTAAATGAAGATCAACCGCCCCGTCATCCTCGGCTACGACGCCGTCTCCCCCCTGGGTCTCGACCTTGCGGAGCAGTGGCGTCGCGCCCTGGGGGGCGAGAGCGGGGTGGGGCGCCTGACCCGCTTTGCGACCGATGCGGACTTCCCGGTGAAGATCGCCGGCCAGGTGCCGGATATCGATCACCTGCCCTACGATTTTCTCAAGCCCCGGGAGCAGGCGCGCTGGCCCTCGCCGATCTTCAAGTACGCCCTGCTCACGGTGGAGCGGGCCCTGGCCCGTGCCGGGCTTGCGATCACGCCGGAGCTGGCGCCACGCGTGGCCGTCACCTACAGCTCGGCCGTGGGTGGTCTGGATGCGGTGCTGACCGCCGACCGCAAGCTGACCGCCGGGGGGATGCTGCCGCTGCCCTGCGCCAATCCCAACGCCTGCATCAACATGGTCAGCGGCAAGGTCTCCATGCACACCGGTGCCACCGGACCCATCGTGAGCACCATCACGGCCTGCGCCACGGGGGCCTCCTCCCTGACCATGGGGGCCCTGCTGCTGGCGCAAAACCGGGCCGACGTGGTGCTGTGCGGCGCCGTGGATTTCGCCCTGGTGGCGCCCATCGTGGCCGGTTTCGCCACCATGGGCGGCGCTTTCGTGCCCAAGGAGGGCCAACCCGAAGAGGCGCCCGAGACTGTCAGCCGGCCGTTTGCCGCGCACCGCCGCGGATTCGTGATCTCCGAAGGAGCCGGCTGCATCGTGCTGGCCAGCGAGGAATTCGCCCGGGCCCATGGCTTGGCTTATGCCATTGCCGTGGCCGGTTGGAGCATGACCTCGGACGCCCATCACTTCGTGGCGCCCCATCTTGAGACGGTGCGGCGCTGCATCCAGGAGAGCATCCATCAGGCGGGCATCTCCCCCGGAGACGTGGATGCGGTCAATGCCCATGCCGCGGGCACACGCGTGGGCGACAAGGTGGAGGTCGACGCCCTGCGGGAAGTATTCGGCCCCAGACTTGCACCGGTGACGGCCAACAAGTCGCTCATGGGGCATGCCATGGGCGCCTCCAGCGCCATCGAATCGATCTTTGCCTTCGAGGGGATGCTGGCCGGAATGCTGCCGCCTACCATTAACTACCGTCCCGACCCGGAGATCCCCCTGGACTGCGTGGCCGAAGGCAGCCGCAAGCTGAATCAGCGCTTTGTGCTCAAGAATGCGTTCGGGTTCGGGGGCTGCAATACCTGCATCGTCTTTGAGCGGTTGAAGTGATCGAAGGATAAAACGGATTTGCCATGAGAGCGCCTCTGAATAGAAAAGTATATGTCGTCGGCTACGATGTAGCCACTCCGCTGGGCTCGACCCTTGCGAGTACCTGGCAGCGCGCCGTGGCCGGCGAAGCCGGCTTTCGCCGGGTGACGCGCTGTGCCACTGCTTCGCGCAGCAATGTGGTGGGTGAGATTCCCGACTGGCAGCCCCAAGCCCTGGAATTCGTGGACCGCAAGGATGCTTATAACTGGAATGCCGATTTTGTCTTCCTGACCATGGCCCTGTGCCGGCGCGCCCTGGCCCATGCCGGTCTGGTCATGGACACCCGCACCGCGCCGCGCACCGCCTGCCTGGTGGGCTCGGCCCTCAACGGCAGCGATGCCATGCGCATCGCCGTGGAGAATTACACCCAGAAGGGACCCACCAAGGTCAGCCCCTATCTGCTGCCCAACCTGTGCGCCAACCTGCCGGCGGGCAAGGCCGGCATGCTGATCGGCTTTACCGGGCCGATCTTCTCGCCCCAGGGGGCCTGCGCTTCGGGCAATCACGCCATCGCCATCGGCAGCCGCATGATCCGGGACGGGGACTGCGATTTCGTCATCGCCGGCGGGGTGGAGACCTGCATCCTGCCGGAGATCATCCAGGGGTTCGCCAACATGTGGGCCACCATCAAGGTGGAGCCCGGCGACCGGGCCTACGACGACCCCACCCAGGCTTCGCGGCCCTTCAGCATCGACCGCAAAGGTTTCGTGCTGGCCGAGGGCGGCGGGGTGCTGGTGCTGGCCGCCGACGAGATGGTGGCCGACCTGGGGCTCAAGCCCCGGGCCGAAGTGCTGGGCATCGGCTGGAGCTCGGACGCCCATCACTTTACCTTGCCCCACGAGGAGACCATCGTGCGGGCCATCCGCGAGGCCATCGCCGATGCCGGCCTGGCCCCCGAAGATATCGAAGCCATCAACGCCCACGGCACCTCCACCCTCAAGGGCGATGCCGTGGAGGTGGCCTGCCTGCGGGCCGTCTTCGGTTCCGCCCTGGGCAAGATTCCGATTTCCGCCAACAAATCCCAGATCGGCCACACCCTGGGGGCCGCAGCGGGCATCGAGGCCGTGCTGGGCATCGAGGCCATGCACCAGGGGCTGGTGCTGCCCACGGTCAACCACCGGCCCGACCCGGCCTTCGACGATATCGATGTGGTGCCCCACCAGGCCCGGCGCCACGCCCACGAATTCCTGCTCTCCAACGCCTTCGGCTTCGGCGGCACCAACTGCTGTATTGTCTTCAGAGGAGTGTAGCGTGCGACCCAAACCTTTCCGGCCCCAACCCCTCGATGGCAATGGCGAGGGCGCCTATGTGCGCGACCGGACCAGCGGTCTAGTGTGGCACCGTTGCGATCTGCGCACGCTGTACGTCGATACCGACCGTTCCCAGGTGGTCTACCACTCCAACTACCTGCGCTACTTCGAGTTCGGCCGGGCCTCGCTCATGCGCGACGCGGCCTATGCCTACAAGGAGATCGAAGCGAGCGGCTTTGTCTACCCCATCATCGCCACGGCCCTTTCGTACTTCCGTCCGCTGCACTACGACGACGCCATGCATATCCACACCCGGCCCGGCACGTTGGAGCGGGTCAAATTGCAGTTCGACTATGTGATCACCCACGTGCCCAGCGGCGACCTGGTCTGCACCGGTTTTACCCGGCACTGCGCGGTGAACGCCAAGGGCACGCCCGTGGGCATCGACGAGAAGACGTTGCACCTATGGGCGATCTTTCCCAAATAGGCCCCGACGGCCGGCTGGCCGTCACCATTTCGGTTGCGCCCCACTGGGTCGATCACCACTTCCAGGGGCGGGCCGTGTTGCCTGCCGTGGAGGCCTTGCAACTGCTGGCCGGCTGGGCCCAAGCGCTGAAACCGGGCCTGTGCGTCCATCGACTGCGCAACGCCGTCTTTGACAAATTCCTGGAGTTGCCGCCGGCCGGCGAATCCATCGCGGCCTGGTGCGAGCTGCGCATGCAGCCCGACGGCGCCCTGCGCACGGCCCTGCTCACCAAAACCCAGGCCAAATCGTCCCAGATGACCCGCGCCAAGATCCATGCACAGGTGGAGTTCCAGCCCATGGAAGCGCTGTCGCCCCCGGCGGCCCTGGATCTGGCCGCGGCCCTGGCCGGCCGCTGCTTCACCGTCGATCCCGAAGCCCTTTATCGCGACCTGGTTCCTTTCGGTACCGCTTTTCAGACCATTTCCCGGCCATTGTTGGTCACGGCCGAAGGGGCCCTGGCGGTCATCGATGCCCCCGGCGACGACCCGCCCGACGCGCCCCTGGGCGCGCCCCGGGTCCTGGATGCCGCCCTGCATGCCGCCTGTGTCTGGAGCCAGCGCCAGGCCGGGATCGTGGCCTTTCCCGTGGGTTTCGATCAGCGCGTGATCGTGCGGCCCACGCGGCCCGGAGAGACTTACGTGGGCCGGATTTTCCCTTTGGGGCAGGATGAGGGGGTGTTGATCTTCGAGATCTGGATCGTGGATCTCCAGGGAGAGCTTTTCGAAATCCTCCATGGCGTGCGCATGCGCGATGTCAGCGGCGGAACGCTGGTGCCACCGGACTGGGTCCGTGCCGGCCACGGGCAAGGCGGCCTCGAAACCCTCGCGGCCGCATGCACGGCCACGGTCCTCATCGAGCGCGCCACCCTGATGCCCTTTGCCGAGCGATGCCTTTCCGATACGGAACGGCGGCGTACGGTCAAGATGAGCCCCAAGCGCCGCACCGATTTTTACTCGTCCCGCCTGGCCTGCAAGCGGCTTTTCCGCGAGCTGACGGGCGACCAGGGCCGAACGCCGGCGGCGCAGATCCACACCCTGGCCGACGATGGCATCCGGCCCATCGCCGGCGCTTCGCGCTTTCATTGCAGCGTGGCCCACGACCGGCGCTTCACCCTGGCAGTGGCCGCCAACGGGCCCATCGGCGTGGATGTGGAGCGCATGGCGGATCGCATTTTGAAAAGCCTGCATATCTTCGCCCATGCCGCCGAGCAGATGCTGGTGAAGCCTTCGCCCCTGGGCCCGGCGGCAGCCGCCACGCGGGTGTGGACGGTCAAGGAGGCGGCGGCCAAGATGCTCAATATCCACCTGGCCGATGCCTGGGCCCGGGTGCGCGTACTGGAGATTGGCCTGGAGCAGAGTCGTGTGGAAATCGAGGCCGGCCCGGCGGTGGCGGCGCGCCACGCCGAGCTGGAAGATCATTTGATCACAGTGCTCTATCCGGTATAGGATCCGGCGGAACCAAAGGCCCTTGATGGAAACGGGAGATGACGATGGTGGCGCGTTTTTTCTTCGGCCTGCTGGCCGCTTACCTGGCCGGGTCGATCAATTTCTCCATCGTACTCTTCGGCCTGCTGGGCAGAGAAGATCCGCGCGCGCATTTCAGCGGCAATCCCGGCGTCACCAATGTCTATCGCCAGGCCGGCTGGCCCCTGGCTTTGCTGGTGCTGCTGCTGGATGCCGGCCGGGCCATGGGCGTGGCCTTGCTGGCCGTGCAGTTGTGGGATGTTGCGCTGGTGCCGTGGGCCGGGCTGGCCCTGATCCTGGGCAATCGCTTTCCCTGCTTTCACGGCTGGCGGGGTGGCAAGGGGGTGGCCAACTTTCTGGGGTTCTATCTTTTGCTGCTGCCCCTGGGTGCGGCGCTGGCCGTGGCGGCCTATGGGCTGTTGTTCGGACTGACCCGCGCCCCGTTTTGGGGCTCTTTCGGCATCCTGGCCACCCTGGCCGGCTTCGGCCTGGTCCACTGGCGCGGCGCGCCTGCGGCCCAGTTTGCCCTGCTCGTCACGGTGGCGGCCATCGTCTGGTTCCATCGGGGCAATATCCAAGCCTGGTGGCGCATGCAGCGGGCGCCAAGGGTCGATGAAAAGCAGGATAGGCCTGGTGAATGATGCCGCGGAAAGATTACTCCACGGGCGGCGCGGCGGCAGGATAGCGTTTGAGCAGTTTGAGCATGGTCACCCGGGTCAGCCAGCGCAGGAAGATCCAACTATATTGGGCGCCGGCCAGGTACATGCCCAGCAGGAACACCAGGTGGGACAGACCGTAGATCAGCGGGCCGCCCACCACGACGATGGCCGGCCGTCCATAGTAGGCCGCCAGGAATCCCAGCAACGCCACGGCCGGCCAGCCGATGATGTAGCTGATGATGATGGCCGTAACCCCCAGAATCACTTTAAGGGACGGTTTGCCTTTGAAGGCGCTCAGGTCGGCATTATCCGCCAGGGCCTGGCGCACGAAGCGCGTGGCGGCGATTCTGGCGACCAGCCACTGGATGGGTGTGAAGGAAAACGTTGAATGATCGGCGGTCATGGGCCGAAACCATAGCCGACCGGCAGGGGACAATCAAGGTCTATCCAAGATGACGGATCGTGTTCAAATGCAACCGGCGCCCGGCGCCGACCCCTGGTCGTTCTTCGACCGGATCTTCTGCATCACCCTCAAGGAGCGGCCCGACCGCCGCGTCCAGGCCGAGGCCCAGTTCGCCCGGGTGGGATTGACCGGCCGCGTGATATTTTACGTTGCCGACCGCCACCCCACGGATTGCGAGCAGGGCATCTACGAATCCCACCTGGCCTGCTTGCGCCGGGGGCTTGCCGAGGGCGCCCGCCGGCTGCTGATCTTCGAAGACGATGTGCTCTTCGAAGGCTTCGATCCCCAACGCTTCGCCGCGGCCCTGGCGTTTCTGGACGGGCAGCCCGATTGGCAAATCCTTTTCCTGGGCTGCCTTGTCAAGGGCAGTCGGGCCACGGCTTCGCCGGCGGTGCGGGCGATCTCTTACGGCTGCCTGACCCACGCCTATGCCGTGAACCGGCCGTGCGCCGAAACCCTGACCCAACACCCTTGGCGCGGCCTGCCCATCGATGCGGTGATGGCCCGCCTGAACCAGGGTTTCTATGGCTGCTACCCCATGTTCGCTTTCCAGAGCAACGCCGCCTCGGACAACTACCGCCTGCGCCGCCTGGACCGCTTCCGGCGCTGGTGCGGCGGGCTGCGGCGCATCCAGAAGTTCAACGAGTTCTGGCACCGCCGCCGGACCCCGCTGGTGATCCTGCACATCGTGGGCCTGGCGGTACTGCTGTGGCTGGTCTTTCCCTAAATGAAACGGATGCCCATGCAATCGGACCGCACCACCAACCTGCCGCTGCTCTTCTTCGTCCTGGCCATCGCCGCCGGCCTCTTTGCCGCGGGCTGGCACCTGATCCGCATCGATACCGACATCGTCTCCTCCTTGCCCCAGGACGATCCGGTGATCCAGGATGCCATGTACATCTTCAAGCATCACCCCTACCAGGATCAGTTGACCATCGACCTGGAGCTGGCGAAGGGCCATGCGGACGACCTGGTGGCCTGCGCCCTGGCCGTGGAAGCAGAATTGCGCGCCAGCGGCCTGTTCAAGAGCGTGGGCATGGAAGATGTGGCCAAGGTCTTGCCCCAGTTGGCCCAGAGCGTGGCCGAGCGCCTGCCAATGCTCTTCACCCGCAGGGAGCTGGAAGAACGGGTCCGGCCGCTGCTCGAACCGCGGAAGGTGGCCCGGCGCGTGGACGCGCTGCAGCAGGGATTGCTGCAAATGGACGGCATCGGCCAGGCCGGCCTGCTGGCCCTGGACCCGCTGGGGCTCAAGGATCTGGTTCTGGCCCGCATGATCAACCTGGCCCCCACCCAATCGGCTCGGATTTATAAGGGCCATCTGCTTTCCAGCGACGGTCGCCACGTCCTGTTGACCGCCGTTCCCAAGGTGTCCGGCACCGACGGCGCCTCCGCCCGTCAACTGGCCGCTTATCTGGAGCAACTGGGCGAAGACTTTCGCGCGCGCTTTGCCGGCCAGGGCCTGGCGGTGCGCTTGACCCCCGTGGGCGCTTACCGCGCGGCCCTGGACAACGAAGTCATCGTGCGGGCCGACGTGCAAAAAGCGGTTTTCTTCTCGACCCTGGGCATCGCTTTACTGCTACTGCTGGCCTTTCCCCGGCCCTGGATCGGATTGCTCTCCCTGGTGCCGGCCCTGGTGGGCACCATGGTCGCCTTCTTTGTCTTCGCCCTGTTGCGGCCCTCCATCTCGATCCTGGTGCTGGGCTTCGGCGGCGCTATCATCTCCATTGCCGTGGACCAGGGCATCGCCTACCTGCTGTTTCTCGACCGGCCCCAGGAGACCTTCGGCAAGGAGGCGGCCCACGAGATCTGGTCCGTGGGGTTGCTGGCCGAGCTGACCACCGTGGGCGCACTGACGGCCTTGATGCTGAGCGACTTTCCCATCTTCCGGCAGTTGGGATTGTTTTCCGCCCTGGGCAGTTGCTTCGCTTTTCTATTCGTCCATACGATCTTTCCGCTGATCTTCCCGTCGCTGCCGGCCTCGCGGGAACGCGGCCTGCCGCTGCCGCGGGTGGCCGACCGCCTCTTCTCTTTCGGCAAAACCGGCGCCGTCATCGCCCTGCTGCTCTTCGGCGGACTGCTCCTCTTCGCCAAACCCAATTTCGACGTCAACCTCAGCGCCATGAACACCGTCAGCCAGGCCACGAGGGCGGCGGAAGCCAAGCTGACGGCCACCTGGGGAGAGATCTTCAGCAAGATCTTCCTGATGACCGAAGCCGACTCCCTGGCGGCCCTGCAGGACGCCAACGATCGCCTCCTGGTCCAGTTGGAGGCCGATCCGGAGCCGGCCCTGCTGGCCCAGGCCTTTCTGCCCTCCATGATCTTCCCGGGCAGCGAACGCAGCGCCGCCAACTTGGCCGCCTGGAAAGAGTTCTGGACGGCGCCCCGGGTGGCCGAACTGAAACAGACTTTGTCTTCGGCCGGCATTCAAGCCGGCTTTACGCCCCAGGCCTTCGACCCTTTCTTTGCGCTTCTGGACCCGTCCGAAGCGCGGCTGCCCGCGCCCGGCATCCCCGCAGCCTTCAGGCCTCTGGTGGGCGTCGCCGAAGGCCGTGGCGACGCACCCTGGCGCCAGTTCGCCGGCCTGATCCTGCCGCGGGCGTACACGGACAGCGGCTTTTACGATCGCTACCGCGACACGGCGCGGATCTTCGATCCCAACCTGTTTTCCAAACGGTTGGGGCATTTGCTGTTCGACACCTTCGTCAAGCTGTTGGCTATCATCGGCGCGGCCGTGGCGATCCTGCTGTTGGTCTTCTTCCTGGATGTGGGCTTGACCCTCATGGCCTTGGCGCCGGTCCTGTTTGCCATGGTCTGCTCGCTGGGCACCCTCTCCCTGCTGGGCCGGCCCCTGGATATCCCGGCCCTGATCCTGGCGGTCATCGTCCTGGGCACGGGCATCGACTACTCCCTGTTCGTGGTACGCTCCTACCAGCGTTACGGCCGCGCGCGGCATCCGGCCTTCACCCTGATCCGCTCGGCCGTGGTGATGTCGGCCTGCTCCACCCTGATCGGTTTCGGCGTCATGGCCATGGCCCAACACGCCTTGTTGCAAAGTGCCGGCATCGCCGGGGCTCTGGGCATCGGTTACTCGCTGCTGGGCGCTTTTCTGATTCTGCCGCCGCTGCTCAAGTGGCGTTTCGAAACCCCGCGGCCGCTCCCCCCTTCGGCCGACCTGGCACAGCGCATCCGTGCGCGCTATGCTCGCATGGAGCCCAATGCCCGCATGTTCGCCCGCTTCAAGCTGCAATTGGACCCCATGTTCCGTGAGCTGCCGGAGCAGCTCGCCTGTTTTGCCGCACCGCCCCGGACCCTGGTGGACATTGGCACCGGCTACGGTGTGCCCGCCTGCTGGCTGGCCGAAACCTTTCCCGGCGTCAAGCTCTACGGCATCGAACCCTCCGCCGATCGAGTGCGGGTTTCCTCCCAGGCCCTGGGTGCCGACGGCACCGTGGTGCGAGGCGCGGCCCCCGATCTGCCGCCGATCTCCCAAGAGGCCGACGGCGCCTTCATGCTGGACATGCTGCACTACCTGAACGACGATCATCTTGCGTTGACGCTGGTGCGCCTGCACGGGCATTTGAAAGCCGGCGCGCCCCTGGTCATCCGCGCCGTCATGTGGCCGACCCGGCCCCGGCCCTGGTCCTTCTGGCTGGACCAGTTGAAGAACAGGCGCCACGGCCTGCCGACCTGGTTTCGATCGCTGGAAGCGCTTCAGGCCCTCTTGACGGCCAAGGGCTTCACCGTCGAAAAGACGGCCCCCTCGGGCACCAACGGAGAGCTGCTATGGCTATGCGCGCGCCGGTCCGACTGAAATGCGGCCTGATCCATAACCCCTGCACGGCCACACCAGCCCGGTATGCCATGAGGGCCGGAGGATGAACTTCTCTTTCGAAAATGGCTATGGATGGTTCTTCCCAACAACTGTGTCCATTCTGTGAAAGAAATCCTTATTTTTCGCCAACGAACGAACCTCGATTCCCGGCGTGCTGTAATGGCCGCGTCGATGGCGGCACTCCCCGGGGAGGGTAATTTTCAGTTTTCGTTTCCATCCCCGGATTGAATTGCCCCAAACTTGCCCTGACTTCGATACGCGGTCATCCAGAAATTGGGTTGACTTTGTTACAACAATCACTCAAAGTTGGGTTGACTTTGTGCGCGGAGGTGGGGCGTGTTCAATAGAAACATCTTGACCGATTTAAGGCATTGGGCTGGCCAGGAACGCCCCAAGCCATTGATTTTACGCGGCGCACGCCAGGTGGGCAAAACCACGGCGGTGCAACTTTTCGCCGACGATTTCGAGCGTTTTATCCACCTGAACCTGGAAAGGGAGGCGGACGGGGCGCACTTCAAAAGGAAACTGAGCGTCCAGGAACTGCTGCAAAGCATCTGCCTCGCCAAAAACACCCAGATCGTCCCGGGCCGGACTCTGCTCTTCCTGGATGAAATCCAGCAGGTGCCAGAAGCGGTCACGATGCTGCGGTATTTGTACGAAGAGACGGCCGACCGACTGCGCGTCATCGCCGCCGGCTCCCTATTGGAAACCATGCTGGGCGCCAAGCAAATCAGCTTTCCGGTGGGCCGCGTCCAATACATGTTCCTCCACCCGCTCACCTTCGAGGAATATCTTCAAGCCCTGGGGGAACGCGCCGCGCTGGAAGCCTACCATACGGTGCCGTTTCCGGATTTCGCCCACCCGGTATTGCTGAAGCACTACCACCGGTACGCCTTGGTGGGCGGCATGCCCGAAGTCGTTGCCGTTTACGCCCAATCCCGGGATGTCGTACAGCTTGCCCCCATTTATCGGTCGTTGATGACCGCGTATCAGGAAGATGTCGTCAAGTATGCCCGTTCCGAAACGGCCGCCCAGGTCATTCGCCATGCCATTGAATCGGCCCCCTTCGAGGCCGGCGGCCGAATCAAGTTCCAGGGATTTGGCCGCTCCCATTACAAGTCCAGGGAGATGGGCGAAGCCTTGCGCACGCTCGAACGGGCCATGCTACTAAAGCTCGTGTATCCCACTACCGCGGTCAAGCCGCCCCCCATGGCGGACCTGAAAAAAGCGCCGCGCCTTCAATTTCTGGATACCGGCCTCGTCAACTACCGGGCGGGACTTCAAGGCGAATTCTTCAAGTATGAAGAGCTGCATGCGTTCCATCAAGGCCGTATTGCCGAACATATCGTGGGGCAGGAACTTCTGGCCGCCGCGACGCGGGACACCGCCCCGTTGGCATTCTGGGTTAAGGAGAAGAAGCAATCCAACGCCGAAGTCGATTTTTTGCTTCCCCATGGGAACCTGCTGCTCCCCGTGGAAGTAAAAGCGGGACCAACCGGAACCCTGAGATCCCTGCACCAGTTCATCGACCATACAGATCACGGCTTCGCCATCCGGCTCCACGCAGGGCCGTTGCGCGCGGAAAAAGCACACACCCCGGCCGGAAAGAATTTTACCCTGCTCAACATGCCCTATTTTTTGACCGGCCTCTTAACGAAGTATGCCCTACGGCTCATCGAGGGAGCACCATCAGGCACATGAAACACGGTGGGGTTCGTTTTTGCTGTCGGGTTAAGAAAAACGGTTGCCGTTAAATTTTGTTGACCCGGTCGCCGCTTTCGGCTTATCACTGCCCAAAACAGCAATGCCATCCAGGCCATCATTTTCAACGGCCTGATCGCAATGAGTTATGAAACAGGCCCAGCCACCCAGACTCATGTCTCGGTGGCTTTTGTATTTGGGGAGGATGGCATGGCGACGCTGCTGGTCATCGACAACTACGATTCGTTCACCTACAACCTGGTGCAGATGTTCCGCCAGTACCCGCTGGATGTGCGGGTGTTCCGCGGCGACAAGATCGCCATGGGCCAGGTGGCGGCGCTCGCGCCAGATTACATCCTGATCAGCCCGGGCCCCAAGGACCCGGCCCATGCCGGCATCTCCATGGAGCTGATGCGGCAGTGGTACTGGCGGGTGCCCATCCTGGGCGTCTGTCTGGGCATGCAGTGTCTCAACGAGGTGTTCGGCGGCCGCACCATCCGCTCGCCCCAACCCCTGCACGGACGCACCAGCCCGGTATGCCATGAGGGCCGGAGTCTGTTCGCCGGCCTGCCGTCGCCCTTTTTGGCCGCCCGCTACCACAGCCTGGCCGTGGCGCCCGCCGCCGAGGCCCTGCGCGACGAGCTGACGGTCACCGCCCGCACGGCCGACGGCATCATCATGGGCCTGGCCCATCGGCGTTATCCCCTGGTTGGGGTCCAGTTCCACCCGGAGAGCTTTCTCACCGAACACGGGTTTGCCCTGATCGAAAATTTTCTCAACCTCGGTTCCCTGGAAAAGGCCCATGCCCAAAGAAGACCGCACCTCCCTGCCGCCGGCGTTGCCCCGCTTGAGCGGAGTGCATGCGCAGCCGCTTGAGCTGAACGAACCCTTCATCGACCTGGTGGCGCGCTGCGCCCCGTTGCCCGGCACGGTGGCCCTGCTCAGCGGCGGCGATCTGGACAGCGCCCGCTATCACCTGCTGGGCCTCTGGCCCTGGCTGAGTCTCTCCGGCCGGGGGCATGCCATGCGCTTGCAGGTGGATGGCGTGACGCAGCCTTGGGCGACAACGCCGCTGGATGCCCTGGCCGCCGTGCTCGACGCCCTGCGGCTGCCCGCCGGGGCCTGGCCGGCACCCCTGGCGGCCGGCCTGATGGGCTATCTGGCCTACGATCTCAAGGATGAACTGGAAACCTTGCCCCGCACCAGCGTCGATGACCTGGGCCTGCCCCATCTGCTGCTGCACGCGCCATCCTTGCTGGTGGTGCACGACCGGCAGCGCGGTACCACCGAAGTCCGCATTCCCGTACGCCAAGGCGAAGAACGGCAGATCGATCTTCTGCTGGAGAAATTCCACCAATTGCTTCGGGTACCGGCGCCGGCCGCCGCCCCGTTCTGCCTGCCGGCCGCCGCCTTGTCGGCCAATTTCACCCGGCCGGCCTACGAAGCGGCCGTGGGGCGCATCATCGACTACATCCGGGCCGGCGATGTCTACCAGGTCAATCTCTCCCAACGCTTCAGCGCCCCCTTTACCGGAGACAGCTTCGCGCTCTTCCGTCACCTGTGGCAGCACAATCCGGCGCCCTTCTTTGCTTTCATCCAGGCCGGCGATCACCAGATTCTTTCGACTTCGCCCGAACGCTTCATTCTCCAGAGCGGCCGCCGCGTCGAAACCCGCCCGATCAAAGGCACCCGGCCCCGGGGCCGCGATGCCCAAGAGGATGCGGCCCTGCGCGCCGAGCTGGCCGCCAGCGCCAAGGATGACGCCGAGCTTTCCATGATCGTGGATCTGCTGCGCAACGACCTGGGCAAGGTGTGCCGGGCCGGTTCGGTGGCTGTCACCGAGCACAAGCGCCTGGAGACCTACCGCAATGTCTACCATCTGGTCTCCATCGTCGAGGGGGAGTTGGAAGAGAAGACCAATAGCGTGGATCTGCTGCGGGCCGTCTTCCCGGGTGGCTCGATCACCGGCTGCCCCAAGGTGCGCGCCATGGAGATCATCGACGAGCTGGAGCCGTGCCGGCGTCACCTTTACTGCGGCAGCATCGGCTACATCGGTTTCGATGACCGCATGGATCTCTCCATCGCCATCCGCACGGCCACGGTGACCGGCGATACCTTATGCTTCTCGGTGGGCGGCGGCGTGGTCTTCGATTCCGATCCAGCGGCCGAATACGAAGAGACGCTGCACAAAGGCCGCACGCTGATAGCCGCCTGCCAGGCGGGAGAGGACGCCGACCCGGTCATGGTCTGGTGCAACGGCCGCCTGCTGCCCGCGGCCCAGGCCGCCGTGCCGGTCAGCGACCAGGGCTTGCTCTACGGCCACGGTTTTTTCGAAACCATCCGGGCGGACCGCGGCCGGGCACCGCTTCTGGCCGATCACGCAGCGCGCTTCGACGCCACCTGGCGGGCCTTGATGCCCAGCGACCCGCCCGATGTCACCTGGGAGACGGTCATCGGCCAGGTGCTTGACGCCAATGGCCTTGCCGACCGCTGCGCGGCGGTCAAGATCCTGGCCACCCGGGGCAGTCGCGCGGCCGCCCCCTGGGATCACACCCTGCTGGTCACGGTCCGGCCCTACACCCACCGCCTGGCGGACAAGGCGCACCAGGGGCTGCGGCTGGGCACCTATCCCCATGCCCGTCAAACGCCGCTTGCGGAACACAAGACGCTCAACTATCTTTATTATCTGCGGGCCGGCCAGTGGGCCCAGGCCAACGGTTTCGACGAGGCCCTGATTCTCAATCCCGACGGCACGGTCTCGGAAACCAACACGGCCAACCTGCTGGTCGTCCAGGGCCGGGAAGTCGTCCGGCCAACATCAACCGCCGTGCTGCCCGGGGTGATGGCCGCTGCCGCTTGCCGGCTGCTGGAAACCTGGGGCTACACCACCGTTCAGCGCCCGGTGCAACCCGCAGAACTCCTCTCCGCCGACCAGGTGCTGGTTGCCAATGCGTTGATGGGCGCGGTGCCGGTGATCGGCGTGGATGCCGTCCGGCGGCCGGGTGGCGACAATTTGTGGCGCCGCATCAATGCGGGTGTGTTCGCTGCATGTACAGAGCGCCAGAGCGCCGGGATGTGACATAGCAACGCGCTATTCGCAAAGAGGGCCATACCATGACGCCGCACCCCCAGCAGGCCATCATCGCTGCCTTGCGCAATCCCGATGTTTATCCCCACCCGGTGGACCGCGTCGAAGTCCGGGAAACCCACATCTCCATCGTGGCCCTGGCGGGCGATTTTGTCTACAAGATCAAAAAGCCGCTGGATTTGGGCTTTCTCGATTTTACTTCCCTTGAAAAGAGGCTTTATTACTGCCGCCAGGAGGTGGTCCTCAACCGCCGCCTGAGCCGCGATGTCTACCTGGATGTGGTGGCCATCACCCATGACGACAATGGCTATCGCCTCGCAGGGACCGGGCCGGTGGTGGAGTATGCGGTGAAGATGCGCCGGCTGCCCGAGGCGGCCGCCATGGACCGCTTACTGCTTGCCGGTGGTTTGCGGGCGGACGCCGTGACCGACCTTGCCCGGCGCCTGGCGCGTTTTTACGCCGAGGCGCGCCAGGATGGCGAAACCGCCGCGGTGGGCGCCTGGGAGACGGTGCGGCATAACTGCGAGGAGAATTTCACCCAGCTCGAACCCTATGCCGGCGACGTGCTCGACCGCCGCTGCCTGGAGATCATCCGGGCCGCCACGCGGGCTTTCTTATACCGGCGCAAAAGGCTCTTCGAGCGCCGCATGGCCGGCGGCCATATCCGCGACGGCCATGGCGATCTGCGCACCGACCATATCTATTTCGATCAAGGTGACATTCAAATCATCGATTGTATCGAGTTCAACGATCGCTTCCGGTTTGCCGACGTGGCCGCCGACCTGGCCTTTCTGGCCATGGATCTGGATCACCTGGGCTTTGCGGCCGTGGCCGACGCCTTCCTGACGGCCTATGTGACGGCCGGCGGCGACAACGATCTTTACACGCTGATCGATTTCTACAAATGCTACCGGGCCATGGTGCGTCTGAAAATCAATTGCTTCCGGCTGGAGCAGATCGATGCGGGGCAACGGGGGCCGCTGATGCGGGAGATCCATTGCTACCAGGAGATGGCCTTCGGCTATGCCCTGCGCTACTCCCGGCCGGTGCTGTGGGTGGTGTGCGGCTTGCCGGCTTCGGGCAAAAGCACCATTGCCGCGGCCCTGGGAAAGCACCTGGATGTAATCGTGCTTCAGTCCGACGTGGTCCGCAAGGAACTCTTCAGTCACAAGGCCCAGGTGTCCCAGGTCCAACCCTACCAGGAAGGCATCTATTCCCAACAGGCCTCGGGCCTGACCTATGGCCGGTTGCTGCTGCTGGCCCAGGAGCAGTTGGCCCAGGGCCGTTCGGTGATCCTGGACGCCACCTTCGGCGGCCGGCGCCGGCGCGAAGAGGCGGTGCGCCTGGCCACGGACATGGATGCAGGATGGCTCTTCATCGAATGCGCCTGCGCGGACGCCACGATGATCGCGCGCCTGGACGCCAGAGAATCGCATCAGGGAATTTCGGATGCCCGAAGGCAGCATTTCGAGCCGTTCAAGGCCAGTTTCGAACCCCTGGACGAACTGCCCCCGGAGCGTTGTCTGCGCATCGACACCGCGCAGACGGTGGAAGGCAACATTCTGAAAATCATGGCGGCCGCCGAACGCCTCGGGCACGATCGAACCCCGGCTACTTGTTGTTCTGACCGTAAAGATCCATCTCCGGGGTCATGAACAATGGCGTTGGCCGATCAGAATCCTCAAATAGCGCACGCTGGAAAGCAGAAGTGCCAGGCCGATGCCGATGTAGACGACTGCCAGATAGGGTTTGGGAATGGGAGAGTGGCGCAAAAAGATTCCCAGAAGGATCATGACCGCAACATTCAGATAGCTTTTCCACCCCATGAAGGCAAACAGGCAGCGCTTGTCCTTCATGGGCAAAATGCGGGCAAGGTTTTTATCCACGATTTTCAGAAATCCGAAGTGGTGAATGACCAGGGCCGCGGCCACCCCCAAGGCCACCAGCGCGAAGGTGCCCTGCGCCGGAGCGGCGTGGAGCCAGAGATAGGCCCAGGTGAGCAACAGGCTTCCCACCCCGATCCACATGCCGGCCGCCAGGAACAACAGGGCGGATTGGCCCACCGCCGGGCGCATGTTTCGCATATGGACCATGGATGCGGCCTCCTCTCGATGGATCGACCGGATGGTCATGGTCCGGCACATCCGCTTGGGTACGTTACAGCATACCTTGACAGAAACATCAAACCCTCCTTTGCCCACGGAAATCGAAGGCGGCCGTACGGAAGGCAACAGGAGTTCAAGGTAATCGATTGACGCCGGGTCCCTGTTCGCGCTAACTGGAAGGCGACCCCTCAAACACATTTTTTATCCCGAGGTCCGCATGCCTGACAAACAAATTCATGCCGTAACCGGTGCTTACGGCTACTCCGGAAAATATATCGCCCGGCGATTGTTGGATATCGGTCGCACGGTCATCACCTACAATGGGAGCAATTAGCATATGGATGCTGCGAACAAACCCAGAAAACCATGGATCGCCGGATTGCTATCGCTCTTAACCATTGGCTTTGGGCATGTTTATGCGGGCCGGGCTGGCAAAGGACTGTTTCTCTATTTTATTCCAAAAAGCTTGATTGGTGCCGTTTGTCTCAGCATTTTGATCTTCTTACCCACCCCCGGTGGTCTTATAGTTTGTGTTGTATTGGTCTGTGCCTTATCGATCTATTGCATCGCGGATGCCATGAGGATCGCGCGTCAAAACAAGGAGTTCTATTCTCCTAAGCGCTACAACCGCTGGTATGTCTATCTGCTGATTTTGGTATTTGCAGGGTTTGTTGTACAACCCTTATCCGGCGCAATCATTAAGAAATACATCGTTCAGGCCTACAGGATTCCTTCAGGCGCGATGCAACAGACCCTCCAAGTGGGCGATCATATTCTTACTAAAAAGGCGCTGCTGTTTGGTCCCCCGGTGAAGCGAGGGGATATCGTAATTTTTCCCTATCCAGTAGATCCCGAAAAAGATTTTATTAAAAGAGTAGTAGGTCTTGGCGGCGAACGCCTGGAAATTAGAGACAAGCAGGTCTATATCAATGATCAGGCCATAGAAGAGCCATATAAAATTCATGTGGACGGTCGCACCTTTGCAGCAAATCAACAACCCCGGGACAACTTCGGGCCAATCGAGATCCCGCCGGACGCTATCTTTGTCATGGGCGACAACCGGGACGAAAGCAACGACAGCCGCTTTTGGGGATTCGTTCCCGCGGAATCGGTGAGCGCCAAGGCCCATAGCATTTACTGGTCTTGGGACAAGGAAGCATTCAACGTACGCTGGAGCCGCGTGGGGACTATGATTCCCTGAAATGGTTGTTTCTTTCGCTAGTTGACCCAAGTCAAGGCGCTTTCCGCTGGTGTTTGGCATTTATTCACAAGGCATTATGGTATGTCGTGCCATAGTGCAAACCAGATGATTACCGGAAGGAAGACGCAATGAAAAAAGTCGAAATCTTCAAAGAGGGCAAATTCAAGGACGGGTCTATGACCCGATTGCTGGTGCACGAATCGCCTTACATGAAAGTGATCAATTTCAACATCAAGGCCGGCCAGATGCTGCCGCTGCACAGCCATGACATCGAGGGCGAGGTGAGCATTGCGGTGCTCTCGGGCAGTGGCGAGTTTCTGGGCAAGGACGGGTTGACCCTGCCGGCCGAGGTGGGCGATGTGCTGGTGTGCGCCATCAGCGAGCCCCATGGGGTGATGGCCAAGAGCGACCTGCGCATTATGGCCACCATCGCACCGCCCATTTGACGGTGCGACCATGGGCGCTTTGGAGGTGCGACGCACCAACACCATTCTCTACTGCCGCCGCTGGACCGAGACGGTGCAATTCTACCGCGACGTCCTGGGCCTGGCCGGTCACTGGCTCGGCGAGTGGTTCGTGGAGTTCCGCCTGGCGCCCGGGACCTTCGTCAGCATCGCCGACGCGGCCCGGGCCACCATCGCGCCGGCCGCGGGGGCGGGCATCACGCTCTCCTGGCAGGTGGCCGATGTGGATGGTTTTCACCGATACCTGGAGGATAGCGGCGTGACCGCCGGCCCCATCACCAACCGCTGGGGCGCGCGCTGCTTTTACTTCCACGACCCGGAAGGCCACCGCCTGGAAGCGTGGGCCGACGGGGAGAGGCACTAGGCAATTCAACCCTACAAACCGGAGGAGGTTCTTTCATGGCCGTGAAAAAATGTGAGCAGTGTGCTTTCCGTGCCCGCTATGACCGCAATCCCCAATCGCTGCTGGGACGCTTGTGGCGCTGGCATGTCGGCTGGTGCCCGGGCTGGAACGGCTACATGCGTTCCCTGCCGCCCGAGGAGCGCGGGCGCCTGGCGGAGAAGTACGACCTGAAGAAGTACAAATCCGACCAGCATTGACTTGAACTCCTTTTTTCGCCATACTCCCGGAAAGTATCGGCTCCTCTTGTCACGTTCGAAACCCCTCAACCCCCAAAGGAACCCCATGGACCCCAAGGGCATTGTGGCGATGGCGCGGGTCGCTTTTCTACTGATGCTGTTGCTGTTGCCGGGTTGCGCCAAAAAAGCGGTGGAGGCGGAACCGGCGGCCGCCGCGTCGATGATGGAGATGGACCGTGCCGGCGCACCGGCACCGCTCTATAAGGCCGCGGCGCAGGCGCCGGCCGAGCAGGCCGAGCAGGCCGAGTCGGCCGAGTCGGCCGAGGAGCCGGCCGCCGAGCCGGTCCAGCGGCTGCGCCACCACAGCGGGTTCATCAAGCTGCAGGCCGCCCAGCCGTCCGAGGTGCTGGACCAGGCCGCCGCCCTGGCCCAGGGGGCCGGCGGCTACGTGGAAAGCCTGGACGGCGAGCGCGCGGTGTTGCGCGTGCCGGCCGGCCGCTTCGAGGAGATCTACGCGCGTCTGCTGACCCTGGGCGATGTGCTCGAAAAATCGGTCACGGTCCAGGACATCACCGATCGGTTTACGGATGTGGATCTGCGCCTGCGGATTGCCGAAGCCGCCCGCCGCCGCATGGTAGAGCTGCTGGCCAAAGCCAAGGAGGCGGAGGAGAAGCTGGCCATTCTCAAGGAGATCGAACGCCTCGGCACCCAGATCGAATACCTGAGCGCCCAGCGCGAGACCCTGCTCAAAATGGCGCAATTTGCGCGCATCACGCTGGAAGTCGAAGCGCGCAGCTTCGAACAGGGCCGGGCCGATGAGCCGATCGGCGCCTTTGCCTGGATTGCCGATTTATCGCCTTTTGAAAAGCAGGTGGCCTCCGGGGGCAGTGAATGGAAGCCGTCGGCGCCCACCGGTTTCGTGGTGCTGGACAAGACGACGCCCTGGTCGGCCGAAAGCGCGGATGGCGCGGCCGTGTGGGCCAGCCGGCAAGCCAACGTCCCGGCCGGCGACACCGATTTTTGGCTGGAAGCGGTACGCCTGCGCCTGGCACCGCGGTTCGCATCTTCCGAAATCTTGACCGCGGGCGGTTTCAAGGTCCTGCGCCTGGTCGCCCGCGGGGATCAAGCCTACGTGTATGGGATCGCATTGCGGGCGCAACGCGACGGGGAGAAGTTCGACCTGGCGGAGATGTACTTCCCCTCCCAGGCGCATGAAACGCGTCACGGGGCCGCTGTCCTGGATGCGCTGGCCAAGGGGGACAAATGAAACCAAGCATTGGCGGGTATGCCCTGCTCCTGATGGCGATTTTGGTTTGGGGGCCGGCGCCGGCCCTGGCTGAAACCGGGACCGAAACGTCGGCGCTGTGGGCCCGGGTGGTGGTCAAGGTGGCCGACCGGGATCGGGCCGCGGCGGCCGTGCAATCCGCGGCCGAGGCGGCGGCCGGCTATTTCAGCGAGAAGAACGAGCGGGGGTTGACGCTCAAGGTGCCGGTGGAAAAGGCCGACGCGCTTATCGCCCTGGCCGAGCGCCAGGGCCAGCGGGTGGAGCGCAGCCTGCGCCGCGACGATCTGAGCGACGAAATGCTGCAAAAGACCGCTGCCTTGAAGGCCAAGCAGGGCATCCAGGCGCAGTACCTGAAGCTGCTCGCCCAGGCGGACGTCGAGGCGGCCCTGACGCTCGAAAAGGAGCTGGTCCAACTGACCGCTGAAATCGAAACGCTGCAGGGCCGCCTGCGCTTTCTGCAGCATCGGCTGCGCTTTGCCGAAGTGCAGGTGCTTTTCGAATTCGAGGATCGCGACGCGCCGGCACCCACGGGCGTTTCGTCGTTTGCCTGGCTCAACTCCCTGAACCTGACCGATCTGCTCGAGGATTTTTAATATGCGCCCATTATCTTCTTCATGGTTGGTGTCGGGGTTGGCGCTGGCGGCCGCCCTGTGGCTGTGCGCCTGCGTTCACACCACTCCGGCCGCGCTGCCCGAGGGATTTGCCGCCTATCCTCCGGACGGCGCCTTCAAGGCGGTCACTCCCGACGGGGTGGTCTACCGGGTGCGCCGCGAACCCAACAAGCCGTATGCCGACATGGCGTTCTGGAAAGAGGCCCTGAAAAAGCGCATGCTGGAGGCGGGATACCGTCTCGGCGCCGAAGGGCCGCTCGCGGCCGGGTCCAGGCAGGGATATTTGCTGGAGCTGAGCGCGCCTTACGGCCCCCTGGATTACGGTTACCTGATCGCCATCTTCGTCGAAAAAGAGAGCATTCAGATTGCCGAAGCCGCCGGCGAGGTCACGACCCTGGCCATACGCCGGCCGGCGCTGCTGGCGGCCATGGCGAACTTGACTTCTCCATAATCCCGAACACGCACCAGATAAACCGGCGCAACCCTGGCGGTTGTCCGGGACAGACCTGAATCACCGTCCCGGCTTCTGCGGCTGAATGATCACGTCGATGCGCCGGTTCTGGGCCCGGCCCTCGGCGGTGTCGTTGGAAGCGATCGGTCGGGTGGCGCCGAAGCCCATGGCCGTGATGCGGTCGGCCTGCACGGTGGAGTTGGCCAGCAGGTACTGGCGCACGGCCTCGGCCCGGCTCTGGGAAAGGGCTTCGTTCTTGGGCACCGAGCCGGTGGCGTCGGTGTGGCCTTCGACCACCACCTGGGGCTTGCCGAAGGCCGCTATGGCTTTCTGGACCTTGGCCAGCAAGTCGTAGTTTTCGGGTGTGATCTCCGATTTGCCCACGCCAAAGCGCATGCCTTTGAGGCGGATGACGAGTTGGTCTTTCTGCTTGTAGACCTCGGCCTCGTCGGCCCTGAAGTACTCCTGCACCTGGCTGAAGGTTTCGTTGAAGCGCTTCTCGGCGGCCAGTCGGGCCGCGTCGAGGCGGGCCTGCTGGGAGCTGCCCTCCAAATCCGCCATGCGGCCCATCAGTTTCTGGATGGTCTCTTCCTTTTGTACGGCACCATTAGACGCGCTCTGCAGGGCCGCGACGCCGGCCAGAATCGCCTCTTGCTGCTGCTCGAAGGGCTGGTTGCGCCGGTCTTCGGTTTTGAGCCGGGTGCTGGTTTCCGAGAGCATGCTTTCGATCCACAAGGCAATCTCTTCGGGCGCCATTTCTTCCAGCTTGCGGCTGGTCTGGGCCAGCGTCATGGCGCGCTGGGTCATGAAGCGCGCGGTATCGGCCTTCAGGCGGATGGTTCCCTGGTCGTAGCGGTTGGCCGCGATATGGGCCTCGGCCTGGGCCATGGCCTCCCGGGCCTGGGCAAAGGAGTTGGGGGCGTCTTGGGGCACGCCGCTCTGCTCGGCCTGGGCCAGCAGGGCACGCACGTCGCTCAAGGCCGCATGGTCGATGGCGCGCAATTCCAAGGCCCGAAAGGTTTCGGTCGCCGCTTTGCGGTTCTGGCGGGCATACTCGAATTCTCCATCTTCCAGGGCCTGGGTCAGCTTGAGGAACGCTTCTTCGGCCGAGGCATAGGCGGTGCCGAACTGCTGGGCATCGACTGCCCGGGCCGCTTCCCGGCTCTGGATGGTTTCTTCCAGTTGGTCGCGGCAACGGATGGCCACCACATCGGCCTGCTGCAGCTCGGCCCGGGCCCGGGCAATGTGTTCCAAGATGGCGTCCGCGGCGGCGCCCTGTTCGAGCCCCTTTTGGGCGCGGGCATGGGAAGCCTGGGCTTTGCGGAACCAGGTGGGCGATAACACATCCACCCCATCTTCCTTGGCAGCGGCGATCTCCTGCCCCATGCGGCGGATCAGGTTGGAGGGATTTTCCATCGGGTCCACCGGGTCCACTTGCAGCGCGGGGCCGCCGCAGCCCAATAGCCAGGCCAGACCGACGATCAGCAACAGGATTGATATTGTTCTCATTGGCGTGTTCCAAGAAAAGCCGCCGCTGGGGCCATGGGCCGGCCAGCGGCGGTCATCGCGTTTTCTATCCGGTGCCCGTCCAGGCAATACCTGGCTTAGGGCAGCTCATCGATCCAGTTGGTCTTCTCGATCCACTTGAGCTTCAAATTGGTCAGTTCGCCCGAGGCGCCCATGGTGTTGATGAAGTTGGTCGTCCAGTTGAGCAGATGATCGTCGCCGGCCGGCATCGCAATGCCCAGCGGTTCATAGGTAAAGGGCGTGATCAGGGTGATCAGGCCCTTTTTGGGATTGCGTACCAGGGCCAGCAGGCAGGCGTGATAATCGCTGATCATGGCGTCGGCCTTGTTGTTCACCACCATGGCCACGGCCTCGTCGTAATTTTTGACGGCGACATAGCCGGCCTGGGGCATGGCGGCCTTGATGAGCGCTTCGCTGGTCGAGCCGGCCAGGGCCGTGAAGATGAAGGCATTGGAATTGAGCGCCGCCAAGTCCTTGGCTTTGGCCAGGGCACCGTTCTTGGTCAGAAAGGCTTTGCCGGTAACGTGGTAAGGCCCGGCGAAGGCCACCTTGAGGTTACGCTCGGGGGTGATGGTCATGCCGGAGATGACCATATCCACCTGACCGGCTTGCAGGGCGGGCAGCAGCTCGTCAAAATTCTTGGTGACCAGTTGCAGTTGAACGCCCATGGCGCTGGCGATGTATTGGGCCATGTCGATGTCGAGTCCGGCCGGCACGCCCTTTTTGGTCGTCATGTTCAAGGGAGGCATGTTGGCCGCGGTGCCGACGATAATCGATCCGCGTTTTTGGATTTTATCGATCGTGGGTGAGGGGTTGTTGCCGCCGGCCGTCAGATTGGCGCAGCCGACCGCCAGGAGCAAGAAGCATAAGAAGAGCACGAGCAAAGGGGATCTTTTCATCGAATGGCCTCCAAGGTTAATGGTTGGTGAGAAAGACGATTGGCTGCCACGATAATATGGGCCAGGCGACAATTCAAGAGCGGAAGGAAGATTTTCCAGATGCGCGTTCAGCCCACGAATTGCCGCCGCAGGATCGTATCCTTGAGCCAGCGGTCGTCGTGTTGGGGATATTGCAGGTTGTAGTGCAGGCCCCGGCTCTCCTTGCGGTGACGGGCGCACTTGATGATCAATTCGGCCACCGTGGCGATGTTGCGCAACTCAATCAGATCGGGGACCACCTTGAAGTGCCAGTAGTAATCGTGGATTTCGTTCTGGATGGCGTCGATGCGGCGCTGGGCCCGCTCCAGGCGTTTGTCCGAGCGCACGATGCCCACGTAGTTCCACATGAGGCGCCGAATTTCATCCCAGTTGTGGGTGATCACGATCATCTCGTCGCTGTCGCTGGTGCCCACGTCGTCCCAGGCCGGCGGGTTGGGAAGCGGATTGAAGGTCTTGTTTTTCAGCAGGCCGATGGCCTCCTGGGATGCGGCTTCGGCATAGACCAGGGCTTCGAGCAGCGAGTTGCTGGCCAGGCGGTTGGCGCCGTGCAATCCAGTGCAGGCCGTCTCGCCCACGGCGAAGAGATTCTGGATGTCGGTGCGGCCGTGCATGTCGGTGACCACGCCGCCGCACATGTAATGGGCCGCCGGCACCACGGGAATGGGGTCCTTGGTCATATCGATGCCCAGGCTCAGGCACTTGGCATGAATGTTGGGAAAGCGCTCCCGGATCAGATCGGCCGGCTCGTGGGTGATGTCCAGAAAGACCGAATCGTGGCCGCTCTTTTTAAGCTCGGTGTCGATGGCCCGGGCCACCACGTCGCGGCAGGCCAGGTCCTTCTGGGGATCGTATTCGGGCATGAAGGCCCGGCCGTTGGCGTCGATGAGGATGCCGCCCTCGCCGCGCACCGCCTCGGAGATCAAAAAGTTCTTGGCCTGGGGATGGTAGAGGCAGGTGGGGTGGAACTGCACGAATTCCAGGTTGGCCACCGTGGCCCCGGCCCGGTAGGCCATGGCGATGCCGTCGCCCGTGGCGATGTCCGGATTGCTGGTGTAGAGATAAACCTTGCCCGTGCCGCCCGTGGCCAGCAGCGTAATGTGCGCCGCGAAGGTCTTGACCCTGTTGCTGCTGCGTTCCAAGACGTAAGCGCCGCAGCAGAAATCCTCGTGGGTGGTGGTGACCAGTCCGCGTTTGATGCGCGTGGACTGAGTGATCAGGTCGATGGCGATATGGTTCTCGAAAAGCTGGATGTTGGGGTGGTTGCGCACCAGGTCCAGCAGCACCTGTTCGACCTCCTTGCCGGTGAGGTCGTGGGCGTGCACGATACGGTTTTGGGAGTGGCCGCCCTCGCGGCCCAGGTCCAGGGTCGGATGGACGCCGGCGTCCGGGGTCTTGCGCTGGAGGTTGAAGTGTACCCCCATCTGGATCAACTCGTTGATGCGCGCCGGGCCGGCTTTGACCACCAACTCCACGACATCGCGGTTGCACAGCCCGTCGCCCGAGGCCAGCGTGTCTTTGATATGCAGGTCGAAGCTGTCCATCTCGCCGAAGACCGAGGCGATGCCGCCCTGGGCCAGGTTGGTGTTGCTCTCCATGGCATCTTTTTTGGTCACCAGGGCCACCGTGCCATGCGCGGCCACCTTGAGGGCGAACATCAGGCCGGCCACACCACTGCCGATCACTAGAATATCCGTTTTAATATCCGTCATATGAGTTTCCGATTCATTTCCATGGACCGCGGGGTTTTTGGATTACATCAACGGCGACCGGCGCCTGGGACGCTTGAGGATGAAGCCTGCGATGAATCCGAAGATCACCAGCCCGCCGCCATAAAGGAATCCCTCGGTCAACTGGCTGCTGTCCAGACGGTTGAGCTCGCTCTCGAACTTATTCGCCCGCTCCTTGGCCTCGTTGAGCTCCTTGAGGTTCTTGTCGTAGTTGGCCTTGAATTTGAGAAATTCGGCCGACTCTTTTTTAAGCGTTTCGAAGGCCGCTTCGGTTTTTTGCAGGGCTTCCCGGGTCTGGGCCAGTTCCGTGTTGACGGTTTTGCTTTCGGTGGCGACCGCCCCCATTTTCTCCTGCGTCTCTTTGCTCTGGGCCAGGGTGTCGGCCAGCTTTTTCTCCATGCGCGCCAGTTTGATTTCCGAAGGCAGCTCGGTGCTCAGATCCTTGGTCTGGGCCCAGCCCTCCTTGCCGCTGCTGGGAAGGCGCACTTCGCACCACTCCTCGCCGGCGTTGATGATCTCCACCGCCGTACCGGACGGCACCAGGGCAATGATCTTGCGATCCAGGGCCGGGCCGGTGCGCACGGCGATCTCACAAGATTCGGACACATAGCGGGTCTCGGCCGAAGCGACGGCCATCCCCATCCATAGGGTCAGCAAAAAGCAGAGTCCTGTTTTGGCTGTCAATTTCATCGATCATACTCCCTTGGGCTGCGTAGATTCTTGGACCTACGGATGGATGCCCTTTTTGAGGCAGGGCGGCGCGCATCCGGTCCCGAAAACCGAGGCGGCGGTCGGACCGCGATGCGCCATATCTAACAAACCAGAAGTTCGAAAGCCTGCGTTCCCATCCATGGGCGCGGTTGTGCGGGCGCTGTTCCGTAAAAGGGCAAGTGAAAGCGGAACGGGGCGTATTCTTTGATGAAAAAGGCCCGTCTGTCAATAATTACTTTAAAGCGGGGGGGCGATGTGCTATTTTATGACTGATTTCAGCAATAAAGAGGTTTCCGTGAGATGATTGCCTATGATTTGCAATGCCCGACCGGCCACCGTTTCGAAGGCTGGTTCGAGGATTCCAAAGCGTTCGAGCAGCAACAGCGGCAAGGCCTGATCGCCTGTCCGGTGTGCGGGCATACCGATGTTGCGCGCCTGCCTTCCGTCTTTGCGATCAAAGGCGTCAAGCACGCGGAGGTCTCGCCGCCCCAGTTGCGCGCACCCTCCGAACAAGAGATCATGGCCCGCGCCATCATGCATTATGTGCGGAACAATTTCGACAACGTGGGCACCGACTTTGCCAAGGAAGCCTTGAAGATCCACTACGGCGTGACCGAGCCGCGCAACATCCGGGGCGTCAGCTCGCCCCAGGAGGAAGAGACCCTGCGCCAGGAGGGGGTCACTTTCTTCAAGGTCCCCGTCTCCTCCCCTTCGGATTCCGAACCCTCCTCATCCGAATCCGAATCCGATGCATAGGATGCGGATCGCCTTTCATTCGGCGTTCAGACCTTCCAGATGGGTCAGCAGGATGCGGCGCACCTCTTCGATGACCAGGGGGTGACTCTGGCACGAGTGGCCGCTGCGCACCACAAATTCCGATTCGACATAATCCACATGCGCGCTGCGATATTCGACCACGCCGTCCGCGCCCTCCGGCGGCACCTCATCGCCGTCGATGGCGATGATGGAGTGCCCCTTGATCCCGGGGGCCAGGGGGATGGCCGCCAGGGCCAGCAGACCGGGGTTTTTGGGCGACATGCTGTCCAGGCTGGTCCCTAGTTCCCCGGTCACGCCTTGCATGCCGATCTTCTCGGCCGTGGAGAAGAGCTCCGAGGTGGTTTGGACCAGATCCACGGGCAGCATGATGATGCTCCGGGCCAGGCGGCGCGCCCATTGGCCGGCCAGGTAGCTGCCGTGGTGGGGGGTCGAGATAAAGACCACGCGGCTTACGAACGGCAGCGGTTTGTAAATCAGGTAGCGCTCCACGATCTCCCGTTCCTCGGGCTTTAGTTTTTTGAGGTCCTTGAATCTTTTTTGGGTGGTGGCCCGCAGCAGGGCATCGCCGGTTTCGGTGGCGGTGAGCTTGGTCAGCAACCCTCCCTGGCTGTGGCCGACCACCACCATTTGCGCCAGCGCCGGGTCTTCGCCTTTGGGGTCGAGGCTTACAATGGTCTGGGTCAAGGATTCGCGCAGGTGGCGGGCCGAGAGCACGATGGGCTTGCTGCTGTCGTAGATGTAGAACCAGAACTGATACTTCTCCCACAGGTGCGGGTCCGCGCGCAGCGTGTTGAACATTTCGGCCCACCACACCGGGCTGCTGAAGGTGCCGTGCACGAAGACGACTGGGATGCGGCCCGGGCTGTAGGGCTGCATGGGATAGATGCCGCTGGGCACGACCTCGCCTCTGAAAAATTGCAGACTCCCGGCCCGCCACAGCAGCGGCTGGTTGAGCGCATAGGCCAGTTGCGCGGAGAAATCGAACTCCAGCGGCACGGCTTTGCCCTCCACCGCCACATCCCGGGCTTCGTAGGCCGAGTACAATTCCATCAAGCCCCGTCCGCCCTGGCGCAGACTGCGGACATCGCCCTCCACCCGCAGAAACAGCGCTCCGGGCACCGAGCGCGTGACCGGGTTGTCGGGGCTCTTCTTGGCCACCGCGATGAAGGGCGTGCCCAGGCCGGGATGCCGGTCGCGCACCGTCAGCCCGTAGACCGAGAGCTCGTCGGCCGGGATGAAGGCGTCGAAGCCCTCCTGGGCATTGGGAAATTGGGCGATGCGGCGTTCGAGGAAGATCGATCCCACGGGCAGTTGGCGCGGGCCATCCTTGAATTTGCTCTCTCGTTCGCGCAAGGCCAGCACCTGGGCCAGGCCGGCATTGTACAGGTCGCAGGCCACCCGAAAGCGGCGGTCATACGGGTTGGGCGGGTCTCCGCCGCGGGTTCCTAAAAGATAGAGGTAGGCATAGACCGCGGAGGCCAGGTAGTATTGCCCGGCCCGTTCCTGGGAGGCGGGATCGATCAGTCGGAGGGCCTTGTCGCCGCTCAAATAGCTCAACTCGGCAAGGGTGTAGAGCAGATCGCGGCGCTCGTCCTCGCAGGCCTTGTCGTGGAGCGTCGCGATGACCTTGTCCGGGTCCTGTTTGAAGGCCTCTTCCAGAAAGAAACGGTGCAGCACCAGGGCCGAGGCAGCGCTATAGCCGTCCTCGTTGACGGCCGAAATATGGATGCGCTCATAGGATTGACGCACGCCCACGTCGCGGGTGCCGATGGGCGTGGCACAACCGATGCAGAAAAGCATGAGGACAATGATGGACTTTCTCGCCAGCCCGCCGCAGTTCAAAACCAAACTCCCCTACATGCCCGGCAGCCCTTCCCGGATGCGTTTGGAAAATTCCGGGTCCTGGTCCGCCGCCAGGGCCTTTGCATTGATGATGCTTTTGGGTTTCAACACCTCGAAGGGCAGGGAGCGATCCAGCACCCCGACTTCATAGGCCATTTCGTCTATATAGCCATTGGCCAATATGCGCCAGTCCCAAAGCACCTTGCCGGCATAGGGCCGCGTGTGGCCGCGGATTTCGGTGGTGCAGTTGCCGGTCAAGGCGTTGTACCACTCGGGTTGTGTCTTGAGGCCGTTGATGCAGCGCAGGTAATCCAGGAAGATCTGCCGCGCCACCTCCCTGGACGAACCGATCAACCGGTAGAGGTAGACTGTTTCACCCTTGCGGTAGTTGGTCCGCAAACGGATCAGATCGCGTTCGTCACCCACCACGTAGGTGAGTTCGTACTGCCGGAAAAAACCTTTCAGGTTGGAGTACGCCTCGCCCACCTCCTTGCGGGTTTCAATGGAGATGCACAGGTAGCTGCCATCCTCGAAGCCGAAGCTGACCAGGGTGTGGACGATGCTCTTTAAACCCCAGTCGCTCAGGAAGAGATCGAAACTGCGCAGTTGGGAAAGACGATAGGTCTTGTCGTAATAGCGCACGGTGTAGTCGGTCTCCGTGCGGTAGTCGCAGTTGCGGATGTTGTGCACCGTGATCGCATCGCCCTGCACGGTGCTGTACGGCAGCACGGCCACATCTGGCTGCCAGGTGCGGTTGTTGGAGGGCGGCAGGGCCAGCCACCCGACGAGCACCACGGCGAACAGGCCCAGAAAAGCCGCCACGGCCTTGCGCTTGGGCCGCACCAGGAGCAGCGCGGCGGCCGAGGCCGCCACGAAGAGGACGGCGCCGACATAGCGCAAGGCGGCCGGCAGATCGGCGAAGTAAATGGCCAGGACGGCCCAGGCCGCCATGAGGATCAAAAGCACCCAAAGAAGAACATTCCCTATCAACCGCATAAGATCCTCGCGTATTAGAAAAATACCCGCGCGTAGAGCTGCACCCCGGTGTAGTTGAAGTCCACCTCGCCCCTGAGATCGACGGCGGGATAATCCTCGCCATCGGCTTCCAGGTGGATGTTCAAGGTGTCGAAGCCCAAGCCCAACCCCACATGGGACCAGGGGTTGTACTCCACGGCGGCGTGGAAATTCAACACGCCTCCCTTGAAGCTTTCATACTCCGCATAGAAGACCTGGGTCCCCGACCGAATGAACCATTGGGGCGTCAGGGCAAAATCCATGCGCAACCCCACCACCGGCAGAGGAGCGGTGAAATCCTGGGAGCCCGATTCGTTCACCAGGCCGGTGGCGCTCAAGCCGAAATCCATGGGCATGACGTAAAGGCCCAGGCTGGCCGCCAGATCCACGCGCTCATCCTGGAAGAAGGAATAACTGTAGGCCAGTTCGTAAATGTCCAGATCGAAGTGGCCCTCGACGGTGGTGCCGGCCGGGATGGTGACCTCCTCGCCATTCGAGTCTTCGATGGTGATGTCTTGTCCGATCTGTTTGTGTCCATCCCGGTGGATGGAGAACCAGGTGAAATCCAGTCGATGGCGCCGGTTTTGGGTAAAGCGCCACAGGGCATCGGCCCGAAACGCAAGGGTGGAAGAATCCAAGCCCAGGGCCTCCTCCACATCCACGCTCACGCCCACACCGCTGCCGATGCGAAACCCGCTGGAGGTGGCCGAGGCGAACAGGCCAAGGTTGACGCCGAACTTTTCCCAAGGGGCTTCGGCCGCGGCTTTTTCCTCCGCCATAGCCCGCGGCGGCAACAGTTGGAAAAGCGCCGCCGCCAGCAATACCAAGCAGGCGATGATCCTTGATTTCATTTTCTTCCCTTTCGGCTATGGGTTGACCCCCTTTCGGTTGAGGCGGTACTGGCCTTTATTGGCTTTGCTCATGGCTTCTCGATGCTGAGCGCGATCATTTCCGTGACCCGGAAGACCACCCGCTCGCCCGCCTTGTGCTTGCCCAAGTCCACATCCTCACGTACCTGGAAAGTCTTGGTGGTTCCATCCTCGAAACGCAGGGTGGCGGTGTGTTTCATCAGGTCGATGGAGGTGACCGTGCCGACGATCTGATGGGTTTGCGCCATCAAGCCCCCCGGCTGGGCCCCCTTGGGCGCCAGGGCCACCATGCTCGCCGAGCCTTGCCCCTGGGGCGCTTGTGCATCGTCGAGCGTAACCACCATCTCTTCGGTCAAGGTGAGGTTGACCAGGTCGCCCTTCTTGACCTGGTCGAAGTTGACCGCCGCCGGACCGACCTTCACCGTGAAGGGTTCGCCCTCGGCTACCTGCAGCGTGACTTCGCGCTTGGCGTAGTCGATGGCCGTGACCCTGGCGCTCACCTTGGTGGTGTTGACCACGATGCCGCCCGGCACACCTTGCTTAAAAGCGCTCGCGCTGGAGGTCTCGGGGGCCGGCGGCGCCTGGGGGGCCGACTGGCAGGCAGTGACCGTAAAAATTGCCGTCAATGCCAGCAGCCCGACCAATGCCTTTTTGCTCCATACTTTTTTCATTATATCTTCTCCTTTTATTGGGTGGTGACGGGGTCGCGGGATGTGCTGCGACCTTCCGCCGGTAAAAATCATCTTCCGCCGGTCCAGGGGTTCGGCGCCGCGCGCGTAAACCCTCTTTCCGCCGCCAGCAGATCGAGGTGCGGCGTGGCCAGATCTTCCAGTTCCGGATCGCAGGTTTCCAGGATGCGCTCATCGATGGTCTTGACATAGTGATGACAGCGGTCGCACAGGTCGATGCGGCAGGCCGCTTCCCCCTCGGCATGGAAGTAGTTCAACTGCCCTTGCTCCCGGTTGCCGCAGATCGCGCAGGATAACCGATCGATGCGCCATTGGCAACCGCAATTGGAGCAGAGGCTGTAGCGCTTACCCCCTTCGCCGCGCAGCAGATTCAAGCCGGGTGGGCCGCCGCAGACAGGGCAGTGGCATTGGCGCCAGGTTTCGAGGTCGATGGCCGTGCTGAGCTTTGCCGAGCTGGCCTCCAGCGACGGCCGGGTGCTGTTGCGGATCAGGAAGGCGAGCACCTGCGGGGCCAACCCCGGGTCGGCGGCCGCCTGTGCCGAAGCCTGGGCATCGGTCGCCCCGGTCAAGCATGGCTTCAGCTCGTCGGGGTGGGCCTTGAAATATGCATCGGCCTTTTCCGCCTGCAGGGCCAAATGGGGATTGGCGGTTCGGCCGATGCGGCACAGCGCATGAAACAACTCCCTGGACGCAGCGACATCCACGGGAAAATCGGCTTTGCCCAGCAGCGCGACATCCGCCTGGGCCGGGCGGTCGCGCAGCCGTTTTTCCAGCGCCGCGGGATCGATCCGCACCGAGGCCCGCGAGGCCATCTGGGCTTGCCGGACGTTGACGTAGAAGGCCAGGAGCTCGCCGTAGCCGGGCCTTTTTTCCGCAAGCTGTCGCGCCCGCCGCCGTAATGCTTCCAGTGGCTTCTCCATGGTCATCGGCCCACCGCGCTTTTCGGGTTGTTTCCACCAGCGGCAAAGCGGTGATACTTGGCCGGATCATCCGTGACCAGGAAGATCACCCGCACTTCGTCGGCGTTGATCAGCGCGGCCCCCGGATGGTTTATTTTCACCGCCTGCAGCCGGGTTTCGGCCAGTTTCAGGAGCTCGTCGCGTTCGCCGAAGTTCATGGCGCCCGTGGGGCAGGTCTTGACGCAGGCCGGCTGCAGGCCCTCGCCGAGCCGGTCGATGCACATGGTGCACTTGGTCATGCCGCCGCTCCGGGTATCGTAGCGGGGAATGTCATAGGGACACGATTGGCGGATCGCTTCGAAATCGGTCGGGGTCAACTTCACCGTGGGGTCGAAGACGATGGCCCGGGTGCGCGAATCGATGCGCGCCGCGCCCTTGGCTTTTTTATCTGCCGTCATTTTGCAGGGCGGATAGAGGCAGTGCCGGCACTGGTCGGGGAAGAAGTACCAGCGCGGTGGCCCGCCCGCGGCCATGCCGGCTTCGCTGAAGCGCACCAGTTTGAAGGTCCCGGCCGCCAGATCGGGCGGATTCTGATAGGTGCCCTGCTGGCGCGTCGGCGCGACCGGGTTCTGGTTCCACTGTTTACAGGCGCTCTGGCAGCCCCGGCATGCCGTGCACACGGTGGTGTCGATGAAAAAAGTCTTGCCTGCCATATCGGTTAGCTCCTCCCTGGGGTGGTGGTTGGCGCGGCCGGTTTGGGCGCCGGCGCCTGGGGCGCCTTGGCGATGTCGACCATGAACGCCTTGGATTCGGGAATCAAGGTGTTGGGGTCGCCCAGAAAGGGCGTGAGCAGATTGGCGCTGTCCCCGCCGCTGCCGTCGCCGGGAAACTGCCAGCCGAAACACCAGGGCAGACCCACCAGGTGGACCTTGGTCTCCATGATCGTAAACGGCTGGAAGCGCTCGGTCACGATGGCCACGCACGTCAGCTGCCCCCGGGCCGAGCTCACCGTCACCATGTCCCCTTTGGCGATGCCCTTTTCCGCGGCCAGTTGGGGGTTCATTTCCACGAACATCTGGGGCTGCATCTCGAGCAGCCAGGGCAGGTGGCGGGTCATGACGCCGGTCTGCCAGTGTTCGCTGACGCGGTAGGTGGTCGCCACGTAGGGGTAGCGCTCCTTATCGAAGGCAAAGAGAAAATCCGGGTCCTTGGCCATGGCCTGCAGCTTGGCGATGGGGAGGGTGGGATTGACCCGGTGCTGTTTGGACAGGGGGTTGGCCGGAACCGGGCTCTCGAGCGGTTCGTAGTGCTCCGGCAAGGGACCATCGCCCAGCCCTGCACCGAAGATCGCTCCCACGCCCAGCGGCTTCATGATAAAGGGCAGTTTGCCCTCCTTTGCGGCCAGGGGCGGCGCCGGACCGTCGGGAATATCGCCTTGCCAGGCGCCGGGCTTTTTGGCGGCCGGGTCTGCCGGGCGCCATTGCAGCAGGGGCCGCTGGGGGTCCCAGGGCTTGCCCTGGGGGTCGACCGAGGCGCGGTTATAAATGATGCGCCGGTTGACCGGCCAGGCCCAGGCCCAGTCGGGATAGAGCCCCAGACCGGTCGGGTCCGCTTTTCCCCGGCGGGCCATCATGTTGACCGGCTTGCCCTCTTTGAGGGTGTAACTGCCGCAGTAGAGCCAGTTGCCGCTGGAGGTCGTGCCATCGTCGCGCAGGCTCACGAAGTTGGGCACCAGATCGCCTTTTTTGCCGATCAATTGGGGCGGGCTGGTTTTGGTGTCGTAGACATCTTCCTGAAAATAGCCGTTGATCTCCCGGGCCACCTTGCCGATGTCCAGGTGTTTGATCTTGCCCTGGCGGTCCGGCTCGCCATAGTCCCAGGTGAGCTTCACGATGGGATCGGGAAAGGCCCCCTTTTCTTTTCGATAGAGGGCTTTCACCCGGAAGTAGAGTTCGTTGAGGATCTCCGCATCGGGCATGGCCTGGCCGAGGGGCTCGATGGCCTTGTAGCGCCACTGGGCCAGGCGGCTGGAGTTGGAAATGCTGCCCTCCTTTTCGATGGAAGAACAGCAGGGCAGCACGAAGACTTCGGTCTCGATGGTTTCGGGCGCCATGCCCGGCCCGCGCCAGAACGAAGCGGTCTCGTTGTCGTAGAGATTGACGTTGACCATCCACTTGAGCTTGCCCAGGGCCTCGCGCACCTTGCCGGCGCCGGGGCTGGAGCAGGCCGGGTTCATGCCCCAGGCGAAGAAGCCTTCGAACTGCCCGCGGTACATGCGGGCGAAAAGCGCCAGCCACGAAGCCTGCATGCCTTCGTCCAGCTTGGGCAGCCAGGCGTAGCCGAAGTCGTTGGCCGGGGTGGCCTGCGCGCCATAGAGCGCTTTTAGATAGCTGGTGATGTATTTGCCGCGGTTGCCCCACCAGTTGACACTCCGGGGCTCCTTGGTCACGGGCGTGTGCTTGGCGACATAGTCTTTCAGGGCCACCAGGGCGGCCGAGGGCGTGGGCAGGTAACCGGGCAGGATGTGGAAGAGCAGGCCGTAATCCGTGGAGCCCTGCACATTGCCCTCCCCGCGCATGGCGTTGACGCCGCCGCCCGCCATGCCCATGTTGCCCAGCAGCAATTGGATGATGGTAAAGGCGCGGATATTCTGCACGCCCACCGTGTGCTGGGTCCAGCCCATGGCGTAGCAGCCGGTGGCGACCCGGTCGGGCCGTCCGGTGGCGCCCATGGCTTTGTAAACCGCTTCGAGTTTGTCCTTGGGCGTGCCGGTGATCTGGCTGACCTGGTCCAGGGTGTAGCGGGCGTAGTGCTTCTTGAGCAACTGAAAGACGCACTGGGGATTGGCCAGGGTCGGGTCCTTTCGGGGCACGCCGCTCGCGTCGAGCTGAAAGGCCCAGGTCTTGCGGTCGTATTTGGATGTCTCGGCATCGTACCCGGAAAAAATACCGTCGAGCTCGCCCGGCATTTTAAAGTCCGCGTGGACCAGAAATGGCGCGTCGGTGTAGTCGACGACATACTCCTTGAAGTACAGATCGTTCTCCAGCAGGTAGCGGATCATGCCGCCCAGAAAAGCGATGTCGGTGCCCGAACGCAACGGCGCATACAGGTCCGCTACCGCCGCGGTCTGGGTAAAGCGCGGGTCCACGCAGATCAGCGTAGCCCCCTTTTGTTTGGCCTTCATGATCCACTTCATGGAGATGGGGTGGTTGCAGGCCGGGTTGGCGCCCATCACGAGGATCACATCCGCGTTCTTCAGATCGATCCAGTGGTTCGTCATTGCCCCGCGACCGAACGACTCTGCCAGAGCCGCAACTGTGGCGGAGTGTCAGAGCCGGGCCTGATGTTCCACATGCACCAGCCCCCAGGAGCGCACCAGCTTCTGAACAAGGTAGCACTCTTCGTTGTCCAGGGCCGCGCTGCCCACATGGGCGATGCCTTCGGCCCGGTTCACCACGAACTGCCGCTCGTTGACCGTCGTATGGGTCTTGAAGGTCCGGTCCCGGGCATCCTTGACATGCCGGGCGATGCGGTCCAGGGCCCACTCCCAATCGACTTCCTGCCACTCGGCGGATTTCGGTGCGCGGTAGAGCGGCTTTTGCAAGCGGCTGGGGTTGTTGACCACCTGGGAGAGCGAGGCCCCCTTGGAACACAGCGCGCCTTCGTTGATGGGATGCTCGGGGTCGCCCTCGGTGTTGATCACCCGGCCCTCCTGGGTATGCACGATGATGCCGCAGCCCACCGAACAGTAGCAGCAGATGGTGGTGGTCTCTCGGGCGCCCTTGATCCGCAGCGTCTCGGCGTAGGTTTGGGCCGCGGACAGGTCGAAGCCCAGCCCGCCCATGAAGAGCGTGCCGGCCGCCGCGGTGCCTGATATCTGGAGAAATTCTCTACGGGTGATCTTCATTACAGTTATCCTCCAACATTGGTTTTCAGCTCATGACCGAACCGGGCTACTCATCCTTCATGTGGTCGTCATGGCAGAGCAGGCACTCCATATGGCCCTGCTGCTGGTTCATGCCGTCCGCATAGCGTCCGTAGCTTTCGGGACCGTGGCACTCGATGCAGTGGGTGGTCTCCTTGGAGGGCGTCCATATGGCGGGCTTCCACTTTCCCTCGAAGTATTCATTGAGGGCATGCACCACGGTGTAGGTGACCTCCCCGGCCACCTTGGCGCAGCGTTCGTATTTCTCCTTGGAAGTGACCTCGGTGCCGGCGGCCAGGGTCCATTTGGAAACCGAGGTGTGGCACAGGGGGGTCATTGCCTGGGCCTTGACCTGCTTGGGACATGCAGAGATATCGTCGAAGCGTTCGGTGGGGAACTCCATTTGGGCGTACCACCAGAACAAGCGGTCGATCAACGCTGAATAGCTGTGCTTTTCGTCATAAACGACCATATTGATAAGGTACGAGGAGACACCCAGGGCGCCGCACAGGGTGCCGTGCGCGGCGTAGCCTTGCCCGGCATGTTCGAACATGAAGTCCGGCAAGGTCGTCCAGGGATAACCGACTTGTTCTTTCAGAAGGCTGGAGACCCCCAGCCACGTGCCGTTGCCTCAGCCTTTGTTCGTGAGATAGTTTCGATAAGCGCGCCGTCCGGCCTCGTTGGGGTCGAGCTTGGTCCACTTCCATGGCAGCGGCGGCGCCGCTTGCGGCTCTTTTTTGCCGCATCCCGCCAAACCGGCGATGCCGCCAGCGAGGAGCGCGGCCGATCCCCGCAGCACGCTCCGGCGGGAGCAGACGGCGCCCGCCGGGTTAGCTTCTTTACTGGACTTCTCTTTCAGCTCCTTCATAACGTCCTCCCAAAAGTATATTATTATCAGGCGCACCATTGGAACGTGCCGTCGCGGCAACGCAGCAAACGACAGGCCCTTGCTCAGAAGGTGAAGTTAAACCCAAGGGTCCCGCCGTAGAGGCTCAAATCTTCCATCAGTTCACTCTCGCCGCCGAAATCATAGTACAAGTAGCGATAGCCAAGCACCGTGGAAAACCAATCGGCGAAATGGTAGCCGATCCCTGCGAAGGCCTGCAGGGTCAGGTCGGCGTCGACACCGAAGCCCCCCACGTCAAAGTAGTAGGGGAGAAACCACTTCTGGCCCAACCCCAGATTCCCCCTGAGGCCAATGATCGGGTCGACGTAACTCTCAGTTTTGGAATAGGTTGGCGAACGTACCCAGTCGGGAAGGGGCCCGGCGATGTCCAGCGATGCTTCGCCCTCAAGGGTTGTGTAGCGGATGCCGGCCAGCAGATCGAGGTTCCCACCGCCCTCGCGCCAAACGGAGTAGGCTCCGGCGAACTCAAAAACAAGGGCTTGCAGCTGCCAATCGGCCGCGGTCGTCCATTCGCCGCCTCCGGGAAGCGCCCCTGGAAACTGAGCCGTTCCGTTGTCCGAAAAGTCCAGGTAGATGACATCGGCCAGCAAGGACCATTGGCCCTTGCGCACCTGAAGATCGAGCATGCCGACAAAATCGAGATTTTCAAGGGAATTGTCCGAACTGTTGTCCAAGTTTCCGCTGGCATCGCCGGCGGAAGGCTCCAGTTTCATCGATCCGCTGAGACTGGGCAGCCAGATGTAGGGCGTGATCGCGAATTGCCAGGCCGTTGGGTCTTCCTTGTCCGGTGTCGCCGCGGCAGGCGCCGACGCGGAAAGCAGCACAACTGCAAGGACAGACCCAACGAACATGGCCAACCATGATTTGCTTCGCATGCGATCGTTCCTTTCGACTATCCGAGTCGCTCTGCGGATTGTAAGGCCGCAGCACCCTTGGGAAGCTTTGAAGTGGTTCTTTTCTTCCACTCATCTTCCAGAAGCTCCCTGGCGGCCTTTTCGAGAAACTCCGGCGCGGCCCACTTACTTACGTCGAAGTCGTTCTTGATGTAGCCGTGACTGAGCATGAAGTCCTTGCCGATCTCCACGGAGACCAGGTTTTGTGGCGACAGGTTGGGCACCATGTCGATGTGCTTGATGCCCTCATAGGTATCCTCGACATCCAGGTAGAAGGTCTGTTTATCGAGGATGGCCGCCGCCGCATGCTTGTGCGCGTTGGACCAGCGCCCCACCTTGATCATGCCCTTCATAAAGGTGACGACCAGCTCGGGGTGCTGCTCGGCCATCACGTCGGTGCAGGTGATGACGGCGGGGATGTTGGCCACCTGCAGGGTCCAGTCCGGATAGCGGGAGAGATCCTCGATGGCCTTCATCTTGCCGGTTGCCTCCTGCAGATGCTGAAAGGGTTTGCTCTGGGTATAGATCGCATCGACCACGCCATTGAGCAGGGCGGTTTCCAGGGGACGGAAGGCCAGGTCGTACTTATGGTTCCGTTTCAACCACAACTCTGAGGCGTTTTCCATGGGATCGAGCATCTTGGGATCGTTGTACCAGTCATCGGCGTAGGGGAACTCCACGATCTCGACTTCTTTGCGGGTCATGCCGTTCATCCGCAGCATCAACTCGATGCCCTGTTCCTCCTGGATGCGCCACCAGTCGTTTTTGATCTGGTTCAAGCTTTTGGACAGCCCGATTTTTTTGCCTTTCAGATCCACCATCCGGTAGATGTCGTCCCTTGAGCGCACCATCATGCAGCCGCCTTCGTGGGGCGCATGGGTCACTCCCAGCAGCCGGGTCCTGCGAATGTCCGCCTGCACGTGGACGGGCGGAAATAGACCACCGAAGCGGATGAGGTTATCGAGGTTGTGGATGTAGTGCGGATACCAGTCGTTCTCGCGGACCGAGCGCAAGAAACCATACTTGACACCGATCTTCTTATACTCTTCGCGGGTCCAACCCAGCTCCTGATCCACATTGCTGGCGGACACGAGCGGGCAATTGGTGTAGTACACCTCTTTCCAATCCAACTTGATCGTGTTTAATTTCGTGTTCTTGAAGGTCGTGCTCTTGATCGCTTTGGAGAGATCTCCCGGAGAACATGCGGTTGGATCGCCACTCTTTTTCGCTTTTTTTGCCATGCTGGTGTTTCTCCTTTTCCGTTGCCCATCGCCGAACCGGCGGTGATGGCGCTATTTTTTTTACTTCAGATCCGGCCACCTGGATGAATATGTTGTATCGCGCACCTTATGGTCCAGGGCGCCGATATCACTCCCCCGCACGTTTGCCGGTCTCCCGGCGAAAGGCCGCAATGGCATGGCGATTGGTGGGGTACAGCCTGTTTTCCCCGATCACTTCCGATAGATGATAATGGCGCAGCAATGCCGTGGTCGATGGGTTGGCGCGGCTTACGGCAATGGTCACGCCCCGTTTGGCCAGCCACGTCAGCACCTGATGCAGGGTTTCCTCGCCGGTGGTATCCACATCATTTATCGCTTCCGCATCCAGCACAAACCATTTGACGGGTATGGCGGCTTGCGCGACCAGGTTTTGCACCTCTTCCTCAAAAAGCGTGGCATTTGCGAAGTAGAGGGACGCGCCGAAACGATAAATGACGATCCCTGGCATCTCCGGGGCGGCGTCGGTTTGCTCAGGGATAAAATGGCTGCCGTCCGGCGCTTCCCACAGTATCCAGGTGCCTGGACGGGAAGCCCGCCGCAGCAGATCGATCGTGGCCAGCAGAAAGGCGATGATGACCGCCTGCAAAGGTCCGAACACCAGGACACTGAGCAGGCAGACGATCGCAATCCAGAACTCGGAGCGGCGCAGGTGCCAGAATTCGCGCAGCTCCTTGACTTCGATCAGATTCAACACGGCGCTGGCCACGACGCCGGCCAAGGCCGCGGTGGGCAGATAGGCCAGTTGATCGGTAAAGAAAACCATGACCAAGGCGACCGTCCCGGCCGCCACCAGGCTGGAGAGCTGGGTGCGGGAGCCGGCGGCGTCCATGGCTGCGGTGCGCGAGGCGCTGGGGCCCGAGACCAGGGAACCGGTAAACCCGCTGGCGATACTGCACATGCCATAGGCAAACAACACCTGGTTGCCGTCCGCCCTGGTGTTGTGCTTGCGGCTGCAACTGCGCACCAGCAGCAAGGCCTCGCACAAGGTGATCCCAACCACCGCCAGGGCGCCGGGCAGCAGGCGCAAATAGTCGATCAGGGGCACATTGGGCAGCGTCAGGGTGGGCAGCCCCGAGGGCATGGCCCCCAATACCTTAACCCCTTTTTGATCCAGGCCGAACAGTGCTGCGATGACCGTCATCAGGATCAGGGCGATCAACGCCGCCGGCGCTTTGGGTGCATAGCCTTTCATCAAGCGCACGATAATAAAAGCGCCCACCCCGATGGCGACAGAGTAAAGATTGGCATGGGGTATGGATTCAAACAGGGCGATGAGTTCCACAAAATAGCCCGTGGTGTTGACGGACGTGGCCATGGCGCCATGCAGGTGTCCGGCGATCGCCGCCAATCCCGATCCGTCAATTGAATGCGCAGCCCCCAGGATCCTTCGGGCCTGGTTGGTCAACACCTCGATGCCCAGACCGGTGATGAAGCCGGCCAAAACGGCCCGGGATAGAAAATTGGAGAGAAACGCCAGCCGAAACAGCCAGAAGACAAAGAACAGGAGGCCGCACAGCAACGCCAGGGCCAGGGCGTATTCTACCCGCAGTGGATCTCCGATGGGCGCAAAGCCGATCAGTACCGCTCCCAGGATCGCTGAAATAGGGGCATCCGGGCTTGCCACCACATGGCGCGAGCTGGTGAAGAGGGCAAATACCGCCAGTGGAACGATGCCCGCATAGAGGCCGAACACTGGCGGCAACCCGGCCACCTGGGCATATCCGATATTGAGGGGGATGATCAGGGCCGCCAGGGTGATGCCGGCCGAGATCTCGCTGGGCACATCGGTCCAGGTCATTGCCCGCAACCCCTCGAAAATCGTGGGCCATTGTATCTTATGGGCCGCACTCATGCATTTATCCTCTCTCGGTTTGGGTATTATCTCACGGCTCTGTTCTTCTCCGGAAAAAGAGCGTTCTTATTTTGTCCTCGCCCAACACCCGCCCCAGCTCCTTGACCCCGAAAAAAGGGATAAAAGCGACAAAAACGACCATTGCATTGGCGAGAAATTCATCGGGCCCTTTGCCCAGAAACGCGGCGATATCGCCCGTGAGGGCCACCCCTTTCCAAAGGCTTTTGATCACATGCTCCAGGACGGTAAAGATACCGACGAAGAGTGTGAAGATGGCGGTCTTGTAAAGGGTGGGATAGATTAAGGGTTTCTGTTCAAGGCCGCGGCCCAGGCGCAGCACATCGCCAATCATGATGACCTTTGCCAGAATTAACGCTTCGATCACGGCAAACCAGTAATTGGTGTAGGCGATATCGTGGGCCGCCAGAATGAGTCTGCGGTATTGCGTAAAAGTGGCGAACATGAGGGTGAGATAAGCGACATTGATCCAATATTCGACGAACTCATGGACTATCTTGGCCTTCACGTTCCCTTTTTGGTTGTCGGGGCGGTTCATTTTGCTTCTCCCACACAAGGCGCTTATCCTGCTCGGTCAGCTCTCGGGGCCTTTGCCGCAGCCATCCGAACAATGGAAGTCGCCTCATTTCAATAGTTCAATTTACCCAGAGCATACATGGCGCGCGAGAGCATGCCGCCGGACAGATTGCAGGCCTTGAACCCGTTCTGCAAAAGGATGCGTGTCGCATAGTAGGCCCGCTGGGCCGAGCGGCAGATGACATGGATCTCGCGGTCCCGGGGCAGCTCTACCAGGCGTGCGCGGAGCTGGCCCAGGGGGATGTTGATGGCGTCCGGCACGCTCTCCACGCTCAGTTCCACCGGCTCGCGCACATCAAGCAGGAAGGCGCCATCCCGGCTGTCCCAGTGACGGACCGGCATGTCGCCGCGCAGCACATTGCCGGCCACCATGCCGGCGAAGTTGACCGGGTCCTTGGCGCTGCCGAATTGGGGCGCGTAGCACAACTCGGCTTCTTCCAGGTCGTAGACGGTCGCCCCCATCTGGATATACGCCGCCAGGGCGCTGATGCGTTTGTCCACCGCCGGACCATCCAGGCCCAGGGCCTGGGCACCGAGCAGGCGGCCGTCCGATTTGCGGAAGATGATCTTGAAGCCGAGCATTTTGGCGCCCGGATAGTACCCGGCGTGGGAATTGGGAAAGAGGTAGATCTTCTCGTAGTCCGGGTCCCCGATTTGCTTGAGCGTCTTCTCGCCGATCCCGGTCCAGGCGGCCGCGCCGCCGAACAGTCCGATGATCGAGGTGCCCTGGGTGCCGCGATAGCGGGCGTCCCGTCCGCTGATCACATCGGCGGCGATGCGGCCCTGGCGGTTGGCCGGACCGGCCAGCGCAATCAAACTCCACTGGCCGGTGCCGAAGTCCTTGATTTCGACGGCATCGCCCACGGCGAAGATATCGGGGTCGCTGGTGCGCATCTGCTCGTCCACGCGAATGCCGCCCCGCTCGCCGATGTCGAGTCCGGCGGTTTTCGCCAGGGTCGTGTCGGGCCGCACGCCGATGGCCAGGATCACGATCTCCGCCGGATAGGTTTTGCCGGAACCGGTCTGAACCTCGATGGCGCCGCCGTCCAACGGCTTGAAGCCGACCACGCCGTCGTTGGCCACGACCTTCACGCCGTGCCGGATGATATGCTCCTGGACGAGGACCGCGATCTCCGGGTCCAGCGGGGTCAGCACGTGATCGGGCTTCTGGATGAGGGTCACGTCGAATCCGACATGGACCAGATTTTCCGCCGTTTCCAGGCCGATGAAACCGCCGCCGACCACCACGGCGCGCCGCACCGGTTTGACCATCTGGATGCCGGCGTATTTGAACATGCCCGTCAGAAAGGTCGTGCCGCGTTCGATCCACTCCCGTATGGTGCGCGCGTCCGGCACGGTGCGCACATGAAAGATCCCCGGCAGATCGATGCCGGGCAGGGGCGGATGGACCGAAGCCGCGCCGGGCGACAACACCAGCTTGTCGTAACGCTCGGTGGCGACTTCGCCGGTTTTGACATTGCGCAATTCAATGGTCTTGTTTTTTGCGGAGATCCGTATCGCCTCGCAGTTCGTACGCACCTCGATCCCGAAATGCGCGCGGAACAGTTGCTCGCTGGCGACCAGCAGGCTCGACTCCTTTTCGATGACGCCGCCGACATGGTAGGGCAGCCCGCAGTTGGCGTACGATACATACGGCCCGCGCTCGACCATGAGGATCTCGGCCGTTTCGTCCAACCGGCGCAGGCGCGCCGCGCACGATGCGCCGCCGGCCACGCCGCCGACGATGATGACCTTCATTTTCTCGCTTTTGTCTTTTGCTACCATGCTGAACTCCTGTAACTCTGGGTTTGACATTCAATTCGATTGCGCGCGGTTGCCCGTTCTGGCTTTTTCGACAGTTTCCAGACCGGTCACGCGTGAGACCGTCTCGAAGCGGACTTCGGGATTCCGCGCGGCCATCTCCATCACAAGCAGCACATTGCGGAACTCTTCGGAGCGCAAATGCCGGTTCAGATCCTCTTGGTTCTTCCAGATCTGCTCGATCATCAGCGCGCGATCTTCCTGTGTGTCCCAATAGACCCGGCAGGCGATGCAGCCCGACACAACCCTGGTGCGCGCGGCCATCGAACGCAGGATCGCCAATGCTTCGTCCCGCTTGGCCGGGCGGGTCACGATCCTTATGGTTGCGTGGATCATCGTCATCTCCCCGGGTATGGTTTTAAAGCGCGCCTGATGGGGCGCGGCGGACTTCCCATTACTTTGCCAGGAGCGTGCCTGGAGGGACCCACGTTATGGTTTCAAGGATAACGGCTCGTTATTTAGATGGATTTATTGGCAGGGGACGCCGGGCGAGGGGCATGGCCCGCCCTGGGAGTGCCGAAATGCCGGCATGGTGCCGTAATATCGGCATCAGTTGGAGGGGCGCTGGATCCCGAGCTTCTTCATTTTCGATTGAAGCGTCGTGCGTTTTAGCCCCAGGGCTTCGGCCGCGCCGCCCTGACCGGTGACGCGCCAGCCGCATTTGTGCAACGCGTTCAGGATATGCTTGCGTTCGGCGGCCGCGAGATCGAGGCCGCCGTTTTCTGAATTTTCAGCGCCCGAAGCCGTTGGCGCGGACGCCCGGAGGCTCTTGTCGCGGGTGACGATCATGGCATGCTCGATGACGTTTCTGAGTTCGCGCACATTTCCCGGCCAGGCATAGTGCTGCAGGGCCTCCATGCTGCGCTGGGGGATGCTTTCGATCTGCTTGCCCATCTTCTTCTCGAACTGGCGGATGAAGGCCCAGACCAGGGGCGCGATGTCCTGGTTGCGATCCCGCAGGGCCGGAAGCGTGATGGGAAAGACGTTGAGCCGGTAGAACAGGTCCTGCCGGAAGGCGCCGCGGCGCACCTCCTGGGCAAGCTCGCGGTTGGTGGCAGCGACAATCCGGACGTTGACATGGATCGTCCTGGCCGACCCCAGCCGTTCGAAGGTACCCTGCTCGATGACCCTCAGCAGCTTGCTTTGCACATCAAGGGGGAGTTCGGCTATTTCATCGAGGAAGAGCGTCGATCCATCGGCAATCTCGAAGCGTCCGGCCATGCGGGTCATGGCGCCGGTGTAGGCCCCTTTTTCACGGCCGAAGAGTTCGCTCTCGATGAGCGTGGGCGGCAGGGAGGCGCAATTGACCGTCACCATCGGGTGATTCTTGCGGGCACTCAGGCTGTGAATCCGTCGCGCCACCAATTCCTTGCCCGTGCCGGTTTCGCCGGTGATCAGGACAGTGGCCTCCGTGCGGGCCACCTGCTCCACCTGGGCCAGGACGGCTTTCATGACGTTGCTTTCGGCGACGATATCCCTGTGTTCGAACAGCAGCGAGGCTTCCTCCCGCAGATAGAGGTTTTCGCTCTCGATTTTCTGCTTGAGTTGCTCGATCTCCTCGAGTTGCGCCCGCAGCCGCACCTGGTTCTCGCGCAAGGCCAGCTCGGCGTTCCTGCGCTGCAGCGCGTTGACGCAGATCTCGCCCAGCAATCGCAGTCGCGAAACGTAGGCCTCGGGCCAGAAACGCTCCGCCTGCAGGTTGTTGATCATGATGAGGGCGACGACCTTGCCCTCCAAGAACAGCGGTACGCCCATGGCCGACCGGAAGCCCATTGCGAGCCGTGACTTGCGTTCCTTCACAGCCTCCGGCGGCAGATCCTCGATCGAGCTGATTCGGGTAGGCTTGCCCTGAATCACCAACCGTTCGTAGGACCACGGAAACAGCTCCGCCAGATTGATATCCCCCGACACCGGTGCGATGCCGCGGGCATAGGCGGCATGGGTCACCCAACAAAATTCAGGGTCGTCTCGCAGGCCGAGCAGGGCGCAGCGATCAGCCTCGAAGAATTCCCGGACCCGCGCCAGGGCTTGTTCAATCTGACCATCGACCTCACCCGCCGGCGTCTCGATCAGCCGGGCCGACAGATCCGTGATCAGCGTCTCGAATTGCACGCGCCGTTCGAGCAATTGATGCCATCGCTTGCGATCGAGAACCCCGGACAGGACCGCGCCGATGCGTTCGATATCGAACAAATTTTTGTCCGACCAGCGTCGTTCCGCCTTTACGCTCGCCAGGCTCAGCACCCCCCGCAGGGCGCCGCCCACAACGAGGGGGATCGCCATGAACGACCGGATTCCGGTTCGTTCCAAATACGGCCGGTCAATCATCGCTTCCCGGGGCAGCGTCTGTAGCCGAGGCACGCGCAGGCATTCGAGGTCGCGGAGCTTGCCGAAGATGTACGGCAGGGTCTCGTCCAGCAGCAAGCTCGCGGGCGGCTCGGCGCCGGCTTCGGCATAATAGTGGGTCAGTTGCGCCCGCTGCTCGTCTTCGGAAATCTCCCAGAGCAGGACCCGGTCGCTGCCGAAATAGCGATTGACCTCGCACAGCCCGGTTTCGATCACTTGATCCAGCTCATCCAGGGAAGCGTTCAGGCAACGGGCGGTGAACGGCACCAGCAGGCCGTCGAAGGCCCCCCGCTCCTTGGGGATACTGCATGGGATCTTGGCTTCGGTCATATGGCTAACGATTCGTCTTTATGATCAAAGGTCCCTTGACCGCTTCCATGATATGGGCGGCCGGAAGACCGTTTTCGAGCAATTGGGTCATGGCGCGCAGGTATTTGCGGATGTGAAGGAAGAACTTCTTATAGCCTTCGCACAGATACTGCAACCCTGGTTCGTCGCAGCAGGTGGTTCTAAAGCGATGCTTGGGGCATCCTCCCCGGCAGGCCGCCAGCGCGTCGCACTCCCGGCACCAGCGGGGCAGGGCGCTCTGCTTGGAAAGGCCGAAGCCCGACTGGCGCGAGCGTTCCGCTAGAAGCGGCAGCGCTTCGGTGAGAATGTTTCCCAGCCGGTATTCAGGATAGACGCAGTGGTCGCAGGCATAGACGTCGCCGTTGTGCTCGACCACCAGCGACCGGCCGCACTGCTCGGCGTGAGTGCACACCGGCGAAGGGTTGCCGATCCAGGCGTTGAGCGCCCACTCGAAATTCATGACAAAGACCTTGCCCACATCGTGGCGCACCCACTCCTCATACACGGCGATGAGAAAATCGCCGTATGCTTCGCTACCGACCGTCCAGGGGGTGACCCGGATCTGATCTTCTTTCCGGTCCAGCGATGCCGGGCCGGCGAGGCGAAGACCGTGGTTCGTGCCGGACGGATCGTCCGGCAAGCGCTCGACGATGGGGGCGAACTGGATGAATTCGACCTCTTGGGATTTGAAGAAGCGGTAGACATCCAGGGGATGTTGGGCCGTATCATGGGCCACGCTGGCCAGCACATTATAGGCCACCTGGTGCTTTTGCAGCAGCTTCAGCCCTCGCATCACTCTTTCAAAAGAACCGCCCCCCTTGCGGTCGCGGCGGTAGCGGTCATGGATCGCCTGGGGGCCGTCGAGGCTGATGCCGACCATGAAGTTATGCTTCTTCAGGAACAGGCACCACGCGTCGGTCAGCAGGGTCCCGTTGGTCTGAAGCACATTCTGGATCGTCTTGGCGCCGGCCAATGGCCGCTGGTAGGCGATCACTTTTTTGAAGAAATCGACACCCAGCAATGTCGGCTCCCCGCCCTGCCAGACGAATTCAACCACCGGCGTGGGCTGGGAGGCAATGTAGTTGGCGATAAAGGCGCGCAGAACCTCATCGGACATGCGGTACGGCTCCCCGGGGCCGAAGAGCGACTTCTTCTCAAGATAGAAGCAGTACTCGCACGCCAGGTTGCACACCGGCCCGGTGGGCTTGGCCACAACATGGATGCCCTGGGCGGTGTGGCCCATTATCCATTCACTTTCTCGATTTCGCCCGGCCGCCAGGTCTTGTCGAACCAGGGCGCCAAGGGGCCGTAAAGCCGGAAGAGCGTGTTCCACCCCTTGCCGGGGATGGTTTGCACCCAGTTATGCTCCTTGCCGGAGGGGGCTTTGGGGCCGAAGTACACGTCAACCGAGCCGTCGGCGTTGACGAGCAGGTTCTTGTCCTGGCTGCTCACCTGGGGAAACGGCTGGTCCGTTTGGAGCATGGAACGGGTCTGGTTGTCATATACGATCACCGACCAGAAATCCTTTGCCGGGATGTTGGGGGGCAGGTGCAGCCTGTAGTTCTGGCCGCCGTCCAAAGGATTGCCGTTGGCGTCCACGATCCCCACCGCATATTGTGAGCCCTTGCCGACCATCTTCGCTTCCATGGCCGGGGTTACGCCGGTCGCATAGAAATAGAAGAAAGCGGCCGCATCCAGGTAACTCACGCCGGGTTGGGATTCGAACTTGTAGCCGCCCAGCCACTGGCGCCAGGTGCTGTTGGGATAGTAGAAGGCTTCCGGAATCCGGCTTTGATAAGTCAACGTGCGCGCGGTGGCATCGCCCACGGCCGCCGCCTCGGTCAGGATCCTCTTCATGCGGGCATCGGGGGCGAAGGGCTTACCCTTCTCGATGCCGATGGCGGCGAAGAATCCCAAGGTGACCGGATCGCACGACGCGACGGGTTCGTTTTGCACGACCTCGTTGAGATACTCCCAGAACTTGTAGTCGGCCGGGGCCACCGTGCAGAACTCCCGGTTGGACACATTCACAAATTGGTTGGCCGGCGGATGGGCGGCTTGCGACAGGGGATAGATGCGTGTGAGCTTTTTCAGATTCGCGATGGCTGGATTGATGTCCCCATTTACCGGCATATTGCGCCAGACGAGGATCGACTCGAACGTGGGCAGCCGCACGACCAAGTATCCCGCCGGCAGCTTGCCTTTGTATCCCGGGGGCAGCAGCAGATACTTGCCCCCCTTGCCTTTGTCCGGACCGACGATACCGATGTCGGTGACATAGCGGAACCAGAGGTCGTCGATCATGCCCAGCGTCATGGGGGGCACTTCGGCCACTATGGGGCCGCCACGCAGGTCGATCCAGATCCAGGTGTAGGGCGTGGTGGCATTGGGCGTGAGAAAGATCGAACGGGCATTCAGATTGGCCTCGAACGTCGGGATGGTAACATTGGCGGGGCCGACTTCCAGCAACCCCTCGCGCAGACCGACCATGTTCACCGGCGCCAATGCCAGCAGATAGGCCTGGACTGCACGCTGAAAGTCGAGGTTGTCGTAAATTTTCTCGACGGTGGGCTTGTCCGGGAAACCGTCGAAAAATTTCAGGGTTCCGAGACGGGTTTCAACGGTTTGCGGCATGGCGATGCCCGGCGGGATGTCGGTGGTCATCTTCATCTTGGGCGATTCCGCCCCGCACGGCAGTGCAAGGCTGACGGCTATCGTCACCACGAAAAGCGTATATCGAGCGGTTGTCATCATGGTCGGCCCCTTCATGTCCGGATTTGCGCGGGCCGCCCCATTGGGGACGGCCCGCGCTTTACGTTTGCTTGCTTGGGTACTTACTTGACCTCGACGGTCACCTTGTCGATCGTTCCGGTGAACCTGGACTTGGCTTCGGCGCCGATGGTTTCGACCACCGGCGTGGCCAGGTCGATCCCGACATCAGCGGTTTCGTCTGCCGAGAAGATCATGGGTTGGGTGCGCTCGATGCGTCCTTCGCCGACCTTCTGGTCATTGACGTAGAGCGTTCCCTGGCCGCCTTTGCCCATGCCGCCGCCGTCATAGGCAAACTCGAATCTGAGCGTGGCTTTGCCGCTCTTGAGTTTCTCCGTGCCTGCAACGGTCGTGCGACTCAAGCCGAGGAAATTGTAGTCATAGCCCGGCACGCCGTCTTTCACATACAGCGCCCAGCCGCCAAAGCGCCCGCCCTGGGCGATCACGATGCCATTGGCACCGCCCTTGTCGGGGATCTGCACTTCGGCCGTAATGGTCTTGGACTTGTTCTTGATGTTCAGGAAGACGTTTTCGGTCATGCCCGTCATGCCTTGGGCCAGCGTGATCGAGGTGCGGCCCGCCATCAGGTCAGGGCGGCCGACCAGCTCTGCGTTGACGCGTTCGAATACCCGGTCGTCGATGGGGAGCGCCTGATTCTGCTCGGCTTCCTGCATGAACAGGGCCTGCAGCTCGGCGAGCTTCTGCGGCTGCTTCGCCGCCAGGTTTTTCACCAGGCTGAAGTCGTTGCGCGTGTCGTACAGTTCCCAGATGTCCTCGGCCAGGGGCCGTCGTGGTTTGGCCTCCCACGGGGCCCTGTGGATCGTCCTGGCGAACCAGCCCTCATGGTAGATGGCCCGGTTGCCGAACATCTCGAAGTACTGGGTCGCGTGCCGCTCCTTGGCCTTGGCGTCGTCAAAGGTATAGGCCATGCTCACGCCATCCATCGGACGTTGCAGCGTGCCGTTGACCGTTTTCGGTTGCGGCAAGCCGGCGGCTTCGAGGATGGTGGGGGCCACGTCGATCACGTGGTGGAACTGGCTGCGAACCTCGCCCCTGGCCTTGATGCCTTTGGGCCAGTGGATGACGGTGCCGACCTTGGTTCCGCCGGGGTCCGACGCCACCTGTTTGGTCCATTGGTAAGGGGTATCAAGCATCACGGCCCAGCCCGCGGCCATGTGGGGGTAGGTCTCCGGCCCGCCCCACTGGTCCACCAGCTTTAACATGTCCTCGACCTTCTCCTGCACGCCGTTGAAGTAGGTCATTTCGCTGAACATGCCGCTGCGGCCGCCCTCGGCGCTGGCGCCGTTGTCGCCGTACACAAGGAAGATCAGCGTATTGTCGAACTGTCCGGTCTTTTCGATGGCTTCGATCACCCGTCCGATCTCGTGATCCGTCATCTCGAGAAAGGCCGCGAAGACTTCGGCCTGGCGTGTAAACAGGCGCTTTTCGTCCGCCGAGAGGCTATCCCAGTTCGGGATGGCTTCCGGCTTGGGCGCGAGCTTCGTGCCCTTGGGCACGATGCCCAGCTTGATCTGGCGCGCCAGGATCTGCTTGCGCAACGCGTCCCAGCCCTGATCGAACTTGCCCTTCTGCCTGGCGATCCACTCCTGCGGGACATGGTGGGGGGCATGCACGGCGCCCGGCGCGAAGTAGGCGAAGAAGGGTTTGTCCGGCGTGAGCGCCTTCTGGTGCCGGATCCAGGCCACTGTCTGGTCGGTCATGTCGGTCATGAAGTGGTAGTTCGGGTCGTCGGGCAGCTCGACCGGGTGTACCCCATCGTAGATGAACGGCGCCCACTGGTTGGTCTCGCCGCCCAGAAAGCCGTAGAACTTGTCGAAGCCCTGGTGGGTCGGCCAGCGATCGAACGGCCCCGCGATGCTCGCCTCCCAGGCCGCCGTCTCGTGCCACTTGCCGAACGCCCCGGTGCTGTAACCGTTCAGGCGCAGTATTTCGGCCAGCGGCGCGACATCGTTGGGAATCTGGCCGGTGTTGCCGGGAAATTGAGTGCCCATCTCGATGATGGCGCCCATGTTGTTGACGTGGTGGTTGCGCCCGCTCTTGAGCGCCGCCCGCGTGGGCGATGAGACGGCGGTGGTGTGGAAGTTGTTGTAGATCAATCCCTGCCCGGCCAGGCGGTCGAAGGTCGGGGTCGCGATCGGCCCGCCGTAGGCGCTGGTGCCCGCAAAGCCGAGATCGTCGACGAGGACGATCAGGACATTGGGCGCCCCTGCCGGCGCCTTGACATCGAAGCGCGCCGGCGGCGTGGCGTTGCGCACATCCAGCTCCGTGACCTTCGGCCGCGCGGGCTCCTGGAGCGGCAGCGCGGTGCGGTCCACGTCCGTTTGCGCGGCGACACTGGCCGCGCACGCCGTGCCCATGGCAAGGCCGAGCATGCCATGCAAAGCTTTGCTCTTCATCCTGGGTCTCCTTTTTAAAAAAGAAAAACGGTTGGGGCCCTCACCGGCGGTTGCTGGGCTCAAGGTTTGCCGACTTTGCTCGCGGTCATTTCCGTGACGCGAAACACCACTTTTTCGCCTGCCTCGCGGGTCTTGGTGGAGCCGCCCTCGAAGCGCAACGGGGCGGAGTGTTTCAGCAGGCCGATCATTGCGTTCTTTAGTCGCAGCGCATGAATTATCACGCGGTCGCCGAGAAAGATAGTGACTGAAAGGTAAATCAGGATTCGATTCGCCTTCAAGCACTATTTGCTCGAACGGCCTTCCCATGGCGTCGGAAAGCCGGACGGCAGGAAAGTGTTTGACATCCGACCGGGGTGTGCTCTTATGTCAGGGTATTCCTTGACAGGTGTACCGAGCTGTGTTTTTTGCAAAGATATCGTCCATCGTTCGAAAGAGCCAACCCTTCGGTTGGATTCCCCGCCGGAGGAGACATCTTCCCTCAATACCCTGGAGGTCATGATGAAAAGAGCAAGCCGTTTGGTGGTGTGGAGCGTTGCGGTGGCCCTGGCCCTGGCCTGGAGTGCGGGTCCGGCCCTGTGTGCCGAAAAATTCAAGGTGGGTCTCGTGTTCAGCATGACCGGCGGGGCCGCGGCCTACGGCGCCAGCCAGAAGGAGGGAGCGCTGCTGGCCATCGAGCAGATCAATGCGGCCGCCGGTGCGGGCATGCAGGTCGAGGCCGTGTTCGAAGATGATGCCAGCGTGCCCCAGCAGGGCATCAACGTTTTCAACAAGCTGATCAACGGCGACAAGGTGGCCGTGATTATCGGCCCCACCCTGAGCAATACGGCCAAAATCACCGATCCCATCGCCCAGAAGGCCGGCGTGCCGGTGCTGGCGGTCAGCAACACGGCCGGCGGGATCACCGAAATCGGCGATTTCATTTTTCGCGATTCTTTGACCGAGGCGGTGGTGATTCCCAACACCCTCAAAACCGCCAAGGAGAAACTCGGCTTCAAGAAGGTGGCCGTCTTTTACGGCAACGACGACGCCTTCACCAAGGGCGGTTACGATGCCTTCAAAAAGGCCCTGGCGGACGAGAAGATCGAGATCCTCAGCGAACAGACCTTTGCCAAGGGCGACCGCGATTTTTCTCCCCAACTGACCCAGATCAAATCCCAGAACCCTGACGCGATCATCTGCTCGGCCCTGGTCGAAGAGGCCTCGGGCATCGTCAGCCAGGCACGCCAGTTGGGCATCAAGGTGCCCATCATCGGCGGCAACGGCTTCAACTCTCCGGCCCTGATGAAGAACGCCGGTGAAGCCGCCGAAGGGGTCATCGTGGGGGCCTCCTGGAACGCGTCCGCCACCAACCCCCTGAACCTCAAATTCGTGGACGACTACACCAAAAAATACAACCGCAGCCCGGACCAGTTTGCGGCCCAGGCCTTTACCGGCGTGCAGATCGTCCATCAGGCCGCCGTCGCGGCCAAGAGCACCGACCGCAAGGCCATCCGCGACGCCCTGGCCAAGATCAAAGATTTGGACACGGTGTTGGGCAAATTCTCCTTTACCGAGGGCCGCGACGCCAACCATGCGCCCGTGGTTCAGGAAGTAAAGGGCGGCAAGTTTGCCGTGTTTGTGCGCTAGAGTGAATCTGCTGGCGCAACAACTGGTCAACGGGCTGTTTATCGGCAGCGTCTATGGCCTGTTTGCCGTGGGCTACACCCTGGTGTTCGGCGTGCTGGATATCCTCAACCTGGCGCATGCCGCGGTCTTCACGCTGGGGGGCTTGTGCGCCCTGTGGCTGGCGCAAACCGCCGGCCTTTCCATCTGGCTGGCCTTTCCCGCGGCCACCCTGCTGGCCGGACTGCTGGGCCTGCTGCTCAACGCCGTGGCCTTTGCCCCGCTGCGGCAGCGGGCCGACAGCCATTTTTCCGGCCTGATCTCCAGCATCGCCATGGCCATCGTATTCGAAGCCATGGCCCTGGGGCTTTTCGGGGCCCGCTCGGTGCGCTTTCCGGCCGGCACGGTCAAGGTGCACATCTGGCACATCGGCGAGGCGGTCACGATCACCTCGCTGCAGGTGAGCATCGTGGCCGTGGTGGTCGCG
>JACRDD010000043.1 GCA_016218685.1 Desulfobacterales bacterium | reverse complement strand
GCACGCCCTGCGCGCCTTCACGCCCAAGGACCAGAAGACGATCAAGGCCGTGGCGGCCGGATTTCCCGCCAACCCGGCCTTCGACACGGCCGAGGTGCTGACCCAACTGGGCACCGGCGAGGCCCTGGTGTCGGTGCTGGCTGAGGACGGCCGGCCCACGGCCGTGGCCCGCGCGCTCATCGCACCGCCCGAGGGCCAGATCGGCCCCCTGGACCCGGCCCAGCGCACGGCCCTCATCCAGCGCTCGCCCGTCAAGGGCAAGTACGATCAGGCCGTGGACCGCGAATCGGCCCATGAGCTGTTGAAAGCCAGGGCCGAGAGCCTTCAGTCCGAACAAGCCCAGGCCGCGGCTGAACGGGAGGCGGCCTTGCGGCGCCAGCAGCAGGAACGCCAGAACCGTGGCCGGGGCGGTCAACGCCAATCCATGGGCGAAGCCCTGGCCAAGAGCGCGGCGCGGTCCATCGGCAGCCAGTTGGGGCGTCAGATCATCCGGGGCCTCATGGGCGCCATGTTCGGCAAACGGTAGCGCGGAAAAACTCCCGCTTGACACCTCGGCCGGGATTTGCCAAGGCTATCCAAGCGATATGAAACAAACTTGCATCATCCATACGAATTCCATGAAGCGTCGGAAGCGATCCCTGGGCTTTATGCGCCCGGGAGCGCCAATGCTCTAAACGGTTTCTTCTTTTTACCCTTTTGGGTCTGTGGAGGTTGTCATGGCTGAAAAGAAAGCAAGCGCGTCCGAACCCGATTATGTCGTCCTCGATAGCGGTAAAACCACCCTGAAGGATCTCTACACCAAAGAGGACTGGATGGCCATCTGGATGGGCTTTCTGATCCTGATCATCGGTCTGCTGATCTTCCTGCCCCGGCCACCGGAGAAGATGGCCGAAACTATCGCCAAACACAATGAGATCATGAAAGCCGAGGCGGCCAAGGCGCCCTTCAAGACCGTGGCCTGGTACCAGGCCTCCAACGCCAAAAAAGGCATCAAGGCCACGGACCAACCGTTTGCCAAGACCATCCAAAAATATTTCGACCCCCCCAGCGGCTGGACCAGCAATCCTCTGGATGCGGTCTACCGTAACCAGGCCGCGGCCGATGCCCTGAACGCCCAAGGCAAGGAGGGTTTCGAAAAGGCCCAGGCCGCCGCGGCCGCGGCCCTGACCAAAGCCCAGGCCTCGGAAGCGGCCGCCGCCACCGCCGGCTTCAAGGATGCGGCCCTCAACGCCCAGGCCGAAACGGACATCGCCGCCTGGGTGGCGGCCAGCGGCAAGATCTCCAAGGCCAAGGCCAAGGCCACCAACAAGCCGTTCAACCGCGTTCCCTATCTCATCGGCCTGGCCGCGATCCTGGCCGTCTTCTTCGGCATCGGCAAAGCGATCATGGGCCAATCCTTCGGCAAATTTTTCGTGGGCTTCTTCTTTGTCTTCTTCATTGCCGTGCTGGCCTACATGGGCGAGACCCAGGCCACCATGAAGCATTGGGGCTTCGGCTTTCCCCTGTGGGCCATCGTTCTGGGCATGCTGATCAGCAATACCGTCGGCACACCCAAGTGGGTGCAGCCGGCCGTTTCCACCGAGTTCTTCATCAAGACCGGTCTGGTGCTACTGGGCGCTGAAATTCTCTTCAACAAGATCCTGGCCATCGGCAAGCCGGGCATCTTCGTGGCGTGGGTCTGCACCCCCATCACCCTGATTCTGACCTTCTGGTTCGGCCAGAAAGTGCTCAAGATGGCCTCCAAGACCCTGAATATCACCATCTCGGCCGACATGTCGGTGTGTGGCGTGTCGGCGGCCATCGCCACGGCCGCTGCCTGCCGGGCCAAGAAGGAAGAGTTGACCCTGGCCATCGGGCTCTCCATGGTCTTCACCGCCGTTTGCATGGTGGCCCAGCCGGCCTTTGCCAAGCTGGTGGGCATGCCAGAGATTCTGGCCGGCGCCTGGATGGGCAGCACCATCGACTCCACCGGCGCCGTGGCCGCGGCCGGCGCCTTCTATGGCGAGAAAGCGCTCTACGTGGCTGCCACCATCAAGATGATCCAGAACGTGCTCATCGGCGTGACCGCTTTCTGCGTGGCGGTCTACTGGTGCGCCAAGGTCGATTGCGCCCCAGACCAGAAGGTGAGCTGGTGGGAGATCTGGTACCGTTTCCCCAAATTCGTCATCGGCTTCATGCTGGCTTCCGTCATCTTCTCGTTCATCGACCAGAGCATGGGCAAGGATGTCAGCTCGGTGATGATCGATAACGGTGTTCTCAAAGGCTTGACCAAAAACGCCCGGGAATGGTTCTTCGCCCTGGCCTTTACTTCCATCGGCCTGGAGACCAACTTCAAGGAGTTCAAACCCTACCTCAAGGGCGGCAAACCCTTCACCCTGTACATCGTGGGCCAGACCTTCCAGCTATGCCTGACCTTGCTGGTGGGTTATATCATGTTCTATGTCATCTTCCGATCGGTGACCGATGCCCTGTAATCGATCGCAGAGCGAAATCTTGCGCGAAGCGTGCGCCGCCCCCGGGGCCCCGGCCCCGGGGGCGCGCCTCCGCGCCTACTTCCGCCTGGCCCTGGGCATAATTCTCCTGGCCACCTTCCTGACCGCCGCCACGCTCTTCAGCGCCCAGGTGCCGGCCCTGGTGACCATGGCCGAGCGCATCGAAACCTACGACCTGCGCCCCGCCGCCATTTACTACACCGACCACAAGGCCGCCGCCGAAGGCGAAGCCTTCATCCACGACAGCCTGGCGTACCCGCCGCGAAAACCATAGAAAAGCCCCCTTCCTTGCGCCGATATTTTTCGGCGCTGGGTGCAGGGGGCTGTTCTCGGGGGGAGACAACTTCCGCTCGGGATCGGCGTCAGCAGGAGTTCGGTCCGACCTCACGGCATTCAGGGTGCGTCATTGGGGTCGAGTACGGTGTCGATGACATGAATCACGCCATTGGTGGTGATGTAGTCGGTCACGGTCACTGTCGCCGGGCTGTTGCCGCCGGCATTGAGGACCAGGGCCGACTCCACCACATCCAGGGCCAGACCACCGCCATTGAGCATGGCCACCGTGCCCCCGCTGGCGGCGACGGCATCCACCGCGAAGATCTCGCCGGAGATCACATGATAGGTCAGAATGTTGGTCAATGCGGGCACATCGGCGATCAGGTCGTTGAGCACATCGGCGGGAATGGCGCCGAAGGCGGTGTCGGTGGGGGCAAAGAGGGTGAACGGTCCCGGACCGGCCAGGGCGCCGTCGAGACCCGCGGCCTGCACGGCGGCAATCAGGGTGGTGAATTCACCCAGGTTGACCAGTTTGTCCACGATGTTGCCCTTGCCGTCAGCCGGCGACAGCACCGCGTCGATGACGTGGATCACCCCATTGGTGGCAATGATATCGGTGACCGTCACCGTGGCAGGCGCACTGCCAGCGCTGTTGAGCACCAGGTCCCCGTCAACCTCTTCGAGGCCCAGCAGATCTCCGTTGAGCATAATCACCTGCTGGCCGGCCAAGCCCAAGGCGTCCGCGGCCAGTACTTCGCCGTCGAACACGTGGTACTTCAGGATGTCTTGCAAGGCAGCTTTGTTGGGGTTGGTCACCAGATCGTCCAACACGTCGGCCGGAATGGCCGCGAAGGCATCGTCGGTGGGAGCGAAAACCGTGAAAGGCCCAGGCCCGCGCAGGGCCTCTTCCAAACCGGCGGCCTGCACCGCGGCCACCAGGGTCGTAAAGTTACCCGCCGCGATGGCGGTATCGACGATATCGGCCGGCGGCGTTTCAGGCTCTTCCTGGGCCACGAGCGGATTATCGCTGCCGCCCGAAGAACTCGAGCAGGCCATGGCAAAAATCGCTACGAACAGAAGAATCGAAAACTTATAAAAAGAATTTGTGATCGTATTCATAGTAGTTTCTCCCTGGTTGCATTGTTTTGTTTTTCGTGGCCGTAAAGTAGGGGCCTCGGCTCACAATACAATTGGCAAGGGATTGAAGAGCAAATGAGGGCACGAACCTACCACCCACATGTAGGGGCATGCATCGCGAGTCCTTTGATCATCAGCGCTTATGGGACCGGGCGACGAGAGGCGACAAACAGTCGCTGGACCGTCTTATCGCCGATAAAACACGAAAAGGACATAATGTGGCGGTATGGTCAAAGATACACGGCTATCAGGAGAGAAAGGCCAGATCGCTTGAAACCCTGAGATCGGCAGTTATCGCCGGAGAGCCGACTTTCGATGAGTACTTTTTGGGCAATAGAAATGTTGAAAACACACAATCAGGCCCATTGAGAGAACATTATAACAATATCCAATTGTTAATTCAGCATCCAGAACTTTCTCCCAACGAGAAAGCTGTTTTTGAAAGGAAACGCGATATCACCATTCGATTAATCTACTATGATAAAAGCATAAAAGGAAATTTCGCTCGACATAACGCTTTGCTTATAGGCGCAGGTTATCGATCGCTCGGCCGAGCGGAACCGAACTATTTTATCCTATCAAGAAAAATGGCCCTCGGGGAAATCGTGGAATTAAAAACATTGTTGGATTCCAAGCCGCAAGCATCACAGGACGCAATTAAAATGTACAGGCATCTGCATGAAGGATTGCGGGATTTAAGTCCGGCATATATTCCGGAAAACTGGATATAAAAGAAAGTGAAAGGCTTCTAAGCTATGTGCGGAAAAAATCAATATCTCGATCGATACAAGGGCGTTGTAGTGTTTTATGCGATCCTTGCTGTTATGCTATTCGGGGGGGGCGCGTGTGCTGAAAACACTTCAATTGAATGCCAGGATTGGTTGTCCAAATCGATTCATTCCGTCGAAGAGAAACCAACTCCAAAAAGATACCAGGAAGTGCTGCAAGGCGTTTCAAGAGCTTGCCCCGCAATTCATGAAAGCTTGCGCCTTGCCGCGGATAAAGCCCTGAAGGAATCCGAGCAAGAAAGACGCGCGATCATCTTGGGTTCGGCGGCCAAACCCTTCTTGTCTGCCGAGTCCCGTGACTTTAGTTCCTATGAAGCAGCTCCTCGCATTGCCAAGATCCATCCTTTAAACATCGCAAAAGACGTGTCCTTCGATATGTTAGAAGATATAGAAGCCGGTACCTATGTTTTTGCATGGGTATTGGAGCGACAATTGATCGAGGGCAAGCTATACACCATCGATGGTCAAAAACTGATACTTAATTTTTTGCTTTCGGCAGCCATAATTATCGATGAAAGGTGAGCCGTGGTCGTAGCGCGCTGGTTGATTGAAACAAGGGTTTAGCCTAACTTGCGGTACACCGTGGAGGCCACCGCGCGCAGCGGCAGATCGAAGCCGTTCAGCGTTTCGGAATGGCCCATGAAGAGAAAGCCGCCGGGTTTGAGGCAGCGGCAGAGGCGCGACAGGACGCCGAATTGGGTGGGGCGGTCGAAGTAGATGATGACGTTACGGCAGAAGATGATGTCCAGGGCCGCGGGCATGCCATAATCGGGGTCCATCAGGTTGAGCTGGCGGAATTCCACCAGGCGGCGCAGGTCGGGAGCGATGCGGATGCGCGGCCGGTTGCGGTCCTTGCTGCGTAGTAAATACTTCTTTTTGCAGACCATGGGAACCGGGTGCGCTTCGCGTTCCTCGTAGACGGCGTTGTAGGCAACGCCAAGCACGCGCGTGCAGATATCGGTGGCCAGGATCTGGAACTTGAAGCCGTCGATGCGCGTTGCCATCTCGCTCAGCTCCATGGCCAGCGTGTATGGTTCGGCGCCCGTGGAGCATCCGGCGCTCCAGACCTTCAGGGGCCGGCGTAAGCCGGCGCCCGTGTGCCGGATCAGATCCGGAAGCACGGTTTGCGTCAAGACTTCGTAGTGGCGCGGTTCGCGGTAGAAATCGGTTTTATTGGTGGTGGCCGTATCCAGCAGATGGGACAGTTCCTGGCGCCGACCCTCCTCACTGAAAACGAAATCGTAGTACTCCTCGAAGGTGCGCAAGCGCAACTGGCGCAGCCGCTTTTGCAGGCGAGACTGCAACATGGTGCGCTTGGAGGCCGGCATCTTGATACCCAGTTGCGTGGTGACAAAGCGGCTGAATTTTTCGAACAGCCGGGGTGAGAGCACCGGGCCGCCGGCCAGGGTGGATTCCGCGCAGGCATTGGAAGCGTTCTGCGCCATGAAATTATCCCAATACTTTCTTGACGACGGCCAGCAGTTGATCGGGCTTGAAGGGCTTTACGATCCAGCCCGTGGCGCCGGCGGCTTTGGCCGCCTCTTTTTTATCGGCCTGGGATTCGGTCGTGAGAAACACGATGGGCATGAACTTGTATTCGGCCTTGGCCCGCAGCGCCTTGATCAGTTCCAGGCCATTCATGTTGGGCATGTTCAGGTCGGTGATGACCATCTGCGCCCCGGCGCCGTTGATTTTATTGAGGGCGTCCTGGCCGTCCTGGCATTCGAGGACCTCGTAGCCGGCGCCCTTCAGGGTGAAGGCGACCATTTGACGGACGCTGGCCGAATCATCCACGGTTATGATTTTTTTGCTCATATCGTACGTCTCTCCTTATTCGCCCCATCCGCGGGCCATGGGTAATCTATCGGCCCCAAAGCGAAAAATCTTTACCTGCATCTTCTACAAACACTGCCGCAACACCATGCCCGCGATGCCTTCCAGGGGCATGACCTTATCCACCCCGCCCTTTTTGATGGCCTCCTTGGGCATGCCGAACACCACGCAGGTGGCCTCGTCCTGGGCAATCGTATAGGCCCCGGCCTGTTTCATTTCCAGCAGGCCCTGGGCGCCATCGTCCCCCATACCGGTCATGATCACGCCCACGGCATTGGCGCCGGCATAGCGCGCCGTGGAGCGGAAGAGCACATCCACCGATGGCCGGTGGCGGCTGACCAGCGGACCGTCTTTGATCTCGACATAATAGCGCGCGCCGCTGCGCTTGAGCAGCGCGTGGCGGTTGCCGGGGGCGATGAGGGCCCGGCCGCGCACGACCGTATCGTCGTTTTCGGCCTCCTTGACCGTCACCTGGCAGATGGTGTTGAGCCGGTCGGCAAACGCGCGCGTAAAATGCTCGGGCATGTGCTGAACGATGACGATGCCGGGCGAATCGGCCGGCAGCATCTCCAGAAAGACCCGCAGCGCCTCGGTGCCGCCGGTGGAGGCGCCCACGGCCACCACCTTGTCGGTGGTGCGCATCAGGGCGTGGCTGGTGGGCTTGGCCAGCACGGCATCGGCCGAAAGTTTGGGTTCGACCTTGCGCATGGGCGCGATGCGGTTCAGGCGTGCGCCCGCCGCCGCACAGATGGTGTCGCAAATGCGCACTTTGGACTCTTCCAGAAAGGCCCGGGTCCCGACGCGCGGTTTGGCGATAATCTCCACCGCGCCCAACTCCATGGCCCGCAAAGCAGAGAGCGAACCTTTCTCGGTCAGGCTGGAGCACATCACCACCGGAATGGGATGCTGGCTCATAACCTTTTCCAGAAAGGTCAAACCGTCCATGCGCGGCATCTCCAGGTCCAGGGTGATCACATCGGGCACCTGCTTGGCGATGCGGTCGGCGGCGATGAACGGGTCCTGGGCCGTGGCCATCACCGCAAGGCGCGGGTCGGCTGAGATGATATCGCTCAACGTATTGCGCACCACGGCCGAGTCGTCCACGATCAAGACCTGAATTTTGCGGGAAGAAGACATCTTTTCTACTTCTGGCCTCTCATGGATTTGCTCTGCTCGGCCGTGATCAAACCTAGCCGTTGCAGTTCCAGCAGGAGCTTGTTGGATTCGATGGGTTTGACCAGATAGGCCGTGGCACCGCCGCGATAGTAGGCTTCCACCACCGAATGGGCGTCATCCAGGGCGGTCAGCATGATCACTTTGACTTCCCGTTCGCCGCGGGTCTCCATCTGGCGCTCGATCTCACGAATCTGCTTGAGCGCCGCCTGGCCGTCGACGCCGGGCATCATGATATCCAGGCAGATCAGGTCATAGGGTTCGCCGTCCTCCAACGCCAGCTTAAAGGCTTCCACGGCTTCGGCACCGTCCACCACGGCATCGCACCGGCCGAAGCGCACGAGGATCTTATGGATGATTTGGCGGGAGATGTTATCGTCTTCGGCAATCAGGATTTTCATGAACTCCTCCTTGGGGCCTGGGTGCCCGCGGCGCAATGGCCCTGCGGCACCGTACGTGTCAATAGCGCATGGTATTGTTCGATTTCGGATTGATCTTTGCGGCGCACGGCCAGCAATAATCGGAACAGCACGGTGGAAAGATCGCTGTGGCCCGCAGCCCCGGCCTCGATCCGCATGGATTTGAGCAACACCTCGGCTTCCTGGGGACCGGTGTACAGCACCTCTTGTAAGCGCCGGTAGAACTGCCACCACTGGGCCGGAAGCGGCGCCGTGCCAGCGGCCGTCGGCGGCCGATGCAGATCCGGTGGAACATGCTCCTCGGGCAGACGGGGGTTGAGCGTCCAACCGGGCTGCGCTATGGATTCGGCCGGGATCGGTGCCGCCTTCGGCGGTTGGCCCGGCGCAACCTCGTCTCCATTGGCCGTGTTGCGGAATGGCAGCAGGAAGTGGACGGTCGTGCCTTGACCCGGCGCGCTTTGAATCCAGATGCGGCCTTCAAGCATCATCACCAGGCGCTGCACAATATTCAGGCCGATGCCCAGCCCGCCGAACGCCCGGGTGGAGGATTCATCCCCCTGGGAAAGCGATTCGAAGATTTGTGCCAGTTTTTCTTTGGCGATACCCACGCCCGTATCGCGGATGGAGAAGTGCAGCTCCACTGCCCGGTCGCCGGCGGCCGGAGCCGACGCCGGCCAGCGCTGCACCTCCACGGCCACTTCGCCGACCGGCGTGAATTTAATGCCGTTGCCCACCAGGTGCTTGAGGATCTGGTAAAGCCGCCCCGAGTCGCCCAGCAGGTTGTCGGGTACATCGTCGTCCACATGGCTGTGAATGGAGACGGCCTTGTTCTGGGTCAGGTCATGCTGACGGGCGATCACCGCTGAGATGATGCTGCGCAGGGAGAATCCGGTGGACTCGAGCTTGACGATGCCCTTGTCGATGACCGTAAAGTCCAGGATGTCACCGATCAGGTCCATCAGCAGCTCGGCCGATCGGCGGGCGCTGACCAGCAGGTCCCGGTGGGAGGGCGGAGTGGCCTCGTCGGCCAGCATCAACTCCAAAAACCCCCAAATGGCGTTGATCGGCGTGCGGATCTCGTGGCTCATGTTGGCCATGAAGCGCCGCTTGGCGTTACGGGCCGATTCCAGCAGCTCGCGCGCCTCGTGCAGGGCCGCGCTGGTCTCTTGCTCCTGGGCTATATCCATGAGGGGTTCGATCGCCTGTTTGTCTCTATTTTCATCCATGTCCGTTCGTCTCTATCCTTATGGACCGCTGCTCAGGTCGTCGGCCCGATCTCAGGCGCTCGGACCGGCCGCGTCGGTGCGCCGCAATCGCTTCATCAACACTTCCCCCGTGGCGGTATCGAAAATGATCTTTCGGCCGAAGCTGCCGCCCACGTCCATCACCTTCAGAAAAAGGCCGCAATCGCTGATCGTCTCCATGGCCGCCGTCACGTTTTGGCGACCCATGGAGGTGGCCGCCGCCTCCGGCCGGCTGCTGCCGATCAAGGCCGCGCCGCCGAACAATTTGACTTCGATCTCCCTGGGCCGAATCCCGCGGGAGTTCATCTGGCGCGTCATGGCCTGGATGGCGCAAACGGCATAGCGGTAACGCAGGCTGCAAGCATCCATGCAAGCATCGCCTTGGGTGCATCGGGGTTGCAAGGCATGACAGATCGCCGCCATGCCGCTGGCCTGATGAAAAAAGGTGGCCGAGACGCAAGAGCCCAACACCGTGGTCACCACCACCGGCCGCCTGGAGACGCATAATTCTCCCGGCTTTAAGTAGATGCGCGGTTTCTCGCGCTGATCGATCCAGGCATCCATCCATTTGCTTTCTTCTTTAACGCTCGCTTTCCGCTTCCAAATTTTCTTCCTGGATGCCGCTCAGCAGTTTTTGCACATCGAGGATCAAGGCCACTGTGCCGTCGCCCAGAATGGTGGCGCCCGAGACCTCGGGTACATTCTTATAGAGGGCGTTCATGGTCTTGATCACGATCTGGTGTTCTCCGATAACCCGGTCCACGACGATGCCCACCCGTCGGCCATTGACTTCATTGATCACCACCTGCTCGAAGTTGGGCGCGTCGCCCGCAATGGCGAAGCGTTCGCGCAGGGGCACGAAGGGCACGATCTGGTTGCGGATGTTGAGGATATTGCGGCCATGGGTTTTCTTCAGGTCTTCGCGACTGAGCTCCACGCACTCTTCGATGGACGAGAGCGGCAGCACGAACTTGTCGCTGTCGATCTCCACCAGCAGACCGTCGATGATCGCCAGGGTCAACGGCAGCTTCAGGGTGATGGTGGTGCCCTTTCCCGGCTGACTGTTGAGTTCGATGGCCCCGCGCAGGCTCTCGATGCTGCGCTTGACCACATCCATGCCCACACCCCGGCCCGAAACGTTGGTCACGGCTTCGGCGGTGGAGAAGCCGGGCAGGAAGATCAGTTGCAGCAGCTCCTTGTCGCTGCGCTCGGCATCGGCCGAGAGCAACCCTTTTTCAATGGCTTTGCGGCGGATCACCGCCGGCTCAATGCCCGCCCCGTCATCGCTGATATGGATCAGCACGTTGGCGCCCGAGTGTTCGGCTTTGAGACGGATGGTCCCCTGTTCGGGTTTGCCCGCCTTGCCACGCCGCTCGGGGGTTTCGATGCCGTGATCGATGCTGTTGCGCAGGATGTGCACCAGCGGGTCGTTGAGCTGCTCGAGGACCGTTTTGTCCAGCTCGGTATCGCCGCCTTCGGTTTTGAGCAGGATGTTTTTGCCCAATTCATTGGAAAGATCGCGCACCAGGCGGCGCAATTTGCTGAAGGTTACATCGATGGGTAGCATGCGGATGCTCAAGGTGTTGTCGCGCAGTTCGTCGGTGAGCCGTTCCACCACTTCGCTGATGTTGAGCAGCTCGGCATCGCGGGACAACACGGCTTTCTGGTTCAGGCGCGCCTGGACCGTGACCAGCTCGCCCACCAAGTTGACCAACTGGTCGAGCTTTTCGGCGGCCACGCGCACACTGCCGGCCGAGCTCTGCTGCTCGCGCTTGGCCCGTACCGACTGCACATACTCCTGCTCGGCCAGGGCCGAACAGACTTTTTCAGCGCTGACACGCCCCGCGTCCACCAGGATCTGGCCCAGCCGCTGTTGGCGCTCCAGTGCCTCATCGACCGCCTCGGGCGGCAGATCGCCACGCGCCACCAAGATCTCTCCCAGCCGTTTGGAAACGCTCGCTTCGGCAGGCGCATCCAGCCGGTCGATCAAGTCGATGCTCAGCGAACAGGCATCTTCCACGAAGATGAAGATATCCTGAATGGCGTTGAGGCTGCAATCGCTGGTCAGCAGAATATCCCAGGAGAGATAGCAGCTTTCGGGGTTGAACGCTTCCGGGGCCGGGAGGCGATCCAGGTGCGCTATCGTGCGGCAATGTCCCAGGGACGTAAGTTCGGAAAGCAGGGCCAGGGGATTGGTGCCGTTCTGAAAGAGCGTTTCGTGGGGCTCGAAACGGATGCGGTAGATCTTCTCTCCGGTCGCGCCCGCCGTGCCCGTTGCGACGATTTCCCACGCCGGCCGTGCAGGACCGTCCGCACCATCCGGGGCGGGGGCGGTCTGCGCCGCGCTCAGGATGGCGCGGAAGCCGTCGAGGATACGGCGGCCTTGCTGCTGATCGATATGGACTGGATCGTCGGCGTGATCGAGCATGCTTCGGATCTGGTCCCGGGCGGCCAGCGCCAGATTCACCAGGCCGGTGGTCACGGAAATGTGGCCCTCGCGTACCCGATCGAACGCCGACTCCACATCGTGGGTGAATTCGGCGATGGCGTCAAAGCCGAACATGGCCCCCGACCCTTTGATGGTGTGCATGGCGCGAAAGACGCGGTCAACCAGATCCATGTCGTCCGGAGCGCTTTCCAGTTCCAACAGCGATATCTCCAGTTCGGCCAGCAGATCGTAGGCTTCGACGCGATAGGCCTCTCGTTGGGTATCCATGGTTTATGCTTCTCCTTGACCGGCCGGCAGGCCGTCGGCATTCAGGCCCGCTAACCGCATGGCTTGGCTTAGCCCATTTGAAATGCCGGTGACGTGTCCCTGCTCTGGCCGTTGCGCCAGAAGCTTGTGGAGCTGGCAAAGAATCTGGACACCGGCGCCGTCGCAGCTCTCCACCGCGGTCAAATCGATCTCCACCGGACCGGGCGCGGACAGCAGTGAATTGAGATCGCTCCACGTAGCGGCGGCCTCCCAGATGCTCAACGCCCCGACAATGCGCACCCGATTGCAGCCATCAATAATTTCATTTACTACCGACATACCCACTCCTTTTAATACTTATCGAAATCGGAATCGCAGGCGCCGCCATTGCTCCCCGATCGGCCGAGATTCAAATGAATCCCGCCGGCGGGACTCGGCGCTTGAACCGGATGTAAACCGGCTTTGGGATGCGGCACCAGTTGCCTTTTGGGGGTGCGCGCGGCGGTTTTATGCAGCGTTGTTATGCCTTCGGTCGGAGAAGAGGGGCTGTCCAGTTTGAAAAAAGAGATCGCGCTTTGTAATTGCTCCGCCTGCCCGGAAAGCTCTTCGGCCATGGCGGATGTCTCCTCTGACGCCGTGGCATTCTGTTGGATGACCTGGTCCAGTTGCTGAATGGCCCGATTGATCTGATCGGCGCCCGTATTCTGCTCGTTGCTGGCGCCGCTGATCTCCTGGACCAATTCGGCCGTTTTCTGGATATCGGGCAAAATACTCTTCAACATGTTCCCTGCCTGTTCGGCGACTTCCACGCTGCTGGCGGACAGCCGGCCGATTTCTCCCGCGGCCATCTGGCTGCGTTCGGCCAGCTTGCGCACTTCCGAGGCCACCACCGCGAAGCCTTTGCCGTGATCACCCGCCCGGGCAGCCTCGATGGCGGCGTTGAGGGCCAGAAGATCCGTCTGGCGGGCGATCTCTTCGATGATGGAGATCTTCTGGGCGATTTGCTTCATGGCGCTCACCGTCTGCGCCACGGCCTTGCCGCCGGCCTCGGCATCCGTGGCGGTTTTCAAGGCGATCTTTTCGGTCTGCAGGGCATTGTCGGCGTTCTGTTTGATGTTGGCCGCCATTTGCTCCATGGAAGCAGAGGCTTCTTCGGCCGAAGAGGCTTGTTCCGTCGCGCCCTGGCTCATCTCTTCGGAGTTGGCGCTGAGCTGCTGACTGCCCGCGGCCACATGATCGGCTGCGGTTTTGACATCGACCACGACCGCGCTGAGCTGATGCACCATGGTCTCCAAGGCTTTGCCCAGCGCATCTTTCTCGGAAAGTATATTGACCCGGATCGTCAGGTCCCCCTGGGCGATCTTTTCGGCCATGGAGACCGTCGCCCTGAGATTGGCCGCCATGCGGCGCATGGCATCGGCCAGCATGCCGATCTCATCTTTGCGCACCTCATTCATATCGGCGTTCAAATCGCCCACGGCAATGGCTTCGGCCATGGTAACGCCCTTTCCCAAGGGATTGACAATGCCGCGCGTGATAAGCGTGCCCAGAAAGATGCCGACCCCCAGGGAGATCAACGTCACGACCAGCATGAATCCGATGGCTATTGCCTTGGCGCTGCGGCCTTCGGCTTTGGCCGAAGTCATGCTGTCGCCGGTCAGCGTTTCGACCTGGGCGAGCAGCGCATCGGCTTGCCGGCCGTGTTCGTCCACGCGGGCCATGGCGGCCGCGGCCTCTTGGGATTTGATCGCCATATCGCGGTAAGCGGCCATCAACACCGCGGCGCGCTTCTGGAAAGCGGCATGGTTCTGGTCCAGCTCTTCCACCGCGGCCTTGATCCTGGCATTGTCCGTCGCTATTACGGCCTGCCCTTCCACCCGGCCACCGCGCAAAATGGCGCCGACCCGATCATCGAACGTTGTAATCCACCCCTTATATTCCTGCTCCAGGCGGTCTAAAACAGACAAATCGGAGACCTGCATGAACTCTTCCAGGATAAGCCGTGTCTGGGCCATGGCGATCTTCAGCTCATTGGCCATATCGGCCAGGGGCACCTCTTCGTTCAAGATGGCACGGGCCTCGCCGCTCACATGGCCCTGGTCCGCGCGCTTGGCGATCTCGGCGCCGATCATGGCTTCCACGTCGGAGGCATCTTTGTAGACCTCCTCGTAGACCTGCTCCACATCCGCCATAGCTTTGCCGCTTTCGGCCTTGGATTGGAGCAGGGCATGTCCCTTTTCCATCATCTGCCGTGCCGCCGCCTGGAATTGTTCATTATGCAAGGCATCGGCCTGCCTGACTTTTTCCGCCAGCTTGGCATTCCCGGTTTTGATCACTTTGAGCCCGCCGTCCAGCTCGGCGCCTTCCAGGATCGCTCCGGCGGAGAGATCGAACTCCTTGACCGCATCCTGGTAGGTCTTTTCGATATCCGCCAGCTCGGCCGCATTGTCCGTGGCGAGCACGGCGGTGGCGCTTTTGAACTCTTCCATGGCATTGCGCGTGGCCATCAAAGCCAGGCGCATCTCCATGGACATATCGGCCACCGGGGCTTCTTGATCGCCCACCACAAAAAGCGCATGGCTCACGCTCTGAATGCCGCTAAAGCCCACATAGCCGGTAATCAGCATCAGCGCGATCATGCTGCCGAAGCCGATTGTCAGTTTCTTGCCGATTTTCAAATTGCGCCAACTCATATTCAAGACTCCGTTTTCTATTCTGCTGGATTGGAACGTTTCTCTTTCTTAAATTCCTTCTTTCTGCTCCCAGTTTCAGCTCACCTCAAAACAATTCGACATTATCGTCCAGGGTCTCTTCGGGGCCCTTCGTTTCCGATGGCCGGGCGGCTTGCGTGCCCGTCGCCGATGCTCCGTGAAACGCCTGCAGATGGGCATCGCGCTCGCGCTGCATGGTGTAGCGCTCCAGAATATTTTGCTCCTCGGCCATCCATTCGTCATCCACGGCGTCGGCAAATGCTTGCAGCCGCTGCCCCAGTTGCGTCAAGCCGGTGTGGTGGCGGCGGCAGACTTCCAGCATGCGCTCGAAGAACTCGATGCGATGCCGGGTCTGCTCGATCTTCTCCTGGAGCCGGCGTCCCATGTCCAGGGCGCTTTGGGACCGGGCCTTGAAGTCGGCGCAGGCATCGCTGAAACGGTCGATGCCCGACCGCAACTGCCGGCCGGCCGAATCGGCCTGCTGCTCCTTGCCCCGGTCCCGCCGCTCCATGGTCTGGGAAGCCGAGGAAATCTCCTCCATGATATGGGTGACCGATTGGATGGTGGCGTTGGACTGTCCGGCCAAGGCCTTCATCTCGTTGACGATGGCCTCGATGGCTTTGCCCGTATCGCCCAGGTGGGTCGATTTGACCACCGCGTTGAGGGCTTTTAAACGAATTTCGAAATTGATTTCGCGAACTTTTTCGATGTGCCGGTCCATTTCGGCGATGGTGCGGGCGGTCAATTCCCGGGCCGCCTGGAGCCGCTGGATGTGTGCATTGCCTTCTTCGAACAAGGCGAGCAACTGCTCCAGGGCGCGTTGCAGGACCGCCACCGGATGGTGGTTGTTGCTGGTTTTTAGCGCGTGCCCGCGCGGGCCGTCGGAGCTGTCCAGCCCTTCCGGCTGGGCCACGGAGATGACCGCCGCCGCCAGTTTCTCCAAGGCGGTGGCACTCTTGACGCGGGTATCGCCGACATCGTCGAGGATGGTGTGCAGGTGCGTGATCTGAATGCGGTTGATACCGTAGACCTTGCCGTAGACGGCCGCCAGGGCCGGCGGCGGCAGCGGAATGACCGTGGAGGTCTGGATCAGGTCCACCGCCTCTTCGATGGCTTGGCGGATATGCGCCACCCGCTGGGTGATATTGTCGTGGATCTGAACCCCGACCACCAGGCGGCTCACCTGGTCACCGATTTCGGTGGCCTTGAGGCCGATGCCATCCAGAACCGTCATGGTCAGCCGGGTCAGCTTGTCCACCTCGGCCAGGGAGTTGTGGACCGTGGCCTGCACCGCGCCGATCAGACCGTCCAGATGACCCATGCGGCCGGCGATCTCGACCTGGATGGCATCCATGGTTTTCTGGGCTCCACCCGCATCGTCGCGGATGTTCGCGGCCACGCCGTGAACCGTCTGGGACAGTTCGGTGATCTCCTCGGCCAGGGCCTGGAAATTGGCCTTGGCCAGTTCGCTGCGAGCGCTCTCGATGCTGATGTTCAGACCGACCATTTTCAGGTTCTTGGCCACCTGCTTGAAGCTGCCGTTGTGCAGATGCAGGGCGGCCAAATCGGCATGGATGGTGTTGAGTCCGGCCAGATCCTCGGAAAGTTGGGTGCGCCGCTGGCTCAATTCCGCCAGGGCCTGGGCCGCATGGGACTGGATCTCCTTGAGGGCGGCCTGCATGGACTGCTCCTGGTCCGTGGCCAGCAGCGCGACCACGTGCCGGGTCAACTCCTGGGCGTCACTGTGGATCGTGCCCAGTTCTTGACCCAGGCCCAGAAAATCGGATTCGGTGCGGGCGCAGATGTCGGTGAGCGCGGTTGCGGTCTGCTTGAGATCGGCCATGATCCGGCCCCCTTGCAGTTCCAGGACGGGGTCCGGGACCTGAGTGGCCGGGTTCGGCCTGTTTGGCGCCTGCGGCTCAGGGCTCGCGGCACCTGCGGTCGGCACCGCCCCGGGCCGGCCGAACATCCGGCGCAGCCGGCCGATGCCCTGGGTAAGGGGAAGGACCCACCGGCCGGCCTTTTGCGCTGCTGATGAAACGCCCATGAAGGTATATCCCACACTCTCTGGCCCACGGCTCGCCGGCGATCGACCCGCCGGCGGCCAGGGGCCGGTTAGTAATTGCGTTCAAAACGGTTCAGGGTGAAGTCCAGGGCAAATCAGCATGTTCCGGTCCGGTCAGATACAAAGTGTCACAATCATTATCGGCCAATCCTTCCGATGCTTAAGTCTGAACTGCGACTTGCCTGAAGCGGCCTTCCCGCGAGGATGAAGGCCGCTTTGCGACCGTTCGTTTAATATCGCTCGAAATCGGCATCCAGATCCTCACCGTTGCCCGGGTGGTTCATGTTCAGGGCGATGCCCGCCGCGGGTTTGTCGTTCCTGGGCCCTTGGCCGTTGCCGTTACCCGAACGGGCCTTGGTCTTGGGGGCCGGCGGACTCTCGACGTGCGACGGCTTGGATCGCTTTCCGGAAGCCGGTGCGCTGCCGCGCTGGGCGGATCTGGCCTTTTGGGTGCCGATTTTAAAGTATGAGATCGTCTCCTGCAGTTGTTCCGCCTGGCTGGAGAGCTCCTCGCTGGTGGAAGCCATCTCTTCGGAAGCCGAAGCGTTTTGCTGAATGACCTGATCCAGTTGCTGGATGGCCTTGTTCACCTGGTCGGCGCCGGTATTCTGTTCCTTGCTGGCGGCGCTGATCTCCTGGACCAGTTCGGCGGTCTTCTGGATATCCGGCAGAATCCGGGTCAACATGTCCCCGGCTTTCTCGGCCACCTCCACGCTCGTTCCGGACAGCCGGCTGATCTCGCCGGCCGCCATCTGGCTGCGTTCGGCCAGCTTGCGCACTTCCGAGGCCACCACTGCAAAGCCTTTGCCGTGCTCGCCGGCCCGGGCCGCTTCGATGGCGGCGTTCAAGGCCAACAGATCGGTTTGGCGCGCGATCTCTTCGATGATCGAGATCTTCTGGGCGATCTGCTTCATGGCCGACACGGTCTCGGAGACCGCCTTGCCGCCGGCCACGGCATCTTCGGAAGACTTGAGGGCGATCTTCTCGGTTTGCGAGGCATTGTCGGCATTCTGCTTGATGTTGGCCGCCATCTGCTCCATTGAAGAAGAAGCCTCTTCGGCCGAAGCGGCCTGCTCGGTGGCGCCCTGGCTCATCTCCTCGCTGCTGGCGCTCAATTGCTGGCTGCCCGAGGCGACGTTGTCGGCGGCGACCTGAATTTCACTGACCACCTCGGCCAGTTTCTTGACCATGGCCGACAGGGTGCGCATCAATTCGTCTTCGGCCGAACGCTCCTTCAGGTTGATGAGCAGGTTTCCGGAAGCAATCTCCTTGGCCGCCTGGGTAATCCCGTTGGTGGCCTCGATGAGCATGTTGAGGTTATTTTTGATCTTATTGAAATCGCCGCGATACTCTTCGGTGATCAGCGGCGGCATGTCGCCCTTGGAGATCCGGTTCACATAGTCGGCGGTCACCCGGATGGGATGGACAAAAGCATCGATGAGATCGTTGACGCCGACCACCAGCCGCTCCCAATCGCCCTCGTAGGCATCGGCCTTGCCGCGGACCTCGAGCCGGCCCTCCTTGGTGGCGGCGATCAAATTCTTGATCTCCTCGCCGAATTTCTTCAAATTGAACCGCACGGCCTCGATGGTGTCGTTGATAAAGGCTTTTTTGCCGGGAAACTTCTCTAAAGCGGCGTCGAAGTTGCCTTTGCCGAATTGGGCAACGCAGGCCATGGCTTTTTTCTTGACGGCGATGTGGCCGTTGACCATGTCGTTGACGCCCTTGGCCATGACATGGAAGGCGCCCTGGTACTTGTCGGCAGGCATGACGATGTCGATGTCTCCCAGATCGTGCTGGTGGCTCATCTCGGCCATGTCTTTGATGAAGTTCTTGATGTTCAGCCGCATGGCTTCGATGTTCTCGTTGATAAAGGCTTTTTTGCCGGGGAACTTTTCCAGGGCG
>JACRDD010000040.1 GCA_016218685.1 Desulfobacterales bacterium | reverse complement strand
GAAAGCCAAAATCGTTTACCAGGAGGGCAACCGCGGGCGCTTCGAGATCGGCTCGGTGACCGTGGTGCCCATCCATATCAGCCACCCCAATACCGGCAACGGCTATAAATTCATCGAAGACGGCAAGAGCTTTGTCTTCCTCACCGACAACGAGCTGGGCTTCGTGCACCCCGGCGGCCTGCCCGCGACGGGATATCTCGAATTTTGTGAAGGCGCCGATCTGCTGCTGCACGATGCCGAATATACGCCCCAGGAGTACAAGCTGCTCATCGAATGGGGCCACAGCTCGTACATGGACGTGCTGGAAATGGCCTTCCGGGCCGGCGTCAAGCGCCTGGGCCTGTTTCATCTGAACCAGGAACGCACCGACCAGGAAGTCGACGAAATGGTCGAGGCCTGCCAGCGGGTCATCGCCGAACGCCGGGTGAAGATGGAGTGCTTCGCGGTGAGTTCGGATATGACATTTGAAGTATGACACACTTATCTTCTCTGATTGACCAAGCCGCCACCGCCTGCGCCCAGGCCAAAAGGGGCGTGGCCCTGACCGGTGCCGGCATTTCCGTGGAGAGCGGCATTCCTCCCTTTCGCGGCAAGGGTGGCTTGTGGGAGAAGATCGACCCCATGAAGTACGCCCACATCGACGCCCTGGAGGCCGACCCGGAAGAGGTCTGGCGCATGCTCTTCATGGGCATCGGTGAACTTTTGCGGCATGCGGCGCCCAATGCCGGCCATACCGGCTTGCGCCGCCTGGAAGAGCTGGGCCTGCTGCAAACCGTCATCACCCAGAACGTGGACGGCCTGCACCAGAAGGCCGGCAGCCAAGACGTGATCGAATTTCACGGCAGTCATGCCGTCCTGCGCTGCATGCGTTGCCCCCAACGTTACGACTGGCAGGCGGTTCCCCTGACGATGATCCCGCCGCTCTGCGCCTGCGGCGCCTATCTGCGGCCCGATGTGATCATGTTCGGCGAGCCCATCGATGTGGGCTTGCTGCAACGCTCCCAAATGCTCGCCGCCCAGTGCGAGGTGATGCTGGTGGTGGGCACCTCGGCCACGGTGCAGCCGGCGGCCTACCTGCCGGTGATCGCCAAGCGCAACGGCGCCTGCATCATCGAGATCAATCCCGAACCCACCGAACTGACCCACCATATCAGCGACATCACGCTGCTGGGGCCGGCGGGCAAGGTAATGGATGAGTTGGTGGCCAGGGTAGCAAAGCTAAGATGAAAGTCGCCCCATTGCCATGACGGACTTTCCCGCTCCTTCCGGCCCCGGATGGGTCATCCGCCTGACCTTGCCGCCCCCGTCGCTCCAAGACAATACCGGAGACTGCGACCGGCTCTGCCGGGCCTTGCACCGCGAGCTTTCCGTGGAGCAGATTCATATTGGCCTGGCCTTGCGCCGGCAACTGCCCGGAGTGCTGCGCGAGGCCGGCTATGCCGTGCGTTGCGTGGTCTTCCTGGAAAAGGGCTGTGCCGTCCTGGTGCACGTGGCCGCGGCCGACGCCCGGGAATGGCTGTGCGGACTGGCCGTGGACCTGGGCACCACCCGGGTCGTGCTGCGCCTGGTGGACCTGGAAAACCAGGCGGTGCTGGCCGAAGCGGGCTTCGACAACCCCCAGATCGAGATTGGCCCGGATGTGCTGGCCCGCATTCATCACACCGATCAGCCCGGCGGACTGGCGCGGCTCCAGCGGCTCATCGTGGAAGGGCTCAACCGCAACGCCGCCGGCCTGGCGCGTTCCTGCGGGATCGCCGAAAAGGATATCCACCTGCTGACGGTGGCCGGCAACACGGCCATGAGCCATCTGCTGGCCGGTCTGCCGGCCCACTGGATGATCCGCGAACCTTACATCCCGGCCACCAACCGCTTTGGCCTGATCGCGGCCGCCGACCTGGGGCTGAGCCTTGCGCCCCTGGCCCAGGTGTTGATCTTCCCCAATGTGGGCAGCTACTTCGGCGGCGACCTGATCGCCGGTATCCTTTACACCGGCCTGCACCGCAGGCAAGAGACTGCCATCCTGGTGGATGTGGGCACCAACGCCGAGGTGGTGGTGGGCAACCGCGAGTGGCTCATGGCTTGCGCCGGCGCGGCCGGACCGGCCTTGGAGGGCGGCATGAGCCGCATGGGAACGACCGCCGGCCCTGGGGTCATCGACCGGGTGCGCATCGACCCGCGCACCCGCCATTTCGACATTCACACCATCGAGGAACTGCCGCCCCGGGGCATCTGCGGCTCGGGCGTTATCGATCTGGCCGCCCAACTCTTTGCGGCCAGCATGATCGACATCCGGGGCAAGCTGCGGCCCGATGCCTGCGGACCGCGCCTGTTCCTGCGCGACGGCCTGGCCCATCTCATCGTCGTGCCGGCCGAGACGGCCGCCAACGGCCGGCCCCTGTGCATCAGCCAGGCCGACCTGGACAGCCTGATCCGCTCCAAGGCCGCCATGTACACCATCCTCGAAACCATCACGGCCAGCGTCGGCCTGACCCTCGACAGCCTGCCGGCCTTCTGGGTGGCCGGCACCTTCGGCCAGTACATCGACCCGGTCTCGGCCATCACCATCGGCATGATCCCGGATCTGCCCCTCTCGCGCTTCGCCACCCTGGGCAACACCTCCCTGGGCGGCGCCACACTGGCCCTGGTCTCCCGCGACGCCGCGAAAGAAATCGACCAGATCCGCGACGCCGTCACCTACCTGGAACTCAACGTCAACCAGGAGTTCATGAACCGCTTCTCGGCCGCCAAGTTCATACCGCACACCGATCCGGGGCGGTTTCCCTCCGTGCCGCGGCCCTCGGGTGTGTGAAATCCGGATTTGAAGCGAGGCCCTGACACCCCATCCCTCGGCCATTCCTCAAGTATTCGGCCCAATCTACCGATATGATAGACGCGGCGTCTTGCTTGTGCCACGCCAAGGCAGGGCGCCGCGGAAAGGGATCCATCGGTAGAGACTATGTCGCCTGCAACTCCCAACCGCCCCGGGGAGACCCACGCTCGGGTGGTCTGTTTTGTTCTGGACCCGGAATTCAAGGACCTGGCCGCCAAGGCCTCGGTGCCGGCCCAGGCTCTTGAAAACTATACTGAATCTGGCCTGCCGGACGCGGCGGCCGCGCTCTGCTTCCTCATCGCCACCCGCGATGCCGCCAAAGCCCTGGACCTGGCCCGGCGCCTGCGGGCCGGCACGGATCCCGGGCTCAAGCCCATCTACCTGCTGTCCCCCCTGGGGGCATCGGTGGAACAGCTTTGCGACGGCGTCGTCGCCACTCCGGCCGAGGCCTGGGACAAGGCGCTGGGCACGACACGGCTCTTTTCCGAACTGGACCCCGCCGGCCTGGCCGACAGCCGCAACGATGTGTACCGCCTGCTGGGCTTTCTCTACGCCCGGCCCGATTACACCCTGGTGCCCAGCGGCACCTGGCAGGCGGAAAAGATCTACACCTATCCCCTGGCCGAAGCCCTGCTGGAACAGGCCGACGACACCATCGCGACCCTGGTCCAGCGCAAGCTGCTGGCACCGACGCAACTTGTGGACCGGCTGCGCCACTGCCCCAAGTGCGACGGCCCCCATTTGAACTACATCGACACCTGCCCCAACTGCGCGGGCATCGATATCGCCCAGAAGCCCTTCTTGCACTGTTTCACCTGCGGCCACGTGAGCCCCGAAGAGCGCTTTTTCTCCCAGGACAAGCTGGTCTGTCCCCAATGCGCCACGGCCCTGCGCCACATCGGCGCCGACTATGACCGGCCCCTGGAAAACTTCCAGTGCAACGGCTGCGGTCATGTGTTCGTCGATCCCCAGGTGACGGCCCGCTGCCTGCACTGCCATCAGGTCAGCGCGCCCGATGCCCTCATCGCCCGTCCGGTGCAGGCCTTCAAGCTCACCGACCAGGGGCGATTGAGCGCCCGCACCGGCGACGTCGAGGATGTCTTTTCCATGCTGGACAGCCTCAACAACGTCTCCCGGGCCTATTTCGAATCGATCCTGGACTGGCTCCTGGCCCTGTGCCGGCGCCACAAGGAGGAGCAGTTCAGCCTGGTGGCCGTGCGCATCGCCAATGTCGTGGAACTGACCGACCGCATCGGCCGCGCCCAGGTGCGATCCCTGATGGATGAATTCGTGCGCCGGGTGCGCGAACTGATCCGCACCACCGACCTGACCACCCGCACCAGTCAGCATACCCTGTGGCTGCTCCTGCCCAAGACCCACGCGGCCGGCCAGCAGACGGTGCGCGAGCGGATTATGGGATTGCGTTCCGGCGACGACAGCGGGCTGCGCCTGGTCACCGTCGGCTTCCATGCGCCTTCCCAGATGATCGCCGGCGAACGGGCCAAAATGCTGCTGGCCCGGCTGGAAGGGGAGATCGGCGAATGAGCGACCTGCTGGCCGAAATCTTCCATACCCTGAAACTGCTGCTGCTCAGCCCCTTCGATCACGGCATGATGAACTTCGCCCTGAAGTTTATTCCCTTCGTGCTCTTCTTCGAACTGCCGGTCTACATCTTCATCATGCTGGGCATCGTGCGCTACTACCTGCGCAAGAACGAACAGATCCCCGGGCAGGCGCCCCACCACCCCAAGGTGTCGTGCCTGATCACCTGCTATTCCGAAGGCGAGGACGTGGCCGTGACCATCCGCACCCTGGCCGAGCAGTGCTACCCGGGCATCATCGAAATCATGCCCATCATAGACGGCGCGGTAAAAAACGCCGCCACTTACCAGGCAGCCCTCAAGCAGGCCGATTATGTCGACCGGCGACCGAACCGCATCCTGCGGGTGGTGCCCAAGTGGCAGCGCGGCGGCCGGGTCTCGTCGCTCAATGCCGGACTGAGCCTGTCCACCGGCGAGATCGTCATGGCCCTGGACGGCGACACCTCCTTTGACAACACCATGGTCCAGGCGGCCGTGGCCCGCTTCATCGACCCCAACGTGGTGGGCGTGGCCGGCAGCCTGCGGGTGCGCAACGCCTTCAAGAACCTGGTGACCCGGTTCCAGGCCTTGGAGTATTTGCTCTCCATCCATGCCAGCAAGGTGGGCCTGAGCGAATTCAACGTGGTCAACAACATCTCCGGCGCCTTCGGCATCTTCCGCAAAAGCTTCCTGCAAAAGATCGGCGGCTGGGACGCCGGCACCGCCGAAGACCTGGACATCACGTTGCGGATCAAGAATTACTTCGGACGTCATCCCGAGCTCAGGATCGTTTTCGAACCCGGGGCCATGGGCCACACCGACGGCCCCGACACCTGGCGCGGGTTGTACAACCAGCGTCTGCGCTGGGACGGCGACCTGTACTACTTGTATATCCGCAAGCATGCCCTGAGCTTTGCCCCGCGCATGCTCGGCTGGAAGAATTTTATCATGCAACTGTGGACCGGCATCTTCTTCCAATTGGTGATGCCGTTCATCATCATCGTATACAGCATGACGGTCTTCGCCTTCTATACGCCAGGGTTCGTGATTGCCGTCTGGCTGCTGGTCTATCTGGTATACCTGGTGATCTCCGCGCTCTTCTACCTGCTCTACATCACCATGCTGTCGGAGCGCGTCAAGGAAGATCTGCGCCTGGCCTGGCTGCTGCCGCTGGTGCCGCTGCAAACCTTCGGCATGCGCATTTGGAACGCGCTGGCCACATTGAAGGAGATGGCGCTCAAGGCCCACCTGGACTCTTCCATGGCGCCCTGGTGGGTGCTGCGGCGCACCAAATTTTAAGGAAACGGCCGTGGGCCGTCGGATGGATCGTATGCAAGGCTTTAGCGACAAATTCAAGCGGGTGGTGATGGGAGCCCTGGTGCTCGCTTCGCTCGGCTGGGCGGCCTTGGCCCAGGCCGCCCCACCGCCCCGCTCCCTGGCCGAATTCGAAAGCCACGTCCAGAACGCGCCCGAGGTGCTAGCAGCCGTGGCGGCCCTGGACGAGAGCCTGGGGCGGTTGGACCTGGCCCAGGCCGAAGGCGGCTGGCGGGTCTTCGGCGGCGCCGGCGCCGGTCAGTTCCGGGAACAGATGGATACTGAGGCCATGCGCACCTATGAACGCGTCGACCTGCGGGCCGGGTTGAAATATCCGCTGCTGGGCAGCAAGCATCGGGAAGAGGAGTCGGTGCTCAAGATGCAGGCCCTGAGCGAAGAAAAAGCCCAGGAGCAGGCTCTGGCCGGCCGCGACAGCCTGCTGGCCCTGCGACTGCACTACATCAACTACTGGGCCGCCCAGGAGAAGCAGCAACTGGCCGAACTATTCCTGCGCGACGAAGCGCCCATGGATCAGGTCCTGACCCAGCGCACTGCCGCCGGTCATCTGCTCGAAGGGGACCGGCGCGACTACCTGTCGGCCTTTGCCCTGGTGCGTCGGCACCTGGCCCAGACCCAAACCCTCCAACAGCGGGCCCTGGGGGTCCTGGCGCTGATGACCGGGGAGACGGTCCCGGCCTTCCAGGCGGTTTTCCCTGAGATGGCGCGTCCCTGCCTGGAGGCCGAAGCTTTGGCCCTGGCCGTTCGGAACAGCCACCCGCTCGTGCTGCGTCAGCAACAGGCGCTGGCCGACCAGCGCCGCCTGGCGGAGTTGGCCCAAAAAAGCCAGGTCAACGGCCAAGTGGCGCTTTACTCCAACCTCAACGCGGAGACGGACGCCCCCGAGCCCGGCTACGGCGTGGGCGTGGATCTCTCCTTCGACTTTCCCTTGCGCTCCCGAAAGGCCGGCTCGGCCCGGCGCCAGGCGGCCCAGGCGGCCCTGGAACAGAGCCGGCAAGAGCTTGCGATCGTCCAGGCCCGACTGCTGATGGACGCCCGGCAGGCCCTGGACGAATACCATACGGCAGAGAAGAATTTGGTTTTTGGCATGCAGCGGCTATCGGCCGCCCGGGAGCAATTGCGAGAAAAGCTCCTGCGTTCGGCCTATCTGCCGGGCGACGGCCTGGAGCAGGCCCAGCGTTCGCGCCTGGAAGAGTACCACGCGGCCGTGGATCTCGTGGAGGCCTGGGTGCAGCGTCTGCAGGCCCAGGCGCGACTCCTGAGTCTGGCGCCATCCGAGGCCTGGGCCGCGGCCGTTCCGGCCGACCCGCCGCAGCCGGCCTTCACGGTGTATGTCTGGCACAGCGCCGAGCTGCTGGAACGCTTCGGCCAGCCCGCGACGCTGCTGGCCGATCTGCGCCGCCGGCGGGTCGAGCGCCTGCTGATCTCCTTTGATGCCGAACAGATCAAGGCCCTGGCCCGGCCCGAATATCGCCGCAGGTGGGCCACTGTGCTGGAACATCTTAAAAAGCAAGGCCTGCGGGTGGAGTTGCTGCTGGGCGAGCCGCTCTGGATACTGGAGGCCCACCGGCCGCGCCTGCTGGCCCTGATCCGCGATCTGTCCGACCTGCCTTTTACGGCCATCCACCTGGACCTGGAGCCTGACCAGATCGCCGGCCATGCCGAAGGTCCGGAGGCGCTATGGCCGCAATTGCTGGCGACCGTGCGGGAAGTAAAATCCCAGACCAAACTGCCCGTGGGCCTCAGCGCGCATCCACGCTATCTGGACCCCCAGCGGTCGGACGGTGGCTGGGGGCCGCGACTGGCGGCCCTGGGGGTGGACGAAGTAATCCTGATGATCTATGTGGCCGATCCCCAGCGGGCGGCCGACATCGCCGGTCCGATTCTCAAGGCCCACCCCGGTCTGCGCTTCTCCATCGCCCAGAGCCTGGAGCCGGTCTTGGGCGCCGCCGAGAGCCATGCCGGTCAGACTTGCGACGCATTGAACGCACGGTTGGATCGGTTGCGCGGCCTGCTGCCCGAGGCGAATTTGAAAGGGGTCGTGCTGCAATCCTGGAAAGAGTATGAGGGCCTCTGCCCATGAAAATCAGTTTTCAAAAGAAGGACAAAGATCCCACCGTGGTCCACGGCATGAAGGTGGCCTATGCGCCGGCCAAGCGCGCGGCAGCCCAGTGGCGCTGGTATGTCGTGCTGCTGTGTGTCTCCAGCCCCCTGATCTATTTCCTCATCAAATTGATGCTGGCCTGGCTGATCGTCTCGGCCCAGGGGTTCGTCTCCCTGGCGCGTATCGATGTTAACAGCAACGCCAGCGGTATCGTCGAACGGCTGGAGGTGCGTACCGGCCAGCAGGTGACGGCCGGCCAGACCCTGGCCCAACTGCGCAATGCCGATCTGGAGACCCAGATGGCCCTGCGCCAGGCCGAATACACGGCCCTGCAAACGGCCGGCGGCGCGGCGGACGCGCCCCAGGTGCGCCTGGCGCGTCAGAGCGCGCGCCTGGCCGGGGAGAACTTGGAGACCAGCAAAGCATTTCTGAAAGATGTCGGTTTTCTCCGGAACCAGGGCGCGGCCACCGTGGCCGATCTGCACCTGGCCCGGGAACGCTACAACCGCGCCCAGACGGAGTATGACCAGGCGCAGTTCGAACTGGATCGCCTGCAGGCGCCGGGGCGGCCCACCGCCGCCGATGCCGATACCGGCGCGGCCCTGATGCGCGTCAAGGCCCAGATGACGGCCCTCACCGACGAGCAGCACCGCTTGACCCAGACCGCGCCCATAGCCGGCCGGGTGCTGGACGTTTTCGTCGTCGAAGGGGCCTTCATCTCCCCCGGCACCCCCATGCTCCTGCTGGGCAGCGCGGACAAACCCCACGTGGTGGCCTACCTGCCAACCCAGCACGCCCGCTACGCCAGAAAGGGCCAACGCGCCACCGTGCGCCTGGCCGACGGCACCACCCTTGCCGCCGTCGTGCGCCAGGACGCCACCTTGACCAAGCGCCTGCCCGCCGACCTGAGCTCACCCATCGGCTCCCGGGACATCATGCTGCTGGTCGAGTTAGACTTAGTGGCGCCCCTGCCGGAGATTCAGTGGGTGGATGGGTTGCCCGTTTCGGTGCGTTTCGCCTTCCGGCTGTTTTAACAACCGTTTAGATCCTCTCCACGATGAACGCATGCGCCGGCCCGCCGCTGGCGCACAAGGAGGCGCAGCCGTAGCGCACGCCGCGGCGCTTCATCTCGTTGATCATGGTCACGATGAGGCGCGCGCCGGTGGAGCCTACGGGATGGCCCAAGGCGATGCCCGAACCTACTCCGTTCAGACGATCTAAATCGATCTTCAGTTCGCGGTTGACCCCCAGCACCTGGGCCGCGAAGGCTTCGTTGAACTCCCAGTAGTCGATCTGGGACTGCTTGAGCCCGGCGAAATCCAGGGCCTTGCGCACGGCCGCTACGACGCCCATGCCCATGATGCGCGGTTCGGTGCCGCCCGGCGCCGAGGCCACCACGCGGGCCAGGGGGCGCAACCCCTGCTGCGCGGCGCGCTCGGCGCTCATCATGATCAGGGCCGAGCCGCCGTCGTTGAGGCTGGAAGCATTGCCGGCCGTGACCGTGCCGTCCTTCTTGAAGGCCGGGCGCAGCTTGGCCAGGGACGCAAGCGAGGTGTCGGCCATGGGGTGCTCGTCGGTGTCGAAGACCACCGTGCCCTTGCGTGTCTTGACTTCCACGGGCACGATCTCTTCTTTAAACCAGCCCTGGGCGATGGCATGGCAGGCCCGCTGGTGGCTGAGCAGGGCGAACTGGTCCTGCTCTTGGCGGCCGATGCCGTACTGCTCGGCGATGTTCTCGGCGGTGATGCCCATGTGGTAGCCCACGAATTCGCAGATCAGGCCGCCCTTCATCAGGCCGTCCACCACCTGCTCGGCATTGCCCAGGCGGTAGCCCTTGCGGGCGCCGTACAGGTAGTACGGGGTGTTGGTCATGCTCTCGATGCCCACCACGGCGCCGGTGTCGATCTTGCCCAGCATGATCTGCTGGCTGAGCAGTTCGGCCGCGCGCATGGAGGAGGCGCACTGCTGGTGCACGGTAAAGGCCCCCGATTCTACCGGGCAGCCGGCCTTGAGGGCCACATGGCGCGCGCTGTTGCCCGGCGAACTGGCCTGGTTGCAGTGGCCGGCAATCACTTCCTGGATGGCCGAGGCCGCCACGCCGCTCTTCTCAAGAGCGCCCTTGAGGGCCATGACGCCCAGATCCACCGGATTGAAACTCTCCAAAGCGCCGTTGAAATTGCCGATGGCCGTGCGGGCGCCGCCTACAATTACTACCTCTTTCATCATCGTCTTCCTTTCTCGTATGAAGGTTCGTATGGAATTTGTCCACCAAGGGATCGAACGTATCGCGGCCGTGGGGTGCTCCTTTAGGGCGAGCGGCCGGAAAGCGGTTGTAGCCCCAATGGGGATCGTTTGGCAAGCCTTTCGCACCATTTTGGACCTTGACTTGTCGCCGGGGTCTTGTTACTGGCTCCATCAACGACGGGGCCTTGGCTCTCACCTGGAAGCGACCGACCACCGGCAGCGCACCCCCGCCCATTGCAATATCAGGCTTCACTAAACCACATCGAAAACGGGACCGCGCCATCCACGGAGTTGCGCCGTCGGGCGATCTTGCCCGGCACGAATCCCCTGCGCGGTAAAGAAGGGAGAGCCATGGCCCAAGTGGTAACCGTCGCCTCCGGCGATACCATCAACAAGATCCTGACCCGGCGGAGAGTAAAACCCCATGAGATCCACACCTGGCTCGCCAAGGTGCGCTCGACCAACCCCCATATAGGGGATCTGGACCGCATCTGGCCCGGGGACAGAATACTACTATCCGACAGCTTGATCGAAGTCGTGCCGGAATACCAGATCTGGCAAAACGCCTTCAGCAACATTCCCCAGGGACTCAGGAGACCCCATCTCGGCAACACCGCGCTTTACTTCACCACAGCGGGAGACACCATCGACGGCGTGGCCCAAATCATGTTCGCCAACGGCAACTCCCATCGACTGCCGCCCAGCGCCAAAAGGGCCTTGCTGCTCAAAAACAACCCGGTTCTGGCCGGTTACCTGATGCCCAAACACCTGCCCGCCGGCTTGACGCTCAACATCACGCCGGTACTCCTATGCGACCGTGACGTCCATTTCTGGCAGGCCGAAGGGCCGTTGTTCGGAAACTGGATCAGCCAGTTCGATCCCAATGCACGGGGGCTATTCGGGGATACCGACCCGCAAACCGCGCTAAACCTGGCCCACATCACCGAACAGCTCAGGGCGGCCGGTGCGGCGGTGGGTATCGATGACCGCGTGGATGTGACCGGTGCCCTGGTAAGCGTGGCCGATGGCGGCGCGGCTTCCGGTTTGATGTCCGCCGCCACGACGAATACCCTCATCAGGGAATTGTACAACGACGCCGTCCGGAACCTGGGCCTCAAGGTGGTGACCTCCAAGAAGGCCAACCATATCCAGCAGGTGGCATCTTTTTTCAAGTCCCACCCCAAATACCCGCAATTAAACCAGCAGATGAGAGATCTGCCGCGTTGGGTGGTGACCGGTGCGGCTAAAAAGAGCGTGCCTTACCGGGTCGAGACCATCACGCCTCAAATCGCCCGGCAGATGCGCAAGCAGTACTGGCTGGCCCTCAGCGACCAGTCTTCCAGCCGGTACATGGGCACGATTGCCTCCCAGCTCAACGGCCGCGTGAGTTTACTCAAAAACGCGGGGCGTGCTACTACCTGGTACATCCCGGCCGCCATTGGGCTTTACAACGTGGCCCATGCTGCCCCGGAAGTGCGGATGCGTACGCTCTTTGAGGAGGGATTTGGGGTTTTGGGTGGCGCATTGGGCAGCTATGGTGGAACGTTAGCGGGGATAGGCATCGCCAGCTTTCTTTGTCTGGGGCCATTTGGATTGTTTGTGACGGTTTTTATATGTGCCAGTGTCGCAGGTATATGGGCGGGTGGAATTGGAAAACGGGTCGGTGGTGAACTAATTTATGATTTTGGTTCACAATTCGGTGATCACATCTATCACTCTTTCGGTCAATTGATTGAAGGCAATTAATGACACCTTTTGAACATATAAAAGGGCTCTTGGGAGTAAGCTGTGGTTTTTGGATGCTGTATTGCCTTTATAGTATTCTTCGTGTTCAAGCGTTTATTGTTAAACGCTATGAGCATGAAACCCAATTGCTTGATACACGCTTCTTTAAGGACCATGCGACGTTTACCCGCTACTTGCCTGGTTTTCTCTCATCTGCCATATACACGGGGCACCTGCTTATGTGTATGTGGGGATGGAAGATATTTGGCAGGAAAATATCATTTAATGACATTGATACCCCTGAGAGAATCACTTCTCATTTTAAGCCCAAAGAAATGAATAGGGTTAAAAGGCATTCCATTGCCATTCTGATTCTATTTCTTCATTTTCTTGTATTGTCGGTTTTGCTTTGAATATGACGGGATCAATAGCTTTTGCCGAGCGCGGCGGTGCATGATAAGAAGGGCCATCTGTCATCCCGTGTCACCGGAGACCGCCGCCCATGAAAACCTGGCTCCTCTATCCGCCCTTTGCCGATCCCACTCAGCCTTATCTCTCCCTGCCGTACCTCAAGGGCAGCCTGCGGGCCAGGGGTCTGGATGCCACGGTGGTGGATTTGAATGTGGCGGCGGCGCGCCATCTGTTGGCACCGGCAACGGTGCGCGACAACGCCGAGCGGCTGGCCGAGCGCTTTGAGCAGCTCGACGACCGCCAGCGGCTCACGCGGCTGGAACAGATGGAGTACCTGGCCCTGGCCGAGGCGCGGCCGTTGGCGCGGCAACTGCTGGCCACCGAAACAGCGCCCGTGGAGACGTTCCAGGACCAGGGCCGTTTCTACGATTTTGCCGCCTACCGTCAGGCCCGGGATCTGGCCGAGGCCGCCCTGGCCTGCGTAGGTGCAACCCATTTCCCCTATCGCTATCATTTCAATCAGGCCGCCCACCTGGCCCTGCCGTGGCATCCGGCGCTATTGGAAACCTATTACTGGGAGCGCCGCAGTCCGCTGGATGGATTCTACCGCGACACCTTTGCAGGCCTGGCCATCGGCCCGCACGACCTGGTGGGCATCAACCTGACCTTCATCAGTCAGATCCCCGAAGCCTTTTACCTGGCCCAATTGCTGCGGGAATCGGCGCCGGAGCGCTTTATTGTCCTGGGCGGCAGTTGCCTGCAACAGATGCTGGCCCACGGCAGCGAGGCGGCCCGGCGCTGGGTGGTCACCGTGGCCGATGCGGCCTGCCGCTTCGAAGGCGAAGAGACGCTGCCGGCGCTGCTGGCGGCCCTGTCCGATAGTAAAGTGCCCGAAGATCCGGCCCAGCGCTTCCGGCGTCTGGCCCAGGTGCCAAATTTGTTGATGGCCGCGCCCGACGGCCGCTTGCACGCCGGACCCATGGCGGTCAGCGAGCTATCTTCACTGCCGGCGCCGGATTATACCGACCTGGAGCTGGACGGCTACCTGGCCCCCGAGCGAACCTTGCTCTTCGCCCCCACCCGGGGGTGCTACTGGGACCGCTGCGCCTTTTGCGACTACGGGTCCAACCGCGCGGGGTGCCACGGCTACCGGGAGATGGCGGCCGGGCGGGCCGCCGAGCAGCTTGCGGCCCTGGCCGCGCAGCATGCGACGCGCAACTTCTATCTGTCGGTGGATGTGATGGCCCCGCGCTTTGCCGAAGCCCTGTCCCGGGCCCTGGTGGCGCGCGGCGCGCCCATCCGCTGGTCGGCTGACTTTCGCATCGAGAAGTACTACTCGTCCGAACGCTGCGCCTTGCTCTACCAGTCCGGTTTGCGGGCCGTGGCTTTCGGGGTGGAGAGCGGATCGGACCGCACCCTGGCGGCCATGGACAAAGGCATCTCCGTGGCCTCGATTCGGTCGGTCAACGCCTGCTTCCACCAGGCCGGCATCGCCACGGCCTGGATGACCTTCAGCGGCCATCCGGGAGAAAAGAACACCGACGCCCTGGAAACCGCGCGCTTGATCCACCAGGAACGCAAATCCGTGGATCTGTTTATCCTGGGCCGCTTCGGCTTGACCAGCGGCGCGCGCATCGCCGCCGACCCCGGGGCCTTCGGGCTGGGACGGGTATTTTACTGCCGGGCGGACGAATTTCGTCTCTTCCCGCTGTACGAAAACCCCTCCGTCGCGTCGGCGCCAGACGATCCGCGCATCGAAAAGGCTGTGGCGCGGCTCTCCCGGGAGTACTTCCTGGATCACTACCCCTGGGCCGGCGCCATCTCCACGCACCACACCTTTCTCTATTTGCTGCGCTTCGGGCCGGAGATCTTCAAAAAGCTTGCCGCAGCCCCGCCGGGAGCTTCTCGCCCGCGGCAGCGATCCAAGGTTTCCATGCCAACGGGATTGACCACCCGGCCGCGCTTCTCCCTGGCCCGCCTGGGCGCCGACCAGGAGCGCTGGATGGCCGCCTTCTTGGATGAGGCCCTGGCCCTCAGCCCGGATGGCAGCGCCGCTCTGGATGTCAATTTTTTTAACGACTATTTCGGTAGATAGGCGCTGCTCTTGGCGTTACCTGGTGTACAAAGCAGCCAGCATCTCCTTGAGCGCCTCTTCCCAACTCCGGCGCGCGATACCGAAGCGCTGCTCGAGGCTGGTGCAGTCGAGCACCGAGAAGGGCGGCCGGGGGGCGGGCAGGGGATAGTGGGCGGTGAGAATGGGAACGATCTCCGAGGCCCGGAAGCGTTCGTAGGGTCGGGCCAGTGCCAGAATGCGCCGGGTAAAGGCGTACCAGGTCACCGGCACGTCATTGCAGAAATGATAGGTACCCCAGGCATCGTTGCGGTCGGCGACCTGGGCGGCGATGGCCAGCAGGGCTGCGGCCAGGTCGCCGGAGTAGGTGGGACAACCCACCTGGTCGTCCACAACGCGCAGCGTGTCGCGCTCCTTGCCCAGGCGCAGCATGGTTTTGACGAAGTTGGGGCCGTGTACCCCGAAAAGCCAGGAGGTGCGCACGATCACATGGCGTTCCCAGTGCTGCCGCAGGGCCGCTTCGCCTTCGGCCTTGGAGCGGCCGTAGACGCCCTGGGGATTCACGGGATCATCGGGGAGATAGGCGTTGGTTTTGAGCCCATCGAAGACATAATCGGTGGAGACGTGGATCAACGGCAAGCCGCGCCGGGCGCAGGCCTGGGCCAGCAGGGTCACAGCGTCGCGGTTGACGGCAAAGGCAATGCCGGCATTGCTTTCAGCAGCATCCACGGCGGTGTAGGCGGCGGCATTGATCACGGCATCGACGCGGCCGGCCCTGGTGAAGGCATCTTCGATATGATCGAACCGCGTGATATCGCAGGCCGGCAGGTCGGCGCCGACGCATTCCCATCCCCGCGAACGGGACTGCCCGGTGAGGTCCTGACCCAATTGTCCATTGCTGCCGAAGATCAATACCCGCATTTATACCTCATATGCCGGCAACCGTTCCGGCGGAAGATCTTTCAAACGCGCGAATGTGTTGTCGCGTTCGGAGAGTATGGGCGCTTTCACCGGCCAATCGATGGCCAGGTCCGGATCGTTCCAACAGATCCCTCTCTCCGAATTCGGCGCATAATACTCGGTGCATTTGTACATGAAAAGCGCCGCCTCGCTCAAGACGCAAAAACCGTGGGCGAATCCTTTGGGAATGTAAAGCTGGCGGGGCTTGGCCGAAGACAATGTCACGCCGACCCATTGACCGAAGGTTGGCGATCCGCGGCGCACATCCACGGCCACATCGTAGATCTCCCCCTCCAGCACCTGCACCAGCTTGCCCTGGCCCTGGGGGTTCTGGAAATGCAGGCCGCGCAGGATGTTGCCCTGGGAAAAGGAGATGTTGTCCTGGACAAAGGCGACATCGATCCCGGCGGCGGCATAGCGTTGCCGCTGGTACGTTTCCAGGAAATAACCGCGCCGGTCGCCGAAGACCACCGGCTCGATGAGCAGTACTTCTCTTAAACGGGTGGGGATAATCTTCATGGGCGCCCATCCTTCTGGGAGACCATATCGATGAGATACTGGCCGTAGCCGTTTTTGGCCAGCGGTGCGGCCAGGCGCAGGACCTGTTCGACATCGATGAGCCCCATGCGGTAGGCGATCTCCTCAATGCAGGCCACCTTGAGTCCCTGGCGCTCTTCGATGGTTTCTATGAAGGCGCTGGCCTGCATCATGCTTTCGTGGGTGCCGGTGTCCAGCCAGGCGTTGCCGCGGCCCAATTTTTCCACGAACAGCTCATTGCGGGACAAATAGACGCGGTTAACGTCTGTGATCTCCAACTCGCCCCGGTCCGACGGCTTCAGGCCGGCGGCAATCTCCACCACCTGCCGGTCATAGAAGTAAAGACCGGTCACGGCCCAATTGGAAGGCGGTATTTTGGGCTTTTCCTGAATGTCGATGGCGCGCCCGGTCGGGTCGAAGGCCACCACGCCGTAGCGCTGGGGGTTTTTGACCCAGTAGCCGAAGACCGTGGCGCCGCTCTCCCTGCGGGCCGCCGCTGCCATCTGTGCGGTCAAACCATGTCCGTAAAAAATGTTGTCGCCCAGGATCAGGCAGACCCCCTCGCCGTTGATGAAATCCCGGGCGAGGATAAACGCCTGGGCAATACCCTCCGGTCGCGGTTGGGCAACGTAGTCGAAGGAAATGCCCCACTGGCGGCCGTCGCCCATCAGCTCCTGGAATTTGGGCAGGTCCTGGGGGGTGGAGATGATGCAGATCTCGCGGATGCCGGCCAACATCAGCACCGACAGCGGGTAGTAGATCATGGGCTTGTCATAGATGGGCAGCAACTGTTTGCTCACCACCCGGGTGATGGGGTAGAGCCGCGTGCCGCTGCCGCCGGCCAGAATGATGCCTTTCATGGGAATTTCCGCTCCTGTTGTTTTAGTTGATGTCGGCCCGGGCGCGCGTCGCGCCATAGTTGAGGTCGATCCATTTGCGATACTCGCCGCTGCGCACCGAATCGACCCAGGGCCCGTGGGCCAGGTACCAATCCACGGTGGCGGCCAGGGCCTGTTCGAAGGCAAAGCGCGGCCGCCAGCCCAGCTCGCGTTGAATCTTGCCGGCGTCGATGGCGTAGCGCCGGTCATGCCCCGGCCGGTCGCTGACATGGCGGATCAGGCTGCGGCTGGATCGGTCGGGGCCGCGCCCCAGGCGCTCGTCCAGCAGGTCGCACAACTGGTGGACCACATCGATATTGGCCCGCTCGGCGCCGCCGCCGATGTTATACGTTTCCCCCGGCACCCCTTTTTCCAGCACCGTGGCCAGGGCTTCGCAATGGTCGATGACGTAGAGCCAGTCGCGCACGTTCCGGCCATCCCCATACACCGGCAGCTCTTTTTCCTCGACAATGTTGAGAATCATCAACGGGATCAGCTTTTCCGGGAACTGATAGGGGCCGTAGTTATTGGAACAGTTGGTGACCAGGGCCGGAAAGCCGTAGGTGCGCTGCCAGGCGCGCACCAGGTGGTCGCTGGCCGCCTTGGAAGCCGAATAAGGACTGGAGGGGTCGTAGGCCGTGGTCTCGGTGAAATAGCCCTCGGGGCCCAGGCTGCCGAACACTTCGTCGGTGGAGACATGCAGAAACCGGAAATCGGCCGGCCGGCCTTTTTCTTCCCAATCGTTGCGGCAGGCCAGCAACAGGCGGGCGGTGGCGAGCACATTGGTCTCCACGAAGGCCAGCGGACCGACGATGGAGCGGTCCACGTGGGACTCGGCCGCGAAGTTCACCACGGCCTGGGGGCGCTCCTCGGCCAGCAGTCCGCGCACCAGGGTCTCGTCGCCGATGTCGCCGCGCACGAACCGGTAGCGCGCGGGGGCCACGTCCGCCAGGTTGGCGGCGTTGCCCGCATAGGTAAGGGCATCCAGATTGACGATGCGCCAACCGGGGCGGATGTCCAGCAGGTGGCGGATGAAATTGGTGCCGATGAACCCGGCACCGCCGGTGACTATGATTGTTGGCATCTGTTGCTCCAATAACGGGTTAATCGCCTTCTTCTCCATCATGCCGCCCATACACATCGTCCAGGCGCACCACATCGTCTTCGGCCAGATAACTGCCCGATTGGATTTCCACCAGTTCCAGGGGGATCTTGCCGGGATTCTCCAGGCGGTGCACGATCCCCAGGGGAATATAGGTCGATTCGTCTTCCTTGAGGATAAACTGCTCGTCGCCCCGGGTTACCAGAGCCGTGCCCTTGACCACCACCCAATGCTCGGCGCGGTGGAAATGCTTCTGCGTGGAGAGCATGGCCTTGGGCTTGACCGTGATGCGCTTGACCAGGAAGCGTTCGGCCACATCCATGTCTTCATAGGCGCCCCAGGGGCGGTAGACCTTTTTGTGATTGACGGTTTCCGGCCGGTTGTCACGCTTGAGCCGGTCCACCAGGGCCTTGACCTGCTGCACCTGGTCGCGGGGGGCAACAAAGACCGCATCCTTGGTCTCCACCACCACGTGGTGGTTCAGGCCCACGGCCGTTACCAGCCGGCTGGAGCTATGCACGAACGAATCGTGTACATCCTGCAGGCAGACATCGCCGTGCACCACGTTTCGCTGGGCATCTTTTTCGCCGGCCTGCCACAAGGCTTCCCATGAACCCAGGTCGCTCCAGTCGCTGGCCAGGCTGACCATGACGCCGGCGCCGGTTTTCTCCATAACGGCATAATCGATGGAATCCGATGGGCACCGGCTAAAGGCCGCCTTGTCCAGGCGGAAGAAATCCAGGTCGCTATGGCCGCGCGCCACCGCATCGCGGCAGGCCGCCACGATGGCCGGGACATGCTGCTCCATCTCCTTGAGCAGTTTGCCGGCCTTGAACATGAACATGCCGCTGTTCCAGCAGTATTGGCCCGAGGCCACATACTGGCGTGCCGTGTCCAGCTCCGGCTTTTCCACGAAGCGGTCGATGGCCCAGGCTGCCGGCCCCTCGCTCACCGCCAGGGCCGTACCCTTGCGAATATAGCCGTAGCCGGTCTCGGGGGCATCCGGTTCGATGCCGAAGGTGACCAGATAGCCCTGCTCGGCGTAGCGTGCGCCCTGGCGCACCGTGGCCAGGAAGCCTCGGGTGTCGCGGATGTGGTGGTCGGCCGGCAGCGCCAACAGGATGGGGTCCTCTGGCTGGGCCGCGGCCATCAAAGCGGCCACGGCCAGGGCCGGAGCGGTGTTGCGGCCGGCCGGCTCCAGAACGATGGCCTTGGGTCGGACATCGATCTGGCGCAACTGTTCCGCCAGGATGAAGCGGTGGGCGTCGTTGCACAGCACGATGGGCGCCGCGGCATCTTGCATGTCATCGAGCCGCTGCAAAGTGCTTTGCAACAGGGTGTGCTGATCCACCAACTGCATGAATTGCTTGGGATAGAGATTACGGGACAAGGGCCACAGCCGCGTGCCCGAACCGCCGGCCAGAATAACGGGTGTAATCACCATGGGTCCTCCTGCCTTACTTGTTCGCGGTTTGGGTCAGATACCAGGCATACGTGCGGCGCAGGCCCTCTTCCAGGGATATGCTCGGTTGCCATCCCAACTGCCGCAGCCGACCGATATCCAACAGCTTGCGCGGTGTTCCATCGGGCATGGCGCTGTCCCAGGTCACGGCTCCCGCATAGCCCACCGTGGCGCATGCGATCGAAGCCAATTCCCGGATGGTCTGATCCAGGCCGGTGCCGACGTTGAACAGCAGGGCCGCGGGATCGGCGCACGCGGAAACGACGCTTTCCCAGGAAATTTGCATGAGGTAGAGACAAGCATCGGCCAGATCGTCCACATGTAGGAATTCCCGGCGCGGCGTGCCGCTGCCCCACAGGATTACCCTGGGCTCCCCGCTCCCCCCATCGATGTCCAAGGCGCGTCGAAAGCCCGGGTCCAGCGGGCCGAAGCGGCTTTCATCCGCGGCGATGGCGGCCATGTTCTTCGCGCTCGCCAGCCGGGCCAGGTGGAATTTGCGCAGCATGGCCGGCAGGACATGGGAGGTGAGCAGATCGAAATTGTCTCCGGGGCCATAGAGGTTGGTGGGCATGACCGGTACATAACGGGTGCCGTATTGCTGATTGTAGGCCCAGCACATCTGGATGCCGGCGATCTTGGCCACGGCATAGGCCTGGTTGGTGGGCTCCAGCGGGCCGGTGAGCAGATGCCGCTCCGTCATGGGCTGGGGCGCCAATTGAGGGTAGATGCAGGAACTTCCCAGGAAGAGCAGTTTGCGCACCCCATGCAGGTGGCTCTGGTGGATGACGTTGGTCTGGATGGCGAGGTTCTGTTGAATGAATTCGGCCGGAAAGGTGCGGTTGGCGTGAATGCCGCCCACCCGCGCCGCGGCCAGAAAGACATAAGCCGGTCGGGTGGCCGCGAAAAAGTCGGCCACGGCGCGTGGATCGGTCAAATCCAGCTCCGCGTGAGAACGGGTGATCAGGTTCTCAAATCCGGCGGATCGCAGGCGGCGCAGGATGGCCGAACCCACCAAGCCGCGGTGACCGGCTACGAATATCTTCTCGTCACGATTCATAAGGCTGCCAGGTCAATCAAAGCTTTCGTACGTTGGATAGCCGCCCTGGCGCACGAGGCGCTCTTTTTCGGCCGCCTTCAGATCGTTGGCCACCATGCTGGCCACCATCGCGTCGAAGCTGATTTTGGGTTCCCAATTCAACTGCCGGCGCGCTTTGGAGGCGTCGCCTAAAAGAAGATCCACTTCCGTCGGTCGGAAGTAGCGCGGATCGATGCGCACCAGGGTCTTGCCGCTTTCCGGCTCGATGCCGACTTCTTCCCGGCCCTGGCCCTGCCAGCGGATGGCAATATCCACGCGGGCAAAGGCTTTTTCCACAAACTCGCGCACGCTGCGGCTCTGGCCGGTGGCGATGACGTAATCTTCCGGCCGGGACTGCTGCAGCATGAGGTGCATGGCGCGCACATAATCCTTGGCATGCCCCCAGTCGCGCTTGGCGTCCAGGTTGCCCAGGTAGAGCGCCTCTTGCAGTCCCAACTTGACGCGCGCCACGGCCCGCGTGATCTTGCGCGAGACAAAGGTTTCGCCGCGCATGGGAGATTCGTGGTTGAAGAGAATGCCGTTGCAGGCGAACATATTGTACGCCTCGCGGTAGTTGACCGTGATCCAGTAGGCGTAGACTTTGGCCGCGCCGTAAGGACTGCGCGGATAAAAAGGCGTCGTTTCCGTTTGGGGAACTTCCCGCACCTTGCCGAACATCTCGCTGGTGGAAGCCTGGTAGAAGCGCGTTTTGCGCTCGAGCCCCAGAATGCGGATGGCTTCGAGCAGCCGCAGCGTGCCCAGGGCATCGGCATTGGCAGTATACTCGGCGGTTTCGAAAGAGACCATGACGTGGCTCTGTGCCCCCAGGTTGTAGATCTCGTCGGGCTGTACTTCCTGGATGACCCGGATCAGGTTGGTGGCATCGGTCAAGTCGCCGTAGTGCAGGAAGAGGCGCACATCGCTATCGTGGCGATCCTGGTAGAGATGATCGATGCGGGCCGTGTTGAACGACGAGGCCCTGCGCTTGATGCCGTGCACTTCATAGCCTTCGGCCAGCAACAATTCCGCCAGATAGGCGCCGTCCTGTCCGGCAATGCCGGTGATCAATGCTTTCTTGGTCATGGCGCCCAAGATAGGGGGATTTAACGGCATGGTCAAGTAGAAAGGCGACTTTGACCTGCCCCGGGAAATGGGCTATATGCTTCTTGGCAGCCGCGAAGGATGGGGCCTGGTCGTTGGATCGAGAACCGTTGGAGCCATGATGACATCGAGCCGAAATCTTTCCATTCGCGGGCGCTCCCTCGGTCCCATGGCCGCCGGCCTGGCATCCACTCAGTTGATTGCCACCTTTTTCGTTAGAGACACCAGTAGCCGACTGAGCCGCGGCGTGGCGGCCATGGAGCACGCCGGCTGGCTGCCTGTGCCCGCCGGACCGGCTGCCGATACACTCCGGGATTGGGGCGCTGCCTTGGGCGGCGGCCTTTTCTTCACCCTGAGCGTTGGCATCGGCCTGACCCTGGCCACCTGGTCGCTCCTCTATTTATGGCAGCGCCTATTTTCCGCCCGGCCGAGGTTGCTCTGGAGTGCGGCGGCGGTCTGGGCGGCACTGGTGGTCGCCGTGAACCTGAAGGGATGGGTGCTGTTCCCGACCCTGCTGGTTGTTTTCACGCCATTGGTCACGGCCATGGCCGCCTTGCGCCGGACGCCGTCGCCCGAGCCGGCCCGGGCCGGCCGGCTCTGGCCGGTGCCGCTGCTCACGCTGGTGCTGTTGACCGCCATGTGGGCCACCCAATTGAATACACAGCTTTTTGTCACCATTCGGGATCAATTGCTGCTTTCCAGCACCGTCGGCCGTTCGGTGAACGATTTCTACTACCGCTATACGCTGCATGCCGCGGAATGCTTCAAATCGTTCGCCCAGAAGACAGTGCGCACCGGCCGTCTGCAAGCCATGCCCGATGCTGCCGCCGTCCAACGTTGGACGCGCCTGCTGGCCGATCACGATGTGGTGGCGATTGGGGAAGAATTGGCCGCGGACGTGACCATCCGGATATCCGAAAATGGCGGTCTGATCTTGATGTCGCCAAGGGCCGAACGCCTGGAGACCACCCAGCAGGCGTTCCTCGCCGACCCGCGGCAATGGCTGACCCGCTTTTCCCAAGTCACGGACCGCTATGCATCGTTCCGGCGCTTGACCTTCGTGGGGCTATTGGTGGGGTTTCCGATTCTGCTCTATATAATGGTAGACGGCGCCATCGGCCGAATCGCAGCGCTCTTTGCCCGCGGGGCCGTTTTGGTTTGGGTCCGTTCGGCGGTCTGTGCCGGCATCGGCCTGCTGCTTTTCATTCCCATGCTGGGGGCGCGCCCGCAGCCCCTGTCGTCCGGGAGCGTGGGGCCGGCCCTTTCCGCGGCGCATTGGCACCAGCGCGTGGCGGCCCTGCGCCACATCGAAAAGCAGCGTCTGGATCTGGCCCGCTATCCCCAATACAAAGCCCTGCTGGCCAGCCCCCTGGTGGTGGAGCGCTACTGGGTGGCCCGGGACTTGGCATATAGCCGCGCAGCGACGGCTAACGATGATTTGCTCGCCCTGATCAAGGACCCGCACCCCAACGTGGTGTGCCAGGCCTATTATGCCTTGGGAGAGCGCGGCGACCGGCGCGCCATCGCGCCCATTCGGGAACAGATGCTTCAATCCGGCCATTGGTATACCCAGTGGTATGCCTATCGGGCCATAAGGAGATTGGGATGGCAGCAAACCCCATCCATATCCGCCCCGTGACCATGGCCGCCGCCTTGGCGGTCGTCGTCGGCGTAGAGCTGTTGGCCGGCTGGGCCTTGGCGGGCATCGGCCTGCCGCGTTTCGCCAAGGTCGGCGCCGTGCGCTTGCTCCAGATCGGCGGCATGCTGCTGGCCGTGATCCGGTTGGAAGGCGGGCTGGCCGCCATCGGCTGGCAGCCCCGGGCATGGGCCACGGGCCTGGCCAGGGGGCTGCGCTGGTCCTTGATGTTCGCCCTGGCGGCCGGTCTGGGCATGGCGTTGCTCTATCTGGCCGGCCAAAATCCCATCGCCTTGATCAGCTCGCCCCTGCCCGACCGGCAGATGGACCTGCTGCTGCTCTTCGTCGTGGGCGGCCTGATCGCGCCCCTGGCCGAAGAGATCTGCTTCCGGGGCATTCTCTTCTCGTTCTTCCGCAGCTACGGCATCATGGCCGCCATCGTCTTCAGCACGGCCATCTTCGTGATCCTGCACTTCAACCGCTTGCCCGCCACCCAGGTGGTCGGCGGGATCGTCTTTGCCCTCTCGTTTGAAACCAGCCGCAACCTGATGGTGCCGATCACGATTCATGCCTTGGGCAACCTGGCACTCTTCGCGCTCTCTTTGCCGGCTTTTCACGGTTAGCGTTCAACGGTTCTTTTCCGCCACCCCCGCCTCCTCGAACGTCATCACTTCTTTAAACATCCGGACGGCACCCTGCATGATGGTCATGGCCAAGGCGCCGCCCGTGCCTTCGCCCAGGCGCATGCCCAGGTTCAGGATCGGCGCAAGGCCCAGATGGCGCAGCATGAGGCCGTGGCCCGGCTCTTCGGATTGGTGGCCGGCAAAGCAATAGTCGCTCACCAGGGGGCAGAGGGCATGGGCGATGAGGGCCCCGGCCGTGGAGATGAAGCCGTCCACCACCACCGGCCGCCGGTAGCAGGCGCCGGCCAGAATCAGGCCGGCGATGCCGCCGATCTCAAAGCCGCCCAGCTTGGCCAGCAGCTCCACCCCGTCCCCGGCATCGGGCCGGTTGCGTTCGATGCCCTGGGCGATCACCGTCTTTTTGCGCGCCAGGCTTTGGTCGTCGATGCCCGTGCCCCGGCCGACCATCTCGTCCAGGGATGCGCCCGTAAGCACGGCGCCGATGGCCGCCGAAGACGTGGTGTTGGCGATGCCCATGTCGCCGGTGCCCAAGACCTGCACGCCGGCTTCGAACAGATCGGCGGCGTGGTTAAAGCCGGCCAGCAGGGCGGCTTCGGCCTGGTCCCGGCTCATGGCCGGTCCGCGCAGGAAAGAGGCCGTGCCCGGCCCGATCTTGCTGACCTTGAGCTGGTGACCGCCGGGGACGCCCTGGGGATCGATGTCGGGGATGATGCCCATGTCCACCACCCACACCTGGGCCCCGGCATGCCGGGCGATGGCGTTGATCCCAGCGCCGCCGGTGAGGAAGGTGCGCACCATGGCGCCGGTCACCGCCTGGGGAAAGGCGCTGACTCCCTCGGCCGCGATGCCATGGTCGCCGGCCATGACCACCACCGCCTTGCGGTCCAGGCTGGGGTGCAACGTTGCCTGGATGGCGCAGCAGCGCTCGGCGATATCGTGCAGCCGCCCCAGGGCCCGGGGTGGCATGACCAACTGGGCGGTCCGCGCCCGGGCTTTTTCGATCCACTGCGCATCCAGCGGACCGATGGCTGCGACGATTGCGTTTACATTGTTGGGTCTCATCATGCATCTCCTTGCATTGAAAAATAAAAAAGCCCCACGCTGATGAAAAAACCATCAGCCTGGGGCTTTGCCATCACCACCAAGTCATGCGCTTTTGGGCAGGTCTTCTGGCTTGCCTGCCTTCCCGGCGGCCTTCCCGTCGCAGTTGATTGCGGCAGTGGCGCACGCGGCCGTGAAGGTTCCCTTTTCGGATCATGGAAAAGGGCAGGTTTACAGCGGCGGGTCCGCACCGGCATCGCACCGGCTTCCCTATTGTCCCGGGTCGGGACCCAAAAGCGTTACCAATGACCGGGTTCCTATGGGAAAAGGAGTGCGATTGTCAAGAAGATTGGACTTGGCAGCGATTTTAGGGCGTGTTATGAGGGGCGCTTCGATTGAGCAATAAACATAAAGGAGGAAAATCTTATGGGTAGAGGCGATCGCCGCACCAAACGCGGCAAAATCTGGCGGGGCACCACCGGTAAAACCCGTTTGAAAAAGGGCAAAAAAGCCAAAGCTTGAAATTTGTTCGATAACGGCTGAATCCCAGGGAACGGCCGGCGGCGACCGCGCCATAAGGAGGACCGCATGTTCGACCTGACGGGCAAAACGGCCATCATCACCGGCGCCACCCGGGGCATCGGTCGCGCCATCGCCGAACAGATGGCCCTGCGGGGCGCCCAGGTGGTGATTTCCAGCCGCAAGGCCGATGCCTGCCAGGCGGTGGCGGACCAGATCAACCAGTCGGCCGGGGGCAAGCAGCTCGCCCTGGCGCTGCCGTGCAACATCGGTCTTAAAGACCAGCTCAAAACCCTGGTGGACGAGACCCTCCGCCATTTCGGCAAGATCGACATCCTGGTGTGCAACGCCGCCGCCAACGTGCACCACGGCCCATCGGCCACCATCGGCGATGAGGCCTTTGCCAAGATCATCGACACCAACCTCAAATCCACCCACTGGCTCTGCCACATGGTGCTGCCCGGCATGGTGCAGCGACGTGACGGCGCCATCGTGGTGATTTCGTCCATCGCCGGTCTGCGCGGTTCCAAGGATATCGGCACCTACGGCATCAGCAAGGCCGGCGAAATCGCCCTGGTGCGCAACATTGCCGTGGAGTTCGGTCAATACAACATCCGCGCCAACGCCATCGCTCCGGGTTTGATCAAGACCGACTTCGCCCGGGCGCTCTGGGAAAACCCCGCTTACCTCAACGAGCGCATCAACGCCACGCCGCTACGGCGCATCGGAGAGCCCCTGGACATCGCCGGGGTCGCCCTGTTTCTGGCTTCAAAGGCATCCGCATTCATGACCGGCCAGGTGCTGGTGGTCGATGGCGGGGTTACGGTTTAATGCCTGCATAAAGAAGAATGCCTTGAAAAAGCAAAACATCCTCATATGGTCGGCCCTTCTGGCGGCCTGTGCGCTGAGTTTCGCCGCGATCGGTTGTGACCGCGACCCGAGCGGCAATTGCTACTATGACGTCGAGGCCGCGATCTATCCCGAAGGCGCCCGCGAATCGGCCCGGATCTTCTACCCCTGCACCATCGAATCGACCGCAACCGTGGCGGCCACCACCCTGACCAGCGGCCGGGGCGGCAACAAGGAAGGGCTCTATTGGCTGGCTGAACGCATCGCCGCCAGCGGCATCGTGGTCGCCGCCGTGAGCGCCCTGGATAACTCATCGGTGCAAGGGTATCAGGTCGCTCAGCGCACCGGGCTCGGGCTCCTGACCTATGCCAATCAAAACAGCGAGAGCCCCCTTGCCGGCAAGATCCGCGCCTGCGGCCTCATCGGCTACTCCATCGGCGGCGCCGCGGCCGTCAACGTGGCCTCCGAGCAGGGGGCGCAGGTCAAAACCTGTATCGCCCTTTCCCCCTATAACCCGGCACCCACCGCCCATCTTTCTGCGGCGACATTGATTCTTACCTGCGAAACGGACACCGTCGCCCCCCCTTCCATGGGCAGCGGGGCCTATGAAGCGATCCAGGGGGAGACGCCCAAGGCTTATGCCAGCATGGTCGGGGTCGGCCACTTCTTCTGGTGGGATAACCAGGACCCGGGTTCGGCCGATGACTATATCATCGCCTGGCTCAAGTACTGGCTGGAAGAAAACCACGCCTACGCGGCCACCCTGGAGCAGCCCCAAGCCGACATGACCGACGTGCGTCTCGATGCCCCGCCCTTGCAGCGCGAAGGCGTTGACGGCCAGGGTGCGCCGGCTGAAAGCGGCGGTGCCGGCGGCGGTGGTGGCGGTTGCGCGATTGCGGTGATAACCGATTTTTAAGCGCCGGCGTCCATTTTGACGTAACTGACATTCAGGTTTTCCCGATCTCACCTTTAGGCTTTCCCCACTTGGCAACCCGCCGCCGATGTGCGAATTTAGGTATAATCGTCCTTATTCGGCTTCGATTCACAAAAAACAAAAGAGTTACATGATTTCGATAGGCGCGCTTGCCTGCTTTTCGACGGGTACCTGAAGCGGCAGATCGAAGCGGCGCATCAACGGGTCCGGAGGCGAACATGGAATCCATCAAAAGAGCCCTGGCATCGGCGTTCATCCTGGTGTGCACGCTGGCTTCGCTGGCCTGCGAGGGCGGACTGTTGACCGATTGTTATTACGATGTGGACCCCTCGGTTTATCCCGAAGGGGTCCGGGAGTCCGCCCGAATCTATCACCCGTGCAACATCGGCGCCTTGAAGCCGGTGGCCGCCACCACCTTGGCCAACGGCAACGGCGGCTACAAGGAGGGCGTGCTCTGGCTGGCCGAGCGCCTGGCTCGGGCCGATATCGTCGTCTGCGCGGTGAGCGCCGGCGACAACGCTTCGGTGGATGGCTACGTGGTGGCCCACAAGAGCGCCCTGGGCATTTTAAAAGCCGAAAACGGGAACCCGGACAGCGTGCTCTACGGCAAGATCGCGGCCTACGGCCTCACGGGCTATTCCAAGGGCGGCGGCGGCGCGATCAACGCCGCCGTCGAGTTGGGGGATGAGATCAAGACCTGCGTGGCACTCTCGCCCTGGATGGCCAACCCCGCCAAAACCTTGAGCGCGGCCACCTTGATTCTCACCAGCGAGCTGGATGACATCGCGCCGGCCGAAATGGGCGTCTGGGCTTATCTGCAGATCCCTCTGCGCGCCCCTAAAACCTATGCCGCCATGGCCGGCGTGGGCCACGCCTTTTGGCTCTACAACGCCAACCCGGGATCGTCCGTGGATTACATTGCCGCCTGGCTGAAATATTGGCAGGAAAACAAAAGAAGTGTGGCCAACACCCTGGAAAAGCCCCAAGCCGACATGATCGATGTGCGCATGCAGGCGCGGCCGTTGGTCCTGAAGAAGTAAAACCCCATCCCCCCGGGGGGGCTCAGGGATGTTGCCGCCGGATCTCGTCCAGGGTCCGGCGATAAAGCGCGCGCTGCGGGCCGCCGATTTCAATGGCTCGGAGCGCCGCGGCTTCGGCCGCATCCGTTGCCCCCAGTTCGGCCCGCACGTGGGCCAGGTTGTTGAAGGCATCAGCGTTGGCTGGATCGATGCGCGTGGCCCGCTCGAAGGCATCGGCCGCACCGGCCGCGTCGCCGCCGGCATAAAGGGCATTGCCCCAAGCCATGAGCGCCGCCGCACTGGCGGGCCACTGCGCAACGGCGCCCTCGAAGGCCCGGATCGCCTCGGGCAGGTGCCCGGCCTGTTGCAGCCCCAGGGCCGCTTGCAGATAGGGGGCCTCCTGGGCGCACACCGGCCGTTCCCCCGCCGGCAGCACCATCAGCCCCCAGCGTTCGGCCCGGCCCCAGGTGCGGTCGAAGGTGGAAAGCCCCACTGTGCGGTGGGCGCTCTTGCCCGTATGCAAAATGACCTGGGACTGGGGCAGGTCATACCCGATCACCACCGCATAATGCCAGCGCGGCAGCCAGCTCAACCCCAGGTTTTGCAGCACAATCACCGGCCGGCCGGCCGCCACCGCTTCCAGGAGACAATCCAACCCCTCGATGGGATAGGCCAGGCGACCCTGCCGACGGGCCGCCGTGATCAACTCCGGCTGCAGACTGCCCTTGCGGCCCGGGGTGTAGACCTGTTCGGCGAGCGCTTCCGGGCTTGCCGCCACGCCATCGGCTTGCAGGACCATGGCCAGGGCGGCCGGCCCGCACTGCAATGCGGCCTGGGCGTAAAATGGGACCGCTTGCAGATGAACCTGGGGTGGCACGTGGGCGGGCAGGGGGCGGTCGAGCTGCTGGCCGGTCCAGGCGCAGCCGCCGAGAAGCAAAATCGCCCCCATCAAAAGACGAACCCGCGGCCGGAGCACGCGGGTTCGGCGGAAAAGATCGGCGTTAGCGCTTATTGATAAACGTGAAAACGTCGGTGACTCCCATGATGTCGGTGATGACCAAGACCACAAAGATAATGACGGCCGCGGCCAGGATGAAGCCCAAGGCATCGCCGCCCGCCGGGAGCTGATCGATCTTGGAGGCCAGCAGGGAGATCTCTTCGTCGGTCATGGTATCGACCCGCGCCTGGGCCTCATCGGGGTTCACGCCCCAGGCCTGGATCTGCTGCACCACATCCTGGCGCTCCATGAAGAGTTTGACTTTCTGGCGGGCCAGATCGTCGCTCTGGGCCTTGAGAATATCGGCCGTACCCACCATGGCGGCCTGGACCGGCGCCACCACCAGGCTCAGAAAACTGAATGCCACGATTACCAAACAAGCCACTGCCTTTTTCATGCCACGATGTTGTCTCATTCCATTTCCTTCCTTCTTACGGGGGGGAGGGGAGGCTCGGGTATAATGAGCAAATCCCAGACAAAATTGTTGACCGCACCTTATCAATATTGAAACAGGAGTCAACCAAAAACAGTTGCTTTCCTGGGGCGGATCGGCCTATGGGATCGGGCGAAAATCGAACTGCACTGCCTGGGCAGCCGTTGTGAAAAGATGACGGCAAACGCTGCTCTTGCTTACCAGGGGATTCGCGCGGATGTTTCTCTTTAAGAAGATCGTGACGCCTTTCTTGCTGCCGCCGGGGCTGTTCGTCCTCCTGCTGGTCGCGGCGGCCATTTGGACCTGGCGGCGCACAGAGCGCGGCGGCGGGTGGACATTTTTAGCAGCAGCGCTGCTGCTCTGGTGCTCTTCGATGGGGGCGACCGCCCAGTGGATGATGGGCCGCCTGGAGGCCGGTCTGACCATACCCGAAGCGCCCCGGGCCGATGTGATCATCATGCTGGGCGGCGCGGCCTACGACCAGGTGCCCGATCTTTCCGGCCGGGGCACCCCCGGGCCCGGCACCATGGAGCGCATGGTCACGGCCGCGCGTTTGCAGCGCCGCCTGGGGATTCCCATCATCGTGTCGGGGGGTAAAGTATTCAGCACCAGTGCCGCCATCGCCACGGTGACCCGGCGCTTCCTGATCGATCTGGGCATCCCGGCCGACCGGATCATCATGGAAGATCAGAGTCGCGACACCTATGAAAATGCCCTCTTCAGCAAACAGATCTGCGACCGCTCCGGCTTCCGGCGCCCGCTGCTGGTCACCTCGGGCTTCCATCTCAAGCGCGCCCTGTTCTGCTTCCAGGCCGTGGGGCTGGCCGTGACCCCTTTCCCCTGCGCCCTGACCACCTGGCCCGGCCAGCCTAAGCGCTGGCAGCATTTTCTGCCCGATGCCGATGCCATGGCCGCCAGCGTCGCGGCCCTGCACGAAGGGTTGGGGCTGATTTACTACCGCATGGTTTATTGATGGGGGATGGACGAGCGGTCGGCCGCCAGCAAGGTTTTGACGAAAGCCGTCAGCATCACGGCCAGGTATTCGTATTCCAGAAAACGGGTGGCCGACAGATCCAGCAGGAAGTTGACTTCGGCCGGAAACTCCGCGTCGCTGTCGTAGAAGACCAGTTGCAGGGGCACTTTGGACAGTACGTCGAAGATCAGGCTGATGCCACCGGAACCGGCCTCGCCCCCGGGCCGACCGCCCAACTGGCCGGCCGCGGCGCGCAACGCCTCGGTGCGGCCCTTGAAGCGCCGGATCAGCGGCGCGGCCAGGGCGTTTTGCTGGAAACTGGCGTGGCCGCTGCCGGTGCCGGCCAGCGTCTTGAGCGGCACGAAGCGGCCGATGGTTTCGCCGCCACCCCCGGTCAGCAGGTAGCCGGCGATGAGCGAAGCAACGATGAGGGGCGCCGCCGCGCCTTGGGCATCCTGGACCCAGCCTTGGCCCACGCGATAGGGCTGCCCCAGGAAGCGTACTTCCACCGCTCCGCCGTCGAGTCGCGCCAGGCCCAGCCGTTCGGCATGGGCGGCCAGCGGGGCCCCGGCCAGACGCTGCATGAGGTTGTCGTGGATGGCCTGGTAACCGCCGCGCGGGTCGGGTTTTGCGGGCATGGTCATCTTGCTACTTCAACCCTTTTGCAGAAAAAAAATCGACGTATTCCTTATCGGTCTTCAAGATGTGCTGGATCAGCCAGTCGCCGAGGAATTGCAGGAGTTGGATCGACGGTCCCATTTGGCCTTGGGCGCTACCGGCTTCAAAACCGGTAACCTTTTGCGTGAACGCCTCGTGCTCCTGGATGTGGCGGGCCGCCTGCGGGTATCCCAACTGCGCGAAATACTTCTCTTCGGTTCGAAAGTGGATTTTCGCGTAGTCAATGAGGCCCTGCACGGTCTGCCCCATGACCGCCTTGCCCTTACCTTTTGGGATTGCGTCTGTCAAATCGTTGATCATGGCGATGAGCTTGCGATGCTGGCCGTCGAGTTCGGCCACCTTGACGCTCAACGTGTCGTTCCAGATAATCAAAGCCATTTTTGTCCTTTCTTGCTTTACGGCATCCTTCTTGGCGCCGGTGGCTCAATCCCTGGCTTTGCCGTCATCCTGAGGATGCCGGCGGCGCTGACCAGACCGAGCGCGATGCCTGCAATCTTCTTCCATCGGCATGCTTTGCCGCCTCCGGGCATGGGCTGCGGTACGGGTACGGCCAATTTTCCAGCGTCATTCGTCATAACGATTCTTTCGAACCCTAACTCCTCGATATTATCGATCAAAGGCGCTGTTTTCAGCCTTCCCCATAATAATCGGCCGATTTTCATAAAAGATTAGAGGGGGCTTAAGGTTTAATGCGGGGTCGGCGTTTTCAACCCGTCATGATTCAGAGGAACGATGCGATGAACGTTCGCACTTCGTCCTGGCCGCGGAAGATGCCGTAGTGCCCTTCGCACAGGATGTCGGCGTTCAACGCCAGGATGAACCGGAGCGATCGGAGGTAATCGCCGCGGTCAGAGCGCAGGCTGGCATGCAGGGGGCCGTGGATGTCCTGGCCGAAGAGGATCTTGTGGCCATCGAGGTCGGCGCTGAAGACCATGGAGCCGGGGGAGTGGCCGGGGCAGTGATAGGCATGGATTTCGCCGTTGCCCACGGCAATGGTTTGTTGCGCGCCTTGGATTTTGTGATCGATGCGCAGCGGCACCATGCGCCGGCCGTACCAGGAGGCCGCGGTGGCGGCGTGGTCGCCGGCTTCCAGAAAAACGGCATCCAGCGCGTGGGCCACGATGCGGCAGCCCAGGTGGCCTGCCACGGCTTCGGCGCCGCCGGTGTGGTCGAAATGGCAGTGGGTGAGCAGCAGGTGGGTCACCGGCACCTCGGGCGGCAGCACCCGGGCGATATTGGCGAGCAGGTCCGGGACGGCCTCTCCGCTACCGGCGTCGATCAGGGCCGCGGCCGGCCCCAGGCGCAGCAAATAGGCGGCCGCATCCTCGGGCGCGGTCAGTTCGGGACCGGCCACCTGCCAGAGATTTTCCAAAATTTTCATTTTCACCCGCTTTCGCTCAAGCGGCTTCGAGCTGTGAATGCCAGCGAAGCTTTCTGAGTTCCATGCGCAAGCGCTTCAAATGCTGTTTGGCCTCTTCGAGGCCTTGCCCTTTGGCCTGTTCAATTTCTTCGGGTTTGACCTCCTGGCGCCTGTTCATCAGATCGAGCCAAGGCTTCCATTTGTTACCCGGGTGCGACGCATCCAGCCATTTTTCCAATTCCGTCACGATGCTCGAAGGCTCGTCACGCCTTTTGAATTGAGAAATGAGTTCTTTCAATTTGTAAAAAATGCTGTGCAGATTACTCCAGCTCCCGTCGAACGATTTCGGGTCATCGGCCTTAAACGCATGCAGTGCCGCGGAACGAAAATCTCTATAGACGCTGAGAAGTTCCAGGAAATAGCCGCCGGCACTGGATCGTGCCGCTTCGCCCGCGTCGAGATAGGCATCGATTTCAGCCGATGCCAAGAGCGCATGGGCAACTCCGTTTTTACCCAGGTACTCCCTGATGTCATCGGGCACATCCGCGGCTTTCAGGTCGAAGTCTTCCAGGGCGGTGTTATCATCTGTCAGAAAGGTTTGCAGGGCGGAGGTAAGCTCGACCCTGAACGTCAGTATGGCATCGTAAAGGTTTCGGCAGTCTTGGCGAAACGCGAGGGTGTTGAGCGCGAGAACGATATGCGGCTGGTCCAGGTTCGGCTTTACCTTCATTTGAATGGTATACGCATTGATGTAGCGCTTTACTTCCCGAGGATTCAGGCGCATCCCTGAAAAAAGATGGGTCAGGTGAGGGCGAACCGTTTCTCGCATATCGCGCTCCTGGGCGTCGGAAAGCCCAGCACCTTTCTGGATCGCACCGAACAGGTCATCGAGCATCGTGTAAGAGACCGGTGCCAGGCTGAATGGAACCTGGAAAATCTTCTTCAGGTAGTCGGCGCCTTTGATCAGTCGGGGCGGATTATGGCTGTGTTTCGCTTCCACCGGTTCGGCGCTTCCGTTTTCTAATAGGTATCGGGAATCGATGCTCTTCTCAACGACCTCACGGTCGAGGCCGACCACAAAGACAAACCCCTTGAGATCGAAAAAGAGTTTCATGGATTCCAATACATCGAGGGTGCCTGCGGGCAGACATCGGTCGAGATCATCCACAAAGATGACGATCCTGGCATTATTGGTATCTTCTGCGAAGCGCTTGAACGTTTCCTCGAGTGCACTGAAGCAGGCGTGATAAAAGGATTGCGGCAGGTTTGGATCAAACAATCGTCGCGAGAAGCGGTCATGCTTTTGCTCTGTAGAAAAGATTCTATCCCAGAAGCCCTTGTTCTCCGGGATCTTGTTTGGATCACCCCCATGGCGCCGTGCAGCCTCGAGCGCCTTGTTGGCGTCGTACGAAAGATCCAGGGCGCCGGGCACCCCCAGCTTGAAACTGAGCCCCGCAAGGACCGAAGCAATCACCTTGCCTATCGTTTCGGCGGCCAGGATGCCTGCTTTGAAGCACTTGGCCGCGGTGGTCGCGTCATCCTTCGAATCCTCGGGTCTCATTCGATGCGCCCAATCCACCAGGGCCGCGCGAATCGTATCCAGGAGCGGCACGATCAGGTGTTCTTCCCGTTCGTAGCGCCATGCGCTGAATTCAACCTTAATGACCTGGTCGTGATCGTCCAATTGCCGCCTGATTGTGTTCATCAAGGTGGTCTTGCCCGAGCCCCAAGGCCCGAAAATGGCGATTGAAAACCTGGGTTCTGACTGCAATATCAGGTCGCTCAGTCCTTTTGCGGTCTCTTGGAATCCGAGACCCGGATATTCAGCCGGAAGATCCACCAGCACTTTGAAATCCGAATAATCGATCATCATGCCACCCTACGATTTTTGTCAGATCAGGATGGATCAGGTCATCTATGGTTTGGTATTTCCGATGGCGGAAATGTCGTCTTGCCTTGCGCCTTAAGCCGCAACGCCCGCCACCACCGGTGAGCGGGGTTTACGGATTTCGAAAAGAGAGTTCAACGCCAAACCCCGCTAAAGCCATGACGGCCCGCCCCTGCGAGTCCCTGTGAGTGGCGAGGTTAGACAAACAACCATGCAAGTGCCTCATCTCGTGATCTAAAAGCACAAATTGTCGCATCCCAAAATGGTTCGACATATACCTGAAACATCCGATTCATTCCAAAAAGTAAATCTCGTGGCACAATCGCTGCAAATCGTGCAGCGCCTATTGCTGTGCGCCTTTCTCCACATACTTTGGCGATTCGCTCGAGATCATTTATGGTGAGGTGTCCGGTTTCTATACCTGTTTCATCTGAAAGCACCAATGATCCTGGCCTCCATTGCTTATGTGCTATTAGATAGTCAAGATATGCGGCGGCGTCTTCTACGCTAGACTTACCGATCAACTTAACATCAAAGTAGCCATCAATGAACGCCACCTTGTATTCCATGGACTTACCCCTGTCTAGCCCTCAAACCCCGCAGTTAGAAAAATTTGAGCTAAAAATTAGGCATTTGCGATGAAGCATGATCAAATGGGAACCCATAAGGGGCTGGCGCCATGCTTCATCATATCCCGCAGTTTATCGAGTATTGCCAACTGGCCAACTTTTCCGACCGGTCCATCCAGGCGCTTGAATCGCGATTGAACGAATTTAGCGCCTTTTTAAAGCAACGGCAAATTAAATCTTTCAAACATGTCGGCTATTTGCATCTCATAGAGTTTGCCGGCGACTTTCAGGCGCCGTCGGTGCACGTACGCAAATCGCGGATCTGGTCTCTGCGCCAGTTTTACCATTTCCTGACCCTTAACGGTTATGTCGCCGAAAACATCGCCTTGCAGATGGTCTATCCCAAGATCGAGAAAAGCGTTCCGCATTTTCTGACCCAGGATGAATACCAGCGCATGGTCCAGCATTTCTGCAAGAAGGCAAAGGACCTGGCAGGGCTGCGTGATCTTACCATTATTTTGCTGCTGGGCACTTTGGGCCTGCGCACCGGAACGCTGTGTGCGCTGGACATTTGTGATGTCGATGTCCAGTGCGGATTGCTCTGGGTCCAAGAAAAGGGCCGGCGTCGGCGCAACTTGGTGCTTCCCGGTACGTTGTGCAAGATCATGGACCAATACTTGCGCCTTTGTCGGCGGAAGGCCGGCCCGCTGCTTTTGTCCAAACGCAAGCGGCGCATCTCCCAGCGCACCTTGCAGGATCTGTTCAGGTCGGCGGCCGATGAGCTGGGCATTCATAAGAAACTGCATGCCCGATTGTTCCGCCACAGTGCGGCCACACATTTGAACCGGGCCTCGGACATCGAAATCACCCAACAGGTGCTGGGCCACGCCTGGCGCTCCAATACCAACAAGTACACCCATCTAAATCCCGACCAGTACGCCGTTTATATGAAACAGCACCCTTATATGCGAAAGGAGGCGCCATGCTCGCATTGATAGAAAAGTACCAAATGCAGATTTCTAAGATCAACGGATTTGCCGCGTCAACGGTGGAAACTTATTGTGGCTGCGTTCGGGCCTTCTGCGATTTTGCCGCAAGCGATCTTAAGATCGATCCGGTCACGGCCAATGGCCAGCAACTTCTCAAGTGGCTGCTGCAGTTAAAAAGCACCGGCATCGGGTTCAGCCGATTGGAACTTCATCACTACGCCTTGAATAGCTTTTTTGCTTTCCTGCAAAAGGCCGGCGTCAATCGGTCCAACCCGGCCGAAGGGTTGCCGTTTTTGGTCAGACATAGCCGCGAGCGCACCCATTGCATCCCGGCGCAAGAGGCCTTTAGATTGCTGGCCTCTTTTGATCGGGAGACATTCCCTGGCTTGCGCAATTATGTGATGGTCAGCCTGTTTTGGGCCTTGGGGCTAAGGACCAGCGAACTGACCGGCTTGAAAGTAAAAGACTTTGAAATCGATCATGGCAAGCGCACCGGTTTGCTGCGCATCCATGGGAAGAACAAAAAGCAGCGGGCGCTGTTTGTCGTAGATCGGCTCTTTGACCAGTTGCTGATTTATTTGGCGCATCCCAACGCTCCCAAGCGGTTATCCTCGCCGCTGTTTTTGGCGGATACGAAGAATACAGCCATCACAAATAACCGCGTTCAGCGCCTGGTCAAGGATCAGGCCCGCAGTGCCGGCTTGAAAAGTGAGGTAACCCCGCGCGTGCTGCGCCATTCGTTTGCCACCGAAATGTACCATCGGAAAGTGCCCTTATCGGCCATCCAGGCCATGATGGGCCATGACTCGACGGCCGATACGTCGGTTTATGTGCATGTGTCTGAAAAGTTGCGCCAATTGGCCCTTGACCATATCCATATCGCAGGCGGGTGCCTATGACGCTCTGCTCCAATCGCTTCTTCGATCATATTGACGACTTTGTCCGTTACCGGCAACGGATCTATGAGTTGAGTCCGCAGACCATTAAAAGCAACCTGGTCGATTTGAATCTATTCAAAGGTTTTATCGAATCGCGAAAGGAGAAAAGCATTAATGGCAAAGCCTTGATCGGCTTTCAGTACTACCTGAAAATGGAGCGTGGCAATTGCGGCAGTTCCATCAACCGCAAG
>JACRDD010000006.1 GCA_016218685.1 Desulfobacterales bacterium | reverse complement strand
GAAGACAAAGCTCTTGCCGTCTTCGATGAATTTATAGCCGTTGCCGGTATTGGGGTGGCTGATATGGATGGGCACCACGGTCACCGAGCCGATCTCGAAGCGCCCGCGGTTGCCCTCCTGGTAAACGATTTTGGCTTTCAGATCGGAGTAGCGCACGGGGAAGTTGGGCGGTGCCATCACCTTGGAGAACATGCCTTCCATGAACTTCTTGTGAAAAGGCCCGCGGTGCATGCGGATCTCGGGGTGTTCCAGAAACAAGGGCTTGAAGAAAGGAAAGCCCATGAGGTGATCCCAATGGGCGTGGGTCAGCAGGAAGTTGTATTTGTAGCGGCCTTCCTTGATCAACTGGTTGCCCAGGCGGCGGATGCCGGTACCGGCATCCACGATGATGATGTCATCGCTGCGGGTGCGGATCTCCAGGCAGGTGGTATCGCCGCCGTACTTGATATAGTCACCGCCCGACACCGGAATGGAGCCCCTCGAACCCCAGCAGCGTATGATCATGTGCCCTCTTGTGCCTCGGTGCCGCGCGAACGCGTGCTCCGTCCAGAATAGGTGAACCAGGTGTGTTCATGCTCCCAGCGGTGCAGGATCGCAACCGGCTGCCGCCGCAACTGGTATTCGATGTCGCGCGCCTGGGAGCGCAGCAGGCCGGACAGGACAAACTGCCGCTGGCGGCTGAATCCGTCGGCCGCCACCAGGTGCCGCATGACGTCGTAATGGATATTCGATACCATAAGATCATTGGGTAAGTCTATGAAATTTATGGCGTTGCCTTGGGCCACGAGCACCCGATGGGCCATGTCGTTGGTATGCACGTTACGTAAAGCGGTCTGGACGGCCAGGCGATTCAGGTCCACGGCCAGCACACGCCGGGCCCCGAGACGGGCGGCGGCCAGGGCCAGCAGGCCCGTGCCGGTGCCCAGGTCCAGCACGTCGGCCACCGGCTCGGCCGCGAAAGCCAGTTGGATAGCCGCCAGGCAGTCATAGGTAGTGGGATGGGTGCCGGTGCCGAAGACCACGCCGGGGTCGAGCAGGATGTGGTTGGCTTGGGGTGTGGCGGCCTCGGGGTGCCAGGGCGGCACCACCCGCAACCGGCCGGCGGAAAGCGGCGCCATGGCGCCCCCCTGCCAATCTTCGTAGCTCATCTCGTAGCGCTCTTGCAGGCGCAGGTGGGGCTGCTGGTCCAGCAACGTTTGAACGCGGTCGTCGGCCGGCTGCTTGAAGAAGAGAAAGGAATCCTGCTCTTCTTCCCAGTTGCCGATGAAATCTTCATCTTCCCGCAGGGGGTCGCCGCCGACGCGCCCCTTGAGGTAGTAGATCCAGAGCTCCCGGCAGGGCGGCTGGTATTTCGACGGAGAAGGCATTGCAGCCGATCGCGTCATTCGGTCTTGGGCAACTGGTCCATGTACCATTGCATGGGGTCCAGCAGCGTAAAGCCCATGTCCTGGAGCTTCTTTTTGACGCGCATGACGTTGTTGGTGAGCAGGTAGGGAAAGACGGCGCGCTTGTCTTTTTCCCAGTAACGGGCCACCAGCACGCTGCCGAAGGAGATCTTCTCTTCGGTGATGGCATCGACGATGCGCTTGAGCTGGCCGACCTTGTTATCCACCAGGACGCATAGCAGCGTTCCCGGTTCGCCTATGCCGAGCACGTTGATGAAGGCCCGCAGCAAATCGCGCACCGAGATGATGCCCTTGAGCTTGCCTTCGCCGTCGATCACCGGAAAGGCGCCCACGCGCTTTTCCTGAATCAGCAGCAAGGCGTCGGGCAGGGTATCGAAGACGGAGATGGTCGCCGGCGTGGCGGTCATGAAATCGGACACCTTCAGGTGGGCGTACTTCCGGCGTTCTTCGTCGGAGGCTTGACCTTTTACCAGGTCGTAGGGCAGCGCGCTGCGGATGTCACGGTCGGTGATGATGCCCACCAGCAGGTTGTCGGCAGCCACCACGGGCAGGTGCCGGATGTTGGAGCCGGCCATCAGGGCCTGGGCCTCCAGCAAGGGAGTCTCCTTGGAGACGGTGACGACTTTGCGCGTCATGGATTGGCTGACAAACATCTTCTCTTCTCCTTCCTCTTACCGCTCAACGCGGAATCGGGATTAGGCGTCCAGCATAATTTTAACATGCCCGGCAGCCAGTTCGGGGAGCCGGTCCAAAGCGTAGCCGCCCTCCAGGACGGAAAGTATCCGGCCGTCGGCGTACTTCTCGCCCATCTTCATGATGGTGCGCATGATCCATGCAAAGCCTTCGGTGGTCACGCGCATGTCGGCCATGTCGTCGTCCTTGTGGGCATCGAACCCGGTGGAGACGATGATCACCTGGGGCGCAAAAGATTCGAAAGCCGGCAGCAGATCTTTTTCGATCAAGCGCCGGTACTCGTCATCGCTGCTGCCCGGAAGCACCGGTGAATTTTTGGTGAAGCCATACCCCTGTCCCGATCCCATTTCGAATTCGCGGCCGGTGCCCGGATAGGCAAAGGAGGGGTGCTGGTGAATGGAGTAGTAAAAGACGGTGGGGTCCTGTTCGAAGATATGCTGGGTCCCATTGCCGTGGTGCACGTCGAAATCGATGATGCCCACCCGCTCGACCTTGTACTCCATTTGCAAATAGCGCGCGGCGATGGCCACGTTGTTGAAGTAGCAAAAACCCATGGCCTCGCCGCGCTCGGCGTGATGGCCGGGCGGGCGCACCGCGCAGAAGGCGTTGTCGACCTCGTTGGTCATGAGCATGCGCGCGGCCTCCAGGACCCCGCCGGCCGCCAACTGGGCCGTTTCATAGGTGTCGCGGCACATCTGGTTGTCCTCGCAGTCCAGCGTGCGACGGCCGCCCAGGCAGAGCTCTTCGAAACGGCGGAGGTACTCCAGGGTATGGATGGTCTGCACCCACTTCATGTCCACCAGACGCGAGGGAACCCGGGTCAGGTTGCCCAGCAGGCCGGCCTCTTTGATGCCCTGATGAATGGCCTCCAGGCGCTCGGCCCGTTCGGGATGATAAGGACCGGTATCGTGCAACAGGTACCGTGGGTCGTAAAGAAAGCCTGTTCTTTTCATTGCGTGCTCCCTGTGGGGGTGGAGCTGCTTTTACCGCGGCGGAACGGTTCAGGCCATGATCTTGTCGAAAATGGCGAAAGCCGCCTTCACGGCCGGGTTTTCCGTATCGATCTCGATGGTGGGCCGACCGTTGAGGTCGAATCGGTAAATGGTTTCGTCATCGGGGATGATGCCGGCCAATTGCAAGCCGTCCTGCCCGATGAGCTTCAGTACTTCGCTGTCCGGTTCGGTCTTGGCCCGGTTGATGATCAGATAGCTCTTGCGCACCCCGATTTTCAGTTCATGGGCCAGCTTATGGATGCGCAGACCGGCCTGCAGGCCGCGCCGGGAGGTGTCGGTGACGATCAGCAGGACATCCACGTTGTTGGTGGTCAGGCGGCTGATGTGCTCCATGCCCGCTTCGTTGTCCATCACCACGTAATTGTAGTTGTCCACCAGCCGCTCCAGGCAGTTGGTCAGCAACGTGTTGGCGGCGCAATAGCACCCGGCCCCTTCGGGCTGGCCCATGACGATCAGGTCGAAGCCCTCTTGCTCGGCCACGGACTCTTCCAGGCGCATGGACATGAAGACATCCTTGGTCATGCCCGCCGGCACCTGGCCCTTTTTCATGTCTTCGCGGGCCTGGCCCAGGGTGCATTGCACTTGCAGGCCCAGCACCTCGTTGAGATTGGCGTTGGCATCCGCATCCACCGCCAGAATCGGGGTTTTTCCTCTATCCACCAGATATTTGATCAGCAAACCGGCCGTGGTGGTCTTGCCGGTGCCGCCTTTTCCAGCCAATGCAATCGTAAACGCCATTTTCGTTCGGTCCTTTTCCGGTTCCATGAGATGTCGGCGCGCCGAAGGTTTTCCAATCCTTTTAAACCGGCGCCGGTAAAAGCCAAGGTATGGAACTTGATGCCTACAGTCAAGCGCCTTTTTCCAGCTTTGATCTTTAATCTTTTAACTTGCCGCCATTAATGCTACCTAAGAGGTAACTTACCAACAACAATACCTATTTTCCCAAAGGGGGGCTTATGCTGGATTTGGTCAAAAAAAGTGTGCTGACCGGCATCGGGCTGGCGCTCAAGACCAAGGACGAGGTGGAGGATCTTGTAAAGGAGCTTCAGAAAAAAGGCGAGATGTCCGAAACCGAGGGCCGCAAATTTCTGGACGACGTGCAAAAACGTTATGACGAGACCCAGGAGAAGCTGGAGAAGCGCGTAGAGGATGCCGTCAAGGATTTCCTGAAAAAAACCAAGATCGTCACCACCGACGAGCTCAAGGAGCTCAAAAAGGAGATCCGCGAGCTGAAAAGCATCGTCAACACGCTCGCTCCCAAAAGCGAATAAGCCCGAGACAGGGGAAGCTTTGCCGGCCGGAGCAACATGATCAGCATTCGCAAAATCGGCGTCATCGGACGCACCTACCGCCACCTGAACCGCTACCGCCAGATTCTGACGGTGCTTTTCAAATACGGCTTCGGCGATCTGATCGAGACCCTTAAAATCGAGCAGTATATCGAAATCGGCCTGCAGATGATCTCGCGCAAGCGCCGCGATCGCCTGGAACGGCTCACCCGGGCCGAGCGCCTGCGCATGGTCCTGGAGGAATTGGGGCCGACCTACATCAAGCTGGGCCAGGTGCTCTCCACCCGTCCGGACTTGGTGCCGGTGGAGTTCGTCAATGAATTCGCCAAGCTCCAGGACGATGTACCGCCCTTCGGTTTCGAAGAGTTCCGCAAAACCATCGAGATGGAGTTGGGACGGCCGGCGGATCTGAGCTTCGCGGAGTTGGACCCCAATCCCCTGGCCTCGGCCTCCATCGGCCAGGTGCACCGGGCGCGGTTGCACAACGGCGATGAGGTGGTCGTCAAAATCCAGCGGCCGGGCATCGAAAAGATCGTGGAGGTAGATTTAGAGATCATGCTGCACCTGGCCACCCTGGCCGAGCGGCACATCGAGGAGCTCTCGTTCCACCGGCCGGTTAAAATCGTGGAGGAGTTCGCGCGCACCATCGAAAAGGAGATGGATTATTCCATCGAGGCCACCAGTATGGAGCGCGTGGCCGCCCAGTTTCTAGACGACCCCGGCGTCTATGTCCCCAAGGTGTACCGCGAGCACGTCACCCGGCGCATGCTGACCATCGAGTATGTCGATGGCATCAAGGTTTCGAACGTGGAACGGCTCACGGCGGCCGGGCACGACCTTGCACGCATCACCGAACGGGGCGCCGATATCCTCTTCAAACAGATCTTCACTTTCGGCTTTTTCCATGCCGATCCGCATCCGGGCAACATCTTCGTGCTGCCCGGGGATGTCATTTGTCTCATCGATTTCGGCATGATGGGGGCCGTGGACCGCGCCACCCGGGAAGTCTTCGTCTCCTTGGTGGAAAGCGTCATTCGGCGGGACGAGCCGCGCACGGCCGAAGTATTGTTGAAGCTGACCGAATGGGACGAGGAGCCCAACCGGGTGGTCCTGGAAAAGGATGTGGCCGATTTCGTGGGCCGCCATCTCTACCGACCCCTGAAGGAGATCGAGCTTGGCAAGCTGATGCAGCACCTGCTGGAGATCGCCACCAAGAACCGCATGCGTCTTCCGCCGGACATCTTTTTGATGCTCAAGGCCCTTTCCCAGGTGGAGGGCGTCGCCCGGCATCTCTATCCGGACTTTGACATGATCCAGGCGGCCACGCCCTTCATCCGCGCGGTGAAAACCGCCCGGCTGGCCCCGACCCGCCTGCTCGAGGACATGTCCCGGCTGGTGGAACAATCCTATGATTTTCTGACGACATTTCCCAAGGACATGCTGGAGGTCAGCGGCGCCCTGCGCCAGAAGAAGATGTCCTTCACCCTGGTGATGAAAGATCTGGACAAGATGCTGATCACCCACGATCAGATCAGCAACCGCATCTCTTTTTCCATTATCATCGCGGCCCTGATCATCGGCTCGGCCTTGATCGTGATCTCCAAGATACCGCCGATTCTCTACGGCATCTCCCTCATCGGCCTGAGCGGTTTTCTGGCCGCCGGATTCATGGGCGTCTGGCTGCTGGTGGCCATCATCAGGAAGGGACGGCTATAAACCGTCACTTGCGGACGTGGACGATGCTGTTGGCGCTGCCGAAGCTGTTGAGGATGCGGCGCTCGTTTTGGGGATCTTCGATCCAGTTGCCGTCCACCACGAATTTATACTCGTGGGTGCCGGGAGACAGCATCACCGTCTTTTTCCAAAGGCCCTGGGCATCTTTTTTCATGGGGTGCTTGGTGAGCGACCAATCGTTGAAGGTCCCTACCAGCAGGACCGATTGGGCGTGCGGCGCATCCAGGCTGAAATCGATTCGTCTGACTTTCTTCTCTTTGGCTGGAGCCTTGGCCATAGCTTCCTCCTTCGATGTGTTCAGAGCCCTTCGCATTGCTTAAGCAAATCAACCTTTGGCAATAAGCAAGAGCAATGCCACCGCCTGGCAGCTCGGAAACCCGCCAGGAGCCTATATCCAGGCATGACGCCGGCAGAGGCGATCGTTCGGGGCAGTCAAAAAATCGTCATTCTTTTTTACATCGTGAAAAACAGGCGCGACATGCTGTCGTCCCACCGCGCGATCCGCAACGGTTTCAAACCAGGGTGTAACCGGGTCCCTCCCCGCCCTCGGGGCAGGTCCAGGTAATGTTGCCGAACGGGTCCTTGATGTCGCAGGTCTTGCAGTGAAAGCAGTTGGACGGGTTCAGCTTGATGTGGGCCTTGCCGCTGGCCTTATCCAGCTCCAACTCATAGACATTGCCCGGGCAGAAACGGGTGCAGGGGGAGCGGAACCGGGGGTAGCACTGGTCGCTGCAAATTTTGGGATCGGGAATGATCAGGTGCGAGGGCTGATCTTCGCGGTGCATGGTCTTGGAGAGATAAACGCCGGTGAGCTTGTCCACGTAGAGTTCGCCGTCGTATTGGGTCTTGGATTCGGTTACGGTCGCCCCGGCCGCCAGGGGCTTGAGGGTGTCGGCATCGGCCTCCATGGCCATGGGGTCCTGGAATCCGCGGCCGTTGCTGAAGTACTGGGCCCCCAGGTGGATGAACTTGGCGAGCCCCTTCTTGGCCAGAGCCTGGGCCGTGTTGCGGCCCTCCCACAACTCGGGCTGAATCCAGCTCTGGGTGAGCATGCGGGGGTACTGCGCCAACGCGGCCGCCGACACCTCCTGGCGGGCCACGGCCGCCGCGATGGCCTCGGCCGCCAGCATGCCCGACTTCATGCCCAAGTGGATGCCTTTGAGGGCCGGGGTATTATGAATCTGGGCGTCGCCGCCGACGATGACCGCGCCGTCCAGCGCCAGCTTGGGCATGCTGTACAACCCGCCGACGGCCACCGTGCGGGCACCCTGCTCGATCACCTTGCCGCCCTTGATGATGTCGGCCACGAAGGGGTGACGCTTGAAACGCATGAACATCTCATAGGGGTCGACCAGAGGATCGTCGTAGCACAGGGCCGTCAGGTAGCCGATGGAGATGCGATTCTCGGCCATCTCGTAAATAAAGCCGCCGCCCGGCGTGCCCATGCCCAGAGGGTAGCCCATGACGTGGATATCGTTGTGCGGCCGGATGGCGAAGTAATTGCCGCCCTCGGGCATCTGGATCACTTCCTTGACGCCGGTTTCATACACGGCCGGCAGACGGTCATCATACAATCCCAGGCGTTCGGCCATGGTTTTGACCAGGCTGCCCCGGGCCCCTTCGGCCAGAACGGTCACCTTGGCCAACAGATCGATGCCCGGTTCGAAATTGGATTTGGGCTGGCCCTGCTTGTCCAGGCCTTTGTCACCGGTGCGCACGCCCGTCACCGTGCGGCCGTCTTCGGCGTAGAGCAGCTCCTGGCCGGCAAAGCCGGGGAAGAGATTGACACCCAGCTCCTCGGCCACCGCCCCCAGCCACCTGCAAAAACGCGACAGGCTGACGATATAGCACCCGGTATTGTGCATGTATTTGGGCGCCATGGGCAGGGCCAGGGCCTTGTTGGCCGTCAGGTAGTAAAAGGCATCCCCGCGCACCACCACTTCCACCGGACACCCTTTGGCAATATGGTCGGGCATCAGCTCGGCCAGGGCCGCCGGTTTAAGCACCGCGCCGCTCACGGCATGGGCACCGATCTCGGCCCCCTTCTCGATAAGGGCCACTTCCAGCTCCTGGCCCTTTTCCTGGGCCAATTGCTTCAAACGAATGGCGCAGGCCAGTCCGGCCGGCCCGCCGCCCACAATAAGTACATCAAACTCTATGGATTCGCGTTCGGTCGTCATAAGCGATCATCCCTGTCATGGCTTATTTTCGATACATGATTGCTCTGGTCAAAGCGGCCCAGCGATAACATGATTCCGGGCGGATGTAAACACGGCTAGCGAATGATGGCTTGACATGCAGAGTGACCTTTCTTTACTATGCCTTTTCACTTCATGAACGCTGCCTGTGGGGGAAAAGTGACAACGCCAATCGAAACGACCAAAACCGTCCGCGCCCTGGGGCTATGTTCCGGCGGCCTGGACAGCATGCTCTCGGCCCTGGTGCTGCGCCGCCAGGGTATCCACGTGGAGTGGATCAGCTTCGAGACCCCCTTCTTTTCGGCGGACAAGGCGCGCCAGGCCGCGGCCCAGACCGGCATCCCCCTGCACGTTCAGGAGATCACCGATGACTACCTGGTGATGCTTAAAGCGCCGCCGGCCGGCTTCGGCAAGAACATGAACCCCTGCATGGATTGTCACACCCTGATGTTCCGCAAGGCCGGCCTTTTCATGCAGGAAAAGGGCTTCGACTTTCTCTTCAGCGGCGAAGTGCTCGGCCAGCGCCCCATGTCCCAGACCGCCTCTTCGCTGCGCTACGTGGAGAAGCATTCCGGTTTCGATGGGAAGATTCTGCGGCCCCTGAGCGCCCGGCGCCTGCCCGAAACCCCCATGGAGCGCCAAGGCATCGTGGACCGCGAGCGCCTGCTGGATTTGTACGGCCGTTCGCGCAAACCCCAGATGGCCCTGGCCTCCGAATTCGGGATTACGTCCTACCCCACCCCGGCCGGCGGCTGCCTGCTCACCGATCCCGGCTTTTCCCGGCGCCTCAAGGAACTGATGGATCATGGGGATGCACTGACCGCCAACGCCCTGCACCTGTTGCAGCACGGCCGCCACATGCGCCTTTCAGCCGGCGCCAAGGTCATCATCGGCCGCAACGAGCAGGAGAACGAGCGCATCGTCCAATACTGCGATCCGGCCCACGACGCGCTCGTCAAAGTGCGCAACCACCCCGGCCCCAACGTGCTCGTGCCGGGCGGCGGCCCCCCACCCGTGCTCTTGCTGGCCGCCGCCATCTGCGCCGGTTATACCAAGGCGCCCAAGGAAGCACCCGTTGCCGTGCAGGTGGAAACCGCCGGCGGCAAGCAAACCCTTACCGTGCTGCCCATCACCCCTATGGAATCCAAGCGCTTTTTAATCGTTTAGCCGGTCTCGCATTGACACCCGGACGGCCGGACGATAAAGCATTTATAGCACCTGCGCCCCCCTTCCACCCAATGGAACGCAATCGCCCCAGCCAGGAGAGCCGGGAACGCGACACCACGCATACCCTTAAACCGAGGAGGTGTTGAATGATGCCGTCCGCCAAGGCCGGAACCGCCCGAAACAAAGCATTACCTCTTTATCCACCAGCCGCTTTTGCGAGCTTATTGGCACTTCTGCTGATCTTCAGTGCCTGTGCCGGAGTACCGGTAACCTTTCACGATGCCACCACCTATACGAACCTGGTCGATTTAAAGGTCGATGCCACCCTGCTGGTCGAAAGCTTCGATACCCGGAAAGTCAAAGACAACGAAGCGCAAATCACCGCCGTGAACCGCAATTTGAAGCGGGCCTATGAGTATGAAAAGGGCAAAGGCGCAGCAAACAGCGACACCGTTCAACAATTCGAGAAAATCGTGAAACTCTTTAACGAAGATGTCGGCACCTATCGCGAAAACGGTCCGGGCGCTTTGGGCAAACGCTATTTCCAGGAAGCGGCCGTAGCGCTCGGGCAGGCTTTCGATATCGCCATTGCCACGGAAAACGAAAAGAACAAGGATAACCGATAGGAGGAGCGGATGAGCAAATTCGGCAAATTCATCGACGATATCGTCGATGCCGGCGGCCGGCTGGCCAAAGATGAATTAAAAACCCTCATCGCGACCGCCAAAAAAGATGAATCGGATTTCGTGCGCCTGCAAGCCGAAAATCTCGAGCGTTGGACCGTCATGCTGGCCGATGGGGATCTGACCGTGAAAGGCTACAAACTGCTGGTGAAGAAAATGGAGGTGCTCACCCAGCTTGAAAGCATCCGACTGAAGGTCAAGGCCAAGGCCAGCGCCCAACGCCTGGCCCAGGGCATCGAGGAGATCGTGATCAAGAACCTATTCGCCTTGCTATGAACCCGATTTATTCAGGGACGCGCACCCAGTGACTTGAGGAAGGCGATGATCTGCCAGCGCTCGCCGGCGGCGATGGTGCTGGCCAGGGCCGGCTGGCGGCCGCCGGGAATGCCGTAGCTGATTTCGTGGAAGACCCTTCCCACGGGCATGTTCTGGATGCGGGCCGAACGCAGGTCGCCGGGCGACGGCGCGAAACTCTGGCCCACGGTGCCGTAGCCGTCGAAATTGGTGCCGTGGCACTGGATGCAGTAGTAGCCATACCCCTGCCGGCCCTGGGCGATGGCCTGGGGATCGGCCAGGTCGAAGGGCGCGGCCAGCGTATCGGGATCGGCGGATCGATAGAGCAGTTCTCCGCCGATAGCGGGTACCATTGTGCCGGCCATGACCGGCAACGGCGCCTCATGGGGACGCACCGCCGGTGTCTCCCACATGCGGCCGACTTGGAGTGTCTCGTCGTACAGGGTCACCCCGGCGTAGGCCGCCAACCCGATCAAGACCACGATGAAGCCCACGCAAACGATCCGGATCATATCACTCTCCCTTGTTGCCCCGGACATGTTGGGGATAAGGCAGCGGCGGATAGACCGCATAAGCCGAGGAGGCCGGTACATCCTGGATGGGTCGATAACTCCAGGTGGGCTGGCCCATGTCCGACACCACGAAAAAGGAGTAAAATCCCTTGAACAGGATGATGCCCAGTAAAGCGGCGATCCACAGCCACGTCCGCAACGCCGATTCGCCGTGAGTCAGGTGTTCCATATTAAATTTTCACCCCCAGCAGGCCGTGCATCAGAATGTAGAAAAAGCCCCACAGGACCGCGCCGGCGATGATGAGGATCATCACCAGCGGGTAAGGCGCGTCGCGCTCCTCGATGCCGTCCGGGTAGCGCCCCGTGATGGCGGTCAGGCGTTGCTCGGCATCTTTGCCCCGGAAGTGGTTGAAGGCCAGCCCTATTCCGAAAACCACCATGAAGAGCCACCCGCCAAAAATGTAGCCCATGACATGCTGGAAGTTAAGCAGTTCGAAGAATCTCATCCTTGCCTCCTTCCGCCTTCAATCAGTTGAAGTACGCCGCATACATCAGCACCGCGGCACTGGCGGCCAGGCCGGCGGCCACCAGAAAGAACAAACCATGCATCTGCAACCGCGCCCACCGCGACACCCGCACCGGCGGGCCGTCGTCGTCACGCAATGGCAGGAAACGCGCCCGCTGCTGATCCTGGAACTGGCCGTTTCTCAGGGCCCAGAAGAAGAGCGTCAAGGTGACCACCAGGCCGATGGCGATGTAAGCGATGAAGTATGGGAAATACATAAATGCCTCTTGTCCCTATGGCTCGTAGGCCGCGTCGATGCCCCGCGGCTCCGTATTGGCGTCGCTGTCGTTGATGAAGTAGACCGCCACGTAGTTGCCCACGTCCCAGATCTTCTCCGACTCCAGGTCGCGCTTGAAATAGGGCATGGCCGTGCCGGTGATGCCGTTCATGATCTGGTAGTAAAGAATGCCGCCGCTGATCTCGCGGTTCTTCAAGATGGTGAAGTTGAGCGGCGGTGGGTAGATCCACTGCTGGGCCGGCCCCATGCCGTCGCCCACCGGGCCGTGGCACCCCAGGCAAAAGTCCTGGTAGATCTTGTGGCCGCGCGCCAGGCCGGCCGCGCTGGTGGGATAGGGATTGGGCACGTCCCGCCACCCCTGGGGAATATGGGCGCTAAGCCAGGCCACGTTGGCGTCCGGTCCGGCCTCGTAGGCCTTGACGGCTTCGGCCTTCCAGTACCGTTGGCGCGTCATGCGCTTGTCGGCATCCTTGAACCCCAGGCTCTGGACATAGCGGATCAGGTTGTCCAGCTTGGCCGGGCCCAGAAATTCGAACGGCGGCATGAGCGAGAGCGTCCGCGTATAGCGCGGATTGATGAAGTGGGCCATGTGCCAGTCGTCGGGGTGCTCGCCGCCGGCCTGGGAGATATCCGGCCCGGTGCGCTGGGAGCCGAGCAGTATGGGATAATCGGCCACATAGTCGCCGGCCTGGGCGATGCGCTCGGCCCCCAGATCCCAGTCGATGGTGCGCACCGATTGGCTGTGGCAATAGACGCAGCCGTTGGCGATGTAAGTCGCCCGTCCGGCCGATTCCTCCGCCGTGCGCACGCGGAAGATATCCGAGGGGACGGTTTTGCTGGTATGGGCAAAAGGCAAAATCACAACGACGAACACGATGGTCGCCAATATCAGCAGGCTGCCGACGATCACGGCAAGAGGGGTCATCTTCATGGCATCGCTCCGCGTTGGGGCAGCAAGGACCGCACGATATTGTAAAAACCGAGCAGGGCCGAGGTGAAGATCAACAGTCCCAGGCCGGCCCGGGTCACGTAATACACATGAATTTGCGGCAACACGCGGTAGACCGTCTCGCCGTTGAGCCAGGCGTTGCCCTGGATCAGACCGGCGATGGTCAGCACGATGGTGAAGCCCACCATGCCGATGAGCACCATCCAGTACTGGAAGTCGGCCAGAAAACGGCTGAAGAGCGGCCGGCCGGTCATCTTGGGGATGGTGAAGTAAATCCCGCCCAGGGCGATCATGCCCGCAAAACCCAGCACGCCGATGTGGGCGTGGGCCACCACCCAGTTATTGAAATGGGTGACGCGCTGCACGTCGGGCAGGGCCATGAACGATCCCTGGATGCTGACGAAGAAGTACATGATGGTGCCGGTGAAGACGAACTTGGCGCCCACGTCGGCATGGATCTCGCCCAGCTTGCCCTTGGCCGTGTACCAGATGTTGATCAGGAAGGCCATGACCGGAATCACCATGGCCACGCTGTCCACGATGGCCACCACCTTGAGCCAGGTGGGCACCGGCACTTGCAGCAGGTGGTGGGTGCCGATGTGGGTGTAGACCACGATCAGGGACCAGAATCCCAGCAACGACAAAGTGTGGCTGTAGAGCGGCGCCCGCGTAGCCCGGGGGATGACATAGTAGGTCACCCCGGCCGACAGGGGCGTGAGCAGCAGGCCGAAAACATTGTGGCCGTAAAACCAGAGCAGGATGGCATCGGGAATGCCCACCAGGGCGCCGCTGTTGGGCCGCCAGATCACGTTGCCCAGGGCATAGGTGCAGGCCGTGAGGATGCAGCCCGCCAGCACATACCAGACCGAGACGTAAAGGATCTTCTCCTGGCGGCGCGCCACGGTCATGGTGAAGTTGAAAAAGGTCAGGGCAAAGACCAGCACCACGGCCACATCGATGGGCCAGATTAGCTCGGCGTACTCCCGCCCCTGGGTCAAGCCCATGGCCAAGGTCGCCACCAGGGCCACCAGGGCCGCGTTCCAGGCCAGGGCCGTAAAGACCCCCAGCCGCTCGCTGTATAGGGGGGTCCCCAGTAACCGCGGTATGAAAAAAAAGGCCGCGCCCAGCAGACCGGGGGTGACAAAGCCGAAGAGCACCAGGTTGATATGGGTGGGCCGCACCCTTCCGAAGACAATCCCGCCGATATTGGCGGTCAGGTCCGGGGCGATCAGCTCGGTGGCGCCCAGCAGTCCATAGAAGGTGGCCACCATCATCCAGAAGGCCGAGGTCAGGCAAAAGGCCTTGGCCGTGGCGTAACTGGCGGGTATTTCTTTCGTCTCAGCAGTCAAGAATCCAATCTCCTAACACCATCATTAATTATGACACGCCAGCCAGCAATCCAGATTGGCTTTTTTCTCTCGATGGCACTGGATGCAAAAGCCCATCTTGAACCGCTTGCCTTTGAGGCGCTCCGTCTGCTTGACCTCACCGTGGCAGGATTCGCAGGCGATCTCTTTGCGGATGTGCCGCTGGTGATTGAACATCACGTGCTCGGGCACGTAGAACACCTTGACCCACGGCGTGGGCGTATCGGTATTGAAGTAGTTGTGCTCTTTGAGGATCTCGGGATGATTGGCGATAATATACTTGTGGCAGTAAAGGCACTTTTCCACCGGCGGCAGCCCCGGATGAATGGAGCGGGCCACATAGGAGTGGCAGAAGCGGCAGTCGATGGCTTTGACGCCGGCGTGCAACTGGTGGCTGAACGGGATCGGCTGGGCCGCCCCTATCCGCGTGGCCGGCGACGCATAAAAGTAGAAGAGAAAGCCAAGCGCGAGCAGTACGCAGGCCATCACCCAGAAGAGCGGGCCGCGGTTATCCCAGATGCGTCCCAAACTCTCGGCCCCCTGACTGAAAAGCCGCTGGGGGCGGCCCCGGGTGCCGATTAAAATCGCGGTCGCCAGCAATCCGAGCACACTCAAGGTGGTAATGAGGATCTCCATCAGTGGCGCTCCTCCAGACGGGTGCGCAGCACCTCGGGAAACTGTTTCAGGTAAACCGATATGGCGGCCATCAGCAATCCCAGAAAGCCCAGGGCGATCAGGCCGTCGATCCAGCTCAACGGCAGGCTCTTGGGTTCGTGATGATAAACCGGCGCCAGCAGCAGAAAGTGCTCCAGCCACATGCCGACGACGACCGCGCCGCAGATGATCGCCATCGCGGCCGGCACGGTTTTGATCTTCTTGTTGAGCAGGATCAGGAAGGGGGCCAGGAAGCAGACGATGAACACCGTCCAGGCCAGGCCGTTCCAGGGCACGGTCATGGTGCGTTCGATGACATAGGCAGTCTCTTCGGAAATGTTGCCGTACCAGATCACCACGAACTGGGCGTAGAAGAAATCGGCCCACACCAGGCCGAAGGCGAAGAACAGCTTGCCGATGTCATGGAATTGGGCGGCGGCCAGGGCATATCCCGGGCGCCGGCTCAGTTGGAGCAGGGCCGCCAGAATGATGAGCCCGCCGAACCCCACGTAGATCGCCTTGACAAAGGAGTACGCCCCGAAAAGGGTCGAATACCAGTGGGGGTCCATGGCCATCACCAGGTCGTAGCCCAGCAGGGACAGCACCACGGCAAAGGCCAGCATGTAGAGCAGGCTGAAGACGGTTCGGCGGCGGGCGTACCGCGCCGCATCCGGTGGCCGGCGCTGCCAGCGCCCCCAGAGCCAGCGCCCCAGCGGGCCTTCCGGACCCCGGACGCTGAGCTTGAACCACAGGGCGTGGTAGAGATAGGCCAGCCCCAGCCCGTACAGCAGCAACAGGCCGGCGATATCCCGGGTGAAAAGAAACGGCAGGTTGAGCCAGACCTCCTTGCCGTGCAGGTCATGGCCGATCCAGGGAAAGAGATATGCCCGGCCCAGGTACAACCCCAGAAAAAGCAGCAGCGACACCGGAAAAAAGGCGCTGAAGGCTTCGGCCAGATCGGTCAAAGGACCGCTCCAGCGGGCCCGCACGGCATGCATGAGGGTGGAGAAAAGCAGGGCCCCGTGGGCCATGGCCGAAAAGAGCAGAAAGCTGATCAGATAAGCCTGCCAGGCGCGGGCGACATTGCCGGCCACGACCTGCACAAAAAAGGTTGCCGCGCCGGCGGTGATGAAGAGCGCGCAAACGAGCATGGCGGTGGAGACTTTGGCCGGAGCGGCTGGGCTGTGGGTCGCGCTCATGGCTGCCCCCCTTCATCCGCTTTGATTTCCGCGCCCTTGGCTTCCAGGAAGCGGAATAGATCGTTTTTGCGGGCGGTCTCGCAACTGGCCAGCACGCCGAACTTGTGCCCGGTCAGACGCGGATCGTAGGGCGTCACCGGCCCGAAGCGCGGCAGGCGTGCCTGGGAGATCAATCCCAGCACGTTGCCGAACACCGCGAAGAGAATGGTGAACTCGAAGCCCACGATCACAAAGGGCACCAGGGCCACAATGGGCTTGCCGCCGACGATCAGGTGCCAGCGGGTGGCCGTGAACGCCGCCAGTAGAAAACCGCAGAAAAAGCCGGTGATGCCGCCGGCCAGGGTGAACCACCCCACCCTGCTCTTGGGCAGCGCCAGGGCGTCGGCGACGACGTGGCTGGGAATGGGACCGTGCACCCGCTCCAGGGTATAGCCGTCGTTGCGCAGCCCCCGGATGGCCGAGGCGGTCTGGCCTTCGGTGTCAAAGAGCCCCATGACGCGCGTGCGTTCAGTTGCCATGACCACCTCCGGTCGGCAAGGCTTCCTTGATTTCGGTCATGGAGACCGATGGCAGATGTTTAACGAAGAGCACGAAGAGGAAGAAAAAGAGGCAGAAGCTGCCGATCATGATGCCGAACTCCACGAGGCTGGGCCGGTACAAGCCCCAGGTGTGGGGGATGAAGTCGTGGGCCACCGAACCGATGATGATCACGAAACGCTCGTACCACATGCCGATGTTGACGAAGATGGAGATCACGAAGAGCCATTTGAGATGGGTGCGCACGCCCTTGAACAGGAAGAGCAGCGGGATCACCGTGTTGCACACCACCATGATCCAGTACTCCAGGGCGTAATCGCCGAAGGCCCGCCAGCGGAAGGTCTCCATCTCCACGATGTTGTGGCTGTACCAGGCAATGAAGACTTCGGTGCCGTAGGCGAACCCCACGATCAGTCCGGTGAAGACGATGGTCTTGGCCACCATCTCCAGCACGCCGATGGTGATGATCTGCTCGTAGTGGAAGATCTTGCGCAGGGGAATCATCAGGGTGATCACCATGGCCAGGCCCGAGTGGATGGCGCCGGCCACGAAATAGGGGGCGAAGATCGTGGTGTGCCAGCCGGGCACCACGCCCAGGGCGAAATCCCACGAGACCACGCTGTGCACCGAAATGACCAGGGGCGTGGCCAGGGCCGCGAAGAAGAGATAGCCGCGGGTGTAGTGGCGCCACTGCTCGAATTCGCCGGTCCAGCCCAGGGAGAGAATGGCGAAGATCTTGCGCCGCGTGCCTTTGGCCCGGTCGCGGATGATGGCCAGATCGGGCAGCATGCCGGTATACCAGAAAAGCGAGCTGACCGTGAGATAGGTGCTGATGGCCACCACGTCGAACATCAACGGTGAAGTAAAGTTGGGCCACAGGGTGCGCTGGCTGGGGATCGGCAGCATGTAGTACACCATCCACACCCGGCCCAGGTGGACGAAGGGATAGAGGCCGGCCGTGCAGACGGCGAAAACGGTCATGGTCTCGGCGGCCCGGGCGATGGGGTTGCGCCAGCCGGCCCGGAACAGGTGCAGGATGGCTGAGATCAGGGTCCCAGAGTGGGCGATACCGACCCAGAAGACGAAGTTGATCAGGTAGGTGCCCCAGTGCACCGGGTTGTTCTGCCCGCCCACGCCGATGCCGGTGAGGATCTGGTAGAGCCAACAGCCGGCGCCCATGAGGATACCGGCGAACAGCAGGGCCACCGCGATCCAGTAGGATTTTTCCGGCGGACGCAATGTGGCGAGGACGGTATCGTCCACGGTTTGATAGGTAAGCGCCGTTTCGGTCATGCGTTCTGCTTCCCTCCCCCTAAATCGACTGCACCACCTTCTTCAGATAAATCACCGCCGGCTTCGTATTGAGATATCCCAGAATCTGGTAGGCCCGCGGATCGTCGATCTTCTTGCGCAGCGCGCTGTTCGGGTCCATCAGGTTGCCGAAGAGCAGGGCATCGGTGGGACAGGTTTGCGCGCAGGCCGGGGTCACCTCGCCGTCGCGGATGGCGCGCTGCTCGTTCTTGGCCTGGTTGTGGGCCGCCTTGATGCGCTGGATGCAAAAAGAGCATTTTTCCATCACGCCCTTGGTGCGCACGGTCACGTCCGGATTGAGCTGCTGGTTCAACGGCGCGGGCCACTGCCACTCGAACCAGTTGAAGCGCCGCACCTTGTAAGGGCAGTTCTGGGCGCAGAAGCGCGTGCCGATGCAGCGGTTGTAGACCTGGTTGTTGAGCCCTTCCTTGGAGTGGTGGGGCGCGTAGACCGGGCAGACCGACTCGCAGGGCGCATTGTCGCAGTGCTGGCAGAGCATGGGCAGGAAGATCAGCCGGGAGGGATTTTCCGGGTCCTCATAGCGCTCGATACGAATCCAGGCCATCTCGCGGCCCTTGACGATCTGCGTTTGCCCCACGACCCCCACATTGTTCTCGGCATAACAGCCGGCCACGCACGCTTCGCAGCCGATGCAGCGATCCAGGTCCACGGCCATGCCCCAGCGGTACTGCTCGTGTTCGTGGGCCGGGTAAATGTCGCGGTGGGGCGCATACCCCTCGGGCAGCGGCAGGGTGAGCGGAAAGTCATTGAGGGTCAGCCCCTCGCCGGAAGCGACCGCCACCGGTTCTCCCAGCCTGGCCGCCAGGGCGATGCGGCGTTTGTATTGGTCGCGGCTGCCCGACACGCTGGCCAGGGCCATGCGGCCGCCGTCGGAGGCGAGGCGCGTGATCTCGGCGCTATAATCGGGCAGTGCGCCCCCGGCATCGGTGGCCGCGCCCAGCAGGATCAGGGGATTGATGCCCAGGTTTTGGGCGTAGCGCCCCATGTGGGTGTGGCCCTGGCCCATGGCGATCATTACCAGGCTGGGGTGCATGCCCGCGTAACCGTAGGCCGGCAGTTCCACCTGGCCGTGGGCTGTGGCCACCTGCAGCCGCTGGCCGTCGCTCCAACCGTTGGCGGTCATCGTGGCCGAGTGCACCATGGCCACGGTCTGCCAGGCCACCTGGGTGATGCTGTCGGGCAGTTCGGCCAGCCAGGGGTGGTCCGCATTGCGGCCGTCGTAGAAGCGCAGGGAGCTGTTCACCTGGAGCAAGTTTTTGCGTGCGTCGGCGCTTTGCGCCCGCTCCACCAGATCGGCCAGGGCCTTGACCGGCGCGTGGTCGAAGCGAGACGCTGTCATCCGGTCTGCTTGGCCGGCGCTGAAACGGCCGCCGTTCTGAATCATTCGCAGCCAGTCGCTTTCCGTGCGCAGATCGTATTGGTCCGCCAGGCGCCGACTGAGATAGGCCCGGTAATCAGCCAGCGTGCGCCCTTCCCGGGCACCCCCCAGGGATAGGAAAAAATCGCCGATGCCCGGGGCCGCGTTGATCTTGCCCAGGACCGGTTGCAGGGTGGACACCAGGTTGCGTTTGCTCTCGTAGGCATCCCAGGTCTCCAGGGAATGGCCCACCGGAACGATCAAATCGGCGGCGGCCGCGGTTTCGTCCAGGCTGCGCGCGAAGACCACCTTGAAGAGCTCCTTGCGGGCCATGGCCGTGGCGACGGCGTCGTCGGCCGGCAAACTGTAGAGCGGATTGACCTGGTTGAGCAGCAACAGCTCCGCCGGCCCCTGGGCCAGGGCCTGCCAGAAGGCGTGGATCTCCGACCGGGAGCCGGCCGTCTCCACGCGGTGGCGTTGATCGAAATCGAGGCGCGCCAGGGTCGGATCGAGCAGGGCGTTGAGCAGCACGCTGGCCAAATCGGCGGCGGCCGAAGCAGCGCCCTGCCCCGCGGCCGCCGTGGGAAGCACCAACGGGCGCTTGGACGCGCGCAGGCGGTGCAACAGTTTTTGAAAATCGGCCTCGGCCACTCCCGACCGGCGGGCCACTTCCGCGGGACGGTAGCTATCGGTCAACTCGTTGAGGGCGGCCCGGAACGGTACCGGCAACTCCTTGCCCGGGCCTTTGCCGAGCAGCACCTGCATCAAGCCCAGGGCCAGCGCGGCTTCGCCGCCGGGCCGGCACATCAGCCACTGATCGGCATTGGCCGCCGTGAGCGATTGATATGGCCCCACATGGGCGAAGAATCCCTTGCGGCCGTCCGCCAGGGCATGCATGGCCTTGAACTTGCGGCTGTACTCCACGGGTGAAAGCCAGGTCTCCAAAAAATCGGCGCCAAAGCTGAGGATAAAATCGGCCTGCTCCAGGCGATGGCCGGGCAGCATGGCCTGGCCGAAAGCCTGGGCATAGGCCGCCTTCAAGCCTTCATAGGCCAGGGGTTCGAAGATCACCGGCACCTGGCCGCGCCAGGCGGAGAGCGTCTCACCGAACAGGGCCAGCAGATTGTCGCCCACCACCTCGCTGAGCAGGGCCACGCGCCCGTCGCCCTTGGCGGCAGCCTGGGCCGCCCGCCCGCGGATCAGGTCAGCGGCCTGGTTAAAGGAGATCTCTTCCCAGCGGCCGTCCACCTTGAGCCGGGGTTGGGTAAGGCGATCGGGATGATACAGCCCCTGCAAGGCGGCCTGGCCCCGGGCGCACAGTTTGCCCTGGTTGACCGGATGCAGCGGATTGCCCTCCAGCTTGACCACCCGGCCTTCGCGGTTCTTGGCCAGCACGCCGCAGCCGGCCGGGCACTCCCGGCAGGTGGTGGCATACCAGGTGGCTTCGCCGGTCACCATATCTTCGGGCGCCCGCACCAGGGTATACAGATGTTTTTCAGGATGGGCGTTGCAGCCGGCAGCAAAAGCCACGCTCCCTATTCCGGTGGTTTTCAGGAAGGTTCTGCGATCCATGCACCGAGCCTATCGATTGTGCGCCGCTAGATGCGGACGGTTCCGTTAACGCGCGCTCGGCCCTCGAATCCTCCCCAAGGAAAGGAGGCGGCCATCAGGAGGTCAAAACGGCACGCGCCGTGATTGCTCAGCAAAGTGGAGAAGCAACGTAATCGGTAACTTGAAAATAGCTAACAGATGGCGCGCGGGATTGTCAATTGCCAATCATTAATTCACTGAAGCGGATTCACTTCCACAAAAGTTTGCCTCCGCCGTGCGGTGGGCCGGGTCGGCATGTTACGCCGGCAGTCCGGCCTCGCGCATCAGCGGCAACAGGTGCTCCAGACTCCGGCGCCCGGCCTCTTCGGGCCGATCGACATACGGGTAGAGTTCCAGGCTGATGTCGCGCCGGTACCCCAGGCGGCGCATGGCGGCAAAGACCGACTTGTAGTCGATGGCGCCCAGGCCGGCGATGAGGTGGTTGTGGGAGCGGTCGGCGGCGATATCTTCGATGTGCATGTGGCCGATCCAGGGAAATAGTTCTTCCATGGCCGCAGCCGGGTCCTCGCCGGCGCAGTAGAAGTGGCCGATGTCGAAGTTGATGCCCACGGCGTCGCAGCGGATCTCGCTCACGAAGGGTTTGATTTCGGCGGTGCGCTCCATGAGCAGCCGGGGCTCGGGTTCGATGAGCAGTTGAACGCCCAGGGCCTCGGCCTTGGGAATCACCTGGTCCAGCCCTTTGTGAAAGAAGGCCAGGGCCTCCTTGCGGCTCATGCCTTTTTCCAGCGGTCCGCCGGGCGGCACGGAGATGTTGGCGCAACCGATGGTCGCGGCAATTTCTAGGCATGCCAGGGTATGCTCCACCCGGATGCGGCGGCGGTCCGCTTCCGGTTCGATCCACGAGGGCAGATAGGTGTCGCCCACGGCGAAGAGCGTGAAGCTGTTGAGATTGGTGGGCTTGAGCTGGTTGGCGGAAAGGCGCGCCTTGACTTCGGCCAGGTGCTCGGGGCCGTACTCGGGCGGGTAGAGATGGGGCTGATCGCACATGATCTCCACGCCTTTGAAGCCCAGGGCGCCGATTTTATCGAAGGAATCCAGCAACGGAAATTTGGTGAAGGCGTTGGTGCTGTAACCGAAAATCATTTTACTTCCTTTCCCCGCGGATCTTTTGTTCCAAACAGTCGAGGGCGGCCAACTGTTCCTGGAAAGTCAGGGGCGCATGGTCGCCCACCGCTTTCTTGAAGTAAAACCCCAGCTCGGGAATGGGGCCACCGATGCCGGCTTTCTTCAACGCCGCGGCCCAGCGCGCCAAATCGATGATCATAGGGGCAGCCAGGATGCTGTCCCGGCCCTGCAAGTTGAGGCGCAGGCTCATGGGCAACCCGAAGATGCCTTTGAAATCGATGACGTCCCAGGCCTCCTTGGCATCGCCCCTGGGCGGGTAGTAGTCGATGTGCACCTTGTGGCTGCACTCGCCGTAGGCCGCGCCCACTTTGTAGCCCAGGATCTCGTCGAGCAGTTGGGTCTTGTTGGCCAGCTTGCCGCAGGCCCGGTCCGGGTCCATCAAGTTGCGGCCATCGGCGTTGCCCAAGATGTTCAGGCTGTACCAGCCGTCCACGTATAGCGCACGGGCCTTGAGGGCCGAAGCCAGCACCACCTTCAGGTAGGTCTGGCCGGTCTTGCCATCCCGCCCGGCCAAAGGCACACCCCGGCCCCGGGCTTCCCGGCACACCACCGGAAACTCCACGGTATTGGGCGTAAAATTCACCACGGGGATATCGGAAAGCACCGCGGCCAGCACATAGGCCAAATCGGGTAACGGCGCCGAGACCTTCAGCATCTCGTCCAATGTCTCCAGGCGATGCAGTTGGGCGATATCCCAGGCAGCCGGCAAGAGATTAACCAGGACTGGTTGGGCCGAGGGCCAGCGGGCCAGGAAATGCCGCATGTCTCCTTGGATGGCCTCCACCTGCTCGCTTAGCAGCGCAGCTTCCGGTGGCGCCGAACGGATCTCGATCCGGGATAAGAACGGCGCATGCTCCCGCCAGAGCGATTCAGGTAACACGCCATGCCGGCGAAGGGCCTCCTCCATCGGCGTTTGGAGCTTATCCCAGCCGGCCACCGCGATATGCGCCGGATCGCCCAGGTCGGCGAAACGCCGGGCCGTGGTCAAACCCGAGAGGATGGACTCGGGGTCTTGGCGCAATTGGGCCGAGCACAGGGCCACCGTGGTGCCGATGGCGCCCTTGGCACCGGCAATCAACATCAGCACAGAAGGCGAGGAGGTCGATTCTGAAGCCATGATGGTTTGCATTCTATCATTATATATAGGGGTTATATCGGTTGCGGAACTCACCGTAGGTTGCCGGCGCGCCGCCGCGGCCACAAAATGGGCTACCATAAAGAGCGGCCCTGTTTTTGTCAAGGAAGGGAATTGGGTTGGGCGCCGCCTCAACGGAAGCGCCCCGGGGGGATTGCAGTTGAGCTTATCGCCGCTATGCGGCGGCCGGGCCGGAGACGAAGCCCTTGGAGGCCGGCCCGGTGGAGGCGGGGGTGCCGGCGATCTGGGCCAGGTAGACGGCGCCCAGATCCTTGATGTGGCCGCCGATATTGTCGAAGTAGTTGAAATGGATCTGCTCTTCGTCGATGATGGTTTCGAAAAGCTTCATGCTGGTGCTGTCGCCGCTTTCCCGGCACACCAGCAAAAATTCGTTGTAGACTTCCATGGTGTGGTCTTCCAGGTCGGCATCGAAGGGGAAGATAACCTCCACCTTCTGGCCTTTCTTGGTCTTGGCCGCCGGCTCGCTGGTCGGCTCGCCGCCCAGTTCCTTGATGCGCTCGGCGAAGGCCTCGGCATGGCGCATTTCGTCGATGGCGATCAGCTTGACCTTGGCCGCCAACTCGCCGTAATCCATGTCATCCAGGTTGTAGTGCTGGTTCATGTACTGGCTGATGGCTTGCAGCTCCATCCCGCGGGCCTGGTTCAGGACCTCGATCACTTTACCGCGTTTCTCGTTCTTGGCTTTCTTATCCATTCCACGCTCCTTCTTTTAAGGGTTGAGATAGCCGGCATATCCAAGAAAGACGGAATGACCTGACTTTCATTTTTGGCCTTCATCTCCGATATCCCCGTTGGGATCGAACGCCAGAGCATTGAAATCGATGTTCCTGGCCGCCGCCTCGATCTCCTCCAGCGGGATCTCGGGCAGGGTCTTGCGATCGGGCCGCAGGCTTTTGGCCTCGCGCAGGTAGACATGCACGATTTCTTTCATGCTGCGCGTGGTATTCCAATGGACCAGAACTCGGATACAACGCCCCAGGCTGTCCGGCACCTGCATTTCATGCCCGCACATCAGGGCCGCATCGTACCAACCCAACTGCCGGGCCGCCAGGGCCGGATAGGTGGCGTTCAGATCCACGGTGGTGGTGAAAAAGACGCTGGCCACATCCTCGGCGGCCATCCCGTTGGCCCGCATGATGACGAACAACAGCTCGCGCGTGGCCTCCAAAATGGCTTCACGGCTGTTCTCCATGGCTGTGGTGGCACCGCGCACGCCCCGGCAGCGCACCGGCGCCGATCGATCGGTTTCAGGCGGGAGGCCCTGTTTCATCCTTCACTCTCCGTAATAATCCGCATCGCCATGCGCGTCGCCTCCTGGCTGAAGTGCTTGCAACGCGCGATGGTGTTGTTGGCCTTGAAAAACTGTTGCCCTTCGGGGGTCGCCAGATCACAGCCGATGAGCTCGCGACAATTGACTGTGCCGAACATCTCCTCGAACCGGCCGATCATCTCCCGGACCTTGGCGTAGTTTTTCTCCATGGAACCTCCCGCGTCCGAGCGGCCATAACAGATATTGATGGCCATTACCGCCCCGCTCACCGCGCCGCAGATGTTGCTAGTGCGGGCCATGCCGCCGCAAAAACCGGTGGCGATGCGCGGAATCAGATCCGACTGAATACCTTTGCTCTCAGCCACGGAAAGCAGAACGCTCTCCGCTCAACGCAAGCCGGAGTCGAACAGCTCTCCGCTTCGCTTTACTATAGCTTCCATAGATTGATTAATCTCTCTCTGGGTGGTTCCGAGGGCCGCGGCACCCATCAATAATGCAGGGCGCAACGCTTACCGTCGATCTCCACGGTAGTTTTGCTGAAAGTCAGCTTGTTGATGATCTTCCCGTCCTTGAAATGGATCACATCCACCCCGTGCCGCCTTTCCAACTTGCCCGCGAATGCCTTTTCGGGGCAAGGCCACTCCATGTGCCAGCGGAAGAGCACCTTCTGATCCACTTCGTCGACGAACATCTCTTCCTCGATGAAACGGAAATCGCCTTGGGCGAACCAGGGTTGCCAAGCCTTGCGCAAGGCCTCCAGGCCCACCGCTTTGCCGCCGGTCCAGTTTTCGAAAAGCACGTCGGCATGCATCAGAGCCAAAACGCCCTCCAGGTCGTGGCGCGCCCAGGCCTGGTTCCAATCCTTCAAAGCCCTCAAGATCTCTGCTCTGGAAAGCTTCATGTTCTTTCTCCTTCTACCGTTTCAGGGTTTGGACGTGACACACGAAAGCTTCGGCCGCCTCCGGTCCGGTGACCGCGACGATCGGCTTGGCCTGACAGGATTCCAGATCGGCGCAGGCGGTCAGGCAACCGTGCACCGCCAGGATCAGCTCGGCCGTTGGATCGTCGGCCCGCACCCAGATCGCCTCGTCGCCCAGGCGGCGCCGAATCTCTTCCACCAGCGCCACCCGGTCGTAATCGGGTTTGCACCCGCCGCAGTACTTCAGCCCGACGATCACCGCAACGGGCGTATTACTCATCGATGCCCGAAAGCTTTTTGGCGGCCTTCTTCTTTTCGGCCATGTTGGCCAGCCGGGAGATCATGATGCGCTGGGCCTGGGGCGAGCCGGCCCCGTGCATGGATTCGGTCAGGTAGCCCACGGCGGCCGTGCCCAAAGTAAGGTTCTCGATGAGCCGCAGGATGCGCATGCGGTTCAGGGTGGGCACGTCGCAGTTGCCGGCGTAGTATTTGTCCAGCCACTTGCCGGTGGTGGGCGACTTGAAATCCTCTTCAGCCGGCATGGTCACCATCAGGCCGCCGGCGATATCCTGGGCCAGGCGCGCGATTTCGTAGGGGAAGCGCGTCACGTTCTGCTTGTGCACGTTGGCCAGCAGCTTGTCCACCACGTAGGTGCCGCTGGGCTCCTTGTGGCCCTCGCTGGCGCAGGAGATACAGCCGCAGTAAAGGGTCTCGTTGAGATGGTTCATCTCGATGATCTTGTCCTTGACGTGCGAGGCCCGTTCGGCGCCGTTGTATTCGGCGGCGGTCTGGGAGGCGCCGATGAGCACGTCGCCCACGCCCACCTTGCAGGCATAGCTCTGGCGGTGGTAGGAGGCGAAGTTCTCCACCAGGCTGCCGGCGAACTCGTACTCCTTGTACATAAAAACCCGCTCCCAGGGCACGAAGACATTCTCGAAGACCACCAGGGCCTCGTGACCGCCGAAGAAGGGGTTGCCGCGGTCCAACTGCCCGGCCTCCAGCTTGCGCGTATCGCACGACTGGCGGCCCATGATGTAGACGATGCCCTTGGCTTCGCTGGGCAGGGCGAAGCTCACGGCGTAATCTTTATCTTCGGCGCGCATGGCGATGGTGGGCATGACGATGATCTCGTGAGAGTTGACCGCGCCGGTCTGGTGGGCCTTGGCGCCTCTTACCACGATGCCCTCCTTGCGCTCTTCGACCACATGCAGGAAGAGATCGGGGTCGGCCTGCTGGTGGGGCGCCAGCGCACGGTTGCCTTTGGGATCGGTCATGGCGCCGTCGCACACCAGATCGTGCTCTTGCACGAAGGCCAAATATTTAAGGAAGCGTTGGTTGTATTCGGTGCCCTTGGCCTTGTCGATGTCGTAGGTCACGATGGACAGGGCATTGAGTGCATCCATGCCCACGCAGCGCTGGAAGCAGCAGCCCGTGGCGCGGCCCATGAGGCGGCCCATCTTGCTCTTCTTGACCAGGTCGTCCACGTTCTGATGGATGTGGGTGAAGCGGTTGATGCGCTTGCCGGTGATGTGGGACTTGACGGTCATGATGTCTTCGTACTCGGGGCGCTGGGCCATTTCGTAGGTCTTGGCCACGGCATTCATGGACGGTCGGATGATGGGATCGTCCACCACGTTTTCCACGCGTTTGCCGAACATGTAGACTTCAAGCTTCAACTTGCGCAGGCTCTCTTCGTATTGCTGGGGCGTCATCATGGCTCAAAAGTACCTTTCTATATGGAATTCGATGAGTTATCGCAGGTGACGGAGTCAGGGTCTCACTATAGGGGGAAACGAAGCGGCCTGTCAAGCCGGGCGCGCCAAATGCGCGACAGGCCATGAGCCCCTGGCATCACCCCGTATGATTTGGTAGCATGCACGAAAACCAGCGGATCAAACGAAAGGAAGCATCATGACCTACAGCACCATCGCCGTGGAAAAACGCAATCACATCGGCCTGCTCTTCTTGAACCGTCCCCAAGTGCTCAACGCCTTGTGCGAAGAGATGAGCCAGGAGCTGCTGCACTATCTGGCCGCAGCCGCCGCCGATGACGATCTGCGCGTGCTGATCCTCAGCGGCAAAGGCCGGGCCTTCAGCGCCGGCGCCGATTTGAATATGTTCAAGAGCCGTTACCAAGCCTACCGCGAAACCGGCCAAAGCGCGAATGCGGCCCGGGTGGAGCTGCCCCGGGCCTTTATCGGATTCCCCAAGCCGATCATCGCGGCCATCAACGGCCCGGCCGTGGGCTTCGGCGCCACCGTGCCGTTGAACTGCGACATCCGCCTGGCCTCCAGCCAAGCCAAGATCAGCTTCGCCTTCGCCCGGGTGGGTGTCACCCCCGAATTCGGCAGCTCATACTTCCTGCCGCGCCTGGTCGGCTACGGCAAGGCCGCCGAACTGGTCTTCACCGCCAAAATGATCGACGCCCAGGAGGCCCTGGAGATGGGATTGGTCAACAAGGTGGTGGCCCCCGAAGCCCTGCTGGCCGAGGCCGAGGCCATGGCCGCCCAGATCGCGAAGATGCCCAGCGCAGCCATCCGCGAAGCCAAAAAGCTGATGCGCCACGGCGGCCACTCCACCATCGAGCAGGTGCTCGAATACGAAGCCCTGGTCTTCCAGAGCGCCACCCAGACCCAGGAGCACTACGACGCCGTGCTGCGCATCAGTAATGAATTGCAGAATAAAAAGAGCGGCAGATAGCACAAAGGGATAATCGGAATTGTGGCGGTTTTTGGCCTGAGGGATGAATTGCTTTAATGATGTGCTAATGTTCTGCGCATTAAAACTCCGGCTCTGTTGTACCAGTACATCAAAGAGCCGCATTTGCAGAAAAAGGTGCCTTCGCCAACGGTAATCAAATTACTCCCATCAAGATAGGCAGCGTATGTTTGGTTATCGCTTCCAACCCAGTAGATACCATCTTCATCTACAAAAAAAGGAGCATAAGGATCCAAAGGGTCGCCATTCACAAGCTCCACAATAGTACCATCCAGCGTATCCAGTGAATAAATGAGGTGAGTATCCACCACGAATAAAAAATTTCCTTGAATCAGGATTTGAACAATTCTGTGACTGTTGGGCCGGGAAATTTCAATGGGCGGGCCGCCACCCACTGGTATCCTGGATATAACGGATTGAGGTGTATCGTTTTCATTCGAATAGCTACCCAGAAATAGGTCGCCTTCAGGTGAGACTGCTAAAGCGCACAAATTTCTACTTTCCGATGAATAAATCGTCTCTCTGTCTAATCCAGAAAGTGATATTCGCATTACCTCTTGTAAATCATCAATAAAGTAGATCTGCCCGTTAACCATTTGCAATCGCTCGGGGCCGTTCAAATCTCCAATCGACCATAGTTGCTGTTGGGTGTCGAGCGCGGTCTTTATGATCTCCCCGGGGTTTCCAGCCCCTGAGAGTCCGTTACTCCAGTAGATTGCTCTTTGGTCGTCCAGCTTCATCTCATATCGGTTTCTCATGTAAGGTTCTTGTGGCAGAGCCTCACCCACTATGGTATCGGTATGGGCAACTTGCATAAGGGCCCCGCCATCAATGCTGAAAAAAAGATTAGTGGAATCGCAGGCCATAGAAGTGACATCATTTCCTGGCAAACCTTGCTGGACAATAGTAGTTTCACCCAAGTCCCAGGCTTCATATGTGCTTGTCTGAGAAGAGGAATCACCACCGCCACAGCCAAGAAGCAGGAACGAAAAAAATACTATGAATGATCGATCGAATCTATCGATGCAAATCTTTGGCACCATATACATAAACCCTTCAGCATTATAAGTGGCCGCACGCAGCTGGCCACAAGCAATATTTTAATAAATGGGATATAGATCAGATGCGGGTATAAACATCATCTTTGTTACTATATCAATAGAAAGTTTGCCGTCCGTTACCACCGATGAAACAATTCCGCCAGGGATCTGAAGGCATAAATGGCCATCAAGCGGTTGTCATTTTTACAACAAGCCGGTGGTGATCGATGAGAGCCAGCGGCTCAAAACGTTTTTCCTGGCAATAAAGCATAAACGCAGAGCCCATCATCAACCTGCTACCGTGTTGAACTCAGCATTGGTAAAGCCCGCCCTCTTCGGCCTATAAGTGCCGCTCCTTATGCGCCGCCACCCACTGCCGGTAACGGCACATGCCCGCCAGGGCTTTCACGGCCCTTTCGGGGGAGGGGAAGAAGACGCCCTTGTACTGGCAGCCCTCCACCCGGTAGAGGGTCTTGGCGTCTTCGTCGGTGAGCAGGCGGACGCCATGCAGGGGTTTGGTGCACTTCTCGGTGGGTCGTACGGCCAGCTGGGCATACTGCCATTCCACACAGGCCGCGACGCGCTTGCGTTGTGATTCAGGTAACCGATTTCATTAAAATAGCCAATTCGGGCAATCTTTCGACGGCAACCTTCCAAACTGTTTTCAGATCTACCCCCATGTAATCGTGAATGAGCACATCCCGCATACCGGCCATTTTACTCCAGGGGATGTCTGGATGCCGCTTGCGAAAATCGTCGGGAATATGTTTGGTTGCCTCGCCGAGAACTTCCAGGCTCCTGATGACCGCATTGACGGTTTTCCTGTCGGACCGAAATTCTTCGAAGCCCATTCCCTCTATGAATTCTGCGACTTCTTCGATGGCATTGCGAATATCTTCGAGATAGTCGGAGACATATCGGTCTTTAGACATATTGCACCTCATCGAGGATGCGCCGACCGATGGCCGGTTTCAGAGCAGAGAGCATTACAAGGTCCACTTTGGCCTGGAGTTTGGTTTCGAGATACTCCCGCAGCTCGATGAATTCGAAAAGATCCACATCCCGCTGAAACGATACAAGGATATCGATGTCGCTGGACACCTTCTCTTGGCCGCGGACATAGGAACCAAAGAGCCCGACCTGTCGTACGCCATAACGCTCGGCCAATTCAGGCTTGCTGGATTTGATCAGGTTGAGGATCTCTTGCTTTTTCATGCTCATTTCCCGGCTTCGCAAACGAATTGTTTAGACTGTAAAACCGCAACCCTTTGATTGCAAGATCAATTTGCCCGCGGCCGGGGAGCAGCCGGAAATAGCGCCGCTACCGATGCGCCGCCACCCACTGCCGGTAGCGGCACATGCCGGCCAAGGCTTTGACCGCCCTTTCGGGGGAGGGGAAGAAGACCCCTTTGTACTTGCAGCCCTCCACCCGGTAGAGCGTCTTGGACGCCTCGTCGGTGAGCAGGCTGACGCCCAGCACCGGTTTCTGGTATTTTTCGGTGAGCTGGATGACGTGCCGGATGTACTCCATTTCGATCTGAACGGACATGGCCTTGAGCTGGTCGAGGTCTTCGTGCTTGTAGGTCGGATCGGTCCTGGCGATGGATTTGAGCATCTTGGCGGCCAGGATGCGGCGGCCGTGGATACCCAGGTGCAGCACGGCGTCGCAGCCGTCCCACTGCATGAGGGCTTCCATGGCGGTCCTGGGGATATTGGGGTCATGCTCGCCCACGATGTCGGCCGGATTGCCGCGGCTCCAGTAGTCGGGAAGCATTTGATCCAGCCGCTGGACGATATCTTTCGAAAGCGGCGGCAGCACCAGTCCGTTTTCCACGCACAGGTCGGTGGTGACCACGCCCCAGCCACCGCCCAGGGTCATGATGGCCACGCGGTTGCCCTTGGGCAGCGGCAGCGAAGAAAAGACCGCGGAGAGATCGAGCATTTCGATGGGCTGCTTGACCTGGATGATGCCGGCCTGGCGGCAGGCGGCCTCGAAGATGCGGAAATCGGAGGCCAGGGCGCCAGTATGGCTGGAGGCGGCCTGGCCGCCTTCGGACGTTCGGCCGCCCTTGAGCACCACCACCGGCTTCTGCTTGGATACCCGGCGGGCGCTTTCGAAGAAGCGCCGGCCGTCCTTGACGCTTTCGATGTAGAGCACCACGGTGCGGGTCAACTCGTCGACCTCGAAAGCTTCCATGTAATCTTCCAAGGTCACCATGGCTTCGTTGCCCGAGCCGGAGAAGGCGCGGATGCCGATGTCCTGCTGTTCGGCGAAGGCCAGCAGTTGGGTGCCCATGTTACCCGACTGGGAGACCAGCGAGGTCGAGCCAAGCCGCGGGTAGACATGCACGCCGCAGCAGAAGAAGTCGATGTGCGGATTGCAGATGCCCATGGTGTTGGGCCCGAAGATCAGAATGCCGGCCTCGCGGGCGGCGGCCACCACTTCGTCCTCCAACTTACGGCCCTCTTCGCCGGTTTCGCGGAACCCGGACGATATCAGCAGCATGGCTTTGACCTTCTTCTGCCGCAGCAGCGGAATTTGCGCCTTGACCTTGGCCGCCGGAATCATGACCACGGCCAGATCGATGTCCCCGTCGATGTCGCTCACCGAGCGGTAGGCCTCGCGGCCGATGACCTGCCCGCCCTTGGGATTGACCAGGTAGACCCGGCCTTTAAAATCGCGGTTGAGCAGGTTGGTGGGGATCATGTGACCCCACTTGGAAATGGTGCTCGACGCGCCGATGAAGACGACGGACTCGGGATAGTAGCAGGATCGCAAGGTGGCGCGGTTGACCTCGTCGCGCTTGATCGGCGCGGGTTGAGGCTTTCCGGTGACGATCAGAGCGTCCACGGCCACCGGCCGGCCGTCGGGTTGGACGATCAACGGGTTGATGTCGATCTCCCGGATCTGGGGAAATTGCATGGCCAGCTCCGAGAGGCCCTGGAGAATGCACCCCAGGGCCGCTTTGTCCACGGCGGCTTCACCCCGGAAGGCGCCCAGCATTTTTTGGGAGCGAATCTCGGCGAACATGGCCTCGATGTCCGCGGGCGTCAGCGGCGCCACCTTGAAGACCGCATCGTTCAAGGCTTCGGTGAAGATGCCGCCCAAACCGAACATGACCACCGGCCCGAAGAGCGGGTCCCTGAACAGGCCGGCCACGAACTCCCGCTGGCCGTGAATCTTGGGCTGCACCAAAAAGGCGTCGATGGGCAAAGGGGTGCTGTCCATCATGCGCTGGGCGGCGGCCGTCACTTCGGCTTCGCTTTTCAGGCCGACCGCCACCAATCCGGCTTCGGTCTTGTGCAAAATCTGCGTGCCGACGGCCTTGAGCACCACCGGGAACCCGATCTGGCGGGCCACCCGGGCAGCTTCCTGGGGATCGGCCGCCCGAATCTCACCCACGACGGGCACTCCATAACCATGGAGAATGGATTTGGCCTGGTCTTCGCTAATGACATTGGCACCGCTGGCGATGCTCGCTTCGATGAGGTGTTGGACGTTGATTTCTGTTTTCATGCTTTGGCACCGTTAAAAATGATGGTTGATATGCTGTAGGTGATGGCTTGAACATCCAAGTCCCTGGTAAAAATGATCTCGCCAAGACAGGCATGTTCAATCGTCCCCAGAATGACTTTCCTTAAAATCAAAGGATCGGTATTCGCTTTGATTTCACCCTGCTGAATACCCATCTGGATAACCTCCAGAATGGTGCGGGCATAGGCCTTGACCCGTGCGTACGCTTCGGAACGGAAATAATCGGGTGAGGTTCGGACCTCCAGCAGCAGAATCCGGGCAAAAACCCGGTTGGCGGTATAGTACTCGATGCTCGACCGGATGATGACTTCCAGCTTTTCGATGGCCGACGCTTTGTCGGCCATGCGATCGAGGACTGCCTGGTTGAACTGGGCGAAAAGATCGTTGAGCACCTGGTAGAGCAGCTCTTTTTTACTCTTGAAATATTTATAGATCAATCCTTCGGTGACGCCTGCAAGCTCGGCGATTTCGGCGGTGGTCACCGAATGAAAGTCTTTGGCCCACATCAGGCGCGTGAGGGCCTCGATGATCTTTTGACGTCCCGGCGGATTGGTATGACCCTTGTGTTTCATGCCCAGCGTTCGAATGGATGGCTCTCAAATGTTGGTGAGTAATACTTACTCACATCCAAAATGTCAACCTTTAATCCCCCCGCCGGGATTGGTGCATCGCCAAGGCCGGGCCATGAATCGTCTTCATAATTTATTTCCGGATTACAGCTATGAATTATTTCTAAACAATTTCATCGGGGAACCGATAACGCTATTGTCCGGCACGGCTTGACGGGTCGGCAATTTGTCATGAGCTTCGAGGGGCAACGATGAGCATTCTATCGAACAGAAAGCTGGGAACCAAAATAACCGCCAACACCCTGATCATGCTGCTTGTGGTCAGCATTGTTTCGACCGTGGCGGTATCGTTGATCATCCAGCGCCAGAACCGCACGCTGATTCAAAAGGCCATGGCCAACTCCACGGCCACGCTGCGCTATACCATGATGGAAAGACAGGACGCGGTATTGGCCGCCGGCCGACAGATGATCGCCATTAACCGCATGGGCGATAATCTGAACTACCTGGCGGAAAACAAGACCGCGGCTTTTACCACCGGCGTGACCCAGGATGCGTTCAACGAGCTGGTCGATGCTGCCTTCCGCGCCGCTTCGGGACAAAAGCTGTGGAAGGTGACGGTGTATGATGCGGAGGGTCACTTGACAGCCTTTGCCGCCCTGGAAGGGCAGGAAGGCTACCGGGTGGGCTTCATCGAAAACAACAATCTGCACCATGGTGTGATCGCCGGCGGGCGCAATGCCTTGGAAAGTCAGTTGCAGGTAGCGCCGACTGCGGAGAACCGTTGGGCAGCCGACACCTATCCCGGGGTTTCGAGCCTGGGTGAGTGGGTGGGGTTCCAGACCGTCGAGCACCGGCTCTGCATGAAGGTTGCGCTGCCCGTTCTCACCGAAACCCTCAATAAGGCCACGCAAAAGGTGGAGCCCAAGGTGGTCGGCGCGGCCATCCTTCTATATAGTCTGGATTCGGAGTTCGCCGCCTGGATCCAACGGCTCACCGGGACCACCGTGGTCGTCTTTTCCGACGATGCCTACAGCGCCGGCGATTTGGCCGATTATAAAACCATCGACAGCGCCCTTTTTCGTCGGCCCGGCGTGGGGTTCGCCTCGCTGAAAAACGCCGCGAGCCTCTTTTCCACCGTAACGGTCGATGAGCAGAGCTATTTTCAAACCGCTCTGCCGCTGTTCGGCGAGGGCGGCTACTGCGGCGCCGTGGCGCTGTTGCAGCCCGATGCCGTGGCCAAGGCCAACAACCGCCAGATGATTCTCGTGCTTTGCGCGGTGGGTTTGGGGTGCATGCTGCTGGCGGCGCCCCTGACTTGGCTGCAATCCCGGTCCATCGTGCGACCGGTGAGCGATATGGTGGCCAGGCTCAAGGACATCGCCGAAGGCGAGGCCGATCTGACCCAACGGCTCAAAATCCACTCGACGGATGAACTTGGGCAGCTCGGGCAGTGGTTCAATCAGTTCCTCGACCGCCTCCAGGCCACCATCATCCAGGTCAAGGACAACGCCATTAAGCTCAAGAATGCCTCGACCCACCTCACCGGCATTGCCGATGCCCTGGCCGGCGGCGCCGAAAAAGCGGCCCAGGAGACGGTCAGCGTATCCGGATCGTCGGCCCAGCTCAGCGAGAACATGACCTCCATTGCCGCCTCCATGGAGCAGGCTTCGACCAACGTCAATATGGTGGCTTCGGCGGCCGAAGAGATGTCCAGCACGATCAACGAGATCACCCAGAACGCCTCCAAGGCGCGGGTCATTACGGGCGACGCGGTCAGCCAGGCTGAAAATGCGTCATCCCAGGTGGGCGAACTGGGAGGCTCGGCCCAGGAAATCGGCAAGGTGATCGAAACCATCACGGAGATCTCCGAGCAGGTCAACCTGCTGGCCTTGAATGCCACCATCGAGGCGGCCCGGGCCGGCGATGCCGGCAAGGGGTTTGCCGTGGTGGCCAACGAGATCAAGGAGCTGGCCCGGCAGACGGCCGAGGCGACCCAAGAGATCAAACAGCGGGTGGATGGGATTCAGCGCTCGACCAGCGGCACGGTGGACCAGATCGCCAAGATCACCAGCGTGGTTAAAGACATCAACGAACATGTCGTGGTGATCGCCTCGGCCGTGGAAGAACAATCGTCGACGACCCAAAGCATAGCGGACAATGTATCCCAGGCGGCCCGCGGCATTACCGACGTCAACGCCCACGTGGCCAAGAGCTCCCAGGTATCGGGCGATATCGCCAAACAGATCGACCTGGTGACGCACTCGGCCAACGACCTGTCCCAGAGCAGCGCCCAGGTTAACATGAACTCCAAGGATTTATCGACCCTGGCCGAAGAACTCGACCGATTGGTGGGCATGTTCAAGGTGCGCGCGGAGGCTTGAACCCCCGCGCGAATTTAGACTTCCAACCACTCCTTGCGCACGGCCTGATTCTTTTTGATGTCCTCGGGCGTGCCTTCGTACACGATATGCCCGTGGCCCATGATGTAGAGCCGCTGGGAGATCTTCAAGGCGATGCTCAGCTTCTGCTCCACCAGCAGCACGGAGATGCCCCGGCGGGCAATCTCTTCGATCAGGCGGCCCACCTGCTCGACCATCATGGGCGCCAACCCCTCGGTGGGCTCGTCGATCATGATAAAGTCCGGGTCGCCCATCAACGTTCGGCAGATGGTGAGCATCTGCTTCTCGCCGCCGGAGATCAAGCCGCCGTGAACGTTGGAGCGCTCGCCCAGGCGCGGGAAGATCGTAAAGACATCTTCGATGCGCCAGCGGCCCTTCTGCTTGCTGCTCTTCATGCCCAGTTGCAGATTTTGCAAGACCGTCAGGCCCGGAAAAATCCAGCGGTCCTCGGGAACGAAACCGATGCCCTTGCGGGCGATGTCGTGGGCCTTGAGCCCGGCGATCTGTTGGCCCTTGTAGAGGATCGAGCCGTGGGGCGCCACCAGGCCCATGATGGTCATGCAGGTCGTCGAGCGGCCTACCCCATTGCGGCCCAGCAGGCTGACGATCTCGCCCTCTTTCACGTTCAAGTTGACGCCCTGTAGAATATGGCTGCGGCCGTAATAGGCGTGTAGATCCTTGACCTCGAGCATTTACGCGATCTCCTTCCCTAAATAAGCTTCCTGGACCTGGGCATTCTGGCGGATCTTCTCGGGTATATCCGTGGCCACCACCTGGCCGTAGACCAGCACCGAGATGCGATCGGCCAGGCCGAAGACCACGCTCATGTCGTGTTCGACCACCAGCAGGGTCTTGCCTTCGGTGACGGTGCGGATCAGCTCCACGGCGTGGGCCGTTTCGCTCAGGCTCATGCCGGCCGTGGGTTCGTCAAGCAAAATCACGTCGGCGTCGCCGGCAATGGTGATGCCGATCTCCAGCGCGCGCTGATCGGCATAGGCCAGCAGGCCGGCCGGAATATCCCTGCGATCGGCCAGGCGGATGCGCTCCAGGATCTCTTCGGCCTTGGCATTGACCTTCTTCAAGTTGCCGACCAGGTGCCAGAACGAATGGCGATAGCCCATGGGCCAGAGCAAGGCGCAGCGGATGTTCTCGAAGACCGTCATTTTGGGAAAGATATTGGTGACCTGAAAACTGCGGCTCAGGCCCCGGCGGTTGATCAGGTGGGGGGCCAGGTTGGTGACGATCTGGCCGTTGAGTTCGATGTAGCCCGAACTGACCGGATAAAACCCGCTGATCAGATTGAACAGCGTGGATTTACCGGCGCCGTTGGGTCCGATCACGGCATGGCGCTCGCCCTTGAGCACCTCCAGATGCAGGCCGTTGATGATCTTGCTGCTGCCGAAGCTTTTGTGGACATCTACGATTTTAAGTGCTGTGGCGGTCATCCTAACGGCCCCCCTTCATCGCTTGGGTCACTTCGTTCCAGCTCTCGTTGACCCGGCGGCTGGCCTTGCGGAAGAAGAAAAAGCCCACGGCGGCCAGCACGATGGCCAGGGCCCAGGCCAGGGGTGACCTGGCGTTGAAGGCGATGCCGAACAGCGCCAACGGCTCGTCGGGATTGATGCTCAAGGAGAGATGATAGTTGATCTCCACCAGAAGCATGATCCCGGCGAACATCACCAGCAGCGGCAACAGGGTCGTAAGGTAGGCCGGCAGCAGCCGCTTGAGCAGGCCGGCCCGCCACACCGGCTCGTGGAGCATGATCAGGCCGGCCATGCCGTTGGGCGCCCAGAGCACCATCATCACGAAGAGCAATCCGAAATAGAGCAGCCAGGCATGGGTGATGCCCGCCAGGGACTGCTGCATGAGGATCACCAGCACGGCACCCATAATCGGCCCGAAGAAGTGCCCAACCCCGCCGATGTAGGTCATCATCAGCACGCTGCCCGAGGTTTGTGCGCCCACGGTCTCGGCGGTGATGATCTCGTAGTTGATGGCGAACAGGCCGCCGGCCAGGCCCGCAAAGAAGGCCGCCAGGGTGAACTGGATCGTGCGCACGTGACGGGGGTTGTAGCCGATGAAAGCCGCGCGCTCGGGATTATCGCGCACGGCATTGGCCACCCGCCCCAGGGGGGTCTTGGTCAGCAGATACATCAGGGCCACGCTGAGCAGCATCCAGCAGGCGATGAGATAGTACACCTCGATGGATTTGCCGAACTTGAAGCCGGTCAGGGTCAACTGGACCATGCGATTGCTGGCGATACCCTCCTCGCCGCCGAAAAAGCTCGGCAGCATCAGGGCGCTGGCCGCAATCAACTCGCCGATGCCCAGGGAGATCAGGGCGAAGGTCGTTCCGGCCCGATCCGTGGAGAGCCAGCCGAAGAGCACGCCGGCCAGAATTCCCGCCATGCCGCCCACCAGGGGCAGCAGTTCCAGGGGCAGCGGCAGAACGCCGCCGCCGATTTTCTCCAGACCATGCATGGCGAGAAACCCGCCCAGCCCCAGGTAAACCGCATGGCCGAAGGAGAGCATCCCGCCCTGACCGAGCAGCATGTTGTAGGACAGCGCGAAGATAATGGAGATACCCATCTGACTGAACAGCGAGATGGAAAAGCTGGACTTAAAAATGAGCGGCAGCACCCCGCTGACAAGGATCGCCACCACCCAGATACCGTAACGTCGAAATAAGATCGGCATAGCGCAATTACTTCCTTATTCTTTTTCCGCGTGGATCACGACTCGCGTTTGCCCATGAGGCCCTTGGGCCGGAACATGAGCATCAGCACCATGAAAAGATACGGCAGGATCGGGCCGGTATGCGACAACTGGATGCGCTCCAAATCCTTGAGCACGCCGCTGAGTTCCCAATGGATTCCGACCATGGCCAGCACATCGACCATGGAATACTCCAGGCCCGCGGCAAAGGTCTGAATGGCGGCCAGCAGCAAGGAGGCCACGAAGGCCCCGGTCAAAGAGCCCATGCCGCCCACCACGATCACCACAAAGACAATGGGACCCAGGGTCGCGGCCATGGCCGGTTCGGTGATCAGAAAGATCCCGCCGATCACCCCGGCGATCCCGGCCAGGGCCGAACCGCCGCCGAACACCAGCATGAACACCATCGGCACGTTGTGGCCCAGGGCGCTGACCCCCTGGGGATGCG
>JACRDD010000042.1 GCA_016218685.1 Desulfobacterales bacterium | reverse complement strand
GGAGATGGTGATGCCTGGGGACAATGTGGCGATCACGGCCGAGCTGATCACGCCGATCGCCATGGAAAAAGAGCTGCGCTTTGCCATCCGCGAAGGCGGACGTACGGTCGGCGCCGGCGTGGTGAGCGAAATCATCGAGTAGAAAGATTGACCCATGATAATGAACGCCAAAATCAGAATTAGGTTGAAGGCTTACGATCACAAACTGTTGGATCAATCGGCCACGGATATCTTGGACACCGCTCGAAAGACCGGCGCCAAGGTAGTGGGGCCTATTCCCCTGCCGACCAAAATCAATAAGTTTTGTGTATTACGGTCTCCACACATCGATAAGAAGTCCCGGGAGCAATTCGAAATGCGCACTCACAAAAGGCTGCTGGACATCCTAGAGCCCACGCAGCAGACGGTGGATGCCCTGATGAAGCTGGACCTTTCTCCCGGTGTGGATGTGGAGATCAAACTGTAGGTAGGAATGACGAGCCATGAGCAAAGGATTGATCGGTAAAAAGCTGGGAATGACGAGCGTTTTCACGGCAGATGGCCAATATGTTCCGGTCACCGTGATTAAGGCCGGCCCTTGCGTGGTCACCCAGATTAAAACAGAGGCTGTTGACGGCTATAACGCGCTGCAGTTGGGGTTCGCTGAAAAACGAACGTCACGCACCAACAAGCCGGATCAAGGTCACTTCAGCAAAAGCGGCGGGCTTTGCTTTTATCTGGTGCGCGAAGTAGCCGTGGATGATCCAGGCGCTTATACCTTGGGCCAGAATCTGGGGCCGGACCTGTTTAACGTCGGGGAAAAAGTTGACGTGATCGGAACCAGCAAAGGCCGCGGATTCGCCGGTGTCGTTAAACGCCACAAATTCGGAGGTGGCCGCAAGACCCACGGCGGCAAATGCTTCCGCATTCCCGGATCGATAGGCAGCAGTGCCTGGCCGTCAAAGGTTATTAAAGGCAAAAAGATGCCTGGCCACTACGGCACTGACCGCAAGACTATCCGGAACCTTGAAATCGTTGACGTTCGTCCAGAAGAGAATTTGATTCTGATCAAAGGCGCCGTCCCAGGTAGTCGGGATGGGATGGTTATGATCAAGAAATTGAAAATCGCCAAGAAGTAATAACCGGTGGCCCGCTGCGGCAGCACTAGCTCAAAAAACCCGCGGGTTCCGAACGAGGAAGAGTATGGCAACTGTAGACGTCATCAACATTGAGGGCAATAAAGTATCCCAGGCCGAGCTTCCGGATGCAATTTTTGACGTGCCGGTTAAAAAGTCCGTTCTACACCAAGTGGTCATGGCGCAGCTGGCAAAAAAGCGTGGCGGTAATGCCAACGTCAAGAATCGTCATGATGTGGCCGGTTCAACGCGCAAACTTTACAAGCAAAAAGGCACTGGTCGTGCTCGGCGAGGGGATATAAAGTCGCCGTTGATGCGCGGCGGCGGCGTCATTTTTGGACCGCATCCGCGCTCGTACGAACAGAAGATTCCAAAGAAGGTGCGTCGGATAGCCCTTAAAATGGCCTTGACATGCAAACTCAAAGAAGCCGAGCTGATGATTCTGGACAACTTCGATCTTTCCAAGATCAAGACCAAGGAATTCGTCAAAACGGTAGAAACACTTAAGGCGTACAACGCTCTGATCGTTACGGCCGAACAGAACCTTAACCTCGAGCTTTCGTCCCGGAACGTTCCAGGTGTAAAAGTCATGCGGCTCGAAGGGCTGAACGTGTACGACATCCTTAAATACGAAAAGCTTGTTCTGCTTCAAGGTGCCATCCCGGGCATCGAAGGGAGATTGCTGGCATGATCAACTACGACATCATCAAACGGCCGATCATCTCCGAAAAGACCAATATCCAGAAAGAAAAGAGCAATCAGGTCACTTTCGAAGTGGATCCACGCGCAAACCGCATCGAGGTGCAGCGCGCGGTTGAGAAGATATTTAACGTGAAGGTTGCGGACATCCACACCATGCACGTTAGGGGAAAATACAAAAGGCGAGGACGCATTTTAGGTAAGCGCCGCAACTGGAAGAAGGCCATCGTCAAACTGATGCCGGGTGAGCGCATCGAATTCTTCGAAGGGGCCTAACGCTAGGAGCTATTAGAAATGGGAATCAAAAGAGTTCTACCTACATCGGCCGGTCGCAGATTTCAGACTTTCTACGATTTCGAGGAGATCACCAAGGATCGCCCCGAAAGAGGTCTTATCAAGATACGCAAATCCAGCGGTGGCCGAAATTCCTATGGTCGAGTAACTGCCCGACGGCGAGGCGGCGGGCACAAGCGTTATTATCGCATCATCGATTTTAAACGCGACAAGGACAGCATCCCTGCCAAGGTCGCGGCCATCGAGTATGACCCGAATCGCAGCGCCCGTATCGCCTTGCTGAATTATGTGGACGGCGAAAAGCGTTACATACTTGCGCCCGCCAACCTGAAGGTAGGTGATGCAGTCATGTCAGGACCCGAAGCCGATATCAAGCCTGGCAATGCTCTGCCGTTAGCAAATATTCCATTAGGTACCCACATTCACAATATCGAGTTGCGCCTCGGCAAGGGCGGACAAATCGTCCGGGCCGCGGGTACATATGCTCAGTTGATGGCCAAGGAAGACCGCTATGCTCTGGTCAAGTTGCCCTCCGGAGAAGTTCGGATGGTGCTGCTCAAGTGCAAGGCGACCATCGGACAATTGGGTAATGTGGAACATGAAAACCTCTCTCTGGGCAAGGCCGGTCGTAATCGTTGGTTAGGACGCCGCCCAAAAGTACGTGGCGTTGCCATGAACCCGGTGGATCATCCCATGGGTGGTGGTGAAGGCCGCTCGTCTGGTGGACGCCACCCCTGTTCCCCATGGGGCATGCCCACCAAGGGGTATCGTACACGCAACAACAAATCCAGCGATCGTTTTATCGTTAAACGCAGAAGGTAGTACTCGCGCGGCGCCGAAGCGGCGGAACGAGCAGTCCCGATCCGGCGCCTAAGGACAGGCATGGATGCACAGGAGAAGTTATGCCACGGTCATTGAAAAAAGGTCCGTTCATTGAAGACAGCTTGATGAAGAAAGTCGTGATCTCCCAGGAGACTCGCAGCAATCGTGTTATCAAGACATGGTCAAGGCGTTCGACGATCGTGCCCGAGATGGTAGGGCTCACGCTGGCAGTTCACAATGGGCGCAAATTTATTCCCGTGTTTGTTACTGAAAACATGGTAGGTCATAAGCTTGGCGAGTTTTCGCCGACTCGGACCTTTTTCGGTCACGCTGCCGACAAGAAAACCAAAAAGAAATAGGCAAGGGTAGATAGGAGTAGCAGTCATGCAGGTTAAAGCAGTCGCCCGATATGTGCGCGTCTCGCCGCAAAAAGTGCGTTGGATGGCTGAAGCCATCAAAGGCAAGCCGGTGGGGAAAGCCTTGGCCACCATAAAATTTATGCCTCAAAAGGCCGCCGGCATTGTCGAGAAAGTGCTGCGCTCCGCGGTGGCCAACGCGGAACAGATGCCGGACGTCGATATCGACGATCTTGTGGTGAGCAATCTTATCGCCGACGGCGGACCATTGCTCAAGCGTTTCGCGGCACGTGCCCGCGGTCGCGGAACCCGCATCTTGAAAAGAACAAGCCATGTGACGGTGATCCTCACCGATGCGTCGTTGTAACCAGGAGGAGGTAAAAGCTTGGGCCAGAAAGTAAACCCCATTGGATTAAGGCTGGGTATCGTAAAAACATGGGAATCCCGGTGGTTCGCGGATAAGAAATATGGCGAATACATTCAGCAGGATTCAAAACTGCGCAACTTTGTGAAGAAAAAGCTGTTTCATGCCGGAGTTTCCCGCATCGAAATAGAGCGCTCAGCCAAACGTATCCGCCTCAGGATCTACACGGCGCGACCGGGAATCGTCATCGGTAAAAAAGGATCCGAGATAGAAAGGCTCAAGCAGGACATAGAAAAGACCGTGTCTCAAGAAGTTATGATCGATATCCAGGAGGTGCGCAAGCCGGAAATTGACGCCCAACTGGTAGCGGAAAATGTCGCCATGCAGATCGAAAGACGCGTTGCCTTCCGTCGCGCGATGAAAAGAGGCGTTACTTCCGCGATGCGCTTCGGCGCTCAAGGAGTGAAGATTATCTGCTCCGGGCGCTTGGGTGGCGCGGAAATGGCTCGACGAGAGTGGTATCGAGAAGGACGGGTACCGCTGCATACCCTGCGTGCAGACATAGATTATGGGTTCACCGAAGCCCGCACGACCTATGGCGCCATCGGTGTAAAAGTATACATCTTCAAGGGAGAAATCCTCAAGAAGGAAGAACCGCAAGTTCAGGGGTAACCTGGGCGGATTGAAGCGGCCCAAACGCGTAGTCATCTGATGTGCTATTGCGTTGAACCAGGAGAGTGGTGGATATGTTAAGCCCTAAAAAGGTCAAGTTCCGCAAAATGATGAAAGGCAAAATGCGAGGGACGGCTCGTCGCGGCGCGAACCTCAATTTTGGAGAATACGGACTGCAGGCTGTTGATTGCGGTTACATCAGCGCCAAACAGATTGAAGCAGCCCGTATTGCCATGACCCGGCACGTCAAGCGCGGCGGAAAAATTTGGATCCGCATCTTTCCGGACAAGCCGTTGACCAAGAAGCCCGCGGAGGTCCGCATGGGCAAGGGAAAAGGCGCGCCTGAAATGTGGGTCGCCGTTATTCGCCCGGGGCTTGTACTTTACGAAATGTCGGGCGTTACTAAAGAGATGGCCCAGGAAGCGCTTCGGTTGGCCGCGCACAAACTCGCGGTGAAGACCCGATTTGTGGAGAGGAGCGAAACAATATGAAGATCAACGAAGTACGCGCGCTCAGTTCTGAAGAGTTGAAGCGCAAGCTTGGCGATCTGAAGCATGAGCTATTTAACCTGCGCTTTCAAAAGGGGATCAGCCAACTCGAGAACCCGCGCAAAATGAACCAGACCCGGAAAGATATCGCGCGTATAAACACGGTGCTCACCGAGTTGGCGCATAACCCCATGAAGACGAATAATTAGGGGCGCATATGGAAAAGACACGTGGAACAAAACGGCAGGTGGTCGGTACCATCGTCAGCAATAAAATGGATAAAACGGTGGTCGTCGTATCCGAGCGGTTGGTAAAGCATCCTTTATATAAGAAGTTTATTCGGCGCCAGCACAAATATGTGGCCCACGATACTGCCAATGCGTGTGGCATTGGGGACCGGGTGCTCATCACTGAATCCAGGCCTTTGAGTAAAACCAAGCGCTGGCGGGTCAGCCGTATCATCGAGAAAGCCGTCTAACCATAAAGGGATAAGAAGATGATTCAGAGCGAAACTAGACTAACTGTTGCAGACAATTCAGGCGCCCGCGTACTATACTGCATCAAGGTACTTGGGGGTTCCCGACGCCGATACGCCAGCCTGGGCGATGTGATCGTTGTTTCGGTTAAAGACGCCATTCCAAACGCCAAAGTGAAAAAAGGAGATGTGCATAAGGCCGTGGTGGTGCGAACTTCGAAAGAAGTCCGACGGCCTGATGGTTCCTATATTCGTTTTGACGATAACTCGGCTGTGCTGATCAACAACCAACGCGAACCTTTGGGGACCCGCATTTTCGGACCCGTGGCTCGCGAACTTCGCGCCAAACGCTTTATGAAAATCGTTTCGCTGGCCCCTGAGGTCATCTAGCGATGGAGTCAATCCACATGGAAAGATATAAGTGCAAACTCAAGAAAGATGACAAGGTCAAGGTCATTACCGGCAAAGACAATGGCAAGATCGGTAAAGTCCTCAAAGTGGACCGCAAAAAGCAGCGCATCCTGGTGGAACACGTCAACATGGTTAAACGGCACAAGCGACCTACGGCGCAGAACCGCCAAGGCGGCATCGTCGAGAGCGAAGCGCCGCTAGATTGGTCCAATGTCATGCTGATGTGCAACAAATGCGTTAAACCGGTCCGTATCAAGATGCAACAGCTCGAAGACGGCAAAAAGGTGCGCGTGTGCCGCAAATGCAATGAGCAGATCGACGCTTGATTGATCTCATCGCAGGCACCACTTGCGGAGGAGTGGAATGTCACAGCTTCAAACATACTATGAAGAGCAGGTCGTCCCGAAGCTCAAAGAAAAGTTTAATTACGCCAATGTTCACCAGATACCAAAGCTGGAGAAGATCGTTCTGAACATGGGCTTGGGGCAGGCTATCCAGAACATCAAGATTATTGATGCGGCGGTCGAAGAGCTGATGAGTATCGCCGGACAACGGCCGGTGGTAACCAGAGCTAAAAAATCCATTGCAGCATTCAAACTGCGTACCGGAATGCCCATCGGCGTGATGGTCACCCTGCGGCGCAAGCGTATGTTTGATTTTCTGAGTAAACTCGTCAATGTCGCTCTGCCGCGTGTTCGTGACTTTAGGGGGGTCTCTCCCAAAGCTTTTGACGGGGCCGGCAATTACTCGCTGGGAATCAAAGAGCACATCATTTTCCCTGAGATCGACTACGATAAGATCGAAGATATCAAGGGAATGAACATCAGCATTGTGACCACAGCCAAGAGTGACGATGAAGGCCGGGAACTGCTAGGCTTATTGGGGATGCCTTTCCGCAAATAGAGAGACCGTAAGGAGGAAGTTTTGGCTAAGACATCATTACGATTGAAAGCGCTGCGCAAACCTAAGTTCAGCGTACGGGCCTACAACCGTTGCCCTCTGTGTGGTCGGCCGCGCGCATTTATCCGAAAATTCGGGATTTGCCGTATCTGTTTTCGCAATATGGCATCCCAGGGCAAATTGCCGGGTGTGGTCAAATCGAGCTGGTAGGCGACACGCATTACGCGAAATCACCGGCTAGCAAATAGTGCATAAGACTTTTTTAGTAAACGGAGAATAAGATGGCGATCACCGATCCAATTGCCGACATGCTGACCCGGATCCGCAACGCCGGTAAAGCGAAAATGAACAGCGTAGATATCCCCGGCTCCAAGATCAAGACCGAGCTTGCAAAAGTCATGAAGAGCGAAGGGTTTATCCGCAACTACAAGTTCATCAAAGACGGCAAGCAGGGGATACTGAGAGTCTATTTGAAGTACGGGGATAATCAGTCCCACGTGATCTTCGAAATGCGGAGCGTAAGCAAACCGTCCCGTCGTATCTATTCGAGCGCCAGCGATGTGAGGCCCATCTACAACGGCATGGGCATCGCTATTTTGTCGACTTCCAAAGGTATCCTTACCGACAAACAAGCGCGGAAAGAAAACGTCGGCGGCGAAGTCCTCTGCACTATGTTCTAAGCGTCGACAACGACTTAGGTGCAGATACGAAGAAGAAGCGAAACCGAACATGATCCATACCGGTGTCTGTCGAAGGCAGTTGGCCTAGGCAGCCGAAAGTATGACAGAGGTGGAGAAGATGTCGCGAGTAGGTAAAAAGCCAATCCAGGTGCCCGAAAAAACCATGGTCTCGGTAAAAGACGGAATGGTAACGGTCCAGGGGAAAAACGGCAAATTGACGCACAGCATGCACCCTGCCATCGATCTGAAGATAGAAAAAGATCGGATTGATGTCACCATGAAGATCGATGACCGAAAAACCCGCGCGCTTCAGGGCATGACCCGCAGCATCGTTGCCAGCATGGTGAAGGGCGTCAGTAAAGGCTATGAGCGGGTGCTTGAGATCAACGGCATCGGTTACCGTGCCGAATCAAAAGGAAAGAGCCTTTTGTTCAACTTGGGATTTTCGCATCCTGTCAGCTTCCCATTGCCCGAAGGCATTACGGCCGCCGTTGAAAAGAACAACGTGGTAAAACTGGCTGGCATCGACAAGCACCTCCTGGGGCAGACCGCGGCACGTATTCGTCAGTTGCGGCCACCTGAGCCCTACAAGGGGAAAGGCATCAAATACGCTGAAGAGCATATTCAACGCAAGGCCGGTAAAACCGGAACAAAGTAAAATCTGCACGACGTGACGCATGCGTTAGCAGAAGACCTTATCTTAATGGCGTTCTCAAAGAACGCAGGTGGGGATCATCATGAGTACTACAAAATCAAAGTTAGTCGCACGAGCAAAGCGCAAGACGCGCATCCGTAAGAAGATTTCAGGAACGCCCGAAAGACCGCGGTTGACCGTTTTCAGAAGCGCGCGCCACGTATACGCTCAGATTGTCGATGACCGGGCCGGCAGCACCTTGGTAACAGCGTCTAGTGTCGAGGGCTCCTTTAAGGAGCAGCCTAAATTTGCGAGCAAAGTGGCTGCAGCGGCCTTCATCGGAAAACTCGTTGCACAGCGCGCTTTGGAAAAGGGCATCAAGAAAGTTGTCTTTGATCGGAACGGTTTTTTGTATCATGGTCGTGTTAAAGCCGTATCGGACGGAGCAAGAGAAGCTGGCCTGGACTTCTAGTTTTAGTCTGGGGGCGCATAGCGCATAAGGAGGAAAGCCCTTGTTTAAGCAAGAAATTGATGAAACCCAATTAATCGACAAAGTCGTCCATATCAGCCGAGTCGCTAAAGTCGTCAAAGGTGGACGGCGTTTCAGCTTCAGCGCCATTGTCGTGGTCGGCGATGGCCGAGGAAATGTGGGCTGCGGACTGGGGAAGGCCGGGGAAGTACCCGAGGCAATCCGAAAGGGCGTCGAAAAAGCCAAGAAGAGCATGATTCAGGTGCCTGTAAAAGAAGGCACTATCCCGTATCAAGTTATCGGTCGTTTCGGTGCCGGTCGGGTTATGCTTAAACCGGCTATGGAAGGAACAGGTGTGATCGCCGGCGGCGCGGTACGTGCCGTTCTCGAAGCAGTCGGCATTCAGAACATCCTGACCAAATGCATGGGAACCAGCAACCCGCACAACGTGGTGAAGGCGACCATTGAAGGTTTACGAAATCTGCAAAGCACGGAACAAGTGGCTGCGCGGCGTGGACTGCAAGCGGCCGACCTCAGATAGATAGGAACGACGCACATGGCTGGTAAAATAAAGGTAACCCTGAGAAGAAGCATGATCGGCCGGCCCGAAAAGCATCGCGAAGTGTTGCGGGGCATGGGCCTTACCAAAATGAACAAGACAGTCCAGTTGGAAAATACACCGGCCATCCGGGGTATGATTCAAAAGGTATCGCACCTGATAGAGGCTGAGGAGATCAAGCCATGAAGTTGCATGAACTGAAACCGGCCAAAGGCGCAACCAAGGAGCGGCAGCGCAAAGGCCGCGGGGTAGGATCCGGCTGGGGTAAAACCGCTGGTCGCGGTTCTAAGGGCCAAAAAGCCAGAAGTGGACCCGGAATTCGCCCAGGCTGGGAAGGCGGCCAGATGCCGTTGCACCGCAGGCTGCCAAAGCGCGGATTTACCAATATTTTCAAGAAAGAATTCGCGATCGTGAATGTGAGCGACCTCGCGCGTTTCGATGCCGGCATGCTGGTCGACGAAGCTGCGCTGGTGAGATTCGGCTTACTCAAGGGGCGGCACGACGGGATCAAGTTGCTTGGTCATGGCGATATCGGTGTGGCCCTAACGGTTAAACTCAACGCCATCAGCCGCAGCGCTAAGGAAAAAATCGAAGCGGCCGGAGGCAGTGTAGAGGTAATCTAAATGGTCGGCAGCGGATTCGGAAATGTTTTCAAGATCCCTGAACTGCGCAAGCGTCTTTTTTACACTGCCGCGTTACTGGTCGTGTATCGCATTGGCGTTTATGTGCCGACACCAGGCGTCGACGCCGCAGCATTAAAATCCTACTTCGATGCTATGCAGGGTACGATCTTTGGGGTTTTCAACATGTTTACCGGCGGCGCGTTGGAGCAGTTGTCGGTATTTGCCCTGGGGATTATGCCCTACATCAGCGCCTCGATCATCCTGCAATTGTTGACCATGGTGGTTCCCCATCTGGAAGAGCTGAAGAAAGAGGGTGAGCAAGGCCAAAAAAAGATCACTCAATACACGCGCTATGGCACCATCGTATTGAGCATCGTCCAAGGGCTTGGCATAGCCATCGGTTTGGAGGGGATGCGATCGCCTACAGGCGCGGCAGTGGTCTTCGATGGCGGTTGGGACTTCCGGCTGATGACCGTTATTACGCTTACGGCTGGAACTGCCTTTATTATGTGGCTTGGAGAGCAAATTACCGAGCGCGGGATTGGCAATGGCATATCCCTGATCATATTTGCAGGTATCGTTGCTCGTATGCCCGGCGCAGTAGCCAACACGCTTCGTCTGGTGCAGCAGGAGGAAATGGGGATCTTTACGCTGATTGTAATCGCGATCTTCATGGTCTTGGTAATCGGCGTCATTATTTTTGTCGAGCAGGGGCAGCGACGCATTCCTGTGCAATATGCCAAGCGCGTTGTCGGAAGACGGATGTACGGAGGACAGAGCACCCATTTGCCGCTTAAGATCAATTCGGCCGGTGTTATTCCACCGATATTTGCATCGTCGATAATTATGTTTCCGGCCACCATCGCCCAATTCGCGCAAGTTTCATGGTTGAAGAGCATCGCAGACGCCTTTCACCCGGGTAGCCTCTGGTACAGTTTGCTTTACGTTGCTTTCATCATTTTTTTCTGCTACTTCTACACGGCTGTGACTTTTAACCCAGTGGATGTAGCCGAAAACATGAAAAAACATGGCGGCTTCATTCCTGGCATCCGCCCGGGGAAGCGTACTGCCGACTACATCGACCGAGTGCTTACCCGGATCACCCTTGGTGGCGCTGTCTATGTCTCTTTGGTTTGCGTGCTGCCAACTTTGTTGATCGCCAAGGCCCATGTCCCTTTCTATTTTGGAGGGACGGCATTGCTAATCGTTGTCGGCGTAGCCATAGACACCATCGCACAGATGGAGTCGCATATGCTGACGCGGCACTACGAAGGATTTCTGAAAAAAGGCAGCATCAAAGGTCGCAGGTAATTAGCGCTGCCTTTTTTGGGAGTCGATGACAGGTAGTTTGATAAGGACCAGGGGGATCGATGGCCAAGGAAGAGCCGATACGGGTAGAAGGTATCGTTTTGGAAACGCTGCCTAATGCCATGTTCAAAGTGGAGCTGGAGAACAAGCATCAAGTCCTGGCCCACATCAGCGGCAAAATGCGCATGCATTTCATAAAAATTCTTCCTGGCGACAAAGTCACGGTTGAGTTATCGCCTTATGATCTGAGTCGCGGCAGGATCACTTATCGGTCGAAATAGATTTATCTATATTTTAGCGGCGCGGAACACGCGAGTGATTTTAAGCCGGACCAATGGAGCATAGGAGTTAAAGGCAATGAAGGTCAGGACGTCCATAAAGAAAATATGCAGCAAATGCAAAATCGTTCGCCGAAAAGGCGTATTGAGAGTCATTTGCGAAAACAAGCGTCATAAGCAAAGACAAGGTTAAGCGTTTTGATGTTTTAGAGGAGGATTCGCTTTGGCACGAATTGCGGGTGTAGACTTACCTAGGCGCAAAAGGATCGAAATCGGACTGACCTATATTTACGGAATAGGTCGCGCCATGTCCAACAGAATTCTAAAAGATTCGAATGTCGATCCCAACACTCTCACCGACGATCTAACGGATGCTGAAGTCAATAACATCCGCAAGGTGATCGATGGCACATGCAAGGTAGAGGGCGAGCTGCGCACAGAAATTTCCATGAATATCAAGCGTCTCATGGACCTGGGGTGCTATCGCGGGCTTCGTCACCGGCGCGGTTTACCGGTCAATGGACAGAGGACGAAAACCAATGCGCGCACGCGCAAAGGTCCGAAACGCTCCGCCATCAAGAAAAAAGGCGCGGTTAAGAAGAAATAGAATCGAATGCTTTGAGGATATAGCAAATGCCGAAAAAGACGCGTACCAAGAAAAAAGAGAAGAAGAATGTAGCCAATGGTGTCGTGCACATTCAATCGACGTTCAACAACACCATTGTCACGATCAGCGACACCGCCGGCAATGTGGTCTCCTGGTCCAGCTCGGGCGTTATGGGTTTTAAGGGATCTCGTAAAAGCACTCCCTTTGCCGCTCAGCTCACGGCTGAAGACGCTGCCAAAAAAGCGATCGAGCATGGTATGCGCAATGTGGAGGTCTACGTGAAAGGCCCGGGAGCTGGTAGAGAATCAGCCCTGCGTTCATTGCAGGCCGCCGGATTTAATGTCACGCAGATTAAGGATGTTACGCCCATTCCGCACAATGGATGCCGTCCCCCGAAGCGTCGCCGGGTTTGATGTACGGACCATGAGTGAATGCGGCTCAATAGACTATAAAGCCGCTGACTGAGTTCGCCGTGGGCAATGTGGCCCGGGCGCGTAGACATCCGCCCGCCGGCGGCATGAGGCCAAATTCGCACTTAGAACATGGTCGCCGGCACTCGAATGGCCGATATGGCATTTAAAAAATAAGCAAATATGCTACATTGCTAAAGGAGGCAATTTTGGCACGCTATACTGGTTCGGTCTGCAGAATATGCCGTAGAGAAAATCTCAAACTCTTTCTCAAAGGCGATCGTTGTTACTCTGAAAAGTGCGCTTTCGACCGTCGCAGCTATGTTCCGGGTGAACACGGACAGCGTCGTCGTGGAAAAACGTCCGACTATGGCGTTCAATTGCGCGAAAAACAAAAAGTCAAACGCATGTACGGTCTATCTGAGAAGCAGTTCCATCTGTGTTTTCAGACCGCTGACCGTCAGAAGGGGATTACCGGCACCAACTTGCTTGTTCTCTTGGAAAGACGCCTGGATAATGTGGTTTACCGGCTCGGCTTTGCCAATTCGAGAACCCAAGGCAGGCACTTTGTACGGCACAATCATTTCAAAGTAAATGGGAAAACTGTTAACATCCCATCCTACTTGATCAAGGTTGGCGATGAAATCAGCGTTGGAGAAAAGAGCAAGGAAGTACAGGCCATCAATGAATCGCTGGATGCCGTCGTACGGCGAGGCGTTCCCCAGTGGCTGGAGCTGGAACGCACGCAACTCAAAGGCGTTGTAAAGAGCTACCCTGCTCGCGATGATCTGACCATGCCAATGATGGAACAGTTGATCGTCGAGTTGTACTCCAAGTAATTCGCCAACGGCGACGTGGGTACAAAAATAGAGGCCTAAACCTTTTATAATCCCCAAAGGCTGGAGAATGGGTATGCCATCAAATGAACTTATGTACGTGAACTGGCGCGAGATGATCAAGCCGGAAAAGGTGCAAGTATCCAGCACGCCCACTTATGGGAAGTTCGTGTGTGAGCCTCTGGAAAGAGGCTATGGTATCACCATGGGCAATACTCTGCGGCGCGTCATCCTCTCTTCGCTGCATGGCGCCGCGATCACCTCCGTTCGAATCGAGGATGTTCAGCACGAGTTCAGCGTCATTCCCGGCGTGTTGGAAGATATATCGGAAATTATTTTAAATCTGAAACAGGTACGCTTGAGAGCGAAGGATTTTCAACCGCGCAAGCTGACATGCAATGTCAAGGGACAAGGGGTTGTCACCGCAGGGCAGTTTAACAGTCCTGACGGCGCAGTGGAAATCTTGAATCCCGAACTGCACATCGCCACGCTTTCGCCCGGTAGTAAATTGATTATGGAGATGGTTGTCCGCGTGGGAAAAGGCTATGCACTTTCGGAAGCCAACAAAGAAGAAGATTCCCCTATAGGGACCATTCCCATTGATGCGGTTTTTTCGCCGATCAAACGCGTCAACTACGTGGTGGGCAATGCGCGCGTTGGGCAACGTACCGATTACGACAAGCTGACACTGGAAGTATGGACCGACGGCAGTATTACACCTGAGGATGCCGTCGCCTACGCTGCTAAGATATTCAAAGATCAGATGTCCATTTTCATCACTTTCGATGAAGAGACCGTTCCTGAAACCACGAGTAAGCCAGGCGAAGAAGAATCAGCTATTTTTAACGACAATCTTTACCGTAGCGTGGATGAACTGGAACTTTCGGTGCGTAGCGCCAATTGCTTGAAAAACGCCGAAATACATAAGATATATCAATTGGTTCAGAAAACCGAGAACGAGATGCTCAAGACCAAAAACTTCGGGCGCAAGTCCCTTAACGAAATCAAAGAAGTTTTGACGGAGATGGGCCTTTCTTTGGGCATGAAACTCGAAGGTTTCGAGGCGCCAATCGAAGACGTTGAAGACGAAGAAGAAGGGGAGTAACATTATCCATGAGACATAAGAGAGCAGGAGTAAAACTCAATCGTACGACCAGCCACCGGCAGGCCATGTTTCGTAATATGGTGACCTCCTTATTCAAGCACGATCGGATTCGCACCACCGATATTAAAGCCAAGGAACTGCGGCGATGGGCCGACCAGATTATCACCCTGGCCAAGCGCGGTGATCTGCATGCCCGGCGTCAAGTCCTTGCAATCGTCAGGGAGAAGGATGTCGTCCACAGCCTTTTTGCCGATGCCGAGAAACGTTTTGGCAGCCTGCACGGCGGTTATACACGTATCGTAAAGATCGGACCGCGTCCGGGCGACAATGCGCCCATGTCCATCATCGAGCTGGTTTCCCTCGAGGAAAAGCCCAAGAAGTCCAAAAAGAAGAGTAAGGCCGCCGAAACTAAAGGCGTAACGGAGCAAGCGGCAAAAGGCCCGGTGGATAAAACGCCTCAGGCCGAACCTGAAGCGTCGAAAGAAGTACAAAAAGCCGATGCCGAGGACGCCCAAGAAGCTGCACCCGGCAATGAGACAACGGACTCGGCCGGCGGCGAAGAAGCTGCCAAGCCCCAAGCGTAATCTGATCTATCGTAAGAAATGCCCAAGGCCTCTTTCCGCTCGCGGAAAAGAGGCCTTTTTTCATTCCGTCCGTTTGTGTCTGTCTGGAAGTAATCGCACGATGCATTCACCAGATGGACACTGAGCTTGAATCCTTCATCATAATTTGACATAGTATCGGACAAAAGACCCAGGTGCTTCAAGGTTGAGTGCTCTATGTACAACACCTATTTCGGATTCAGGGAAAAACCTTTCAAGCTGGTTCCAAACCCGGATTTCTTGTATTTGAGCAAGAATCACGAGATCGCCCTGGCGCATTTGAGCTACGCCGTCAGTCAGGGAGATGGTTTTGTCGTCATTACAGGTGAAGTCGGCACCGGAAAAACCACCCTTTGCCGTATTTTTTTGGAACGTTTGGAAGAAGGCATCGAGTCCGCCTATATTTTTAACCCCCGTCTGGATTCGGTCCAGTTACTCACCACGATCTGTAATGAATTTGGAATCCGTACCAATTCCAACAATTTGAAGCAACTGTTGGATGTCATCAACGGCTACCTGATCATGAAAAACAAAGCAGGCCGTAAGGTGATCCTGCTCATCGACGAAGCCCAAAACCTAAGCATCGAAAACCTGGAGATGGTGCGTATGCTTTCCAATCTGGAAACAACGCGCAATAAGCTGCTTCAAATTATCCTTGTCGGACAACCCGAACTGGGAGAAATGCTCGATTCCTATGAGCTGCGCCAGTTGGCGCAGCGGATCTCGCTGAGCGCCCATCTAACGCCTCTGACAAACGCCGAAACAGCCGGTTATATTGAGCATCGAACCCTGATCGCCGCCCAACGCCAACTGGATTTATTTACCCCCAGGGCCTGCCGCCTGATTCATAAGTTCTCGAGTGGGATACCGCGCAAGATCAATATCGCCGCCGACCGGGCCTTGCTTACGGCCTACAGCCTCAATCGAGCCAAAGTAACTGCGGGTGTGGCCAAGATTGCCATTGAAGAATTAATGTCCAGCCGTACGCCCACACCTGCAGGGAATTCGGCCATGACCCGGCGCACGATGCTGTGGGCCGCGGTCATATGCAGTTTGTTTTTGATGGTAGCCGGGGTTTACGCTAAACGCGATGTGCTTTTGAAGGGGGCCCTGCAATTCAATTCAGCCGCCGATTCCGGTCAGAGCACAAGCAGCGACCAAGTAGTGCGCACCTACAAGATCCATAATAACCCACCCGCCATAGCACCGGCGGTTTCCGCCAATCCCGCATCAGGCATTGCCCAACCGGGTGAGAACTTTCCGGAAGCGCCCGGACCGTCGATTGATTTGGCGGAGGCTATCGATACGCTGGAACATGAAAGTTCTCGTTTGGACGCGATGAAGTTCGTGCTCCAAAAATGGCAACAGGCACCGCCCAGCGCGTATCAGTTGCCCCCAATGGCCATTGACCCGGAATATTTCGAAATTGCCGCGCACCAATATGGATTGCGGATGTACACCGTGGAGTCCGATTGGGCGCTGGTGAAGCAGTTGAATCTGCCGGCCATCATCACCATTAAAAAACATCGCTCCGCGGAACTCGTTTACATGGCCATGGTCGGATGGTCCGGCGGGCAAATCCAACTGGCCCTCAGCGGGCGCCGTGGGCTTGTTCAGACCGATCTTGAAAGCTTGCTGCCGCATACCCAGGGAACGGTCTACGTTTATTGGAAAAACACACTCGGTTTCGATCCGGTCATTAATGCCAACGCCCCCCCCCAGGCGATCCAGGCAGTCAAGAAAATGTTGAGGCAGATCGGCTATGAGAAGCTGAGCCTGGAAGTTGCTTATGATCGTGCCACCGAAAAAGCCATTCTGGATTTTCAACTGCGGCACAGCCTGACACCCGATGGCTTGGTGGGTTCTTTGACCAAAATCTTTTTGATCAATGAAGCCGAAGAGAGCGACAGCGGAGTAGATCGGCCGCGACTATACGGCGATTCCGAGGGAAGAGAGGGCGTGTGAGCACCATTCTGAAATCTTTAAAGAAGCTTGAGAAAGAGAAAGAAGGACCGACTATATTTGTCCCCGCACCGGCCCTGATCACGGGTGCCGGCGCCCACCAAGCCATTCATCGTTCGGTTCGGTTCGCCTGGTTAAAGGGCCGTATCCATCGGTGGAGCCTCATTGGGGCCGCATGCATAGTGGTGCTCGCAATCGCTCTCTACGCCTTCAATGGGGCCAATCCGTCGAAGCCGCCGATGGCCACGGCGCCCAAACCAAGTTTTCAGCCCGTGCCCAAAATGGAGCCCCAACCGTCGTTGACTGCCTCCATACCTGAGGAAATACCGCCCGTACCCATCGAGTCAACTGAGTCAGAGACGGTCGGAGAGAACCTGCCGCAAACCGGGCAAATGGCAGCCAACGTCACCATGTTGCCTATGCCCGTGGCCCAGCGGCCCGAAACGGGGCCTGTGGCCATATCTCCACCAGTGGCGCCACCGCCTCTGCCAAAAGATGGTTTCGAAGCATTGGGCCAAAAGCCGGCCCCTTCCACCATGGGCGCAGTTCCAGTTCAGCAGCGGCGGCCCCAAGCTAAACCGGCCCAGCCACAAGCAGTCGCTGCCGCGAAACCCAAGCTCAAGCCCATGCCCGGCCCCGCCGTTTTTTCCGAAGAGTCTCTTCCCGGTGCCTTGGGGCCTTTGACCCAGGCAGCACCCATGGCGCCTGCGGCAATGCCGTCAGAAACCGCTTTGGCTGATATACCCAAAACGACCAAGACCGTTCTGGACCCGGCAAGTGAGCCTTCCGGCAATCCGCCCGCTGCGCAACCCCAAATCACGCGCCCAACAACGCCGTCCAAGCCCGAAGAGGCCGCTTTTGCCGGGGCCGAACGCCTGACGGACGGATCTTTGAAAGTGCAAGCCATCGTTTTTGCGCCTGCCGCCGAAGAACGCATGGCGGTGGTGAACAATACCATCGTTCGCGAAGGCTCGGCTATCCAGAATTATACCATTGTCGGTATTGGCGAAGAGAACATCTTCGTCCGTGAAGGTCAGGGGCGACTGCTGAAAGTGCCTTTCGGAAAGCCATGAACGCCATTCCGGCGTTGCCGGTAACGCTCTTCCCGCCTTATGCTGCAAGCCTTTCGATGGAATTGGATGTTGATTTGACGCCACGTTTGGGTTAAATCGATAAATGTTTCATCGTCGCGTCACACTTACAAAAACTTTCACACGCCAGGAGTCCAGGCCTCCATGGATGCGTCCCAGGTTATTAAAGATAAAGTCGTCCTGGTGGTGGATGATCAGCCCGATGTGCTCGATACCGTTACCGACGTTCTAGAGGGGTGCCTGGTCACCAAAGCCAGGGATTTCGAAACGGCGCGGCAGTATTTGATGAGCTTTACTTACGATGTCGTTATTTTGGACATCATGGGGGTCGATGGCTTCGAATTGCTCAAAATTTCGGTCAAGCGCGGATTCCCAACCGTTATGCTGACCGCCTACGCGCTGACCCCCGAAGCCCTGGAACAATCCATCCGCCTGGGAGCCGTCAGCTTCCTGCCCAAAGAAAAAATGAGCGAGTTGGATGAATTTGTGGCCGACGTGGTGATCGGCGGCAACAAACCCGTTTGGGACAAGCTGTTTCATAAGCTCGGGCATCTGTTCAACAAGCGTTTCGGCCCCGATTGGCGGGAACGCAATGAATTTTTCAAGGCCTTCGAGCAGTCGTTGCGCCGAGAGAAAAGAGAAGGACGCGACTGATCCACAAAGTTGTTCTGCGTTCATCCAGGGGGATGAAACGCGATAGACACAATCGGACAGAGGGCGCTGGGGTGCACCCCACCGAGGGTCCGATCAACAAAGGAGGATGATGATGGTAAAAAAAGTGGCGATGGTTTTTCTGGTGTGTCTTGCAATCTGCGGATGGGCCATCCAGCCGGCGTTGGCGGAGTATACGGTGGGCGCCATCTTTTCGGTGACCGGTGGCGCCTCGTTCCTGGGCGATCCGGAGAAGAAGACCGCCGAAATGGTAGTGGAAAAGATCAACAAGGCGGGCGGCATCAACGGCCAGCAGGTTAAATTAATCGTCTATGACGACGAGAGCGACGCCACCAAGTGCAACCTGCTGGCGAAGAAGTTGATCACCCAGGACAAGGCGGTGGCGGTGATCGGGCCGTCGGTCAGCGGTTTAAGTCTGGCCGTGGTGCCGGTTTTCGAAAAAGAACAGACCCCGCTGATCTCCTGTGCCGCCAGCTACAAAATCGTTCACGACGAAAAGACCGGCAAACCCTATCCCTGGATCTTCAAGACCCCCCAGTCGGACAGCCTGGCCGTGGAGGCCATTTATACCCAGATGCAGAAGATGGGCATCAGCAAAATCGCCATCATCAGCGTCACCGAAGCATTCGGCGCCAGCGGTCGCGAGGAATTGCTGCGTTTGGCCCCGACCTACAAGATCGAGATCGTCGCCGACGAGAAGTACGGCCCCAAAGACACCGACATGATGGCGCAATTGACCAAGATCAAAGGTTTTGCCCCCCAGGCCATCATCAACTGGTCGGTGGGCCCCTCCCAAGTCACCGTGGTGCGTAACTGGCGCGACCTGGGCATGGAGAAGATCACCTTCTTCCAGAGCCATGGCTTCGGCAGCCGCAAGAACATCGAGCTGGCCGCCGGCGCCGCCGAAGGCGTTTTTTGCCCCCTGGGCGCCTGCAACATCGCCGAACTGCTGCCGGCCGATCATCCCCAGAAGCAGGTCACCATGGAGTACATGAACGATTACAAGGCCAAATACAACGAGCCGCTCAGCTCCTTCGGCGGTCATGCCTGGGATGCCATGAACCTGTTGGCCGATGCCCTCAAGGCCGTCGGTCCGGATAAAGCCAAGATCCGCGCCTATCTGGAGACCAAAAAGGGTTTCGTGGGCCAGCACGGCGTGTTTAACTTCTCCGCCGACGACCACAACGGTCTGACCAAGGAGGCGTTCCAGATGGTGGTGGTTAAGGGCAAAGACTGGGCTCTGGCCAATTAACCGCTTTTGCATCGATTACTTCTATCCAAGGGTGGTCGTCGGACCACCCTTGGTTTCTGGTTGAAACGCATCCGCTAATGGAAACATTTCCCTTCCTCAATCAACTGCTCCAGTTCCTCGTCACCGGTCTGACCGTCGGCGCGATATACGCTATGGTGGCCATCGGCTTTAACATTATCTACAACGTCACCGAGATCATCAACCTGGCCCAGGGCGAGTTCGTCATGCTCGGCGGCCTGGTCATGGTCTCCGTGCACACCTCGCTGGGGTTGCCGTTACTCCTGGCTTTCCCGGTCACCGTGCTCGTGGTCACCTTGGTGGGAGTCCTGCTGGACCGGCTGGCCATCCGGCCCATCCGCAAGCCTTCGGTGATGACCTTGATCATCGCCACCGTGGCGGCCTCCATCATCATCAAGGGGCTGGCCATGATCATCTGGGGCAAGTCCCCATACGATCTTCCGGCTTTCTCGGGCCGCACGCCCATCGACATCGGCGGCGTGATCATCCAACCCCAATACTTGTGGGTTATCGGCTTTCTGGTGGCGGTGGCCGTGGGCTTGACCTTGTTCTTCAATCGCACCATTCTGGGCAAGGCCATGGGCGCCTGCGCCGATAATCCCGACGCGGCCCGCCTGGTGGGCATCAATGTGCGCCACATGGTACTGCTCTCCTTTGCTCTTTCGGCCGCCATCGGGGCCGTGGCCGGGCTGACCCTGACGCCCATCGCCCTCATGGATTACGATCGGGGCGCCATGCTCGCCATCAAGGGGTTCGGCGCAGCCATTCTGGGCGGACTGGGCAGTTTTCCCGGCGCCATTCTGGGCGGACTGATCCTGGGCCTGATCGAATCGCTCAGCGCGGGCATGCTGGCCTCCGGCTACAAGGATGCATACGCCCTTATCATCTTGCTGGCCGTGCTCTTCATTCGGCCCAGCGGCATTCTGGGCAATCTGGAAGTGACCCGCTTTAAAAGGTTTTGACTATGCTGCGGATTCGTAAAGCGCCCATGCTGGCAGGAGCGCTGCTCATACTGGTTTTCCCCTGGATCGCCTCGCGGGTACCGGCCATATCCCATTATCCGGACTTGATGGTTTTTGCCGGCGTCTATGCGTTGATCACCATCGGCCTGAGCCTGTTGATGGGTTATGCCGGGCAGATCTCCCTGGGCCATGCGGCCTTTTTCGGTATCGGCGCCTATGTTTCCGGTGTGCTGACCACCCAGTACGGCGTCAATGCCTGGCTGGCAATGCTGCTGGGCGCGCTGGCCGCCGCGGTCGTGGCCGTGGCCATCGGCGCCCCTTCGTTAAAACTGCGGGGACACTACCTGGCCATGGCCACCCTGGCTTTCGGTATCATCATCAACATCGTCTTCCGGGAAGAGGCGCGCTGGACCGGCGGCCCGGACGGAATGGTGGGTATTTCCGGCCTGACCGTATTCGGCTATGCCCTCGACAGCGCCGGCAAATATTACTACCTCGTGTGGGGTATCGTGGCGGCCGTGTTCCTCTTCACCGTCAACCTGATCCAATCGCCGACCGGCCGGGCCTTGCGCGCCATTCACGCCAGTGAGGCGGCCTCCGCCGCCATGGGTATCCCCATCGCAAGATACAAGGTCATCGTCTTCACCTTTTCGGCCGTGCTGGCCGCCCTGGCCGGTAGCCTCTATGCCCACTACATGAACTTCATCAATCCCGCCACCTTCGATCTTTTCTTCTCCATCAAGCTGATCATCATGATCGCCCTGGGAGGGATGCACAGCATTTGGGGCGCGATTATCGGCGCCATCATCGTCGCCTTTCTGAGCCTGGAGTGGTTGCACTATTTCGAGGAGTTCGAAATCGTGGTTTACGGCGCGGTCCTGTTGCTGGTCACCATCTTTTTGCCCGAAGGACTATCGGGGGCGCCGGCCAAGCTCATGGCGCGGATGAGGAGATAAGCCGTGGCGGCAGAATCAGTCAACGATCCGATCCTGGAAATTGAAGAGCTGGTCATGGCCTTCGGCGGACTGACCGCCCTGATGAACATCAACCTGCGCGTGCCCCGGGGCAAGATCAAGGCCGTCATTGGTCCCAATGGCGCCGGCAAAACCACGCTCTTCAACATCATCACCGGTGTCTTCCCACCCACCGAGGGCCTGATCCGCTTCAACGGCCAAGCCATCAGTGACCGCAAGCCCCATCAGATCGCCGAATTGGGAATTTCGCGGACATTTCAGACCGTGGAGCTCTTCAACAGCATGACGGCGCTGGAAAATGTGATGACCGGCCGCCACCTGCGCATCCGCAGCCCCTTTTTCGGTTGCGGGCTGGCCCTGCCCAGCCTGCGGCGCCAGGAAAAGAGCCTCAAGCAAGAGGCCATGGCCCTGCTGGATTTCATCGGTCTGGCGGCCAAGAGCGAGATCATGGCCGGCGCCCTGCCCCTGGGCGAGCGTAAAATTCTTGAGATCGGCCGCGCCCTGGCCACCGAGCCGCAACTGGTCTGCCTGGACGAACCGGCCGCCGGCCTCAACGAAACCGAAACCGAAACCGCCGCGCATCTGATCCAGGCCATCCGCCAAAATGGAATCACCGTGCTGCTGGTGGAGCACGACATGAAGATGATCATGGATATCTCCGACGAGATCACCGTGCTCAACTATGGGGAAAAAATCGCCGAAGGCACACCCAAGGAGATTCAGCGCAACCCCCTGGTCATCGAAGCCTACCTGGGGCAAGGCGGTGGATTTGAAATCGGATGAAAAAGGAAAAATAACGTTGAAAGTTTCGCATCGGAAGCAGTAAAGTCGATCGCATATGCTTGAAATCGAAAAACTCAGCGCCGGATACGGCCCCATTCCCGCCATTCGTGAGATTTCCCTTACGGTGCCCGAAGGGCGCGTGGTATCGATCATCGGTGCCAATGGGGCCGGTAAATCCACTTTGCTCAAAGCCGTCTCCGGATTGAACGCCAATAAAAGCGGGTGTATCCTGTTCCAGGGCCGCAACATCACCGGCCTGGGCGCCGACCGTATCGTGGGCCTGGGGCTATCCCAGGTGGCCGAAGGTCGCCAAATCTTCGCCCACATGAGTGTGGCCGACAATATTCAATTGGGCGCTTACCTCTACTACCGGCGCCGTCACCGTGCCGAAATCAAGGAGCGCAGCGATCAAGTCTATGCCATGTTCCCCATTCTGGCCAAACGCGCCAAACAGATCGCCGGCACGCTCTCGGGCGGCGAACAGCAGATGCTGGCCATCGGTCGCGCGCTGATGACACGGCCCAAGCTTTTACTGCTGGATGAACCCTCCATGGGATTGGCGCCCATTGTCGTTCAGGAGATCTTCCAAACCATCGAAACCCTTAACGGGATGGGCATGACCATCCTGCTGGTGGAGCAGAACGCCCGGGCTGCTTTGCAGATCGCCGATTTCGCATATGTACTGGAGACTGGCCAGGTGGTCCTGAAAGGGCCGGCGGCCCAACTGCTCAACGACCCCAAAGTCAAAGCGGCTTACCTCGGAGGATAAATGGAAGAGGATGTCAAGAAAAAGACCCAGGAGACGGCCGCGCTTTACTTCAAGGGCGTGACCGATGAAAAGCCCGTGGACCTCTGGCGCGCCTTCGATCCCGAACTGGGCAAGCAATTTTCGCTTTTTATCACCGGGCGGCTCTATGCCCGGGAGAAGATCCCGCACACCACGCGGCAACTGGTGACCGTGGCCGTGCTCACGGTTCTGGGCCGCACCGAAGAACTGAAATTGCACATTTTGGCGGCCATCAACGTGGGCTGCACAGCCCGGCAGATCGCCGAGGTGATTTTTCAAACCTTTACCTATGCGGGTATCCCTACCGTCAATATGGCTTTGAAGGTCTTGCGGGAGGTCTTGCGGGAAAAGGAATTGTGGCCTTTAGAGAAGGAGGAATGAGGAAGATAGGGCTGAAGGGGGAAGAGAAGAGGGGGAAGGCATTAGTTCGTCACGACGATTGTTCAGCGGGCACTTTGCCAAGTTCCGCAAGAATAAAATCGACGTTTTCTTAAAACACACAACGGTTGGAGACAGACTGCATGCGACCCTATTTCAAGAAGATGAATGCCTTCGGTCGGGCGCTCAACCCTGGCCAGATCAAAAGCGCCCAAGAGAATGTCGCCCAAATCAAAAAAGTGGAAGCCGAGGTGGCCCAGGCCGTGGAAAAGGTCAAGAACGCCGGCTTTACCACGGAGGAGATCAACGCCCGCGGGCAATTGACCATATTTCAGCGCCTCAAATACCTGGTGGATGAAGGCACCTGGTGCCCGCTGCACACCCTCTTCAACCCCGAAGACAACGTCGAAGGCACCGACAATGTCATCGACGGCCTGGGCAAGATTTCGGGCAAATGGGCCGTGATCATCGGCTTCGACAACAAAGTCATGGCCGGCGCCTGGCTGGCCGGACAGTACGAAAACATCCTCAGGGTCACCGACCTTTCCAAGCGCTTCAATATTCCCCTGGTGTGGCTGGTCAACTGTTCAGGGGTCAAGCTCACCGAGCAGGAGAAGTTCTACGCCAACCGGCGCTGCGGGGGAACTCCCTTCTTCCGCCACGCGGAGCTCAACGAGTTGGGCATTCCGATTCTGGCGGGTATCTACGGCACCAACCCGGCCGGCGGCGGCTACCAGAGTATCAGCCCCACGGTGCTCTTCGCCCACAAGGATTGCAACATGGCTGTGGGCGGCGGCGGCATCCTCAGCGGCATGTCGCCCAAGGGTTTCTTCGACGAAGAGGGCGCCGAACTGCTCATCAAGGCCGCCAAGCAGTTCAAAGCCGAGCCGCCGGGCAGCGTGGGCGTGCATCACGACCAGACCGGCTTTTTCCGCTACGTGTACGACACCGAGACCGAAGTGCTCGACGGCATCAAGGAGTACATGCGCGACATTCCGGCTTACGCCCCCAAGTTCTTCCGGGTGGCCGAGCCGGTAGAGCCGCTCTTCGACGCAGAGGATCTCTACACGCTGGTTCCCTTCAACCAGAAGCAGATCTATGACTTCGACGAGGTCCTGGCGCGCCTGGTGGACGGCAGCGAGCACCTGGAGTTCAAGCCCGGTTACGGCCCCGAGATCTATACCGGTCTGGTCAAGATGGATGGCTTCCTGGTGGGCGTGATCGGCAACCGCCAGGGCTATCTGGGGGACAACTATCCCGAATATGCCGAATACAACGGCATCGGCGGCAAACTCTACCGCCAGGGACTGATCAAGATGAATGAGTTCGTCACCTTGTGCAGCCGCGACCGCGTGCCGGTGATCTGGTTCCAGGACACCTCGGGCATCGACGTGGGCGACATCGCCGAAAAGGCCGAACTGCTGGGCCTGGGTCAGTCCCTGGTGTACTCCATCCAGCAGAGCGGCGTGCCCATGATGCTTGTCGTCTTGCGCAAAGGTACGGCCGCGGCCCACTACGTCATGGGCGGGCCGACTGCCAACCGCCAGAACGCTTTTACCCTGGGCACGGCCACCACCGAAATCTACGTCATGCACGGCGAAACCGCGGCGGCCGCCAGCTTCTCCCGGCGCCTGGTCAAGGAGAAGGCGGCCGGCAAACCGCTCAAGCCGATCATCGACAAGATGAACGAGATGGTCCAGCAGTACTACGACAACTCGCGTCCCGCCTACTGCGCCCGCATGGGCATGGTGGACGAGATCGCCAAGATGACCGAGCTGCGCAAATACCTGCGCGCCTTTGCCGGCGCGGCTTATCAAAACCCCAAATCCATCTGCCCGCATCATCAGATGCTGCTGCCAAGAGTAATTAAAGGATAGAAACGGTGGCGGCCGTCAGCCCAGTGCCTCGACGGCCGCCACCAGCGCATCCAGACGCTTGGCCGAAACCGGCTGAGCCGTCTTGATCTCCGGGGCGAAGATGGAGATCTTGTACTCCTCCACCATCCAGAAGAGTTCTTCCAGGGCCCGACATTTTTCGGCGCTGCTCTGGGGCATCAACTCCTGCGTCAGCCGTTCCACATGGGTTTCGTAAACCGCGGCCTTCTGAGCCTTGGCGCGGTCTTTTTCCAGATCCACGGCCGCGCGTTCGGCCCTCAGCGCCACGGCTCGGGTGTAGCGCGGCAAATGGGGCAGGCGTTCGGCGGCGTAGCGCTTGATAAAGTCTTCCGGTACCAGCTTCTCCAGGCCAGCGCGCAGATCGTCCAGCAGCGATTTCAACGCGGCGTTGCGCAGATGGGCTTTTTCAAGTTCCAGCAGGCGCAGGCGCGCGGCCTGGTATGTCTCCAATACGTCCAAGAGGGACTGTCGCAGCCCCTGACCCCAGGCCGCCATATTGCCCTTATGAATCGCTTCCAGCCAGGCCTCGAAATCGGCCGCCGCGCGAATGTCTCTGGCCAGATGATCGTCCAGCACCCGTTCCACCAATCGACCTTCCAGGGCCGGCCGCCCGCCGAAGTAGCGGCAATGGGCGTCGAGGTCATAGGGCAGGGCCAGGTTCTTGCGCAGATACTTGAGCTCCGCGCCCAAGCGCTTTTGCAGCAGGCCCCGCACGCCTTGGGGATGGGTTTGGCGCGCCTGGGTGATATCGGCAAAGGCCGTGAGAAAGATCTCCTGGGCGCGGGCTTCAAGGGCCGGGTAGGCCGTCCATTCACGGCGCCCGGGTCCCTTGAGCAGAATGGTTTCCGGCAGGTCGCCAAAATTCCATTGCGCGATCGGACCGGATTCCCAGGCCCGGCGCGCCTTTTCGAAGGCCTGGGAAGCCTCCGCCGGCGCTTCGGATTGCAGTACGGCCGCGTCCCGGGCCGCGCGCACCACGCGGCCATCGTCATCGGTGACGGCGATGCGCATGCGCAGGTGATCGGGTAGTTGGGTTTCGTTCCAGGCTGCGGCCGGGATCGTCAAGCCCCAGCGTTCGCGGATGAAACGGCTCAGGGCCGTGCTTAGCGCCACGTGGCGCTGGACGGGCATCTGGGAAGCGATCGTCTCGACGGTCTCGTTGACCGGCACCAGGCGCTTGCGCAGCTCCTTGGGCAGACTCTTGATGAGGGCCGCGATCTTCTCCTTGAGCAGGCCCGGCACCAGCCACTGAAACGCTTCGGCAGGCACGGCCCCGGCGGCGCGCGCCGCCACGCGTACGGTGACGCCGTCGTTCTCTTCCCCCGGCGCGAAGCGATAGTCGCAGGGCAGCGGCCGGCCGTCCGCGTCGATGCGGTCGGGAAACTGAGACAAGGCTTGGTCATCCGGCTGTTGGGAAAGCAGATCTGCTTCCTTCAGGCGCAAGAAATCATCGTTGCCGGCCTGGGCGATTTTAAGCTTCAGGCCCCGCAAATCGTAGACCTCGCCCAGGCGTTCTTGATAGAACTCGAACAAGCGCTGTTCGTCCACCAGCAAATCTTTGCGACGCAGCCGGTCCTGCATCTCTTCCACCTGGGCGATCATGCGTTGGTTGTGCTGCATGAACGCCGGCGGCCGGGCCACGTCGCCTTCGATAAGGGCCTTGCGGATGAAAATCTCCGTGGCTTCGTCGGGGTGGAACGGGCCGTAGGGCCGCGTGCGGCGGTCGATGATCAGGCCGTACAGGCTCACCTGCTCGGTGGCCACCACGGCTTCGCGCCGCCGCTCCCAGTGGGGATCGAGGTGGGTGTACTTGCACTGCTCCTTGCCGATCGGTTCGATCCAGGCCGGATCGATCACCGCAGCGCAGCGCGCAAAGAGCCGTGAGGTCTCCACCATCTCGGCGGCCACGATCCACTGGCCCGGGTTCTTGAAGAGCCCGGAGCCGGGGAAGATCATCGCCTGGCGGGCATAGGCCGCCTGGAAGATCTGCTTCTCCTTCTTCATGGCGATATTGGACAAAAAGCCGCTCAAAATGGATTGATGGATAGCGGCATAGCCGCTGTGGCCGATATCGCCGGGAACGTCCGGCGCCGCACTCGGTCGGGAAGGTTTGATGTCGTTCTCCGCCAACTCGCCCAGAATTTGGCCATGCACGTCGCGCCACTCGCGCATGCGCCGGAACGACAGGAAATGCTGGTGGCAAAACTGCTTGACCTGCTGCCAACTGGTGCGCCGGGCCGCCGTCTGGTCGTAGGCGTGCCAGATGCGCAGCAGGGTGAGAAAGTCCGAGGCAGGGTCGGCGAAGCGGGCATGGGCCGCGTCGGCTTCGGCCTGACGCTCGCCCGGGCGCTCCCGGGGGTCCTGGATGCTCAGGGCCGCGGCGATCACGGCCACATCGGCCAGGCAGTCGCGCTGGTGGGCCGTAAGCAGCATGCAGGCCAGGCGGGGGTCCAACGGCAGGCGCGCCATGAGGCGGCCTTTGGCGGTCAAGGCGAATTTACCCTCCCGGTCCTGCCGGCGCTTGGCCGGCACGATGGCTCCCAGTTCCAGCAGCAGGGCGTAGCCATCCTGGATGCTGCGCGGCGCCGGCGGGTCGATGAAGGGAAAGGCTTCCACATCCCCCAGGCCCAGGGCGATCATGCGCAGAATGACCTCGGCCAGATTGGCGCGCAGGATCTCGGGTAGGGTGTATTTGGGACGCTGCTCGTAATCCTCCTGGCTGTAGAGCCGGATGCAGAGGCCGTTGGCCACGCGGCCGCAGCGGCCCTGGCGCTGATCGGCGCTGCTCTGGGCAATGGGCACGACCGGCAACGTGTTGGTGCGCGTGCGCGGCGTATACTGGCTGATGCGCGCCAGGCCGGTGTCGATGACGTAGCGGATGCCCGGAATGGTGATGGAGGTTTCGGCCACGTTGGTGGCCACGATGATCCGGCGGCCCTGGGACGGCCGGAAGACGCGCTGCTGCTCGCTGGCCGACAGCCGTGCGAACAACGGGATGACTTCGGCCGAAGGATAGCGGCGGCCCTGGAGCAGTTCGCAGGTGTCGCGGATGTCCTGCTCGGTGGGCATGAAGATCAGCACATCCCCCCGGCGCCGTTCGTGGTGCAGCAGGTCCATGGCCTTGGCCGCCTGCTCGATGTGGGTGCTCTCTTCCCCATTGTCCTTCAGATGATCAAGGTAGCGCGTCTCCACCGGATACATGCGGCCGGAGACTTCGATGATCGGCGCCCCACCGAAGGCCTGGGCGAACTTCTCCGTATCGATGGTGGCCGAGGTGATGACGACCTTCAGATCCCGGCGCCTGACGAGCAACTGCTTGAGCAGGCCTAAAATGAAATCGATGTTCAGGCTGCGCTCGTGGGCTTCATCGATGATCAAGGTATCATACTGGTTCAACTGGCTGTCCGATTGCGCCTCGGCCAGCAGGATGCCGTCGGTCATCAGCTTGATGCGCGTATCGGCGCCGGTGGTGTCTTGGAAGCGGATCTTGACCCCCACGGTCTGGCCGACAGTCTCGCCCAACTCCTCGGCGATGCGTCGGCCCACGGTGAGGGCTGCGATGCGCCGGGGCTGGGTGAGACCGATGGTACCGTCCACTCCCCGGCCGGCGGCAATGCACATTTTGGGCAGTTGGGTGGTCTTGCCCGAACCGGTTTCGCCGGCCACCACCACCACCGGATGGGCGGTAATCGCGGCGACGATCTCCTCGGCCCGGTCGCAGATCGGCAGGCGGGCATCGATGGCCAGCGGCAGCACCTGACCGAGGCGCGCCCGGCGCCGGGCCACGGATTGCGCCACGCGCAACGCCAGGCGCTCACAGCGGGTGCGCAGTTTGGCCGGTGCGATGCGCTGCTTGGCCGCCAGCCGGATATCCTGGATCTCGCGCCGGGCCGCCATGCGGTCCACCGCCATGGCCTCAGGCAACTGTTCCGAAATGGCCTTGATCTGTTCGTTTATTGACGTCACGGTGTTCCTGCACTAATTAGTTCCCATTCCGGAACGCATCCATATCACCTATATCAAGGAGCGTTCCTATCACACCTTGTACCGGTTTTGAACCTGAGCGCACCCAACCATGGCCGGAAAAGATGGCCCCAACTCATCCAAGGAGGATGCAAGCATGAAATTCGTCATCATCGGTGGAGACGCTGCCGGCATGAGCGCCGCCAGCCGGGCCAAACGCCAGGACCCTTCCCTGGAGGTCACCGTGCTGGAACGAACCCAAACCGTTTCCTACAGCGCCTGAGGGATTCCTTATAATATTTCCGACCCCCGGCGGGCGGTCGACGATTTGGTGGTGCGCACGGCGGAAGCGTTCCGCAAGAAATCGGGTATCGATGTTCGCCTGGGCCATCGGGCCGAAGCGATCGATATCGCCAAAAGTCATGTGAGCGGCGGCGGTCCGGACGGCAAACCGTTCGACCTGGCCTATGACCGCCTGCTCATCGCCACAGGCGCGGCCCCCATCGTGCCCCGGCGGCCAGGCTTCGATCGGCCCGAAGTGGCGGTGGTCAAAACCCTGGAAGACGCTCAGGCCATCAAGGCGCGCCTGCAAAGCGGCAGCGTGAAACGGGCGGTCATCATGGGCATGGGGTACATCGCCATGGAGATGGCCGAAGCGCTGCGCCTGCGGGAGGTGGCGGTGACGATGGTCAAACCTCGGGCCGAGCTGCTTCCCTGGCTGGATGCCGAACTGGCGGCTACCGTGCGAGGGGAATTGGAGGGCCATCAGGTCGAATTGCGCACCGGCTTCGACGTAGCAGGCATCGAGGCAGGGAAGGGGAGTGGCGTGGCGCTGGTCGATACAGGCAGTGCTTCCCTGGCCGCGGACCTGGTGATCGTGGCCGTGGGCGTGCAGCCCAACAGTCGCCTGGCCGCCGATGCCGGGCTGCAGCTGGGGCCGTCCCGCTCCATCGCCGTGGACCGCCAAATGCGCACCTCCAACCCGGCCATCTACGCCGCCGGCGACTGCACCGATGCTTTCCACGTGGTTACCGGCCAGCGCGCCTGGATTCCCCTGGCCCTGAGAGCCAACCGCGCCGGCTGGGCCGTGGCCGACCATGTGTGTGGTAAAGAAGTCTCCCTGCAAGGCATCGCCGGCACCGCCGTATTCAAGGTGTTCGACCTGCAAGTGGCCCGCACCGGTCTTACTCTGGCCGAAGCGGCCCAGGCCGGCTTCGCTCCGGCTGGCGTGACCATCGCGAGTTCTTCCCGGGCCCACAGTCACCCAGGGGGTAGCTCGCTCCAGGTGCACCTGGTGGGCGACCGGCGCTCCGGCCGCCTGTTGGGGGCCCAGATGGTCGGCCGCGAAGGCGCGGCCCACCGCATCAACGCCCCGGCCGTGGCCCTGCACGCCGCCATGACCGTGGAGCAGGTCAGCCAGACCGACCTGGCCTACGCGCCGCCCTTCGGCCCCGCCTGGGACCCGCTGCTGGTAGCGGCCAATCAGTTGATCAAGAAGATGCAGGAGGCAAGTTGAAACGCCAAGGTTAAAGAAAGAAAAACGAGGGAAGTAGATATGAAAAGTTATCGCCAGGAACTATGGTTCGAAGTGCCCACCCGCCGGGCCTTCATCAATATCACCCCCCAGGTGGAAGCCTGCCTGCGGGCCAGCGGCATCCAGGAAGGCCTGGTGCTGGTCAATGCCATGCACATCACCGCCAGCGTCTTCATCAACGACGACGAATCGGGCCTGCACCACGACTACGAACAGTGGCTGGAGCGCCTCGCCCCGCACGCCCCGGTCTCCCAGTACCGCCACAACGTGGGCGAAGACAACGCCGACGCCCACATGAAACGCCAGATCATGGGTCGCGAGGTGGTCGTCGCCGTCACCGCCGGCAAGCTCGACTTCGGCACCTGGGAGCAAATCTTCTACGGCGAGTTCGACGGGCGCCGGAAGAAGCGAGTGCTGGTCAAGATTATTGGCGAGTAGAATTGCTTCGGAGCATATCGACCAATTCAGGATCTAATACCTCCTTGAACCTCAGGCGGGACACCGGGGATAATGATTTTTTGCAAATTGGTGTTTCATGGGAAGCTTCAGGTCGAGGCCTGTTTTTGAAACGCCTCCACCGCGTCGGCGACGGAGGTGAACCGGTTGACCATGCCGAGTTTGGCGTCCACCCCTTCGCTGCGCAATCGATCGCGCACCGATGCGCGCGCTTCGACCGCCTGAAAGCGGATACCGGCAGAGGAGAGCTCGTCGGCCAGTTCCGCGAGCATGTGCGCGCTGTGCATGTCCACGTGGGGCGCGGCCGAGAGGTCCAGCACGACGAGGAGCGGTGGCGTGGCTTCAGTGTGCACCCGATCCAGAATCGTATCGCGCACATGATCCATGTTGAAATAGATAATGCTCGACTCCGGGCGGAAGACCAGCACGCCTGGGGTCAACTCATTGTCCGGATGGCGCTCGCGATCTGAGAACCGGCGGGTGCCCGCGATACGGCCGAGGTAGGCGACGTGCGGCTGTGACGCGCGCCGGATCAACAGCACCAGGGAGATGATCGCACCGATCATCACGCCGCGCAGCAACCCCTGGCCGAGCACGCCGACGATGGCCACCATGGCCACGACGAATTCCGGGAGGTCGCTGCGCCAGAGTTGCTTGAGCGCCGCCAGTTTGAACAAGCTGGCCACGGCCACCAAAACCACCGCCGCCAAAACGGGCTGGGGCAGCGCGGCCAGCAGGTGCGAGAAGAAAAGGACGACTACCAGAATGATCCCTGCCGAGATGGCGCCGGAAAGCGGTGTGCGCGCGCCCCCACCTTCGTTGACAAGCGACTGCGACATGCCGCCGCTGACCGGGAACCCGCTTCCCAGGCCTGCGGCGAGGTTGGACGCGGCCAGCGCAAGGAACTCCTGGTTGGCATCCAGCCGCCCGCCATGCTTGGCGGCGAAGGTGCGGCCAATGGCCGCGGTCTCCACTGCCCCCAGCAGAAAACAGGCGAGCGCCAGAGGCAGCAACTCGTTCAGGTCGGACCAGTGAATCGCCGGCAGACCCATGGCCGGCAAGCCTTGGGGCACAACCCCCAGCAGCTTCACGCCGCGCGCTTCCAGGCCGAGCCAGCCCGAAGCCACAATGCCGCCGACCACGACGAACAACGCCACAGGTTTGTTCTTGAGAAAAATCTTTCCGAACACGAGTACCGCCAACGCGGCGAGGCCAATGGTCAGCGAGGTGGGATTGGTTTGGCCCAGGTGCTTGAGGAAGTTGGCGCTGTTTTCCCAGAAATTGCCGTGGGCACCGTGGATGCCAAACAACTTGGGCAACTGCGTGCTGGCCAGGAACAGGGCCACGCCACACTTGAAGCCGACCATCACGCTTTCCGAGATGAAGTTGACGATCGACCCCGCCTTGGCCAGCCAGGCGACAAAAGCGATCAGCGCCACGAGCAAGGATGTGCCCGCCGCCAGCGCGCCGAACCGGGTTACGTCGCCGCTGGCGACCGCTCCCAGCGAGGCGCCGACGAGCAGGGAGATGGCGGAGGTAACGGTGATCGCCGTATGCCGCGAGCTGCAGAACAGCCAGAAGACCAGCCCGCCGAACAAACAGGCGTAGAGTCCGGCCTGGGGCGGCAGGTTGGCCAGCGAGGCATCGCCCAGTCCGGCCGGAAGGAGATAGGCCGCAAGCGTGATGCCGGCGACGGCGTCCCCCCGCAGCCAGGCCCGGTCGTAGGATCGCAGCCAGTTCAGGGCAGGAAGCGGAATGTTGAATCTTTTCTCGATTGAGCGGTCAGCCGGGTTTTTCGCGACGTTATTCATGAGTATTGCATCCCTGGATTGAGCCGGCAATGCATCTCCACCCCGACCCAGTATGTCCTCCAATTGAAGCCCCCACCATGGGCATCGGAGTGATAATGCGCAAGGTATGCCTGGAGAGTATGATTTAATGGCTGCCGTTGTCACAGGCGAAGTTCCAAGTCAATCCATGGCATGTGCCCAAGACCGCATGGCAAGCTCGGCCATGCTTCGCCCTTGCTCGTATCCATCCACCAAGATGCCCATATTCCGGCCGAAACGGGCGGATCGAAAATCGTCCGGCGGGCATATTTCAAGGATCGAAACGCCCGGAGGGGGCGTGCGCATCAGGCCGAGCGCTTCATTGTACTTACGCACCCGGCCGGCAACGGCTCTTCGCAACGCAGGATATGGTTTCAGCTTCCAGAGCAGTACGGCATTGGATAGCATTTCTCTCTTCTTATAATGTTTGGGCCGCGATCGGACTACCATGATTTTGCGCGCGCCTCTTTGCATCGCCGCCGCGACCGGCAGTGGGTCGGAAATACCCCCATCCACCGTCGGTCGGCCGTCAATCGAAGGAAATGTCCGATACACGATGGGCATCGCGCTGGATGCCTTCAACACCTCTTCCAATCGATCCCCATCCGTTTGCTTGTATATTGCTTCTCCGGTGGCGACATCCGTCAGGCCGATCAAAAAGAGTTTGTCCGTGGCGAAAATGGTCTGCAGGTCAAGGCGGATCTCCGCAATGGTCTTATCCCAGAGCCAGTCCAGATCCATGAGATGGCCGCCGCAAACAAAGCGCTTCAGGCTGATAAATTCCGGCCGCAGGGAATAATCGGTGTAGATTTTGAAATTGCGTTTCGGCATGCGCGCCAAATAGGCGGCCAGGTTGGCGGCCCCCGAAGAGACGCCGAGCAAAAGATCGAATGGGTTGAACCGGGCCTCGAGGAACCTGTCCAGGACCCCGGTGGAAAAAATGCCACGCATGGCGCCGCCTTCGACGATCAGGGCATTTTCGAACGATGGCGCTGTCGGCGCGCCTAAATTTTGTGGCAGGCTGGTCATCGAGCACTCCGTGTGTCTCTGTTTGCGTGTTCGCGCATGCGCTGCATTTGCACCAAATGGCTGATATTAGGCAAGATAACAGCGGATTGTCATTAGCACCCCAGGTGGTTTGGCACAAGCAATAACGGTCGTCGTGCAGGGAACAAATAAACGGCGCGCAGTTGCAGCACAGGATTCGTCCGATTTTAGGAGGGCACCATGCAAGCGGGCAAGGGGTTCAGGTTTAAATTTAGGTTGCAAAGGCATTAGGCTTGGTCAATAAACAAGCGTGCGATATGCATGTGAAAAAGACATGGCGCGCCCGATTCGGTTCTCGGGAGCGTTTTTGTTTCTTGGATGCGTGATTCGGACCCGAAGTTTTTAGCAGGAAACCATGAGCAGCACCACCTCGAGGGAGATACCTTATAATTATACCTCCGCCGACGACCGGCGCATTCTGGCCATGCTGCTGGGGGACGAGGTGTTGGCGCCCCTGGAGCGGCTGGTGTTCAGGCGCCAGACCGGGCGTTCCTGGCGGCTGTTGATGCGTTTCGTGGGGGACCTGTTCATCCACCGCCGCAACCCTTTTCTCTATCAGGAGCTGGTCGAGGACGAGCGGCGGCGCCGGGGCTTTCTGGAAGCGGCCCACAAAGAGCTGGCCTGGATCGCCGAGCGGGGACGGCAGGAGCCGGATCTGATCCTGGTGCTGGAAAAGTGTCGCCAAAAGCTGGACGATCTGGCCGTGGAACTGGCCGGCGTGCTTGCCCTGCGCGAGCGGATGCGGCAGCATCTAGGCGCCATCGTGGGCGAAGCGAACCTTTTCTTCACGCCCTTTGCGCTGGCGGCGCATGCCACCGACGCCACCGACTGGCGCCTGCACCTGCCCGTGGCGGTGGTCTACCCGGACCAGGAGGCGCAGGTGCCGCGGCTGCTCGAAGCCATCGCGGACCTGGGGCTTAAGGCCATCCCCCGGGGCGGCGGCACCGGGCTGACCGGCGGGGCCGTGCCCGTGGCCCCCGGTTGCGTCATGGTCAATACCGAGAAGCTCGACCATATCGGCGCCATCCGCAGGGAGGATTTCGAACAGCCGGACGGACAATCCCTGACCATCCCCACGATTGCACTGGGCGCCGGGGTGATTACCGAAGCGGCCATGCAGGCCGCCGAAGCGGCGCACCTGGTGTTCGCCACCGATCCCACTTCGGCCTGGGCCTGCACGGTGGGCGGCAATATCGCCGAGAATGCCGGCGGCAAGCGGGCCGTGCTGTGGGGCACGGCCATCGACAACGTGCTGAGCTTTCGCATCGCGGTGCCGGGCGGCCGCCTGCTGGAAGTACGGCGCTTGCAGCCCAACGGCCGGCGCATCGATCCCCATGAAACCATCCGCTTTAGCGTGACGGATAGCGCCACGGGCGAACCGCTCAGGCAGATCTCGCTGAACGGCCATCAGTTGCGCAAACCGGGCCTGGGCAAGGATATCACCAACAAGAGCCTGGAAGGGTTGCCCGGCCTGCAGAAAGAGGGCACGGACGGCATCATCACCTCCGCCGTCTTCATCCTGCATCGCGCCTATCCCCAGCAGGCCACGGTGTGCCTGGAATTTTTCGGCGACGATATGGAGGAGGCGGCCGAGGTCATCGAGCAAATCGTGGCGGCCTTTCCCCAGCAGGGGCGCGAAGCGCTCATGGCCCTGGAGCACTTCGACGAAGAGTATGTGCGCGCCATCCAGTACAAAGCCAAGGCGCCGCGCAGCGAAAGTCCCAAGGCCGTTCTGCTCATCGACATCGTGGGCCACGGCGCTGACCAGATCGAGGCCGGCCTGGGCCGTCTGACGGCGCTGCTGCAAGGCTATCCCAACACCTGCATGGCCGTGGCCCAAAGCGCCCAGGAGGCCCAGCGCTTTTGGCGCGACCGCAAGCGCCTGGGGGCCATTGCCGCGCGGACCAATGCCTTTAAGCTCAACGAAGATATCGTGCTACCCCTGAGGGCCCTGGCCGAGTTTGCGGCCTTCGTGGATGCCCTCAACATGGAGGAAGAGCGCGCCAACCAGCAGGAGGTCATCTGGCAGTTGCGCACCTACCTGGAAAAGGCCGTGCCCATCGAGGACCCCGAGTGGCTGACGGCCAAGTTGCCCCGGGCCCAGCAACTGCTCAAGGAGAGCCTGGATCAGATCGAACTGGCCGGCCGCGATCATTTAAGGTCCGAGACCCATCTGCGCTACATTCAGGAGGCCCTGGCCGAGTTGCTGCGCGGCTTCAGCAAGGTCAACGCCGAGATTCAGCGCGATATCGCCGAGATCCGCGGCCGGCGGATCGTGGTGGCCACCCACATGCACGCCGGCGACGGCAACGTGCATGTCAACATCCCCGTGTTCTCCAACGACCGCGAGATGATGCTGCGGGCCGCCGAGGTGGCCGACATCATCATGGAAAAGGCCGTGGAACTGGAGGGGGTGGTGAGCGGCGAGCACGGCATCGGGTTCACCAAGATCAAACACCTGGACGCCGACATCCTGGCCGATTTCAAGGCCTACTTGCAGGCGGCCGATCCGGCGGATCTGATCAACCCGGGCAAACTGACCGACCGCAGCGTGGTCGAGCGGGTCTTTACGCCTTCGTTCAACCTCATCGAGCTGGAGGCGCGCATCCTGCGCTACGGCCACCTGGAACAGTTGGCCGAGAAGATCTCCCAGTGCGTGCGCTGCGGACGATGCAAAACCGCCTGTTGCACCTTCTTTCCGGCGGGCAATCTCTTCTACCACCCGCGCAACAAGAACATGGCCTTGACGGCGATCATCGAAGCCTTGCTCTACGATGCCCAACGCTCCCAGGCCATGGGGCTGCGGCCCCTGCGCTGGCTCAAGGAGATCGCCGATCACTGCACGCTCTGTCACAAGTGTCTGGCGCCGTGTCCGGTCAACATCGATACAGCCGAGGTGTCGATTCTCGAGCGCGAAGTGCTCATCGCCCGGGGCCTGCGGCAGACCGCCTGGCCCACGCGCATCGTGCTGGGCTATCTCGCCACCCGTTCCCAAACGGCCAATCGCTTGATGCGCCGCGGTGTCCTGCAATGGGGCGGCACGCTGCAACGCGTCGGCGCCCGGCTGATGGGCCATGGCTGGCGGCATTCAAAAATGCTGGCCTCTTTTTATTCACCCGCGCCGCCGATCTCGGCGCGGCCGCTGACCGCGTTTTATCCACGGCCCCACGATTTGAACCACGCCCTGCTGGTCAGGCCGGAGCAATCCGCGACCGGCACCGTTTTTTACTTCCCGGGGTGCGGCTCGGAAAGACTGCACGGCGACGTCGCCTTGGCCACGGTCTTTTTACTGCTGCGCTCCGGGATGCGCGTCGTGCTGCCGCCCAAACACCTTTGCTGCGGCTATCCGGCCCACGCCAATGCCAAGCGTGACCTGACCCACCGGCAGGAGTTGCGCAACACGATTATCTTCAACCAGATCCGTTCCATGCTGGGCGATATGGATTTCGACGCTTGCATCGTCAGTTGCGGCACCTGCCGTGAAGCCCTGAAGCACATTCATGTACCCGAGATTTTCGACGCACCCATCAGCGATGTGGCCGCCTTCGTGCTGGCGCGCGGGGTAGACGTTACGTTGCCGGAGAAATGCTTCTATCACCCGCCCTGCCACGATTCTTTGGAGGGCAGGGGAGAAGCGCTGCTGCGCGCCGTCGCGCCCCAGGGTGTCGAATCCATCCCGCACTGCTGCTCGGAAGCCGGAACGCTGGCCCTGAGCCGCCCGGATATCTCCGCCGCTATGCTCGCGCGCAAGCGCTCGGCCCTGGCACCGCGATTGGAAGAAGTTCCCCGTCACCTGCTGCTGACCAACTGCCCGGCGTGTCTCAACGGTCTGGGACGCCAGGCCCTGACACGTCCCCAACATCTGGCAGTGGCCCTGGCCGACGCCTGCGCCGGCGATGCCTGGCGCGGCATTGCGGCCCGATTATTGACGGCCTGCGAGACCATCGGATTTTAACAAGCTGTTAAGCCCAAAGGAAACATCAGGCCGAAGATAGCGCCTCCGTTGATGCGATCGGTCGACAGGTGTCGATTGGCGAAGGTGAAGTCGGCCGCAGGGGCGGCAAGCGGCGTTCGATGTCTGGCCGCATCCGTTCATAAGATTCCGGCAGCCTCAACCTTGTACCCAATATTGCTTCTTCTTCGTCGACTCCGAATCCAGGACCATCCGTGGCTATTTCCAAGAGCAAACGCTGGGGCGCGTTGAAATAGATCGAACGAAAATACTTGCGATCGCGGACCTCTGTCACCCCAAGCCCCACCGTGCGTAGGCGCGATTGCCACCACAACTGGTCATCATCGCTTGCGGTGCGAAAGGCGATATGGTGCACAGTACCGCCGCCCTGCTGACCCGGAGGGGCTTGGGGATCGATGACGACATCCCAGAAATGACCAGGTGCCCTGGTATCGGCCGAGGCAAACCGGTAGCGGTTGTCCGACTGTTTTAAAAGGGTCATGCCCAGCAACGAAGAGAAAAGCGTCTTGCTTTCCGTCAAATGGTGCAGGGTTGCGGTGGCCGAGTGAAAGCCGGCGATGGCGTGCTCGGCGGCGATGGGGCCTGCGTGCCAGTGGGCGGTGGCTGCTGGTTCGGATTGCCCGATCAGTTCCAGGGGCAGGCCATGGGGGTCGGTAAAGCGCAGGACTGGATCGCCGAAGCGCTCTCCGGACTGGAGATCGCAAGCCAGTCGCCGAAGGCGCCTGTTCCAGAAATCCATGGCCCGCAGGGGAGCCGCGAAGGCGATGGCGGTCACCATGCCGGCGCCGGGCCGGCCCTGGGGCAGGTTTTCCCAGGGGAAAAAGGTCAGGATCGTGCCGGGGGTCCCCCGGGCATCGCCATAATACAAGTGGTAGGTGTAAGGATCGTCGAAGTTGACGGTTTGTTTGACCAGCCGCAGCCCCAGCACATTTTCGTAAAAGGCCAGATTTTCTGTTGCGGATGGCGTGATGGCGGTAATGTGGTGAATCGCGGATATATGGTTCATGGCGTACCTCGTCTCCATTGATCTGATTGGGCTCACAAGGTAACGCCATCTGCGCACAGCGCAACTCTATTTATCCACCATGCGATGCTTCTCCACCGCCGAATAACCTTCCGGGGTCAGGAAGGCGCTGGTTTTAAGCGCGTTCATGTCCACCAGGCCGCTCGTGAACAGCCGTTTGAGCGCCTGCAGAGTCTGGCTGGGGGCCTGGGGCAGGGCGGAGACGATGTCACCGATATCCATGATGCCGGGCGGACCGCTGAAATCCCACTCTTTAGCGAGCAGGGAGAGGATCTGAAGTTCTTCGGACTGGGCCATTATGTCTCTCTTTTCAGCCACCGGCCAGTTTGACGGAATAACCCTTTTTTTCGAGAAGCTCCCGGATTCGTTGGCGGTGGTCACCCTGGATGACGATGGTTTCCTTCTGGATGGTGCCGCCACTGCCGCAATGCTGTTTGAGCGCGCGGGCCAGCTCCTCCAGGGCGTCAACCGTCAAGGATAGTCCGTGAATGACGGTGACGGTTTTGCCTTTGCGGCCCTGGGTTTCGCGCCGGATGCGCACCGTCCCATCGGCGGGGAAAGGGCGCGGAGCTGTTTCTTTGGCCGGTCGCTTTCGGCAGGTGCACTGGGCCGCGGGCCGCGTGCAAGCAGGGCAGATGCGACCGGATTCCGTAGAATAGACGAGGCGATCATCGGACATGGGCAGTGTATACCATTATGTCAGGCGAGAGACAAACGCTCCGACTTTGGGGTCGCTCAAGCATCGACTCCGGACAGTCGATAGAGAGAATCATGGAATGTCCAAAATGCCACTTTGAGCAGGATAGCGGTCGGACGGAGTGCCGGCGCTGCGGGGTTATTTTCGCCAAATTGCGTGGGCCGCACCCCGTGGATCGGAGACCTTCGCCCGCGGCCGTCGAGATTCCAGACGACCCCGGGATGACCTGGAAAGGGATTTTTTTTCCAGTACCGACCGACCCCAATCCGATCCTCATTACCGGCAAGGTTATGCTGCTCGCGCTCCTCGCGGCATGGGGCGTCACGTTCATATTCGCTTCGATCCAATCCAATCGGGTGGGCGAAAGTTTCATGCACCTGGTGAATTTGCCGTTCCATGAAGCCGGGCACATCATTTTCAGCTTCATGGGGCGTTTCATGCAGGTGCTGGGAGGCACTTTGGGCCAGCTTTTGATGCCGGCCGTTTGCCTCGGCGTCTTGCTGCTTCGCACCCGGGATGCCTTCGGTGCGGCGGTGGCGCAATGGTGGCTGGGCGAGAGTTTTATGGACATCGCACCCTACATCAACGACGCTCGCGCCTTGGATCTGGTCCTGCTCGGCGGCGTGACCGGCAAGGAAGTAGAGGACTACCACGATTGGGAATACCTGCTCAGAACCCTCGGCATGCTCCACATGGACCACGCCCTTGCCTATCTGGCCCATGGCACCGGTATCGTGTTGATGGTATCGGCGCTGCTGTGGGCGGCAGCCAGCTTGCGGTTGGAGTATCATACCTTGAAGAACCGCCGATGATCTGCCCAAAGGCAAACCTGCCCGATAATGAGGAGGGCTGGCGCCCCCCTCATCCAAATGCCGATATCAATGATGTCGTTCTAGTGGCGTCATACGCGGCCCCCCATACTGCCGGGCGGATCGTTGCGCTTGTGCGTCCACTCGGGGCTTTTTTCAGCCGGTGAACTGTAACTCATGCTCATCTTATTTATTTTATTCTGGCGCTCCTGCTCGCCTTCGAAAACACGATCCCGGCATTCGCCTTGACATTTTCCGGTGGTATCTCGCTTGGGCATCTTTTTCATGATGTTACCCTCCTATAATATTAGTGGCGCTCCATTCTACGAGCCTTATAAGTGGAGCACAACGTTAGAAGAAGGCTAGTGACCTGGCCCCATTTGTCAAGCCGGAACCCATCGGGATGGAAAGGATTGTCTTCATCAATAACTTCCGTTAAGTTAGCTGAAAGTCGCCGATCCACATGGCTCAATTACTTCTTTACATCTGAACGTTAATCTTGCAAGCAAGGAGCGAAGATGCGCAAAGCCATCATCACCGCGGCCATCACCGGGTCTGTCCATACCCCCAGCATGTCCCCCTACCTGCCGGTTTCCGAAAGGCAGATCATCGATGAGGTCCTGGCCGTGCACGCGGCTGGCGGAACGGTGGCCCATGTGCATGTGCGCGAGGAGGCCAATGGGATGCCGTGCGCCGAGCAGGAGAGCTTCAGGCGAATCGCCGCGGAGGTCAAATCCCGTTGTGACATCATTCTATGCACCACTACGGGCGGCCGCCTGGGAGAACCGGTAAGCAAACGGGTTCAGGTGGCGACCACGCTACGGCCCGAACTGGCTTCGCTCAATGCCGGTTCGCTCAACTTCGCCTTGTTCCAAACCCTGGGTAAATTCAAGGAGTTCAAGTTCGATTGGGAGGAGAGCTACCTGCGCTCGACCGAAGACTTTATCTTCCCAAATACTTTCAAGACCATGCGTGAATTTCTGAAAATCTTCAATACCACGGGTACAAAGCCCGAGTTCGAAATTTATGACGTCGGCATGATCAATAATCTGGCCTACTTCATCGGTCAGGGAGTGGTAAAGACGCCGGTCTATTTGCAGTTTGTTATGGGAATTCTGGGGGGCATTCCGGCCACGGCGGAGAATCTGGTGTTCCTGGTGGAGACGGCTCGTAGACAGATCGGCCGCTTCGAATTTTCGGTATGCGCCGCTGGCAATGCCCAGTTCCCCATGTGTACGCAGTCGCTGATCATGGGCGGCCATGCCCGCGTGGGGTTGGAGGATAATTTGTATTTGGAGAAGGGGGTTCTGGCCCGAAGCAATGCCGAGCAGGTAGCAAAAATCATCCGCATCGGCCGTGAACTGGGCATCGAACCAGCCACTCCCGAGGAGGCCCGGAGCATGCTCGGCCTCAAGGGGTTGGCGCAAGTGGATTTTTGAGTCGGCTACCGCCTCAGAAAAAAGGCATCATGCGCCTCAATGAGCATGATGCCTTTCCTTCGGTTTGAAGCGTTACGGCTTACGAACGTTTTTGGCTTCCGGACCGCGGGCGCTTTCTTCAATGTCGAAGGTTACTTGATCCCCTTCGTTGAGGGTTTTGTAACCTTCCATCGTAATTGACGAGAAGTGCACGAAAATGTCCCGACCATTCTCTTCGTTGATGAAGCCATACCCCTTTTTGTTGTTGAACCACTTCACAGTACCGTTTGCCAAAGCATTGTCCTCCTGTCTTGATCGTTCGCACTCCAGCGATGCAACCCGCCCTGGAACGATATCACGCTGGTGGGGGCAGGCTCATTTTTATAACCATTACAGAGCCATTTCCTGAATATCGTTCAGAATCACAATAAGCGAACCCCCGAGGGTTGGTCAAGAAAAAAACTTGCTTCATTTTGTTATCCTCGCTTCATCACCGGCTTGATTCCGGAGCCGCTGCCGGCGCAGGCCCCAAGCGTTCGATGGCTGCCTGATTTTTCAGGGCCGCGACGTAACCTCTGACGACGGCATTTTCCTTTTCGCGTCGAAGAATCCGTTCGATTTCGGCCCGGGCCTCCCAAAAGTTGGGCGGATCGGCGGTGATACGCTCCAAAAGCTTGATAAGGTGATAGCCAAAGCGTGTGACGACGACGTCGCTGACCTGCCCCGGGGCTAAAGCAAAAGCGGCCTCGGCAAACGGCGCCACCATTTCACCGCGCGTCAGATAACCGATGTCGCCGGCATTGGCCCGGCTTGGGCAATCGGAATAGTCCAAAGCCAGAATGGCAAAATCTTCGCCTTGCGCGATTCTCTTTTGCAACGCTTGAATTTTCTGGAGCGCTTCGGCCTGGGCGCGATCGCTTGCATCTTTGGGGGCGATGAGGATGTGGCGTGCGCGGATGGTGTCGCTGGCGGCAAACAAATCAGGATGATCCCGGTAAAAGGCCTGCATCTCCGCTTCGCTGACCGCCGTCGTGCGGAGTGTCTCCTGCCGCATCAAACGCTCGACAACCACCCCTTTGGTCAGGCGAGCTTTCAACTGCGGTTGGGTCATGCCGCTGTCGGCCAGGTAGGTCTCCAGGGAGCCGAACCTCTCCAACTGTCTTTTAAGGTCAGCGAAGGCGGCCTCCACCCATTTGTCGAGAGCTTTTATATTGCGCCGCTGGGCTTGCTGAAAGAGCAGTTCGCGTTCGATCAGGTTTTCCAATAGCTGCGGCCGCAGGGCGGAAAGTTGCGATTCGGTCAGCGGGGTATTGCGGCGGATCATTTCAGCCGTGAGCAGCCCGATTTCCGAAGTGAAATCTCGGTTATCGATAGCCGTTCCATTGACTTTGGCCAGGACCTGTTCGGCCGCCGGCCCATCCTGGGCAAGAAGGGCGGGCGGCAGCAGGCAGAGCATCAGGGACAATATCGCGATCAATTGAAAACACAAGGCTCTCTTCATGGTGACCTCTGGTGCTGCACGGCCGATGCCTAATAGCCGAGTGCCTGGTTGATCAAAAAGACGCTGATGGGCGTCAACACCGGTTGCCGGTGCAAGATCGTGGTGATGCGGCAGATGCGCTGGGGGGCGTTGCAGTCCGTGCACCGGCCGTTTTCGGCACAAGGGGTCTTCATGTTCAGGCTTTTGGCCCGCAAGGGCGCGGCCACTTCGTGCACGCGGCGCAGGGCGCTGGGCAGGTCTTCGGTGACTTTATTCATGCCGGCCACGATGATGACCTGGGCCGGACCGAACCCCATGGCGCTAGTGCGGTTGCCGGCACCATCCACGTTGACGATTTCCCCGCTGAGACTGACGGCGTTGGCGCTACAAAAAAAACAGTCGCAGGTCAATTGGGAGCGGCGGATGGCCAGGCTCTCCTGGGGGGTAAGATCCCGCTGCCAGTGATCGAAGACGGTTTTGCCCGACAATTTGAGGTGCTCGATGATGCCCAACTGGCGGACCGTATCCGAGCCACCGAATCCGAAGGTGTTGTGCGGGGCGGTTATGGAGAGAATCTGGTTGCGCGCTGTCTCCAGGTCGGGCGTCCAGTAGGCATCGAACCCGTTTTTGCGCAGCTTTTCGACACACTGGCGCCCGCGTTGTTCCCAAAGCCATTCCTGTAAAGGGGGTGCTTGCATATTTTCTCCATGGATAGGTGAAAGTTGGGGGAATTATAGAGGCGAAAGAGGAATGTGGAAAGCAGAAAATATTGGCAGGCGGCCGCGAGGCCTATTCCGGGACGGGCAGGCGGATAACCAAGCTTCGGAATAGGGGCCTTCAGGACATCAGGTAGAAACCGAGGTTGGGATCGTCCCCTTCGTTGAGCGCAAAGGCGGTGCCCACCAGCGTTTGGGTCACGTTGCGTATAATCACGCGCTTTTCAATGAAGGTGCGTCGTTTGTCGTCGAGGTGGAATTCAACGCGCAGCATTTCGCCGACCTCGAAATTGCGGGGTACGTTGAGTTTGAGTTTGAGGCCGGTGCTGGAGACATCCACCACCCGCATGATCCCTTTGTCCATCTCCCCGTTGGGCAGACGGTAGAAGTACATGCCCGGCAAATCCGTGGATTTTCGGTACTGACGGCGCTTTTCAAGCACCACGCTGAACCGATGCCCGCAACTGCAATTGCACTTGACGGTGATCTTCTTATCGGTGGTGGCATATTTGGACACATCGGCGGTGGTCACATTGCCGCATTGGGGACAGACGAAGGTGGCCGTATTGTTGCTGGTGATGAAAACCTTTTCGATCATTTGGCTTCCCAATCCTTACCTGTGGTCCTGGGGTGCGCAGGGGAGGGCAACATTCTCCGCATCGCAATTTTGCTGCTCGCGCGATAGGATGCGGATTATCTTCGGGCGATACTCATCGCTGCCGCCCATGCGTCGCCCCCTGATGCGCACGACGACGAGAGCTGCACCGAAGCACCCTATGGCCGCAATCATGGCAACCGTTGAAGGGTCTGCATTGAAGGCCGGGGCCATCCGGTCGCCGATGACGCCACCCGTGAGCATGCACAAGATAGGAAATATATAGAGCATAAACATGGCTTTGAGCAAGGCTCCGGTGCGGATGGTCAGTTGAACGCGATCGCCCGCGCGTGCACCGGCTATATTGATGGCCTCCACTTCCTGTGCCTGAGCCCCATGTCCGGGATTGCAATGGTCCTTGGATGCACATGACTCGCAGGCGCTGGATCGCACGGTTTTGACCCAGGCAGTGGCCGAGCCCGGCACACCTGTTCGGATGACGATGCCTTGTTCGATGGCCATCTGTACTTTCCTAAATGGAATGGATCTATTCCCGCCAATCGCGAGGCATCAGCCGGTTACGGCCATTTTTTGCGTCGAAGTCTCCAGCTCGCGGCGATAGCAGATCAGACCGCAGCGCAGGCAGCGTTCGGCTTCGGTTTTGGCCACGGCCGATGAAAAGCCTTTTTCCAACTCATGGCCCTGGGCAACCTGCTTATCGTCGGAAAGGGGCATGAGCTGCCGCCGGTTCAGGGGGACCAACTCCACGCGATGGACATTTTGAACCAGGGTTTCGGGGGCCACCACGTTGTTGGGCAGCCCCAGCGCCAGATTATAGAGCAGGCGGTGAATGGAGGCCGCTGCACGGCGTCCGGCGGCGATGGCTTTGATGGCCGCCGAAAAATCGGTGAGCACATCGCCCTTGGCCATCAAGCCGATCTCTTGGTGAAAGGCTGGTTGTTTATAGGGGGGCAGTGCTTCCCAGGCGCCGGCAACGGGGGTTGCTGCCGGGGCACCCTCGGGGGCCGGCGCTGCCGGCGCCGGGATGAAGACCAATTCCGGCACGCGTCCGGCGGCGAAGATCACATGACGCGCGGCGATCTTTTCCGTGGCGCCGCTGGAAAGATCGGTCAGTTCCACGGCTTCCAAATCGTTGCCCTGGCCATAGAGGCGGCCAATGCCGGCATTGGCGCGGACCAGTGCCGGCCCAGGGTGCTTGTCGCCGGCCGCTTCGCGAACCAGCAGGGTGATCTCCTGGGCGCCCAGTTCCTTGCAGCGTTGGATCATTTGAGGTGACAAGTTGGCGCTGCCCACGATGACGACATGACCATCCAATTTGAGCGGTGCATATCCCGGGCTGCCGGCCTTGGCGATGTCGATCAACAGGTGGCAGCCGGGCGCCGCAAGGGCATCTTCCTTGCCGCTGGTGCGGGCCAAGCGGCTATCCCAACCGCCTACTGCCAAAAAGACCGCTTGATATCCCTGGGCCAGCAGATCGACCACGGTGATGTCGCGTCCCAGTAACTTGCCGGTTTCGGTCTGGACCCCCATCTCCTTGATGCCTTCGATATCCCACTCCAGGATGTCCATGGGCAAGCGATAGCGCGCGATGGCGCCGCGCAGCAGGCCGCCCAACTGCTCCTGGGCTTCGTAGACCGTGACGCTGTGCCCGATGCGGGCTGTGAAAAAGGCGGCCGAAAGGCCTTCCACGCCGCCGCCGATCACAGCCACGCGCCGTCCGCTCTCGGGCGCCTTGTAAGGTTGCACATGTTTGCCCTGGGCCATCTCCTGATCGGCAGCGTAGCGCTTGAGAAAGTTGATGGCCAGAGGCTCGTCCACATATTGTCGCCGGCACTCGTTCTCGCAGGGTCGCGGGCAGATGCGGCCGATAACCGTGGGGAAGGGATTGCGTTCCTTGATGATCTGAACCGCGCGGTCGTTATCTCCTTCGGCCACGGCGCCGATGTAGGCGCTGATGTTGATGCCGGCCGGACAGGCGCGCTGGCAAGGCGTGGTGCAATCTTCGGTGGTGTACTCCTTGAGGATGCGCCGGGTGACTGAGGAAAGGGTGATGATATGCTTGGGGCAGACCCGCTCGCAGGTGCCGCATCCGGTGCAGCGCTTTTCATCCACCACCGGAAGGCCCTTGGGTCCCATGACAATGGCGCCGAAGGGGCACATTCGGGCGCAGGTGCCTAGGCCCAGGCAGCCGATGGTGCACACCTTCATGCCGCCATTGAGCAAGGCCACGGCACGGCAGTCGCTCAGGCCGTCATAGACGAATTTGGTGTCCGCGTCGGCCACGCCGTAAGTGCAGCCGGGCAGGGCGATGTCGGGTTCTTTGGCTTCCAGGCTCATCCCCATGATGACCGCAATGGCCTGGGCCACTTCCGGGCCGGCCGCCACGCACGAATTGGCCGCCGACTTGCCGGCCACGATGGCTTCGGCGTTGGCCGAACAGCCCGCTAAACCGCAGCCGCCGCAATTGGCGCCGGGCAGAGCCGCCTCGACATCGAGGATTTTAGGATCCACATACACATAGAAGATCTTGGAGGCAATGGCCAAACCAACACCCACGACCAGCCCTAAACCGCCCATCATCCAAATCGCTTCTACCATTTCTCTGAATCTCCCCAGAAGATTTTATCTAAAAACATGGAGCTACCATGATCCATCCAGGCCCCGGATGCCGTTCATGTAGAGCCTTCCGCAGGCCACAAAGAGAGAATAATCGGTCAACAACAAGGGAATGGCATAGGTGCGCGCCATCTGGATCATCTCTTCCGGCGGCTTTTTTCCGCGCACGATCACCACCGCGGCTACCTGGGAGATGCGGGCGGTCTGTATGACATGGATGGTGGTGACGCCGGTTAGCAGCGCGCAGCCTTTGGCCGCTGCGGCCAGCACGTCATCCATCAGATCGGCAGCCCCTCCCCCGGAAATCACTTGCTCCAGTTGGTCCTCTCCCACCAACAACTCGGCTTTAAGGATATCTTTCAGTTCGGATATTTTCATGTTTGACGCATTTAATCCTCAATAGGTCGATGACTTCACGAAATCGGCGGACAATGGATCGCCCCGCCGGGATAACCAGTGCAATCGAAATTGCCTATTCATATTCCCTCCGGAATATTCATCCGGAGATCTGTGCTGGATATGGTCTAATAGTCAAAAATCAAGGCGCGACCATCGCATAAACCCTGGGTAAAGTCAATCAGTTCGCCTTGATAAAAGACCATCGGGAGAGGCCGGCGAACAGCCCGCCGTGCGGCTTGACGCTGTTCCGCCTGTAGACTATAAGCCCTTAGATTCGCATAATATTAAGTACCACCGCGTGGAGAGAAAAACCAATGGCAGAAACTGTTTCCTTGTACAGCCCGTCCGCGGCTGCCGCTGCGGCCGGTTTTTTACGAGATCGCAGCGCCCAGCTACCCAGGGTGGCCATTATGGCCGGCACCGGTTTGGGCGACATGGCCGAAGCCCTGGAAATCGAGACCGCGGTGGACTATGGCGACATCCCTGATTTTCCGATTTCAACTGTCCAGTCCCATGCCGGCCGCTGGCTTTTCGGCCGCTGGGCCGGACGGCCTGTGGTGCTCATGCAAGGTCGCCTGCACCTTTATGAAGGTTATTCACCCCAGGCAGTCACCTTTCCCATCCGCGTGCTGCAGGCGCTTGGAGTCAAAACCCTGGTGCTCACCAATGCCTCAGGCGGTCTCAACCCCGCCTTTAACTGTGGCGATATCATGCTGGTGGCCGACCACATCAATCTGACCGGCGCCAACCCCCTCAGCGGTCCTAACGAGGAGCGCTGGGGACCGAGGTTTCCGGACATGACTGCGGCTTACACCCCTGCGCTCAGGGAAAAGGCGTTTAACGAAGCCCGCGCCCTGGGAATCGAACTGCCGACGGGCGTGTATGCCGGTCTCAAGGGGCCCAGCCTGGAAACTCCGGCCGAGATGCGCTTCCTGCGCACCATCGGCGCCGACGCGGTAGGCTTCTCCACGGTGATGGAAACGATTGCCGCTGTGCATGGCGGCATGCGCGTGCTGGCCTTTGCCACCATCACCAACAAGTGCATGCCCGATGTCGCCCAGCCGGCCGACGTGGAGGCCATCATTGCCGTGGCCCAATCCGCGGCTCCGCGTCTGGCGGCGATCATTGGCGGGGTTTTGGAGCGGCTCGATGAAAATTAACGGCATAGAAAAACCGATCGATTTGATAGTCCACAACGGTAAGGTGTTGACCATGGATGACCAGCGCACCGTCATTCCGGACGGTGCCGTGGCCGTGGCCGGACAAGCGATCATCGCGGTCGGACGAGGCACCGATTTCGCTCAATGGCAATGCGCGCGTACCCTCGACGCCCGGGGCGGGTTGATCATGCCCGGTCTGATCAATACCCACACCCATGCGGCCATGGCCCTTTTTCGAGGGCTGGCCGACGATTTGCCTCTGATGACCTGGCTCAACGACCACATCTTTCCGGCCGAAGCAAAGCTGACGCCGGATTTGGTGCGGGTGGGCACGCGCCTGGCTTGCGCCGAGCTGATCCGCTCGGGCACCACCTGCTTTTGCGACATGTACCTGTTCGAAGCGGCCGTGGCCGAGGCGGCCCGGCAGTGCGGCCTGCGCGCTGTGGTGGGGGAGGTCTTCTTCGATTTTCCGTCGCCCAACTACGGCCCCATCGATAAGGGCTTCGAATACGCCCAGGAGTTGCTGGCGCGCTGGAAGCACGACCCGCTGATCCGCATCGCCATCGAACCGCACTCGCCCTACCTGTGCGCACCGGAGCTGCTCACCCGGGCGGCGCGTCTGGCCGAAGATCACGATGCCCTGCTGGTGATCCACCTTTCGGAGACCCGGGTCGAGGTGGCCCAGATTCAAGAAAAGTACAAGCGCACGCCCACCGGCCATCTGGCCCAATTGGGCGTGCTGTCGCCGCGCTTGGTGGCCTGCCATGCGGTGGTGCTCAGCGAAGAAGATATCGCCCTGCTGGCCCAAAACGGCGTCAAAGTCTCCCATAACCCCGAGAGCAACATGAAGCTGGCCTCGGGGGTGGCGCCGGTGCCCGACCTGCTGGCCGCCGGGGTGTGTGTGGGCCTGGGCACCGACGGCTGCGCCAGCAACAACAACCTGGATCTTTTCGGCGAGATGGATACGGCCGCCAAGCTGCACAAGGTGCAGCGCCTCGACCCCACGGTGATGGATGCCGCCACGGTGCTGGCCATGACCACCCGCGAAGCGGCCCGGGTGCTGGGCCTGGAGCGCGAGATCGGCAGCCTCGAAGCCGGCAAACGCGCCGACCTCATTGTGGTGGATACCAACCAGCCCCATCTGACCCCCATGTACGATCCGGTCTCCCATCTGGTCTATGCGGCCCGGGGCAGTGATGTATTGCATTCGGTGATCGACGGCCAGGTGGTGATGGAAAATCGGCGACTGCTGACTCTGGACGAAGCGCAAGTGCTGGCCGATGCCCGCCAGGCGGCGGCGCTGATCCGGCCTTCGAAGTAATTCAGGCGATCGATAGTATGTTCGACACCTTGATCCATAACGCCACGGTGGTGACCGTGGACGAAGCCTTCACCATCCTGCATAACGCTGCGATCGGCATCCGCAAGGGCATCATCGAGAGCGTGGCAACGCCGCCCATCGATCAGCCGCTGCCGCCGGCCCGGGAGATGATCGATGCCCGCGGCGACATCCTCATGCCGGGCCTGGTCAACGCCCATACCCATCTGCCCATGGCGCTCTTCCGGGGCCTGGCCGACGATCTGCCGCTGATGACCTGGCTCCACGACCATATCTTTCCGGCCGAGGCTCGGTATATTAACCCCGCTTCGGTAGCGTTAGGCGCTCGTCTGGCCTGTGCCGAGATGCTGCTGGGCGGCATCACGACCTGTTGCGATGGCTACTTCCTGAGCGCACATTTCGCCGAGACCGTGGTCCAGGCCGGCCTGCGCAGCGTGTTGGGGCAGGGCGTGATCGACTTCCCGGCGCCGGGGGTGCCCGATCCAACCCAAAACGTGGCCGTCGCCAAAGCCTTCGTGGAAAAGTGGCAGGGTCGTTCGCCCTTGGTATCTCCGTCTATCTTCTGCCATTCGCCTTACACCTGCTCGGCCGCGACCCTGACCGCCGCCAAGCAGGCGGCCATTGAATTGGGGGTGCTCTTCCAGATCCATGTGGCCGAGACCCGCGCGGAGCGCGAGCAGATGGAGCAGACCCACGGTTGCAGCCCTATAGTCTATCTGGACCGACTGGGCCTGCTGGATGCCAACACCCTGTTGGTGCATGCCGTGTGGACGGATGCAACGGATATCGAGCGCATCGCCCGCAGCGGGGCCTGCATCGCCCACTGCCCGCAGAGCAACATGAAACTGGCTTCGGGGGTAGCGCCGCTGCCCGATTTCCTGGCGGCCGGCATCCCTGTCGGGCTGGGCACGGATGGCTGTGCCAGCAACAACGACCTGGACCTGTGGGGCGAGATGGACATGGCCGCCAAGCTGCACAAGGTCCAGCGCCTGGACCCCACGGCGATCAAGGCGGAACAGGTGGTGCGCATGGCCACCCGCGAGGGGGCTCGAGCCGTGGGGCTGGGACCTCTGATCGGCTCTCTGGAACAGGGCAAACGCGCCGATCTGATCGTCATCGATACCCATCAGCCGCATTGGACGCCACTTTACCATCCGGCCTCTCACCTGGTTTACGTGGCCCGGCCCAACGATGTGCGCCTTGTGATGATCGACGGCCGTTGGGTGGTGCGCGACAGATCGCTTCTGACCCTGGATGTGCCAGCGGTCATGCGGGAAGTGAATGGATGGAGAGTAGAAAGATGAAACCAAAACCAACCGCCCGGTTGATCGAAGCTGCCCGGGGCGACCGTCCGGTGGATCTGCTGCTGCACAACGCCCGGCTGGTAAATGTGTTCCTGGGAGCCGTGATCGAAACCGATATCGCCATCAGCGATGGTTTCATCGTGGGCTTCGGGCCCTATGATGCCCTGCAGACGGTGGACCTGCAAGGGCGCTATGTGGCCCCGGGCTTCATCGACGCCCACGTGCACATCGAAAGCGCCCTGGTGGGTCCGGCCGAATTCGCCCGGGCCGTCCTGCCCCGCGGTACCACCGCGGTGGTGGCCGATCCCCATGAGATCGCCAACGTGCTGGGCACGGCGGGCATCGATTATATGCTGGCCGCCAGCGAAGGGCTGCCCGTCCGCTTTTACTTCACCCTGCCATCGTGTGTGCCGGCCACCCACATGGAGAGCGCCGGCGCGCGCCTGACCGAGGCGATCCTGCGTCCCTACCTCGCTCACCCGCGCATCGTGGGGCTGGCCGAGATGATGAACTTTCCGGGGGTGATCCATGCCGATGGCGAGGTCCTGGCCAAGATCGCGGCCATGCAGGCCGCAGGCAAACCCGTGGACGGCCATGCGCCGGGCCTGGGCGGCCGGGCGCTCCACGCTTACCTTGGGGCGGGCATCGCCAGCGACCACGAGTGCACCTCGGTCCGGGAAGCCGAAGAAAAACTGGCCGCCGGCATGCACATCATGGTGCGCGAAGGCACCGGCGCCAAAAATCTGGATGATCTGCTCCCTCTGATCACTTCCCGCACCGCCCGGCGCATGCTGTGGTGCAGCGACGACCGCCACGCCCACGATCTGCTGGCCGAAGGCCATATCGGCCAGATGGTGCGCCGGGCCGTACGCGGCGGGGTGGACCCCATCGTGGCCATCCAGATGGCCACCTTGAATCCGGCCGAATACTTCCGCCTCGACGAGGTCGGCGCGGTGGCCCCCGGCCGCCGGGCCGACCTGGTGGTGTTGGACGATCTCAACGACCCGGTGGTGCGCCAGGTCTACAGCAACGGACGCCTGGTGGCCGAAGCAGGCCGCTTGGTGGACAACGGCAAAGCCGCTCAGCCGCCGGCCGCGCCAGGGGCGATGAAAGTGCCCCTGGAGCGCATCGATTTTAAGATTGCGGCCCGGGGCCGCCGGGTGCGGGTGATCGAAACGGTTCCCCAGCAGATTGTCACCCGCGGCACCGTGGCGGATGCCCGTATTATCGATGGCCTGGCCGTGGCCGACCCGAAGCGGGATCTGCTCAAGATCGCGGTGGTCGAGCGCCACCAGGGCAGTGGCCGCACCGGCATCGGTTTCATCCGCGGTTTTGGGTTGACCCGCGGCGCCCTGGCCGCTACCGTGGCCCACGATTCGCATAACATCGTGGTGGTGGGCGCCACCGATGGCGACATGCATGCCGCCGTGGCCGCCCTGGTGGCCATGGTCGGCGGTTTGGTGGCCGTGGAAGCGGGGCAGGTGACGGCGCAACTGGCGCTGCCCATCGCCGGACTGATGTCCGACCAGCCCATGGCCACGGTGTGCGCCGGACTGGACGGACTGCTGGCCGCGGCCCGGCATATGGGGTCGATGCTGCCCGACCCTTTCATGACCCTGAGCTTCATGGCCCTGCCCGTGATTCCGGCCCTGAAGATTACGGACATGGGCCTGGTCGATGTGGCGGCCTTCAACATCGTGCCGTTGTTTTTGGATGAGCAATAGCGAAAGGTTCCCATAATGATTGTGGACGGTAAACAACTGCGGCCCATCTGGCTGGACGCTGACGGCCGCACGGTGAAGGTCATCGACCAGCGCCGGCTGCCCCATGAACTCGTAATTCTCGACTTAACCACCGTGGATCAGGTGATCGAGGCCATCGTGGAGATGGTGGTGCGCGGAGCGCCGCTCATCGGCGTGACCGGTGCCTACGGCGTGCTGATCGCCTTGCATACTGCCGCAAACGAGGCGACCTATGTGAAATACTGCCAACGCATCGCGGCGGCCCGGCCGACCGCGGTGAATCTGGCCTGGGCCGTGGCGCGGGTATCGGCGGCAGTGCAATCGGCTGTTTCGCCTCTGGAACGCATGGCGGCCGCCTGGCGCGAAGCCGCAACCATCGACGCGGAAGAGGTGGCGCGCTGCCGCCGCATCGGCGAGCATGGCGCCCGGCTGATCGCGGCCGTCAGCCGGGCCAAAAACGGCGCACCGGTGAACATCCTCACCCACTGCAACGCCGGCTGGCTGGCCTGCGTGGAGTGGGGCACGGCCACCGCGCCGATCTACGTGGCCCACGAACAGGGCATCGACCTGCATGTGTGGGTGGACGAGACTCGACCGCTCAATCAGGGCGCACGCCTTACCGCCTGGGAGTTGGGCAAGGCCGGCATCCGCCACACGGTGGTCACCGACAATGCCGGCGGCCACCTCATGCAGCACGGCCGGGTGGACCTGGTGATCGTGGGCACCGATCGCACCACCCGCACCGGCGATGTGGCCAACAAGATCGGCACCTATCTCAAGGCCCTGGCGGCCCGGGACAATCACATCCCATTCTATGTGGCCTTGCCCTCTTCCACTTTTGACTGGGAACGGCGCGACGGCCTGCGCGAGATCCCCATCGAGGAGCGCTCGGCCGACGAAGTGCGCTTCGTGCAGGGCCTGGGACCGAACCAGACCGAACGCGTGCTTGTGCCGCCGGCCGGAAGCCCGGCAGCCAATCCGGCCTTCGATGTGACCCCGGCGCGGCTGGTGACCGGTTTTATCACCGAACGGGGCGTTTGCGCGGCATCGGAAGAGGGGATACTAAGGTTGTTTCCGGAGAAGAAGTAGAAGCAGTCAAAGCTAAAGGATCAAGGGCATGGTAGAGCAACTTACGGAATTGGAGAAGCGGGTGATCGCCACCGTTCAGGGCGACATGCCCGTGGTGGGGCGGCCCTATGCACACATCGCGAGCCAATTGGAGATAAGCGAAGAAAAGCTGCTGGCTATCCTGAACGATCTGGTGGAACGGGGCATCATCCGGCGCTTCGGCGCCACATTGCGCCATCAGAAGTCGGGTTTCCACTCCAATGCCATGGTGGCCTGGCGGGTGGACGAGGCGCGCATCGATGCCGTGGGCAAGATAATGGCCTCGTTCCGGGCCGTCTCCCACTGCTACCGCCGCGATCCGACGCCCCAATGGCCTTACAACCTTTATACCATGGTCCACGGCAAGGACGAGGACGGATGCCGGGCCACGGCCGATAAGATGGCGGAGAAGGCCGAAGTCCATGACTACGAGCTGCTCTTCAGCCGCCGCGAACTCAAGAAGACTTCCATGCAATATTTCAAAGAATGAGTCCTGAAGCCCGCAACAGCTGCGCTCCGCATATACTGCTCGTCAATCCCTGGATTCACGATTTTGCGGCTTATGATGTCTGGGCCAAACCCTATGGGCTGCTGAGCCTGGCGGCACTGCTGCGCGCCTGGGGGGCCAACGTTACTTACATTGACTGCCTGGACCGCTTCCATCCCAATCTGGCGCCGACCGATCCCTCGGCGCGTCACGGCCGGGGGCCTTACCTGAAGAGCTCCATCCCCCATCCCAGGGGGCTGGAGAAGATCGCCCGAACCTACAGCCGTTACGGTATTCGGCCCGAATGGCTGCGCGCCGACCTGGCGGCCTTGGACCCGCCGCCTGATCTGATCCTGGTGACATCGCTGATGACCTACTGGTATCCGGGCGTCTTCGAGACCATCCGGGAGCTGAAGGCGAGCTTTTCCAAGACACCCCTGATACTGGGCGGCATCTATGCCCGCTTATGTACGGACCACGCCCGGGCCTACAGCGGCGCGGATCAGGTCGTCACCGACCGGGGCCAAAGCCTTTGGGCCCTGGTCAAAACCCACACCGGCTGGTCCGGCGCACCCCTGGCCGATCTCGACGAGCTGGATGCACAACCCTATCCGGCCTTCGATTTGCAACGCCGTCTGCCCTATGTGCCGTTGCTTACGGCCCGGGGGTGTCCCTTCGACTGCGCTTACTGCGCCGCCCGCTTGCTGGAGCCCGTGCGGCGCCGACGCTCGCCGGAATCGGTGCTGGCCGAGATTCTCTTCTGGCACGAGCGCCACGGCGTGGTTGACTTCGCCTTCTACGACGACGCCCTGCTGGTCGATGCCCGGCGCCATGCCTTGCCGCTGCTCGAAGGCATCGTCCGCAGCAAGCGAAGACTTTACTTCCACACCCCAAATGCTCTGCACATCCGGGAGATCAGCGCCGAAACGGCGGACCTGATGTTTCATGCCGGCTTCCATACCCTGCGCCTGGGATTGGAGACCACGGCCTTCGAGGCGCGCGAAGAACTGGATGGCAAGGTGACCGAAGAGGAGTTCCGACAGGCGGTGGGCCATCTGAGAGCCGCCGGTTTCGTCCCCGACCAGGTGGGGGCTTATCTCCTGGTAGGGCTGCCGGATCAGACCGTCGCAGCCGTGGAGCGCTCCATCCGGGTGGTGCAGGCGGCCGGCATCACCCCCATCCTGGCCCACTACACCCCCATCCCCGGCACGCGCCTCTGGCCGGCCGCCGTGGCTGCCTCGCGCTACGACCTGGCCGCCGATCCGATCTTCACCAACAACGCCATTTTCCCGTGCAGCCGGGACGACTTCTCCTGGCCGACGCTTTCACGCCTCAAGCGTTTGGCCCAGACCAAATAGTCAAAAATAGGGTTCAGGGTGAGATTAATCGTACCGTCGGGAAATAGGTTCGATATCTTGAAACATCCCTGGTCAACAGGTCCAGTTGCAAGACCGCGGCCTGGGCGACGAGGAAGAAATCGGGCAATGGCGCCGCTTTCGCGCCTTTGCTTCGCTTGTATTGAAGGTAGGCCTTTCCCGCTAAAAAAAGAGCCTCTTTGGGGATTTCCAATATTTGGAAGCCGGCCTTACCGACAGCAGTTTCCAACGCTTCTATGGATGTAAAACCAATCGATATCTCGGAATAAATGATCGCATTGATGAAGAGCGGGGCGCTGTCGCTGCACGCCTCCAGTCGGGATTCAGACCAGTCGGCCCATTTCGGGTCGTCCAAAAAAACATCCAGAATGACATTCGAATCGACGAGCACGCCCCTCATTTGTTTCCCCTGGTCAACGCCATGATTTCATCGGTGCTCATTTTGACATTCGCGACCCCCCGCAATCCACCAAATTTGCGGATACGTTTGGACTCGCCGCAGCGCTTAACCAAATAGAATCGACCTTTTTCTTCCACGAAATCGATTTCGACGGCAGGGGTGATGCCGAGTTTTTCGCGGACCTCCTGGGGAATGGTGACTTGCCCTTTGGTGGTGACCCTCATGATGAACCTCCAATCGCGAATATGAGTATTACCGGTATGAGTAATACTTGTGGCGGTTATTGTCAATTCTCAACGCGAGACGATCTCGATGATCGGTACTTCCCAAGCCTCCGTTCGGGCCAGAGAGCGATAGTCACCGCTGGCGTCGTCGGCTCGCCAGCGGAGCATGGCGACCACGCGGGCTTCGAGGATATCTTCTAATCTTGGGGCCCACAGGGCGGCGGCTTCTTTGGAGAGCCGGGCTACGGGGAAGTTCTCCGGGTCGCGTACTTCCACGCCGCTGCCGGCGGCGGCAAGGTGCAAACGATGGCCCGCGGCCAGTTGGGCCAGGTGGGCGTGGATGGGGTGCGACGGTGGGAAGGTGCCGGCGTAGCTCAGGAAGATATCCTTGAGTCCGAGCAGATCGTAGCGTTGCGCGGTGGCTTCCGCGGTAGTTTCGCCCTGGGGGGCGGCCTGCCTGTGGAGAAGGGCGTCGCCGCTCAGGTCACGGATCAAGGGATTGCCCTGGGGCTTGAGCTCCAGCAGGCAGAGGGTTTGACGGGCGCGGGTCATGCCCACGTAGAGCAGGCGGCGCTCTTCTTCTTGCTTACTGCGTTCGGGCGACAAGTGCCAGCCGCCGTCGAGGATGAAGACGTGGTCGAACTCCATGCCCTTGGCAGCGTGGATGGTGTTGAGAAAGAGGCCCCGGCCGAGGGTGCGCTCGCGCCGTTGCTCGGCCAATGCTTCGTAGAGCCAATCCACGTAGAACTGCACCGGCAGTTGGGCGTCTTCGGTTTCCAGGCCATAGGCGGCGTGCCATTCGGCCAGCAGCGCGGCCCAGGGGTTGGCCCCGGTTTCGGGCAACAGGCCGTTCAGCTCCGAGGCGGCGTGGATCTGGTTTTCAATCTGCTTCAGGCTTTCCAGAAAACCATGGATCTCCCGGACGCGCGGCAAGGGCAGGGGCTGGGCCAGGTTGCGCCGCACGGTGACTCCCTGGGATTCGAAACAGGCGCGCACGGCGGTGAGGCTCTCGTTGGTGCGGCCCAGCACGGCGCAGTTTTCCCAATTCAGATCGGGCGAAAGGGCGGTGAGGCGCGATAGCTCCTGGAATACGGCCGCGGCCTGGTGGGAGGCGTTTTGCACCACCAGACGCTGCACCCGGCCCTGGGCCACGGGGTCCAGGGCCGCCCAGGGACCGCCGGCCGGTTCGGCCGCGCGCTGGCGATCGATGCGGATGGGGTGGTCGCCCTTCATGCGGTCGCGGTTGTGGGCGATGAGCTGGTTGGCCGCGGCGATGATGTGGGCGCTGGAGCGAAAGTTCTCCACCATATAGATGGGGTCGGCCTGGTAGTCTTGCCGGAAGCGCTGGATGAAGCCCACGTTGGCGCCCCGGAAAGCATAGATGTTCTGGTCGTCGTCGCCCACGGCCAGGATGGCCAGGCGGTTCTCGGCCTCGGGCCGGGTGCGGCCGGCGATGGCCGAGACCAGGTCGTACTGGGCCTGGTCGATGTCCTGGTACTCGTCCACCAGGATGTGGCTGAAGCCTTGCAGCAATTGCTCGCGCAGGGTGTCGCCGTCCAGGCCGGCCAGGGGCGCTTCACCCTTGAGCAGGGCCACGGCCGCGGCCAGGGGGGCGTCGAAGTCGATGATATCGGCCGATTCCCGGCCGGCCAGCCACTCGCGCATGGAGAGCCCGGCCAGGCGCAGGGCGGCTCCGTGGTAAGTGGCCACCGTGACCCCCCGGGCATCGGGACCGACCAGGTCATGCAGCCGCCGGCGCAGGGCCACGGCCGCGTGGTGGTTGAAGCACATCACCAGTATCCGGCTGGGGGGTACGCGCTCCACGCGCAGCAGGTAAGCGCAGCGGTGGACCACCACCCGGGTCTTGCCCGCCCCTGGTCCGGCCAGCACCAACAGGTTGGCCTCCGTCGGCCGGCCCACGATGTCGATCTGCACCGGGTGGTGCAGCGCTTCCACGATGCGGCGGTAGGAGTCGACGCTGGTGGCCCGTTCTAAAATCTCCTGGCGGTGGGCGAAGTACTTCTGGATGAAAGCCATGCGGGGCATGGCGAAGTAATCGAGCACCAACCCCAGTGCCCGAGCCAGTTGCTCCATGGCCAACTGGGCGTACTCCACAATGACATGCACCTGGAAGCGCCGCTCGCGGTAGTGGGCCGCCAGGGGCTTGAAGTCGCCCACGGTATACTGCCTCCGGCGCTCGCTGGGGTTCAGACGGATGGTCATGGCCTGGCGGAAGACCGCCAATCCGTTTTGCAAGGTGACGATCTTGTGCTCGTGAAGGAACATCAAGCCCCGGTCGATGGCCGCCAGGGGTTTGCTCACCTGGGCGTGGAGCAGCAGATCGTGGCGGATGGCCGCGGCCAGATCTTCGGCGCCGAACTCCACCAATAGCTCGCCGGGTGTCTCCTTGTCCGCCTCTGCCGCGCCTTTGGCCTTGGCCAGCAGTTCGCCCAGAATCAGGGCGGCCACGTTGCGGCGCAAAGCAGCCGTCTCGACGATAGTTTGCCAGCCACGGCGCAACTGCACCCGATAGCGGTTGCGGCCGATGTGCTTGAGTTCCACAGCCCCATGGGAGCCGGCCAGGCCCTTTCCGTCGCCGACCAACCCCTTGAGCAGGTGGCGCAAGGTGACCACATCGCTGGGCGCGCCGTCGTTCTGAAGCCGCTGGTTGACGCGGCTGAGGTCCAGCGTCAGCCACTCGCCGTTTTCGGCGTCAGGGGCCTCCTCCTGCATCAATTTGAGCAGTCGCTGCTCCAGGTCACCCACCTGGGCCAGGAGCAGCCGGGCATTGCGGGTGCCCTTGGTCTGCAGAAAAGCCGAGAGCATCAGCCCCTTGTCCAGCAACCGCGCATCCGCCATGTCGTGCATGGCCTGGATCACCATCTGGGCCGGGGTCAGGCCACTGCTTCGCTCCAGGCGGCGCAACTGATCGGCGGAAGAGAAGAGCCGTTCGGCGATGTCGTCGGCGCTGAGGCCCTGGTCGGGCGGAGCGTTGAACATCACCGCCAGGATGCCGCGCCATAGCTGCTCGCCGGTGGGGGAGAGGTTCAGCCGCTTTAGCGTCTCCTCGGCGGCCGCGATGCTTTTCACCAGCGGCTTGCCCTGGAACACCTGGGTGAGGTTTTGGTTGCGCTCCAGGAGGCCCGCCCGTTCGAGCCACGCCAGGGCCGTGCGCACGCGGGTGTCGTTGGCCCCGTCCTGGGGATCGAAGAGTGCGGCCAGCTCCTCGTCGCGCAGCAACTCCTGGGTGGTGATGACGATGTCGTTGTCGCGGTTGCGCTTGGCGCGGCGCAGGCAGCCCAGGATTTGTTGGATCTCCCGGCGCTGGATTTCGGAATAGGCCCCCAGGGAGAACTGGGTTTCGGCGTCCTGGGGGTCGTAGAGCAGGATGCAGTGGGCGGGCTTCAGATCGCGTCCGGCCCGTCCGGCCTCCTGCAAGTAGTTCTCCAGCGAGCCGGGCAGATCGTAGTGCAGCACCAGGCGGATGTCGCTCTTGTCGATGCCCATGCCAAAGGCGTTGGTGGCGCAGATCACCGGCACCTGGCCGGCCACGAAAGCTTCGATGATGCGGCGCTTGTCGTGGGCTTCCAGGCCGGCGTGAAAGGCTTCGGCCGTCATGCCTTTTTGCACCAGGTAGTCGCGGATCTGCTCGGTGGTTTTGCGCCGGGCCGCGTAGACGATGGCGCTGGCCGTGTCCTGGCCCTCCAGGTGGCGCTGGACAATAGCCAGGGTCTGTTCCGGCTTCTGGGCTTCGGAAACCGGGATGATGTCGAAGATCAGGTTGCCGCGCTCCACGCCCCCTTCGAAAAGATGCAGCGTTTGCTTCAGCTCGGTCTGGAAGTAGGCCGTAATCTCTTCGATGACATCGGGCTTGGCCGTGGCCGTGAAGCAGTTCATGGGCGGCATGGGCAGTTGCTGGGCCTGGGTGAACTCGCGGATGAAGCGTCCCGCGTAAAGATAGTCGGGCCGGAAATCGTGGCCCCACTTGGAGAGGCAGTGGGCTTCGTCGAAAACCCAGCAGCCGATCTCGCGCTGGGACAGGACCTCGCGCACCGAGCGGCTGCGAAGCTGCTCAGGGGAGATATACAGGATGGCGATGTCGCCCATGCGTACCCGTTCCATCACTTCGCCCCGCTCGGGGGGTGTGAGCAGGCCGTAGATGGCCGCAGCAAAAGGAGTGCCCGTGTTGGCCACCAGGTTGTCCACCTGGTCTTTCATCAGGGCTTGCAGGGGCGAGAGCACCACGGTGAGCTGCCCCCGGCGCATGTGGCGCACCAGGGCCGGCAACTGGTAGCACAACGACTTGCCGCCGCCGGTGGGCAGGATGGCCAGCAGGGGCTGGTCGCGCAAGCCGTGCAGCACCACTTCTCTTTGCAGGCTGTGGCCGTCGGACGTTTTGGGCGCCGGGCGGAAGGCCTCGAAACCGAAGAAGCGCTGGAGCTGGGTGTCGGGATCGTGCATCGTCCGGCAGTAGTCGCAGGCGGGATCGCCGCAGGGCTGGTCGCGCAAGCGGGTCAGAAAGGGCACGATGCCGGGGAACTGGTGGCGCACCCAGGGGGGCAGGACCGAGTTGGACCCGGCCACCCGCAGCCAGGCCAGTCCATAAGCCGCGATAGGGGCGGTAGGCGGGGCGGTGGCCAGTTGGGCGATGACGCCGGCCGCGGCCTGGCGGCAGACGTTGCCCGATGTCAGGTGCCGGAAGATATCTTCCACTTGGGATACGCCCGCAAGGGGCGGCGCGCCCAGGGCCGCGAAGAGCTGCGCCAGCCCGTCGCCGCTGAAAGCGCCGAAACGGCTTTGCTCGAAGCAGAAGCGGTAGACCGAGAGTATTTGGGGGTTCTCCTGCGCCTGGCTGCCGAAACTCTGCCACTGGTCCTTGAAAAGCGCGAGGGCCAGGCGGGCATCTTGCAAGGGATCGCTGAGGGCCGCACGCACCAGCTTGTAGTCTTTCACCAGGCGGTGGTAGGGGTTCTGGGGAAAGGCCAGGGGCGAAAGCAAAAGGGTGTCGATCACCGGCCGGCTGAGCAGCCGCATGCCTGGAGCCAGGGCCTGGAGCAGGGGCAGGTCGTGGCGCAGGATATTGTGACCCAGCACGAAGGTCGCCGAATGTCCGAAGGCATCCAGGGCGGCCAGAGCCTCGGATACCGGCCCCTGACCTTCGGCCCACTCGAACGGTCGTTCCTGAAAGAGGGCGCCGATGCGGCGCAAACGGCTGCCCGACCTGGAGACTTCCAGATCCAGGGCCAGGGTTCGAGCGCTAAGCCGGTCGAATGTCATGGTGTCCGGTAGGGGCGTATGGCCATACGCCCCTGCTCCTAAAGGGTGAGGATATGTTTCACGCGTCCGACCTGTCCGTCCTCCAGACGCACTTTGATACCATGGGGGTGATGGGGTGAGCGGGTCAGCAGATCCCGGAAGATGCCGCGGGTCAGGCGGCCCGAGCGTTGGTCTTGCTTCAGAACGATCTCAACATCCATACCCGGACGAATATCGCTGCGGTCATTGGCGCCCATGATAATTGGTGCTCCTTATACAATAGATATGGATTTTATAAGTGATCTCGCCAGGATTGGCAATACATCAGAAAATCCTGTTGACATCCGCCGGGCAATTAAATAAAGATTGGAAAAACTGACTGAGTACTCAGTATAAAGGTTATCTATGTCGCGCAAAGAGGATATCTTACAGGTCGCCACCCACCTGCTGGCCATCAAGGGGTACAAAGACGCCTCGATGGCCGAGCTGGCCAAGATCAGCGGCGTGGCCCAGGGGACCATCTTTTATCACTACAGCACCAAGGAGGCGCTCTTCCTTGCCATCTTGAAGGCTTTCCGGGAGGATATCGTCGCCCTGTTCTCGCGTTACCGCAATGAGCACCAGTTTTCCTCTGGTTTGGACATGGTGGAGCAGGCCATCGCATTTTACCTGCAAATGGCCTCCCAGATGGAGGATCGCTTCATGCTGCTCCACCGCCACGACGCCTACGAACTGGCCCAGGTGAACCCCGAATGCCGCGACTGCCTGGAGGCGATCTACGACTGCCTGATCGATATATTCGAGCAGGCGATCCTGGCCGGCCAAAAGGATGGCTCCATCCGCGAAATGCCGGCCCGGCGCATGGCCATGATCCTTTTTACCATGGTGGATGGCTTGATCCGTTTTCACACCTATCGGTTGTACGACGCAGGCGTGCTGTACGAGGATGTGGTCCAGTCGTGCCGCGTCCTGTTGCGAAAAAATCCTTCAGAGTTCAGGAGTTGAAGATGGTTGGCAAGATTTTTCCCTTCATCAAATGGTTCAAGGATTACGACTTGGGCGCGCTCAAGGCCGACGCCATCGCCGGGATGACCGTGGCCCTGGTGTTGATCCCCCAGTCCATGGCTTATGCCCAACTGGCCGGGCTGCCGGCCTACTACGGCCTCTATGCGTCATTCCTGCCGCCCATGCTGGCGGCCCTGTTCGGTTCCAGCCGGCAACTGGCCACCGGGCCGGTGGCCGTGGTGTCGCTGATGACCGCGGCATCGCTGGAGCCCCTGGCAACCGCCGGCAGCGAGGGATATATTGCCTATGCGATCATGCTCGCGATGATGGTGGGGCTCTTTCAGCTCAGCTTAGGCATTTTGCGTCTCGGGCTGGTCGTGAATTTCCTCTCCCATCCAGTCGTCAACGGGTTTACCAACGCGGCCGCCATCATCATCGCCTCCTCCCAGCTTTCCAAAATGTTCGGCGTGAACGTGGACGAGGCCAAGCATCACTACGAAACCATTTGGCGCGTGATCCAGGCCGCCGGCCACTATATCCACTGGCCGACGCTCTTCATGGGCGTGTTTGCCTTCGGCATCATGTACGGGCTGAAAAAGATTGCACCGCGCATCCCCAACGTGCTGGTGGCCGTGGTGGTCACCACCCTGATCTCCTGGACCACCGGATTCGAGCATAACCAGGCCATTAACGTCTCGGCGATCGATTCATCCAAGGCCCAGGCGCTGATCGCCCAATTCAACGCAGCCACGCAGGAAATGGCCGGGCTTACCAAGGAGCGGACCGATATTTATCAAAACCTGACCGCGGCCGGCGAATCCCATAATGATGTTGGGGTCATCGATGCGCGCCACGATGTCGAAGTGATTCAGGTCCGCATGCAAAAATTGAAGGATCAAGCCCAGGCGGCCCGGAAAGCGTTGCGCACCATGATCTTCAGGGCCGCGCGCCAAAACGGCGGCTCTTTGGTTTTTTATCCCGAAGAGGAGTTGCCCGCCGGTACCCCGACCGACGGCCGTCGCTGGCACATCCGCGTCGGCAATAGTGTCCTGGCAACGGACCGCATCGTCATGAACGGCGGCGGATCGGTAGTAGGCGACATACCCAAGGGGTTACCCGCCTTTTCGATGCCCAAGCTGGATTTGGCCATCATAGGCCGTTTGTTCCCATTTGCAGCCATCATCTCCCTGCTGGGCTTCATGGAGGCCATCTCCATCGCCAAGGCCATGGCCGGCAAGACCGGCCAGCGGCTCGATCCCAATCAGGAGCTGATCGGCCAGGGGTTGGCCAACTTGTTCGGCGCTATCGGCAAGGGCTATCCGACTTCCGGATCTTTTTCCAGATCGGCGGTCAATCTCCAGGCCGGGGCGGTCACAGGCCTTTCCAGCGTTTTCACTAGTCTGATGGTGGTGGTCGCCCTGCTGTTCTTCACGCCGCTGCTCTACCATTTGCCCCAATCGGTTCTGGCGGCCGTAATCATGATGGCCGTTATCGGATTGGTCAATATAACGGGCTTCGTGCATGCCTGGCATGCCAAGTGGTACGACGGCGCCATCTCTATCATCTCCTTCATCGCCACGTTGGCCTTCGCGCCCCATCTGGACAAGGGCATCATGATCGGCGTGGTGTTGTCTCTGGGCGTTTTTTTGTATAAGAGCATGCGCCCCAAAGTGGTATCCCTGGCGCGGGCTGCAGACGATGCCTTGCGCTGCGTTTCCACCCACGGGTTAAAAGAGTGCGAGCATGTGGCCATGGTGCGTTTCGACGGGCCGCTCTTCTTCGCCAACTCCAGTTACCTGGAAGACAAGATGATGGAGATCATGCGCGCCAAGCCCGGTTTGAAGCATATCATCCTGGTATCCAACGGCATCAACGATATCGACGCCTCGGGGGAAGAGACGCTCTCCCTGCTGGTGGACCGCATCCGCAGCGCGGGGGTAGACATTTCGTTGAGCGGGGTCAACGAAGAAGTGCTAAAGGTGTTTCGGCGGACGCACCTGCCGGAGAAGATCGGCGAAGACCATATCTTCCCGACCATGGAAAAAGCCATTACGGCGGTGCATCCCGAATCCCATCGTCAGAGCGCGGAGCAGGCCTGTCCGTTGCTCACCGTTTGCCATTTAGCAGTGGAGAACTAATCGCCGTCAAGGGGAGAAGCACATGTCGGTCATTACCATTTTTAGCGGAACGTTTTGCAATGAAGAAGCGGTGGTGCGCGCCCTGAGCGCTCAAACCGGATATCGACTGGTGAGCGACACCGAACTCGTTGCGGCGGCCAGCCGGCAGTCGGGAATTCCCGAAACCAAAATCGAGCGCGCTTTTTCGGCGCGCACCTCGGTGTTCAACAAATTCACCCACGAGCGGGAGCGTGCCATGGCCCACCTGCGTATGGCCATGGCACGCACCTTGGCGGCCGATAACCTGGTGATCCACGGGTTTGCCGGCCATCTGATCCCCAAAGAGATCAGCCATGTGCTGCGGGTCTGCCTCATCGCCGATCTCAAGTCACGCGTGGCCACGGCGGCCAAGACGCTGCAGGTCAAGGAGAACGAGGCGCTCAAATTGATTCACAAACAGGAAGAAGACCGCGCCGCCTGGGTCCTTGCGCTGCATCATACTCAGGATCCCTGGGCTCCCGCGCTCTACGACATGGTGCTGCCCACCGACAAGATGGAAGCCCAGGAGATCGCCGACGCCATTGCCCAGAATGCCGCTTCTTCCGTGGTGCGCATGACCAGCCGCGGCCAGCGGGCAGTGGAAGATTTCCTGCTGGCAGCCCAGGTGGAGGCGGCTCTGGTGCAGGAGGGCCATCAGGTGGGGGTCCAGGCCAGGGAAGGGCGGGTGGAGTTGACCATCAACAAGCATGTGCTGATGCTCAGCCGGCTGGAGAGTGAGCTGAAGACCATCGCCGGCAAGGTGGCCGGCGTTCAAGCGGTCGAGACCAAGGTGGGGCCCGGTTTCTACCAGGCGGATATTTACCGCAGACAGGATTTTAATATGCCTTCCAAAATACTTCTGGTGGATGACGAACGGGAGTTCGTGCAGACCTTATCCGAGCGGTTGCTCATGCGCGACCTGGGTTCGGCCGTGGCCTACGACGGCGAATCGGCCCTGGAGGTGGTGCGCGAAGACGAACCCGACGTGATGATCCTGGATCTCAAGATGCCGGGCATCGATGGCATCGAAGTGCTGCGCCGGGTCAAGGAGAGCCAGCCGGAGATCGAGGTGATCATTCTCACCGGCCACGGTTCCGAGGCCGATCGTAACACTTGCATGGGCCTGGGGGCCTTCGCGTATCTGCAAAAGCCGGTGGATGTGGAAGAGCTGAGCGCCACCATCCGGCGGGCCAACGAGAAGATCAAACAGAAGAATATGGCGCGCGGGTAGAGTGCAGCTTGGAAATGGATGAGGAATAGGTCCTCTGCTGAGGGTTGGGCTCCGAAAGAGAAAGCATGAACCTGTTGTCCAGCATAAAACCGGATTTCTGGAAGGTGCGCCCCGATTCACCCGGCACTTCCCGCTACCTGTTCAACTACCGGCGCATCTGGAAGTGGTCCGTGCTGCTCACGGGTATCGTCTCCTTGCTTCCACTGATCTTCATCACCCTGGTGGATTATAAGGTGACTGAGCAGGCCTTTGAATCGGAGTTTCGGTTGCGGGCCGCTCGGCTGGTTTCCAACACCCGCCGGGTGGTGGGTTTTTTCCTGGCCGAGCGCAGGGCGGCTCTGGATTTCATCGTGCGGGACAACCCGCCTCAGGCGCTCACCGACCCGGCGCGTCTGGCCACCATTCTGGAGGGGCTGCAAAAAAGCTTCGGTGGCGGCTTCATGGATCTGGGGGTCATAGGCGCCGATGGTCAACAAGAGACCTATGTCGGGCCATTCAGCCTCCAGGACAAAGATTACCACGAGCAGGCCTGGTTCCAGATGGTGGTGGACCGGGGCGTCTATGTCAGCGATGTCTTCCTGGGATTTCGCCAGGTGCCGCATATGATCATCGCCGTGCGCCAGAACATGTCCAACGGGTCGTTCCAGGTGCTGCGGGCCTCCCTGGGCATCGGGCCTTTCGAGGACCTTTTGGCCAACATGGAGCTGGGTGGTTTGGGGGATGCCTTCATGGTCAATGGCCGCGGCGTTCTCCAGACCCATTCGCGCACCTTCGGAAGCGTGCTCGAAACCATGAGTTTGCCTGTGCCCGAATACCATCCGTCCACCCAGGTGGTGTATGGGGTCAACGAAACCGGTGAACGGCTGCAGATCGGTTACTGCTTCATAGAGGATACGCCCTTTATCCTGATGATCGTCAAGAAGCAGCAGGACCTCATGCGCGGCTGGCACCGCACGCGCCTGGAACTCATTCTCTTTCTGGTCTTCAGCGTTACGCTGATCTTAGGCGTTATCCTGGGTACCGCCACTTACATGGTGCATAACATTCACCTGGCCGACGAAAAAAGGCTCATGAGCCTGCATCACCTGGAGTACAGCAACAAGCTTGCCAGCATCGGCCGCATGGCCGCCAGTGTGGCCCATGAGATCAACAACCCACTGGCCATCATCAACGAGAAAGCCGGGCTCATCAAGGATCTGTTCACCATCAAGCAGTTGTATGCCGGTGACGCCAAGCTCATAGGCCTGGTGGATTCCATCCTGGGATCGGTGAAACGGGCCGGTAAAATTACCAAACGGCTGCTTACCTTTGCCCGAAATCTCGAGGCCACGGTGGAGGATGTGCAACTGGACGAACTGGTGCGGGAGGTCTTCAGCTTTGTAGACAAAGAGGCTCAAGTGCGCGACATTCACATTGATGTGGATGTCTCCCCTGCCTGGATCGCCATCCGCAGCGACCGGGGCAAGCTCCAGCAGATCTTTCTCAACATTGTCAACAATGCCTTCGCGGCAGTTGAAGATGGCGGTCATTTGCGGGTCCAGGTCCGGCCGGAAGACGGCGCCCAAGGCGTTGTCTTGAGCTTTTGCGACGACGGCTGCGGTATACCGGCTGAGGATGTCCATCGCATTTTCGAGCCGTTTTTCTCGACCAAAACCGGCAAAGGGGGCACCGGCCTGGGGCTCTCCATCACCTACAACCTGGTTCATGAGATCGGCGGACGCATCGATGTGACGAGTGAAGCGGGCAAGGGCACTTGCTTTACGATTCACCTGCCGACCGACATTGGCATCTTGAAAGGGAGAAACCATGAGGGTGCTGCTGGTGGATGATGAAACGGATCTGGCCTCGGCCCTGGCCGAACGGCTGGACATGCGCGGCATCGAGGCAGATTGGGTGAATTCAGGCCAGGAGGCGTTGGAATGCGCGGCCAAAAGTCATTACGATCTGGCGGTGCTGGACCTGAAGATGCCCAAGATCGGCGGCCTGGAACTCAAAGCCCGCATGCAGGCGCTCTATCCCCACATGAAGTTCATCTTTTTGACCGGGTATGGATCGGAAAAAGATTTCGAAACCGTGGCCTGCGAATCCGGTGAACGATGCTACCTGGTCAAACCCGTGGAGATCGAGGACCTGGTCCGGCTGATGCGTGAACTGACCAAGAATAGGGGGAATAGCCAATGAACGCTGGACCGAATCGCGTGGGACAAAGCGGCCTGACCTATTTCGGCCGCACCACGGCCTCCATCTCCCACGAGCTCAAGAATGCCCTGGCCATTATCAAGGAGAATGCCGGCTTGCTGGACGACTACTTGCAGATGGCCGACAAAGGGCTGCCCATCGATCCGGCGCGCTTTAAAACCGTTACCGGCCGCATTGCGGACCAGATCACCCGGGCCGACGGCATCATCAAAAACCTCAACCGCTTCGCCCACAGCGTGGATGAGCCTGTCAAGGCCATCGATCTGAATGAAATCGCGGCCCTGCTGAACGTCCTGTCCCAGCGCGAGGCGGCCATGCGCCAGGTGACGCTGCAAGTATGTCCCGAAGGCGCTACGATCCCGGTAACCACCGCCCCATATTTGCTGCTGACCCTTTTGGGGCGCTGTCTGAGCATCTGCCTGCAGTACATGGGGTCCGGCAAAACCCTCACGGTAAAGGTGACCAGGATACCGGACGGTGGCCGCATTGAATTTGAAGCCTTGGATGCCGCCAGGCTGGCGGCAGCCGCTAATTTTCCCGGCGAGAACGAAACCGACCTTTTAAACGCCGTGGGTGCCGAATACCATCTGGATGGTACCCTGGGGTGTATGGCAATAACCCTATCCAACCGCTGACCTTGGCCAGTACAGGGCCGACGGACACGCAGTCGAAAGGAGCAATGATATGACCGAAAAAATTTTGTTGGTGGATGACGAGAAGGATTTTTTGACGGTGATGTCCGAACGCATGACGGCCAGGGGCATGCAAGTGACCACTGCCGATTCGGCCCAGGCGGCATTGCAGGAGGTGGAAAGCGGCACTTACGATGCCATCGTCCTGGACCTTAAGATGCCCGGCATGGACGGCATCGAGACCCTGAAGGCCATTAAGGCCAGAAACCCGACTTTGCAAGTGATCCTGCTGACCGGCCATGCCACCCTGGAAAAAGGCGTCGAGGCCATGAAGCTGGGCGCCATGGATTTCGTGGAAAAGCCCGCCGATCTGAATGTGCTCACTGAAAAGATCAAAAACGCCCAGGCGCGCAAAATGGTGCTGGTGGCCAAACAGACAGAACAAAAATTGAAAAGCATTCTGACCACCAAAGGCTGGTAGTTGTTTGCCTCTGCACTGCTGGGGATGGGCGCAGCGTTCCGGAAACTGTCCGTACGCCCATCCCCGATTCAAATTTCCCCGGGCATTTCTAACAAAATCATAACCTTCTATAGAAACCTCAGACGACGTTAGAGAATCCTTGACTCCACGTTGCCAATTAGCCTAAGTATCGTGTTCTCTACCTGTTGCTTTCTGCCGCAATTGCTAATTCTGATACTTGGTAGATGGCACCTACCTGATCATGGAATTGATGCATTGGCGGTTAGAGAAATTGGCGTTTACTCTATCTCGAGCTGTCTTAGATTCTCTCTTCCGGAGGAAGCGCCCCGTTATCGGTTGGGCTTTGTTTTTTCGGTAACCGGATCGACTAGGAACTGACAATTAAAACCGTTGGAGAAGGTATTCACGACTCAGGATTTGTCGTCGATCCGCCTTTAGAATAGGTGGTTCCAATGCACAAAATCATCAAACGCTTTTTTACCCTGCGCCTTCGCAAGCGGCGGCGCTTTCGGGTGAAAGATGGTATTTATGTGGTTCAGGGACGCTATCTGTCTTCGGGAAAGAACCAGATCAACGACATCAGCATGGGCGGTTTGTCGTTCTATTATATCGAAAGCGGCAACAGGGTAGGCCGAGATCAACAGACCGTAACCCTGCTCACCGACAGGCCGAACTCCGCCGTCCATGTCCCTTGCAGAATCGTGTGCGATGACAGCACCGGCGAACTGATCTTTTCCAACCAGTCGGTCAAGCGCCGCTGCGTGAAGTTCGGCCGTTTAAGCGCCGAGCAGAAAAAACAGATCAAGGATCTGATCAGGGGATATTCATTGCACTCCTGATCCGGACCAAGATCCGGTTTGGATCTGTCACGATCTGTCAGGCGACTTTCAGAATTGCGAGATCTTCTTCGGATGGCATGCTGAACATCAGGGTGTGGCGGATGCTATCCAAATTCTCGCGCAGGGCCGTCCGGCGATGCTCCCCCATGGGGAAACCTTTGGCCACACCGCTCAGCATCACCGCAAGCAGCTTGATTCTCTGATAAAAAATGTGGTCGGCGATTGTATCCTCGGGCGGGCGGATCGAGTCGATGGCGGTCTGCGCCATGTATAGGGCATTTTCCAGCAAAGCCTGACGGCGTCGCTCTCCCAAGGGGAAATTCTCGAGATACCCATAGCCCATGATCACCATTAATTTTAAACGGGAAAAAAAGATGTCTTCCAGATTCATTTCGCGGGATTGATCAGATGGAGAGCCCAATCGAAGCATGCCCAATTCACCCCTCTTCCGTTGGTGAGTGCTTGTCCGCCCCCGAAGCGCCCCGCCTTGTATCTCCCCGGAGTATATAAGTCAAGCGTCCCCTTGTTCAGGGGGATCGCTCCCTTGTTGAAATATTTATGATATCCAGCTATTTGGATGAAAAAAGGGGCCGATAGGGGCTTAACAGTCGGTTGCGATTTTAAGCACCGCGCCGGAGCACTTTTTGCTAGCGGGTGGAACGTGGTGGGGTGAGTGTGCCGCAACGACGGCGACGGATACGAAAGTGTCCCGTCGATCACGGCCCGAACGTCTTTCGGGGATATGATTGGAGTAGGCGAATGAACGCCTTTCGAAACTGAGGCGTTGCTCTGCCATGCGAGTTTGAACGGCATGTCTCTTCATATCGATAACCTCGCTTTGGGTTTGCCTTTTGCATGTCCGTCAGGCAAGTCTATTGCATTCATAAAAGCAAAACATATGCCTGGTTGCTTTTCGACGGAAAGGGTAATAATAACCGGTTTTTTAGAAACGAAATTGTTAAAGGGACACGCTTTGGCGACTCATTTTTGCCCCCGGGGACCCAATTTTTCCCTTTGAGGAGGAAGCGGGAACGCCATGAGCGTTAAATATTCTGGGATAAGATTCGATTAGGTTCCATATGACACGTGTCAATTTCGTAACAGGTATAGCGGTAGCCATCCTGGCGATTTGTATTTGGGCTTACATGAACCAGCCTGAAGATGAGCCGCCCTGGCCGCCGCGCATCCAGGGCTTCTCTTTCCAGCCCATGCGCGCCGAGCACAACCCCATCGACAAGAAATATCCCGATGAAGCCCAAATCGACGAGGATCTGGCGCTTCTGGCCGGAAAGACGCATGCCGTCCGTACCTATACGATAGAGGGCACGATCGTCAAGGTTCCCGAGTTGGCCAAAAAACATGGCATCAATGTGGCCCTGGGCGGCTGGATCGCCGACGATCCGGAGCGCAACGAACACGAAATCCAGACCATGATTGAGGTTGCCCAGGCCAACACCAACGTGGTGCGGGCGATCGTCGGCAACGAAGCCATCCTGCGCAACGACATCCCGGTCGAACAGATGATCGGCTATCTGGACCGCGTGCGCAAAGCGCTCTGGGTGCCGGTGAGCACGGCCGAACCCTGGCATGTTTGGAAGAAATACCCGGAACTGGCCGAGCATGTGGATTACCTGGCCGTGCACATGTTGCCCTATTGGGAAGGGGTCGATCTGGATGACGCCGTCGATTACGTGGTGGACAAGATCAATGAGCTTAAAGTGCTCTTCCCAGATAAACCCATCGTGATCTCCGAGGTCGGCTGGCCCAGCAATGGCCGCACCCGGCAGGGCGCCGTGGCCTCCACCGCCAACGAGGCCACCTTCCTGCGCCGTTTTCTCAAACGGGCCGAAGAGGAAAAATACACCTATTACATCATGGAGGCCTTCGATCAGCCCTGGAAACGGGTCACCGAAGGGGCTGTAGGGGCATATTGGGGCGTATACGATGTGAATCGCCGCCCCAAGTTCGCCTTCAGCGAGCCGATCGTGGCGATTCCCAACTGGTATGTTTTGGCCGGCATCTCCGTCGTCGTGGCCATGATCCTGATGGGGCTGCTGCTCAACGACAGCGACACCCTCCGACGCCGCGGCCGCAGCTTCCTGGCGCTGGTCGCCTACTTCGCGGCCACGGCCGCGGTGCTCATCGTGTACGATTATATCCGCCAATACCTCACCGTGAGGACCGTCGTGGTAGGGATCATGATGTTCTTCGGCATGATCGGCGTCATCGCCGTGCTGTTGACCGAGGCCCACGAATGGGCCGAAGCCCTGTGGGTCACCCGGCGGCGGCGTTCCTTCCATCCGGTTTGGATGCCGGAAGATTTGTTGCCCTACGTCTCCGTCCATGTGCCGGCCTATAACGAGCCGCCCGAGATGATGATCGAAACCCTCAATGCCCTGGCCGCCATCGATTATCCGCGCTTTGAGGTGGTGGTGGTGGACAACAACACCAAGGACCCCCAGGTATGGCAGCCGGTGGAAGCCCACTGTCGGAAACTGGGTGCCCATTTCCGCTTTTTTCATGTGGATCCCCTGGCGGGGTTCAAGGCCGGCGCCCTTAACTTCGCGCTCAAGCAGACCGATCCCAAGGCGACCATCGTCGCCGTAATCGACAGCGATTACCAGGTCGAACCCAACTGGCTGAGGGACTTGGTGCCCCAGTTCAGCAACGAACGGATTGCGCTGGTTCAAGCGCCGCAGGATTATCGCGATGGGAATGAGAATGCGTTCAAGGCCGTGTGCTATTCCGAATATCAAGGCTTTTTCTACATCGGCATGGTGACGCGCAACGAGCGCAACGCCATCATCCAGCACGGCACCATGACCATGGTGCGCCGCCAGGTGCTGGAGGAGAGCGGCGCCTGGAGCGAGTGGTGCATTACCGAGGATGCCGAATTGGGGTTACGGATTTTCGAAAGCGCCTATGATGCCATCTATATTGCCAAAAGTTATGGCAAAGGGTTAATGCCCGACACCTTCACCGACTATCAGAAACAGCGCTTCCGCTGGGCCTATGGCGCCGTCCAAATCCTGCGCCGTCACATGGGGTATCTCATCGGACGCAAGTCCAATCGCCTGACCATCGGCCAGCGCTACCACTTTCTGGCCGGCTGGCTGCCATGGCTTGCCGACGGCATCAACCTGTTCTTCAATGCCGGCGCGATCGTCTGGTCGGCGCTCATGATCATCGCCCCCAAGCAATTCGATCCGCCGCTGATAGCCCTATCCGTTCTGCCCCTGGCTTTGTTTACTTTCAAAGTGAGCAAAATCATCTACCTCTACCGCACCCGGGTCGAGGCCAGCGTGGCGCAGACCATGGCAGCGGTGTTGGCCGGATTATCGTTGTCCCACACCATCGCCAAGGCGATCCTGATGGGATTTCTCACCCGCAACAAGCCCTTCTTCCGCACCCCCAAAATGGCCTCCGGGCTCGCATTGCTCAAAGCGGTGGTCAATACCTGGCAGGAGACCCTGGCCTTGCTTGTGCTGATGGTCGCGGCCGTCGGCGTGTATCTACGCCAGGCATCCACCTCCCTGGATTTGCAGGTGTGGGTCATCATGCTGGTCGTGCAATCCATACCCTATGCCGCTGCGGTGCTCACCTCGATCATCAGCGGGTTTCCCTCCATCTCGGCCAAATGGATCGGATTACACAAGATGAAGCCTGAAGCGGAGACAACGTAACCAACACCGCCTGAGATAAAAGTGGAAAGATGAAAGTGAAAAGTGGAGGAAGCATGCCCTTTGCCTTGAAACGCTTGCGGCTTTTCCTGGTTGTCTTCTTTTTCGTGCTTCTGGCGAGCCATGCCGGCGCGTCTTCGCCGGAACAGCCGGCTGAGCCCATATCCCTGACGGTTCTCTTTTTCAACGACCTGCATGGCCATCTCATGCCTTTCGAAATCAAGGGCGAAAAGGGGGTTGAAGAGGTGGGCGGTATCGCCCGCATGGCCACCCTCATCCGCCAGATTCGGGAGGAGAACAGCCGCAAGCAGGTGCGCACGCTGGTGCTGGTGGCCGGCGATATCCTCCAGGGCACTCCCATGTCCACAGTCTTTAAGGGCGAACCGGACATCCGCTGCCTGAACGCCATAGGGGTGGATGCCATGACCGTGGGTAACCACGAGTTCGACTTCGGTCTGGAGAACTTCCTCAAGCTCAAGGCCCAGGCCACCTTTCCCTTTCTCAGCGCCAATATTGTTTTGAAAGAGAGCGGTCGGTTGCTTTGCCGGCCAGCCCTGGAGGTACCCCTGGCGGACGGTGTGACCTTCACCATTATCGGCGCTACCACCCAGGAGCTGCTCAGCACTACCCAGGCCGAGCATGTGGCCACCCTGGGGGTGCTCGATTCCGTGGCGGCCGTTCAAAAAGTTCATGCCGAGGCCATCGCGCGGGGGCCGGTGTTGCTGCTCTCCCACAGCCGCCAAGAGACCGACCGCCGGATCGCCAAAGCCATGCCCGATCTGGTCGCCATCGTCGGCGGCCATGATCAGGTGCTCTTGTCGCCCTACGGCATCGAGGGCCGCGTGCCGATATTGCAAGCCTTCGAAAAGGGGCGCTACCTGGGCCGCCTTGAGCTGCGCATCGATCCTGTTTCCAGGAAGGCGAAACTGATCGATGCCGCTTACCTCAAAGTGACCGCCGACATTGTATCGGACCCGGAGGTTGCCGCCATCGTCGGTGCCTATCAGGAGCGGTTGGGCCAGCAATTCAAGGAGGTCATCGGCCGCTGCGACACCTTCCTGGACGGCGAACGCGAACACATCCGCTACCAGGAGACCACCCTGGGTAATTTCGTCACCGATATCATGCGCGCCCACACCGGCGCCCAAATCGCCATGATCAATGCCGGGGCCCTGCGGGCCAGCATCAAGGAAGGCCCGGTCACCGTCGAAGATGTCTTCAAGGCCATGCCCTACGGCAATGAACTGGTGCGCGTGGACCTGAGCGGCGCCGAGATCCGACAAACGCTCCAACGTGCCGTGCGCGGCACCCGGGAGGACGAGGACGGCGGTTTCCTGCACGTCTCCGGTCTGACTTTCGATGTGCGCGGCCGATCAGCGGAAAATATCCGGGTGGGAACCGACCGGCAGCCCCTGGAGGCAGGGGCGGTCTATTCGGTGGTGGTCCCCGATTTTCTGGCATCGGGGGGCGATGAACATGTCACTTTCAAGGACAAGTCACTGATCAAAACCGGATCTCCCCTGCGGGAGCTGATTGTGGAAACCATCCGCCGCCAGAAGATCATCTCCGCCAAGATCGAGGGGCGCATCCTTCGCCTGGAATAGCAAAGGGTTCAATATATCAAATTGGTTGACCCTGCTCGGGGGCGATAGGTGAAGCCGACGGTCTGCTGGGAACACGCGGGTCCATGATCGCCCGCCAGAGCGGTGGGACCACTGCCAGCAAAATCATTCCCGCATAGCCCGTGGGAAGCTGCGGACTTTGGTCGAAATGCTTGAGGCACTGGTACCGCATGCCCGGCTCGGCGTGATGGTGGGAGTGCCGCTGCAGGTTAAACAGATAAAGGTTGGTGAGAATGTTGCTGGAGTTCCACGAGTGGGTCACATTGACCGGTTCGTATTTGCCCGGGGCGATCGGTTTTCTTAACAGCCCATAATGTTCGATGTAGTTGACGACTTCCAGAAGAGAAACAGCCACCAGGCTCTGCCCGATAAAGTAGAAAGCCGCCGCAAACCCGAAGTTGATCCCAAAAAAGAGCAGCAAGCCGATTTCCACCGCGCCATAGAGCAGAATGCGGTTGCGCGGGCTCCAGATGCCTGCCCCTTTTTTCGCGAGACGATTCTTTTCGATCTCCCAGGCGCTCTTAAAGCCCCCACCCACCGTCCTGGGCCAGAATGCATAAAAGGACTCACCGAAACGCGCCGTGGCCGGGTCATGCGGGGTGGCCACATTGCGGTGATGCCCCACCACATGCTCGATGGCCCAGTGCATGTAGCAGACCGTCCAGAGCATGAACCTGGAAAGCAGCGGCTCGAACCTGTTGTTGACCCGATGCTGCAGCTCATGGGAGACGTTGATGCCCATGACGCCGGACGAGGTTCCCATGGAAATGGTGAATCCGACGATTTCCAAGAAGGTCAGCCCCCCTTTGGCGACGACGAACGCCCCCCAGAAAACAATTACGACCTGAGCCAAGGCGCAAATCCAGGGGATCACTTTGAACCTGAATTCATCTTTGATGCGGCGGGCCTCCTCCGGCGTAGGATTTTTGGATGATTTTCCGATGAGCAGGTCCAGAAGGGGAATCACGCCGAAGACCCACACCGGCGTTGAAAAGGTGAATATGCCTCCCATTACGTAGGACTGGACAACGCTGATCGGGACCAGAAAGATGAGGTAATAGGGCAGGGCTCTCATGGGCTGACCTCCTCGAGTTTTAGCGCTAAGAACAGTTTCAGACGGCCGTCACCTGCGACCGGCCTCTGGTAAAAATTTACGTAGAGGAATGCGTGAATGAGGCGATAAACGTAGATTGACTAGACTGACATGTCAAGTCAGAATTCGAGTCGATCAATCCACATGCGCCGCAATGCGCTGGCGCACCATCTCGGCCGTCTCTTCGATGCTCAAGTGAGCGAAGTCGGCGTAGGGGATCTCCTCGATCACTTCGATGCGGATGGGATGGCTGCCGTGGAAGTTCAAGCTCGCCTTGGGCAAGGCTTTCATGGTGCCGTTGATGGCGATGGTCAGAATCGGCACTCGCATGCGGTGGGCCACGATGAAGGCGCCGGGTTTGAACGGCTTCAGGTGGCCGGTTTTCGAGCGCGTGCCTTCGGGGAAAAAGTAGACCGAGCACCCTTTGGCCAGGGCTTTCTCGCTTTCGGTCAGCGCTTGCCGACTGCTTTCTTTCTCGCCCCGCAGCAGTCGGATGTAGCCATTGAGATACATGTTCCATCCAATGAAAGGCACGCGGAACATCTCGGCCTTGGAGACCCATTTGAATGGGAAGAAAAGGCGGAAGGCCACCAGGATGTCCAACGCGGATTGGTGGTTGGATACGACCACGTAGGTCGCCTCTTTACGAATTTTCTCACGGCCACGGGCCGCCACCGACCAGGCCGGCATGGTCCACAAATAGAGACAGGCCCAGAACGAGGTAAACATGTGCAGCCACACCAGGCGCTTGTCAAAGGGCGCGGTGCAGGCCCACAGGATCAGGGCCACCACGAAAAACAGTGCCGAAGAAAGCCCCATATAAGCCAAAAACAACCATGCGATGATGCGATTCATGACTCTCCCTCATGCAGGAACTTAATAGCCCGTTCTATGTATCGCAACAGCGTGCCGGCCGCCACCGTTTTTTCCTCCGGCCGTGGCAGCGACAATCCTCTTGCGTGACGGTTGAAGGCGCAATAAGATCGGCCCGGATTGCAATCACAGGTCACAAGATTTCCATGAGGTGCCATGACGGGAATATTAGATCAAGGAATCGATGCCATCGTTTGGTTGCAGCAGTTCAGCCCGCTCCTGGATGTGCTCTTTCGTTGTCTGACCTTTTTGGGCGACAAGGAATTTTTTCTTATCTTTTTGCCTTTCTGTTACTGGAGTTTGGACCGCCGCGTCGGTGCCCGGCTTACGATCTTTTTTCTAATCTCCGCTTACATCAACTCGGTCGCCAAGGTCTTGTGCCATCAGCCGCGGCCCTTCGAATACAGCGATCGGGTGCGCGGCATCGTGCCGGCCGGGGGCCACGGCTTTCCCAGCGGACACACCCAGGCCACGGTACTGATCTGGGGCTACCTGGCCGCCTGCTTTCGCCGCTTCTGGCTCTGGGGCTTGGCGGTGGCGCTGATGTGCCTGGTGCCCCTGTCTCGTCTCTATCTGGGTGTCCATTTTCCCACCGACCTGGTCGGTGGCTACTGGCTCGGCGCCGTGATGCTGTTCATCGCCATCGGACCGGCCTTGCGCCTGGAAGCGTGGCTTCGCCAATGCGATCCGGGGTGGCAATTGGCCGCGGCTGTTTTGCTGCCGATAGGCTTGATGGCGCTCTTTCCGGATAAGACCGGCGTGAGCGCCATGGCGACCCTGACAGGGTTCGGTGTCGGCTTGATCGCCGAATCCCGCTGGGTCGGTTTCGAATGCGATGGTGGCTGGCAGCGGCGCGGTCTGCGATTCTTGTTGGGCGGAATCGTCCTGTTCATCCTATGGGCCGGCCTGGGGCGGGTCTTTGCTTCCCTGGAGCCCAAGTTGCTTTTCCGCTTTATCCGATATGCGCTGACCGCGCTCTGGACCGCTTGGGGTGCACCCTGGGCATTTGTGCGTTTAGGCCTGGCCGGAATGCGATTGGGCGAGGTCCGCGATAAAGGCCGTTCGGTTGACCTGAAATCAGGGGACGTGGCCGCGGGACAGGTGCCATATAGGTCAAAAACAACGCTATAGGAGAGGAACATGAGCGCTTTCGAGGCATATGAATCCTACGATGCCCTGGGTTTGGCCGAATTGGTGCGCCGGGGTGACGTGACGCCCATGGAACTGCTGGATGCGGCCATCGAACGGGTGGAGGCGCGCAATCCCGCTCTCAATGCCGTGGTGATGCCCATGTACACCGAGGCGCGCAGCCGCATCCGATCCGGTCTGCCCCTTGGCCCTCTGCGCGGGGTTCCATTTTTAATTAAAGACTTGGGGCTTTTCTACAAAGGCTTTGCCACCACTTTCGGCAGCCGGTTATACGCCGATGCCGTCGCGGATCACGACAGCACCCTGGTGACCCGCTACCTGAAGGCCGGGCTGGTCGTCTTCGGCAAGACCAATACCCCCGAGTTCGGCATCACCGTGACCACCGAACCGCAACTCTACGGCCCCTGCCGCAACCCCTGGGACTTGACGCGTACCTCGGGCGGCTCCAGCGGTGGCGCGGCGGTGGCCGTGGCCGCGGGCCTGGTGCCGGCGGCACATGCCTCCGACGGCGGCGGTTCGATCCGTATCCCGGCCGCCTGCTGTGGGTTGTTCGGCCTCAAGCCCACGCGGGGTCGGGTTCCCGCCGGGCCGCCCATGGGCGAAGAGTGGAACGGCCTGAGCAGCAACCATGCGATTACCCGCACAGTGCGCGACAGTGCGGCCCTGCTGGATGTGGCGGCCGGGCCTTCCCCCGGCGACCCCTATTGGGCGCCGCCCGCCGCCGGCTCTTTTCTGGAAGAGGTGGGGCGGCCGCCGGGCCGGCTGCGCATCGCTTTCACCACCACGGCCCCCAGCGGCTGGGCCGTGGACCCCCAATGCGTGGCCGCGGTGAACGACGCGGCCCGATTGTGCGAAGCGTTGGGGCATATCGTCGAAGAGGCCGCTCCGGCCTTCGATTACGAGCCGTTTCAGCAGGCCTCGGTGACCCTCATCGACGCCAATACGCGCGCCATGCTCAGCGCCCGGGAAGCTGCCCTGGGGCGCGAGGTCACCGCCGACGATGTGGAGTACGTCATCTGGCGCTCGGCCGAGTCCGGCAAAAGCAAAAGCGCCGTGGAGGTCATCCAGGCCATCCAGACCCTGCACCGCGTCGGCCGGGAGGTCGCGCCCTTCTTCGAGAAGCACGACCTGCTGCTGAGCCCGGTGCTCTTGCAGCCGCCCGTGCCTTTGGGATTTATCGATACCAATACCCGGGAGGCGCGCACCTATGTGCAGCACCTGCTGAGCTTTTTCGGCTTCACCAACCTGTTCAACGCCACCGGTCAGCCCTCCATGTCCGTACCGCTCTACTGGACAGCGGACAACCTGCCCGTGGGCCTGCTCTTTTCGGCGCGTTTCGGCGAGGAAGCGCTCCTGCTGCGCCTGGCGGCCCAACTGGAGCAGGCCCGGCCCTGGAAAGACCGCCGTCCCGCTTTGCCCAAGAAAGGATAACGCCATGGCTGCCATCGACGCTGCTTGGATACAAGACGTCATCGAAACCTTCATCCACGACTCACCGGAGAACAACCTGGGCGACGGCACGGGCGAAAAAGCCTTCGCTACCCCCTTGATCGGCTATTCCAGCGGCGCCGACCCGCTCTATGAAGCCTACAAGGAGCACGTCGGACCGTTTTTCATGACCCCCCGGGAGCTTTTCGTGTTGACGTTCGGCAACCCCAAGGTTCAGCCCGAGGATCTCACCGTCATCAGTTACATCCTGCCCCAGACCGACGCCACCAAGCGCGACAACCGCAAGGAGAGTTTCAATCCGTCCCAGCGTTGGGCCCGGGCGCGCATCTTCGGCGAAGCGGTCAATGTGCGGTTGCGCGAGCATCTGGTGGCTTCCCTGACCAAGGCCGGGCACCGGGCCGTGGCGCCGCTGCTATCGCCCCAGTTCAGCACGCGTATCTCTCCCAAATACGGTCTTTCCTCCACCTGGTCCGAACGTCACGCGGCCTACGCCGCCGGTCTGGGAACGTTCGGCCTGTGCGATGGATTGATCACCCCGGTGGGCAAGGCCATGCGCGTGGGCTCGGTGGTGACCGACGTCCGCATTCCGCCGACGGTCAGGCCCTACAGCGACCATCATGCCTATTGCCTTTTCTTCAGCCGCGGGACCTGCAAGAAGTGCATCGAGCGCTGCCCCGTGGGCGCTATCTCCGAAGCCGGCAAGGATAAAATGCTCTGCGCCACCCACGTGCGCCGCACCCGCTCCCACGTCAAAGCCACTTACGGCTTCGACGGTTACGGCTGCGGTCTGTGCCAGACCGGCGTGCCATGCGAATCGGGCGTGCCCGGAAAGCCTCAAGCCTAAAGGTGTGCTCCGGCGCAAGCTTCCAGTTCCTTGCGCAATCGGGCGGCCATGGGGCCCGGTTTGCCGGCGCCGATGGTCCGGCCGTCGATCCGGCACACGGAAAGTACTTCGGTCACCGTGCCGGTGATAAACACCTCCTCGGCCGCCAGCATCGTATTGTTGTCGAAGAAGACCTCCTCGACATGCACATTGATCTTCCGGCAGATATCGAGCAGCACGGCACGGGTGATGCCCGGCAGGATGTGGGGGGTCAGGGGATGGGTTTTTAGCCGGCCGCCAATGGCAATGAAGAGGTTGGACGATGTGCCTTCGCGCACAATCCCCTCGGGGCTGACGAAAATCGCGTCCTGAACGCCGGCCGAAAGGGCCTGTTGCTTGGCGAGTACATTGGGCAGCAATTGGACGGTCTTGATGTCGCAACGGCCCCAGCGGATGTCGGTCACGGTGATGGCCGCGATGCCTTTTTCCAGGTACTCCCTGGACGTGTCCGGCACCTGGCGCACCGTAATGACGATTTGGGGTTTGGCCCCGTTGGGGAATGCATGGTTGCGGGGGGCCACGCCCCGGGAGATCTGCAGGTAGACCCCGGCGCGGTCGATACCCGCCTGCTGAAACGTTCCCAGCACGGCATCCCGCAGCAGTTCCCGTGAAATGGGCGGAAATTCCAGGGCACGCAGGGATTTTTCCAGACGGTCCAGGTGCTCCTTGACCGCGAAGAGCTTTCCTTTATAACTGGCGAAATATTCGTACACCGCATCGGCGAATTGATAGCCCCGGTCTTCGATGGGTACCCGGGCCTCTTCGATGGGCATGATTTTACCATTGAGATATGCAAGTTCCGGCATTGTGAATCCTCCTCATTTGGGTCGGCAACGAGGCCGTCGTCCCTGCTTACAAGATGGTCCCCCAAATCGCAAGCTTCCGCGTATTGGTTTGACATTGGTTCGGGCTTTCCGTTATAGCAGGGGCGCCTCATAAGGGGCGCCCATTTCTTTCAAAGGACGTACCAACTTAACCATGAAACCCGTCGTCGCCATTATCGGTCGTCCCAATGTGGGCAAATCGACCCTCTTCAACCGCATGACCAAGCGGCGGGACGCCATCGTGGACAATCTGCCCGGCGTGACCCGCGACCGGCACTACGGCGATGTGCATTGGGACGATCATGATTTCATCATCGTGGACACCGGCGGGTTCGTCACCGGCGACGATGACGCCTTCGCAACCCATATCCGGCTGCAAGTGGAGCAGGCCGTGGACGAGGCCGACGCCGTGGTGGTGGTGCTGGACGGCAAGTATGGCCTGTCCCCCTTCGACCGCGACCTGATCCAAAAATTGCGCGGGGTCAAAAAGCCGGTCTTTTATGTGGTCAACAAGATCGACGACCACAACCAGGAAGCCAAGCTGTACGAGTTTTACGACCTGGGCATCGAAACGCTCTACTCCCTTTCGGCCGAGCACGGCTATGGCGTACCCGATTTCATGGATGCCCTGGTGGCCGTGCTGCCCAAGGTCGAAGCGTCGTCGGCCGAGGGCCAGATCCGCGTCGCGGTGGTCGGGCGGCCCAATGCCGGCAAGTCTTCCTTGATCAACCGCCTGCTGGGCCAGGAGCGCCTGCTGGTCAGCCCGGAACCGGGCACTACCCGGGATTCGGTGGACACGCTGCTCGAACGCAAGGGCCGCACCTACCGTTTCATCGATACGGCCGGCATCCGGCGCAAATCAAGAGTCGATATGCGGCTGGAAAAGTTCTCCATCATCAAGGCCCTCAAGAGCCTGGACGAGTGTGACGTGGCCCTGATCGTGCTCGACGCCGAAAAAGGCATCACCGACCAGGATATCAAGGTGGCCGGCCACGCCTTCGAGCGCGGCTGCGGCGCCATCTTCGTGGCCAACAAGTGGGATCTGGTGGATGCTAAGAACCTCACGCCCAACAAATTCACCCAGCAACTGCAAGATGCCGCGCGTTACCTGCACCATGCGCCGGTGATCACCGTCTCGGCCCTCAGCGGCCTGCGCGTGGCCAAACTCTTCCCTTTGATCGACCAGGTTTATCGCCAATACACCACCCGCATCGGCACCGGCGTGCTCAACCGTATCGTCAGCGAAGCCGTCGAGCGCACCGAGCCGCCCCTGCACCATGGCCGCCGGCTCAAATTCTACTACACCACCCAGGTGGCCGAGCGCCCCCCCACCTTCGTCAGCTTCGTCAACTTTCCCGACGCGGTACACTTCTCCTACCAGCGCTACCTGCTCAACCAGATCCGCAGCGAAACCGGTCTGGACAAGACCCCCCTGCGCCTGCTCTTCCGCCAGCGCACCGGCAAGATCGACTTTGCCTCCTGGAAGAAGAACAAAAGAAAACCGGACCGACGTTAGCCCCCTTTGGGGGTTGACTTTTTGCTTGCCCACGCGCCGATTTCTTTGGTATGGTCATCTAAATTTTTCATCTGTTTTCAGAATTTTACCACACCTCCGCAGGTATCGTCGTACTTTGGCCGTCGGCTATCGGCCTTTGTTCGTAAACCAAAGCAAAGCAGGAGACAATTCATGACGTGGTACTACAAGGATGGGGAGCAGGAGATCGGGCCGGTCGATAAGGGGCAGTTGCAAGCCCTGATTCACGCCAAACGGATCAACGCCAGAACCTTGGTGCGCAATGCGTCCATGAACGATTGGCGCCCATTGGGCGAAATGGTGCGCGGCAACGCCTCCGCGTCGCCGCCCCAAACGCCGCCACCGGCCGCGCCGGAACTGCCAGCCCCCGAGCCTCCTGCCGCACCGTTCTCCGCTCCGCTGGAACCTGCTATTCCAGCTCTCGTAACGCCGCCATCCGCGCCGGAGATCTCGCCGGCCGTGGAAAGCGCCGTCTGCTCTCAATGCGGGCGTTCGTTCCCCAAGTCGCAGGTGGTGCAGTTCGACAACCAGGTGATCTGTGCGGCCTGCAAGCCGATTTTCGTGCAACGTCTGCGGGAGGGGGTCAGCGCGCCGGGCATATTGAAGTATGCCGGCTTCTGGATCCGCGTCGGCGCCAAGTTCATCGACGGCCTGATTATGGCCGCCTTGCAGTATGCCATCATCATCCCCATGACATTCTTGTTTTTCTCATCCGGTTCAACCATGTCCGACGGTGAACAAATGCTTTCTTCCGGCTCCTTGATGCTTATCGGTATTCAGCAACTCATCGGCATACTCATTCCGGCAGCCTACAACACCTTCTTCATCGGACGCTACAGCGCCACGCCGGGCAAGATGGCCTGCAAGATCAAGGTGGTCTCCCCCGAAAACGCTCCGATCAGCTACGCGCGCGCGCTGGGACGGTATTTCGCCGAAGTGCTCAGCGCCATTGTGCTGGGCATCGGCTATATCATGGCCGCCTTCGACAGCGAAAAGCGCGCCCTCCATGACCGGGTTTGCAGTACGCGCGTGGTTTACAAATAGCCGGAGAAGAACTTCGCCGTGATCGCCTGCCCCAATTGCCATACCATTCAAAGTGCCGAAGCCATCAACACGGGGCGCATGGCCGCGTGCCCCCAGTGCCGCAAAGCACTGCGCATCGATGTCTTCAACGCTTTCTTGCGCGGGGACGAGCCCGATGCCGCGTCCCTGACCACCCAGGCCCAAGGTCAGGCAGAGTGCTTCTACCACCCCGGTCAACTGGCCATCGTGCCTTGCGCGGCTTGCGGGCGGCTGCTGTGCGCCGTTTGCCAGGTGGAACTGGAGGGCCGCAGCCTCTGCATGGCGTGCCTGCAGGCCGGCCGTGACAAGCAGAAGATCACGGGCATGCAGAACCGTCATGTGCGCTATGACGAAATCGCCCTGGCGCTGGCGCTCTGGCCTTTGTTGTTCATCTTCCCCACCCTGGTGACCGCACCGGCGGCCATCTATTATGTCGTGCGCCACTTTCGGACACCTTCGCCGTTGCTGCCCAAGGCTTGGGCTCGGAATTTAGTGGCCATGCTGCTGGCCGGTCTTCAGATGGGCGGCTGGATTTACTTCCTGGCCCTGAAATTGGGAGACTGATCGCATGGGCCGCACATCTTCCGTCTATAAAAAGCTGCCGGGGCATTGGCGGGCGCCCTTCACCCGCCGAACACTCTGGCAAGGGCCGGACCACCTGTTGTGGGTGGAAAAAACGTTAATGCAGGAGCATTATCGGCGCTTCTACTTCAAGGATATCCAGGCCGTCATCGTGCGCCGCAATTGGCGCCATCACATATGGACCTTGTTCTGGGCAGTGCTGGTTTGCGTCAGCGGCAGTCTGGCCATGCTTTCGACCGAAACGCCCGATCTCCCGGATTTTTTCGTTCCGGCCGGTTTCGCTTTGTTGGGGGGCATCGCTGTGCTGATCAACTTGCTCAGAGGCCCCTGCAGCGAATTCTACCTTCAGACGGCGGTCCAATTGGAACGTCTGACCAACATGGTTCGCCAGCGCAGGGCTTTGAAAATGGCAGACCGCATCAAGGCACTGGCCGAAAAGGCCCAGGGCCCCTTCCGGGTGACGGCGGCGACCGGCGACCGCGGTGCCGGAGCGGGTGCAAACCGGTTCCCCACGGCTGCGCATGCCACCGAAACCCAGGGGCCGTTTCAGCCCCGGTTGCATTGGGCCCTATTCGCCGTGCTGCTGTGTCAGGGAGCGCTCGGGGGCCTGCAACTCTGGCTGCGTCAGCCATGGCTGGTGGCCCTGGGATTGATCGCCCTGGGCGTGGCCATGGTGCTGGCGATCATTGCGCTGGTGCGCGGGCATCGGCAAATCAAAGGCACACTGCTGGGCGTCATCACCTGGCTGACGCTGGCCCTGACCGCGGCCAACGGGCTGAGTGCCTATGGCCTTTTCATTTACACCACCACGCTCAAGCCTCAATACTCCTATGACCATACCGCGCTGCTCATGGCTTTTCTCGAACTGCACCTGGAAGACAGTACTTTGATCATGGCCATCGTTTTGGGGTTCGCCGCCGGGGCGCTGCTGCTGGGGGGGATCGGCTCGATCGCCGTCGTCATGCATGGCGGCCGGCGCATCAAAGCAGCCTGATACTTTTTTCGAGTGCGTAACGGTTCCGATGGATACACTGAGCCAACAACACTGTTATCATCATCCCCGACGCGAGGCGGTGGTGCGTTGCCCGGCGTGCGGCCGCTTTTTCTGCCGCGAGTGCGTCACTGAACACGACGACCGCATGCTGTGCAGCGGCTGCCTGGCGCAATTGGCCGGCAGTCGGGGCCAAGGCGCCGGCCGCTGGCGGGAAAGGTTGGCCCTCTGGACCCAGGGCATCGGTGGATTTTTGATGATCTGGTATCTCTTCTATCTGGTGGGACGCATGCTGCTGGCCATCCCCCATGAATTCCACGAAGGCACCATCTGGCACGCCGATTGGTGGCGCAAGCCATGAAACCCAAGGATGCCATCTTTGTGCCTGATGCCCTGGGCCTGGCGGAGCGCGCCGTCCACCTGTTGCGCAAGCAGGCCACGTCCCTGGCCGATTACTACATCGGTACCATGCCTTTTATTTTAGGGCTGCTCTTCTTCTGGGCGGACATGAGCCGCAATCCCTATGCCGAGCTTTACTGCGCGCCGGCCGCGGGCGGGCTGGCCCTGCTGTTCATCTGGATGAAGTTCTGGCATGCCCGCTTCTGCCGCCGTTTGTTATCGGCCCTCAACGATACGGCCCCGGAAGCCTGGCCCTGGCGGCGCTGCTGGCAAACCGCTCTGCGACAGGCAGCGCTGCAGGCCACGGGTTTGGCGGTGTTGCCCGTGACCGCCGTAATCATGCTGCCCATGGCCTGGGCCTATGCGTTTTACCAGAACGGCAGTGTCCTGGACGGTCCCGAAACCGTCGGCCTTAAACCACTTTACAATGACGCCCTGCGGCAGGCCATGCCCTGGCCGGGCCAGAACCATTTGCTGCTGACGATCCTGTCGGTCTTCGGTCTGCTGGTGCTCTTGAACCTGGCCGTCGGCACGTTGCTGCTGCCCTACCTCCTCAAATGGCTGCTGGGCGTGGAGACCGCCTTTACCTTCAGCGGCCTGCGGGCCATGACCAACACCACTTTTTTCACCATTATCTGCGCCTTGACCTATGTGTGCATCGATCCGATCATCAAGGCGGCCTATACATTGCGTTGCTTCTACGGCCAATCGCGCCACACCGGCGACGACCTGCGCGCGGCTCTCAAGCCGTTTCTGAAAACACTGACGCTGTTTCTCTTCATTGGGGCCGCGGCCGTCATGAGCACGAGCCCGGCGCCGGCCCTGGCCGCCGACGAAGACACGCGCCCGACCGAAAACCAAGGCCATGTACGGCAGTTGGATGACGCCATCGACCGTGTGCTGCAAGAGCGGCGCTTTGCCTGGCGCCTGCCCCGGGAGAAACAAGCGCCCGCGGCGGAAGAGCAGGAGAAGAATTGGCTGGAGCGCGCCTTCGATTGGCTGCTGGAGAAGATCGCGGCGCTCTTCGCGGCCGTGGACCGCTGGATGGAATCGCTGGCCGAGTGGCTGCGCCGGCGCTTCCCGGACCCCGACGGCATCCCTTCGGCCGGAAAGGATTGGCGCGCAATCATCCGTATCCTCTTTTACGGCATCGGCGTCTTGCTGTTGATTGTGTCGCTGGTTTTGCTGCGACGCTGGTGGGTCTCCCGGCGGGCGGGGCCGCCCAAGGCGACGGCACGTCCGGTCGAAGCGCGGGTGGATATCCGCGACGAAACGCTCACGGCCGCGGATCTGCCGCGCGACCGCTGGTTGGCTCTGGCCCGGGAGCTGATGGACCGCCAGGATTTCCGCCACGCCCTGCGCGCCTTGTACCTGGCCGTGCTGGCCCAATTGGGCGATAACCGCCGCGTGTCCATCGCGCGCTATAAGTCCAATCGCGACTATCTCGACGAACTGACCCGTCGGGCCCATGCCGAGCCCGAACTGCTCAACCTTTTTACCCGTTGCATGCTGGCCTTCGAACGGGCTTGGTACGGCATGCATCCCGTGGCCGAAGCACAGTTGACCCGTTTCATGACCGACCAGGAAAGGATCGCCGCCCTTGTCCAGCAAGCCGCGTAAAACCGGCATCATCTTTTCGCTCTGCGCGCTGGTTTTCGTGCTCGGACTGGGCGGGCTCTTTTGGCTGCGCTTCCAGGCCGGCGATCTCTACCCGCCATACTCTTCCCTGCGGGGCGATCCACTGGGCATCCAGGTCTTTTTCGAGAGCGTGCAAAGTGTGGGCGAGGCCGGCGCCGAGCGCAGTTTCCGGGCCCTGGACCAGGTGGCGATGACCCCCGCGACCACGTTGCTGGTGTGCGGCGTCCATCATGGCGCTCCGTTGCTCGAAGACCGCGCCTGGGAGCGCCTGCTGGAGCGCTTATCCAGCCAGGGCGGACGACTGGTGCTTGCATTTCGTCCTACCCGCAACGCGCATAAAGACAAACCGCGCAACGCCGAAGAAAACTCTGATGACAGCTGGCAGGATGCCCCGGAAGACGAGGAAGAGGCCGGGCCGGACGATGCCCAAGACACTTCGGTCGAGGCCACGCCCGAACCGGAAAATACAGATGACAACCGCACGGCCGGCGAAGAAGATAAATCCCAATTGGTGCCGTTCGAAGCTTTCGATCTTCTGGAACGCTTGGGGCTCTCCGTGGAGAAGTTAAGCGCCGAAGAGTATGACGATTTCGCCTTCCTCAGCGGCGACTGGCCGGACGCCCTGCCCGAGACGATTCCCTGGCGGGCGCACACCGCCTTCGACTTGCAGGCCCCGGAGTGGGAAGTCGTCTATTGGTGGCAGGAGGCGCCGGCCGTGGTACAGCGGCCCTGGGGGCAGGGCACGATCGTGCTGGCCGCCGACAGCTATCTCTTCAGCAACGAAGCCCTGCGCGGCGACCGGGTCACGGAGTTGCTGGCCTGGTGGGCGGGGCTGCCCAACCGCCTGCTGGTGGATGAGTTCCACCACGGCCTGGTCAAACAGCCGGGCATCGCTGATCTGGTGCGCAAGTACCGTCTCCAGGGGGCGGCGGCCGGGCTGCTGATCCTGGTGGCACTGCTCCTGTGGCGTCAGGCCGCGCCATTTGCGCCCACGCCCGCCGATATCCAGGCCGCGGCCGAAGAGAGTGCTGTGGGCCGTGGCGCGGAGGAGGGCTGGGTGGGTTTGATGCGGCAGCACATCCCGACCGACGATCTGCTGGGTGTCTGCCACGAGGCCTGGCGCAACAGCCCGGCAGTGAACCGGGTGCCGGACGAGCGCGTGGACCGCCTGAAGGCGCTGATGCGTGCCGTCGGCGCCGAGAAGCGCCGGGGCAATCCCGTGACCCTATACCGACAGATTTGCCAACTGCTCAAAGAAGGAAAACACTCATGACCACTGCCATCGATGCCTTGGCCGGCGCACTGAGCGCGGCCAAGCAGGAGATCGCCAAGGTGATTATCGGCCAGGACAAAGTGATCGACAGCGCCCTGATCGCCATCTTCACCAACCACCACGCCTTGATCGAGGGGGTGCCCGGCGTGGCCAAAACGCTGCTGGTGCGCACCCTGGCCCACGTGCTGGGTTGCGATTTCGGGCGCATCCAGTTCACCCCCGACCTGATGCCGGCCGACATCATCGGCACGCACGTGTTCAACATCCAGAAGCAAAGTTTCGCCCTGGTCAAGGGCCCCATCTTCACCACCTTTCTGCTGGCCGACGAGATCAACCGCGCCCCGGCCAAGACCCAGTCGGCCCTGCTGCAATCGATGCAGGAGCGGGCGGTGACCATCGACCGTTACACCCACCCGCTGCCTGACAACTTCACGGTGTTCGCCACCCAGAACCCCATCGAGCAGCAGGGCACCTATCCGCTGCCCGAAGCCCAGGTGGACCGCTTCATGCTCAAGATCCCCATGGGCCATCCCGACCGGGAAGAAGAGATGCAACTGGCCCAACGCATGCTGGGAGACCAGGCGCCCGAGGCGGTGCTCAAGAGCGGCGCGGTGCGGGCCGTGCTCACGCCCGATACCCTCATGGCCTTGCGTCGACAGTTGGCTGCCATCCGTATCAAGGATGAGCTGGTGGCCTACCTAGTGGACATCGTGCGCCAGACCCGCCGCCACCAGGGGGTGCTGGTGGGCGCCGGCCCCCGGGCCACCCAGGCCCTGCTGCTCAGCAGCCGCGCCGCCGCGGCCCTGGCCGGGCGCGATTTCGTGACCCCCGACGACATCAAGGGCTTGGCCGTGCCGGTCCTGGGCCATCGCATTATCCTGCGGCCCGAGTACGAGATCGAAGGCCTGGCCATCGAAGAGGTGATTGCCCAGATTTTGCAGGAAGTGACCGTGCCACGATGATGGTGCCCCGCCCGCGACTGATCGTGCTCACCGCGCTGGTGCTGCTGCCGGCCACCCTGGCGGCCGCCCTTTACGCGGCCCTGACGCCCGCGGCCTGGGCCGTGGCCGTGCTATTTATGCTGGCCACTCTCCTGGATGCCTCGACCGGAAAACAGCGCTTTGCCGACCTGACGGTAACGGCACCGGAACTGGTGCGGCTCACCGTGGATCAGCCGGCCAAGGTGCAACTGCATTTACAAAAGCCCGGGGCTCTCGATCTGGAGCTGCGCCTGGGGCTGGCCTTGCCCGAAGCGCTCAGGAGCGAAGTACCCGTTCAACACCTGCACCTGGCCCGGGGGCATGAGCGCTTGGCCCTGGCCTGGCCCTGCCGGGCCCAGAGGCGTGGCCGCTTTGCCCTGGAGGCCTGCCACCTCGAGATCTCCTCGCGCTGGGGCCTGTGGGGCCTGCGCCGCCGCTTCCCACTGAACAGCGAAATCCGGGTCTATCCCAACCTGGTGAGCGGCCAGAAGCACATCCTGGGGCTTTTCAGCCGTCGGGAGTGGGGCTGGCGCAGCGTGCGCAAGGTGGGCAAGGGCCGCGAGTTCGAACAGCTCCGGGAGTACCTGCCCGGAGATAGTTACGAAGATGTGGATTGGAAGGCCACGGCCCGGCGGCACGCGCCCGTCACGCGGGTCTACCAGGTGGAGCAGTCCCAGGAGATCTATGTGGTGCTGGACGCCTCGCGCCTGAGCACGCGCAGCGCCGAATTCGGCCGCGACCGGCGCCGGCGCGACCGATCCAATGCCACCGATTTTCAGAGTACCATTTTCGAGCGCTACATCATCGCCAGCCTGGTGATGGCTTTGGCCGCCGACCGGGCCGGCGACCGTTTCGGCCTGGTCATCTTCGGCGCCCGGCCCGACTGCCTTATCAAGGCCGGACGGGGCAGGACGCACTACAACGCCTGCCGCGAGGCGCTCTACAACCGTATGCCCCGGATGGTCTCGCCGGATTTCGACGAGCTCTTTACTTTCATCGGCACCCATCTGCGCAAGCGGGCCCTGCTGCTATTCCTGACCCACCTGGACGATCCCTTGATGGCCGAAGGCTTCGTGGGCGCATTGCGGGCCTGCGCCCGCCAGCATGTGGTGCGGGTCAACATGTTTCGACCGGTCGGCGCATACCCGCTCTTCTCTTCCCCGGGTGTGCACTCGGCCCAGGGGATCTACGAACATTTGGCGGGCCACATGGCCTGGAGCGCCCTGAGCGACACTCACCGCCGATTGCGTCAGTACGGGGCCGAGCTTACGCTGCTGGACAAGGAGCAGTTGAGCAGCCAGTTGATCGGGCAGTATATGGAGATCAAGCAGCGACAACTATTATAAGCGTACGCGTGCGAAATAAGAGAAGCGTATGATCATCGATCTTCAAAAATTCATCGCCGCCGAGCAGCCGTTCTGGAATGAACTGGAGCAGGTGATCGCGCGCCAGGAGCAGGACCCCTACCGGCGCATGTCCTTCGACGAGATTCGGCGGCTGCACTATCTCTACCAGCGCGCCTCGGCCGACTTGGCCAAGATCGATACCTACTCGGCCGAACTCTCCATGCGCCTCTACCTGGAATCCCTGGTCGGACGTGCCTATAGCTTCATCTACGGTGCGCAGCAGGAGACAGTGCGATTCAGGCCGTGGCAATGGTTCTGGCGTACATTTCCGCAGGCGTTTCGCCGGCGTTGGCGCGCCTTTGCCCTGAGCCTGGCCGTGATGCTGGCTGGAGGTGTTTTCGGGAGCGCGGCGATTATTATCGACCCCGAGGCCAAGGCGGTCCTGATGCCCTTCGAACACCTGCAAATGGACCCGGCCGAACGCGTGGCCAAGGAAGAAAGCGGCGCCAACGAAAAGCGACTGGGAGAAGGCAAAACCACCTTTTCGGCTTTCCTGATGACCCATAATACGCGGGTCTCGATCTTCGTACTGGCCCTGGGCATGACCTGGGGTATCGGCTCCGTACTGCTGCTCTTCACCAACGGTGTCATGCTGGGGGCCGTGGTGGCCGACTATCTGCGGGTCGGCCAGAGCGCGTTTCTGGTCGGCTGGCTGCTGCCCCACGGCGCGGTGGAGATCCCCTCGATCCTGGTGGCCGGCCAGGCCGGCCTGCTGCTGGCCGGGGCGCTGATCGGCGGCGTGGCGGCCAAACCCATGGGCGAGCGGCTGCGCGCCGTGGTGCCCGACGTGGTTACCCTGATCAGCGGGGTGGCCTTGATGCTAGTGTGGGCCGGATTGGTGGAAGCATTCTTCTCCCAGTACCATGAACCCACGATTCCCTACGCCGCCAAGATCGCCTTTGGCAGCGTGGAACTCATTTTGCTGGCGCTTTTCCTGCGTTATTCCGGCCGGCGCGAGATCGGCCTGGCCGTGCGAAGGCGTCTCCTGGGACGTTGGAGAAAAAGACAATGAAGCCGGGCGTTGCCACCGCCGCGCGCACCCATGTGCGCACCATCCGCACCCCCGAAGGGGTCAGCTTCTCCTTGCCCCTGGCCGGCCCGGTCAGCCGCTGCCTGGCCTGGCTGCTGGATGCCCTCTGCCTGGTGGCGTTCGCCAAAGCCGTCCAGGTGGTGGTGGCCCTGACAGGCTTCATCAGCCAGGATCTCTCCCAGGCCATCACCATGCTGCTCTACTTCCTGTTCTACCTGGGCTATGCCATGGCCCTGGAGTGGTATTGGAATGGACAGACGGTCGGCAAGCGGCTCTTCGGCCTGCGGGTCATGGACGTGCGCGGGCTGCGCCTGCGGCCCAGCCAGATCATCATACGCAACCTGCTGCGGGCCGTGGACAGCCTGCCGGTCTTTTATCTGCTGGGTGGCGCGGTCTGCCTGGCCAGCCGCTACGCCCAGCGCCTGGGCGATATCGCCGCCAACACCATCGTGGTGCGCAGCGCCAAGGTGGCGGTGCCGCGCATCGATGCCGTGCTGGCCGAAAATCGCTACAACTCGCTGCGCGCCCATCCCCACCTGGCGGCACGCCTGCGCCAACAGGCGACGCCCGTCGAAGCCGATGCGGCCTTGCAGGCCCTCATCCGCCGGGACAGCCTGGACCCCGAGGCCCGGGTGGCGCTTTTTGCCGCCATGGCCCGGCATTTCAAGGACAAGGTGGCGTATCCCGAAGAGGCCCTGGCCGGCATTTCCGACGAGCAGTATGTGCGCAATGTTGTGGATCTGATCTTCCGGCGTTAGAGTTGCTTTTATGGAAACCATCATCTTCACCTACGACCCTCAGCAGTCGCGCAAAAACGGGCAGTTCACCGTGGTGTTGACCCCGGCGCTCTTCAACCGCGGGCGTTGGGTGATCCCCCAGCGCACCAAGATCTTCTTCGTCAAGGATCTGGAATTTGTCGCGGCCCAGGTGGCGGACAAGGGCCTTTTCAAAACCCTGCTTGAAAGCGAGATGGCTTTCAGAAAAAATGAGGGCCGGTTTTTCAACCCCGATCAGGAATTCACCCGCCTGCGGATGGTGTCGCACCATCTGTTCCGCTTCATCATCGCCAGCCAGAAGCAGCGGATCCTGGTTAACGCCGATGGCTCGCCGGCGAACTTCCGGATCGATAAGGAGGTCATTCCCGAAATTGGCCTTTGCGATGATTGCCTGGAACTTCATATGGGGGGCCTTGGCCTGGCCGAGGCGGAAATCGTGGTACAAGCCATGCCGGTGACCCTGATCCATGGCCGACGCATCGTTCAATTGCGGCCGGAGATCCCGTTTGCATTCCTCAGGGAAATCCCCGTGGGCAAAGTTCTGGGTGAAGCCGAACGAGAGCGCCTGCTGGCTGGATTTGCCAGGCAGCCGGACAAGGTGCGCATCCGGCGCATCGAAACCGAAGAAATGCAGCGCCTGAGCGACACCGTTCCCCAGGCGGCGTTGAGCCTCGATGAGCCGGCGGCCAAGGCCCGGCTCTACTTCGTCTACGAAGGTCACCCGGTCAAGGACAACGACGATCTGGCCGTGCTCGTCGATGTGCGCCGCCACCTGGAAATCCGGCGCAACCGCGCGGCGGAAGAAGGGTTCAAAGCGGTGCTGCTGTCCAACGGATTTCTGCCGCGGCCGGACCGCGATTTCAACTGGCGCGTGCCGGAAAAGCCCTTGGAAACCCTGGTGCCCGCCCTTGAAAACCATGGGTTCGCCGTCAGGATCGGCCAACGCAAGATCACCGGCCCGGTGACGGTGCGCTGGAACGTCCAGACCCAAGCCCGGCAGTTGCAGGTGGGCGCAACGGTTTTCTCCGGAGATCTTCCGCTGGGCGCCGGCGAGCTGTTTCAGGCCTTCGGGCAAGGCCAACGCTATGTGGCGCGCTCCGACGGCGCCCTGGGGATCATCTCCGGTGACGTCCGGCGGCTGCTGACCGAACTTTCCGCCAGCGGAACCGTGGCCGGGGATTTCTTCACTTTCAACAAGGCCGATTTTCCTCGGGTGCGGGCCTGCCTGGAGGATCAACCCGAGCTGCGCACCGATCCGGCCTTCGAAGTTCTCTGCCAGTTCGGCGGCCGCCTGGAAGGGGTCCGGCATTACCCGGTCCCCAAGGAGCTGGAGAGCGTGCTGCGGCCCTACCAGGTCCTGGGCTTCAATTGGCTGCGGACCTTGAAAACGCTTGGCTTGAACGGCATCCTGGCCGATGACATGGGCCTGGGTAAATCGCTTCAGGTGCTGACCCTGATCAAGTGCCTGAAAGCAGAGGGTGCCCTCGCGCGGCCGGCGTTGCTGATCGCCCCCAAAACCCTGCTCTTCAACTGGGAACTGGAGATCCGCAAATTTGCGCCCGATCTTGCCGCCTATGCCTTTGCCGGGCCGGCCCGCATCCGAACCGTCGAACACCTGCGCAAACACGATCTGATCCTCACCTCCTACGGCATGGTGCGCAACGAAACGCCGCTGCTGTGCAACCTCGAATGGGAGTACGTGATCCTCGACGAGGCCCAGGCCATCAAGAACGCCGACACCGTGACCTCGCGGGCCGTCAAGCATCTGCCGGCGGCCGCGCGGCTCTCGATCACCGGAACGCCCGTGGAGAATTCGGCCGCCGACCTTTGGAGCCAGTTCGATTTTTTGATGCCCGGATTCCTGGACGACCTGGCCGCCTTCAAGGAAAGATACGACACGCCCAAGGAGCTGGAACGTCTCCGGGAAAAGACCAAACCTTATATTCTGCGGCGCTTGAAATCCCAGGTGCTGGCCGAACTGCCGCCCAAGACCGAGGTGACCCTATACTGCGATTTTACCGACGAGCAGAAAACCATTTACGATCAGGCCCTTGCAGCGGCCCGCGACGAAATGGATGGCTTGCGGGGAGCGCGCGCCTTCCACATTCTGCGCCTGATCCTGCGGCTGCGGCAGATCGCCTGCCATCCGCGCCTGGCGCTCAAGGAGAGTCGAAGAAATTTGACCAGCGGCAAAACCGAGGAAGTATTTCACACGGCCATGGAGATTCTCTCCGAAGGCCACAAGATATTGATCTTCTCTCAGTTCACGCGCCACCTGCAATTGATCCGGGAACTCTTCCTGCGCCTTGAGATCCCCACCTTTTATCTCGACGGCCGCACGGCCGACCGGGCCGCCGTGGTCCAGGACTTCAAGGCCTACCCCGGCCCTTGCCCCTTTTTCGTCTCCCTCAAAGTCGGCGGCACGGGGCTCAACCTCAGCGAAGCCTCCTACGTTTTTCTGCTCGATCCCTGGTGGAACCCGGCCGTTGAAAACCAGGCCATCGACCGCAGCCACCGCCTCGGTCAGCACCAGCCGGTCACCGTCTACCGCTTCATCACGCGCGGTTCCATCGAAGAAAAAGTAAACGACCTGAAAGCCATCAAAAAAGAGATCGAATCGGCGGTGATCGACGCAACGGCGCACCAATACCTGCCCTTGGATGAAGAGGGGCTGAAAAGTTTGCTTGGAACGTCATAAGAAGAATTGCTTTTCAACGTCCTTGAAAGCCGAGCAAAGGAGGCGCTTATGGAGAACAGGCAAAGGAATTCCATGGAATCCAACCGCTTGCTGGTCAAACTGCGGCCGTCGAACGCGCTGCGGGCAGCGGCCTCGCGGACCCACTTGCGGCCGCTGTATGATGCCCCTTTGGCACCGGGGTTAGGCCTGGCGGCCGCGCCGCAGTGGTTCCTTGCCGAGCTGCCGGACCCGGCGGCTTCGCCCTGGGACCTGGCGCACGCCCGCGTCGCCGCCCAGCTCGGCGTCGCCGAATCGGACGTGCTCTTCGCCGAGCCGGACCTCATTCACAAGGGGATCTACCAGGATACGAACGAGCCTGAAATCGTCGATGGCTTTGCCGCCGGCGCGGACTGCAACGCCATCCAACAAGACGGGACGCATGGAAAGGCGGTGGGCCCGGCGGGCGTCTTTGCCTGGCACCTGGGCGATGAGTACACCCAGCTCGACGCGGCCCGCAAGGCGGTGGCTTTCAGCGAACCGCGCACGCGCATCGCCCACCTGGACACGGGTTACTACCGCGCCCATGTGACCACGCCGACGCGGGTGCTGCACCACCTGGAGCGCAGCTTCGTCGAAGAAGACAAAGCGCGCAACAGCGCCGAGGACCCCGACCGCAACCTTTTGCTTTTCGACAACTCGGGGCACGGCACGGGCACCCTCGGCATCCTGGCGGGAAAAGGTGCCCCGGCCCACGGCAATATCCCCCTCGGAGGCGCACCGGATGCCGCCGTTTTGCCCCTGCGCGTGGCCGACAGCGTGATCCTGCTGCGCACGAGCGCCTTTGCCCTGGCGTTGCGTTATGCGGTAGAGAACCTGTGCGATGTGGTCACCATGAGCATGGGGGGCCTGCCGTCCCAGGCCTGGGCCGAGGCCGTGAACTTTGCCTACGAGGCGGGGGTCTGCATCTGCACCGCCGCCGGCAATCATGT
>JACRDD010000041.1 GCA_016218685.1 Desulfobacterales bacterium | reverse complement strand
GTGTCTGTACATAATTTTCTCGTCGGAAGGTGCAAGGTTTTTAATGGAAAAAGCTTGATTTGCTTGCGTTTACGACGAATCCCATAACACTTTAAACTCGTTATATCAAGATGTTAATTGTTATTCAGGAACCTCTAATTAAATAAAGGAAATGTGATAACCATGGATAGTAGCATCAGAGGGAGTGCCTTGAACCTTGATCGAACAGCAAAAATGAAAATAGCAATAGGCCAAGATATGACCGTTTCGACTATAACGGGCACTTTTTCGCGGAGTTCGTATAGCATAGGCCGGTGCCGATCCTCCAATGCTTTTATTTGCTCCTTGGTCATGAAATAGTCCAAGAATGTGATTAAGCCGGACACCACAGTGGCAATAGCTGCAGCGAGTTCCAATCGTGACATTTATTGAGCCTAACGATCAAAATGTGCCACCCGGCTTTTTGGGCCGGCACCATTTGTTGGTTATATCGCATTTATAGAGTTATCTATTCCTGATTTACAATGAAGTTTGCCCTCTCATAAAGTTCATCATATGTCAGGATTTCAATATTCCGCGAATCACGTCGAAATAGTTCAAGGGTTTTCAGCTTTATTTTCTTCTCCTTTGGTGTGCCGGTAAGTGTTCCCAGGCGGCCAATGACAAGAATACTTTTGGGATCATAAGCCTTTTGAATTATCTTTTCTCCGGAGTCTGTGTAGCTCCTTTGATCCCCCTTAACCTGCCAGCTTGCTTTTTGCTCCAAAATTTGCGACACGGAATGAATAATGTCTTTTGACAAACGCCAATTTCCAGAGCGGTTTTTGTTATCGTCGAATAGCGGAGTATCGGGTCTCTTCAATTCTACCAACACAGTGAAGTTGGAACTCCCAAGGAGAAAGTCGGCAGTTACAGTATCCGACCTATCTAAACACTGATCCGAAACCGCTGCTTCACGCTGAAGTATTGAAAGAAAACGATAATCAAGACCATATCCAAAAATCCATGTGTTGTTTTGAAAGAAGGCTTGCCAATCTTTTTCTCGCCAATCCACTTTGTTGAATAGATGCTCACGAAAACTTTCCAGTCCTTCTTTTCGGCCGGATAGAATATCCAAATCCTCTTTCGTTAAATTTTCGTTCTTTATTCTTTCCAGAAGGCGTAGCCTTTCCTCTCCGTGAATACTCCTGAAAGCTTCAATAAGGTCTCTGTCGCACCTATTTACCAGAACTTTTGACCTAAGGTCGCTGAGTTGGACTTGGAAATTGCCTGTATCGGATAGATCGATAAAGCGCACGAGATACAAGAACTCCAACAATTCTTTGAATTCACCTTGATAGAACGAAAATCCGGTGTCCTTATAGGGATTTCCTGTATCTCCACGAAACTTCTGAAGAGTGAATCCCATTCTTTCAGTGCTATTGCCGTAAACGATTACTTTTATCTGATCTCTGCCACTGGCCGAACACCTCAAGACCAATTCGCCTTTCACGTTGACAAGTTCAGAGGTGTCTTCGCGATCAAAGACCTTTCTGATGTATCGAACTTTTTTGGTATCTCCAGTAAATGAGTTAGGAAATTCCTTGACTTTCGAGATGAAAATAGTGTCCGGTCCTTTCCTATCTCTTAGCTTGTAGTAGTGGATTTCACCTGTTTCGTCTGCATAGAACGAATCCATCGCTCCCTCTCTTTATTCGAAAATAACGTCAACAGCTACATGCGATATACGTTGCGCGTTACTGGCGCGGCGATCTTCCGCGCGTCCAAGTACACGCGCTGGTTAGCGAAAATATGATTCCCATAAGAATCTGACCATAGCAAGACCAAAAGCGAACAATGCAGCATAGAAAAATGAATCTATTCTTAGAAGATCTTGATCCTTTTTACTCCGCCAGGAACCAACCAATGACATGAATGCTCCAGCAATAACCGGCGTTATGAATAAATTGGCAACTCGTAATACTCGATTCTTTATCATTAAGGATGGAAAAATAAATAACGTAATTGCTCCAATGATAGCGCCCCACAATAAATAGCCGATCGCCGCTAATACCGGATTGCGTTGCCGCTTTCTATTGAAAGCCTCTGCAAGACTATAAAATCCAAGTTCAAATAAAGCCTCTGCGAATATTTGAAGAAATATTTCTGCGATAAACTGAAACAAAATCTCAAAAATAATTTCCAAAGTATGCTCGTGATTCCTTCGCTAACGTAGAAGTGAGCGACCTGCGCTGCTTTTTGCTCAGGTCCGCTCGACTGCCGGGTTCGGCCTCGCATCGGCCCCTCTTGCGCTTACCGTCAAGGGTAGACCTGCGCAAGATTGTCGTATTGCAGCTTCAAGGTTGCGAACTCCCGAGTCGACGTAACAGCAATGTCTGGCAAACCGAAGCGCTTCCGCGTTTGCCGCTCAAGTTCGGATTCGAAGAGCTTAAGCATGGCAATATTCGCTGGCTCCTCGTGCACAATCATTAGGTCGACGTCTCGGTAGAGCTTTCGCCGAATAAATGATCCAAAGACAAACACCCGAACTCTTTCTGGCGGCCCTGCCTCTTGGCACACTCGCTTCAGACCATCTGTTCGATACTCGCGATCAGCCTTGAGTAGAAAGTTCAAGTATTGGTCGCCAGATTTAAGGATGGCGCCCATAAACTCACCAAGCATAAACAGGCCGATGCCGCGATCGATGCACTCTCGCTTTGCGGATTCCGAATACTGTCCGGCCGGGCTGGAGCAGATTATTGCATCAACTGCTGGATCAACTTCAAGGACTCGGTCAAGCGTGTAGTCGGTAAAGTAGTACGTATTGGTGACAAAGACCTTGAGAGTTCGTCCGTCACGGAGTTGAACCAACATCGTGGCGCGATTCAACTCTTGAAGCTCGGCTATTGCACTGTGGTTGGCGAGAAAACGCTCGATAAATGTTGTGACCGTATTGTATCGGAACAATAGCTCTTCTTGGGCCACAGTCTCGGGCGGCGGAGAATCAATTCCAAGTTTTGTCTTCACGAAGTGATCGAAACCCCGAGGGAAGAGTTTGTAGTCGTTGACCTTCTGGTCGGCCAGGCAGTTATCTTGAAATGCGTCGGCGTGAATCTTGTACTGAAGCATTTGAGGGTAAACGTCCCACGGATATTGGAAGTTTCTCTTGTTGTTCTCAATCAGTGCAATGATTCGCTGGTTGTTGGGAAGGATGGTGTCAAGGCATCGCCTTTTCCAAACCTTCAGTCCATCGCCGCCAAGACCACCAAGAACATGATCTGAGTACGGTCCGCACTCGCGAAACAGTGCACCGTTGATGTCCAGTAGATCATTTACTTCTGCTAGCAACTCGCGCTCGTCTTTGATGCTTGGGACGGAGAAGAGCGACCTGATCCTTTGTGCATGCACGGCCTTCCAGGAGTGAATTTCCTCGACAGTGAAGGCTTTCTCAATTTCATCGACCACCTTGTGGCAGTCAAGGCAAAGCATGATGAGGTTGCCAACCCCGTCTGTGTCAATGTATTCCGCAAGTTCGTGATCGCTTCGTGGCCCAGAACTTGCGTGGCCAATGATGTGGGCAACATTCGCAATGCTGACGGAGTCCTCTCCGATGTGCAGGAAGAGTGGCTTGTTGCAGGAAGGATTCTGGCAAAACCCTCCGCACTGTGCCCATAGCTGACGCGCAGTATTAAGCGGAATTGATTTTCTGGTTGCCGACATGGAGCATCCGCACGGAAATAGGTTGCGAGGCCGTATACGGCCGAAATGTCGTCTTATTTTACGACCGTCTTAACTGCGAAAATGGAATAGACGGCTAAAAAGCCTTCTATATACCGATTCCGACCTTGAAGACGACTGAAATGCAATCTGGATAAATTGCATTTCGTAACCGGCACCCGACCGTATAACTTCAAAACGCTGGATAATTTGTTTGGGTTGTTTTGGATCGTTTTATGTAATCGGGAGCTGAGGGCAAGGTAGTCCAAGGCGGGGTTGTGTGTCAATGCGGTACTTTCGGGTCTTCGGAGGAGGCTTTGGTGGCGTCGCTACGCTGTACATATAAGGTAGGGGCAACCCGAAAGGGGTTGGCGCTCCGGTGGGTGACCCAAGGGGGATTGGGTCTTGGTCAGGCCTCTGCCTCGGTGCGCCATTCGTGGTAGGGGTGCACCGCGAGGTTGGCGTTGAAGTAGCGCGGGTCGTGGGTCACTTCGCGGCCGATCCAGGCGGGGCGTTCGAAGGGCTGGTCTTCGGCGGGGAGTTCGATTTCGGCGACGACCAGGCCGGCGTTATCTTCCAGAAACTCGTCCACTTCCCAGGTGAAGCCTTTGTATGCGAGGGTGTGGCGGATCTTCCGGACGACGGGGCCGTCGCACAGCTTCAGCAGCGCTTCGGCATCGGCCAGTGGAATGGGGTATTCGAACTCCAGGCGCGCGGCGCCGCGCGAAACCCCCTTGATGGTCAGATAGGCGGCGTCGCCGGCGATGCGCACCCGGACCGTCCGCTCTTTGTCGCGGTTCAGATAGCCCTGGCAGATTCGGGTCCCCGGGGCCTGGCGCCATTGGGCGCCGGTCACCAGGAATTTACGTTCAATTTCGGTGGCCATCGTTTCCTATGCCTTGATCTCCAGCGGCTTCAGCCGGGCGAATGGAAGATCGGGCGGCGGCTATTGACCGCACACCTGGGGCAAGCCATTCTCCGCCCGGATCTCCATCAGCTTTTGCAGGGCGCGGCGCATCTTCTCTTCGGCCTGGACTTCCGTTTTTACTTCGGGGTCTTTTTCCACCACCGCGGGAAACAGGGCCCGGGCCTGCTCTTCCTGCTTGTTGTCCGCGTGGCTCAACACTTCCAGCCACAAGCCGGCCAGGGCTTTGTCCTTGTCCGCGTCCTTGGAGACGATGGCGGCATTGGCCAGGGCCACTTCATGCTTGCATTGGGCCAGGGCCACGGCCCCGTTATAGGCATCGTCGCCGAACTTTTTTCTGAACTCCTCGCCCTTGGCGCGCTGCTGCTCTTTTTGGGCGCTCTCCTGCTGGGCGCCGCTGATGGCCCCGGCCGTGGCGCCCGTGCTCGCGCCGAACACCGCGCCGGCGGCCGCGCTTTCAATGGGGTTGCCGCCGAACACCAGGCCGGTGACCAGGCCGCCCACCGCTCCCACCACCGCGCCCATGGTGGCCCCTTCGCCGGCCTGCTTGGCCTGTTGCTTGGTGCATCCGACGGCCAATAAAAGGCCGATGCCTAAGAGCGCAATCCATTTTTTCATACGCCCGACTCCTTCTCCCTCACCGATCCGCGTTTGCTTCCCAGCTCAGCTTATAGCGCAGGAGCTGGAAAAAGGCCTTGACCCCGGAATCCCCCCAGAGCCGATCCGAAAGATCCTTGTGCACAATATACATGGTGTCGTCGAAATCCCAAAACACAATCGTTTTGCCCTTGGGTTTGTACCTGAGCAAGGCGTCGATGTTGTGCAGGTTGGCGATATGCAGCATGAGATAGTCCGCCCCGGTGGCCTCCGCGTCCGCGAATAGCTTCTGGGTCAAGGCGTCGAAGGGCAGGTAGGTCGAGGATTTCAGCCAGAAGATCTGCCCGGTGGGGATTTCGGGATATTTGTCCTTTACATACCGGATCACATCCCCTGAAATGGAGCTGATCAACAGGTCGTTCGCGCGCTTGCGGGCCCGGATGTCGGCGACGATTTCGTCCACCAGACGCTCGTCTGCCCGAAGGTCTCCCCGGGATTTGATCTCGATGTTGATTCTCTTCTCCAGGCGGCCGATGACCTCGTCGTAGGCGGCGATCTCTCCGCGGGTGATCTCCACCAGTTCGGCAAAATCCGTAGCGCCGATGGTTTTCAGGTTGCCGAACAGGCGCAGCATCCGAAGGTCATGATAGACCACGATCCTTCGGTCCCTGGCGTATTGCACGTCGAACTCGATGAAAGCGTACTTGGGATCGGCATCGGCGGCCTTCAGGGCCGCCACAGTGTTCTCCCGGTATTCGACGGATGCCCCGCGATGGGCGCCGGCCGTGCAGCGGTAGTCGTAGCGGCCGCCGGGATAGACCGCCTCCTGGGCCAGCAGGGTATCCAGGCGCTTGGTGTGCGCCGGCAGGGCGCAGCCGGCGGCCGGCAGCGCGGATAGGATCGCCGCGAGGGCGAGGGTTAGGGCACGGCATTTGGGGTTCATGATCGCCACCAGCCAACAATGCATTCGATCAGCCGCATGAATACGGCCTGCCGGGACACGGCGGCCCATGCGCTTCACGCTAAAGCTGAAGGCAAATTAGTCCAAGGCAAGATGGCGTGTCAATGTGTTCCGGGCGGCCGATGGGGAGCGGGGCCCTATTTGTAATAGAGGCAGTCCTCGATCTTCATGTAGCCCCGGATGGCCTGCACGAGCCCGTAGCTGATCGGTTCGGGCGGCCAGGGGAAGATCTTGCGGCCGACGAAGAACATCTCGGTGCGCTCGGTCTGTTGCCCAAGGACCAGTTCGGCGATGGTGCGGCCGTTGAGGGTGGTCATGGATACGCCGTGGCCGATGCAGCCCATGGCGAAGATGGCCTTCTTGTCTTCGCCCAGATAACCGATCGCCGGCGCCATGTCCAGGGTGACCGACACGGGGCCGCCCCAGCGGTGGGTAAAGCGCAGATCCTTGAGTTGGGGAAAGATGTCGACCACATGCTTTTCGAGATGGGCAAAGGTCGTGGCATTCAGATCCTTGTCCAGGTTCGCGGCGTAGCCGACGGAGACGTCGCCGCCGCCCATGACGATGCGGTGGTCGGCCGTGAGCCGATAGTAATGGATCAGGTCGCGGGCGTCCTCGATGCCCGCGCGGCACTTCCAGCCGATGGCGTCATACTGCCGCGGCGACAGCGGCTCGCTCAGCACGATATGGGTAAAGGCCGGGTACTGGAGCCGTTTGAGCTCCGGGAACAGGATGGAGTAGGCATTGGTGGCCAGCACCAGATAGTCGCTGTCGATCCGGCCGTGCTCCGTCTCGACCCTGAATCCGGACGCGCCGTTGCGCCCGAAACGCACCACCGGCGATTGTTCGTAGATCTGAACCCCCTGCTCCTCGGCCAGCCGTTTCAGCCCACGGGCCAGTTTGGCCGGGTTGAGGATGCCGCAGCGCGGCTCGAACCATCCCAACTGGTAGGCCTCGGTAGCGAATTCCGCTGCCAGCCGCGAGCGGTCCCAGCGCTCCACGCCCCCCAGGCCCCATTGGGCCATGATCTTAAAGTCGTGTTCGATGCGCCGAACCTGGGCCGGGCTGTTGCCCACCAACAGGTAGCCGCTGCGTTCATAGTCGCAGTCGATGCCGTTTTGGGTGATCACCTCGTGGAGGTAGTCCACGGCGTTTTCCATGTAGAGGTGGGCGGCCCGGGCCTTGCGGTCGTCGAAGCGGAATTGGGTGATGCCCTTGGTCAGGCCGAACAGGGTCATGGAAAAACCGCCGTTGCGTCCCGAAGCGCCATAGCCGCAGACATCCGATTCGATCAGGCGCACCTCCAGGCCGGGGTTGAGCTGCTTGAGATGATAGCCCGCGGAAAGGCCCGTGTATCCGCCGCCGATAATGGTGACATCCGCGGTCTGGGTGCCTTGCAGGTTCGGGTTGGGCGTGATCGGCGCGGGCAGCGATTCGAGCCACCAGCTTTTTGAACGGTAATCGGTCATGGGCGGTCTCCTGGAAAAGGATTGGGGAGGGCAACTGTGGACCGTTTAAATTGGTTGGTTGACTAATAAATAAATAATCCGCGCCCGATTGTCAATGCGCAATTTTTTGATCGCAAGGCGGCCGGTAAATGATAAGAGAGTTCTGTTTTCCAGGACAGGGGCGTTCGCGTCCGCCGCGACAAAGGTGAATGAACATGGGCCGTAAAAACGTTCAGGAAGAAAAGCGCATCCGCATCATGGAGGCCTTGAACCTGTGCCTTCAGGAAAAATCGTTCGATCAGACCTCGATCAAGGATATCGCCCGGGCCGCGGAGGTGAATCATGGTCTGCTGCATTACTATTTCAAGAGCAAGGAAGACATCCTGATCAATTATATCGATTTCGTCATTCTCCACTACAAGGCGACCTTCGAGACCTTGCTGGCGGAGAAGGCCGCCGAGGACCCGGATGAAAAGCATCTGCTGGAATGGTTTTTCCAGACCATGAACGAACGGATTACGCTGAACCGTCGCCTGTCCAAGGTGTTCGTCGAAATTTGGGAAATCGCGTCGTACAACCCGGATGTCCGCGAAAAGGTGCGCCTGGCCTATCGCGAGTGGATGGCGTGGGTGACCGGCCTTTTGAACCGGGTGGTCCGGGACCCGGCCGTGGCCAGGCGTATCGGCACGGCCGTCGTCGCCTTCCTGGAAGGCATGTCGCTGTTTACGGTCATCCTCGATCCGGAAGAATTGGCGCTCGACGAAGTGCTCGCCGATTTCCAGAAGAGAATCATTCAAATGCTCTAGCTCGGATGGCGCCGGCCATTGGGCGCGAAGTTATCCATCGGCCGGACCGGCGCCGCGCGTTGGGATGCTTTCGTAAGCGGCCCTTACCGGCTCCCGGCCGTACTTTCTTTCGAGGCGCCGCACGATGAAGTGGCCGCGGGCCATCTCTTGGAAGTGGTCGATGAAAAGGGCGTTGATCAGTGCGCCGCCCGCGGCGCCGATGGCCGGGATGGCTTGCGCCGCCGCTTTTTCGGAGACTTGCAGGCTGAAGCGTTCGGCGATCTTGATCATCAGGCGCACCAGGGCGGGCGCGCCTTCTTCGCTCAAACCCTTTTGGGCCAGATATTCGGCCGCTTCGCCGATGGATCGGGCCAAAGCCATGCGGGTGGCAAAATAGCCGGTTTCGGCGCCTTCCTGCCGCCTCGGGGGGCCGCCCAGGGCAAATACTTCGATGCAAGCGATATGTGCGGCGAAATCGCCGAGCAGTTCACCTTCGCTCCGGGCGATATCGGCGATGGAACGCAGCATGATCGTCGTGGAAATGGGCAATTCCAAGGCGATCGCGGTCAGGCCGAAGAAGCCTCCGAGGCCGCCGGCGGTGGCCACGGCGATTTTATGCCAGTGGTTGGAAGCCGCCTGTCCCGGGACATCTTTCAAGGTAACGACCGCCACCCGAAACGCTTTGAGCAATGCCGCCTGGGTGATCTCGACCACTTTGGCATGCCAGGTTTTCGGCAGCAGTGCGAACCCCTTTTCGATGGGCATTCCCAGCATGTGGGTGATCTTGGCCGCAATCCCGGGATTCTCGAGCAGCATTTTTGCTTTGCGCAGATCGTTCAGATCGATTGGTTCAAGCGCCACGACCCCCTCCTGAAACGCAGCACGGCGGGTTGAGAGATTTCTTCGCAAGCTTCCACATCCGATATACAAGCATAGGGCACCGGCGCACAACCCCCGCGGTAAGCTATGGCGCCTGTAGTGTTCACGCGGCCTTGGCCGCTTTTGATGGTCAGGGCGCGTCGTCGTTGCCTTGAAAGTACGGCCATTCAGCGTGGTTATGGCGTCGCCGGGGCCGACGCACCCCAGGGGGGAGAGGTTTTTCCCGTGGATTGTGATATAGAGTACCATAATAATCAAACGGATTATCGCGGCCATGGCCGCCGGCGGCGACGAACCCCTTGGCCGAACCGCAATGGGGGCACAGCGCGTGGGAACTTCAGAAAGCTCATTTTTGACCCACGATGAGATCGATGGGGTGCTGCGCACGGCGACTGTCCCCGAACATTCGTTGCGCTTCATGCAAGCCATGTCCGGCGGCGAGCCGTTCCTGGAAGGCGGCTTTCTCTTTTTCGGCGCGGCCGACTGGCTGCTGGCCATCGGTTATCCATTCGAGGGAGCGTATGACCCGCAGGCGTTCGACCGGGCGCTTAGCGCGGCGGCCCGGCGCACGCGCGCCAAAGCGTGCTGGGCCATCTGCCCGGCGCTGCCGGACCGGCTGAAGCCGCATCGTTGCGATCAGGACCAGTACTATCGCCTGCCCCTGGATGGCCGCGTCCCGCCTCGCCTCGACCGTCTGGCCCAAAGGGCGGCCGTCCGGCTCACCGTCTCCGAAGGCCGGCGCTTCACGCCCGCCCATCGCCGCCTGTGGGCCGAGTTTCTCGGGCGGGTGCCGCTTCCGCCCCGGGTCCGGGAGCTGTACGCCCGGACCGAGGCCGTGCTGCAAGCTGCCCCCGGCCTCTCCCTGCTCGATGCCTGGGACCAGGAAGGAAACCTGGCCGCCTCGCTGCTGCTCGATGCGGCGCCGGGGCCTTTCAGCGCCTACCTGCTTGGCGCCCATTCCCGCCGTCCCTATAGCCCCCATGCCATGGACCTCCTGTTTCGGGAGATGATCCGTATCGCCCGGGGGCAGGGCAAGGCGTTTGTGCACCTCGGCCTGGGCGTCAACGCGGGCATCCGGCGCTTCAAAGTAAAGTGGGGCGGCGTTCCTGGTCCGGCCTACGAAATGGCCGAATGGCAGGCGCAGGATCGCTCGGCCGGCATGGTGGGGGATCTGATGCGCTCGATCGTGACCCTGCCGCGCGAAACCATGTCCAAGCGGGAGTACATGGCGAGCCTGCCCCGGCAGAGAGATTTCAAAATGCTTTGGGCGCTCGAAAAGAATGGCCGCCGCTCATGGATTGCCGGGGCGGCCCATTTCTTCTGCTACAGTTTCGAGTTCTCCCTGCGCGAACTCTTCGAGCGGGTCGATACGGTGGTCTTCGAAGGGCCGCTTGACCCGCAGAGTCTTCAAAAAGTGGCCGATATCGGGCGCAATCCGGGGGCCGGGTCGCCCCGGGTGATCGATGCCATGACCGAAGCGGAGATCCGCCGGCTGGAACGCACGGTTTGCGGCCCGTCCGGATTCTGGGCCCGCTTGCTCGGGTTAGCCGAAAAGTCGCCGCCGGATGTCCGCGAGTATCTCTCCGCGACCCGACCCTGGATGGCCTTCTTCTCGCTCTGGACCGGTTATCTGGCCCGTAGCGGCTGGACCCAGTCGGTGGATCTGGAAGCGTGGAACCTGGCCCGGGAGATGGGCAAACGGATCGTCCCCATGGAGACCCTTGCCGAGCAGATCGAGGTCCTCGAAAGCATTCCCATCGCGCGCATCGTGGATTTCTTCCGGCGCTCGCCGCAGTGGGGGGGATACATTCGGCGCAATGTGCGGGCTTATCTCAAGGGGGATCTGGAAGCGATGATGGGAACGAGCATCGAGTTTCCTTCGCGCATCGAGCGCGTCATCGGGCGCCGCGATGCGCTCTTCCTCGAACGCATGCGGCCATTGATCGAAGAGGGCCGGTGCGCCGTCTTCGTCGGCTCGGCCCACATGTTGAACCTGCGCCGCATGCTGGCCGAGGACGGCTTTAGCATCAGGAGGGGCCGATGATCGGGCCGGACCGCCTTAGCCGAATCACCGCGGAAGCCGCCGTGCCGGAGCAGGTGATAGCTTACGTCGGTGCCGTGGCCGGCTCGCATCCGAAACTCTTCGGCACCTGCGTCGGATATCTCTCGGAAGAACATCGGGTGCTCATCGGCTATCCGCTGCACGATCCCGAGGATGCGGGCGCCATGGCCGCGGCGGTCGCGGAGCTGCTGCGCGGCCCGGGTCCCGACCGGATCGCCGTGATCGGCCCGGCCCGGCCGCCCCAAGCCCCGGCCCAGGCGGTGTCGCGCGCGGATTGCTACTACCTGCTGCCCGTGCCGCCCCCCGCGCCCGGCCAGAAGCTGCGCAACATGCTCCGCCGGGCCGGGCGGGAGCTGAGCGTCGAGAGCGGCCGCCTCTTCGGCAAGGATCACGCGGCCCTCGTCGACCGCTATCTCGTTGAACGAACGCTTGCGCCCGGCACGCGGCACATCTTCGGCCGGCTATCGGCTTACATCGAGGCCTCCGGCACGAGCCTGATCGTTTCGGCCCGGCGCGCCGACGGCCGCCTGGCGGCCTTCGCGGTGGGCGAATACGGTTCCCTGCACACCGCCTTTTTCATGTTCTCCTTCCGCGACCCCCAAGCGGCCGTGCCGGGCAGCGCCGATCTTATGCTAGGGGCGCTGCTGGACGAAGCGGCCCGGCGGGGGCAGATCCGCATGAACCTGGGGCTGGGTGTCAACCCGGGCATCCGGCACTTCAAGGCGAAATGGGGCGCCGAAACTTTACTGCCCTATGTGGAAACGAGCTGGCAGACCCGACCGCCAGGGCTTCTCGCGCGCCTATTCGGATCGGGAAGATGAATCCTGACCGCCTGCTTCCTCCGTCGCACCCAGCGCGACGAGTACTTCATGAGCGCGGGTGATCCGCGAGAAACTGGAGCATGTCCACCTCGCGGTCCGTTCCGCTCGGAGGATTATTGTAGACACCATCCGGCCAACGCAGATGGTTGACCAAACTTTCGCACGCGTCCGATAGCGGTGCCGTGCTGCAATCGCCGACCGGGCAAGCGGCGCTGTAGTTTGTACAGCCGGTCGCGTTGAGATCGAACATTGCGCCGGTTTCCAGTCCGCCGATCAGCAACCCTTGAACTTGTAACCCCGCTTGGCGCGCATCCGTCAACCATAGTGTCGTCGTGTACCCAGGCTCGGTCTCAAAGCACGCCGCCTGCACGGCATCGCAAGCCACGGCAGAATCGGCGGTGCGGTGGACCATGAGGATCGGCATGTCCGATACCGGGTAGGCGGTCAGGCGGCACGCGGCGCCGTCGCTCACCGACGTCTCATTGAATGGATCCCAACTGATGCCAGCAAAAGGATCGGCGGCCGCGAACACCGCCGCGGCGGCTACGCGATTGCCTCCGGCGGTTGCTGTGTCGTCACGGGCGATGGCGTAAAGTTGGCTGAAGAACCCGCCGTTGGACCAGCCGGCAACATAAATTCGATTCGTGTCGACAATCCCTTCTTGCACCATTGCATCGATCAGCGTGTCGGTGTTGGCGATATCGGGATTCGAGGATGGCGAATGCAGGTCGCGGTAGTAAAAGTCATGGTGCTGGCCGTCGCGTGGTGCCGCGGTCGGAAAGCGCAGGTTCCGGCCTTGGACCGACACCAGCACGAATCCAGGCCGCTCGGGATCGCCCGTCAAATCGTAGCTCTCGGCCTTGGCGAGCAGGCTGGCTTCGCTGCCGGCTAGGTCGGCGCTGCCTTCGCCGCCCGGGTGGAACCACAGCATCAGGGGGCGTTTCGAGGTGGCGGAGGCACCGGAAGGCCGATAGACGCACGCGTGTCGGGTGAACCCGAGCACGCTGTGTGTGTAGCGCTGGCTCCAAGGTGCGGCGCAGTTTGGGGTTTCCGTCGGGTTTTCGATGGATTGAACGCCCAGTTCGGGGGCGACTCGTCTGCACGGCGTGGTTGACGTACAGGCGGGCAGCGGGGCGAAAAGGCCGGTGGCCGCCGTGCATACCGATGGGGTCGGGGGCGTGCTATCGGGCGGCGTGTCTCCGCCACCCCCGCCCCCACACGCGCTGAAGAGCGATAACATCAGCGCGGTGGCCAAGGAAGGTCCCAGGCGCGCAGCCAAGTATCTATCGTCTCGCGAGGAGCCACCCTGTCGAAGCGAGCGATGAAGATCCAGAAGAAGAACGATTAAGCCGAACACGATAGCAGTTCCTTCATCAGTTCTTTTGCTGCGTTGCGAATTTCGGTCGCGGCGTGACCGCCGGAGGCGGGGGTATCGGTTTGCGAGCCTTGCCGCCTATCGGGAAAATTGGTCTCCCGTGTTAAAGGGGCTCATTTTATACAGGTCAGTTTGATTTAGCGATCTTTGCGCGGGAGTATGCGGGAAACCTTAGTCCAGGGAGCGGTCATGTGTCAATTGAATCGATGAATTGACCTTCGGACCGTTCTCCGCAAGCTTCGCACGCCCAGGTCTTTGCGCCGGCCGAGGGATGGGGGTGGTTGAAGTCCGCCGCGATGGCGGCGGCTTCGTCCAAGATCCAAACGGAAGGCGCGGTTTTGGGGCCGATCGGCAGGTCGCTTTGGAGGCGGGCGCGGGCGGCCGCAATGCGCGTGCAACAGGGACGACAACGCGAAGTTGCCGTCCCCGTTGAAATTCAATCAACACTTGGTTTTGTTGAGCGGCGCTTAGAACACCAGATCGATTAAGCCGGCATAGTCGTCATCGCCGACATTCAAATCTACGGTGGAGGTCAACAGATCGCTTTCGGTCATGAACGCCTGGGCCTCTATCCAGTCCAGGTACCCTTGCTCATCGTCGATTCCAGACGGATCGGTGACCGGCGCGGCTTCAGAGCCTTCATAAACATCTTTGAAGAACGCTTCGCCGGCTTCGGCCGCCACCTTCAGGTAGTAGGCGTCGCCGCCGCCGGTGCTGAACTTGAAGATCACATAGTTGTCCGCGCCCTGGGAGACCCCCTTGGCGATGATCGCGGTGGTGCCGATCAGGTAGCTGAATTCAAAGGAGTGCGCCGCTGCGTTCCCGCTGGCCTTGCAGCGCAGGTTGTAGGTACTTTCCGGGGACGAAATGTCGTAGTCCACGGAATAGACCATATCGATGGAGACATTCTGGGTCGCCTTGTCCAGTACGTAGTAGGCAATGCCCCGTTCGGCCTTGTCGGGATTTTGCTCTTCCGTCCATTTCCAGGTGATCAGGGCTTCGAGCCGCTCATCGCTGTCGCTGTAGGCGATGGAGAGGGCGTCGTCTTCGATGTTGGCGGCCCGCGTGAAGAGCGTCTCGCTGGTATCGATGCCCGCGAAGGGAGAAGGAATCTGGATCGGCTCCGGCAGCTCTTCGGCGCTCTCGTAACCGCTCATGAGCACGCTTTCCGCATCGTACAGCAGTTTGTATAAATTGGAGCGGTCCACCACACCTTCGTCCCGCGGGCTCTGGAATTCGCGCAGGGTGAAAAAGATACTATAAAGCGGGCCGGCTTCGGAACCCCATTCCGCCGGCAGGCCGCGCGGCGGCGCGGCGGCGCGGACGGCCGTGGCATCGAGCAGGGTGTATACCGGGGTGGTTTCACTGATGGTGGCATAGAAGAGATCCTGGCTGCTCAACTCGGGGTCATCGGGCGTCAAGGCGGTGCTGCTGCTGCCCCCGCAGTTCAAAACAAGCGCAAAGCACAAGAGCGACACCATGGCCAACCATCCATTTCTGAAATTCTTCACGATTACCTCCTCTTTTTTATGTGATGTGTGTGGGCCTGAAAGCGGTACCCGATTCAGGCCCATGAATATCCTGCTGACAACGATAGTCCGACAGCAATAACCATACCGAATTGAGGCTTTTTTAAGTAACTGCAATGATGGGAGAAACTGAAGATTGGGTCGTGAGCGTCAAATATCCAACGCGCGCGCAGCGATGGCGCGCCAAGCCGCGGGGTCGGGGGGCAGGCAGGCCGCGGCCGGCGGCACCGGGGCGCCGGAGTGGTCGCGCATGCTCAGATTGTGCCGGAAGGCCTTGGCATCTACTACCACCGGTTCATATCAACGCTGGGAGTCGTCGCGCAGCACGCGCCGCAAGATCTTGCCCACGGCGCTTTTGGGCAGGGCATCCATGAATTGAATGGATGCGGGTCGTTTATATTTAGGCAGGTGTTGCTTGCAATAGGCCATCAGCTCTTCGGCGGTGGCGCCGTCCGGGGTTTTGAGGGCGATGAAGGCCTTGACCGATTCGCCGTAGACCGGGTCCGGGGTGCCGACCACCGCGGCCTCCAGCACCTGGGGATGCTGGTAGAGAATGTTTTCTACTTCTTTGGGGTAGATATTCTCGCCGCCCCGGATGATCAGATCCTTTTTGCGGTCGGTGATGAAAAGGTAGCCCTCTTCATCCTTATAGCCGACATCGCCGGTGTGCAGCCAGCCGTCGCGCAGGACGGCGGCCGTTTCCGCCGGTTTGTTCCAGTAGCCTTTCATCACGCCCGGTCCTTTGATGACGATTTCGCCGTTGACTCCCGGTGCGACTTCGCCGTCGTGTTCGTCGAAGATCCGGATGGTGTTGCACTTCTGGTAGCAGGTGCCGATGGAGCCGTATTTGGGCGGTTTTCGCAGGGCGATATTGCCGCAGTTGACGGTGGTCGCCTCGCTCAGGCCATACCCTTCCCAGATGTGCAGCCCGAACTTCTCCTGCCACAGACGGGCCACTTCCAGGGGCATGGGGGCCGCGCCGCAGATACAGGTCCTCAGGGAGCTCAAGTCGTAACGCGCCACGTCGGGATGGTTGAGCAGTTGAATGTACATGGTGGGCACGCCGCGGAAGTCGGTGATCTTGAATTGCTGGATGCAATTCATCGCTGCTTCGGCATTCCAGCGATCGAGCAGCACCAGGCGGCCGCCGGTGAGAAACTCCAGGTTGAGGGCGAACACGCCGTAGCCGTGGAACAGGGGCAGGGTGATCAACGAGACGCGGTGGCGGCTGACCCCGAATACTTCCGTGACAGTCTCTTTGCCCGCATCGCCGGCAGCGGTGCGTTCCCGCACATTGCCCTGCACCGCGACGCCCCAACTGTCGAGCAGCACCTGGTCGTAATAACCGGTGACATGGGTGTACCAGTTGTAATGGGTGAGCATCACGCCCTTGGGTTGCCCGGTGGTGCCCGCGGTGTAGATCAGCACCGCCGTGTCGTCGTTGTCGGTCTCCACCGTGGCCAGTTGCTCCGGGCATTGCTCGCAGATGGCGTCGAAGCCCAGGGCATCATCGGCAATGGCGCCTCCGGTCACAATCAGGTGCTTCAATTGGGGCGCGTCCCGGCGGGCCGCCCGGACGGCCTCCAGGTAGTCGGGGTGGCTGATCAGGGCCACCAGGCCGGCGTCGGCGTATAAATAGGCCAGATCGGCCACCCGCAGGGAGGGATTGATCGGCACGAGGATGGCGCCGATCTTGAACACCGCGAAAAAGGTCTGCATGAGCTGGGTGCTGTTCAACATCTGAACGCCCACGCGATCCCCTTTACGAACCCCGAGTTGCTGGAGGGCATGGCCCAACTGGTTGGCCTTCCGATTCATCTCCACGTTGGTGTGCCACTGCCCCGCATGGTGGACAAACGGGTATTCGCCGAAGCGTTGAATGTTGTCTTGCGCCAATCGGCCGATATTCATGGTCGTTGTCTCCGCTTAAAAAAATCCGGTTAATCTCCAGTTTCAATTGTCTCGCAGGCTCTACGGCAAACAATGGCTTCAGGGAGACTATAACCGCCTTGGCAGAATCACTCCTCGGGCCGCAGGTGCTCGGGCACGATCACCATCTTGAGCAGCAGCGGCTTGAGGAAGGTCCAGCGGATGCCGATTTTGAAGTGCTCTTCCAGGTCGCGGATGGCGTCCCAGCAGTTGTGGCAGGGGGAGATCACCAGCTTGGCGCCCGTGGCCAGGATCTGGTCGCGTTTGACCTTGAGGCCGATGTTGCGTTGGGGGCGGTAGCGGCCGATGCCGTTGAGCCCGCCCCCCCCACCGCAGCAGAAGTTGTGCTCGCCGCAGGGTTTCATCTCGCGGAAGTCTTCGGCAATGTAGCGCATGATCTCCCGGGCATGCTCCCGCAGGCCGCCGTTGCGGATGTAGTTGCACGAATCCTGATAGGTCACCGGCTCCTTGATGCGCTTGGCCGGATCGATCTTGAGCTTGCCGGTGCGCAGGGCCTCGGCCACCCATTCCACGTAATGGAAGGATTCGATGGGGGTCTTGCCGCTCTTGCGGCCGGCCCAGTAGGGGCCTTCGATCACCGTAGCCCGGTAGGCATGGCCGCACTCGGTGACCACCATGCGCTTGGGTTTCAGGCGCTCCATGGCCGCGTAGACCTCTTCCACCTGCTGTTTGCAGCCGGCCCAGTCGCCGGCGAACATGGCCAGGCTGGTCTCTTCCCACCCCTTGCTGGGCACGGTCCAGTTTTCGCCGGCGATATGGAAGAGCACGGCGGCGTCGGCCAGATCTTCGGGGTAGTGTTTGACTTCGCGGGCGTTGACCGTGTAGATGATGTCGGCATCGGGCTTGTCTACCGGAAACTCCAGCCCCGGCCACTCTTCCTGGGCCTCTTCGCACATCCACTCGCAGGTCTCGACCCAATCTTCGCCGGTTACATCCATCTGGGCCCGATAGATGCGGTGCATGCCCGAGCCGATCTTCATTTCCCAGGGCACGAAGCCCTGGGAGAAGAGCAGGCCGCGCAGGTAGCTGAACATCACGCCGGTGTCGATGCCGAAGGGGCAGTAGAGTCCGCAGCGGTTGCAGCAGGTACACTTGGAATAGGCTGTGTCCATGGCGTTGCGCATGAAGGCGTTGTCCACCCGGCCCTTGCGGCGCACGATCTCGCCCAGGGTCTGCTGGATCTTGTAGGAGGGCACCTGGCTGGGGTCGTTGCCGTTGGCCAGGTAGAAGAAACAACTGTCGGCGCACATGCCGCAGTGGGCGCAAATCGAGAGCCAGGTGCGCAGCCGGGATTTGAGCGACTTCTGGAGGGTGGCCCATAAGGCCGGCGCGTCCACATCCAGGTGCAGCATCTCTTCGTAGTACTGCTTGCCGCTCTTGTCGGCCAACAGCGCCTGGAGCTGCTCGACGGTATCGATCGGTGTTTTGTTGCAGAGTAATCCTTCGGGCATAATCAATCCTTCCTTACCATTGCATTCCCCCGCTTTTCATCCCGCCCCGCTTGATACCGAAGTCCATCCCGATCTGCGCCCGCGACAGGAAGAAGAGCAGAAAGTGGGAGAGCTTGGTCAAGGGGATGGCCACCAGCAGCAGTTCGCCGGCCAGGATGTGGGCGATCAGCCAGAATTGGTACGGCCCCACCTGGTGGTAGGCCAGAAAACCGGTCCAGAAAGGGGTCACGGCCGTCAGCAGCAGCAGGATGTCCTGGGGCTTGGTGAGGATGCGCACTTCGGGCAGGGCCACGCGGCGCAGCACAATCACCACGGCGGCGATCAGCACGGCCACGGTGAGGGTGTCGGCCAGGGCTTCGGAAAGGGCCGGTAAGCGCACGCCCCAGCGCTCTTCGAGCAGCAGGTTGTGGGCCAGCAGGAAAACCGGCGTCACCAGCAGGCCGATGTGAAAGATGAACACCGCGGCCGTATAGCCCGAGTAGAAGCGCCAACTGTGGGTGCCGTAGGGGATCAGCCAGCGCACGATGGAACGCAGCGCGCCCCGGAGGCCGTAGCCCAGGTTCTCGCCGTAGCTGACACGGTCCAGGCGCCAGTCCAGGCCGCGGACATACCAGATGCCGCGCCAGACGAGGCCGACGAAGAAGACGGTAAAGGCGATCCAGGCCAGCGGGCCGGTGACGAATGCGTACATCGGCTACTCCTTGTCTCGGCCGTTCAAAAAGCGCCAGAAGAGGGGGAAGGCCGCCAGGGCCAGCAAGATCAGGATATAAATGATGTTCTTGGTGTGCAGCATGAATTCCTGCAAGGTATGGATGTTGTCCATGACTCCTCCTTAATGGGCATCGTAATCGGGGTGGGCATGCAGGATCGGCATGCGCGTGACGATGAAGCGGAAGACCAGGATGCCCAGGGTGACGATGAACACCGAGATGCCGATCTCCATCCAGTGGGGGAAGTAGCGCTGCTCGGCCGGCAGGTGCCAGTTGAAGGCCACCAGGCAGACGTTGAAGCGGTTGACGACGATCCCCAGCACGGTCCAGGCCGCGGTCCAGCGGATGATCGTAATGTTCTTCTCGCGCACGCCCACGGCATACATGAAGGCCGGCAGGGCCACGAAGCCGAGCAGCTCCACCAGGTACCAGGCCCCGAAGCCGGTGCCCAGGTAGTGCCACTGGTTGTCGGCGGCGATGCCGATGACCTTGATCACGAAGTAGCCGAGCAGCACCCAGGAGGCGGCCTTGCCGAAACCCAGGGTCAGGTCCCGGTTGCCGGAAAGGTGCGCGGCGTCCATCTTGCCGTGGAAGTAGCGGTGGGAGAGGGCGCTTTCGCAGATCACCATGGAGAGGCCGGCGATGGTGCTGGTGATGAAGAAGTAAATGGGCAGATAGGGCGTATACCACAGCGGGTGCAGCTTGGCCGGCACGATGAGAAACAGGGCTCCCAGCGAACTCTGGTGCAAGGTGGAGAGCACCACGCCCAGGATGGTCAGCACCAGGGTCAGGCGCGTCACCAGGTGGCGGGCGCGCTTGAGCCCCAGCCACTCCAGGGCCGCCGGCGAAAATTCGATGAAGAGCACGGTGAGGTAGAGCGCCACGCAGGCCGCCACTTCAAAGAGCAGCGAGGTGGTGCCCGCCGATACGACAAAGGGATAGGGCAGACGCCAGGGCCGGCCCACGTCGTAGTGCAGGGCCAGTACCACCAGGGCGTACCCCAGAAAGCCGGTGAGGATCGCCGGCCGCACGGCGGCGTGAAAGCGCTTCAGGCCGAAGATGTAGACCGCGGCCGAAGTGACATACCCGCCGGCGGCCAGGGCCACGCCCACCAGCAGGTCGAAGCCGATCCACAACCCCCAGGGGTTGTCGTCGGAAAGGTTGGTCACCGAGGCGAGCCCCCCGGTAAAGCGCAGGATGGTGATGATCATGCCGAACACGACGATGATGCCGGCCACCAGGTTAAAGGGGGTCAGCAGGCGGCCGGGCCCGGTGGTTGTCTGGGGGCTGGTCATGACTTCTTCTCCGTATCGCTCTCGCCTTGCGGGGCGGTTTTGGCGGTTTCCAGGGCCTTTTTGACTTCGCGCGCCACGGCGGCGGCGTTCTCCTTGGCCGCTTTTTCCAGGGCGGTCTTCAGGCGGACTTCGGCCTGGGCCTCGGTTTCGGCCCTGGCCGCGGCCACGGCCTGGGCCTGCTCGTGGGCGGCGATCTTCTCCTTGCGCTGGGTGATGGCCCAGATGCCGGTGAGCAGCACCGGCCACAAGCCGACCACCATGGGCACCGCGCCCAGGGCGCCGGAGGTGAGCTGGCCGGCGGGGGCCGTGCCCAGGTCCTCGCGCATGCCGAGCGTTTCGAACGGTTGTCCGGAGAGATAGAGCCAACTGGTGCCGCCCATTTCGTGCTCGCCGTAGATATGATCCAGATAGCGGCCGGGATGGGCGCGCATGCGGTCCCGGGCCATGCGGATCAGCTCGTCGCGCGGGCCGAACACCAGGGCTTCGGTGGGGCAGGCTTCCACGCAGCCGGGCAGTTTGCCTTCCAGGATGCGCGGATGGCACAGGGTGCATTTGGTGACCCGCGGGTCCAGGGCCTTGTCATACTCGTAGGCCGGAATCTCGAAGGGGCAGGCGATCATGCAATAGCGGCAGCCCACGCACACATTGGGGTTGTAAATCACCGCGCCCTGGGGGGTCTTGGTGAAGGCCTTGACGAAGCAGGCCGAGGCGCAGGCCGGCTCCAGGCAGTGGTTGCACTGCTTCTTGACGAAGACCGGCGGTTGTCCATCGCCGGCCGGCGCGAACCGGTTGACCACCGTGTAGGCCGGGGCCGAGGTGCGGCGCCGCTTTTCCAGCACCGTGAGATCGTCGAAGGGTTTTTCGGGTTGGGGCAGTTCGTTGACGGCGTTGCAGCCCGCCTCGCACCTGCGGCAGCCGATGCAGCGGGTGATGTCGTGGAGCACGGCCAAACTGCCGGCGTAGCCTTCGAAGGAACGGTTGGCGGCGGCGTGGGCTTTGCGGGCCCCGGCGGCGACGAGACTGGCGCCCCCCATCCAGCCTAGGAATTTTCTTCTCGATATCGACATGATTGAAGCACCTCTTGCTTGCTATTTACGTGGCCCGGTTGGCGTGGCAGGCCGTGCAATCCCGGGTGTCCGGCTTGGCCAGTTTCATGCGCGCGTGGCACTGCATGCACTGCTCGTGATAGGCCGCCATGAGGCCCGGCCGCTCCAGGTTCACGGCATCCGGCGTGGCGCTGTGGCACGAGCGGCACTCGGGCGGCTTGAGGCTGGCCGGCGTGTTGTGATGGCATGCCTGGCACACGGTGAGCGGGGCGCCGTGGAAGGCGGCGGCCAGGCGGCTGTCCTGGATCTGCTCCGTCAGCTTGCGCACGATCCGGCGGTGGGGCATGGGTGCCGGCTCGTATTGATCTTTCAGATGTTTGATGGTGATGATCTCGGGAATCTCTTCCCAGGGCAGCAGGGCTGGCTCCGTCCGGCGCGCTGCGACCAGCGCGGCGGCCAGAGCCTTGGCCTCTTCGTCCGTCAACGGCTCGGGTACCGGCGTTGATGGCGCCAGGTGGCAAACCTTGCAGCTCGTCTGGTTGCTCCAGGCGCGCGAAGCGTTGATGGCGCCATGGCAGCCCACGCATTCTGCTTCGGCCTGGCGCCGGGCGTGGCACCCCACGCAACTGATGGTGCTGTCCGGCTGGTGCATGGCCTGGGCCAGCTTGACGCGCTGGCCGTCGATGTGTCCCTGAATGGTATGGCAGTCGGCGCAAGGCGTCATGGCGGCATGATGGCAGGTGCGGCACTGGTTGGCATACGACTCATGGGATTGGTGATTGAATGCCACCTGGGGCATGCTCGCCTGGGGCGATGGTTCCGTCGGATGGGTGGGCTGGATCTTCACCAGGGCCGCATCGGGCTGGTTGCGTGCCATGCGGGGGATATCGCCGACTTGCTCGATGGCCGCTCGCTGCTTGGGGTCGTGGCATCCGCCGCACTCGACAGGGCCGGCGGTTTGCTTCTGGAGCCGCAGGTCGCGGTGACAGGCGATGCAGGCCTGGTGGCTGGCCAGGCGGTTGGAGATGCGGTTCTCCTCGGTTTGCTGCTTGTGGCAGTAAAGGCAGGCCCCTTCTTTGCCCTTGGTGTAGACGAGCTTTTTGGCCGCCGGGTCGTATTCGTGATGGCAGCGTTCGCACTTGTTTTCGCTGGCCTTGGCGTGGCGATAATGCAGGGAGCGGTCCAGGCCCATGGGCTCACGGATGCCGGCCACGGCGACATCTTCCGCATGGCAATCGCCGCAGGTGACCGGACCGGCCTCGACCTTCCGGGCGCGCAGCTCCTGGTGGCACCCGATGCAGCCCTCATGGAAGAGATCCGCGAGGCCGCGGCGGTCGAGCGTGCCGAGGTGCCGGTACTGCGGCGACAGCACATTCTTGGCCGGGTCCATCTGATGGCAGGCCAGGCAATCCTGGTTCTGTTCGGCTAAGGCGGCGGTGTGGCGATCGTGGGCAAAGAGCACCGGCGGCCGCTCCAACGGACCGAAGGCCTTGAGGCGGTCGATGACGATCAGGTCGGCCCGCTGCTGTGCGAAGGGCGGCGCCACGCCCGCGCTCCAGGCGGCCACGGCGGCCAGAAGGCAAACCAGCAACAGGGCGGCGGCCCGTGCCCGGGCATACCGATAACCATAAGAGCCCATCTTCATGAAGCGGTGCATCCCGTACTCCTTGACCCAAGGCGCGTTCAGGCCGCGCCCATGGCTTTGAGGGCCTCGACTGGCGCGTGATCGTCGAGCAGATCCTGCAACGTGGTGCCGTCGTAGATTTGGAAAGCGGCATCCTTGACCCGTTGCCACAGCAGGGCAAAGGCGCAACGATCGATAAAGGGGCAGCTCTGCTGGGCGCCGCAGGCGACGCACTGGCCGGGCGGCGGTTCCTTTTGTATGTGGCGCAGCACATCACCCACGGTGATTTGGACCGGCGGCTTGGCCAGGGCGTAACCACCGTAATACCCCCGTTTGGCATCCACCAATCCGCTGCTTTTGAGCTGGTGCAGAATCACTTCGAGAAACCGGTGAGGAATGGCCTGGGCCTCGGCAACGGCCGAAATCTTGATCGGACCTTGCCCCTGGCGGCGGGCCAACTCGTAGACCGCGCGCAGGGCATACTGGCCTTTTTTGGAGGGCATCAGCATTCAGGCCACCTTATTCGAGCGGGTGACACTTTGGAGCGGGCAAACATCATTAAAGATCGGCGGATGTGTTTTCTTGATCGGTATAGTCAAGATAGCGCGCCAGGGTCAAGTCTTTTTTGACAGCGCACCCGAACGGCGCCTGGGGCACCCGGCGGCCCTTTACCCAATGATTGCATGGGTGCGCCGGACATGCTATGGACTGCCCCAGCCTTAAAACACCCGCCACCCGTTGGAGATCCCGGGATGGCCAGATTGGCGCCAGGAGGTTAGAAGATGGGCCGTTTCGCCCCGTTTATCGTTCTCGTCGTCCTATTCGTCGTGCTGCAACCCGTGCTGGTGGTCCTGGATTGTCGGCAAACCCCTGCCTCGGTGGCCAAAGCGTTTGTCGAGGATTACTACTACCTCGATCCGGATATGGAAAAATGGCTCTGCGGCCAGGCGATCGAGACCCAATGGGTCGAGACCTACCTGCAAAGCAAAACCGACGAGGCGGCCCAGCGGGGTTTCAGCATCAAAAACCTGCGGTGCATGTTTACCCACATGCATCTGGAAACCTTGACGGCTCAGGAAGATGCGGCCGTCGTCCAGGTCAGGGGCACCCTGCGCACCGCCATCTATCCGGCCTTCATGGTGATCGGCAAAATGTTCGGCATCGGCCAGAGTTATAACGTGGAGACCACCATCAGTCTGATCAAGGAAGATGGCCGCTGGCGGGTGTGCAACCAGATTTAGCAGACATCCTGATTTTTTATGACACTGCAAGAGTATCAAGCCCAGGTGGATCGCTGGGTCAAACAATATGGCGTGCGCTATTTCAGCGAGCTGACCAACCTGGCGATCCTCGTGGAAGAGGTGGGGGAAGTGGCCCGCCTCATGGCCCGGCTCTACGGCGAGCAGAGCTTCAAGGGCGCGCCGCGCGATAGCGGCGACCTGGCCGACGAGCTGGCCGACGTGATGTTCGTGCTCGTCTGCATCGCCAACCAGACCGGCGTGGACCTGCCCGCCGCCCTCCAACGCAACCTGGACAAAAAAACCCAACGCGACCACCGCCGCCATTGGGACAATCCCAAGCTGACCGAATAAACGCGACGGGCGGAGAAAATCTCCCCGCCGCGCCACCCATCTGCTTATCCTTTTTACCCCCTGGCCCCTCTCAGGCGCAGCACCGCGGCGCGCAGGGATTCCGCCGTGGCCGACCAGGGCTGGATCATTTCACCCGCGGCCAGTTCGATGCGCGACCAGAAGCGTTTGGGCCAGCGGGTCAGGGCCGTGCCGCCCTTGTGGCTGAAGACGCTGCCCCACAGTCCGCGCAGGGCCAAGGGCACCACCGGCACGGGGTTGGCATGGAGGATGCGCTCGATGCCGGGCCGGAAGGCGTCGATCTCGCCGTCGCGGGTCAGGTGGCCTTCGGGAAAGAGGCAGATCAGGTCGCCCTGGGCCAGGGCTGCGGAGACTTTTTCCAGGGATTGCTTCAACAGGGTGGGATTCTTGCGTCCCGAATCGATGGGAATCATGCCGCCGGCCTTGAAGAGCCAGTGCAGCACGGGCATGCGGTAGTAGTCGGCATGCATCACGAAGCGCACCGGCCGGCGGTTGGCGGCATAGATGAGCAGGGCATCCACGTAGCTTACGTGATTGCACACCAGCACCGTGGCACCCTGTTCCGGGATATGGGCCAAGCCTTCGTAACGCACGCGATAGAGCAGGCGCGTGAGGGTCCAGATAATGGTCCGCAGCAGGTGGAAGGGTCGGCGGTAGTAAATGACGAGCGCTGCCAGCAGGTTGGCCAGGGCCAGCAGGCCGAAGAAATGGGGGATCGGCATGGCCAAGGCGCCCAGCAGCAGCGCGCCCATGCCGGCCGAGGCCACCATGAACAGGGCATTGAGCATGTTGTTGGCGGCGATGATGCGCGAGCGCACCGGCGCGGGCGTGCGCACCTGGATGAAGACGAAGAGCGGCACGATGTACAATCCGCCGCACAGGCCGATCAGGGTCAGGTCCAGCAGCACGCGCCAGGCACCCGGAGTGGCGATGAATCCGCCCATGGAGAGGGGGGCGCCGGCGGCCGCGGCGCTCTGAGCACCCATCAGGTCGAAGCCGAACAGGCTCATGCCCAGGGCGCCCAGGGGAATCAGTCCCAGGTTGATTCGGCGGCTCGAGAGGCGCTCGCAGAGCAGGGACCCGATGGCGATGCCCACGGAGAAGAGGGCCAGCAGCAGGGAGATTGCGCCGGCTTCGCAATGCAATACGTCCCGGGCAAAGAGCGGCATTTGGGTCAGGTAGGCGGCGCCGATGAACCAGAACCAGGAGATGCCCACGATGGCCAGAAACACCGGCCGGTCGGCCCGGGCCGCGGCCAGGGTATGGCGGGTGGCGCGGATCGGGTGCCAGTCGATGCTCAGTTCGGGAGCGGCGGCCGGGGCGGCCGGGATGCGGGTGCTCACCCACCAGCCGATCAGGGCCGCCAGGATCACACCCAGGGCCACTAGAAAGCGGCCGTGATCGGCGACGATCAACGCCCCGCCGGCCATGGTGCCCAGCAAAATCGATACGAAGGTGCCCATCTCCACCAGGCCATTGCCGCCTACGATTTCCTCGGATTTGAGGTGCTGGGGCAGCAGGCTGTACTTCACCGGTCCGAAGAAGGCCGACTGGGCGCCCATGGCAAAGAGCAAAGCCAGCAACACATAGGGCCAGTCGAGGACCCAGGCCAGGGCCGCCGCGCCCATGATGCAGACTTCGGCCAGCTTGATGCAACGGATCAGGGCGGATTTTTCGAACTTGTCGGCCAACTGACCGGCCAGGGGGGAGAAGATGAAAAAGGGCGCAATGAACAGTCCGGCGGCCAGATTGACCAGCAGGGAGGCATGGCCCTCGCCTCCGGCGGAGGCCGCATAGGCGAGCAGGACCGCCAGGGCGGTCTTGAAGAGATTGTCATTGAACGCCCCGCTGAATTGCGTCCAGAAGAAGGGCGCGAAGCGCCGGGTTTTAAGCAGGGCCCATTGGCTGCTGTCGGGTTTGGGGTTGGCATCGGATGGTAACATGGTGGCTCTCCTTGAATTGGGTCAATTAAGAATCAAAAGCTGCCGATGCCTAGATCAACGGATGTGCCAACGATCCTGATTGTTTTTATCGATTTGAAATCACGTAAAAATTTTGATCTGAAAATCTTGGCCTGCGGATGCGTCGGGCGGGGGTATTGTGCATTTTATGATTATGGGCTATGCAGGAAATGGACAATCAAGCATATTGGAGATGGCCATGCAGCGACTGACCACCGAGGAGCGTGCCTTTTTCGATCTGATCGGCCGGGCGGTGCTGACCAATCCCTTTGGGGAGCAGCGCGCCGAGCTGGACGACCAGATCGCCGGTTTGTATGCCGAAGCCCAGGGGCCTGCCAGCGTGGACCGGGTGATTGCCGAGCTGGAACGCCGGGTCCGGCAGTTGGAAGGTGAGCAGCGGGCCGATGTCAAGCAGTATGGCGACAAAGATCGCCGACTGCTGACCTACGCTTTTTTATTCGATATCTTTCACCGCTTCGCGCCCCAGTTCGATACCCTCATCGATGCCCAGATGGCGGCCGGCGAACGCAGCCTGCCGGTGCCCTTTGCGCCGGAGATGATCGCCCTGCTGCAACGGCGCGGGTTCGAGCACGATGCGGCCGTGCGCTATTTCGAGTTGCACTTCCAGTTGCGACGGGCCTTTTACTTCATCCGCCGGAACCTGGTGGGCCGCAGCGCGTGCATGCGCCTGCTGCGCGAAAAGCTCTGGAACAATGTCTTCACCCATAACATCGACTGGTATGACCGCTTCCTGTGGAATCGTATGGAGGATTTCTCCACCCTGATCCTGGGACCGACGGGGGCCGGCAAGGGCACGGCTGCGGCCGCCATCGGCCGTTCGGCCTACATTCCCTTTGATGAAAAGAAGCGCTGCTTTGCCGTAAGCTTCGCCGCCTCGTTCATCTCCCTGAACCTTTCGCAGTTTTCCGAAGCCTTGATCGAATCGGAGCTGTTCGGCCACCGCAAGGGGGCCTTTACCGGCGCGGTGGAGGATTACAAAGGCGTCTTCCAGCGGTGCAGCCCTTATGGCGCCATCTTTCTGGACGAGATCGGCGAAGTGGGCCAGAACATCCAGATCAAATTGCTGCAAGTGCTTCAGGAGCGCAGCTTCACGCCCGTGGGCAGTCACCAGCCCCAGCGCTTTTCCGGCCGCATCGTCGCCGCCACCAACCGGCCGCTGGAGGCGCTGCGGGTGCAAAAACTGCTGCGGGACGATTTCTTCTACCGGCTCTGCTCGGATGTGATCGCCATCCCCAGCCTGGCCCAGCGCATCCAGGAAGAGCCCCGGGAGCTGGACGAGCTGCTGGCCCACACCGTCGCCCGCATCCTGGGCAATCCGTCGGCCGAGCTGAGCGGCATGCTGGCGGCCGCCATCCGGGAACAGGTGGGCCCGCACTATGCCTGGCCCGGCAACGTGCGCGAACTGGAACAGTGCGTGCGGCGCATTCTGCTCAACCGAACCTACGACCCGAATCCCGTGCCGGCCCAACTGGCCGTGGACCAGCGCCTGGCCCAGGGAATGCTGGAGGGGCGTCTGGAAGCCCAGGCCCTGCTCACCGGCTATTGTTACAGCCTATATCGCCGCATGGGCACCTTTGAGGCCGTGGCCCGCCACGTGCGTCTGGACCGGCGCACGGTGAAGAAGTACATCGAGGAGGGGCAGCGCGCCTTCGGTCCGGGCGGCGCGTAAGGGCTCACCGGCCCCACAGCCCAACGCTCCGGCTGCTTGCTTCGCCGGCAATCGTGGTTACTGTGGAGGTACTTTAACCGGACGATGCCTTCAGGAGGTGTTTCATGAGCAGCTCATCCATTGAAAAAAATCTCGAATGCCAGAGCCGTTGCGAAGATCAATTTGCCCGCTGCACCAAGCGCATGCCCAGCGGATGCGTGGAGGATCTGCGGTTGTGCCGCGAAAGCTGCGGTCTGCCGCCCAAGAGCTGATGCCACCAGCGGACGATTCTAAAAACATAAAGGGCCCGGCCGTTCGGTCGGGCCCTTTTTTTTTACCATTCAAGCGGTTTCAGATTTTAAAGCGCCCCACCATGGCCTTCAACTCATCGGCCAGGGTACTCATGCCGCCCGCGCACGATCGCACCTGCCCGGTTTGACCGGTCATGGCATCGGTGGCCCTGGTGATGGCGGAGATATCCTGGGAAATCTCCTGGGCCGTGGTGCTGCTGTTGGTCAGGTTGGTGTGGACCTCCTGAATGCCGCCGGCGGCCTGGCTGATGTTCTGGGCGATCTCCTTGGCGGTGATGGACTGCTCTTCCACCGAGGCGGCAATGGTGCCGACCACCTCGTCCACGTCCTGGATGGTTTTAAGGATATCGCCGATATCGGTCACGGTCTCACGGCTGACCCCCTGAATGCCCTCGATGCGCTTTTTGATGTCGAGCGTGGCGCCGGCCGTTTGCTTGGCCAGCTCTTTGATTTCGTTGGCCACCACGGCAAACCCTTTGCCGGCCTCGCCGGCCCGGGCCGCCTCGATGGTGGCGTTGAGGGCCAGCAGGTTGGTCTGTTCGGAGATGGTGGTGATCACCTCGGTCACCTTGGTGATGTCCTGGGCCGCCGTGCCCAGATCGCCGACCCGGTCCGAGCTGCGCTGGACTTTGCTGACGGCATCGTTGGTGATGCGCCGGGCGGTCTCCGAGTTTTTGGCGATCTCCTGGATGGTGCTGTTCATCTCTTCCACCGAAGCGGCCATGACATTGACGTTGGAGGCGGTTTGCTCCATGGCGCCGGCCACGGACGAGATGCTGGCGCTCATCTCTTCGGTGGCGGCCGCGATGCCGTTGATGTTGGTGGAGATTTGCGCGGCGCCGCCGGACATCTGCTCCGAGAGGCTGGAAAAATCGGAAGAAGAGTTTTCGATACGCCGGGCATTGTCCGAGATGCCGCCCATCATTTCCTGCAATTTGGCGATGAAGGCGTTGAACCACTGGGCCAGTTCCCCAATCTCGTCCCGGCTCTTGACCACCAGTCGCGACGTCAGATCCCCTTCGCCTTGAGCGATATCCTTCAAGCGGTCGACGACCTGCAAAATGGGCCTGATCAGCGAGTTGGCCAGGAAGGCGGTCATGGGCAGGACCGCCAGAATGCAGCCCAGCGAAACCAAAAAGAGGAGCTTGATCAACTGCCAGGTGTTGGCCTGGATCAAGCTCTTGGACTCCAGGGCCGCTAGGGCGCCAACCCTGCGGCCGTCGTCATACAGAGGAAGTATTCCCTGGAGATAGCTCTCCGCGGCCAGGTCCATTTCGCCCATTTCCACCGCAGCCGAGGCCAAGGCCCAGGAAGGATCGGCATCCGCTGCCGTAATGTCGGCCGGCGTTGTATAGGCGGCCAGGGTGCCGACACTCAGGGCCGTCGGTCCGAACAGATTGATCTGCATGCCGGTCCAGCGTGAGATTCTGGCCACGAAGGCGCTGTCCAGGGAGCGGATCGCCACGGCCCAGCCGAACTGCTTTTTTTTGATGTCGCCGGTTTCCCGGTTGATCTGGTCGCTGACCACCGGTGTGGCAGCCGTCAGGCAGAGCTTGGCCGCCACGGCCTTGAACCCCACCTTTGCGCCGCTGCCCGGGGCATTGCCGTACTTGAGCTGAATGGGCAGCCCCGTAAGGTCCGCGGTTTCCTGCCACTCCGGCTTTTCATCCTGCTTGCCGGAATTGAGCGCGGCGACGCGGTAGGTGCCCTTGGATCGGTCCGCCGCATAGGCCAAGCGAAAGAGGCCCTCCTCCAAGCGCGCGCAAAAGGCGATGACATCCCCCTCGGCATCATAGACCGCGGCCTGCCACAGGCTGCTCATGGCGCTGATGTGAAAAAGGTCGGTGGCGATCTCCCGGTAGACGTTTTCGGTGCTGTCGTTGGGCGGAATCGACTTGTACTTGGCCAAAAACTTGACCTTTGACCCCATGGTGTTGATGGTGGCGATCTGAACGGTGTCGGCCGCCAGCTTGGCCTGCAATCCAACCAGTTCATCCCGGGCGATGTCGATGGCCTGGGCAATGTCGCGCTGGGCAGCCTGTCGGTACTGTCGGTTGACGACCACGGCGACCACCACGGCGGACACCAGCGCCACGAGCACCACCATGGTCAGGGAACCGAAAATCATCTTAAGCTTGAGTTTCGTGCGATGCATCTCCCAGGCTCCTTGTTAGTTGCTGAAACCGTTCGATAAAACGGTGCGAGCCGAGGCCGGCGGCCGCGACTTGACCCCCCAAGGCCATAATAGACTATCGGCCGAAGCGCCGGTTTCTTTAACTCAAGGCATGCCCGCTCCCATTAACCGCGCCACTGGTTCAGGCCGGATCGGCCCTGTTTGAGAAAAGAAACGGCTACCCCGTCTTTGCGCGCCTGCAGGATTTTCGCGTTGACCACCGCGACCCCTGGCCGCTTGCGGAAAGCGATGGTCAAGCGCAACTCCTGGCCGATTCTGGGGTTGAAATGGGGTGGGGGTTCCAAAAGCGCGCCTCCCAGGCTCAGGTCGCGCAGATAGGCGATGTAACTGCGCCGATCATCTTCCATATGGATGGAGAAGGCGCAGGTGGTTCTCCGGTGGTACCTTCTTTCGCCGAATGGTATGTTTTGCGGCATGAGTTCTTTCCATAATGATAAAAGTGGTGCCCTGGCGATCGTTATGGATGTGGCGTTCCGGGGGGCTCCAACGTTCTGTTTCAAGCCGGTTTCAGCGTTGTGGTAGGGGCAAAGTCGCGATTAGGCACATATCGCCATGCCGCCACAGGGTCAAGGGGCTTTTAGCGCTTTGCGAAAGCGCGCTCCGGGGCTGTCGCCAAAGGATCGGTTTTGTGCCATGATGGCCACGCGTCGCCCCTCATCGCGGGGGGATGGCGATGGAAATCGAAGGCAACGGTCGGAGTGGGAGGGTCCATGCGCGTCGTTTCCCTGGGGTTGTGTCTGTTGTTGGCGATGATTTGCACGCCGGTCCGGGCCGCGTCCCTGGCCACCGAGGAAGAGGCCCGGGCCCTGGCCGAAAGCGTCATGGTGGAGTTGGCTGCCGGCCGGGTCATCAAGGGCCTGGAGCGCTTGCGGCCGTACAACGTCTATCCCAAGGAAGAGTTCGATGCCATGCTGGCCAAGACCGAGGAGCAACTGCCGGCCATGCAAAAGCGCTTCGGTCCATCCATCGGCTGGGATTTCGTCATCGTGGAGAAGGTGGGGGACAGCCTGCGCCAGTTTGTTTTCTTGCAGAAATTCGAGCGCCTCGTCATGGTGTGGCGCTTTATCTTCTACCGTCCCCGGGATCAGTGGATGCTGAATACCTTTTACTACGACGATCGCGTGCAGCTTTTGTTTGTCTATTAGCACCCCGACACACATTGACGGCCGGGCGGGGCTCGGTTAAAGTCCCGCATGCCGTTTTACAAACCAAACCCCCAATTCCAATAAGCGAGGCGATCTATGGCCCAACAACCCGTGGATTTCAATGCGGTCTTGAAAAAGGTCAAGCCGCGGCTCAAGATTCCCAGGCTGGAGCTGAAAGCCGGACGCGGCATTTTCATCACCATTGTAGCGGTTATCCTGAGCGTAGTGGCCTATAACCTGCTATGCGTCTATGTGCACCCCAACGAGTACGGTATCAAGGTGGTGCGCATGGGCATCCATCGCGGCGTGCAAAAAGAGTTCTATACCGCCGGCTTGCACTGGGTCATACCGGGCATCCAGCAGATGCACCGCCTGCCCCGGGACATCCAGGTGCTGGAGTTGACCGACTATCCGCGTACCGCTTCCGAAGCGGCGCGCAAGGACAAGGTGGCCCATATCCAGACCTCGGACGGCTTCTTCGTGGATGTGGACACTTCGATTCTCTACCGCATCGAAGACCCTTACCTGGTGTTCACCAAAATCGGGCCCGGGCACCTCTACGAAGAAAACGGCATCATCCCCAAGGCCGAACCGGCGCTCAAGGAGACCCTGGGCAAGCTGACCACCGAGGATTTCTACAACAGCCCCCGGCGTTCGCAAAAAGCCCAGGAAGCCTGCGAGCGGCTCAACCAGGAGCTCAACCCCAAGGGCATTCGCGTGGAGCAGGTGCTGGTGCGCTACTTCCGTTACAGCCAGGAGATCCAGAAGAACATCGAGGAGAAAAAGCTCAAGGACCAGTTGGTCTTCACCAATCAGGCCGCGGCCCGGGCCGCCAAGGAAGAGGCCGAGCTCAAAAAGATCACCCAGGAGGGTCAGGTGATCGTGGAAGTGGAGATGGAGCAAGGCCGGGCCTACGTGACCCGCAAGATCGCGGAAAAGGATCTTTACGTGCGTGCCAAAAAAGCCGAAGCCGACCTGCTCGTGCGGCTGGCCGAGGCCGAACGGGTGCGCCTGAAAAACGAGGCCCTCAAGGGGGTCGGCTCCGAGCGCATGGTGGGCCTGAAGATGGCCGATGTGTACCAGGGTCTGGAGATGATCGTGCTGCCCAGCGACGGCCGTTCCGGCGTCAACCCCCTGGATCTGGACAACGCCCTCAAACTCTTCGACGTGCGGCCGGGAGGTGAACAATGAAGCATCGTAGCGCGTGGTTTGGCCTGGCCCTCTGGATGGCCGTCTCTCTGTCGGGCTGCCTGTTTTACTCCACCGGCGAAACCGAGGTGGGCGTGCGTACCCGCAAGTTTACCCTGTGGGCTGCCAAAGGCGTGGAAGAGAAGACCTACGCCCCCGGTTCGACCTATGTGTTCCTGCCCTTTTTCAACGATTGGCACACCTTCGACACCAAGCTGCAGAATCTGGAGATGGTCTTCGATCGTGACCGGGGCGACCGCCGCATGCAGGACGACCTGCTGTTCAAAACCATCGATGGCAACGATATCAGTCTGGATGTGATCATCGCCTACCGCATCGACGGCGAGCGGGCCCCCTATATCGTCCAGCAGGTGGCCGAGGGCGACCGCCAGTTGCGCGACAAGATCGTGCGCACCATCGCCCGCAGCAAGCCGCGCGACATCTTCGGCGAGCTGACCACCGAAGAGTTCTACGTGGCCGAAAAGCGCGAGCTGCAATCCCAGCGCGCCAAGGAGATTCTCCAGGAGATGCTCGGCCCCATGGGTATCGTGGTGGAAAAAGTACTCACCAAGGATTACCGCTTCAATCCCGAGTATCAAAAAGCCATCGAAGACAAGAAGGTGGCCGACCAGCAGGTACAGAAGAACCGCTCGGCCCAGCACGCGGCCTTGGAAGAGTACAAGCGCAAGCTGGAAGAGGCCAAGGGCGAGGTCAACAAATTGGTGGCCGACGCCGACGGCGCCTATCGCAAGGCCAAGATCGAGGCCGATGTCTACTACGAGCAGCAGCAATTGCTGGCCGAGGCCATCAAGGCCGAAGGCATCGCCGAAGCCAAGGGCATCCAGGAGATGAACCGCGCCCTGGCCGGCGCCGGTGGCGAGGCCATGGTCAAGCTGCGCATCGCCGAAGCCCTGCAAGGCAAGCGCATCCTGCTGCTGCCGGTCTCCGAAGGCGGCATGAACCTGAAGACCACCGACATCAATCGGTTGATCGAGACCATGGGAATTAAGAGTCTGTCGGAGGGGGCAAGGGGAGCGAAGCCCTGAGTCGATTGGATTGATGAAAGCACAAAAGCCGTGGATGGTCCTGGCCATCCACGGCTTTCATAATTTCTGAATCAATAGCTGCCGTAGCAGAGTCCTTCCTGGTACTTGGGGTTGTCCAGGCGCTCGGCGATGTCCACGCCGAAGAAGTCGCCGATGGGCTGGAGGATTTCCGGGTTTTGGGTCCACACCTTGCGGGCCGTGGCCAGCACGACCTCCAGGCCGGCGCGGGTCATCTTGCCCATGGGCGGCCGCAGCGGACCGGCGGGCATGCCCAGCAGGCGCATCAGGGTCTTGACCGCCAGGGGGTTGCGCGCCCGGCAGACGACGTCGCCGTGGGGGGTGCGTTCCTTGGTCTTGACGGTCACCAGGTCGAAGAGCGGTGCCACGGCCTTTAAAATCTTTTCCGCGCCCGGCCGGTCGCCGGCCGCCAGCTTTTCCACCATGCGGGTCAAGGCATGCGGGGCGAGGTTGCTGGCCACCGAGATCACACCGGCCGCGGCGATGGCCGGGTCGGTCATCATGTCGAAGGTCATGCCGTCGTCTCCGGAGAGGATCGTGTACTTGGGGCCACAGCAGGCCCGGGTGCGGCGCATGTTGTTCAGGTCGGCCGTGGCCTCCTTGACCGTGCTCACGTTGGGATGGGCTTGATAGAGCAGCGCCAGATCCTCGGGCAGCAGTTGGGCGCCGGTGCGGCCTGGGATCACATAGGGAATGATCGTCAGGCCCGGGAAGCGCGCGGCGATGGGCGCCACGTATTCGCGCCGGATCTCCAGCGAGCTGGGGCCATTGTAGTACGGGTCCACCAAAAGCACGGCATCGACCTTCTGCTGGGCGGCGTGCTCGGTGGCGTTCAAGGCCTCCTGGGTATTGTTGCTGCCGGTGCCGGCGATGCACAGGCAGTGGCCCTTGCTTGCCCGGGCCACGATGTCGATGACGGTGTTGTGTTCGTTCCAGGCCAGCGTCGGGCTTTCACCGGTGGTGCCCACGGCCAGGATGCCGGTGATGCCGCCGGCGATCTGAAAGGCGGCCAGCTTTTCCAACCCTTCCGTATCGATGTGGGTCCCATCGTTGGTGAACGGCGTCACCAGGGCGGTATAACAACCGGGTCTCATGTTTCCCCCTTTTTAATATGTGCAGTGTGATTATGTGTTTGCGACAGTTCGGGTCATGACCGGCGTTTAGCGCCCAGGCCCGGACGCCGTGGGCGGCCATGGCCGCCGGACGCCGAAACCTGAACGCCTCCCGTCTGAGCGTGAAAGCCCGGCAACCGGAGGGTCGCCTGGGATGATGATTGCGGTAGCAGTGTCATGGCTCATAAGTAGAGAAGCCGTATGTTCGTGTCAAGCGGATAATTGGCGGCCCCGGAAATGGCTTGACAAGCGACCGGGGGGCGGCATAACCATGACCCCTGTTTTCAAGGTTTCAACTTCATATTCTTATGGGAACCCATCGTATGAGCAAGGCAAACAACATCGACGAATACATCGCGCAGCAACAGCGGGCTCTGGCGGGTAACCCCGAGTGCGGCACCACCCACTACAACCTGGGCGTGGCCCTCTTGGGCAAGCGGCAGGACGCCGAGGCCGAGCGCGCCTTTCTGTCAGCCATCGATTGCAGCCCCAGTCTGGCCGAAGCCTATGTGCAGTTGGGCGGCCTGTGTCTCAAGCGCGGCGATCTGGACGGCTGTCTGGAGTGGAACAAACGGGCGGTCAAAGCCCGGCCCGGCTTCTCCGAAGGCTATGGCAACATCGGTTTCGTGCACATGCAGCGGGGCGAGGCGGATGAAGCCATCGAAGCCCTGAAAAAGTCCACGGTTTTCAACTTCCGTTTCGTGCAAGGCTTTGCCACCCTGGCCACCGCCTACCTGATGAAGGGCGAGGTGGACAATGCCATCGAGGCTTGTCTCAATGCCCTCAAGGCCGAACCCAACTTCGCGGTGGCGCACAACAACCTGGCCATCGCCTACCTGGAAAAGGGCGATCGCGAGCAGGCCAAGGCCCATATCCAGCGGGCCCGGGAACTGGGCTACGAAGTGGCTCCCGCCATCCTCAAGGCCCTGGAAGAGTAGCCGTTGTCGCGGGGGACCCCATCGTTGCCGATCACGTATTGGGTGGGTGAGCCCCCTGCCGTGCTAACGGCGGCTGACGCCCAATGGCACCGGCCGTTGCCGGCGGATCGGCACGCCGGCCCTGCACCGCTTTCCGCAGTCAGCTTCGGCGACTACTTTACGGCGGTGAGCGATTACCTCAATGGTGACGGCCAGGATGCCTTGGCACTGGCAGTTCGCCATCAATTGGATCGCGAGTTTTATCCCTCGGCGTTGGACCGCATCCGGGTCCACCTGGTCAAACACGGCGCCTTTTATCATCCGGCCCGGGTGGCGGTGACCATCGGGACACGGCGTTTGGACGTGGTGCTCAACGTGGCCGTGAGCCCGGTCGGGCGCGAACGCCTGGCGGCCGAGGCCGCGCATCTGGAGCGCCTTGGGGCCGATTTTTCCCCACGCTTCATTCCCCGGGTCTATGGCTGGGGGGCCGGACGCATCGCCGACCGGGAACCGCTGCCGATGTTCCTCGGCGAGTGGTTGAACGGCTTTCACGAGCTGCACCCCACTGTGGGGTCGGATAACCTGCGGCCCTGGGCCGTCTGGGACCCGGAACAAGGCCGCTGGCAGTTGAGCGAAGGGCAGGTGGCCGAATTTTTCCGCCAGGCGGTCTTCATTCTGACCCACTATTTCGATCCCCACAGCATAGCGGCTATCCAGGCCTGGCACCACGCGGCCGGCGATTTCGTGGTCCGCGCCGAGGGCACCGGTTTGGAGTTGCGTTTGATTACTGTGCGGCGTTATGGCCCGCTCTTTCTCCTGGCGCAGGACGACGAGCTCACCATCGAGCGCCTGTTGGAAGTTCTGGCGGTTTTTTTCCTGCGCACCTCGCTCTGGATGCGCTTGGATCGGCTGGATGGCGTGGGCGATCTGACCTGGGCCGGAGAGGCGGCACTGCCGCCGATGTGGGAAGGCTTTGTCCAGGGTCTGGAGAGCATGGCCCGGCGCAACGATTTCCCGGAAAATTTCGTTTCGAGCGTCATCGCTTACCTGGCCGGCCATGGCCGGGACGAGTGGCTGGCCTTGGGCCAAACGATCCTGGCGCGATTTTCGGCCGAACTTCCCGAGGCCAATCTTCTGCACCGCCACCTGGCGCACCACACGGATGGCCTGGCACGGATCGTCAAGGCCTGGAAATCTTGATTCGGCAAGCAATATATAATGATGCCCCAACAGACTCCGCACCTCGCCGCGGGAGGCCGCATCGAGCCCCTCGGGCACCTGAAAAATAGGGCTTTTTTATTGACAAGGCAGGTGAATCTCTTTATATGACCTTCCTTTGGAAAACGATATGTTCCGCTATCCCTAAATTTCCATCGGTTTGAATAAAACTGAAAACAATAGATTGAAAAATAATCAACGAATAGCGAGAGGAGGTGAAAAGTTTTTAATTTCAACCTGTTTTGTTGTGGAGTGGTACAACTCGTTTCAATAACCTAATTGGAGGTAAAAGATGGCAAAACACCAAACCCCGTTGTTGGACCAGCTTGAATCCGGACCGTGGCCGAGCTTTGTGTCCGACTTGAAGCAGCAAGCCGAGAAAAGGGCTAAAAATGCGGAAGGCATCGAATTCCAGATTCCCGTGGATGTCGTGGACGACCTCATGGGCATTCTCGAGCTTTCCTTCAAACAGGGCCGGACTCACTGGAAACATGGCGGTATCGTCGGTGTTTTCGGATACGGCGGCGGCGTTATCGGCCGTTACTGCGACCAACCCCAGATGTTCCCCGGCGTGGCTCATTTCCACACCATGCGCATCGCCCAACCGGGCGGCAAATTCTACACCACCGAGTTCCTGCGCAACCTGTGCGAGATTTGGGATATGCGCGGCAGCGGCATCACCAACATGCATGGCTCCACCGGCGACATCATCTTCCTGGGCACCACCACCCCCCAATTGGAAGAGATCTTCTTCGAACTGACCCACAAGCACAATCAGGACCTGGGCGGCTCGGGCTCCAACCTGCGCACCCCGGCCGACTGCATCGGCCAGGCGCGCTGCGAGTTCGCCTGCTACGACACCCAGGATCTGTGCTACGACCTGACCCAGGAATACCAGGACGAACTGCATCGTCCGGCTTTCCCCTACAAGTTCAAGTTCAAGTTCGACGGCTGCCCCAACTGCTGCGTGGCCTCCATCGCCCGTTCGGACATGTCGTTCGTCGGTACCTGGAAAGACGATATCAAGATCGACCAGAAGGCCGTGCAGGCTTACATCGGCGGCGAGCTGGCCCCCAACGGCGGCGCCCACTCCGGAAAGAACTGGGGTAAGTTCGACATCCAGAAGGAAGTCATCGGCCTGTGCCCCACCGAGTGCATGGTGATGGACGGCAAGACCCTCAAGATCAACAACCGCGAGTGCACCCGCTGCATGCACTGCATCAACGTCATGCCGCGCGCCCTGCGCATCGGCAACGAACGCGGTCTGTCGGTCCTGGCCGGCGCCAAGGCCCCGATCCTCGACGGCGCCCAGATGGGCACCCTGATCGTGCCTTTCATCGAAGCCGAAGCCCCCTATACCAAGCTGAAGGAAACGGTCATCGAGCCGATCTGGGATTGGTGGATGGAAGAAGGCAAGAACCGTGAACGTTTGGGCGAATTGATGAAACGCCAGGGCCTGCAGAAAGTCATCGAAGTGCTTGGTGTGGATCCCGATCCGCGCATGGTGCAAGAGCCCCGCTCCAACCCGTACATCTTCTGGAAAGAAGAAGAGGTCGAAGGCGGTTTCGAGCGCGACATCAACGAGTTCAGAAAACATCACCAGAGATAGGAGGCGACACCATGGCTTTTATTTCTTCCGGATACAATCCCGAAAAACCGATGGAGAACCGCATTACCGACATCGGGCCGCGTAAATACGATGAGTTTTATCCGCCGGTCATCGCCGCCAACAAAGGCAAATGGCTGTATCATGAAATCCTGCAGCCGGGCGTTCTGGTGCATGTGGCCGAATCGGGCGACGAAGTGTACACCGTGCGTTGCGGCGGTGCCCGTCTGATGACCACCGCCCACATCCTCGAGATCTGCGAGATCGCCGACAAGCATTGCGGCGGCCATGTGCGTTGGACCACCCGTAACAACATCGAGTTCATGGTGGACAACAAGTCCAAGGTCAAACCCTTGCTGGATGACCTGGCCGGCCGCAAGTTCAAGGGCGGTTCGTTCAAGTTCCCGGTTGGCGGCACTGGCGCCGGCGTCTCCAACATCGTCCACACCCAGGGCTGGATTCATTGCCACACCCCGGCCACCGATGCTTCCGGACCGGTCAAGGCGGTTATGGATGAAGTCTTCGCCGATTTCCAGAACCATCGCATGCCGGCCCCCGTGCGCGTCTCCCTGGCCTGCTGCCTGAACATGTGCGGCGCCGTGCACTGCTCGGATATCGCCATCCTGGGCTATCACCGCAAACCGCCGATGTTGGACCATGAGTACCTGGACAAGATGTGCGAAATCCCCCTGGCCATCGCGGCTTGCCCCACCGCCGCCATCAAGCCGTCCAAGGTGGAGATCAACGGCCAGAAGCTCAACTCGGTGGCCGTGAACAACGATCGCTGCATGTACTGCGGCAACTGCTACACCATGTGCCCCTCCATGCCTTTGGCCGATACCGAAGGCGACGGCATCGTCATCATGGCCGGCGGCAAGGTCTCCAACCGCATCAGCGCGCCCAAGTTCTCCAAGGTCGTCGTGGCCTTCATTCCCAACGAAGCGCCCCGTTGGCCCAAAACCTCCCAGGTCATCAAAAACATGATCGAAACCTACGCCAATGACGCCCGCAAGTACGAACGTCTGGGCGACTGGGCCGAGCGAATCGGCTGGGAGCGTTTCTTCGAGAAGTGCGAGCTTGACTTTACGCACCATCTGATCGATGATTTCCGCGATCCGGCGTACTACACCTGGCGCCAGACCACCCAGTTCAAGTTCTAAGAACCAACGGTTCCATCTTAATGATAGCGGGGGGCGTTTTCACGCCCCCCGCAACCCTTAGACCGCACCGGATGAAAGGGGACGGCAATGGAATACGAAGAGGCAAAAGCGAAGATCATCGAAGAGCTTACCAAGAAGCTGAAGAGCAAATCCAAGTTCTACTTCAACGACTTGGCCAATATCATCGGCACCAAACCGCGCGACGCCAAGAAAATCGTCAATAAAATGGTCGAGGAAGGCGTTCTGGAGTACTGGTCCAGCGGCAGCACCTCCATGTACGGCATGCCGGGTACCGGCAAACAAGCGCACAGCGAGGGCGAAGACTAAACCATTGCGCGAGCAATGGGCGTCTCGATGATCGTTCGGTTAGGTCTTTTGAAACATACGCTAAACCAGCCACCGCCCTCCTGCTGCCCGGGCATCGTCATCGCTGCCCTGCGGGGCGGGTCGGGCAAGACGATCTTTTCGGTCGGCATTATCGCCGCATTGCGAAATCGAGGCGCTACGGTTGCGCCCTTCAAAAAAGGTCCTGATTACATCGATGCCGGCTGGCTGGCTTTGGCCGCCGGCCGGCCTTGTTATAATTTGGACACCTTCCTGATCGATTCCCCCATTATTCAGCAATCCTATGCCCGGCATACCCAGGACACCGAGGTGGCCGTGATCGAGGGCAATCGCGGCCTTTATGATTGCATCAACGTCGAAGGCCGGACCTCCACGGCCGAATTGGCCAAACTGCTCGATCTGCCGGTGATCCTATGCCTGGACGTCACCAAGACCACCCGCACCATGGCCGCGGTGGTGGCCGGCTGTGTCCAATTCGATCCGGAACTGCGCATTGCCGGCGTGGTGCTCAACCATGTGGCCGGCAGTCGCCACGAACGCATCGTGCGCGACAGCATCACCGGGCATTGCGGTATTCCCGTGCTGGGCGCTGTTCCCAAGCTACGCCGCCAGATTTTCACCGAGCGGCACATGGGGCTGGTGCCGACCTATGAGCATCAATGGGCTCAGGAGGCGGTGGGCGCCATCGCCGATCTGGCCGAAAAATATGTGGACATGTCGGCCATCACCCAGTTGATTGGCTTCCGGTGTAAGGAGCGAACCGCGGAATACAGCTTGCCCGCGGAAGAAGCGGTGGTCCGCGCCTACCCCGTGCCGCCCCCCGCCGCCGATGGCAATCGACCGCGCATCGGTGTTCTCCGCGATTCGGCCTTCCAGTTTTACTACCCCGAGAATCTGGATGCCCTGGTGCAGGCCGGCGCCGACCTGGTGGTGACCAGTCCGCTGTTCGAAGACAATCTGCCCGAGGTGGACGCGCTCTATATCGGCGGCGGCTTTCCCGAAACCCATGCGGCCCGCCTGGCCAAGAATGTCACCTATCGAGAGCAGCTCAGGCAATTGGCCGATGCGGGACTGCCCATTTATGCCGAGTGCGGCGGGCTGATGTACCTGGGCCAGGAGCTGGTTCTGGAGGAAGGTACCTTTCCCATGGCCGGCGTATTGCCTATCTCCTTCGGTTTTTCCAAACGTCCCCAGGGCCATGGTTATACCGTGGTGCAGGTGGACCAGGCCAACCCCTTCTACGAGACCGGCCAGACGTTGCGCGGCCACGAGTTTCACTACTCCAGTGTTCTTAAAGGCGCGGAGGCCTGCAATCCGACGGCCTTCAAAATGGAGCGCGGCAGCGGATTGATTCCCGGCCGCGATGCCTTGTGCCGTAACAATGTGCTGGCCACTTATACGCACATCCACGCTTTGGGCACGCCCCAGTGGGCCCCGGCGCTGGTGGCCAGGGCTCGGGAGTATCGGCAAAGAAGGTCGACCTCCAGCCCCTCCTCCAAGTGATTGAATTCCACGCTTGTTGACAATTCGATGGCAAGGCCTTATTAATTCCGGTCACTAACATATTCATGTGGAGTGGCGCGAGGGATCTGGCCCTATGACCGCCCGGCAACCTGACCATCAAGGTGCTAAATCCAGCCCGCAAGGGAACACATGAGGTCTGATGACAACATGGGTTGACAGACCTCTCTATTCGGAGAGGTTTTTTTGTCTCTAAAGCAAGGAGGAAACCATGACCGACACTTATAAAGGCTTTGCCACCCAGGCCATCCACGGCGGGCACACGCCGGACAGCGACACCCATTCCCGGGCCGTGCCCCTCTACCAGACCACCTCATATACTTTCGACGACACGGCCCACGCCGCCGATCTCTTCGGCTTGCGCAAGTTCGGCAATATTTACACCCGCATCATGAATCCCACCACCGGTGTGCTCGAACAACGCGTGGCGGCCCTGGAGGGCGGGGTCGGCGCGCTGGCGGTTGCTTCCGGCCAGGCCGCCGAGACCCTGGCCATCCTGACCTTGGCCCAGGCCGGGGACGAGATCGTGGCCTCCACCGATCTTTACGGCGGCACGGTCAGCCTCTTTACCCACACCCTGCCCAAGCTGGGCATCCGCGTACGCTTCGTGGCCCCCGGCGATTTCAACGGCTGGGAGCGGGCGATTACCGATAAGACCAAAGCCTTTTTCGTGGAGAGTATCGGCAACCCGAAGCTGGACATCGTGGATCTTGGGAAGATCGCCGCCATCGGCAAGGCCCAGGGCATTCCCCTGGTGGTGGATAACACCGTCACCACGCCCTATTTGTTGCGGCCCTTCGACCACGGCGCCGCCATCGTGATCCACTCGGCCACCAAATTCATCGGCGGCCACGGCACCTCCATCGGCGGCCTCATCGTGGATTCGGGCAAATTCGACTGGGCCGGTTCCGGCCGTTTCGCCGCTTTCCTGGACCCTGATCCGGCTTACCACGGCCTCAAATTTCATGAGGCCTTCGGCGCCATGACCTTTATCCTGCGCGCCCGGGTGCTGGGGTTGCGCGACATGGGTGCGGCCATCAGCCCGTTCAACGCCTGGCTGCTGCTGCAAGGGTTGGAGACCTTGGCGTTGCGCATGGAGCGCCACAGCACCAACGGCCTGGCCGTGGCCCGTTGGCTGGAGAAGCATTCGTGCGTGGCCTGGGTGCGCTATCCGGGACTCGCTTCGTCACCCACCGCCGCCCTCAAGGAGAAGTATTTGCCCAAAGGCCAGGGTGCCCTGGTGGGCTTCGGCATACGGGGCGGCCGGGAGGCCGCGGTCAAGTTCATCGAAAGCTGCAAGCTCTTCAGCCACCTGGCCAATATCGGCGATGCCAAGAGCCTGGTGATTCATCCGGCCTCCACGACTCATGAGCAATTGAGCGCAGAGGAGCAAAAAGCCGCGGGCGTGACGCCGGATTTCATCCGGCTCAGCGTGGGCATCGAAGATATCGAAGATATTCTGGCGGATCTGGATCAGGCTTTGAATACAGGGGTTGGATGTGCGTTGTAACCGCAGGGGCGACCGGCGGTCGCCCTGAGCGTCCTCTCGACCTGTTACGATAGGGCGACCGCCGGTCGCCCCTACAAACCAGCACCCGCGTTTGCTGGGCTAATGGGAATCTGGGTACAATGGATCGCAACTCGGTCGGCATCGTTACGCCCCAGAAATTTACCTTCGGCAGCCTGGAAGATCCCATGGTGCTCGAATCGGGCCGCACCCTGGGGCCGGTTGAGATCGTCTACGAGACGTACGGCCAGCCCAATGCGGATCGTTCCAACGCTATCCTGATCTGTCACGCCCTGTCGGGCAACCACCATGCGGCCGGCTATCACGATCCCCACGATCCCCAGACCGGCTGGTGGGACACCATGATCGGACCGGGCAAGGCCTTCGACACCAACCGCTATTGGATGATCTGCGCCAACATCATCGGCGGCTGCAAGGGTTCCACCGGGCCGGTCAGCATCGATCCGGCCACCGGCAAGCCCTATGGCCTGACCTTTCCCATCGTTACCATCGGCGACATGGTGGAGGCCCAGAAGCGCCTGATCGACCATCTGGGCATCACCCGCTTGTACAGCATCGCCGGCGGCTCCATGGGCGGCTTCCAGGTGCTGGAGTGGGCCCTGCGTTATCCACAGATGGTGCGTTCGGCGATGTGCATCGCTTCGGCGGCCCGGCTCTCGGCCCAGGCGATTGCCTTCAATAGCGTGGGCCGCAGCGCCATCACCCGCGACCCGGAGTGGAGGGAGGGCGCTTACGACGGCAAGGGCCCCGAGCACGGCCTGGCCACGGCGCGCATGGTGGGCCATATCACTTATCTCTCTGAAATGCTGCTGGACACCAAGTTCGGTCGGCGGTTGCAATCGGCCAACCGGCTCAGCTACAACTTCACCACCGAGTTTGCCATCGAAGGCTACTTGGACCACAAGGGCAGCGCCTTTACCCAGCGCTTCGACGCCAACAGTTACCTGTACATCACCAAGGCCATGGATTACTTCGACATCAGCCGCTCCTACGGTCCGCTCAAGGAGGCTTTCGTTTCAGTGACGGCCCGCTGCCTGTTCGTCTCCTACAGCAGCGACTGGCTCTTTCCCACCAGCCAGACCAAGGAGATGGTGCGTGCGCTGCTCAGCAACGGCAAGCCCGTCTCGTTCATCGAGATCGATTCGCCCTACGGCCACGACGCCTTTCTGGTGGAAGTGGAAAAACTGTCGCGCATCGTTTCGGGGTTCCTCTCCGGCGTACCCCAGGAGGTGGCCGCATGAACGAACGCTATGTGGATCGCCTCAGCCGCACGGATCGCGACGTGATTCTGACCCTGGTGCCCGAAGGTGTCACCGTGCTGGACTTGGGCTGCGGTGATTGCAGTCTGCTGGCGGAACTGGCCGTCAAACGCAAGATCCGCGGTACCGGCGTGGATATCCGCGGCGATCAGCTGGTCGACGGCCTGGCCCACGGCTTCAATGTCTACCAGGGCAACTTGGACGAGGGGTTGGCCGACTTTCCCGACAAGGCCTACGATTACGTGATTTTGAACCAGACGCTGCAGGTGGTCAAAAACCCGCTGCTGGTGCTCACCGAAATGCTGCGGATCGGACGCTTTGGCATCGTGGGTTTTCCCAACTTCGCCCAGTGGCGGCTGCGCAGCGGACTTTTCTTCGGCGGCCGGGCCCCTAAATCGCCGGCCCTGCCCTTCGAGTGGTACAATACGCCCAATATCCGCGTGCTCTCCATCCGCGATTTCTTCGATTACTGCCACCGGCAATCGATCCAGGTGGCCCAGGAGCGTTACCTGATGGCCGGCCGCTGGCTGCGCCGGGCGCCTCTGGCCGCGACCAATCTGCTGGCCCACATCGGCCTTTTTGTCATTACCCGCAACTGAAAGTGCGATCCAAGAAAGGAGGCTTCATGCAAACCAGCTCAAAGCATGCAATGGATTCCGCCCTGAGTCGCCGGCAATTCCTGGGGGCATCCATGGGCGCCGCGCTTCTTTTCGCCATGGGCGGCGGCATCTCCTGTTCGACCAAGGCGGGCTCGGTGCACATGCTGGCGTCGCTGCCTTACGCCGAAAGCGGTTTGGAACCGGTGATCTCTTCCAAGACCATCGGCTTGCACCACGGCCAGCATCATAAAGGCTATGTGGAAAAGCTGAACAAGCTCACGAGCGGCACCAAGCTCGCCGGCCTTCCCTTGGAGCAGATTATCTCCACCACGGCTGGACAGCCGGATCGGCAGGCGATTTTCAACAACGCGGCCCAGGCCTGGAACCACGATTTCTACTGGCGCAGCCTGAAGCCCAAAGGCGGCGGGGCACCGCCGGCGGCCTTGAAGCAAAGGATCGAGGCCTCCTTCGGCAGTGTCGAAGGCTGCAAAAAAGAGTTGGCCGCCGCGGCCAATGACCAGTTCGGCAGCGGTTGGGCCTGGCTCGTGCAGGACGGCGAGCGGCTCAAGGTGATGCGCACCGGCAATGCCGACCTGCCGCTGACCCAGGGATTGCGGCCGCTGCTGACCATCGATGTGTGGGAACACGCCTACTATCTGGATTACCAGAACCGCCGGGCCGATTACGTCCAGGCCGTGCTGGACAAGTTGCTTAATTGGGAATTCGCGGCGAAGAACCTTCTGTCGGCTGCATGAACCTGCTGGAACTCACATATGATCAGTTGGTGGCGCAATTCCACCAATGCTACGCCAAGGGCGGCTTTCATGCCGCGGCCCTCTACCGGGCCTTCTACTCCCAGGCGGAGTGCGATCCGGCGCGACTGCCGGCCTTTGCCGCCGCGCCGGAGCTGGCCCGCCGGGTGCGCGCCGACCTTGAGACGGCCCGGCCGGCGATCGTGGACCAGTGCAGCCAGGACGGCGTAACCAAACTGCTTTTCCGCCTGGCCGACGGCCTGGCCGTGGAGACCGTGGTGGTCCCCATGACCCGCCACACCACGGTGTGCATCTCGTGTCAGGTGGGCTGCCGCATGGGCTGCCGCCTGTGCGAGACCGGCCGCATGGGGTTGCGGCGCTCGCTGTCGGCGGCCGAAATCGTGGGCCAGGTGCACGCCGTCAAAATCGGGTTGGGATTGGACGTGCGCAATGTGGTCTTCATGGGCATGGGCGAGCCCCTGGACAATTTCGAGCCTGTGGTCCAGGCCATTCGCGTTTTGGAAGACCAGCGCGGCCTGGATATCGCCAAGCGCCGCATCACCGTCTCCACCTGCGGCCGGGTGGACGGCATCCGGCGCCTGGCGGCCTTGAACTGGCCCCAGCTAAAATTGGCGGTGAGCCTGAACGCGGCCGACGACCAGACGCGCAGCGACTTGATGCCGATCAACCGTCAATACGACCTGGCGGATCTCAAGCAGGCGCTGCGGGACTACCCGCTGGCCCGGGGCAACGTGCTGCTCATGGAATATGTCCTGATCGCGGGAGTCAACGACAGCGATGACGATGCCCGGCACCTGGCCGACTACCTGGAAGGACTCACGGCGCGGCTCAACCTGATTGTCTACAACCCGCGCCTGGAATCGCCCTATGCGGCGCCGTCGCCGGAGCGCTTGCAGCGCTTCCACCAGGCCCTAGTGGCGCGCAAGGTCTTCGTGCGGCTGCGGCGCTCCAAGGGGGCCGGCATTCGGGCGGCCTGCGGGCAGTTGGGGGCGGCTTTCAATCTCGAACAGCCGGCGAGCGCTTGCCGGTAAGGTCGCTGATGTGAATGCGCCACACGCGCAGACCGGCCTGGGGCGCCGGCCTGGGATGCGGCGGCGCGTCCGGTGCGTACTGGCGCACGATGTGGCTCAATCCCAGGGCTTGGTCTTCGTAAGTGGCCAGTTCTTCCATGCGGCCGTTGCCGACCACGCTGGCATAGGCAAATCCCCAGTTGCAGGGATTGTCGCTTTCGGCCACGAGGCGCACATCGCAGGCCATGCTGAAGCACACCCGGGGATTGTGGCGGATAAAATCGATCTTGCGCCCCACGCCGGCCGTATGCACGTAGAGGCAGCGGCCATCGTAGCCGAAGCAAACCGGAATCACGTAAGGCGTCGTGTCGCGACAAAAAGCCAAGTAGCACACCTGGCAACGCGCGATGACGGCGTCGATCTCTTCGCGGCGGATGATCTCTTTTTCTTTTCGAAGCATGAGGGTATTCGCTGAAGCCGCCCTTATCCTTGGGCTTCCATTTGGGGATTTTCTTCCACGGCCGACCGGAGCAGTTCTCCCATGGCCACCATCTGTTCCTTGGCCAGTTCATGGAATACGAAGGTCACGCGCATGGCCGCGGGGCAAGAGTTGGGTTGCCATTCGGTAACATTTACCCGCAGGAGCCGGCAAGTGAGATCGCTCAAGGCGCGCGACCCATTGGCATCGGGTATTTGCAGGGTGATCCGCAGATCGCTGGCCATCAACAGTTCGGGCGAGTAGGTGATCAACTCCAGCAGAATCCCGCCCCGGCTGATATTGATCAGCGAGGCGCCTATGGAATTGCCCTGGACATCGATGAGTACATCGGTTTTGGGAATGTAGAAGCGTTTGTCTTTTCTCCACATGCGCGGATCGCACACTTCGTTGATCTTTTCGATCAGCTCGGCCGGGCGAACGCGCAGGGCCACCACATGCTTGAATCCCAGTTGGTGCAGGCGTTGCTGGTCATCGCCGTTCTCTTCCTCGGACAGGATGATGAAGGGCGTCATCTCGTTGTGGGGGCTTTCGGCCAGCTTGGATTTGAGTTCGGGGGCCGGCATATCGATCAGACGGGTGGTGACGATCACCACATCGAAAGGATTCATGTTTAACTCGCCGAGCGCATTGCAGCCGTTTTCGCATTCGAAGAATTCCACGTCACTTAACTCCGAAAAGATATACTTCTTGATCAAGGCGCGGGTGGAACGGTTGGGATGGACCAACAGGATTTGACGAATGCGCATAACCGTCTGCTCCTTGCAAAAGCAATGGACACGACATTTTCGAGCTTCCCAAAGGGAAGATCGCACATCTTCGAAAGACTACAAAATCAGCTCAGGGTCCCGCGTGCCGCGGAAAGTGGATGAAAAGTTGGATTTTCTATAGCACAGGTGCGCGATGGGGCGCAATCAGTCAATCGCGGCCAGCCGCAACAATGCCGCCGCATTGGCGCCGCAGATCATCTCCTTGTGGGCCGCGCTCAAGCCGGCTTGATCCATTTCGGCCAGGTAGCGCTTGGCCGAGAGCAGGGGATAATCGGTGCCGAAGAGGATCTTGTCGGGACCGGCCAGCTCCACCGCCAGGCGGTATACCTCCGGGCGGTAGAGATAGGGCGAGGCGGCCGTGTCGAACCAGACATGGGAAAGGGTTTGCGCCACCTCTTTTTTCATCAGGTTGTACCAGAAGATGCCGCCGCCCCAATGGGCCAGAATCAGCCGGTTGCCGGTGTACTTTTTGACCATGGCATAGATCTGGGCCAGGGTGTTCTTGGTCTTGCCGGGGTAGTCGTGGCCCACGGGTTCATTGGTGTGGATCATCACCGGCCGGTCGAAGCTTTGGGCCAGGGCCATGATCTCGTCCATGGCGCCCATGTCCTGGCACTCCAGGTCGGAGCAGTAGAAAGCCAGTTCGCCGACGCCCCCAAGGCCGGCCTTAAGGCAGCGCTCGACTTCGGCCGGCGCCGAGGGTTCCAGGGCGTCCATGCAGCAAAAGCCGATCAGGCGGTCGGGATAGCGCGCCACGGCCTCCAAGATATAGTCGTTGTGGCGCTGGAAGGTCTCGGCCGTGCGCCAGGGAAAGCCGAAGGTGACCGCCTTGTCCACCCCCTGGGCATCCATTTCGGCGATCAATCCATCGGCGCCCACCATTTTGGATTTGGGCGAGTCGTACAGCAGGCTGAAGGCCGGCTCGTTGGCAAAGTAGCGCGCGCGATCGTCGCGGATGAAGTCCGGGAAGATGTGGGTGTGAAAATCGATAAGCATGGCGCGCTCTCCTTGAAACCAGAATGTGAACCGATCTCGCTGCCGGGCTGTCCCGGCGCGTGCGTTTCCATATCATAGCCCAAAGGGGGTGTCGCCTGCTTTTAGCGCATCAGGCAGACGCCCAGGCGAAGATGCCTTCGGCCAGCAGGTCGGTGCAGAGCCGGGCGGTTGCGAGGGTGGGGCCGTGCAGCACATTGACCAGCAGCAGATCGAGTCCGGCCGCCGCCAGCATGGGCAGGAAGGCTTGTTCCAGGGCGATCTTGCGGGCCAGGGGCAAGGCCCCCGAGGCCAGGTTGGAGAGCCCGGCCATGGTGCGCACTGGCGTGCCCAGCAGCTCGGGCAGTTGGCGGATCAGGGTCAGCACGGCCCGGTTGTGGCGGGTCCCGTCGGGCCAGGCGAGCGGCGCGACGACCGGATCGACGATCAGCCGCGCCGGGTCCAGATCCAGGGCGCGGTAGGCCTCGAACAAGGCCACCGCCAGGGCCATCAGCTCGTCGGCCGCGTGGGGCACCCGGCTGTCGGGGTGCAGCAGGTAGCCGACGATATCGGCATCGTATTGGCGGGCCAGGGGCAGAATGCCTTCGAGCTTGGCCGGCTCCAGGGAAAAGCCGTTGATGATGGCTTGGCCCCCGCAGGCCGAAAGGCCGGCCGCCAGGGCCGCGGGATTGGTGGTGTCCAGCAGCAGGGGCAGATCGGTGACGTCCCGCACCGCCTCGACCAGGAAAGTCATGCGGCGTTCGGGAGCGCGCTTCAGCGGTCCGCAGTTCAGATCGATGGCCTGGGCCCCGGCTTGGACGCAACGCCGCACCAGGGCCTGGACGGGTTCGGGGTCGAGCGCCTCCAGGGCCCTTGCGATTTCCGGGCGCACGACATGCAAGTTGTCGGCGACGATCCGCATGATTCAAACCCCCCGGCTTAATGCTTTTGCAGATAATCCAAAGTGATGGTCACCGTGCGGTTCAGGGCCCGGCCCTCGGGCACGGTGTTGTCGTAGAGCGGCGCGTTGGGACCGATCCCAAGCACATCCAGGCGCGCGGCGGTATCCACGTCGGCCTCTAAAATAGAAGCCTGCACGGCCTGGGCCCGGCGCTCGGAGAGTTGGGTGTTGTAGGCCTCGCCGCCGATGGTGTCGGTGTGGCCCGTGACCGTGATGCTCGCCTCGGGCACCTCCCGCATGCGCTTGATGATGCGCTCGACGATGACCTTGTTGCGCGCCTTGATGGCCGCGCTGTCGTAGTCGAAGAGGATCAGGGCATACTGCTCCTTGACCCGGTAGCCTTGGCTCTGGGTGGCTTGCTGGGTGCGCTGCACGAAATGGATCGGCAGGGTGGCCGCTTCGGTTTTGTTCAGTTCGTTGGCCTCCGTGTCGATGACCTGGAACTGCATATCGACCTTTTCGCAGGCGGCCATCTCGTCGAGCAGCGCGCCTTCCAGGGGCACGGCCCACTCGGTGGGCAAGGCGCCCTGACCCTTGAGGGTGCGGATCTCGCGCTCGCCGCAGCGCAGGTCGAGCCGCCAGTCGGCGATGCCCGCCTCGGATTGAATCTGCTGGAAAATGCGCAGTTGGCCCAGGTCGGTCACCTTCTGCACATAGGCGCTGTCCACCGTCTCCAGGATCGCCTCCTGGTCGGCATGGATCTCCACGCGCTGGTTTTCGGCCTGGCCCTCGGCGATGCGGCTGGTGCTGGGTTTTTCGGGCAGGTTGCGCGGCTCGACGGTCATGCGCTGGGGTTCGATGCCCCAGACGTAGCGCAAGTAGGAACGCACCGACTCCGCGCGGCTCAGGGAGAGATCCTTGCGCCCTTTTTCCGGTCCCACATTGGCGTTGCAGCCCACCAGGCGCAGGTTGGCCTCGGGATACCGGCGCAGGCGGCTGCCGATGATGTTGAGCACCTGGCGGTACTTTTCCATGGCGCCCTTGAGCTGCTTTTCGTCGAAGCCGGCGGTCTCGTCCTGGTTCCGGAAGAGCACATAGCGGTCGGTGAGCTCGCTTTGGCCGGTCGTAAAGTAGATCTGGTTGAGCAGCGGCGAGCTGTCGATGGTGGTGATCTCCTCGATGGTCAGTTCGGGGGCCGCGAAGGCCACCTGGCCCGTGGGCGGTTCCAGCAGGCGATAGGTGACGATGTAGCGGTGCAGCATGGTGGAGGCAAAGGCTTCGAAGATCGGCAGCAGTTCGGTGGCCGCGGCCGCCTTCCAGGCGCGGCCGCCATGGCCGCCGGCCAACTGGCCCAGAAAGGGGTCGAGGGCCGGCGTCGGCATGTAGTCCACGGCAAAGGCCGAAAAGTTGGGGATGCCCTGGGAGGCCCGTTCGACCTCGTCTTTGGTGACCGTGGAGTTGATGTCCTCGCCGTCGGACATGACCACCAGAATCTTGTGCTGCTTTTCGGGCATGGCGCGCGCCGCATCCAGGCCGGCCAGCAAGGCGTCCATCAGATAGGTGCCTTCGGTCAGGCCGCTGCTCATGCTCGCCGAGAGAAAGGCGCGCAGCTTGGCCTCATCGCGGGTCTGCAACACCCGGGCGTGCAACGGCCGTCCGTTGACCGTGGCGGTCTGCTTTTCGTCAAAGATCACGGCCGTCACCTGGTCGATGGGCCGCAGCATCTTGTAAAAAGCGTTGAGGGCCGAGCGCAAGGGCTCGATGGCCTGGCGGATGCGCATGGATTTGGAGTTGTCCACCACCAGCACGATATTCAGGGGCACCTCCTGGCTGGTGGCCAGCGGCGCCACGGAAACGATCTTGGCGCTTTTGGCGCCCAGCCGCAGGCTGAAATCCTTGGCGGTCAACCCCTTGATGGGCACCTCATCCCGATCGGTGACCGATACGAGCAAACGGCCATCTTCCATGGTTTGAAAGACCACCTGAGCGGCGGTTTGAGGGCCCAGCAGATTCAGGGCGGGGGGCACGCTATCGACCGTGGCCGCCTGGACCGGCGAGACGGTCGCCATTATAATCAGCAGCCCTAGGGCCAGAAACGTTTTGATGCGCACGATAATGCTCCTTTCGTCGTCCTTGCCGTTGAACCTTTGAAGCAATGGATGTACCATGGGGTCTGTTGCCGCAAGCCATCGGCATTGCTTCCTTTGCAACCCGGAAGGAAACCGCCTTGATTACCTTTTTTGCGCTTGGATTTCAAGATGGATGACCCCTTGATCCGACTCAAGGAGCGCCACCTGGCCGGAACGGCGGGTGGCCAGTTCGCCGTCTGCTCGGCCCACCCCGTGGTCTTGGGGTGTGCCATGGAAATGGTGCGGACCACCGGGCGTTGCTTGCTGGTGGAGGCCACGGCCAATCAGGTCAATCCGTTCGGCGGTTACTCGGGCCATACGCCGGCGCAATTCATGGCCTTCGTAGAGGAGCTGGCCGGCCGGGAAGGGTTGCCCCCGGGCCGGGTAGTGGTGGGCGCCGATCATCTCGGACCGCATGTCTGGAAGGCCGAGCCGGCGCAATCGGCCCTGGGCAAGGCCGAGACCCTGGCGCGGCAATGCGTGGCGGCCGGTTTTCAAAAGCTGCACCTGGATACCGCCACCGCCTGCGCCGATGACCCGGCCCCCCAATTGCCGGTGGCCGAGGCGGCCCGCAGGGCGGCACGCCTGTGCCGCGCGGCCGAAGCGGCGCGCGCGGATCAAGACCATGGGCCATTGTATGTGATCGGCAAGGAGGTGCCGCCCCCCGGCGGCGCCCTGGCGGCGGGGGAGGCCCCGGCGGTCAGCGATCCCGAGCACATTCTGGCCGACCTTACGGTCTATCGCCGGGCCTTCGAAGCCGCCGGCGTGGCCGCGGCCTGGTCCCGGGTGATGGCCGTGGTCGTGCAGCCTGGCGTGGATTTTGGAGACCATGGGGCGGCCGCCTACGCCCCGGAGCGGGCCGCCGCGCTTTCCGCGGCCCACGGGCAACTGCCCGGCCCCATGACCTACGAGGTTCACGCCACCGATTACCAAACGCCGGAGGCCCTGCAGCGCATGGTGCAGGACCATTTCATTCTGCTCAAGGTGGGCCCGTGCCTAACTTTTGCCCTGCGACGGGCGCTCTACGCCCTGGCCGAGATCGAAGCCGAGCTGGATGGGATCGCCGCGCCCTCGCGGCTGCCCGAGGTGATGGAAGGCTTGATGACCGAGCGCCCGGAGCACTGGCGCTCGCACTACCGCGGCGACGAGGCGTGTCTGCGCCATTTGCGCCACCACAGCCCCAGGGACCGCATCCGTTACTACTGGTCCGATGCGCGCGCCGCTCAGGCCGTGGCGCGCCTGCTGGGCAACCTGGGCCGCCCCCTGCCGAGCGCGCTGCTGGAAGCCAAGCTGCCTGAACTGTTCGCCGAGATCCGTCACGAAAAAGTCTTCGCCGATCCTTCCGCCATCGTGCGCTGCGCGGTGCGCCACGCCCTGCGGCCTTACATCGCCGCGTGCCGCTGAGAAACCGGCCGGCTCAATCCTGCGCCGGTTTGGCTTCCACCTCTTCGTTCGCTTTTCGCGCCGGCGGGTTGAGCCGGGAGAACTTCGCGATTTCGCGATTGATGATGCGGGCCATGCGCCAGCGTGCCCCCGGGACCTGCTCCTCCTGTTCGGGGTAAATCTCCAGGTAGATGCGCCGGTGCCAATGTTCTTCCGTGGGCACCATTTTGTCGATGTGCATCTGGGTGACCTGGGAAGGCATCGGCTTCTGGCCCGCGGCCATCTCCATCATCGCCTTGCGGGCCAGGCCCATGCGACGCATGGCCGGCCGGATGCGCAGGTAGAGCAAGGTGGCTTTATCCTCGGGCGGGGTTCCCTGGGGCTGGACGATGGCGAATCCCGCGGTGATGGTGGCAAAGGCGTCCCTGCGGATTTGGGTCGGGTCTTCGGTGGTGATGCGCAACGGGAAGATGTGAAAGCAGTCGGGGATCGTATTGCCGCGTTTTTGCCGCGACGTGCAATAGAGGCGCAAGTATTCGAGCGCCAGTTGAGTCTCGAAAAAGTCGAAGCCGAAGAGCCGCTCGGCCAGCCGCCAGGGATCGTCCAGGCCGGTTTGTTTCGGCTGCCGGGCGATTTGATGGTCGGCCGGCCGCAGGTCGAAACCGTCGCCGTTGGGTTGTACATTGACTTCCAGGGGATCGGCCCAGGAGAGCTCGTTGACCTCCAGGCGCAGATGGTGGGCGCAGAAGGTCTGGAAGCGGGTGCTGTAGCAGCCGGCGCTCATGGACCAGGTGTAGCGCACCATCCGCGACAGAGACCAGCGCTGCAGGAGACTCATCCAGCCCCGATGGCTGGGGGCATCGTAGTGGATATCCAAACGCAGTTCGTGAAAGAGCTGCTGCATGAACTGAATCAACCGACGGCAGAAGAAGAATCCGGCGCGCAACTCCTCATAACTGTCGGGGACCCAGGGAACCGTGCGATGATCCAACCGGGCGTTGCGCGTCGTGCGGCCCAGGTCCGGGTAGAGCTGCCAGTCGAGGAAGGCCAGCTTGGGGTCGCTGCGCATGGTGTCGAGCAGGGCTCCCAACAGGGCGTCATGATCGCCGATGCGCTTTTCTGCGTTCTCGACATGGGGGTACCATTGGTTGCTCACCTCCATGAAGAGTTCCTTTAGAAATACTTCATCCGGCAATGGACGCTTTCCCAGCGCCCGGGCGGCCAGGTTGCGGCGCACCACCTGCACCGGCATGCTCAGCACCGAAGCGGCGATGTGATGCCCCAGGGCCCGGTAGCTTTCGAACTGCATCTCGTCGAACCACTGGTCGGCCGTGGATTGATGCGGAAAGGCGGGGTTTGCGGCGGCATAGGTGGCGATATCCTGGGGCTCGTCGCCGATCAGGGAGGCCTTGAGGTAGAGCAGGATGCCATCCGGCTGGGCTGCATCGGCCTGGCCGTAGCGTATGCGGCCCACCGCGCAGTGCCAGCGGCTGTGCCCGGTGACCGGATCGTGGCGCAATTGGCTGACGTCGATGTCGATGGGAATGCCGAAATCGGTGCGGCAGCGTTCGATGGCGATGCCCAATCCGCCGAAGGTCATGCAGGCGTCTTCCTCCGCATCGCAGGCCACGATGAAACGGCAGCGCCGGCGTACCAGTTCGTAGACGCCCAGGTTTTCGAAATGGCCGCCGTCGGAGACATAGGCGAACTTGCGGCCGGCATCGGTCAGGCCGAGCAGTTCGCGGGCCAGGAAGAGCAACCCGAGGCTGGGCCCCGGCTTGCGCCACAGCGTGGGGTCCGGCACCGCCGTATTGGGCAGCCACCAGCCCAGGCGCACGTTGAAAACCGTCATCAGGAACGCCAGGGCCGGAGAGGTGCGGTAGCCCATGTTGGGCGAGGCCGCTGCGCCCGAGATGGTCATGGCCTTGCCCAGGGAGATGCCTTTGTCCGAGCGCTTGCCGTCCGCATAATACTTGCTCGACACATACCCGCCTAGCGCCTCTTTGGGCTGATTTCCATGTTCGCTGTCCTTTGGGAACTCATAGCCGCAGTAAAGCGGCGAAAAAAGGAAGGCGCCGGCTTTGCGCTGCTGCCAGGCGAGCCGGGTGGCATGCACCAGGTTGATGGCCGCGTTGATCAGCAGATACGGGCCGCGGTACTCTTTCTGATTCGGCACCAGATCGGCCATGCGCACCTTGTTGTCGTCCAGATCGAAACCGGTGAAAGGATGGTAGCGCCGCCCGAGGTTCGAGGCCCCCAGATAGGCCCGGATCAACCGGTTGCCATACAAGGCGTGCAGCGAGAAAGTGTTGACCCCCACCCGCCAGGACCAGGCAAGGGTAATCAGAAAGAAGGCGACCACCATCCCAAAACAGAGCCCCAGGGCCTTCCAGGAGACATTGGGCATGACTTGCCAGGGGATCTCCAGGTTTTCGACATGCATCTGATAAGCGAGCAGTTTGTTGACTGCGGAGCTGTCCAGGGCGCCGATCAGGATCACCAGCAAGCCGGCGATGAAGACCACCGGCGCCACGGCCATGACGGCTTTGCGGATCGCGGGGCCGAACCCTTCGGTTTGCTTCTCTTGGCCGGAGCGGCCCAGCCAGGCGCCGGCGGCGCTAATGGCTGCCCACAGCGCGCCAAGAATGCCGTGGGGATATGAAGCCAGCTTTCCATCTAGCCACCGCAGGGCCATGGGCGCGCCGATCACGGCCACCGTCAATAAGCAGAGGAGAATGGTCCATTTGGTGATGGCTGCAAATATGCGCGCCAGCCATTCTCGTTCCAGCTCCTCGAGGTCCCGCCCGGCCAGGCCGATGAAGACCATCGCAAAGAGGGTGAAGGCCGCAAGCATCAAGGGCGGGCCGGTCAACAGCGCCATCCAGTAATCCGAGCCCAGCCAGGCAAAGGCGCCGGCCGAGCTGTTGAACCAGTGGCAAATACCCCAGATCGCGAGGAAGAAAGAGGTCGCGCCCCCTAAGGCCGCCATGCCCCGCTTGCATTTGCTCCACAGGTTATCGGACTCAGGGCGGTGGGCCGGGTCGCTGGGCCGCGCTTGGCTTTCGGTGTTGCCCGGAGCAAAAAAGGTGCCGAGCATGCCGCCGCAGAAGACAACGCCCAGTGCGATCCCAAAGGCCCAGATCGTATCGGCCACATTGTTTACGGCCATAAATTTGCTTCTTTGCTGCCACAGAACGCAGGCCCCCAACCAAATCGCCAAGGTGGTCATAATCGCTGACAGGCGTGCGGCGATAATGGAGCAGTCCTTCTGGCCGGCAGCATTCGCGCGGCAACGCCGCAGATCCCTGGATGCGGCAAAGGCCGTCACGGCCATGGCGATGATGAAAAGCCAATAGATCCCTTCGTTGAGGATTGTCGTCGTGCTGCCGAGCATCAAGGCGTCGAGTACCACCGCGCCGCGTACCCCGAAAACCACCGCAATCAAGGCGCCGATCAGCACCGAGAGGGTCAGCAGAAAATTGCGCAGATAGGCGACGGCCAGGGTCCAGGTGTCCGTGCCCCACAGTCCTTTGCGCGGTGTCAGGTAGTTGGAGAATTCGCGCAGGTGGGCGATGGGGGAGGGTTCGAAGCAGCCAGTCTGAGCCTTGGCCTGGGGCTTGAAGCTGCCAACCGACTGCCCCACGGCATCCATTACTTCCTCAAAGCTCTGTTGGCAGTGATCGGGCCCCTGCTTCTCGATGCATCGCCGCAGCCAGGCCGCCAACCAACTGCCGATATAGCCGCCGCCCGACACGGTGGAGAGGTAGTCGAACTTTTGCAGGATGCCCAGGCTCGCCAGGGCCTGGAGCACCCCCAAGTTGAAGGTGGCGCTACGGATGCCGCCGCCGGAGAACGCCAGTCCCGATAGATCCGCCGCGTGGGCGTCGGTGATGGGGTCCGCCGAAGCTTGCAGTGTCTCACCGCGCAGGGTCTTTAACTCCTGCTGCAGGACTTGTTTAAAATCCATGCGGGTGTCTTGGGGCGGAAGCGGTGTGTCGGCGTAGGTCGTCATGCTTGCCTCCTGGATAAGTTGTTACATCAAAGGCGGCCCCTGCGGCACGATTGCTGGTGCATGCAAAGCACGATGGCGGCATCCGATCCGAATGAAGAAAACTGAGCAGGGGGTAGTCGAAAGAATACTTTAGCTATATCCAAAAGGGCCTGTGATGTAAATGGATTAGATGTAGATCCAGGCCGCCAGCACCAGCAGCGACCAGGCGGTGACCGCCAGGCCCACCTTGGCGTGTGTCTTGAAGTCGATGGCGATGCCGCAGTCGGCGGCCTGCTCGATGACGATCAGGTTGGCGATGCTGCCGATGGTGATCAGGTTGCCGGCAAAGGTACTCGAGAGGGCCAGCAGATACCACTGCTCGGGCCGCGCCGCGTCCAGGAAACGCACCAGCAGCATGGTGGCCGGTACGTTGCTGACGATGTTGCTCAAGAGGGTGGAGACGCCGGTGAGCACCAGGGGGTGTTGGATGTCGATGCCCTGCCCGGCGAGATAGCCCACCAACTGCTCGGGCAGATGCACCGCGCTGATGCCTTCGATGACCACGAACAGGGCGCAGAACAGGGTCAGCAGATACCAGTCCACCAGGGCGATGATGTGCCGCGATTGCATCTTGCGGCTGCACAGCAGCAGGCCGGCAATGGCCAGGGCCGAGAACTCCCGGGGAATGGAAGTAAAGAACAGCGCCACCAGCACGCAGACCGCCACCAGCCCCTTGCCGCTCTGCCAGGGGTTGAACAGCGGCCAGTAGCGGCGCCGCTCCTCCCGGGGCGCCGGCGTGGGCGCGGTCCAGCGCCCACGGTAGATCCAGACGATGATGGCGTAAGCGCCCGCGAAGGCCGCGATCACCGGCGGCGTGCACCAGGCCAGGAAGGCGCCGAAGGCGAGGTGGCCGAGCTGGCCGATGAGCATGTTCTGGGGGTTACCGATGATGGTGGCCGCCGAGCCGATGTTGCTGGCCACGGCCAGGCCGATCAGAAAGGGGATGGGGTTCATGCCCGCCCCCATCAACGCATAGGCCAGCACCGGAGTAAAGGCCAGGCAGACGATGTCGTTGGCCAGCAGGGCCGAGAGCAGCGCGCTGACCGTCATGCAGATCAGCAAAAAGGTCCGCGGGTGAAGGCACAGCACCGCGATGCCTTGGGCCACGCGGGTGTAAAAGCCGCCCAGGCGCAACTGGGCCGAGACGATCATCAGGGCATAGAGCAATATAATGGTCGGGAAATCGATGCTGGCCACGGCCCGGTCCAGGGCCACCGATCCGCCCACCACCATGGCGATGGCGCCCAGCAAGGCGATGCCGGTGCGGTCCAGCAGCAGGTAAGGGATGCGGCCGATGGCCACGCCCAGGTAGGTCACGATGAAGATCACAATCGCCCACATGCGGGAACCTTTCTCATGGGTTCAATTGGGGCGGCCGGCATAGCCAAAGGGATCGTAGTCGTCGGCGATCAGCACCATCCAGGCCGTGGCGCAGGTGCTGGGAATGGGGTTGGCGTGCCAGCCGAAAGGAATCATGGCCCGGCGGCTGGCATACAGATAGGGAAGCGATTGGGTTTCGATCATACCGGCGTAATTCTTGGGCTTGCCGGGGAAATCCACGGTGGCATAGCGGTCATGGCGCAAATTGCCGAGGGCCGCCAGCATGGCCTGCTCATCCCCATCGAGACGCTCCAGGTAGCGTTGGGCATCGGGAAATCCGCCGCCGGCCGCCACGCCGCGGTAGTACTGGCGCATGTTGCGCAGCATGCAGATGGCCCCGGCGCTCCACTCCGCCGAAAAGATGCCCTGCCGGTAAGCGCCCTCGGGCGTTACCCCATTGCCGTCCTGATCCGAAAAACCCACCCCCCAGAGGGTGCCGCCCACGCCATAGGCGCCCCAACTTTTAATCTGCTGCCACAAGTTGAAGGCCGAGCCATTGCCGAACCAGGCATCGATCTGCCGGGCGCCCAGGGCGGCCACGGCCCATGTGTTGACATCCACGGCCTTGGGCGCCAGGGTCGGCACCCAGGCGTCAGTCTGGCCCGGGGCATTGGCCAGTCCGCCCTGCACGAAGATGCCGTCGCGCCAGGCCCGGTGCCGGAAGAAATCCAGCAACCCGGCGGTCGACCGGTTGCGGCCCAGTTGCCCGCCATGCAGCATGGTTTGGATCGTGGACAAGGCTTCCCGGATGACGCGTTTGTCGCGGCCGCTCAAATCGCCCTGGCCGGCCAGTTCGGTGCGCAGAATGGCGCGCAGTAAATTCAATCCGGCGTAGAGCGAGAAGTTGTTCTCCACCGCCACCTGGCGCGGATCGACGAAAGTGCCGCTCACGTTACCCGCCGTGCCCGCGGGTGCGTAGTAAACCGCGCCGATTTCGGATTGCATGGCCGCAAACGCGGGCAGCATGGCCAGCGCCTGCCGCACCGCCAGATCGTCGAAGGGCACAAAGGTTTTCTGCAAATAGCGGATATGGTGCAGATAGGCGGCCTGCAACGGTCCCAGCAGAAAGGCCCAGGCGTTTTCGCCGCTGATCGGCTTCCAGTCCGACCAGGTGATCTTGCCGCGGCGATACTCCGGGCGGCGGGCCGGCAGTTCGTTCACCTGGATCAAGGCCTCGTAGGGCGATCCCATGAAGGGATCTTCCGAAAGCCAGTCGCGTCCGAGCATGCGGAAGAGATAGGCGTTTTGGGGGTCGCCGATCTCCTGGCCGTTGTAGACAAACAGCTCCTTTCGGGTCACGGCCCGGTTGGCGCCGGTCACGGCCACCATGGCATCTCCGCAGTGGCTCTCCCGGAGCAGCAGGTTCTGGTGGCCGGCCAGGTCATAGGCCTTGGCGGCATAGGGGTTGCCAAAGCCATTGGCCACCTGCCCCAGGACCACGGCGATCTGCCAGACGGCGGCATCATAGATGTTGGCGCCGTTGTGCACATTGACCCGCTCGGTTTGCAATTCTCCGGCCGGTCCCGGCGCCGGCGCCAGCGAATAGTCCTGGGGGTTGTAGCGATCGGCGACCGCGCAGGATTCGGGCGGCGCGCACACATGCGTGCCCCAATAGGCGGCGCTATCGAGAAAGCTCAGGGGCAAAGCCCGGCCCTTGAGGTCACCGGCCGTGGCGATATAAAGAGCGCCGCCCCGGGTCGCCCGCTCGCTCACCAGGAAGCGGTAGCTGGCTTCGAGGGCGTCGATGCCACCCTGGCTCCAGGCCGTGGAAAAAGAGAAGAGCGGAAGGAGCGCGCCGATGCCGCACCAGAACCATTTCAAACGTGTCGTTCGCATCTTTCGAGCCGCCTGCCGGAAAAGATTCATTGGATAGCGAAGAATACCGGAAGCGGCCTGCGCGTCGTTCCGGTTGTCCCTTGAGTAAAGGAAGTGCAGGCGGGCGTCAAGGTCAAACGGATAGGGTGCAGTCGTCCGCCATCACGCGATTATCGATCAAATAGGATTTTCGACCATAAATTATGGGAGGACTCCTAATTGTCAGGCATGTCCAGGACATGTATATGGAAGGGACAAAAAGCCAAATTGTGAGATATCAAGGCATACCGGTAATTATGTTCGGCACTCGTCCTGCTTGGCCGCATCGGTCATCGTTCGGTTCATACGCGCTTGCTTTCATCGGCGTCGCACCTTGCAGGTGCGTGCATGCTTTTTTGGGGAGCCTGATTCACCAACCCAAGCAAAAGGAGGAGATTATAGGAAAAGAAGGACCGAACCATCGAATCGAACCACATCCAATATTTGGTGAGAAGGAGGGGAGAGGTTTTATGAAAAGAAGAAGTCTATTCGCCTATGCATTGCTTTCAATGGTATGCGTTTTAGCCCTGATTGGCGTAAGCTGCGACCCGGCACCGGAAGCAAGAGATTGCGTGGTAATGATCGGCGACTCCATTTTCGATTATTCCGATATGGAGACCGAATATCTGCAAGAATTATCCGGCCACGAATATCGCACCTATTATCTGAATGGTGCCCAAATGGAAGGCGGCGTCATCCAGGATATCGAATCGCAATACGACAGCGCCATCCGCGCTGGTTCCATCCGCACGGTCATCATGGACGGCGGCGGCAACGATTACCTGATGGGCAGCGGCTCGGCCGAAGAGATCGCCGAGGAAGTTCGTGCCGCCTATATTCGGATCCTCGACAAGGCCCAGGACGACGGCGTCCAGAACATCGTCGTTCAAGGATACTATCTCACCGATTCTTCCCCGGACGGCTATGCGGAAGATGCGGCGGCAATGGGCGCGTCCCTGGAAGCCGCCGGTGCGTCCCGCGGTATTAAGCTGGTTTTCGTCAATCCTGTTGCCGACGCATGGTTCGCGAGCCGCAGACCGTCTCAATACACCATCAGCGATGGGATTCATCCCACCGATGCCGCCTCCGAGCGCCTGGCGCAACTGGTGTGGAATGCCATGGCGGCCAACGGTATCGAACAGGGCGCCGGCTGCCCTTCCAGCGGCGGCTGCAACTGATCGCTTAAAGCGTTGACCTTCGGGTCGCCGCCAATGATGTCGGCGGCGACCTGTTCCAACCCTTCACTTCTTGAACGATCTATTTGAATTCTTCAAATATCTCCGGGAGAAATTCCGCGAGATGGTTGTACTCCGTGGCACAATGGAAAGCTAAGCTCATGGCCGTGTTTTGAGTAATTGCCAGTTTACGCAATGCCTGGCTGTCGAGCCCTTGCCCCAGCCAGAAACGACTTCTGAGTTCCAACCCATCGGCCGTCCTGCGAAACATGTGAACCATATAGGTGTGTTCAACAGGGACCCCGGCGACCATATACCCGACAACGCCACAGACAACGGCTTCGATGCCTGCTGCCTTGAATCGCGCGGTGTCGAAACCGAAATCTTCAGGCGATATGAAACGGATCGACAAGCGCCGGACACCGGTTCCGACATCCTCCACGGGATATTGAGGATTGTTCAAGTATCGCTGCTGATAGGATAACGCGGCATCGTTCATCTGCGCCATATCTTCCACGCCGATCCCATAATGCGCGCCGGGGCACCAGATTTTGTAGCGGATATCCTTGAGGGCGTGCCACCAGAACCACCAGTGGATCATCTGGGCGCTGGCGCCGGGGAATTCGGTCCGCACCGCCACGAAACCCGTACCGTCAGGGTTCAGGCCGTATCCATTTTCCACAGCCAGGTAGCCGGGTTCGAGCAGGTCGTTGAGATCTTCGAATTTCAGGGCCTTGCCGCTCTCGACGGGTCCGTTGGACAGCCCGGCCGCCACCTCCTCCGGAAAGGGCGCAAAGGTCGGATCATAATAGCGTGCTTCCGGCATCTTTTTTTCCCAGAAAGTGAGGCCCGAAAACCATGCAAAACAGACGGTGGCGCCAAGCAATACGAGAAGCCCCGACAGGATGCATAAGCGAAAGCCCTTGCCCCATTTCATTTTCTCTCTTTTCATGAAGATTCCTCCCTCGCTCCAATTTTTATTAGAATGCGTTCTATATATAGATGGCGCGCGGCAATGCCGTCAACGAAAAAATAGAATGCGTTCTAAAATATTGGAAAATTGGAAGCCCCATGCCCAGGTTGACTTATGCGGATGAACCCACTATGGGATAGCCATGAAGAGAGATCGGCATAAATCGGAGATTAGAAGCAAAGTGTTGGATGTGTCCAAGCGGCTTTTTGTGGCACAGGGCTATTCGAGGACAACCATCAAGCAGATTATCTCCGCAGCCGGGATTACGACGGGCAGCTTGTACCATTTTTTTCGGAACAAGGAAGATATCCTGTTGCATGTCGCCGAGGAGATGTTCCACATGGCCACGGAACTGGGCGACAGCTTCATCGCCGACACAGACCATCCCGGCCTGCGATTTGCCTTGGAGATCGCTCTGCAACTGCATTTCATTCTGGAAGATAAAACGATTGGCGAAATCTACCTTGCCGCCTACGGCTCGAGCCAGATTTCGGAACGCATCTGCATGTGGGCAACCGATCGAAATACGGAACTGTTCAAGGCGCACAATCCGGGATTCACCCATGAAGACTTCTATACAAGGTCGCTGGCCATCAAGGGTATCCTTCACAGCTTCATCGATGAGTATGCACATTACAACAAACTCGCGGACCGCAACAGGATCGACAGCATCCTGGGACTGACCCTTTCATTGTTTAACCTCCCCGATGAAGAGATTCGGGATACCATCAAAAAAACCGACAAACTGATCAAGAGCCGATTAGCGGAATTAAGGGGCAATATTCCAACTTAAGTCCCTTGGGATCGGCGCTTCGGAGGATTTTTAGGGGTCAAGCCGAGTCCACGGCTTGACCCCTAAGAGGTTCCTTTTTTATTGGACCCCCGCCAGATCTTCATCTTTTCGGATGTCTGAATCAGCTCTTCCCTGAAATCGAGATAGGCGATGCTGATGATCTTCTCGGCCCGCATCCATGAGAGACACGCCGTCCGTTTCACCGCGCCAAATTCTGTGACGATGTGGTCCACCATGATTGGAAAGAGGCCCTGGCACCCAAGGGGATTCATATCGATTTCATTATGGCTTCATTCGGTTTTCACCTCGGGGGCCTATCCTCGTTGCATTCATCAAATTCGATCCCAGGGAGGAAAGTGACCATGAGCATGCAGGATGCTGTCAAGGAAGCGGGAAATAGAATCAGCCGGTCGGCCACGGTCAAACTGTTCGTCATCTCCATGCTGGCGCTGGTGCTGCTCATACCGGCGTGCATGGTGAAATCCATGATCACTGAACGCGAGATGCGCAGGGATGAGGCTTTGGCCGATATCAACGCCAAGTGGGGCCGGCAGCAGACCATAATCGGTCCCGCCGTTTCGATCCCTTATCGAAGGTATATCGAGGGCGAAAACGGCAAGCGCATCGTCACCACCGATTATTTGCACCTTTTGCCCGACGAAGTGGATATTCGGAGCGAGTTGACTCCAGAAGTGCGCTACCGGGGCATCTTCGAATCGGTGCTCTATCGCTCCAAGATCGTCATCCGCTGCCGCTTTTCGCGCGTGCCCCTGGATGACTTGCGCATCCGGACGGAGGATGTGCACTGGTCCGGCGCGGCGATCTGGATCGGCCTTTCGGATATGCGCGGCATCACGGAGGCAATTCAGGCCGACCATGGCGGCGAGCCGGTGCAGATGGCGCCGGGGATCGAATCCCAAGGGGCAACCATGGCCGGGGTCAGCGGGGCCATTGGCTTCGACCCGATCCAGCCGGCCCACACCTTTACTTTCCTACTGCATTTGAACGGCAGCCAGGAATTGTATTTCACGCCGGTGGGCAAAATCACCACGGTGGAGGCCCACGCCCCATGGAAAGATCCGAGCTTTGTGGGCGACTTTCTGCCCGTGGCGCGCGACATCCGCGACCAGGAGTTTTCCGCCAAGTGGCGCGTGCTGCACCTGAACCGCAACTATCCCCAGTCCTGGACGGGGGCCGCTCACAACCTGGGCTGTACTTCCTTCGGTCTAAAACTCTTCAGCCCGGTGGATGTTTACCAGAAGAGCATGCGTACGGCCAAGTATGCGCTCCTGTTCATCGCCTTTACCTTCTATGCCTTCTTTCTCGCGGAAATATTAAACCGGTTGCGGGTGCACCCCGTGCAGTATCTGTTGATCGGTTTTGCCATGATCGTTTTCTACACGCTATTGCTCTCCATCTCTGAACACCTGCCGTTCGGCCTGGCCTATCTGCTTTCGGCCGCGGCGGTGACCGGCCTGATCACGGGTTATGCCAAAAGCATTCTCAAGCACCCCAGCGTCACCCGGATGGTGGGCGCCCTGCTGGTCGTGCTCTACGGATACCTTTATATTCTCTTGCAGCTCGAGGACTATGCGCTGCTGATGGGCAGCATAGGGTTGTTCGCGGTTCTGGCGGCGATCATGTACCTGACGCGCAAAATTAACTGGTATGCCATTCATGAAGAGCGCGCGGCGTGTTCGTGATTGTTGAAATCCAGCGACTTTAAAGGTATTCAAGGGGTAAGCATCCCATCCCCGACCGCCGCTGGAGGCTCTCATGTCCCGCTCAAGTTGTTTGGTGTTCCTGGTGTTGTTGTCGCTCTCGTGGGTTCCGCAAGCGCCGGCCGCCACGCCCCTCAGCCCCTCGTCCGAGGAGTGTCTGGACTGCCACGGCAGCGTGCATGCCGGCATCGTGGCGGATTGGAAGCGCAGCCGCCACGCGGCGATCACCCCTAAGGCGGCCATGCAGGTGGAGGGATTGGGGCTCAAACTTTCCAGCAAACAGGTGCCCGAGGCGTTGCTCAACACCAGCGTGGGGTGCGCCGAGTGCCATACCCTGCGGCCCGAGGCCCATGCCGACAGTTTCGAGCATAACGGCTACAAGATTCACACGGTGGTCAGCCCCGACGACTGCGCCGTATGCCATGCCGTGGAGCGGGAGCAGTACGCGGCCAACATCATGTCCGCGGCCCACGGCAATCTGGCCGACAATGCATTATACAATGACTTGGAGCGCACCATTCTGGGAACCGCCGAGATTCAGCAAAACCGGGCCCACTTTACGCCACCCGATGCCGCGACCCGCGCCGACGGCTGTTACTACTGCCACGGCACGCGCCTGGTGCTGGCGGGGGTGGAAAAGCGCGCAACCGACGTGGGCGAGCTGGAATTTCCGGTGATCAAGGGCTGGCCCAACCAGGGCGTGGGCCGGGTCAACCTGGACGGCAGCCGCGGCGCGTGCACCAGTTGCCACACCCGGCACCATTTCTCCATCGAGATGGCGCGCAAACCCTACACCTGCAAGGAGTGTCATGCCGGGCCGGATGTTCCGGCCTACAAGGTGTACGAAACCAGCAAGCACGGCAATTTGTTCGCCGCCATGGGGTCGCAATGGAACTACGACCACGTGCCCTGGACCGTGGGCGAGGATTTCGGCGCACCGACCTGCGCGGCGTGCCATATCAGCCTGGTGGTCACCGGTGACGGCGCCGTCCTGGGCCGGCGCACCCACCAGATGAGCGACCGGCTCCCCCAGCGCATCTTCGGGCTGATCTATGCCCACAGTCAACCCAAGTCCCCCAATACCACCCTCATCCGCAATAAAGGCGGATTGCCGCTGCCCACGGACTTGGACGGCACGCCGGCGGCGGGATTTCTCGTCGATGCCAAGGAGGCCGCAACGCGCCGCGATACCATGCGCTCCACCTGCCGGGCCTGCCACGGCACGGCCTGGGTGCGGGGCCATTTCGAGCGCCTGGATGGGGTGGTGGCCGCCACCAATGCCCAGGTGCGCGGGGCAACCCGGATCATGCAGACCATCTGGGAAAAGGGCTATGCCCAGGGTCCGGGCAGCGGCGGCAGCCCGTTCGACGAAGCCATCGAGCGGCGCTGGAGCGATGCCTGGCTGATGTACGCCAATTGCATCCGCTTCTCTTCGGCCATGGCCGGCGGCGGCGACTACGGCGTCTTCCAGGAGGGCCGCTATCACTTGAACCAGGCGATCATGGAGATGGGCGATTGGCTCAAGGCACAGGATGGCGCAGGAACCGAAAAGAGGTAGAATCCATTTACGTTTATCTTTCAACTGGTTCCTCTGATGTCCGGCATAGCCGGTCTGGGTTTCTATCATGACCGATGACTTCTGGTTTTTGATCGTTATCGGCTGTATCCTCTTGTTCTCCTGGGCCAGCGCCCTGCACGCGCTGTTGTACAAGCGCGATTCGCGGGCGGCGCTGGCCTGGATCGTCGTGTGCGTCATGTTTCCGCCCTTCGGCGCCTTGTTCTACTTTCTCTTCGGCATCAATCGCGTGCGCACCCACGGCCGGCGCCTGGGCGGTCCCCTGACCCTGCTGCTGCACATGGGCACCGAGGCGGCCGAAGAGGGGCTGGTGCCGGCGATCCCCCCTTCGGCGGTCCCCGCGGCCTTCCAGCCCATCGCCAATTTGTCCGACCGCATCACCCGCCAGCCGCTGCTGGGCGGCAACCGGGTCGAGCCCCTGAGCAACGGCGAGGAGGCTTTCCCGGCCATGCTGGCGGCCATCGGGCGCGCCCGGCAATCGATTTATCTCTCCACCTATATCTTCGAGACCAACGCCACGGGGAAAAAGTTCATCGCGGCCCTGGGGGCGGCCGTGGCCCGGGGCGTGGACGTGCGCGTTATCCTGGATGGGGTGGGAGAGTACTACTCCTTCCCTAAAGCCGGCTGGCTGCTCAAGCGCGCCAAGGTTCCGGTGGCCCGCTTTTTCCCGCCCCGTGTGCTGCCGCCCTCCTTTTTCATCAACCTGCGCAACCATCGCAAGATACTGGTGGTGGACGGCGTCGAGGGCTTCACGGGCGGCATGAACATCGGCGATCGCCACTTGGCCGCCGACAGCACCAAGGCCGAGCGGGTCGAGGATCTCCATTTTCGGGTGGCCGGGCCGGTGGTGGCCCAGATGGAGCAGATCTTCCTGGCGGACTGGATTCTGTGCATGGGCCGGGAGGAGCCGCTGCCCGTTCGCAGTGGCGAGCTGCGCCGAGGCGATGCCTATTGCCGGGCCATCGCCGACGGGCCCAACGACGATATCGACAAGATGGCCATGATCCTGGTGGGCGCGGCGGCGGCGGCCCGGGAGCGGATTTTCATCATGACGCCCTATTTCCTGCCGAACCGCGAGCTGGTGGGCGCGCTTCAGTCGGCGGCCCTGCGCGGCGTGGTGGTGCGCATCCTGCTGCCCGCCAAAAACAATCTGCCTTTCGTCAAATGGGCTTCGGACAACATGCTTTGGGAACTGTTGCAGCACGGTGTGCGCATCGCCTACCAGCCGCCGCCCTTCGTGCACACCAAACTCTTTCTGGTGGACGACATCTATACCATCATGGGCTCGGCCAACATCGACCCGCGCAGTTTGCGGCTCAATTTCGAGATGGTCATGGAGATTTTCGACCCGGCATTGAGCCAAAACTTGCGCGCCCGCTTCGTGCAAGCCCTGGCGCGCTCCCGGGAGACCTCCCTGGCCGAGATGGACGGCCGGTCGCTGGCGGTGCGCATCCGCGATGCGTTGTGCTGGCTGTTTACGCCTTATCTTTAACGATCGTATCCGGACGCGCAACCGGAAAGCATTTCGCGTATGCCTGCGAGCACGAAGAACAACTTGTCATCAAAAGGAGGCACGCATGAATTCCCAAGTCCATACGCTCAAAGTCTTGATGCTCGACGCATCCAGCGCCTTTTACCGTATGCGGCGCTACCGGGTGGGTGATTTCTTCGGTCCCGTGGATCTGGGCATCCACCTGGCCCATAAACACAACGGATTGACCATCGGCGGCGGGCTTTTGGCCGGCTCGGTACTGCCGGGCAGCAACCGGCTGGTCTTCTGCGGCATCTCTCCCTGCTGGCATGGCTTTTATGTCTCGACCATGGGCGGCGCGGCCCTGGTGTTCGACAACCTGGGCATCAACCTGCTGACCATCATCAACAAAGCCGCGCAACCCAGCCTGCTCTACCTGAACCGCACGCATGGCGAAGAGATCGAAGTAGAACTGGTGCCGGCGGCGCCCGAGCGACTCTGGCAACAGGGGCGCGGCGGCGTCTATGCCGTCATGGCCCAGGCCCTTTCGCAGTTCGGCGGCCGTTACGCCCATGATCCGCGCGTGTTGGCGGTGGGCCCGGCGGCGCTTTACTCCGACATGGGCGCCGTGGCCTCGGCGCCGGTGCGCAAAGGTGAGCTGACCCACGTGGACACCTGGGCCGGGCGGGGCGGCTTCGGCAGCAAGCTGCTCAAGGAGCATGGCATTGTCGGCATCATCTACGGCGGCACCCATCTGGACCAGGACTTCACCGACCGCACGGTGGCCGACCAGTGGTTCCAGGACAAATACAACCAGCGCATGGCGGCCAAGGACCTGGAGGCCACCACCAAGTACCGCTACGACCCCAAGTTCAACACCGGTGGCACCTTCGGCGTCAACTACGCCACCATGGAAGGCAACATCCTGGCCTTCAACTACCAGACCATCCACTGGAGCGAAGCCCAGCGCCGCGACCTGCACCAACGCTTCATTCTGGAGCACTACCTCAAGCAGTTCAACGAAGAGACCATCGTCCCCAAGCAGCAGCGCAACTGCGGCGAGCCGTGCGCGGCAGTCTGCAAGAAGATGCACGGCAGCTTCAAGAAAGACTACGAGCCCTACCAGACCATGGGGCCGCTGTGCGGCATCTTCGATCAGCGCGCCGCCGAGCAGCTCAACCAGCACGCCGACATGCTGGGGTTCGACGCCATCTCGGTGGGCGGCGTGCTGGCCTGGCTGATGGAGTGTCTCCAGGCCGGCCTGGTGACCCCCGGCGAGCTGGGCGTGACCCAGACGCCGCGCTGGACGCTGGAAGGTTTCGATGTGGTGGCCGATTCCAGGCACAACGCCACCCTGGGCATGGCGCTGCTCGACCAGATGGTCCATCCCGAGGGCAAGCTGCGCATGCCGTTCGGCGCGCGCAAGTGGGCCCGGCGCCTGGCCCGGGAACGAGGCAAGGCCGTGCTCGATCGCTTTGTCTTCAACGCCTTTGCCCGCCAGGGCTGGATGGTGCCCAACCAGTACTGGAGCCCGGGCGTGCTGGCGCCCATGGCCATCATGGGCAAGTACTACATGCACTACGGCCGCGATTTCGTGCCGCCCCGCCGCCTGGGCCAGTTGTGCGCCCAGCGCATGCAAAAGGAGCTGCTCATCGACAATCTGGGCGTGTGCCGCTTCCACCGCGCCTGGGCCGAAGATCTGCTGCCCGAGATCGTGGAGCAGATTTTCGGCCAGAAGGAGGCGCTGCTGCAGGCCATGGCGCGCACGGCCAGCCGTATCAACAGCCGCAATGCTTCGATCTTCTGGGAGTCGGCGCGCAACGCGGATCTGGTCTTCACCTTCCTGAAGAACAAGAAGGCGGTGGATGGCGTTCAAGACCCCGAACTGGACCAGTGGATCGCGCGCTTCGAACAGGACCGCTCGGCCGCGGCCTTCGATTTCTGGTACGACATGCACAAGGGCATACACGAATCGCTGCGGGAGTTCCCGGACTAAAGACTTTGCTTCAGGCCGTCGAGGGCCGCCTCGGCTTCTTCGTGGGCGGTGGCCAGGTAGAATTTCTAGATTGATACAGGTTTCAAGTTTTCAAAAAGAGAGATTATATCTCTTGAATCATGATAAATCAGCATTAGCGGTTAAATGGCATACAACTGTGCCAATCAGCCGCGCAGTTTTTTGCGTCGGCAGAATTAGCCTTGTTGGGCGTCACTTATGCTTCAATTTCACTTTTTATCTTTTTTCCAATGTCCGGTGCTCCATTGGTAGTAAGGCTTCCATTGTCTGTGTCGGAAACTGTAGGCAACGGCACAATCTTCGCAGTATTCCAAACAAATTTCAAATGGTCTTCCATTAACAAGTATGGGCTTCTTTCAAAAGATAGGTCAATCAATCCTTTTAACGAATGATCATTTAAAGACCTGAACTCCATTAGAGGCATATCTCGACTCAGAATTTCTCGATTCACCATGGTATTTCCGTATTGATATTGTTCTACCAAAATTGTCTCGTCAACCCGAAGAACAAAAGCAACGGGTGCTGAATTATACTTTCGAACTTCAATACGGGGCTTCCAGTCCTTAGGCTTTACTTTGATAGAGTCTGCGATTAGCTTTTCTATGGCTGCTATAGTCTTTTCTGTGTCACTAAAAAGCCGTGACATTTCGTGCATCTCTTTTGTGTATCCATCAAGTGGTATGCTATCATGTGTTAGCAGGTATTCTCTGTATGACCGATAGCGGGCTTGGTCGGACTCGTAAGCATGATCTAACAGCAAAACCTTTATTTTTACCTTATTATCAATTATTAACTTTCTTATCGGGTGATCAGGCGCGATAATCTTATCTGACTGAAAAAAGGAATGAAGCGTAATTCCTTGAATGTCGACACGTTCTTTTGCATTGCGCACGAGGTGGATAATGCGCTTCCAGGCTTTATCAGGATCTATATAAACGTTTACAGCACCACAACGGTTCATTCTTGTATCAAAACCTACCACGTGGTTATGGAGAAAATCCTTGACTGGAATGGATGTCCATTGCCAAACCCATTCGAAATGCTTTAGCATTTCAGCATGCATATCGTAGACCTTAGTTTCTGCAGATTGAGAAATACGACGATATCGAAGAATAGGAATAGGAGTTGCATCATAGCGCCGATGCCAGAAATGATAAGGTTGGACATAGCAAGCGTTGTCAGTACGAAGTAGAAATGATTGCGGTGCGACCCGGTACATTCTGCACTCAAAATTTACCGACGGATTGCTCTCGGCGCGCTTCATTAAATCATACATTTTTTGCGCCGCCATAGAGACATGGTCATACAGTCGGTCTGGTGGGGCGTCTCCGTCGACATGCTCGGCCTTTGAGCGGAGTTCCGCACCAATGCACTCTGGATCAATTATAAGTATTTTAATGTCTATTACCTCATTATCCTGCCGAGGGGTGTTGATATATCTCTCTATGACCAGCCACGCTTTATGTAGTGGTCTGTCTCTGGGACCACGCACAAAATCATTCAACGAGATGCCTATGAACCTGATATGTCTTACATCAGAGGCTATTAGGTCATTGCACATGTCCTCCTCAGCTGTGGCTCGGTCAGCATAGAGATGGACGATACCAGCTTTATTCATGGCTTCAAGCGATTGCGATGAATTCGTGAGGCCTTCGATACGGCTATCGACGCGCTTAACAATGCGATCAAGTTCCTCTTGTACGTCTGAGAATAGCCATATGCGGTCAAGTAGGTGCACAACCGCGATAACTGCAAGAGTGGTTACGGCGTGTTCGGCGATGGTCGCCCATTCTCCTAAAAGCTGCCGAAATTTGATGGCAAGGATGAAAAATGCCAATCCAGAAATACAGAAAATAACAGCGCGAAATAAGCGAGGCTGTTTTTTACCCAGTCCAATGTGAAGACTAGTCATGACACCCCCTTTTATTGTTCAAGACACAGCCCAACGACGCGCGTTGCCGGCGCGCGACGGGCTCCCGCGCGTCCGAGCACACGCGCTGGTTATGCAATCACCTTATAATTTGAACGAGGTTAACAAGAAAGATGATTGCAGTAATGGCTAAAATTACGAGCGCATAAAGCTTCCAACCCTTTTTTACATTTTTGCTTGCCCCAAAATGAAAGAGGTCCGGATCAACTGTTAAATCAATAGGCAATTCGCTTAAAATTTGTTTGGCTTCCTCTGCAAACCTTTCTGGCACGAGTATCTTATAATAAGTTCCTGGCGCCATAGCTGGCTGAAATGGCATTGCCAATTTTAACCCCGTAACAGTTTCCATTTGTTTGTAAAAAGGGATGCCGTTCTCCGTTAAGGCATTTGCTGCAAGATCGTGATCCAACAGCCTGCCAGTTTTTAAAATACAAATATGATTGCTATCTGATTCTTCTCGCATAGCTCATGCATAACTTTAATATTATGTGGCCGACCACTTTTTGAGGGGCCGGTATTGGGTTAAGATAAACGGAAAAGAGTCCGAAAGAAGTCAAGACTCTGAAAATATTTTGATATCTTTGAATCTGCCGTGCCTGTCAGTTTGAACTGGACAACAGATAGCTTGTTTTGTTGAGAGGCGATGCATCGGCAGGTTCGGTATCGCTTTTACAGCATAGATCTTGTTTCAAATCAAACTCTTTTGAGAACGCGCCATCCGCGACATGCCCAAGGGACTCACGAAACGCTGAGGGAGTTCCCGGTAAAGGCTTTACTTCAGGCCATCGAGGGCCGCTTCGGCTTCTTCGCGGACGACGGCCGCGGCATCCTGGCGCAATTTCTCGATCGCCGCGCGGGCGTCGGTTCCGCCGATGCGGGCCAGGGCCCAGGCGGTCATGGCGCGCACGCGTTCGTCGGCATGGCCTGCGCCGGCGGTGGACAACGCTTCGATGTATTTGGGGTCGCGGGTGTTGCCCATGGCGCGGGCCACGTTCATCTTCCAGCGCCACATCTGCTCGGTGGGCATGTAGAACATGCGCGGATGGACACGGCTTTCGAAGTAGGCGGTGTCCATGGCCAGCAACCGCTCCAGGCGCAAATCTTCCTGCATGGCCGCGGCCTTGGGGTTGACCGGCAGATCGGCGGCCATCCAGGGGGCGTTGCGCGGGCAGACATTCTGGCAGCGGTCGCATCCATAGATGTAGAGCCCCATGGGTTCGCGCAGCTCGCGGGGGGTCAAGCCCTCGCCGTAATAGCTCAGATAGGAGATGCACTTGCGCGGTTCGATGGTGCCGTCGGCCCGCAAGGCCCGCGTGGGGCAGGCGGCGATGCAGGCATTGCGGCACCATGCGGGACACCCGTTGGCGATGCTGGGCGCGTCGGGTTCGAAGGCCCGGTCCACCACCAGGGTGATCGGCAAGACCCACGAGCCTTGCCGGGCGGCTTTGCGCGAGTAAAAAAGGCAGTTCTTGCCGAAGGTGCCCAAACCGGCCCGGGCCGCGGCCATGCGGTGGGGCAGGTGGCCCGGGAACTTGGATTGAATGCCGTGCTTGCGCAAATAATCACGGAAGGCGGTGATGCGCAGGGCCAGGCCGTCCCGGGTGAAGCGATCGTCATCCAGGTAACAGCGCCCGAAGTGGCCTTCCAAAACTTTGGGAAAGGTTTTCTGATAGTAGGATTCCATCAGGACGATGATGGCCTGGGCCTCGGGCAGGATGCTTCTGGGGTCCGTGCCCTGCAACAGGTCCAATCCCATGCTTTTGACCCATCCGTACTCTTTTTGATGGGCGGCCAGAAACTGGCGGTGGCGATCGAACGGTTCGGCGGTGGTAAAACCGATATCGGCGAATCCATTGGCATAGGCGTTTTCGATGAGATCTTTTTTAGAAAGCATATCGGCTCCCTGGCGATTTGCAGGCATCATTACGGAAAAAGAATATGGCCCAAAGCGGCCCATGTGTCCACACCTTATTGGGATCTATTTGCCGGTAAGAGGGGGTTAAGGATCGGCGCGTAAAGGGATGGGGGTGGTCAATCTTCAGCCGGTCAGACGGCGATCGCCCCGCAGATGGGCGCCGGCCAGGGCAGTTGACGATCTTCGGCCAGTTGGTTGTCGAAGCGCTTGGCGATGCGGGAGGGCAGGGGGCTGGACTTGCGCTGCCGCAGATCGACATGGGTGCCCAGGGCTTCCAGGGCCGCGGCGGTAATGCCGCTGGATTCGTTGACCATGAAATGCATGAAGTGAAAGCGTTTGTCCGAGCGCCCCAGGATGCGGGTGTGCACCGCCACGGTCTGGCCGGCCTGCACTTCGGCCCAATAGGTCACAAAGTGCTTCAAGGCGAATCCGCCGGCGTGGCTGCGCTCGAAATAGGCATCGTCCAACCCCATGGCATCGAAAAAGCGCCAGGTGGCATTGTCGAACAGGGCCATGTACCAGCGCACGTTCATGTGGCCCATGGCATCGATGTATTCGGTGGGGATGGTCTGCCGATGGTAGAGGGGCAGCAGGGCGATCTGGGCCAGGCTGATCTGGCCCACCGTATCCCCCGCGCCGGTTTTAAAATTATCGGTCAAGGTTGGCATAGGCATCAATTGAAAGGGTTGACGACATAAGGTTCGCTCTTGCCGACGCCGATGGGGGCCGAACTGGAAGGGGTGCCATTGTCGGCGCCCTTGCTCTGGCCGATTTTGAGTTTGATGCTGGCCGTTCCGAGTGCTGCGCCCGCTTCATCGTACGCTTCGACGGTGATGCGGTGAACCCCCAGGGTCAGGGTGCTGATTTTCAAAAGAGCGCCCTCTCCGATCTTGCCATCCAGTTGGGAGGTCCAGGTCAACTTGACTTTGGGGATTTCGCTGCCCCCCGGGCTCTTGACATTACACGAGAAAACGATGCCGTCACCGAGCACATAGACGCTGTCATAACTGGGGCTGGTGATCGTCACCGCGGCTTCCTGCCCCGCCGCGGCCGGCGAAACCGTCCCAGTGCCCAGCGCCAGGGCGGCGATCAGCCAGGTAAACAACCAAAAGATGCTTCTTGTTCGCATCGCGCGACTCCTTTCGATCCCTATTCGGGAAGCGACTTTCGGTAAAGCCGCTTTTATACCAAGCTCGCAACCAGGGCAATTGTTATCGGAAAAGAAGCATGCTGTTTGCGAACCCGATCCCCCGGTACCTGCCATATCGACTCTTTGACCGAAAACTTGAAATGAATTCCGGCCAAGCGCGATGGTTTCAATGCTTGACAAATGATGGGCACGGTGTTTTTATCGGCGCCAATTCGAGGTGAATGTCGATGGCCGGTCTTGGCGAATTTCAGGCAATCTGGGGGATATGGCGTCGCTTTGCGCTCTGGCGCCGCATGCCCTCGGTCTGACGCTCGTACAACCGCCGATGAAACAATCCAGGACCGTGGGCTTTTCCCCACGGTCTTTTTTTTGATCCCGGGGAGATGCCGCGGGCCGCTGACGCAAAGGAGGAATTCACATGCTGATCGTCATGAATCGCAACGCCCCCCCCGAGCAGATCCAACGGGTCGTCCAAATCATCGAAGCCAAAGGCTTCACCGCCCGGCCGATTCCCGGCGGCGACCGGGTCTCCATCGGTATTCTGAACAACGAGGGTCCGGTGGACCCGGCGCTTTTCCTGGGCCTGCCCGGCGTCAAGGAGGCCATTCCGGTCACCCGGCCCTATAAACTCGTCAGCCGCGAGATCAAGCCCGAGGATACCCTGATCCAGGTCGGCGGCGTGACCATCGGCAACGGTCACCTGACGGTCATGGGCGGCCCCTGCGCCATCGAAAGCGAAGCGCAGGCCCTGACCATCGCCGCCCATGTGAAGAACGCCGGCGGCCACATTTTCAGGGGCGGGGCCTACAAGCCGCGCACCTCGCCCTACACCTTCCAGGGCCTGGGTTTGGAGGGGCTGAAGATTCTGGCCAAGGTGCGCGAGCGCTACGACCTGCCGGTGGTGACCGAGGTGATGGACAACGAGACCTTCGATCAGGTGGAGGAGTATGCCGACATCGTGCAGATCGGCACGCGCAACATGCAGAACTTCAGCCTGCTCAAGCGCGCCGGCGTGAGCAAGCGGCCCATCATGCTCAAGCGGGGCATGTCGGCCACCCTGGAAGAGTGGCTGATGGCCGCCGAGTACATCATGGCCGGGGGCAACCACCAGGTGATGCTCTGCGAGCGCGGCGTGCGCACCTTCGTGCGCCACAGCCGCAACACCCTGGATCTGTCGGTGGTGCCGGTGGTGATCAAGGAGAGCCACCTGCCCATCATCATCGACCCCAGCCATGCCGCCGGCGTGCGCGACCAGGTGATCCCCCTGAGCCGGGCCGCCGTGGCCGTGGGGGCCCATGGGTTGATGGTCGAGGTGCACCATGAGCCCCAAAATGCCATGAGCGACGGCGCCCAGTCGCTCTACCCGGATCAATTCGCCCGGTTGTGCGCCGATGCGCGCAAGATGCATGCGGTGGTAAGGGCGGAAAGTTGAAAGTGGACAGTTCAAGGTTAAGGAATGATGCCGTTATGAATGAAATCGTCGTTACCGGCCAGAGCGGGCGCTCGCGCATCCTCATCGGCGAGACCCTCGATCGCCTGGGGCACTATCTGCCCAAGGGCCGCACGATCTTCATCACCGATGAAAACGTGCAGCGCCTCTATGGCCATCGCTTTCCCCAAGGCGAAGTCATTGCCATCGGCTGCGGTGAGCAGCACAAGACCCTGGAGACCCTGGCCCTGATCTACGACCGGCTGATCGCTGCCGAGGCCGACCGCTCCTCCTTTATTGTGGGCATCGGCGGCGGCATCGTGGGCGACGTGACCGGTTTTGCCGCCTCGACCTACATGCGCGGCCTGCGCTTCGGCTTCGTGGCCAGCACCCTGTTGGCCCAGGTGGATGCCACCGTGGGCGGCAAGAACGGGGTCAACTTCAAAGGCTATAAGAACATGGTGGGGGTGTTCAATCAGCCCGAGTTCGTGCTCATCGACATCGGACTGCTCAAGAGCCTGCCGCCCGCCGAAATCGCTTGCGGCCTGGCCGAGATCGTCAAGCACGCCTGCATCGCCGACGCCGCCTACTTCGAAGACATCGAGCGCCATGGCGCGGCCGTCGCGGCCATGGATGAATCCGTACTGCTGCGCCTGGTGCAACGCTCGGTGGAGATCAAGGCCGGTGTGGTCAACCAGGACGAGCGCGAAGCCGGCGAGCGGCGCAAGCTCAACTTCGGCCACACGTTGGGACACTCCTTCGAAAAGACCCTGGGCATTTCCCACGGCGCCGCGGTGAGCGCCGGCATGGTCATGGCCGCCGATCTCTCCGTGGCCAGGGGGCTGTTGCGCAAGGAAGAAAAAGCGCGCATCGTCGTCCTGCTCCAACGCCTGAATCTGCCCACGGCTCTGGAATTCGACCGCCAAGCCGTTTTCAACGCCCTGCAAAAGGACAAGAAGCGGCAGCAGGCCCAGATGCACTTCGTGCTGCTCAAGGGATTGGGCCAGGCCGTGGTGGAAACCATCGCCATCGAAGAATTGGGGCGCTGGCTTTTAAAAGACCAATAAGACTTGAGTGCGGCTGTGTAGAAGAGAGTTTTTCATGCCGACCGATTCACCACCGGACATGCCCGTCGGTTTACAGGCCTTGCCGCGCCCGGTCAAGATGAAGACCCTGACCGGCGTGCTGCTGGCCATGTTCCTGGCTTCCCTGGACCAGACCATCATCGGCACGGCCATGCCGCGCATCATCGCCGATCTGGGCGGTTTCAGTCACTACACCTGGGTGGCGTCGGCTTACATCATCGCTTCGGCGATCATCATGCCCATCACCGGCCGCTTGACCGACATGTACGGCCGCAAAACCTTCTATGTGGTCGGCCTGTTGATCTTCCTGTTCTCGTCGGTGGCCTGCGGCCTGAGCCGGACCATGACCCAGCTCATCATCAGCCGCGCGGCCAAGGGGTTGGGCGCCGGCATGATGATGGCCACCGGTTTCGCGGTGATCGGCGATCTCTTCGCGCCGGCCGAGCGCGGCCGCTATGTGGGCCTGGGCAGCGGGATCTTCGCGCTCTCGTCGGTCATCGGGCCGACCCTGGGCGGCTTTATCACCGACACCTTCTCCTGGCACTGGGTTTTCTTCATCAACATCCCCTTCTGCCTGGCCATGATCGTGCTGTTTCTGCTCTACTTCCCCCAGTTGCGCCCCGCGGTGCGGCGGCACCGCATCGACGTGGCCGGCATCCTGGCCCTGGTGCTCATCATCGCGCCGGCCATGCTGGCCCTGAGCTGGGGCGGCGGCGAACAGGGCTGGCGCGCGACCCATTTGCGCTGGCTGTTCGGCTTGTCGCTGCTGATGTTCCTGGTCTTCCTGCTGATCGAATCCCACAGCGCCGAACCGATCATCCCCCTGGCCATCTTCCGCGAACCCATCGTGGCGGTGTCGCTGACGGTGACCCTGCTCACGGGCTTCGGCCTCTTCGGCAGCGTCGTTTTCATTCCGCTCTTCTTCCAGGGCGTGCTGGGGGCCAGCGCCACGGTCAGCGGTAACTTCCTGACGCCCATGATGCTGGGGGTGGTGCTGGGCAGCATCGTTTCGGGACAATTGCTCTCCCGGGCCGGCGGCCATTACAAGATTCAAGGGATCGTGGGCCTGGCCATCCTGGCCCTGGGCATGCTGCTGCTGGGCCGCATGGGTGTGGCGACCACCTCGGGCCAGGCGATTTTTTTCATCAGCGTGGCCGGCATCGGCCTGGGGGTGACCATGCCGCTTTACACCATTGCCGTGCAAAATGCCGTACCCTATGAACTGCTCGGCGTGGCCACTTCGGTCACCGCCTTCTTTCGCTCCTTGGGCGGCGCCTTCGGCCTGGCCATTCTGGGCGCCGTGATGCACAAGCGTTTTGCCGCCGACCTGATCGCCCATCTGCCGGATGGTCTGCGCGAGGCCGTCGCCATGCCGCATCTGCTGAGCATGGTCAACAATCCCCAGGCCCTGGTGCATCCGGAGAAAAAGAGCCTGCTCAAGGCGGCCCTGGCCCAGGTCGGGCCCCAGGGCGCGGAGCTGTTCGAATCGTTGCTGCAGGCGATGCGCCAGGCGCTTCAGGCGGCGCTGTCCCAGGTCTTTTTCGTGGCGCTGCTGGTGATCGTCGTTGCCTTCGTCGTCAATCTGTTTCTAAAGGAGATACCCCTGCGCCGCCAGCACAAGACCATGGAAAGCAAAACCGGCGGCTCGGTGGGATAGGCGCGTCATGTTCTCACAGCGTATCGATGGGCACACTGCGCCCAACGCCCTGGGCGAGCTGCTGGCCCGCAAGCGGGCCGCGGGAAAGCCGCTATTGGATCTGACCCAATCCAACCCCACCCGCGTGGGCTTGGATTACGACGGCGCGGCCATCCTGGGCGCCCTGGCCCGGCCGGGGGCCCTGGTCTATGAACCCGACCCGCGCGGCCGGCCGGAAGCGCTCAAGGCCATCGCCGCTTACTACCACGGCCTGGGCTGCCCGCTGGATGCGGCCCAGCTCTTTTTGACCGCCAGCACCAGCGAGGCCTACGGCTTTTTGTTCAAACTGCTGGCCGATGCTGGCGATGAAGTGCTGATCCCCACACCGGGTTATCCGCTGCTAGCCTACCTGGCGCGTTTCGAAGGCGTGCGTGCCGTCTCCTATCCCACGCGTTACGACGAAAAGAGCGGCTGGACCATCGATCTGGAAGTACTTCAGGCCCTTATAACCCCCCGCACCCGGGCCGTGCTGGCGGTCAGCCCCAACAACCCCACCGGCGCCTATCTCAAATCGGCGGAACTGGCCCTCCTGGACGATCTGTGCGTCCGCCGCGATCTGGCCCTGGTGGTGGATGAAGTCTTCGCCGATTATGCCGGGCCGCAGGCGCCGCACGAGCGCCTGGGCACGGTGGCGGGCCGCACGCGCGGCCTGACCTTCGTCCTCAACGGCTTTTCCAAGCTGGTGGCCTTGCCCCAGGTCAAGCTGGGCTGGATCGCGGTGAGCGGCGAAGCGACCAAGGTGCGCGCAGCCGGGCAACGCCTGGAAGCCTTGCTCGATTTCTACCTCTCCGTCGCCGGCCCGGTGCAGCATGCGGTGGAAGTACTGCTCGCCGGAAGGAACGCCATTCAACGCCAAATCATCGATCGCATCGACGCTAATGAACGCTGGCTGCGGCAGCGGGCCGCCCAGACCGATCATTGCCATGTGCTGCGCCGGGAAGGCGGCTGGTACGCCGTCATGGAGATCCGCGATGCCCTGGGCGACGAGGCGCGCGTCCTGGGCCTGCTCGAGCGGCACAACACCCTGGTCCATCCCGGCTTCTTCTACGACTTTCGCCGCGAAGGCTTCGTGGTGCTCAGCCTGCTGCCGCCGCCCGGGATTTTTCAGGCCGGGGCGGGCCATCTGCTGGCCTGATCAGGCGAAGAAAAGCATGCCGAACAACACGGCCCCCAGGCCGATGCGGTACCAGCCGAAGATCGTGAAGGTGTGGGTGCGCACGTAGGTCAGCAGCCACTTGACGGCTGCAAACGACACCACCGCCGAAACGATGAATCCCAGCAGCAAAAGGCCCCAATCCTCGGACGGCGCGCCGGGCAGCGGATGGCGCAGGGCCTTGAAGATCTTCCAGCCGCCGGCGGCCAGCATGGTGGGAATGCCCACCAGAAAGGAAAATTCGGTGGCCGCCGGCCGGCTCAGGCCCAGCAGCAGCATGGCCAGGATGGTGGTGCCCGAACGCGAGGCGCCGGGAAAAATAGCGGCCACCAGTTGGCCGAGGCCCACGGCGATGGCGATGGTCCAGGTCACGCTGTCGTCGACCCGCCGGTCGCGCAGTCCCATTTCAATCGCCACGAAAGCCAAGCCGCCGATCAAAATGGCCCAAGCCACCGGGCCGAGCGTCTCGGGCAGTTCGAAACCCAGCTTGTCCAGCAGCAGGCCGCCCACGGCGGTGAGCACGAAGGTCGCGGCGATCTTGAAGGCGTAGTCCTGGGTGGCGCGATCGCGCCACTGGAAGACGAACTGGCGCAGCCGCTGGGGAAAGAGCGGCAGCACGGCGATCACCGCGCCGCTTTGGATCACGATGTTGAACAGGTCGCTCTGGCGCGGCAGCCAGTGCTCGGCGATGAGCAGGTGGGCCGTGGAAGAGATGGGCAAAAATTCGGTGATCCCTTCGATGATGCCGAGAATGACGATGGCGATCCAGGTGGGCATGCGGACTCCTTTGGGGCGCTATTGAACCAATTCACTTCTCGATCGCTAACTACTCTTTCTTCCCGCCGCCATTGAAGAGCGCCTCGTCGGCCATGATTTCCCGCGCGAAGCGCAGGTCGAAGAGCCGGTCGTAATCCGGCTGGCGTTCGATCATCTTCAGGGCCTGCATGCGAGCGCCCAGGGCTTTGACCTTGGCCACGAAGGCGTCGTCCATTTCCCAGGCCAATTCTATGTTGGCGGCCGCTTTTTGCAGTACTTCGGGGGCCGTGCCGAATTCCGCGGCCTTGGCCAGCCATTGGGCCGGGTGGCGGCGCAGGAAATTGGTGGCCCGGGCGTGGGCCTTGACCAGATCGGTCACCAGTTCCGGACGCTTGTCGATGGTGGCGCGGGTGACGATCATGGCGGCATTGATGGTGCCCACCGCATCGTCGTAGTACGGGTAGGCCAGGATGCGGCCGTAACCTTCATGCAGGGCCAGCGAGGGAAAGGGTTCGCCGGAGAGGAAGGCATCGATGCCGCCCTGGGCCAGGGCCGTGCCCATATCGAAGAAATCCACCCGGGTGAGCTGCACGTCGGTGTCCGGATTGAGTTTGGCCCGCAGCAGGGCTTCGCGCAGCAGGATTTCGTGCATGGTGCCGGGCACGTAGCCGATCTTTTTGGCTTTCAGGTCGGCCACGGCCTGGATGTTTTCGGACGAGCGCACCACCAGGGCCGAGCTCTTGTTGCACAGCGCCGCCACCACCACCACCGGCTCTCCCTGGGCCGCGGAGTGAATGGCATGCGCCAGCGTGGTGCCGCACATGGCGAGGCTTCCGGCCAGCAAGGCGGTCTTCTGGTCGGCCGGATTGGTGAACGCCAATACTTCGCAGGGTTTCTGGGCACCCAGAAAGTACGCGTAGAAATAGGGCTGGATGGTTTGGGCCGTTTTCCAGGTGCCGACCTTGATGGTTTCACCGGCAATGGCCGCATCCATGGCCAGGAGCAGACAGAACAGCGCTACGATCCATTTTTTCATGAGACACCCCACCTTAACTTTCCACTTTCCTCGATTGCTTTAAACAGTTGGATGCCCTAGTCGCATCCCATCCCATCCCATCTCCCAATGCCGTGTCCGGCAGCGATCGATGCCCTGGACGCGCCCCTGACCGGTATCGGCCCGGCTGTCCCGGGGGCAGGGCCATGAGGGCCAGGGCCTGGTCGCGGTCCAAGCCTTCGCCGGCAGCCCCCTGTATCAAGATGTCGGCCACGGTGGGCGAAAGGTTCCAGCGCATGCGTCTCCATTGGGGGGGGCGCCGCTTCCTGGGCGACGCTCGGGCGCACCTTAGCAGATCTATGGATGCAAAAGAAAGTTTGAACTTGGCGTGGGAGCCCGCCCGGCCGGAGGCCTCCAGGCCGAGGATGTCATGGCGTTCGGCAAGCGCCGCGGGATCGTCATCGACAGCCTGTCATTAAAATGAAGGCGGTGTCGTAAAAAAACATTGCCAGCCCCAGCCAAGGCGATAAATACTGTTCGACAATACGCGGATGGGTCGAGCCTGGCATCCTTCCGTCAACAGCATCCACGTCAACCATCAGGAGAGATTATGCTGCCACCATCCATCACCATCGGCGCGGCCCAGGGCAACCTGGTGCGCCAGTTGGGCCGCATGGGCAATCGCCATGGATTGATCACCGGCGCCACGGGCACCGGCAAGACGGTCACCTTGCAGGTGCTGGCCGAGGGCTTTTCGCGCCTGGGCGTGCCGGTGTGGGCCGCCGACATCAAGGGCGATCTTTCGGGCCTGGCCGCGCCGGGCCGGCCCCATCCCAAGATCGACGAGCGCCTGGCGGCCATCTCCCTGCCTGAGTACCGCCAGCAGCCTTGCCCCGCGCTCTTCTGGGATGTGGACGGCCACAGCGGCCACCCCGTGCGTGCCAGCATGTCGGAGCTGGGGCCGCTGTTGCTGAGTTACCTGCTCGAACTCAACGAAGCCCAGAGCGGCGTGATCTACGCGGCCTTCGATTATGCCGACGATCAGGGCATGCTGCTGCTGGATCTTAAAGACTTGCGCAGCCTGCTGGCCTGGATGGCCGAGCACAGCCGCGATCTGGGGACGGCTTACGGCAACATCGCCGCCAGCAGCGTGGGCGCCATCCAGCGGCGGTTGTTGGTCTTGGAAGAGCAGGGCGCCGAGCGCTTCTTCGGCGAGCCGGCCTTGCAGTTGGCCGACCTGATGCACACTGATTTCTCCGGCCGGGGGGTCGTCAGCCTGTTCGAAGCCGGCCGCCTGATCCACCAGGCGCCGCGGGTCTACGCCGCTTTCTTGTTGTGGCTGATGGCTGAGCTGTTCGAGCAACTGCCCGAAGTGGGCGACCTGCCGACCCCCAAGCTGGTGCTCTTCTTCGACGAAGCCCACCTGCTGTTTGCCGGCGCGCCCAAACCCCTTTTGGAGAAAATCGAACAGGTGGTGCGCCTGGTCCGCTCCAAGGGGGTGGGCATCTACTTTGTCACCCAGAACCCTCTGGATATCCCCGACAACGTGCTGGGCCAGTTGGGACTCAAGATCCAGCACGCCCTGCGCGCCTTCACGCCCAAGGACCAGAAGACGATCAAGGCCGTGGCGGCCGGATTTCCCGCCAACCCGGCCTTCGACACGGCCGAGGTGCTGACCCAACTGGGCACCGGCGAGGCCC
>JACRDD010000039.1 GCA_016218685.1 Desulfobacterales bacterium | reverse complement strand
GGCGTCACGCTCGGGGCCATGCAGCGCACCGGTGATGAAATTGCTGTGTATGACGAGTTGATCAATCGCTTTGGCGATAGGCCCGAGGCCGCCATCGTGGAACAGGTGGCAGGGGCGCTGCTCTGCAAAGGCATCACGCTCGAAGGTGAAGGCCGCTCCCAAGAGGCGATTTCAGCTTTTGACCATGCGCTGGAAAAGGTGGCAAGCCGTGATGAATCCTCGTTGACCCTTTGCCATGTCGGCGCCATTGTGGAAAAATCGTTGGTTCTGTTGCACCTGGGAAGATCCGAGGAGGCATCGACGCTTCTTAAAACCGTTCTTAATCGCCCTGATCTCTTGGAGGATCACTATAATCCAATCATGGGTCGTCTTATGGATTTCGCTGCGCAGGGATTCGAAAGCGAAACTCTGAAAATGATGACCCGCACACCGACTGGAGCCAAAATGGAACCCCTGATCGTTGCCCTGAAAATGATGCTTGGGCAAGAGATGAACGCTCCCCAGGAGGTTATGGAGGTGGCCAAGGATGTGGTCGCACGCATCCATAAAAAGCGCGATGAGCTCCCAAAAAAGCAATGCTAACCATCATGCATCAGATATGATTGTCTTCAAGGAGCACAAACGCTATGAAAAAATACTTGGATGAACTTCAGAATCTATCTTCCTAACCTTTTTAACTGTTGGAGAAACCCATGATCAAAACCCGAATCACCGAGATGTTCGGCGTGGAACGCCCCATCGTGCAGGGCGGCCTGATGTGGATCGCGCGGGCCGAGCTGGCCGCGGCCGTGGCCAATGCCGGCGGCATGGGATTTATGACCGCCCTGAGCTTCGGCGATCCCGAAGGCCTGCGCGCCGAGATCCGCAAGTGCCGTCAGATGACGAGCAAACCCTTCGGCATCAACCTCACCTTCTTGCCCACCTTGCGGCCGCCCGATTATCCGGCCTTCATCCGGGTGTGCATTGAGGAGGGGATCAAATTCATCGAGACCGCCGGCCGCAATCCCGAGCCGTACATGGCCCAGCTCAAGTCGGCCGGCATCCGGGTGATCCACAAATGCACCTCGGTGCGCCACGCCCTCAAGGCCGAGAAGATCGGCTGCGACGCGGTGAGCATCGACGGCTTCGAGGCCGCCGGCCATCCGGGCGAAGACGATGTCACCAGCCTGATCCTGGTGCCGCTCACCCGCGACGCCCTGAAGATTCCCATCGTGGCCTCGGGCGGTTTCGCCGACGGCCGCGGCCTGGTGGCGGCCCTGGCCCTGGGCGCCGACGGCATGAACATGGGCACGCGCTTCGTGGCCGTCCAGGAGGCGCCGGTGCACGAGAACGTTAAGCGCGCCCTGGTGGAACACGGCGAGTTGGACACCCGCCTGATCATGCGCAGCCTGCGCAACACCGAGCGGGTGATGCACAATCCGGTGGTGGACAAGGTGCTGGAGATCGAGAGTAAGGGCAACACCAAGATCGAGGATCTGATCCCCTATGTCTCCGGTTTGGTGGGCAAAACGAAAATGCTGGAAGGCGGGGACACCCAGGCGGCCATTCTGTCGGCCGGCCAGTGCATGGGCCTGATCCGGGATATCCCCACCTGCAAGGAGCTGCTGGACCGCATCATGGCCGAGGCCGAAGCGATCCTCAAAGAGAAGTTCGCCGGTATCTGCCGATAGCTTCGCCGCCGCGGTTCCGGGGGAGCCGCGGCGGCCGTGGTTGGTGACGGGCCGGGTGGCATCGCGGCGGCAACGTTACAGGGCCTGCTTGAGCATGCCCACGTTCTCCGCGATGATCCGGTCGATTTCGCTTCGGGGCGGCAGTTGCCCGCTGGAGATCTCGCCGTCCTTGACCAGCATCAGCTTTTGCATCAAATCCCGGTACTCGGCGGTGGGCTTCACGCCGGCCTTCTCCGCCATGGGCAGGAAGGTGCGGTGGTTGGTCTTGGTCAACTCCCGGGCCAGGTCGCGCATGTCGGACTCGGAAACGGCCCCCCTGCTCTGGGCGATTTCGTCCAGGTGGCCGGTCTTGGTCTTCATCACCTCGCCCAGGGATTCGGCATTCTCCCGGGTCATGGCCGCCTCCGAGATCCGCTCCTTGGGCGCGGTGAGCGCCGCCTGCCGCGGATCGTCTTTCCAGTGCGCGCCAGTCTTGGCGTGATCGTCGAATACCAGCCGGCCCTCCTCGATGCGGCCGTCCCGGGAGTTGATGCCCAGGTCGTTGGGATCGGCCGAGAACTTCTCGGGACTATCGTTCATGATCTTGTGCCCCATCTGGTCGGCATCCGTGCCCAGGGGGCCAAGCACTTCGTCGGAGGCCTTTTCCAGGGCATCCCCAGCGAGCTTGCGCGTGTCGGCGTCGGAGAGCACCTTGCCGTCGGCGTCCTTGAGGCTCCAGAAGCCGTCCGTATCCGCGCCGCCGGCCTTGCCGGTGAGGCGCACCCCCGGATCGTAGCCCATCTCCTTGAGGATCTGGGCCTGGCGCTCGACCACCCGGTCGCTGAGCGCCCGGTTGGTATCGGTGACCGCCGCGGCGGTGTCGGGATGCATTTGCTTCTGGGCTACGTTGAAGGTCGAAGGATCGGCGTTGCGCACCCGCACCAGTTCGGCCTGGCGCTGGACGGGGTCGGAAATATCCGCGATGCGGTTGAGCTCCTGCATCATCTTGATCTCGTTGTCCATGGACTTGCGCGTCTCTTCGAACGACTCCCGGCGCAGGGTGCCCAGGGATTTCTTGCCATCCTCGGGCGTGGCCACCGGCGCGGCCTCGGCCGGGGGCCGGGTGGCCCACTCCCTGGCCTTGCCGTAGTCCTGTTTGAGCTGGTCCTTGGCATCGACGGCATCCAGGGTGGAATCCACGGCCGCGCCGTACTCGCCCTCCATCAGGTGGTGGGCCGCCTTGCCCGCGTGGTCGAGGGCATTGTACTTGTTGTTGGCCGTCTCCAGGTTGGCCTTGGCCAGACGCTCGGCCAGGGATTGATCCGAGAGGCCCTGCTCGGCATAGGCCTCCTTCAGGGCATGGTAGTTGCCGCTGGCATACCCCTCGGTATAGTTGTCGGCCACGGTGAGGGCCGCTGCCTCGGCGGCGCCGGCGATGCCGCCCTTTTCGTAGCCGTCGATGGCGCCGTAGGCCCCCTGCTGGAACCCCACGATCTTCTCGCCGGTGCCCGTGGGATCGAATTTGGCCAGCACCCGGTTGACCCGGGTGGCGTTGTCGCGAATCTGGGCCGCGACCTCGCCCTTCTTTTCCAGCTCGTCCGCCGCGGCCGTCTGGTATTCGGCCTCGGCCTGGTGGGCGATCTGCCCGGAGGTGACCATCTGCTTCTTCAGGCCGTCATACATCCGGCGGGCGGTTTCGGGATCGATCTCGTAGCCGTTGGGCCCGGCCTTGGCGTGGCGGTTGATGAAATCGAGACACCAGGCCTTTTCCGCGGTGCTCCCGAACCTTTCGGCCAGTTGGGTGCTCAAATCGACATAGTGTTGGGCCTCGCGCATCGCTTCGAGCCGGCGGCGGGAATCCTCGGCGATCCGGCCCAGATCCTGGGCCACGGCGTCGGACCGGGCGTTGACCCCCGTGTTGACCTCGTCGATGAGGCGCCGGGTGGCCACATCCTTTTCGTAGTCGGCCCGGCTCACCCAGCCGCTGTTCTCGCTCCACACCTCGCCGTGGGCGTTCACCTCGCCGTCGCTGTGCAGCGCCGGGGCCGGCGGGGGAGGCGCAACGGCGGCCGCCGGGCTTGAGGGGCCGAGCAGCAGATCGACCGCCTCCTTGATACCGGCCAGATCCACGCCCATGGCGCGGCTGAACAGCAGCGAACCGAGGATCGCCAGCACGCCCGCCGCCGCGGTGGCGCCGGCCGCCTGACCGGGTGTTACCGGTCCGGTGGCGCCCGCGGCCTCGGCCGCGCCGTTCTCGTCCGGTTGCTCCGCCGACGTTGCCGGCGCTTCGCCTGTTGCGGAAGCGGCGCCGACGGCCATAAGCTTGCCGCTGCCCGCACCGCGCAGCGGGTCCTTTTCGGCGCCCGGAACCCTGGAGACGCATTTGACGATAGCGCCGTCCGCGTAATTGATATACATGGCGCCCCCGTGGTACCAGGCGCCGGCATCCAGCACCTGATGAGTATCGGCGGGCTTCAGGAAGGGCACGTCTATTCTCTCCTTGTTGGAAGCGCCCGGCGTCAGATAGCGCGTCCGGATGCGTCCATAGGTCAGGCTTTCGAAGCGCTGCAGGTCCGGGGAGCTGATCCAATGGCGGCCCAGCAAATAGCCCGCGCCATCGAACCCCTTCACGGCCGAGTGGCTCCAGGTCTCGCCGAACGGAATGGATTTTTGCAGGGTGCCGTCCAGCCCGAACACCTTCATCTCGTGGGTGAGGTAGCCGCGGGAGTTCCGCCGCCGTTCGCTGTCTTTCAGATCCTCGACGATATAAAGCGTATTGCCCGGGCCCAGCAGGGGGCCCAAACCGATTTTGACCGCGGCCAGTTTCTTGGACTCGCCGTCGGTCAGGGAGGTCGCGGCCAAAAAGACATTCTGGCCGCCGGCCACCGATGGGTAGACACAGGCGCGATAGTAAAGATCGTTGCCGCGCAGGGCGCAGCCCGATGCGAAGCGGTCGGGATAGAAATCGCTATAGAAGGGAACCGTGCGTTTCTTGCCCTTGGCAGGCCAGGCTCCTCCTTTAAGAACTTCAGCCGTCAATTCATGTTCGATGTTGGCGGTGAAAGCCGCTATGGGCCGCACAAAATCCATGTCCGCGTTGAACTCGACGATGTGGTTCATGCAGTAGGCATACAGCCGGCCGGCATTGTCCACGGCCATGGGAGAGGCGTTGTCGTCTTTGACTTCATAGAGTCTCAGATTGCTGCCATCCCGGGCGAACCGCACCAAGGCCCGTTTGACTTTTCGACCCTGACTCTTGCCGTCGTGGCAATCGATGGCCGCGTACACGTTCCCATCCACGTCGGTCACGGCCGCCTGAACCCGGACCTCCGGGTAATCGCTGAAGGGCGAGATCAGACGTCCGGCCGGCGACATCTCCAGCACGAAAGCGAAGAAGCGCAAGGTGCGGGACGAAGACGAGGCCAGCGTGCCTTGACTATCCACCAGGTCAACCTTGACCGCAAACTCGTTCCATTCCGGCTTGACCGGCAGCACCCAGGAGGACCCGCGCCATTTGTCTTTGTCCGGATTACCTACGTAGGTCGCGCCCGGGACCGTGAATCGGGGGGAAAGCCACACCTTGGAGTTCGGCTGGTTGCCGCCCTCGCCATAGCAACTGATGCGCACGGTGGGCTTTTCTCCCGGCCCCACATGCACCAGCACGGCCGCCAGGTCGGCCGCCGGCCCCCCGCTGTTCAGGTCGAGATCCTCCCCGGAGGGCTTGAGCTTAAAGTTCACCGCGGAGTTATCCCCCTGCACGTTGCAACTGGTGATGGGGTTCAAGGCCGCATGGGCCGGATGGAGCGTCGGACCGAAGCCCAGCAGCAAGCAGAACGCCACCAGGTATCGGTTTGCTTTGGACGACAGGGATGTTGGCAGGGTCTTCATCGATCGCATTCCTTCGGGTTTAGGCCTTTCAGCTTGTAATACCCCGCGATGTACGCACCGCTGTTGCCGATGACCAGGCCGGTGCCGAAGATGAGCAGCATCATGGAGATCGCCGGGCTGCGGCCCATCGCCAGGATCAGGGACTGGTTCAACACGAAAATCGCCCCCCAGACGGCGAGGTACCAGATGTTGCCGGCCCGCTTGACGGCCGCGCCCTCGCGGAACAGCGGCGTGACCAGTGACCAGCCCACGCCGGCCCCGGCGCCGACGGCCAATCCCAGCAGCCAGACGAGCACTCCCAGTCCGCTCTTTAGAAACAGCGAATAGACCAGCAGACAAGCGGCGCTCATGGCCACCGAAACGGCCATGGCCCCGGGCTTGATCTCGCGGCTCTTTTTATAGGTAAGCAGCATCACGAAAATCGAGCCGACCGTCAGGGCGATGCCCAGCAGCGACACCACCTTGAAAAAGAGGCCCATGTCCACCCACATGAGCAGCGCGCCGGCCATGATCAGGCCGAGCGCGATGAAAATATACTTCTTCCACTTCGACGGCTTGGCTGCCTGAACCGCTTTTTGGTCGTTCATCATGCGTCATCCCCCGTGTCGCCGACACCATAATGGTTGGGTTATGGCCGGCCCTGTTCGGCGTTGCCTGCAATTCCGGCTTGAATCATCATCGCCGCATTTCTTGAAAAGATTAGAAGGGGGACTGATCTCCCAAAAAACTAATCCGTTAAGTCCGCCGCTCACCCTGTCGATAATAGCAATGATCCAGTTTTGACATTCGTAAACCCACGGCATGCGCCGGAGAAAAGGAACCCAATCCGGATGGTTGAAAAAATCGCGATCGATCCCATCACCCGTATCGAGGGCCATTTGGCGGTCCATATCGAAGTCGATGAGGGACGGGTGGCGGGTGCCTTTTGCAAAGGCGAAATGTTCCGCGGCTTCGAAACGATCTTGAAGGGCCGCGATCCCCTGGATGCCCAGCAGATCACCCAGCGCATCTGCGGCGTCTGCCCGGTCTCTCACGGCATGGCCTCGGTGCTGGCCCAGGAGCAGGCCTACGGCATTACGCCCCCGCAAAACGGCCGCCTGATGCGCAACCTGATTCTGGGCGCCAACTACATCCAGAGCCACATCATCCATTTCTACCATCTGGCGGCCGTGGATTTCGTGGATCTTGCGGCCATTGCCCAATACACGGGCAAGGATGCCGATCTGCTCCAATTCAAAAACTGGGTGCTCGCCCAGAAAGCCTCCTCGGCCGTTTATCCGGGAGCGCCCTTTTTCCCGCGCTACGAAGGCCACTACCTGAACGGCACCGAAGCCAACACCATCGCCATCAAAAATTACCTGGAGGGCTTGCGCATGCGCGCCCTGGCGCACCAGATGGCGGCGCTCTTCGCAGGCAAACTGCCCCATGTGGCCTCGCTGGTGCCCGGTGGCGTCACCGAACAGGTAACGGCGCAAAAAATTGCTGCTTATGGCGCCATGCTGCACGACCTGCGCGGCTTTATCGACCAATGTTACCTGCCCGACGTGCTGGCGGTGGCTGCCGCCTTCCCGGATTACTTTAAGCTGGGCAAGGGCTGCGGAAGCTTTCTGGCCTATGGCGGGTTTTTGGAAAGCGATGACGGCAAAGACAAATTCCTGCCCGGCGGGGTAGTCAACGCCGGCAAACTCTCCGCCTTGGACCCGGGCCTGATCACCGAAGATGTGCGCTACTCCTTTTATAATTCGCCTTCGGGTCTAGGCCCGACGGCCGGCCGCACCGAGCCCGACCCCCGCAAGCAAGGGGCCTATACCTGGCTCAAGGCGCCGCGCTACCAGGGGCAGGTGATGGAAGTGGGCCCCCTGGCCCGCCTGCTGGTGCTCTACCTGCAAGGCAGCAACGCCGAGGCGCGCCGCTGGGTGGACCATGTCGTACGGCAACTGAATCTGAAGCCGGAGGATCTGGTCTCGACCATGGGCCGGCACGCCGCCCGGGCCATCGAATGCAAGCTGGTGGCCGATCGCTGCGAACACTGGCTGGCCCAGCTCAAGCCCGGTGCTCCGACCTGCACCGAGTTTGCGATCCCCAAACAGGCCCAGGGCCAGGGCCTGTGTGAAGCGCCCCGGGGCGCCCTGGGCCATTGGCTGGAGATCGCCGATCATAAAATCGGCCATTACCAATGCGTCGTACCCACCACCTGGAACTGTTCCCCCCGGGATGACCAGGGACGTCCGGGCGCGGTCGAGCAAGCCTTGATCGGCACGCCTATCGCCAATGCTCAACATCCCCTGGAAGCGGTACGGGTGGTGCGCTCATTTGACCCGTGCATCGCCTGCGCGGTCCATTGATTCAATCAAGGATGGAGAAAAACATGCCGGAAATCAGCCGACGCCAGTTCATGCTCTTGAGCGCCAAGCTCGCCGCCCTCTTGGGCGTGAGCACCACCGCGCTGCCCGCTGTGGCCCGGGCCGTGCAGACCTTGGCTTCCGGCCAGGCGCCCTTGTTGTGGCTCCAAGGCCAAAGCTGTTCGGGCTGTTCGGTATCGCTGCTCAATGCGGTGCATCCCGATCCGGTCGCGATTCTGACGCGCTATGTCTCCATGCAGTTTCACGGCACCCTCTCCACGGCCACCGGCGAGCTGGCCATGAGCGTGCTCAACGACAACATCCGGCGCGGCGGCTACCTGCTGGCCGTGGAAGGCGCCGTGCCGGCCGCCATGCCCGAAGCCTGCGTCATCGGCGGCGAACCCTTCGCTCAGCAACTGCTGCGGGCCGCCGCGGCGGCCGAGGCCATCGTCACGGTGGGCGCCTGCGCCTGTTATGGCGGCATCCCGGCCGCGGAGAACAACCCCACCGGCTCCCAGAGCGTCCGGGAGTACTTGCAGGCCAACGGCATCGCCAAACCCCTGATCGCCATTCCCGGCTGCCCGGTCCATCCCGACTGGCTGGTGGGCACCCTGGTGCAGGTGCTGGCCTTCGGCGTGCCGGAACTCAACGCCGACGGCGCGCCCAAAATGTTCTTCGACCGTCTGGTCCATGACCAGTGCCCACGCTTCGCCGATTATGAGAGAGAAAACTTCGCCGCACACTTTTCCGACCGCGGCTGCCTGTTCAAACTGGGCTGCCTGGGACCGGTCACCCATGCCGATTGCCCCACGCGGCTGTGGAACGCCGGCACCAATTTTTGCATCAATGCCGGCGCGCCCTGCATCGGTTGCAGTAGTAAAGAGTTTTCCCGCTCCATGACGTTGCCCTTTTACCGGAAATCGGAACAAGCCCAAATCAAGGCGGACAAGGCATGAAGCTGCACATCAAATTGATGCTCTCTTTGCTGGTCGCCATCGTGGCGGTGGCGGTCTGCGCACAACTGATCCAGTACCTGTCGGTCAACGCCCATATCGCCCGATTCTCCCAGGAGAATTTACTTCTGCTCCAGCAGCGCGAAGAGGCCTTCGCCAGGAACATTTTTGAATCCATCGAGCATGCTGTGGCCGGCTCCCTAGAACGCGGCGAGATGGAGAAGTTCAATCGCCTCCTGGCCGAACAGCGCGACATCGACGGGCTGATGGAATTCTCCCTGCACAACCGCCAAGGGAAGGTCACCCACTCGTCCAACGAGACCTATCTCGCAACCCAACTGCCCGAAGAGATCCAAACCCAAATGACGACCGAACCCAAAATGGTGTTGCGCTGGACGCCCGAAGCCTTCGAGATCGTCCAGCCCCAGATGGTCACCGGAGACTGCGTGCGCTGCCATCTGGGTTGGAAACCGGGCGAGGTGGGCGGCTATACCCATTTCCGTTTTTCCAAGGCCTCGCTGGCCAAGGCCAGGCAAGGCGCCGTCGAGATTCAGTCCGTGATGGGCCGGTCTTTGCTTCGCAATGCGCTCTTCTCCCTGGCCGGCATCGTCGCGGTACTGCTCCTGGTATTATATGTCGTGGTCCGCAAATACGTGGCCATGCCCTTGAAGCGCATGAACGAGCGCGTGCAGGATATCGCCGAGGGCCAGGGCGATTTGACGGCCCGCATCGTCGTCGACAGCCAGGATGAAATCGGTATGCTGTCGAGCGCCTTCAACCGCTTCATCGAAAAGTTGCAGCACATGATCCGGGATATCGCCGCCAATGCCGAGGCGCTGGGCAACTCAGCCGTGCATCTGGCCGGCTTGGCGACCAACATCTCGTCGGATTCGGCCAGCATGCAGACCCGCTCCAATGCCGTGGCGGTCTCGGCCGGGCAGATGAGCCACGGCATGCAATCGGTGGCCGACGTGATGGGCCAGGCCACGCAAAATATCGGCACGGTGGCCGCGGCGGCCGAGCAGATGAACGCCGTCATAACCGAGATCGTGCAAAATGTGGCCGAAGCCCACGGCATCAGCGACGGCGCGGTGTCGGAGGCGCAGGCCTCCGTCAGCATGATGAGCGAGCTGGACAAATCGGCCAAGGATATCGCCAAGGCCACCGAAAGCATCACCGAGATTTCGGCCCAGACCAACCTGTTGGCGCTCAATGCCACCATCGAGGCGGCGCGCGCAGGCGAAGCCGGTCGGGGCTTTGCCGTGGTCGCCAAGGAGATCAAGGAGCTTGCCAATCAGACCGCGGCCTCGAGCATCGAAATCAAGGAGAAAAACCGCGGCATCCAAACCGCCGTGGAGACCGCCATCCAGAAAATTCAAGAGATCGGCCGCATCATCACCAAGGTCAACGACTTTGTCTCTGCCATCGCCGGGGCCATGGAAGAACAGACCACCACCACGCGCGACATTGCCGCCAACGTGGTCCAAGTCTCCAACGGCATCCACGATGTGAATCAAACCGTGGCCCAAAGCTCCAGCGCTTCGGCGCAGATCGCCGGCGAACTTTCGGAAGTCAATGCTTCCGTGGACGGCATGACGCGCAGCAACGCCCAGGTTCATCGGAATGCGGAAGAACTGTCGCGCCTGGCCAATCAGCTCAAGGGTTTGGTGGGAAGATTTACGGTTTGAATCCGGGGCCAGCGGTGGCCAGGTTCCGACCCCGCCACCGGACTGGCAGCGGGAATCACGCCCTCCGATGCTCACCAGGTTAAGGCCAGAATCGTATATCCCAAGAGGATGATGGCGATCACCCCGACGCCGACCATATCCGCCATGGCCAGGGTTCCGGCCGGCGCGGCGCCGTCGCGGCGGGCCAGCGTCCGCTCCCGGTGGATCAGGAACCAGGGGAACGCGGCGCCGATGGCGATGAACAGGCCGAACAGCACCCAGAGCCACACCCCGCGCATGGCCAGGCGCCGGGCTTCCAGGAACATCCAGAGGACCGCGGCCAGGCCGATGCCCAGGATGTCCACCGTGATCGAGCGGCTGGCCGGATTGGCCAAGGTCAACTGCCAGAAGCGGATGTTGCCGCCCAGGATGTCCAGGCCCTGGAAAAGCTGGAGGTTGTTGCCCCAGCAACCCACCAGGGCCACCCCACCGATGATCCCGTAAACGACGCAAAGCACTTTTCTTGAGATCTCCATGGTGCCTCCTTTTGAATGCAGGATAGATTTCGATTTGAATTTGCTTTGCGGGCATTGTACGCTCGCAGGTAAAAAAGTCCATTACCTCGGAGGTAAAGGCATGCACCCCATGGTTCGGCAAAAGAGCGAATCCACCGGCGAATTGCTGCGCTTCTGGCGGCAGTTGCATCGCATCAGCCAGATGGATCTGGCCCTGGATGTGGGGGTCTCCAGCAAGCATCTGAGCTTCGTGGAGACCGGCCGGTCCCAGCCGAGCCGAAAATTGATTCTAAAAATCGCCCAGGCGCTCAAACTGCCACTGCGGCATCGCAATGCGTTTTTAAAGTCGGCCGGCTATGCGTCCGAGTTCGGCGAAGAACCTTTCGACGGGCCACGGATGCAGGTCGTGCGCCAGGCGTTGGGGCGCATGCTGGAAAAGCACGAGCCCTATCCCGCCTTCGTGGTCGATACCGGCTATCGAATTCTGATGGCCAATGGCGGCCTGGTCCGGTTGGTGCAACGCTTCGTCGGGCAGACGGCCCTGCAGAAGTATGACAACGTGTTTCGCCTGCTGTTCGCCCAAGACGGTTTGCGGCCGTATGTCCAGGAGTGGCCCGCCGTGGAGCACTTCCTGCTCGCCCGCCTGTGGGAAGAGGTGCTCGCCACGCAAAACAGCGGCCTGATCGCCCTGTACCAGGAGCTTTCCCGTTCGAGGTCCGGCGCGGCCCCCCTCGATCTACGCCTGGACGCCGCGCCCCCCGTGTTGAGTCTGACCCTGGCCAAGGACTCGCTGAAAGCCGCGCTCTTCTCCACCATTGCCACCCTGGGAACGCCGCTGGACGCCACGGCCCAGGAGTTGCGCATCGAGCTGCTTTTTCCCCTGGACGAGGCGACCAAGCATTTGTTTCAGCGTGAGGCTTGACGGACTCGTCCGAATAGGAGGGTTCTGCTGGCGGAGGGCGGACGGAGGAGCATGGGCTGTAGGCATGGGACGCCGTGGCGCTATGCGAGCGTCATGACCACCGTGGGGATGCCGGCCGGGTTCAGGCCGGCCTCACCGGTATAGTGGAACCCAACCGACTCATACAACCGTCTGGCCGGTATGCCGGCCGCGAGGCTTCGCTCGAAGGTGGTCACCGTGATCGGCCGGGTGCGATCCAGGCGGCCGAGGGCTTCAGCGAGCAGGGCGCTGCCGATCTTCCGGCCCCGGCTGCGCTCGGCCACCGCGAGCCAGAGGATTTCGTTGGCCGCTTTGGATATCAGGATGCCGCCGAGGAGAGCCTCGCTGCCGCCGGATTTACCACCTTCGACGAAGCAGATGGCATGCCCTTCGCGGATGGCTGTCCTCAAACCATCGCAAAAATTCGGATCATCCACCATGGGGCCGAACAAGGGCTCGACCTCTTTGGCGAGTTTCAGCCAATCGGGATAGTCGTTTGAGTTGGATAGACGCACTGGCATAATCGATCTGCTATTCCGCCGGATCGAGGCGCTTGCTAATGTTTTCCCAGACGTATGTGTTTAAAAAGCAATCATCCATATTTACGAGCATGCTCGTAAACTACGGTATGTGGTTCTGTCAATGTGATAGATGGTCGGCGCTGGTGAGGGAAGGCGTTCAGCTTTGGGCGGACGGGTTCAGGTCTGATAGGGGCCCATCGGATAAGGCTGCGGCCAGATGGTTGCGGGCTTTGGTTATGATTTGGGTGACCCGCGGGGTGGGCGGCAGGGCGGTGGCAATGGTTTCCAGGTAGCCTCGGTGGGCGATGGCGCGCAGGGTGGGCCGGAAATTGATGTCGAAGACCCAGCCCACGTGCATCAGCAGGCGGTCGGTGGCGTTGCGGGCCAACTGGTAATTCACGCCGTCGCCGCGCATCAGAATCGCGGCGAGCTCCTCGGATGCATCCTCGTTGCCGGGCAACAGCACCTTGAAGAGCGCCTGGTCCGCAGCGGCCATGTTCTCCATGATGATTCGGTAGATATCCAGCTTGTCGGCGTCGCGGATCAGCTTCAAAAAGAAGAGCGCCTCGCTGGAGAGGTTTTCGGGCAGCGCCACCTTGTTGTGATGCAGGATGGCCTGGGTGATGGCCTGCGCCTCTGAACTATCGAAGGCCGCCAGCAGGCCGTTGGACGACACGATGGCCGCCCCCAGGGCGCCGTGGTCCATGGAGGCGGCGTCGTTGTAGGTGCGGTAGCGGTCGTACTGTTCGAACCGGCCGGCGTCGTGGAGCAGCCCGATGACCCGGGCGATCAGGAGCGGGCGCGATGCGAGCCCCAGGGCACGCCCGAGGCGGTCGATCTCTTCAGCCACCTTCAGCGAGTGGGTGCGCTTGAGATCGAAATGGCGCCGGGCGGCTTCGTCCGCGATGGCAAAGCTTTGGATGTGGGCAAGGAGCCAGTCGTGCAACCGGCAGTAGATCTTTTCATCGGTGGTGCTCACGGTCCATTCCTCCCCGGGTCGACCCGGTGGTGCATCGCCCCTGGGATGAATTATGAAGCCGATCATGGTTTGTCAAGGAGCAGGGCGCCGATCACTTCGCCGTTCGCAGGTGGCCAACCCCACGAAGTGCTGGCGAAGCCGTCCATAAGGTCTACTACCTATTTCATAAACTGCCGTGATACCCGGCTGGCGCCATCGTTGCTATCCCACCCAGCGCCAGACCCGCTCCGATGGAGTAAAACCGAACGCCGTTACACATTGTTACAACTTGTTACCCGGCGGAAAAGCATTCCCCGGCCGGGGATCGTATTCATACCCATGCCTGGCGGTTCAGGCATGCGAACGAATGCATAGAACGGTCGAAAAAGGAGGGTATTATGAAAACAGTCATTTGGGTCTCCGTGGGATTGCTCGCCACCGCTTTTCTGCTCGTGGGCTTCATGGCTTGCGATCCGGGGCGCGTCGGCTGTTTCCGGGGCCGGAACTGGACGCCGGAAGAAAAGGTGGCCCATGTGAAATCGTGGGCTACGCAGGAACTGGCGCTCAGCGAAGCACAGCAGGTCGAATTGGAGCGCATGCTCACAGCCATGGCGGACAAGCATGCGACGATGCGGGGCATGCGTACGGACGTCAAGAAGGCGCTTCTGGATGAACTGCGCAAAGACCAGGTGCGGCCGGAGGATCTGAAGCAACTGGTCGAGGCCAAACGGCCGGCCTTCGAGGAGCTGCTCGATCTGGCGGCGACGAACCTGGCTGCATTTCACGCCCTGCTGACACCCGAGCAACGCGAAAAGCTGATTGCCCGGTTGGAATCCCATCAGGGCCGGTGCCCCTGGGGGCGAGAGAATCGCTAATCCTCCCGGCCGACGCCCAAGGGTTTCCATCCAAGAACGGGTTATGGTAGGGTGAAGTCCTGAAGTCATCCAGCCCCGGGTTGGGAAGCGCCACCAGGCATCTCCCGACCCGGCCAACCCGGCAAACCGGTACCCGATGAAACCACTTCTGCTGATTATCGACGATGATCCCAAACTGAACCGCCTGCTGACCGACTTTCTGGCCGGGTTCGGTTTCCGGGTGGAAAGTGCCGTCACCCCCGGCGAAGGGCTGAAAAAGCTGCGCCGGGATAAGCCCGCATTGATCATCCTGGATGTGATGCTTCCTGAAATGAACGGATTCGAGTTGTGCAAGCAGATCCGCCGGGATTCGTCCGTGCCCATTATCATGCTCACGGCCCGGGGCGATCCCATGGATCGGATCATCGGCCTGGAGATCGGCGCCGACGACTATCTGCCCAAACCCTTCGAACCCCGGGAACTGGTGGCCCGCATCCAGGCCGTGCTGCGCCGCACGGCCGGCGCAAGCCCGGGCGGCATCCAGACGTTCGGCCGCCTCAGTCTGGACACGGCCCAGCGCAAGGTTTTCCTGGACGGCAAACCGGTGGAGTTGACCACCCATGAATTCGAGGCCCTGGCGTTGCTGGCGCGCCACCCCGGCAAGGTGCTGAACCGTGACCGGGTCTTGCAGGAGCTGCGCGGCATGGACAGCGAGGCGTTCAATCGGTCGGTGGATATCACCATGAGCCGCCTGCGCCAGAAGCTCGGGGACGACCCCAAGGCGCCGGAGTTCATCAAAACCATCTGGGGCGCCGGCTATATGTTCATCGGCGGGTAATAATCGATGCCTAAATTTTTCTCTTCGGTCTTCGTCAAACTCTTCGCGACCCTTGCGGTTGCCGGCATCGCCATCAATCTGGGCATCATCCTTTTTATCGGTTCCTTTCGCCACCACATCAGCACCTCCTACGAGTCCCATCTGGTGCGCTACATCGATTTCCTGGTGCGCGAGCTGGGCGAGCCGCCGGACCTGGAGCGCGCTCGGCGCCTGGCCGCAGAAACGCAGATGAAGATCGCCTACGATTCAGCCGCGGTGCACTGGTCCACCCATCCGGCCGAAGAGTTCCCCCAACCGCACCGCTACCACCTGATGCGCTTCCAGAAGGGCCGCATCCGGGCAGGCTCCTATCACGGAAACCATGTGATTAACGTCGCTCAGCACGATGGCCGCTTGACCTTCTTCGTGCCCCGGGCCCTGGATGCGGAGCAAAAGATCATGCGGTTCGGCTTTATACTGCTGCTGAGCATTACTTTGCTGCTGGTGGCTGTTTACTTCGCCATCCGGCGCGTGCTCAAGCCCTTGCGCTGGCTCGAACACGGAGTCCAGCAGATCGCCCAGGGCCAGCTCGCCCACCGGGTGCCGGTCCAGGGCCACGATGAACTCGCCGCGCTCTCCCGCTCGTTCAACGCCATGACCCGGCAATTGGCGCAGTTGATCAAGGCCAAGGAACGTCTGGTGCTGGACGTCAGCCATGAACTGCGTTCGCCGCTGACGCGCCTGAAAGTGGCCATGGCCATGCTTCCCGAGGATTGCGGCAAAGCGAGCATCGACGAAGACATTCGGGAGATGGAGGCAAAAATCACCGAACTGTTGGAAACGGCCCGCGCCGTGGGCACCCAGGTCGAACTCAAGCGCACGCCCACCGACCTGGCGCGCCTGATCAGCGCATCGGCGGCCGGCTTCGGCCATCGCCCGCCGGGCGTGCGGCTCGGCGACCTGCCGCAACTGGCGCCCATGGCCGTCGACGCCCGGCAGATCGAAAAGGCGCTCAAGAACATCATCGACAATGCGCTGAAATACAGCACGGAAAAAAGCCCGCCGGTAACAATCGCTCTGCATGCCAGGGAATCCTGGGCCGTCATCACGGTCCGCGACCAGGGGGTCGGCATCCCCCCGGCGGATCTGGCGCTGGTCTTCGAACCCTTCTACCGCGTGGACCCGTCGCGCTCCCCGCGGACAGGGGGATACGGCCTGGGACTAAGCCTGGCCAAGACCATCGTGGAGGCCCATGGGGGCCATATCGAGATCGACAGCGTGTACGGCCAGGGCACCACGGTATGCATCCTGCTGCCTTGCAGCGAAACCGATTTTGACGCGATTTGATTGGCAGGGGCGAACCGTGTGTTCGCCCCTTCGCCGCGCCCTCCCCGGCCGCTTTTGTGAATAGCTGCCCGAGCAGTTACAAAACAGGGATTTCTATTTCAGGCACGCCGCCGTGCATCGTTGGTAATCGGTGGCGGCGGCTGACTCAATCCCCGGATGCAGAGAAAAGCTTCCGGACCCGTCGAACCTGGTCCGGATCGCTGAAGCGGGCGAACACTTCCTGGAAGCCTTTGCGATAGTGCTCCTTTTCCATGAAAAGAATGCCGATCAGGGCACCGACGGCGGCCGCCAGGGTCATGCGCTGGGGGCCGCGGAGGTCTGGAATGCGCTTCAAACGGTCGAAGAGAAATCGCGGCTGGACCAACCGGTCGTTGAAAGCGCCCAAATACTCCTGGAGCGCCTTGCCCTGACGGATCGCCGCCGTTTTCTTTCTGCCATACCAGGTCCTGCCCCGGCGTTCGAGTCACGGTCACAAACGCGGAATGGACGCCGATCCAACGCGTCCCGCTTGCACGCCAAGAGCGCCTTGTTTTATATTGACATCGGATCGGGCATGCCATAGTGAACTGATACGTCAGTTTGTGCGTACCCTCCTTGCCTTTTTCCACCAAGGAGGTTCATGCCGGACAGGCCCCTGGTTCCTTTCTATTCGACCGGCAATGCGTCACGACCTGAACTGAAGGGGGCTATATGTGCCCAGCCAAGCCCGCCGACACCAACGGCTCATCATGCAACTCATTCGGAGGAAGAACGGATGGCTTTTTTCGAAAACACACGGCCCGGCCAGAATGTCACCTACGGGCAAGCGACCTTCGATCTGCCCATTCTCTACTTTCGGGACGATTTCTTCGGATTGTACTTCACGGCCGACTACGCCAAGGTCAAGGCCAGCATGCCGTCGGACAACCTGGTGCCGCTCATGCTGCCCAACGGCAAGGCCATCGTGGCCGTGGCCGCCTTCAACTACATCGACACCACCATCGGCCCCTACGGCGAAGTGCCGGTGGTCATTCCGGTGGTGTACAAAGGCAAAGGCACCCGGATGGCCAGCCTTCTGCCGTTGCTGATGGAGGGCTGGTATCCGCGCTTCGGCCTGCTGGTGCAGCACCTGCCCGTGACCAAGGTGGTGGCCCGCGACGCCGGCCGCGGCCAATGGGGTTACACCAAGTTCGTGGCCGACATGATCTTCACGGTGACCCCGGAATACTTCCAATGTTCCATGTCCGAGAAGAACACTCCCATTCTCGACCTGCATGTGCGCAAACGAGGCTTCCGCACCACCGACCGCAAACCGATGATCACCTATTCGGTCAAACAGGAGCGGCTTATCAAGACCGTGATCCGGGTCTTGGGCCTCAAGCGAGTGTCGTTCCTGCCCTGGGGCTCCCATGTCACCTGGGGCAACCATCCCATGGCCGACTCGGTGCGCGCCCTGGGCATCTCCGACAAGCCCTTCATGTCCATGTACTACAGCGAGCGCTCGGCCATACTGCCTTCCGGGGAAGTACTTGAAAGCAATGTGCGCCCCTACGAGGGCTATTTAGGGGAACCGCGGGTGGGCATCCATCAGACCTTTTATACCGAATCGCGGCCGCGCCTGGCAAATTAGGAGGCGGCGGATTGTAAACGGATGGCTTGAATCAGGTTGTCGAGCCGCTCCAGAAAACGGGAACGGTCGCGCTGGGTCAGGGGCGGCGGTCCGCCCGAGATTGCGCCTGCATTGCGCAGCTCGGCCATCAGCTCCCTGCCGGCCACGGCCGTGCCGATATTGTCCTCGGTGAACGACTTGCCGGTGGGTGCAATGGCCCGCGCGCCTTTATTTAAACAGCGGCCGGCCAGAAGAATATCGGCCGTGACCACGATGTCGCCGGCTTGCACTTGGGCGACGATCCAGTCATCGGCCGCGTCGAAGCCGTCTTTGACGACCTCGAGTTTAATCGAGGGCTCCGCGGGCACACGCATCCAGGTGTTGGCCACCAGCGTGACGGCCAGACGATGCCGGCCGGCGACGCGGTAGACTTCGGGTTTGACCGGGCACGCATCGGCATCTACAAAAATGTGCAGCAATTCGATACCTTTTCTGTGCTATCGCCTTCGCGGCCCCCGGCGATATCGATCCGGCGCTTTCTTCTCCGGCAGGCGCGGCTCGCCGCCGCCGGGAGGCAGGACGGACTTGTCCTCCGAAGCCACCCAGATAAACCGCGACTGGGATTTACTGCCCTTGCCGGCCGCCACCCGAAAGCGGCGCACCTGAAAGCCGCAGCGCATCAATAGATGCTCGAACTTGCGGTTGGGCGCCACCGACCACACCGCCAGGCATCCGTTTTTAGCCAGCGCGCGGCGGCAGGCGTGCAGGCCTTCCGAGCCGTACAGGCGCCGGTTGCCGGCATCCGTCAGCGGGTCGGGACCGTTGTCGATGTCGAGCAGGATGGCATTAAAGCGCCCCGCGGAATTGGAGATCAGCGCGACCACATCCCCCAACTGGATTTCGACGCGCGGGTCTTCCAAGGGCCGGCCGTTGAGCGCCCCCAGGAACTCGCGGTTCCACTCCACCACCGCCCCCACCAATTCCCCCACCACCACCCGGGCGTCCGGCCCCAGCAGGTCGAGGGCCTGGCGCAAGGTATAGCCCATCCCCAAGCCGCCGATCAGCACGCGGGGCGCCGCGCTGGCGGCCAGGTGCCTGCAACCCAACCGCGCCAGTTCCAGCTCGGATTCAAATTGGCGGCTGTGCATCAGGTCATGGCCGTTGATGGTGATGTAAAAATCCCGGTCATGCTGACACAGCGCCAATTCGCCGCCATCCGGCGTCTGCGCGGTGCCGAGTTTGATTCTCGCCTTCATGGGAACACCTGTATCCTCTCATGGCCTCCGCCGGCATGCGGCGGTTTGGCTTTGATCTACCATGATTGGCTGGGAAAGCGTGAATGGATTCTCAGGACTGAACGCCTCTTGCGCAATATTGCCGGAATTCAAACCGCTCTCGATCCTGCAATTTCGTAGGCAGTGAACTTTCTTTCCAACATCCCGCACTTGCGCGCCGCGTCCCGCCAGGGTTGGATGTGGGGCGCCTGGAGATGCCGATCCAGACTTGCCTGGTCAGGCCACAGTTCCGAGAACCGCAAAAGACCCGGATCGAAGGGATCTTCGGCGACATCATAGGCAATACAGCCATCGTGCTTGTAAGTGGCTGCAACCAAAGCACGCAGATGGGGGAGTACTTCGGCCATCTTCCCGGGAGGAAATCGAACAATTCCGAAGATAGCTACCGTTGGCTTCATGGGACCCTCCTTAAATGTGGTATGACATTTTATTGCCGGTTACCGTGTGATGCATCGGCGCTCCCCATGCGAGGGTCAGCCGTTGCCGAGGGCGAAGAGTTGTTCATTGACTTCCTTGCCCCACTGGGCGCCGCGCTGCGTGCGCACCAGCTTGAAGCCGTGCTTCTCGTACAAGTGGCGCGCTGCATGCAGCTCGTCAAAGGTCCAGAGATAAACTTTGCGATAGCCGCGGGCCTGGCAGAAGGACATTGCGGCACCCAGCAACAGGGAGCCTAGACCTTTGCCGCGCGCTTCGTCCGATATGATGAACCAGCGCAAGTGAGCGCCGGAGGCCTGATAGTGAGCTCCATCGATGACGATGGCGCCGTGGATAAGGCCATGCTCATTGGCAAGCCAGATGCCGTCACGGCCGGGCGTATAGCGCAGGCAGAACTCGGCCAGCTCGGTGGCGACTTTGGCCTCGAACGACACACCAAAGCCAACAGCCCTCGCGTAATATGTTGCGTGCAACTCGGCGACGCGACCGATGCAGCCAGGAAGATACCCAAGATGGAGGTTCATGGCAGTTAAGACCCCGTGGAGAAACCCACGATTTTGAGGGTGACGTGGTTATCGAGACTGTACTCAGGTTAGCCGCACCCCGAAATATCTGTCAATTATTCATTCCGTGGAAACCGGAACCCAACCATCCCCACAGGTGTCAATCGCTTTTACAACCCGTTAACGCGACGGTCACCAAACCGTGGCACCCGAGGGGCGACCCTGGTTCCTGCCCCGTCCGGAGGCGCTGCCGGCTTGCATCCACACGCGCCGGCATCCTTGCCCGATTTTTGCATCCGCTTCAATCTCTGAACCCGAGGTGCCGCCATGCGCATTCAACTTTACAAACGGATCTTTCTGAACTTCGTTTTGGTGATTGCCCTCTTCGGCCTGCTGGCCGCGGCCGTGGGGGCTTACCTGATCAACCGTTCCACGGTCAACGAGGCCCAGCGCCGGGTGAGCCTCGACCTGCGTTCGGCCTGGAGCGTGGTCCAGAGCGAACTGGACGGCCTGGAGCTGTTTCTGGGGGCCTTGAGCGGCGGCAAGCGTGTCCAGGAGGCGTTCCATCAGCCCGGGGACCAGGCCATCCGCGCGCTGCTCGAACTGGCCCGGCGCCAGGGGCGCTGCGACTTTCTGGGCTTGACCGACCCCCAGGGGCGGGTGATCCTGCGCACCCTTTCGCCCTATGCCACCGGCGACTACCTGGCCCAGGACCCGCTGGTGGGTCGGGCGCTCAAGGGTGAAACCGTGAGCGGGTTCGCCCTGCTGGAAGCCGGCCGTCTGCAAGCCGAAGGCGGCGACCTGGAAGAAAAGGCCTTCATGGTCTTCGAGCCCACGGCGCGGGCCAAACCCCGGGCCAAGGAGGCCGAGACCGCCGGCATGGCCCTGGTGGCCGCCACGCCGGTGGAAGACGAGACCGGCGCGCGCAAGGGCGTGCTGTATGCCGGCATATTGCTCAACCGCAACCATGCCCTGGTCGACAAGATCAACGCCATCGTCTTCGAGGAGCGGCTCTACCAAGGCCGGCAGCCGGGCACGGTGACGATCTTCCAGTGGGACAGCCGCGTGGCCACCAATGTCAAGAATGCCAGTGGCAACCGGGCCATCGGCACGCGGGTCAGCGAAACGGTCTATGACACGGTGCTGGAGAACAACCGCCCCTATTACGACCGGGCCTTCGTGGTCAACGACTGGTACTTGAGCGCCTACGACCCGATCCACGATCTCCAGGGCCGGGTGATCGGCATCCTCTACGTGGGCGTGCTGGCCCGGCAGTACGACGACCTGAAGCGCGATTTATGGACGTTGTACGGATTGCTTTCGCTGGGCGCCGTGGCCATCGTGCTAGCCCTGGGGTTTCTCTTCAGCCGCCGGCTCACCGGATCGGTCAGCCGCCTGGCCCAGGCCGCGGCCGAGATCGCCGGCGGCCGACTGGACATGCAGGTGCCCGAGCCGGCCACCGATGACGAGGTGCGCGACCTGACCAAGGCCTTCAACTTCATGGCCGGCCGGCTCCAGGAGCGCGAAGCGCGGCTCAAAAGCACCAATGCCGAGCTGGACCAGACCAACCGCTCGTTGCAGGTGGTCAACCGCAACTACCTCGACATGCTGGGCTTCGTCTCCCACGAATTGAAGAACACCCTGGGGGTGATCTACACTTCGGCCAAGGCCCTGGGCATGACCGCCATCGGCCCCTTGACCGGAGCCCAGGCCAACCTGGTGGCCAACATCGCCCAGAGCATCGAAAAAGCCGTGGGCATGACCCGCAAATACCTCGATCTGTCGCGCATCGAAAAGGGCGAGCTCACGCCCAACCCCCGACCCTTGGATATGATCAAGGATGTGGTGACGCCCTTGCTGGCGGACTTCGCAGAAGCCCTGGCCGCCAAACAGGTCCTTCTGCGCAACGAGCTGCCACCATCGGTGCCGCTCACCGGCGACCGCGACTTGCTGCAAATCGTCTATAAAAATCTGCTGGACAATGCCCTCAAGTACGGCCGGCCCGGCGGCACCATCCGCCTGGTCTTTGCCGCCGAAGGCGCCCTGCTGCGCTTCGAGGTGTGGAACCAGGGCGAAAATCTTTCCGAGGCACAGCTCTCCCAGGTCTTCGACAAGTTCGTGCGCCTGCGGCGCGCCGAGGGGCTGGCCCAGGGTACCGGGCTGGGACTGTTCATCACCCGCGACATCGTGCGCAAGCACGGCGGGGAGATCCGCGCCGAGTGCCCGGGCGACCAGTGGGTCAAGTTCAGCTTCACCTTGCCGGCGCCAACCTGACGATGCCGCCCCGATCCCCAGAACACCAGGCACTGCCCCCCCTGTGACCCTTGTCGCTGCCGGCGCTTATCTTCGGCCGGTGCTCTTTTCTGCCATAGCCAATCGCCGCCGGGAGTGCTATGGCCATAGAGTGGGAAAACAGAGGTGAAACATGCCCCCTGGAACCGATCGCGGGCGGCATCCGGCGGCTGCGCAAACCTTCCGCCGGGCCGCGGAGAAAGTCTCGGCCATTGTGCGCGACGTCGCCTCCCTGGACGAGGCCCTGGCATACACCGTGCGCCTGTGCGACACCAAAGAGGCCTGCGAGCTGCTGGCGACCGGGTGCGCAGAGCCGTTGAGCCCCGGGGCCGCCGCCCTGTGCGAACGCAAGCAAACCAAGATCATGGCCGCACCCGGCCTGCCGCCCGAGCTTTGGACGCGCTTCGAGGAGCTGTGCCGGCCTCGTGGCATAACCCTCGCCGACGGGCCTTTGCGGGATCATCTGGCCGGCATCGACATCGGCGTGACCATCGCCGATTACGGCATCGCCGAAACCGGCACGCTGGTGATCGATTCCAGCAGCGAGGCGCTGCGCCTGGCCACCATGATCAGCGAAATTCACGTGGCCATCCTGCCCCTCTCCCGGCTGCGGGAAACGGCCCATGACCTGGAGCCCGAGTTGACGGCCCGTATGCAAACCCCCGCCAACTACCTGGCCTTCATCACCGGCGCCAGCCGCACGGCCGATATCGAACGGGTGCTGGCCATCGGCGTGCACGGGCCGCTGGAGCTGCACATCCTGCTGCTGGAGGATCGCTGATGCAGACCGCCAAGACCCTCAAAGACTATCGCCGGGAAGTGGACCAGGCCCTGGCCAACGACTTCCTGCGCCAGGCCATGGACAACTTCGCCGTGGCCTACCGCGCCTCGCGGGCCAACGCCTTTGCGGGCCTGGATGTGGACCGCCTGGTGGCCGACGTGGCCGGGGCCAAGGACCAGGCCCTCGCCGGCCTGGATGCCCTTTACGCCCGATTCAAAGCCAAGGCCGAAGCCCTGGGCATCCGGGTGCATCTGGCGGCCACGGCGGACGAGGCCAACCGCATCATCGCCGCCATCGCCCGGGAGAACCGGGTGGCTACGGTCATCAAATCCAAATCCATGACCGCCGAGGAGACCCTGCTCAATCACCACCTGGAAGCCGAAGGGCTGACCGTCACCGAGACCGACCTGGGCGAATGGATCATCCAACTGCGCCACGAGGGGCCGTCCCACATGGTGATGCCGGCCATCCACCTGTCGCGCTTCCAGGTGGCCGAGCTCTTCAGCCAGGTGACCGGTCAAAAACAGGATGCCGAGATCCAGCGCCTGGTCAAGGTGGCCCGCCGGGAGCTGCGCCGCAAGTTCGCCGAAGCCGATATGGGCATCAGCGGCGCCAACTTCGCCATCGCCGAGACCGGCACCATCGGCCTGGTGACCAATGAAGGCAACGCCCGGCTGGTCACCACCCTGCCCCGGGTGCATGTGGCCCTGGTGGGCCTGGACAAACTGGTGCCCGACTTGCACACGGCGCTTCAGATCCTGCGGGTGCTGCCGCGCAACGCCACCGGCCAGGCCATCACCTCCTACGTCACCTGGATCAGCGGCCCGGCGGAATACGGCGGCCCAGGCGGCACAGCCAAGCAGATGCACATCGTCTTCCTGGACAACGGCCGGCGCGCCCTGGCCCGGGACCCGATCTTCGCCCAGGTGCTGCGCTGCGTGCGCTGCGGGGCCTGCGCCAACGTCTGCCCGGTCTACCGCATGGTGGGCGGCCACCAGTACGGCCACATCTACATCGGCGCCATCGGCCTGATCGTCACCTACTTCTTCCACGGCCGCGAAAAGGCGCGCCACCTGGTGCAAAACTGCATCAACTGCGGCGCCTGCAAGGCGGTGTGCGCCGCGGGCATCGATCTGCCGCGCCTGATCAAGGAGGTCCACGCCCGCATCCAGGACGAAGAGGGCCACCCCATCGAGAGCGTGATGCTCTCGCTGGTGCTCAAGAACCGGCGCCTTTTTCACACCCTGCTGCGCTCGGCCCAGATCGCCCAGAAGCCGGTCACTGACCAGACGCAGTATCTGCGCCATCTGCCCCATATCTTCTCCCGGCAGCACAATTTCCGGGCATTGCCGGCCATCGCCGAAAAGGCCTTCCGGGATCAGTGGGAGCAGATTGCGCCCGTGGTCCCCAAGCCGCGGATGAAAGTGGCGCTCTTCGCCAGTTGCGTGCAGGACTTCGTCTACCCGGAACAACTGCTCGCCGGGGTGCGCCTGCTGGCGGCCCACGGCGTGGCCGTGGCGTTTCCCATGGGGCAATCGTGCTGCGGACTGCCCGTGGCCATGATGGGCGAGAAGCAAGCGGCCCATTCGGTGGCCTGCCAGAATGTCGCGGCCCTGGCCCCGGAGCGCTACGATTATGTAGTCACCTTGTGCGCTTCGTGCGCTTCCCACCTGAAGCATGCCTATCCGCGCATGCTGGGCAGCCGGGCCCAGACCTTTGCCGACAAGGTGCAGCCGCTCAGCGTGCTGCTCAACGATATCCTGGGTTTGGATAGCCGTTTATTTCCGGTGCAGGCCGGCGCGGCCGCGGTCACCTATCATGCCCCCTGCCACCTGTGCCGGGGCCTGGGGGTACATGCCGCGCCCCAGGCGCTGGTGCGTGCCGCCGGATACCGCTTTGCGCCGGCGGCCGAAGAGGAGACCTGCTGCGGGTTCGGCGGCACCTACTCGGCCAAGTTCCCGGAGATCTCCGCCCAAATCCTCGCCAAGAAGCTGGCCGATGCCGGCCGCACCGGCGCCGACCTGCTGGTGACCGAGTGTCCCGGCTGCGTCATGCAACTGCGCGGGGGAGCGAAACGGCAGGGGCTGGGGTTGCAGGTGGCGCATTTGGCGGAAGTATTGGTCAAGAAGATGAAAGCAAAAAGATAAGGTGCCTATGCAGCGCTATGTGATTCTGGCCGCTTCGGTGCTGATGCAGATGTGCCTGGGCGCCACCTATTCCTGGTCGGTCTATGTCCAGCCGCTCAAGGCGCTCACCGGGTTGGCCCAGGGGCCGGTGCAACTGCCGTTCACGGTTTTCTACTTCGCCTTTCCGTTCACCATGATCTTCGCCGGCCAGTGGCTGCCGCGCCTGGGGCCGCGGCGCAGCGCCGTGGTGGGCGGTATTCTCTTCGGCTGCGGCTGGTGGCTGGCCGGCTGGGGCGACGTGCACTTCGGCCTGACGGTCCTGGGCATCGGCCTGCTCGCCGGCATCGGCGTGGGCATGGCCTACATCGTGCCCATCGCCACCTGCATCCGCTGGTTTCCCGAACACAAGGGGCTGGTGACCGGCGTGGCCGTGGCCGGGTTCGGCGGCGGCGCGGCCCTGGTGAGCCAGATCGGCGCCTGGCGCATGCACGCCCACGGGGACACGCCCTTTGAAACCTTTCAACTGCTGGGCCTGGTGTTCATGCTGCTGGTGGTCGCGGCCGGGCTGTGCATGCGCAACCCGCCCGGAACCCGCCTGGCGGTCACGCGCCGGTTCTCGTGGCGTGAGACCATCGCCCGGCGCGAGTTTCAGATCCTCTACCTGGCCATGTTCTGCGGCTTGGCCGCCGGATTCGCGGTCAACGCCAATCTCAAGGAGCTTTACGCCGGCGGCACGCTGCGGGCCGGGGTCGGCGCCGTGGGCGCATTCGCCCTGGCCAACGCGGCCGGCCGCATCGGATGGGGCTGGGGCTTCGACCGCTTGGGCGGCCGGGTCATGGTGGGCGCCAACCTGCTCTGCCAGGCACTCGTGCTGCTCCTGTCCCCATATATATTGGTATCGCCCGCCGGCCTGCTGCTCTTCGCCGTGCTCACCGGCTTCAACTACGGGGGCGTGCTGGTGCTCTACGCCTCCAGCGTGGCCCAGCACTGGGGCAGCGCCGGCGTGGGCCAGGTCTATGGCTTGCTCTTTTCGGCCAACATCCCGGCGGCCCTGGCGCCGCTAGCGGCCGGCCTGCTGTTCGATGCCTTCGACAGCTTCCGGCCGGCCTTGTGGGGTATCGCCGCCCTGCTGATCCTGGCCGCCGTCGCCTTCTTGCGGTCGCCGCGGGCGGCGGCGGTACAGCCGTCAACCGAACCCCTTCAGTGAAAGGAAGACGACCATGGAAACTCTGAAACCCTCCGATCTGGAAGAACCGGCCATCGCCCCCGAAGAGATCCTCACCGTGGCCGATCCCCATTTCCGATCCGAGCATGTGTGCATCGTCACCGGCGCGGGCACGGGCATCGGCCGGGCCACGGCCATCGCCGCCGCGGCCAACCATCTGACCGTGGTGGGCGTGGATATCAATGCCGAACAGGGGAAGCGCACCGCCGAGCTGGCAGCAAAGGCGGGCGGCAAGATGATCTTCCACCAGGCCGATCTGACCGACGACCGCCAGATCGAAGCCGCGGTGGCCGAAGCCGCCACCGCGGGCCGCATCCGTTACCTGATCAACATCGCCGGCATCCAGCACATCGATCCGGTGGACAAGTTCCCCATGGCCAAATACGACCTGATGCAGCGCCTGATGCTGCGGGCCCCCTTTTACCTCTCCCAGCTCGCCATCCCGCACATGCGCAAGACCGAAGACGGCGGCGGCGTGATCGCCCACATGGCCTCCATCCATGCCCACATCTGCACGGCCAACAAGCCGGTCTACAACATCACCAAGTTCGGCCTGCGCGCCCTGGCGCAATCCATCTCGGCCGAAGGCCAGGGCCGCATCCGCTCGTTTACCGTCAGCACCGGTTTCGTGCGCACGCCCCTGGCCCTGGGCCAGATTCCGGCCCAGGCCCAGCAGCGGGGGATCTCCCAGCAGGCGGTGGTCGAGCAGGTGATGATGGGCAAATCGCGCATCAAGACCATGATGAAGCCCATCGAGGTGGCCAATCTATTTATCTTTGGGCTCTCGGACCACGGGCGCTATCTGGTCGGCGGCGACCTGCTGTTCGACGGCGGCATGGTGCTGACTTACTGATTGCGCTTCGCACCGGCGATTTCCAAGCTGTTGGCCCGTTGGCAGGAGAAGGTAAAACTCAGCAGTTGGAGAAAACAGAATAGATACCGGCGCCCTCGATTAAATTGCGATCGGCGGTCACAAGGGTCAGCCCGTGTACCACTGCGGAAGCGGCGATGAAGCGGTCGGCTGGATCTTGGTGGGGCAGGTGCAGACGTCTGCTTTGGATGGCGACCTCATGATTCAGGGTCGCCTCCCTGAACGGCAGGGTGGCCAAAACGTTTCGCATCCAAGCGGCCGGTGGGTCGTCGAGGACGATGCGGCCTCTCTCGCTCAGAATGATCACTTCCCATGTGCTTATCGGCGAAAGCCATAATTCGTTGGCCGGGTTCTCCAACTGCTTGGCCACATCCGGCTTGAGGCAAGCGGGCTCCAACAGACTCCACAGAAAAATGTGCGTATCCAGTAGATACTTATTCATCCAGAACGCCCCAATCGCTTTCAGCCATAACGGGTGAAACAATGTCCCCGCAGATCTTCCCTTTGGTCTGAAAAGAGCCGAGCCAGGATGCTTTCTTTTCCGGCGGCGGGGCTGGGTCAATCTTGGCGATGGGCTTGCCTCGTTTGGTCACAATGATCGGTTGGCCGGTACGGTTGACTTTGTCTAAAACCGCTAGGCAGGTGGCCTTGAATTTCGAAATAGGGATCGTGTTCATGGACGCCATGGTAGACTCCTCTTGGCCTGCTGCATTCTTTTGGTGGACCGTACCATGGTCAATAGCTATGGTCAACAAAGTGTATGCCCCCCTATTGAACCGTTGACACGACCCATCCCATCCGTTATCTACTCCTCTTTTGTGCCGGAAGCTTAACAACTTATGAAATGAAGAGATCATGAATCCATTGATCAAATCGGCCCTGGGTAAAAACGATCCCGCCCTTTCCGAATACAAATCCAAGCAGATGCTCAAGGCCTACGGCATCCCCGTCACCCGGGAGACGCTGGTGCAGAGCCCCGGCGAAGCCGCGGCCGCGGCCCAGGCATTGGGCTATCCGGTGGTGGTCAAGGCCTGCTCGCCGCGCTTGATGCACAAAAGCGAAGCCGGCGCCGTGGCCGTGGGTATCCAGGATGAGGCCGCCCTGCTGCAAGCCTATGACCGCATCTTGGCCGCGGTGGACCAGCCCCTGGAAGGCATGCTGATCCAGGAGATGGTCAAAGGCTCGCGCGAGCTGGTGGTGGGTCTCACCCGGGATGCCCAATTCGGCCCCTGCGTCATGCTGGGCCTGGGGGGCGTGCTCACCGAAGTGCTCAACGACACGGCCTTCCGCGTGGCGCCTTTTGACGAAAACGAAGCCCTGGACATGATGGCTGAGCTGCGTTCCAAGAAGATGCTGGACCATTTTCGCGGCCAGGCGCCGGCCGACCGCCAAACCCTGGCCCAGGCCCTGGTGGCCGTGGGTCGCATGGCCCTGGAAAACGAGGCCATCGCCGAAATCGACATCAACCCCCTGATCATCGACCCCCAGGGCCGTCTCATTGCCGTGGACGCCCTGATCGTACTCCGCACACCGGATCGGAAATAGATCGGACATAGAACAGATATGCAACAGAACCCGGACCCCTATCGCGACATCCCCCTTTACCCGCTCGTCAACCCGCGCAGCATCGCCTTTTTCGGGGCTTCCAACCGCTTCACCGCCATGGGCACCAACCAGCTCAACTCGGTGTTGGCCCTGGGCTTTGAGGGCAAGATCTATCCAGTGCATCCCAGCGAACCCACCGTACTGGGCCTGCCGGCTTATAAGGATGTGGCCGACCTGCCCGAAGTGCCGGACCTGGCGGTCCTGGTGCTGCCCACGGCCATCGTGATTCCGACCCTGGAGGCTTGCGGAAAAAAAGGCATCCGCCACGCCATCGTGGTGTCGGGCGGCTTCAAGGAGGTCAGTCCCGAGGGCGCGGCCCTGGAGCAGGAATTGACCGCCGTGGCCCAGCGCTACGGCATCCGCTTTCTGGGGCCCAACTGCCTGGGGGTGGTCAATCCGCACCATCTGTTCAATGTCACCTTCGCCAGCTTCGAGGGCCGGCCGGGGTTCATCGGCCTGGCCTCCCAGAGCGGCAGCCTGCTGACCCAGATGTTCCGTTATTTGGAGCAGTTCCGCATCGGTTTTTCCACGGGTCTGAGCGTGGGCAACGAGGCCAGCATCGACATCGTGGATTGCATGGCGTATCTGGCCGCCTGTCCGCACACCAAGGTGATCGGCCTGTACATCGAGAGCATCCGCCGGGGCCGGGCCTTCATCAAGGCGGCCCGGCGCATCGCGCCCCACAAGCCCATCGTGGCCTTTTACGCTGGCGGATCGGAAGCCGGCCGCAGCGCGGCCCTCTCCCACACCGGATCGCTGGCCGGACCGGATCGGCTCTATGACGGGGTATTTCGCCAGAGCGGCGTGATTCGTGCCGATACGATCACCGAGCTGTTCGACTTCTGTTGGGTGCTGGGAAGTTGCACCCCGCCCCGCAGCCGGCGTATTGTGGTGCTGACCCATTCGGGCGGCCCGGGCGCGGCGGCGGCCGACGCGTGCAGCCGCAACGGCCTGACGCTGCCGCGCCTGGGCGCTGCCACCCGGGAAAGGCTGAGGCCCTTGATCCCGGCCACCGGCAGTCTGAACAACCCGGTGGATCTGACCTTTTCCAAGGACCCGCTGGAGTACTTCAACGCCATCCCCCAGGTGGTCCTGGAAGACCCGGACACGGATGGGATGCTGGTTTACTGTTTTGCCCCCCCTAAGAACATGCGGCGCATCATGGAGAGCCAGGGACTGTCCCTGGAGGATATCGACAAGCTGACCGAAGCCGTGGCCCAGGAGATCGCCAAACGCTCGGCGGGCCTTGCCGCCAGCCATGCCAAGCCGGTGATCGGCTTCACCTATCAGGGGCCGGAGATGCCGATAATCAAGGGCCTGCTGGAGAGCGGGCTGCCGGTGCTGCCCTCGCCCGAAAGAGGCGCCCGGGCCATGGCAGCGTTGGCGCGCTATCGGGAGCTGGTGGACAAGATATCTAAATCGGGATGAACCGCCTCGACGGTTAACCCGGTTCGCGTGCCCGGTGGTCTGCTTCACCTGCACTCCATTTCAGGTGCCGCTAAGGGCGCGCTCCGGGCGGCCTGGAAACTCGCTGCGCTCAAACAGTCCAGGCCGCTTTTCCTGCGCTGCGCCCAAGCGGCACTAAAAATGAATTGCAATTGGTGAATCAGACCACCGGGCACACGAACCTAGTCTGCGACGATAAACGCACCTTCTGTAACTTGAATGACCGATACAACCGATGTCATCGTCATCGGCGCCGGGGCCGCCGGGCTCATGTGCGCCATGCAGGCCGGCCGGCGGGGACGCACGGTGCGGGTGATCGATCATGCCCGGCGGCCGGGGCGCAAGATTCTCATGTCCGGCGGCGGCCATTGCAATTTCACCAACGAAGATGTCCGGGCCGAGCACTACCTCTCCCACAACCCCCATTTCTGCAAATCGGCCTTGAGCCGCTTCAGCCAATGGGATTTTATAGAGCTGGTGCGCCGCCACGGCATCGCCTTCAGTCGCCGGGAGCACGGTCAGCTCTTCTGCGATGAGGGCAGCGGCCGGATTCTGGAAATGCTGCTGGCAGAGTGCCGTCAGGCGGGTGTGGCCCTGGGGATGGAGACCGAAATCGAAGCCGTCAGCCGGTTGGGCGAACGGCGCTTCGCGCTGCACACCAACCAGGGCATCTACGAGTGCGCTTCGCTGGTGGTGGCCACGGGCGGGCTCTCCATTCCCGGGTCGGGCGCCAGCGGCCTGGGGTTCGAAATCGCCCGGCAGTTTGAAATCCAAGTGTGGCCGCTGGCGCCGGGGCTGGTGCCCTTGACCCTGCAACCCAAAGACAAGGAACGCCTGGCGGATCTGGCCGGCATTGCCGTGGAAGCCGCGGTGCGCTGCGGGAAAAAGCAGTTCCGCGACCCGCTGCTCTTCACCCATCGGGGATTGAGCGGGCCGGCAATCCTGCAAATCAGCCTGGAGTGGCAGCCAGGCCAGGAGATCGGCATCGATCTGCTGCCGGAGTTGAACCTGGCGGAGGAATTGGAAGCCCAGCGGCAACACCATCCCCGTCGGGCGCTCAAGTCGGCTTTGGCCGAACGTCTGCCCAAGCGGTTGGCCGCGGTCATGGCGCCGCCCGAATGGGCCGATATCCCCTTGGCCCGGCTTTCCAGCGCCCAGGTCCAGCAGATCGCCACGGGCATTCAACAGTGGCGCCTCAAGCCCGGCGGCACCGAGGGCTACCGCACGGCGGAAGTCACCTTGGGCGGCGTGGACTGCGACGCCCTCTCGTCCAAAACCATGGAGGCGCGCGCGGTGCCCGGTCTCTTCTTCATCGGCGAGGTGGTGGACATCACCGGTCGGTTGGGAGGATATAATTTGCAATGGGCCTGGTCGTCGGGCTGGTGCGCGGGGCAATATGTGTAGAAAAGGAGATTGACGGCATGGGAAAGAAAACACGTCTGGCGCTATGCCTGGTGGTTGCATGGATGATGATTGGATGCGGGGGCGGAGGCAACGATAGCGGGGACAATGCTACGCCCACGCCGACGGCCACCCCCACGGACAATACCGCGCTCAATCCGTTCGACGACGACTGGCCCGAAGCCGGCAACTCCGACGGCGACTGCGCCGTGCCGGGCGGCGCCGGACTCGAGGACAGCTCCGCCCCCGACACCGTTGTGGGCGACGGCACTATGGAGAGCTGTACGAGCGATGCGTTCCGCAACGCCGTGGCGGCCGGCGGCGTCATCACCTTCGACTGCGGTGACGACCCGGTGACCATCACCCTGGGCCAGACCGCCAAGATCTTCAACGACACCGCCCCCGAGATCGTCATCGACGGCGGCAATAAGGTGACCCTGAGCGGCGACGGAGCGGTGCGCATTCTCTACATGAACACCTGCGACCCGGAACAGGTGTGGACCACCGATCACTGCCAGAACCAGGACCACCCGCGGCTCACCGTACAGAATTTGACCTTCATCGATGGGGATGCCGCCGGTGAAGATCCGGACGGCGGCGGCGCCATCTTCGTGCGCGGCGGCCGCTTCAAGATCGTCAACTGCCGCTTCTTCGGCAACGCCTGCGACTTGTCCGGCCCGGACGTGGGCGGCGCGGCCGTACGGGTGCTGAGCCAGTACCAGACGCTGCCGGTCTACGTGGTGCACAGCACCTTCGGCGGCACGGCGGATCTGGGCAACGTGGGCGCCAACGGCGGGGCCCTAAGCAGCATCGGCGTATCGTGGACAGTGCTCAACAGCTTGTTTACCCACAACCGGGCCGTCGGCACGGGGGCCAACAGCGGCAACGGCGGCAACGGCGGCGCCATCTACAACGACGGCAACACATATACGCTGAACGTTTGCGGCAGCCGCTTTACCGACAATGTGGCCAACGAGGGCGGTGGCGCCATCTTCTACGTCAGCAACGATGAAAGCGGCACCCTGATCGTCAACGACTCTTATCTGGTAGGCAACCCCAGCCTGCAGTTCGAGAGCCTGCCCGGGATGTTTGTCATTGCCGGAAGCACGGATTACACCGGCTCGACCATCGAGGAGTAAAGGATAAATTTATGCCCGAAGCCAACGTGAACGGCCAACCCATCTATTACGAATCCCACGGCCAGGGCTTCCCCCTGGTCCTGATCCGCGGACTGGGCAGCAATGCCGACCATTGGTACGCGCAGTTGCCCGAGTTCTCCAAGCATTTCCGGGTGATCGTCTTCGACAACCGGGGCATCGGCCGCTCCGGCGACCCGGGGGGCGACTTCACCATCCGGGACATGGCCGACGACACCGTCGGCCTGCTGGATGCCCTGGCCATCCCCCAGACGCATGTCATGGGCGTTTCCATGGGCGGCATGATCGCCCAGCAATTGGCCCTGGACCATCCCCAGCGGGTCAAGGGCCTGGTGCTGGTGGTCAGCCATTGCGGCGGCCCGCACCAGGTGCGGCCGTCCACGGAGATCGCCCGGCTGGTCGGCGAGATGGTGACCGTGGGCAGCCCGGAATCCCGGATCATGGCCCTGCCGGCCTTCTTCGATGCTGAAACATTGAAGACAAATTTGGCCTGCGCGCAAACCTATGCGACGGTCTCCATGAAATATCCGGCGGATGCGAAGATTCTCTCCCGTCAATTCAAGGCGATTCAGGACTTCGATGTCTATGACCGTCTGCCGGCGATCCAAGCCCCCACGCTGGTAGTGGCTAGTACGGGCGATGTTTTGATCCCGCCAGGCAATTCGGAAATCCTGGCCGCGCGCATTCCCAACGCCCGCATGGTTGCGATCCCCGGCGGCGGCCATCAGATCCTGGTCGAACAGCCCGAGGCGTGCAACCGGGCCGTGGTCGATTTTTTGAAGACTTTGGCATCGCCGGCGTGATAGAAGAGTGGGCATGCACCGGATTTCGAGACATATCCCGGCATCATTGGCATCGCCGGAAACCATAGCTATCCCGGTTCGACTATCGGAGATTGATGCGAAAAAGTTCTCTCCTGGCAATTACTCCTGCCATTATAAGGTTGGAGTCTTGTGGACGTCACCCGTAACCCAATAATTTAAGGAGAAGGAATGAAACGTGTCGTCGTGTTGGTGATGATTTGGATCGCGCTTGTTACCGGTTGTGCCACTACTCAAATGCTCAAACCCGAACAAGCACCACCGCTCACTCCGGCCCCGGATTCGGCGCTGCTGGTGATTGTACGCGATGCCTGGGTAGGCAGCGCCATTGTATTCTGGAACTATGTCGATGGTAAGTTGATCGGGGAAACCCAAGGCAAAACCTATATCGTAGCCAAAGTCCAACCAGGACCGCACTACGTTGTCGCAGCCACCGAGAACACAGGGGTGGCGCATTTCGATTTTCAAGCCGGAAAGCGCTACTTCCTCAAACAAGGCATCGCTATGGGGGTATGGCGGGCACGCACCTCCGGCTTTCTCCCAATGACGGCACAGGAAGCCCAAGAGGCGATCAAGGGGTGCACCTATCTTGAGTTGGATCCAAAGGTGGCGGCGCCCGCCATGGAAGCAGCGCTCTATCAAAAAGCCATCGATGAATATAACGCCGACATCAAAGTCAATCCGGAAGGGTATAAGGAGCTTCGCGCCTACCAAGGCGAGTAATGCTGCTGCCGCGTGAAGCGGATATAGAGGGGTCGGCTGGAGATGCGCCACCGGCCGACCCTGCAAAACCGAACGCTGCCTTTCCATAGAAACACATCGAGCAAACCTGCATCGACGCCCTACTACGAAATAGAAAGTAAGGTGCCCACATGTCTTCTCCTTCGCGCATTCGCCTGCGGTTCGGCCCCAAGCTGTTTATCAGCCATTTTCTGGCCGTGCTGCTGGTGTCCGGCAGCATCGGCACCTTCTTCTACTACAACGCCATCCAGAGCCTGATGCAGAGCCTGCGCTCGCGCCTGCAGAACAGCGCCGCGCTTCTGAGCCAGAGCATCGATGCCCGGGACCTGGAAGTCGTGCGCTCCGAAGCCGACGTTCAAAAGGAGATCTACCAGGCGACTCTGGATAAGCTGCGCCGCCTGCGGCGCGCCAACCCGGACATCGCCTTTCTCTTCATCATGCGCAAAGAGGGCGAGCGCATCGCCTTCGTGGTCGATTCCGATGAAACCGACAAGCAGGCTCTGCCGGGCCGCGAGTATGCGGATGCGCCCGACCGGATGCAAACCGGATTCCATACGCCGTCGGTGGACGACAAGCCCTACCGCGACGAGTGGGGCGTCTTTCTCTCGGGCTATGCCCCCTTGCGCAACGGCGAGGGCCGCTACCTGGTGGGCATCGACATGCGCGCCGACGAAGTGGACAACAAACTTTCCCAACTGCGCCTCACTGGCCTGGTATCGCTGCTCTCCTCCCTGCTGCTGGCCCTGCTGTTCGCCTTCTATCTCTCCCGGGGCCTGACCGTCCGCATCGATGCGCTGATCACGCGCTGCCGCCACCTGGCCATGGGGCGTTACGAACCCAAAAACGAAAACCGCGGCTTCGACGAATTCGACGACCTGGTCGATGCCTTCGACACCATGAGCGCCGAATTGGGACAAATGCGCCGCAAGGCCCAGGAAGCCATCGAAGAGTTGCGCGACTCCCGGGATAACCTGGAGACGCGCGTCCAGGAGCGCACCCGGGAGCTCGAAACCGCCCTGGAAAAGCTCCAGGTGCTCAGCGGCCTGTTGCCCATCTGCTGTTCGTGCAAGAAGATCCGCAACGACCAGGGCTACTGGCAGCAGGTGGAGCAATTCGTCTCCCTGCACACCGGCGCGCGCTTCTCCCACGGCCTTTGCCCCGAATGCGGTGTGAAGCTGTATGGCGATCTTCTGTCGAAAAAAAGCGTCCTGCCAAGCTAAGCATGCGACCGGGTGCATAAAGAGACCTGCCGGGCCAGGCCAAGGTCGGCCCGGCTACCCCAACCCATAACCGCAGGGAGGTAGAACGTGTATCATCACTACGACGCCATTATTGTCGGCTCCGGCGGCGCCGGGCTCTACGCCGCTTTGGAGGCCAGCCAGCGCGCCAAGACCGCCGTGCTCTCCAAGCTCTATCCCATCCGCAGCCACACCGGCGCCGCCCAGGGAGGCATCAGCGCCGCCCTGGGCAACGTGGAAGAGGACAAACCCGAATGGCACGCCTTCGACACGATCAAGGGCGGCGACTACCTGGTGGACCAGCAGGCGGCTAAAATCCTGGCCGAGGAGGCCATTCAGGCGGTATACGATCTGGAAAACCGTGGTTTGCCCTTCAACCGCACGCCGGCCGGTCGCATCGACCAGCGCCGTTTCGGCGGCCATACCCGCAACTTCGGCGAGGGGCCGGTGCGTCGGGCGTGCTATGCGGCCGATCGCACCGGCCACATGATCCTGCAGACCCTCTACCAGCAGTGCATTAAAAACAAGGTGGCCTTTTTCGATGAGTTCCAGGTCGTGGATCTGATCCTGGACGGCACCACCTGCAAGGGGCTGGTGGCCGTGGAGTTGGCCACTGGCGAGTTGCATATCTTCGCCGCCAAGGCCGTGCTGTTTGCCACCGGCGGATTCGGGCGCATCTTCAAGATCACTTCCAATGCCTATGCCAACACCGGCGACGGTCCGGCCGTATGCGCCCGGCGGGGAATCCCCCTGGAAGATATGGAGTTCTACCAGTTCCATCCCACGGGCATCATGGGGCTGGGCATCCTCATCTCCGAGGCCGTGCGCGGCGAAGGCGGCATCTTGCGCAACCGCGACGGCGAACGCTTCATGGCGCGCTACACGCCCACCCTGCTGGACCTGGCTCCGCGGGACATCGTGGCCCGCTCCATCATGACCGAAGTGCGCGCCGGTAAAGGCATCCGCGGCGACCGCAAGATCGACGACTACGTCTATCTGGACGCCACCGGCCTGGGCAAAGCCACCTTGATGAGTAAACTGCCCGATATCACCAGCTTTTGCAAAACCTACCTGGGCATCGACCCGGCCGACAGCCCCATTCCGGTCCTGCCCACGGCCCACTACGCCATGGGCGGTATTCCCACGGACGTGCACGGCCGGGTGGTGCTGGACGACAAAGGCACGCTCGTCAACGGGCTCTACGCCGCCGGAGAGTGCGCCTGCGTGTCGGTGCACGGCGCCAACCGCCTGGGCACCAACAGTTTGCTCGATCTGGTGGTTTTCGGCCGCCGGGCCGGCCGGCACATCGGCGACTATGTGAAACAGGCCGACCCGCCTCAAGTCCCCACAAGTGCGGCCGACCCGGCGCGGGCATGGATCGGGCGCCTTACCGACGGCCAAACCGGTCCCCACGGCGGTCACATCATGGAGGAGATGCAGACCGGCATGATGGAAAAGGTGGGCATCTACCGCAATGCCAAGGAGATGCAGGCGGCCATCGACCAGGTCCAGGCGCTGCGCCGGCGCTACCAGAGCGTGCGGGTCCAGGACCGCAGCAAACCGTTCAATACCGACCTGCTGGAGCTCATCGAACTGCGCAACCTGCTGGACTTGGCCTTGATCACCGCCGTCTCGGCCCTCAACCGGCAGGAGAGCCGCGGCGCCCACAGCCGGGAAGACTTCCCCGGGCGCGACGACACCCAGTGGCTCAAACACACCCTGGCCTATCTGGAAGGGGATAAGGTGCGCCTGGACTATAAAGCGGTGGACACCTCCATCTGGCCACCCAAACCCCGGACCTATTGAAAACCATCCATTGATATAAAGGAGCCGATCATGAAGATCATCCTGAAAATACAGCGATACAACCCGGAAAGCGACCCGGCGCCCTACTTCCAGGAGTACAGTGTCGAGGCCAATCCCAACGAACGCCTCCTCGACGCCCTGATGCAGGTCAAGCGTTTCCAGGACGGCAGCCTGGCTTTCCGCAAAAGCTGCGCCCACGGCGTGTGCGGCTCGGACGCCATGCGCATCAACGGCAAGGACGGGCTGGCCTGCAAGACGCTGGTCAAGGATGTGGTTAAGCAGGATGGCGACACGGTCACCGTCGAACCCCTGCGCTACCTGCCGGTGCAGCGCGACCTGATTGTGGATCAAAAGGATTTCTTCGAAAAGTACCGCGCCGTGCAGCCGTTTTTGATCAACGATGAACCCGTGGCCGAAAAGGAGCGCCCGCAGTCCCAGGAAGAGCGCATGGCTTTCGACGATGCCACCAACTGTATCCTGTGTGCCTCCTGCTACTCAGCCTGTCCGGTCATGGCCGAAAACCCGGCCTTTATCGGGCCGGCGGCCATCGCCCAGGCCTTCCGCTTCCTGGCCGATACCCGCGACCGCGGCTTTGAATCACGCTTGCCCGTCCTGGACCATCCCGACGGCGTCTGGCCCTGTCAGAACCACTTCAAGTGCACCCAGGCGTGTCCACGGTCCATCCTGGTGACCAAACGCATCAACCAGACCAAGAAGATGATCGAGAAACATCGGGCCGAGGGCAAAGCGTAAGCGCGTCCCAATTCAATGCGGCATATCGTAAGCGTCCAGCAGCATCTCGCCCTGGTTGCCTTCATCCGGCTTCACGTCGGGATGGCTGTTGAGGATGCGGGCGCATGAGTTCCAGCGCAACACGGCATCCTGGTTGCCGGGATCGCAACTGCCAAGGGCCGCACCGAAGGCTTCCAGGGCCTGCCTGAACCATTGATAGGCGATGACCCCGGCGCCCGGACCGCCCTTGCGGAGGTGGAGCTTGGCCCGGCGCTCAAAAATGAGGCCCATGTAGTAGGCCTGGCAGTAGGGAGATTTAAGCTGGGGCACCAGCTCCCGGGCGTGCTCGAAGGCCGGGTATAAAGCGCCGCCGGCGAATTTGTCCGTCAAGGCCAACAGCCTCGTGATCAAAGCCTCCTGGTGACCGGGATCCACCGCCAGGATATCCAGGCAGATGCTCTCGGCCTCGTCCGGCTCATTGAGCAGACGATACCGCTTGGCCATCTCCAGGGCGGAGGGGATTGCCTCGGGTTTGAGCGATCTTAGTTCGATCATGGTTTTCTCCTTTCTCGCGATTGAATGAAGCGTTTTAAACTAAAGCGGCGCGGTCGAAGATCAAGAAGCGCCACCCTGCCCTTGCCATAATCCCATGGGCTGACGACCGAAGGGCGGCAACACTTACGACCCGATGCTACTTCACGCAAAAAGAGGGCGGCGGGTTTCGCTCCCGCCGCCCTCTTTGTTTTGCGACCTTCGGATCCCTGGCTCCAGGGCCTGGCGCCCCGGCAGTTACCGCCGATTGGGGCTATAGCCGGATCAGCCAACGAACGGTATATGCCAGAACCGCTACCGCGCCCAACCCGGCGAACCATAGCCCGACAAACCACAACCACTGTTTTTGCTTTTCAGTAATGGGCCTCATGGCTGCTCTTGCCGCGGAAGATGTAGTAACTGTAGGCGGTATAGCCCAGCACGATGGGCAGCAGCACCGCCGTTCCCACGATCAACAGCGACTGGGATTCGGGCGCGGCGGCCGCCTTGCGAAAGCTGACCTGGAACGGAACCAGCCACGGCCACATGCTTACCCCCAGGCCGATATAGTTCATCAAAAAGACGCCGATGGTGACCAAAAAAGGACGGTATTCGTGTCCGCGGTGCAGATCCCGCCATAAGACGATAAACAGCACGACGCAGGCCAGGGGCATGACCATCAGGTAGAAGAAGTTGGGCAGGCTGAACCACAGCGACTTGATGGCCGCGTTCATCAACGGCATGCTGACGCTCACCAGCGCCATGAAAAAGGCCACATAGCCGAACAGGTACCCGGCGCATTTGCGCGCCCACGCCTGGGTGACGTCTTCGGTCTTCATGATCAGCCACGTGGCACCGATCAGAGCATAACCGCATACCAGCGCCAAACCGGTCATCACGCTGAAGGCGCTCAGCCAGTCCAGGCTGCCGCCCGCGTAGCCGCGGCCCGATACGGCCACCCCCTGCACGAAGCCGCCCAGCACCGCGCCCTGGGCAAAAGTGGCGATGAGGGAACCGAAATGAAAGGTGTAGTCCCAGAGTCTTTTTGCGCGCCCCTGGGCTTTGAAGCGAAACTCGAACGAGACGCCCCGCAGGATCAATCCCAGCAACATGATGATCACCGGCATGTAAAAGGCAGGCATCAGGATGGCATAGGCCAGTGGAAAAGCGGCAAAGAGTCCGCCGCCGCCCAGCACCAGCCAGGTTTCGTTGCCGTCCCAGAAAGGGGCGATGGAGGACATCATGCGGTCCCGGCACTTGTCCGAAGGGGCAAAGGGGAACAGGATGCCGATGCCCAGGTCGAATCCATCCAGCAGCACATAGAGAAAAATGGCGGTGGCGATGAGCGCGTACCAGATCAGGGGTAAATCCAAAATGTCGCCAAGATTAAACATGCTGACCTCCCGGTGTGCGTTTGCGTTTGGAATGCTTGCCTTTGGCGATGATGGCCGGTTTTTCCAGGCCGTGGTCGCCGTAAACCGGCTCGGCGGCGGGCTGCGGCCCATTGGCCACGAGGCGCGCGATGTAGTAGACGCCCGCGCTGAAGACCAGCAGATAGACGGCCACAAAGGCGATCAGGGAGAGCCCCACCTGGTTGGCGTTGACAGGGGAGGCCGCCTCGGCGGCGCGCAGGACCCCGTGCACGAGGTAGGGCTGCCGCCCGATTTCGGTGACGAACCATCCGGCCAGCAAGGCGATGAATCCCGAGGGGGTCATGGCCAGGCACCACCACTGGAACCAGCGGGTGTCGAACAGCCGCTTGCGCCAGTGGAGAACCGCCGCGAACACGCCGGTGAGAATCATGAGCATGCCCAGGCCCACCATCACCCGGAACGACCAGAAGACCGGGGCCACGGGCGGCCGCTCGTCCGGGGGCCACGCTTTGAGGCCCTTGACTTCGCCGTTCCACTTGTGGGTGAGGATCAGGCTCGACAGATTGGGAATTTCGATGGCGTATTTCGTCGCCTCGGCCGCCTGATCGGGCAGGCCGAACAGTTTCAGAGGCGCACCCCGCTCGGTCTCCCACAGGCCCTCCATGGCGGCGACCTTGGCCGGCTGGTGCGCTAAGGTGTTCAGGCCGTGCATGTCGCCCAGCAGCAATTGCAGCGGCGCCACGAAGACCGCCATCAGCATGCCCATGCCGAAAATGATGCGGGCATGGGGTACGAATTTTTGCCGCAGGAGATAGTACCCGCCCATGCCCGCCACCACGAAGGCGGTGGTGAGATAGGCGGCCACCGTCATGTGGAACAGGCGGTAGGGAAAGGATGGATTGAAAATGATCTCGATCCAGCTCGTGGGGTAGAACAGCCCTTCGGCGCCGATGCGATACCCCTGGGGGGTTTGCATCCAACTGTTGGCCGACAAAATCCAGAAGGCCGATATCAGGGTGCCGAGGGCCACGATGACCGTGGCGGCAAAATGCATCTTGGGGCCGACCCGGCCGGTGCCGAAGAGCATGATGCCCAGGAAGGAGGCCTCCAGGAAAAAGGCGGTCAGCACCTCGTAGCCGAGCAGGGGTCCGAGCACATTGCCCACCCGATCGGCGAACACCGACCAGTTGGTGCCGAACTGGTAAGAGAGCACCACCCCCGAAACCACCCCCATGCCGAAGGTGACCGCAAAGACTTTCACCCACTGGCGGTAGATCTCCTGGTAAAGCACGTTACCGGTTTTCAGCCAACGCCATTCCACCACGGCCAGCCAACTGGCCAGTCCGATGGTGAAGGCCGGGAAGAGAATGTGAAAGGAGACGGTGAAGGCGAACTGGACTCTTGCGAGCAGAACCGGGTCTAGTTGATCGATCATCGTTGCGCACCTCTGGTTTTGGGGTGACCTGTGTTTGGATGCATCTTACCGCGGGTGATCTATTTTGAAGCCTTGGTTTTGAAGCCTTGGTTTTTGGTTTTGGCTTTTGGCTTTTGGGCGATCTATGGGGATCGTTCAGCCCTGATGAAAACCAATCGTGATTTTAATGGCTGGCGCCGCCTTGTCAAGAAAGGTATTGCTGATTGGCGCTAACGCCGTCGTAGCTTGCCACGATCCGTTGGCTCGGCTATACATCAGGCCTGAACCGACTGCTTGCATCGATGATCAACGCCCAGGCGGCATTTTCAGATTCCGTAAGGCGCTGGACGCACGATTGAAGGAGACATCCATATGCCGGGTACCGGGCTATCCTCGGGCAGGACGATCTATCGAAAGATAGCGGACAACATCGAAAAAGTGATGCGCGGGCAGTCCGGGGCCATCCGCCTGGCGCTGGCCGGGTTTGCCGGCGGCGGTCATATTCTGCTGGAGGATTGCCCAGGGACCGGCAAGACCACCCTGGCCAAGACCCTGGCGCGCTCCATGGACATTACCTTCAAACGCATTCAGTTTACCCCCGATCTCCTGCCGTCCGATATCACCGGCGTCTCCATCTTCGATCCCAAGGAGCAGGTTTTCCGCTTTCACCAAGGGCCGATTTTCACGAATATTCTCTTGGTCGACGAAATCAACCGCGCCTCGCCGCGCACCCAGTCCGCCTTGCTGGAAGCCATGGCCGAACGGCAGGTGAGCATCGACGGGCAACTGCACCCGCTGGAGAACCCCTTTTTTGTCATCGCCACCCAGAATCCGGTGGAATCCCACGGCACCTATCCGCTGCCGGAAGGGCAAATGGATCGCTTCGCGCTGCAATCGCGCCTGGGATATGTCTCCACCCAGGAAGAGGTCGCCATCCTGACCGCCCAGAGCCACGGCCATCCCATCGAGGCCATCCGTCCCTGCGCCACCCGGCAAGAGGTGCTATCCCTGCGGCAGCAGATCGATGACGTGTATATCAGCGAAGAATTGAAACACTATATCGTAACCCTGGTAAAGGCCACCCGCGCCGTTCCCGGCGTGCGTCTGGGCGCCAGCCCCCGGGCATCCCTGGCGCTGATGAAAACCGCCAAGGCCCTCTGCCTCATCGATGGCGCCGATTTCGTCACCCCGGACCACATCCAGGAGCTGGCGGTGGCGGTCATCGCCCACCGGCTGGCGCTCGATCCCCAGGCCCGTTTCGCGGGACGCACCGCCCGCCAGGTGGTGGAAGAGATCGTCCACGGCACTCCCGTGCCGACCTGAGGCAGCCGGCCATCGAGGGCGGACCCATGCTCAAAAGCTTTTTATATAAAAGCTACCGTTTCTTTTACACCTCCGACCAACGGCGCCGGCGGCGCTTTACCCTGGCGGGCCTGGTCCTGGCAGCCATTGTCGCGATCACCGCCATCACGGGCCTGGATACCCACAGCACGCTGGTGCATCAGGTGTTCACGTTGCTGCTCTCGGTTTTACTGCTTTCCCTGGTCTGGAGCAAATTTCTTGCGCGCATCGACATCGCAGCCACGCGTCACCTTCCCCAATACGCAACCGCCGGCGAACCGCTCGTCTATCGCGTGGCGTTCGAAAATCGGACCGCCAAGATGCAAACGGCGCTCTCTTTTTATGAAAATACCACGGACCCCAGACCCTCGCTGGAAGAACTATTGAGCGTCAAGGAACCCGGCGAAGACAAACGCAACGTCTGGGACCGCAACATATTGTACTACCGCTGGTTATGGCTCATTTCCAAGCGGCGGATCATCGACGATCGCTTCCACGCCGTTCCGGACCTGCCGGCCAACGGCCGGCTCGAAACCCGGGTGGAAGTCACGCCGCGCAGCAGAGGCTACTTGCATTTTTACGGGTTTGAAATCGCCCGCACCGATCCCTTCGGACTGTGCAGGGCGCTCTTCTCGATTCCAGCCCCGCAAAAAGTGATCGTCCTGCCCAAGCGCTACCGGCTGCCGCGGCTCAGCCTGCCCGGTGCCCGACGGCACCATGCCAGGGGGGTGCGTCTGGCAGCGTCCATTGGAAACTATGGCGAATTCGTTTCCCTAAGGGATTATCGGCCCGGCGATAACCTGCGCCAGATTCACTGGAAGAGCAGCGCCAAGCGCAATGAATGGATCATCAAAGAGTATCAAGAAGAATTTTATGCCCGGCAGGCCTTGATCCTGGATACCTTTTCGACCAGCGCCCACAGCGACCGCTTCGAGGAGGCGGTCTCCATCGCCGCCTCGTTCGTGTGCTCGCTGCAAACCCAGGAATCGCTGCTGGACCTCCTGTTCGTGGGCGATCGGAGCTACCGTTTCTCTTCGGGACGCGGCACGGCCTCCTACGATCACCTGCTGGAGATCCTGGCCGCCGTCCAGACCTGCCGGGATAAAACTTTCGATGCCATCGCCGCCCCCGTATTCGAGCATATGCATCTCTTCAGCGGCTGCATTTGCGTGCTATTGGCCTGGGATGAGCCGCGCAGGGCGTTGGTCCGCGGCTTGAAAGACAGAGGCGTGCCCATTCTGGTCATCATCGTGACCGAGGATGATCCCTCGGCGCCCTTGGACCCCGGCCCCCCGAAGGGGTTTGAAAAGGATTTCATGGTTGTAAAGATCGGTCGGATCGAAGAAGGGCTGGCACGCTTATGAAGACCCCTCCCTTGCTGATCGGCGCAACGCTCCTGCTGTGGGGCTGGCAAAGCCGATTGTTCTATCCGGCCCTGGTCATGGCGGCTGTTTTGGAAAGCCACCGTCTCATCAAGAGCCGCTGGGACTTTTCCGAATCCGATATCGCGCGCATCTCGGATCTGTGCACCATTCTGCTGGCCATCGCGGTTTTGATCGCCGTGATAAAAGACCCCGGCCGCTTTATGCTTCTAACGCTCCAATGGCTGCCCATCGCCGTTTTCCCGCTGATCGCCACCCAGCAGTATAGTCAATCGGGAACGATTTACGGCAGCGCCCTGTTGATCCTGTTTCGGCGCAGACTGACCAAAGAAACCAAACGCAAATTCATCATCGATATCTCCTATCCCTACTTTTTTCTGTGCCTCGTTTCGGCGGCGGGCGCGAACGCCGGCAAAAGCTGGTTCTATTATGGCCTGCTCGCGTTGACCGCCTGGGCCTTGTGGCCCCTGCGATCCAGGCGATACCCATTCTATCTGTGGCTTTTGCTTCTAATGGCCGGGGGCGCGCTGGGCTATGCCGGCCAGGTCGGGCTTTACCGATTGCATTCCTTCCTGTTGGAAGCGGGCTACGATTACTTTACGAAAAATCGCGACCCCTTCAAATCGACCACGGCCATCGGAGAGATGATCGCGCTCAAACAGTCCGATCGCATTTTGTTCAGGCTAGCGGCGGCTGGCCCCCTATCCTTGCCCATCCGCCTGCGGGAAGCCTGCTACACGGCCTATGACCGCGCCACCTGGTATGCCACGCACTCGGGTTTCGAGGAACTGCTCCCGGAAACGAATCAGGGCTCCTGGACGATCGGAGCGGCCGGCGCCGACGCCCAACAGGTGCACATCTGGATGCGTCTGCCCAAGGGCCAGAACCTGCTCAAGCTGCCCGGCGGCACCTTCAGACTCCATGACCTGCATGTCGCCCGCCTGGAGAAGAATTCGCTGGGCGCGGTGCGCAGCGAAAGCGAAGCCGGCTTGGCCGTGTTCCAGGCCGATTATGTTCCCGGGCAGGTGTATAACCGCCCGCCCGACGATGCCGACCTGAAGATTCCCGCCACCGAGGCGCCGGCCATCCAAACCTTTGCCGAAAGCCTCCAACTGAACGCCAAAGGCGGGGATGAGGTCATCGCGGCGCTTCACGCCTTTTTTGGGCAGCAGTTTCGATATTCCCTGGACTTGGTCGGCCATCCATCCGACAAGACGGCTCTGGCCGATTTCCTCTTGCATGCGCGCGCCGGTCATTGCGAATATTTTGCCACGGCCACCGTGCTTTTGCTGCGCGCGGCGGGGATTCCGGCCCGATACGTATCGGGCTATGCCGCCGCGGAGTATAGTGCGCTGGAAGAGCGGATCGTGGTCCGCCAGCGACACGCCCACGCCTGGGCCCTGGCCTTTGTCGCCGGCCAATGGGTGGAGGTCGATACCACGCCGCCGGACTGGCCGGCGCTGGAAGCCGCGGGCGCCTCCCCGTTCGTGCACGTTACGGACCTCTTCGCTTTCCTGCGCTTCCGGTTGACCCTGTGGCGCCAACGCATCCAAATGGAAGAACTGACGCTCTATTTGACGTTCGCCCTGGTGGCCTTGGGTCTCCTGTTTATCAAACGGCTCACCGGCAAGAAGCATATGCGGCGGGTGACCGTCGAACAAAGGCAGCCGGTGCCGCCGGCCAACGCTCCCGGCCTGACCTCCGAATTCTTCGCCATCGAACAATGGTTGAACCGCCAGGGCCATGAACGGCAGCCCGGGGAGACGTTCCGCGCCTGGTTTCAACGGTTGGCCGCCAGCGCGCCGGAAATCGCGGGCCAACCGGAAATTCAGCCGCTCCTGGCCCTGCACTATCGTCTTCGGTTTGGTCCGGGGGTGTTGGGTCGGGAAGATCGGCAACGATTGATTGCAGGCGTCCGGGCCTCGATCCGTGCGAACGATGGCTCGCCCCGCCGAAACGGCGCCGGATGATCCGCGATGAAAGCTTTTTCCAACTTGACATCCTCTTAGCCATTCTATAACAACGTACGTTGTATAAATGATTCAAAGGAGGACCAAGGCATGAAAGCTGCGGTGATGCGTGGAGCCAAAGAGATCCGAACCGAAATTGTACCCGATCCGGTACTCGAACCCCATGGGGTGATCATCAAGGTCAAGGCCTGCGGCATATGCGGGTCCGATCTGCACGTGTATAAACGCGATACGCAGGGAACCATCTTCGGGCATGAATTCAGCGGCGATGTCGTGGCGGTCGGCGCCAAGGTGACCGGCATCACACCGGGCATGCGGGTGACCGCCGTGGGCTTCAAACCCTGCGGCAAATGCTTCTGGTGCGCCCAGGGCAAGGGCCATCGCTGCTCGGACATGGCCTTGCTGGGCTACCAATTCCCGGGCGCCATGGCGGAGTATGTCCACGTCCCCTTCGCGGTCCTGGGACGGACCGTTTTCCCGCTGCCGGCCGAGTTGAGCTACGAAGACGCGGCTTCGGTGGAACCCCTTTCGATCTCCTATTTTTCGGTCAACCGCGCCAAGCCCCAGCCCGATGAAGCCATCGCGGTCCTGGGCCTGGGGGTGATCGGTTTGTATGCCATTCAGGTGCTCAAGACGTTCAACGTGGCCAAGATTGTGGCCAGCGGCCGGCGGGAGTCCCGCTTGAAAGCCGCCCAGAGCTGTGGCGCCGATGTGGTGATCGATGCCGCCCAACAGGACGCCATCGACACCGTCATGGCCGCCACCGCCAAGATGGGCGTGCACACGGTCATGGAGTGCGCCGGCATGCAGGCCACCTTCGATCAGGCCATCGCCATGACCCGCGGCGGCGGCAAGGTCATGCTGGTCGGGGTGTACGAGCAACCCCTGACCTGGGATCCCCTGCCGATGATCTCCAAGAATCTTTCGCTGATCGGCTGCCTGGGCGGGAACTTCCCCGGCGCCATCGAACTGCTCAGGAGCGGCAAGGTCAGCGCCAAGCATCTGATCACCCACCGCTTCCCGCTGGACCAGGCCGCCGAGGCCTTCCGGGCGCAACTCCAGGACCCGGGCGCCATCAAAGTGATGTTCACCATGGCGTGAGCCGCACCCTGACCTGGACGGGTTGCGCCCTCGCTTTTCCGTCGCCCGCCGGTCAAACCGCGGCGACGGCCTGCATGATATGCTGCTCGACCAGGCGGATGAGATCTTCCTTCGCATGGCCCTTCAGGTTCCAACTGCGCAGCGGATAAAGGGAGAGTTCATAGGCGATCATGCTGGCGCTGAAAGCGGCATCTTCGATGGCGAAGATCTTCTTCTCCAGACCTTTTTTTAAGATGGCTTCGATATAGCGGATAAAATGGCTTTCCCTGGCCAGGATCTCCTTGAGCATCTTCTTCGGCAGCAGCTTCGACTCCCTGTAGAGCAGCAAGACTTCGTCTTTATAAATATAAGAAAACCGCATCATCTCCCGAATCACGGCCCTGAGTTGCTCGGCGGGGTCCGCGATGCCCATGATCTCCCGCTTTTCGAAAACGCTGCTTTCGGGCCGGTGAATCATTTCGAAAACCCGGAAGAGAATCTCCTCCTTGCTTTCGATAAAGTAATACAAATTGCTCAGATCGATGCCGGTGGCCTTGGATATTTCGCGCATGGTGGTCTGCGCATAGCCTTTTTTCGTGAAAAGCTTGGCGGCTTTCTTGACGATCTGCAATTGCCTTTTCTGGAACACGCTGTTTTTTTCCACCGGCGCGAGCCCTTCGCCGGCTTCTCTTTTCTTGCGCATGCGGACCCCATCCTTTTAAAATTGTGGGCAAAATCTATATCATAAGCGAACTTGCTGTCAATCCGATTTGCCAAAGCTATTGACACTCGCCCGCCCATTGTATAACAACGTACGTTGTATTTTAAACGCATGCCATCGTGGGCGCAATGAAGAAATAAGGCGCGGGAGAAATAAAAATGAAAACACTTGAGCATTTACTGAATCCGATCCGCATTAAATCGTTGGAAATCGCCAACCGGGTGGTCATGCCGCCCATGGGCACCGGCCTGGGCAACAATGACGGAACGGTGAGCGAAGCCAATCTGGCCTACTTGCGCCGCCGCGTGCGCAGCGAAGCGGGCCTCTACATCACCGAGATCACCGAGGTCGAACCGGCCGGCGCGGTGACCCCCGCCTGCCTCGGCATCTGGGATGACAAGTTTATCCCGGGCTTGAAAAAGATGGCGGATGTGGTCCATGCCGCGGGAAGTAAAGTTGCGCTGCAACTGCACCATTGCGGCCGCGAGAGTTTGTACCAGACCAAGCGCGGAACGGCGGTCGCCCCTTCGGCCATAGGGAGCTTTATTTTCGGTTTCATCGCGCCGCCGCGCGAGATGACCCTGGCCGAGATCCGGGATACCATTCGCGCCTTCGGCGCCGGGGCCCGGCGGGCCAAAGCAGCCGGTTTCGACATGGTCGAGCTGCACGGCGCGCACGGCTATCTGCTCATGCAGTTTCTCTCCGCCGCCTCCAACACGCGCACCGATGAATACGGCGGGGATTTCCGCGGCCGCGCCCGCTTCATGCTCGAATGCCTGGGGGAGACACGCCAACAAGTGGGCCCCGATTTCCCCATCTCCATCCGCATCTCCGGAGAAGAAGGCATCCAGGGCGGCTACACCATCGACGATATGGTCACCATCGTTCCGGACCTGGTTCGCGAAGGCGCCGATCTGATCCATGTCTCCTTCGGCACCCATGGCAATGCCAAGGTCTATACCGATGCGCCCAATCCCAGCGCGCCCATCGAATACGCGCCGGGGTTCAAGACCTATCTGGCCCGCAAGATCAAGGCGGCGGCCGGCGTGCCGGTCATCACCGTGGGCCGCTTCACCGACCCCTATGCCATGGACGAAGCCGTCGCCCGGGGCGATGCCGATCTGGTCGCCGTGGGCCGTCAACACCTGGCGGACCCCGACTTTTTGACCAATGCCCTCGAAGGCCACCCGGAAGACACCTGCGAATGCCTGGCCTGCAACCAGGGCTGCATCGAGCGCGAGGCCCTCGAAGGCAAACCGATCCGCTGCGCCATTAACTGCGAAACCGGCCAGGAGCTGATCTATCCGACCGAACCCGCGGCGCAGTCCCGCACCGTCTGGGTCATCGGCGGCGGGCCGGCCGGCCTGACCGCAGCCTACGAAGCCGCCCGGCTGGGGCACAAGGTCACCCTCTTCGATAAAGAAAAAGAGATCGGGGGGCAGATCCGGTATGCCGAAAAAATGCCGCACAAGTCGGCCTACGGCAAGTGGGTCCGCACCCTGGCGGCCCGCGCCGAGAAACTGGGCGCGGAGCTGCGCACGGGAACGGAAGTGACCGAGCAGATGATCGATGCGGCCAATCCGGAGGCGGTCATTCTGGCCATCGGGGCCGACAAGGCCGCCTGCCCGGCCGCGGGCATCACGATGTCCGTGGTGTGCGACGCCTGGCAGCTCCTCAACGGCGAGGTCGCCCCCAAAGAAAATGCGGTCGTCATCGGCGGCGGCCTGGTGGGCATGGAAACCGCCGATTTTCTCAGCCAGAAGGGCATCCGCAACGTCACCCTGGTCGAAATGCTGGCCAAACCCCCAGTGCGCCCGATCTCCGCCCATGGCACCATGCTGCACCGGCGCCTGGCCACTGCAGGGGTGCGCCTCATGTTCAACACCAAGGTCCAACAGATCGAGGAAGGGGCCGTGATCGTCTCCACGGACGGCGCCGAAAAGCGCCTGGCGCCGGTGGGCCAGGTGATCGTGGCCGTGGGCGTCACGCCGCGGCAGGATTTAAAAGAGATGCTCGTACGCAAGCACATTCGCCACTTTGTGGTCGGCGACGCCCAGGAGCCGCGCCGCATCATCGAAGCCACCACCGAAGGCGCCCAGGCCGCCTGGCAGATCTGACAGGCAAGGCTCGCACAAATCATGCTTTCGATTCGTCCGATTGAAGTTCGCAGGAGGCAATTGAAATGATCCCACTGGACATGACGGGCAAAGTGACGCTGATTACCGGCGCCGGCGGCGGCATCGGAGGCGGCATCGCCAATGTGTTCGCCCAGGCGGGCGCGAAGGTCTATGCGGCCGACCTGGAGCTCGCGGTCGCCAAGGCCAAGGCGGATCGGTTGCGCAAAGATGGCTTTAACGTGGAGGCGGTCGAACTGGATGTCACCCGCAAGGAGCAGATCGATGCGCTCGTGGAGCGCATCGTGAAAGCGGACGGAAAAATCGATCATCTGATCAACTGTGCCGGCATCATGATCAGCAAACCCTACATGGAAACCACCGACGACGAGTTCCGCAAAATCCTGGAGGTCAACCTGGTCAGCGTGCACAACTGCTGCCAGGCGGCCCTCCAGCACATGATCCCCCGCCGGGAAGGCAAAATCGTGAATATCCTGTCGGCTTCTTCAAGAATGGGCAGCGATTTTTACTCGCACTACTCCTCGTCGAAGTTCGGCCTCATGGGGCTGACCCAGAGCGTCGGGCTGGCGGCCGCGCGCCACAATATCAACGTCAACGGCATCTGCCCGGGAGTCATTGTCACCGGGCTGGGAGAAAAGCAGGGCGGCAGCCTGATCCAGCAGATGGCCCGGTATTCGGGCAAGCCCGAAGAACTCTTGCAGGAAAACATTCGAAAATCCATTCCCCTGCGGCGCTTTCAGAGCGGCGAGGATATCGGCTTCACGGCGCTGTTCCTATGTTCGGATCTGGCGGCCAACATCACCTGCCAGGCCATCAATGTCTGCGGCGGGATGCGGATGAATTAGAACAATATTTGGCTTGCGAAGCTGATTCAGGGATCGTGGGCGCACCACCATTTCGATCTGATTCGTTGACTCGGTCGGAAATTCTAATTTAATTCTGCCGCCCCCAAGGGCGTTATTCAAGGGTCCCCTCACAAATCAAACGTGGTTTTCATTGACCTTCAGGCGACATGGAATCCTCAACTTAGTCCCGACTTGGTCCCAACTTGGCCCCGACTTGGTCCCTCTTCTGCTCTTCTGGCAGGGCACAGCCGCCAGACCGTTCTGCTCGCTGGTATGGCCGGCTTGGGGACATTTTAGAACTTGACCATTCC
>JACRDD010000037.1 GCA_016218685.1 Desulfobacterales bacterium | reverse complement strand
GACTTCCCCACACGCGTGGGGATGAACCGGCATGGGACAATGAAGACATATTGCAAGAAACGACTTCCCCACACGCGTGGGGATGAACCGTTTATAGAGTTCGATAGCTCAATATCGAGCATGACTTCCCCACACGCGTGGGGATGAACGGGTTGGGCCATGTTCGCTGCCGCTGTTATCGCGGACCTCCCCACACGCGTGGGGATGAACCGCATTTCGCCAGGTCCCACTTCAACGCCCTGGGGACTTCCCCACACGCGTGGGGATGAACCGTGAAAATCGGCTATGACGCCTATTCGGGCGGGGACTTCCCCACACGCGTGGGGATGAACCGTGTCAAAACACTCTTGCGCTTTGGTAGGTATGGACTTCCCCACACGCGTGGGGATGAACCGGGCGATCAAATTTTGATTCGCTACTTGGGCAAGACTTCCCCACACGCGTGGGGATGAACCGGTTATTCCTGGGACGAACTAATGGAACGGCTAGACTTCCCCACACGCGTGGGGATGAACCGATAGACCTTAGCATGTGGAGGCTGACCATAGCGACTTCCCCACACGCGTGGGGATGAACCGACGGCGATGCAGGTCCGGCAGATTTTTTTGCGGACTTCCCCACACGCGTGGGGATGAACCGGTGGGTGAAAAACTCAAAGCCAGGGTGGATAAGACTTCCCCACACAAGTGGGGATGAACCGGATTTGGTGTTGCACTGGCGCAACCAATGGGCGTTCCCCACGCGCGTATAGGGGCGACCGGCGGTCGCCTCTGACCTACCCCTTACATCGCTCCTGGGCTTGACGGATCAGATCCACCAGACTGGCTACTTTGTTGGGGGGCGGCGGGCAGGCCAGGCGTTGAAAGGCTTCGGGGCTGAGCTGCTGGCGGAAGTAGTCGGCCACGTCAAATTGCTCCCACCAGCAGTCGAGCACTTTGAAGCACGGCCGCCGGTCGCCTTCGCAGGCGCGGCAGTAGCCGAAATGCACCATGCTGCCCAGGCGGGGGCAGCGTCTTTCCAAATCGTCCATGACTACTTCATCTTAACTGTTCCGGCGGCGGGTTGTCCCGCCGCCGGATTTTACTTCCGAAAAAGATCGCGTCTTAACGGCTCTTGACCTGCTGCGGCTTGGGGAAATCCTTGAACACCGCCATGGACTTGGCCATTTCGTCGTCGCTGAGGGCGTAGTTGGTCAACTGGCCGGCCAGGAACTTCTCGTAGCCGGTCAGATCCAGCAGGCCGTGGCCGCTGAAGGTGAAGACGATCACCTTGGCCTGGCCTTCTTCCTTGGCCCGCTTGGCCTCGCGCACCACCTGGGCCAGGGCGCTGGTGGTTTCGGGGGCCGGGATGACGCCTTCGGTGCGCGCCCACATGATGCCGGCTTCGAAGGCTTCGGTCTGGGAAACCGATTTGGCTTCCAGCAGGCCCTCATTGACCAACTGGCTCACCGTGGGCGCCATGCCGTGGTAGCGCAAGCCGCCGGCATGGATCGGCGCCGGCACGAAGGCGTGGCCCAGGCTGTACATGGGCATCAAGGGCGTGTAGCGCGCCGTGTCGCCGTGGTCGTAGACGAAGGGAGCGCGGGTAAGGGTGGGACAGGCCATGGGCTCCACCGGCATGATCTCGATCTTTTTGCCGTTGATCTTGTCGAGCACGAAGGGGAAGGCCAGACCGGCAAAGTTGCTGCCGCCGCCGGCGCAGCCGATGATGATGTCCGGGTATTCGTCGATCATGGCCATCTGCTTCTTGGCTTCCAGGCCGATGATGGTCTGGTGCAGCATAACGTGGTTGAGCACGCTGCCCAAAGAGTAGCGGGTCTTGCCGCTGGTGTCGCCCACGGCAGCTTCAACGGCTTCGCTGATGGCGATGCCCAGGCTGCCAGGGGTGTTGGGGTCTCTGGCCAGGGCGTCGCGGCCGGCCTGGGTCTCGGTGCTGGGACTGGCGATGCACTTGCCGCCCCAGGTCTCCATCATGGCCTTGCGGTAAGGCTTCTGGTCGAAACTGATGCGCACCATATAAACCTTGCAGTTCAGGCCGAACTGGGAACAGGCAAAGGAGAGGGCGCTGCCCCACTGGCCGGCGCCGGTCTCGGTGGTCAGGTTTTTGATGCCGAACACCTTATTATAATAGGCCTGGGGCACGGCCGTGTTGGGTTTGTGGCTGCCGGGGGGGCTGCACCCTTCATATTTGAAGTAGATGCGGGCGGGGGTATCCAGGAGCTTTTCCAGACGCACGGCACGGGTCAGGGGCGAGGGCCGCCAGATGGAGAGCACATCCAGGACCGGCTCGGGGATGTCGATCCAGCGCTGGCTGCTCACTTCCTGTTCGATGAGGTTCATGGGGAAAACCGGCGCGAGGGCTTCGGGCGACAGGGGTTTGCCGTCCGGCCCCAGGGGAGGATTCATCTTGATGTCGGCCAGGATGTTGTACCACTGTCGGGGAATCTGATCGGGGGGAAGAATCACACTGTTCGCTTTCATCTAAAAAAGCCTCCTTCGTTGCGATATCCGTACGCGTAGCGAAATGCGCGCCGGGTGCTGATCCGGGTAAAAGACGCGGATGACTAATTGGCGATGCCCCCCACAAAAGATGAAACCGAGGCCGGTGTCAAGGCCTTTCTATGGATCGGAGACGATCCCGGCCGGAATTAGGGACTACCCTTGACGCTCCCCGGAAACGTCGTCATATTGGGCGCGATTTGAAAAGGTTCAAGAAAGGAGGGCGCCATGAGCTATACTTGCGAACGTTGCGGCGCGAAAGCCAAAGAGCCCGGTCATCTGTGCAAGCCCTGCGGGGATCGAAATAAGTGCCGTTTTTGCGGTGAGCCGGAGGTCGATAGCCGGCATGTCTGTAAATCCAAGCTGAGCGCCATGCGTTACGTCTGTGGCGGCTGCGGACGCATCGCCACCCATGCCGAATTGCTGTGCAAACCCGAGGCCATCGGTTGATCATAGCCCAAAAGCCGGGGTGCCCCGCAGGCCGCCCCGGCGCTTCTTTCCAATCTCCGACCAGCCCTCTATCCGATTACCATAATGACATCGCCGGTGCCCACGTCGCCGCCCACGGCCACGCGGATCTCCTTGACCGTGCCGTCCATGGGGGCCAGGAGGTTGTTCTCCATCTTCATGGCCTCCATGATCGCGACGGTCTGCCCGTTTTTGACACGATCCCCCACGCGCACCGCCAATTGAAGTATTTTGCCTGGAATGGGGGCCGCGATGGTGCCGGCGCCCGCCACGCCGCGCGCAACGGCCTTGGGCGCGGCAGGCATCGCCATGGAAACCGCGGTTGGTTGCAATGCCATCGGGGCCGCAGGCAGGGTTGCCGTCGGTCTCGCGGCACCGTCGATCTTCACCTGATAGGGCGTCTGATTGACGATGACCTGGGCCTCATCGCCCTGGATGGCGCCGATCTCGACTTCAAAGAGTTGGTCGTTAATGGTCAATATATATTGGGTCATGGGCGTATCCTCTTTCAATCTATTTGCGTTTCGGACGATCGAAGACCGGCATGCGGTCGGACATGATTTTGGCCCGGCCGATCTGGGACCAGGGTGACCCGCTTGATAGACCGGTATGCATGGACGGTTTTAAGCCGCCGGCGCCGGCCTTCAGGTGCAGGGCCAACGCGATGGCGGCGACCGTTTCGGGTGCCACCGCATGCGTCTCCTCCATGGGAGGTTCCTCCGTGGGGCTTTGGGCCGCCGGCGGCTGGGCGCGAGCCGCGATGCGCTGGAAGATTCTTCCGGAGATCAACATACCGACCTCCAACACCCCCAAGACGATGAAGACCCCGAAAAACCGGATGAACAGGGTGCCCAAGGCATAGCCCCAGAACGAGTCACGCGGGCCGCAGATCACCTCGACGCGACCGTCGGCCTGGCCGTCGGCATCCAACGGGCCGCCGTCGCGCACGGTCAGGGTCAACGTGTTGCCGCGATCCACATTCTTGACATTGACCGCGCCGGTCGTTTGCCAGACCGGAGAGTTGACGCTGACCGCCCCCCATAGCTCGGTGGCGGTGGTGAAATAGTTCGAGTTGACGGCCAGGGACACGTCACCGCCCGGAGCGGCGGGGGTCATTTGGAGCCTGAAAAAGTCGGAGCGGAAGGTCTTCTGGTCCACCTGGGGCATAGCGTCGGCCGCGAAAACCTTGGCCTCCGCGGCCGTCAAGGTGCCGCCGGTCGCATGGAAGCGGATCTTGATTTCAGTGCTTTTTCCGCGGGGAACGAGGGTGGCGATCCAATCCGCGCCCTCCTGTGAGAATTTGGGTTTGGGCGCCTCGATGTCTTCGCCGAAGGCGGCCCACACCCGGTTGCACGGCAGCAGCATGGCCGCCATCAAAGCCCATACGTAAAGATGTCTGCATCGCATCGGTCGGCCCTCCTATTGAAACATCGCAATGAACATACCGGCCGCCCCCGCGGTGCCGATGACACCGGCCAGGTTGGGGCCCATGGCATGCATCAACAGCCAGTTGTTGGGATCGGCCCGCAAGCCTTCATTGTGCGAGACCCGGGCGGACATGGGGACGGCGGAGACGCCCGCCGAACCGATCAGGGGGTTCATCTTCTCCTTGAGGAACAGGTTCATGATGTGCACGGTGAGAATCCCGCCGGCGGTGCAGAGCACGAAATCGAGCAGGCCGAACCCGAAAATCAAGAGCGGTTTCCAGTTCAGAAACACCTCGGCCTGCATGGTGGCACCCACCGAGACCCCCAGGAAGATGGTGACGATGTTCATCAGGGAGTTCTGGGCCGTGTCGCTGAGCCGTTTGACCACCAGGGATTCACGCATGAAGTTGCCGAACATGAACATGCCCATCAGGGGTGCCACCGCGGGGATCAAAAAACAGATCAGCGCGCAGGCGATCAAAGGGAAAAGCAGCTTTTCTAGGGCCGATACCGGCCGCATCTGGCGCATGCGGATGCGGCGCTGTTCCGGCGTGGTCATCAGGCGCATGATGGGTGGCTGGATCAGCGGCACCATGGCCATGTAGGAGTAAGCTGCCAGGGCATTGGCCCCCAGCAGATGCGGGGCCAGTTTGGCCGTCAGGTAGATGGTCGTGGGGCCGTCGGCGCCGCCGATGATGCCCACCGTGGCGGCCTCCTTGAGGGTGAAGCCGCACAGCAGCACACCGATATAGGTGGCGAAAACCCCGAGTTGGGCGCCGGCGCCGATGATCAGGGTCTTGGGATTGGCGATCAGGGGGCCGAAATCGGTCATGGCCCCCAGCCCCAGGAAGATGACGCAGGGGATAATTTCCGTTTCCACGCCGAATTTGTAGAAATAGCGGATCAGATCCGGGTTGCCTTCGGCGGTAAAGCCCATGATGGGCGCCAGGGGAAAGTTGGTCAGAAAGATGCCGAAGCCGATGGGCAGCAGCAGCAAGGGTTCGAAATTCTTGCCCACGGCCAGATACATGAAGACCAAGGAAACAAACAGCATTAAGACTTGCCCCCATGTAAGATGGGGCATGCCTGTCTGGGAGATCAGGATGTTTTGAATCAACTCGAAGACATATTGCCAGGACATGGTTGCCTCACTTTTCTACAAGGGCATGTTGCCATGCTTTTTGGGTGGATTGGTGTCGCGCTTGTGGCGCAGCATGCGCAAGGCCTGGATCAGGCGCGGCCGGGTGTCGGCCGGGTCGATGACATCGTCGATATAGCCCATCTCGGCGGCCCGGTAGGGGTTGGAAAACTTCTCCTGGTACTCGGCGATGAGCCGGGCGCGCTCGGCCTTGGGGTCCTTGGCCGCCTGGATCTGCTCGCGGCTGATGATGTTGACCGCGCCCTCGGCGCCCATGACCGCGATCTGGGCCGTGGGATAGGCCAGGTTGATGTCGCCGCGGATATGCTTGGAGCTCATGACGATGTAGGCGCCGCCGTAGGCTTTGCGGGTGATCAGGGTGATGCGCGGTACGGTGGCTTCGCAGAAGGCCCAGATCAGTTTGGCGCCGTGCTTGATGATGCCGCCGTGCTCCTGGTGGGTGCCGGGCAGGAAGCCGGGCACATCTTCATAGATGATCAGGGGAATATTGAAGGCGTCGCAGAAACGCACGAAGCGCGCGCCCTTGATGGAAGCGTCGATATCCAGCGCTCCGGCCATCACCGCCGGCTGGTTGGCGATGACGCCCACGGGCATGCCGTCCAGGCGGCCGAAGCCCACCACGATGTTTTTGGCCCAATGCTCGTGCACCTCGAAAAAGGCCTGACCGTCCAGGTTGGAGCGGATGATCTGGCGCATATCGTATGGCTTGTTGGGATCGGCCGGCACCACATCGCGCAGGCCCTCGTCCCGGCGGCCGGGATCGTCGGTACAGGCGGCCCGGGGCGGGTCTTCCATGTTGTTGGCCGGCAAAAAATCCACGAGTTGCCGGATCATCGCAAGGCAGGTGCGGTCGTCGGGGGCGGCAAAGTGGGCCACGCCGCTCTTGGCATTGTGGGCCATGGCGCCGCCCAGATCTTCCTTGGCCACCACTTCGCGGGTTACGGCCTTAATGACTTCGGGTCCGGTGATGAACATGTGGCTGGTCTTTTCCACCATGAAGATCCAGTCGGTCAGGGCCGGGGAGTAGACCGCGCCGCCGGCCGAGGGCCCCATGATGGCCGTGATCTGGGGCACCACGCCCGAGGCCATCACGTTGAGCAAAAAGATATCGCCGTAGCCGGCCAGGCTGTTGACCCCTTCCTGGATGCGGGCCCCGCCCGAATCGCACAACCCGATGATGGGTGCGCCCATCTTGGCGGCCATTTTCATCACCTTGCAGATTTTCTCGGCATGCGCCAGGGAGAGCGAACCGCCGAAGGCGGTGAAGTCCTGGGCAAAGACAAACACCTGGCGGCCGTTGATCGTCCCCCAGCCGGTGACCACGCCGTCGCCGGGGATCTTGTTCTCGGCCATGTCGAAATCGGTGCAGCGATGCGTCTTGAAGCGGTCCACCTCCTGGAAACTGCCCGGGTCGAGCAGAACATCCAGGCGCTCCCGGGCGGTCAGCTTGCCCCCTTCGTGCTGTTTGCGGATTCGATCCTGGCCGCCGCCTTCAAGAGCCTGGCTTTTTTTTGCCTCCAATTGCGCAAGCAGTTCTTTGGTGTCCATCCTCTCGTCCTTTCCGTGTCGCGTTGAGCTTTCACTTCATCGTTGGGTTTGGGATCTTGTGGATTCCCCGGGATCGTATCGCTCGCCATGCCGGCGACCGGCACGGTTAAACAGCTCCGGCGCGTGCGAACCATTTCATCAACGGCATGGATCAAGCTACGAACCCTGGGCTATCGATGAAATAACAACCGTCAGGCCCATTGGATGCGTAGTAATGCTTTGGATTTCGAATGGGCTTAATGCGAGTGCGTTCTATAATGGAGTAAGGGAACAGAATCAAATCAAATTTATGTAACGGCGCTTAGCAATCTTCAGGCGCTTAGCATCTCTTCAGTCCCACCTGCCGCAGGTCGGCGATCATGGACATTTCTATTTCCGGCGCTATAATGCCGGGGAAAAAGCAAGCGGGCCCGGGAGGGGAAATAATTAGCACGGACATCGGGTGTTGAAGGGTCGGAGGATGCTTTGGAACCAGAACGAGAGAATCTGCCCAAGATCGTTGAGGAACCGCGCTATCTACCGCACGGTTTCGAGCTGCTGGCCGATCAGGCCGTATCGCGCATATGGCGAGGATACGAGAAGTTCAACGCCGAATTTGCCGCCATCACCCGGCGGGCCGCCGAGCGCTTCGAACAACGCGATTGGAAGGGCATGCATGACGATACGGTGGAGCGCCTGGACCTCTATCAGCAGGTGGTGGCCGCCACCTGCCGCCGGATCGTGGACGAGCTGGGTCTGTATGCCCAGAACCCGCGGCTGTGGTTGGCCATCAAAACCGGCTTTGCGGCGTCCTTGGATGCAAGGCCCGATGCCGAACTGGCCTGCACCTTTTATAACTCCATCAACCGGCGCATCCTGCAGACCGTGGGCATCGATCCGGAGTTGGAATTCGTGGCGCCGGAGCCCTCCCATGACGCCTGCCCGGCCCACCCCCCCTTGATATTCAGCATTGAAATGCAGCATGTGACCGATGAGCACATCCAGGGCATCCTGGGCCGCTTCGCTTTTCGCACCCCCTTCGCGAATCTTTCGGTGGAAAGCCGCCTGTGTGCCGAACGCATCCGATTGATGCTGGAAAAAAAACGCGCCAACGGCGATCGCCTGCGCATCGAAATGATCCACGTGCCCTTTTTCAGGGAAACCGGCGCCTACCTCATCGGCCGGCTCTCCTGGCGCGAACAATCCGTGCCCCTGGTGTTCGCCTTGGCCAACACCAGCCGGGGGATCGAGGTGGATGCCCTGTTGCTGCGCACCGCCGAAATCCGCGTGCTCTTCAGTTTCACTCACACCTACTTTCATGTGCAAACGCCCTGCCCCCAGGCGCTGGTGCGTTTTCTCAAACTGCTCATGCCCACCAAACGCACCGCCGAGCTGTACATCGGCCTGGGGTATCACAAGCACGGCAAGACCGAGCTGTACCGCGAGTTGCTGGCCCACCAGGGGGTGTGCAGCCTGGACCGCTTCGGGTTTGCCGTCGGCCAGCGCGGCATGGTGATGATCGTCTTCAACATGCCCCAGGACCAATTGATCTACAAGCTGATCCGCGACCGTTTCGCCACGCCCAAGCATGCCACGGCCAAACAGGTCATGGAAAAATATGACTACGTGTTTCGCCACGACCGGGCCGGCCGCCTGGTGGATGTGCAGACGTTCGAAAACCTGGAGATCGAGGATTGCTGCTTTACCCCCGAGCTGCTGGCCGAGATTCAGAACGAGGCCCGGCACTCCAGTTCCATCGAAGGCCAGCGGGTGATCCTGCACCACGTCTATGTGGAACGGCGCATGGTGCCCCTGGATGTCTACCTGCAGCGCGCCGATGCCGAAGCGGCCAAGGCAGCGGTCATCGATTACGGGTTCGCCATCAAAGACCTGGCCCGCATCAACATCTTTCCGGGCGATCTGCTGATCAAGAATTTCGGCGTGACCCAACTGGGCCGGGTGGTTTTCTACGACTACGACGAACTGTGCCCCCTGACCGACTGCAACTTTCGCTGGCTGCCCCAGGCCCGGGGGTACGAAGACGAACTTTCCGACGAGCCGTGGTTCATGGTGGGCGAAAACGATGTGTTTCCCGAAGAGTTCGCCTCGTTCCTGGCCCTTTCGCCGGACTTGCGCGCGATCTTTTTGAAGCACCACGGTGACCTGCTGACGCCGGCCTTCTGGCAGGCGACCCAGGCCCAGATCCGCGCCGGGGTCATCACGCCCATTCTGCCTTACAACGAGGCCCAGCGCCTGCGGCCGGGCCAACCCTATCATCCCTGAAAAGCGCTTTTGACTTTCAACTTTCTTCTCTTTTCGTTGACAACTTTCCGCCATCCCTTATTATTACCGAAAAAGCCGATCCGGACGCATCGACCGTTACTCACCGCGGCCTGACCCGGCAGCCCCCGAGTGGCAAGCGACCCCTTTGAATAAACGTACCGCCCGACCCGCGCACGACGATATCTCCTCATACAGGAGGGAAGAGATGAAATTGCGATGGCGCCCAACGCCTGTTCGAAGAGATTATCGCCGCCGAAGCATTTAAAGCGTTCCTGACCTTGAAAGCTTACGAACAACTGGACTAAAGGAGAAAAGATCTATGCAAACCGTCGCTGAGAAAGCCCAGGCCCTGTGTGACCGTCTCACGTGCCATGAAGTATTTCCCGATGAGATTTCGGCCCTCGAATACATGTGGAAAAACGACCCGCGCTGGAGCGGCATCGTCCGCCCCTATACCGCCGAAGAGGTGCTCAAGCTGCGCGGCACCCTGAAAATCGAGTACACCCTAGCCACCGCCGGCGCCGAGCGGCTGTGGCACCTGCTGCACACCGAAGACTTTATTCCGGCTCTGGGCGCCCTGACCGGCAACCAGGCGGTCCAGCAGGTGGAAGCCGGCCTGAAAGCCATCTACCTGAGCGGCTGGCAGGTGGCGGCCGACAACAACCTGGCCGGCCAGATGTACCCGGACCAGAGCCTCTATCCGGCCAACAGCGTGCCCAACGTGGTGCAGCGCATCAACAACGCCCTGCGCCGGGCCGATCAGATCCAGGTGCTGGACGGTCGCAAGAAGGGCCCCTACTGGTACGCGCCCATCGTGGCCGATGCCGAAGCCGGTTTCGGCGGACCGCTCAACGCCTTCGAACTGATGCGCGAAATGATCGAGGCCGGGGCCGCCGGCGTGCATTTCGAGGACCAACTGGCTTCGGCCAAAAAGTGCGGCCACATGGGCGGCAAGGTGCTGGTGCCGGCCCAGGAGTTCATCACCAAGCTGATTGCCGCGCGCCTGGCCGCCGACATCGCCGGGGTCCCCACCGTTTTGGTGGCGCGCACCGACGCCGAGGCGGCCCGCCTGATCACCAGCGACATCGACCCCCGCGACCGGCCCTTCATCGAGGATCAGCCGCGTTCATCGGAAGGCTTTTACTACATCAAGAGCGGCATCGACCTGGCCATCGCCCGGGGTCTGGCCTACGCCCCCTATGCCGACATGGTCTGGTGCGAAACCGGCAAGCCCGACCTCGAGGAGGCGCGCCGCTTCGCCGAAGGCATCCATGCCAAGTTCCCCGGCAAGCTGCTGGCCTACAACTGCTCGCCCTCGTTCAACTGGCAGGCCAACCTGGACGAAAAGACCATCGGCACCTTCCAAAAAGAGCTGGCCAAGATGGGCTACAAGTTCCAATTCGTCACCCTGGCCGGTTTCCACACCCTGAACCTGGGCATGTTCGATCTGGCCCACAGCTACAAAAAGGAAGGCATGGCCGCCTATTCGCGCTTCCAGCAAACCGAGTTCGCCCACGGCAAGGAAGACGGCTACATGGGCACCACCCACCAGAAATTCGTGGGCACCGGCTATTTCGACCGGGTCATCAACAGCATCACCGAAGGCCAGTCCTCGGTTGCGGCCCTCGCCGGGTCCACCGAAGAGAGCCAATTCTAACCACCTGCCGAAACAAAACACGCCGGCGGCATCGACTCGCGGTCATGAGCCGATGCCGGCGGCGTTATTTTTGCCGGGCACCCGTGCATTGACACCCCTGCGGCGCCTTGACTATAACCGGAATGGTCGCACCCATCGTTCACCCCAACCCATGAAGGAGCCGCCATGACCGAAAAAGCATTTCAAGATTACTACACAGACGAACACAGCGCCTGCTATGGATGCGGACGGCTCAATCCCCACGGCCTGCAGATCAAGAGCTACTGGGACGGCGACGAATCGGTCTGCCGCTTCAGCCCCCAACCTTACCACACCGCCATACCCGGCTATGTATACGGCGGACTGCTCGCCTCGCTCATCGATTGCCACAGCACCGGCACGGCCGCGGCCGCGGCCTACCGCGCTGCCGGCTTGTCCATGGACAGCGGCACAGAATTGCGTTTCGTCACCGCCTCGCTGCATGTGGATTACTTGCGGCCCACGCCCATCGACGCCCCCCTGGAGTTGCGCGGCCGGGTCAAGGAGATCAAGGGGCGAAAGGTGGTGGTCAGCACATCGCTCTCATCCAGAGGGGAAGTGTGCGCCCGGGGCGAAGTGGTGGCCGTGCAACTGACCCGACCCCTGGGCCAGCCCGCCAAATGATATCCAGAACTACTGCATTTCTGCTTTGGGCCGCGGTTTTGGTGTGCGCGGCCCTTTTCTTCCTGGGCGATGGCCAATACGGTGTGCGCTCCCTGAATCGGCTCTGGGACCTGGGCCATATCCCCGCCTTCGGCCTCTTTGCCTATATGCTGGTCTCGCGCTGGAAGAAGTTGGCCACCAGCCGCTTGGGGACCCAACTGCTCGTGGTGCTGGGTGCAATGGCGCTGCTGGGTTTGGGCATCGAGCTGATCCAACTGCGGATCGGACGCATGTTCAGTTGGCTGGACCTGCGCAAGAATATGATCGGCGCGGCCCTGGGTCTCTTCTGTTGCGCGCCCGCGGCCAAAGAACTTCCCAAAGCGCTCCACTGGGGATTGAAATTTGTGTTGATCGGGTTGGTGCTATGGGAGGCGGCACCGGTCGGGCGGGCGCTGTTCGACGAAATCGTGGCCGGCCGCCAGTTTCCGCTCCTCAGCGGACTGGAGACGCCCTTCGAGCGCGAACGCTGGTCGGGCGACGCCCAGTACTTCGTCCAGCGCCGGGTGTACTCCCAGGGCCGGGCATCCCTTGGCGTCGCACTGGGAACCGAAATGTACAGCGGCGTGAGCCTTAATTATTTTCCCAGGGATTGGCGTGGGTTCACCTTTTTGAGCATCGATGTTTTCAATCCGGAACCCGAGCCCATCGACCTGACCTGCCGGGTCAACGACACCGAGCACAACCGCCGGGGCTACCATTACACTGACCGCTTCAACCGCACCTACCGCTTCGAGCCGGGATGGCGGACCATCACGATTGCCCTGGAAGAGATCCGCAACGCGCCCGAGCAGCGGCCCATGCAAATGGAGCAGATCGACAACTTCGCGATCTTCGCCGTCCGCCTGGCCCGGCCGCGCACCATCTACATCGACAACGTGCGCCTGGTGCCGTAACACCCACGCCCAATCCATTCCGCCCCGCCTTCTTCCTGAGTCAGCGCGAAGACCGCGGGCAAGTAGACCCTGCACGCCCCTCGAATCCGTTTGACAGAATTCCGGACGCGGCTTTATGCTGATTTCCAGCGATCGTGAAGCAGCGGATAACGCCCTGGACACGCATACCGACATCGGAGATTGAAGTGGGTGGAGGTTTCCCATGACGCTTAAGAATCGTTTCCGGATCGCTTTTTCGCTCCTGCTGATATCCATGGCCCTTTTCCCCCACCTTTCAGCGGCCCAGGACGCGGTCGATCCGCCCGCACCGCGGGAATCGGATTCCCTGGAAGATGAACTCGAGATGCGCCGCCTGCTTTCGGTTCTGGATAAGCATACCGAAATCGCCACCAAATCTAAATTGAACACGGATTACGTGCCGGGAACGGTCACCGTCTTGCAGGGCGAAGATCTACAAGCCCGAGGGGTCCAGAACGTATTGGAGGCCTTAACCCTCGTGCCCGGCATCGAAACCGCCATCAGCCATGTGGGCACCGCCAATGTCGTGATCAGAGGGGTCGGCAAGACCTCCGTTACCGGAAAAGTCAACATCCAATTAAACGGCATTTCGGTCAACTCCTTGTTTTTTGGAAACGGCAACGAACCGCTCTACCTGCCCATCGCTCAGATCGAGCGGATCGAAGTGATTGCCGGTCCCGGGTCCGCCATTCACGGCGAGTATGCCTATTCCGGGGTCATCAATGTCATTACCCGCAAAGACGGCAACCGCCTGGACGGATCGGTGGGCAGCTACAACTCCTTTGGCGCAGGGGGGCTTTTCTCCTTTAAAAATCCAAAAAAAGATCTCTCCCTAAGCCTAAATCTGGCGCATACGCAAACGGATGGCGCGGATATCGATTCCGGAGAAGATCAGCTTTATAATCTGGGCATGGCCGACATCTCCAATGCACCGGGGCCGACCAATGAAGCGCGCAGCATGCCGTCCGCGATTTTCGATCTCGGCTTCAAAGGCTTTTCATTGAACGCCTTTTACATCGATCGCGCTTGGGGCGACCATTTCGGCCTCGTCCGCTCGCTGCCCCCGCCGGATGACCGGCTCTCGTTCAATGTGAAAATCTGGGGCACGGAAGCCCATCAAAACCTTAAACTGTCACCGGATACAACCGTGGGCGTGACGCTCGGATTCTACCGCTACGAGTATGCCCCTAAGTTGCTCTTTGTTCAGCCCCCCGGGTACTTGGGCATTTATGAGGATGGCCTGCTCTCACGCCCCTATTACCAGGAGAGTCGGGTAAACGGCGGCGTCGATCTGAGCTGGAAAGGGATACGCAATCATACCTTTATCTTGGGCTATTCCGTGTCCCAGCACAATCTGGACGACGTCTGGCAGGAGACCAATTACGTTCCTTCCACTGGTGCCCCGCTTGACGAGGTCGTCAGATTTACCGGAGACGAAAACTGGTTGGATGAAAATCTCGAACGCTTGCGCCAGAGCATCACCCTGCAGGACGAATTCAAGGCCGGCCACGCCATCGATATCACCGCCGGTTTTCGCTACGACCACTATGACGACGTGGGCTCGGATCTGAGCCCCAGGATCGCCGCCGTGTGGCGCATGACCGAACGCCATATCATGAAAGCGCAATATGCCCGGGCCTTTCGTCCATCCACCTTCAGCGAACTGTATGCGAAAAACAGTCCAGTGGTATTGGGCAACGAAGATCTCAAAAGTGAAACCGTCGACACCTATGAATTGGGATACATCTATCGCTTGCCGAAGACCGCGGTCCGCACGACGCTTTTCTACTCGGAGCTAAAGGATTTGATCATCCCGGTGAACCGTGTCTATACCAATGCCGGGGAAACTTCCGTCGTGGGCGCGGAACTCGGCCTCGAACAGCAGTTGAGCCGAAGCCTGAAGCTGGATGGCACCCTTTCTTATATGCACAGCGATGAAGACGACCAAGGCGCCGTGGTCAGCGAGGTTGCCAGCTGGCTCGGCAACCTCGGGATGCTGTACGAATTTACCGATGACTTGGTGTTCAGCCTCAGCGGGCGCTATGTGGGAGATCGCAAGAGAGTCCCCCTGGATGACCGCGACGATCTGGAAGGCTATTTCACAATGGATACCGCCGGTTCGATTTTTAATTTGTGGATCGAGGGCCTGACGCTGCGGGCGGGGATCAAGAATATCCTTGACGCGGATATCCGCGATCCGGCGCCCATCACCACGGATTTTCTGGGAAACCCCGTACCCACATACGCAGAGGACTACCCGCGCCCCGGTAGATTATGGTGGGCCAGTATATCTTATGCTTTTTAGGAAGAACTCACCTGCCACCCAATCCAATCGCGCAAGCGCCGGTTTTATTGCGGCGTGCGCCGTCGTACTGCTAGTGTTCTGGCTCTGCCTCGAAGGCGGCAGCGCCTGGGCCGACGAGAAAGCGGAGATACGCATCCGGGCCGGACTCGATTTGTTTCCGAGCCTCCTGGCGGCGGACATGGGCATCGAAAACAAAAAAAGCCCGGACGGGTCACTTCTCTTGATTCTGCTCTACACCGACCAGCAAACCCATGCCCGGCAGTTGGCGGTGCACCTGGAGCAAGTCCGTCAAATACGCGGCATCCCCTTACGCATCGAAGTATCCGATGCGCTTTCCCTGGGCAAGTTCGACCAGCAGGTGCCGGCGGGTATTTTCCTGACCCAGCCCCTCGCGGATCATCTTCAAGCCGTAATCGACTACGGCCAGGCCAAGCGCGTCGTCGTCTTCTCGCCTTTCGAGGGGGACGTGGAGCGCGGCGTCATGGGAGGAATTCACATCAGCGACAGACTGCTGCCTTATCTGAACGTGGCAGCGTTACAGGCTTCCAATGTGCGCATCAAGTCCTTCTTTTTGAGAGTGGCCATGCGCTATGAAAACTAACCCCCGCGACGCATACCCCTCTTCGCTGAGGGCACGGATCACCATCCTGTTTGTGATATCGGCCGTCTTCATAGAGGGTGTGTTTGCCGCGTTCTGGATATACCATCTGGCACCGCGCCTTGAGGCCGAAATGCAGTCGGATATCAACGCCCTGGCCCAGGCGCATGCCGTGGGCCTGGCCACCGCATTATCGGAAAAAGAGATTCGACGGGATGCGATCGTCAACATCATCGATAGTCTGCTGCTTCTCGAGGAACCCGCCACCAAGACCCCTTTGGTGCTGGGCGTGGAGTTGATCATCGATTATGATGTGCTCCGTGTGAAGGAAGGAGATCTCGATTTAAGCCGCTGGCAGAGCGCCATGCCAAGGCCCAGGGACCAAGATCTTCTGAGTGTCGACATCCCGCTCTTTTCCAGGACCACCAGGGAGCTTGTGGGCATTGCCAGATTCCACAGCAGCAAAGCGTTCTTCAATCAGTTAAAAAATGACGTCCTGAAAACATTTTTAATGGCGACGGGCGTGCTCATGGCGATGCTGTTTGCTTGCTGGCTGTTTCTCATCGCGCTGTTGCGCCCTTTGCATCGGTTGGCGGATGCGCTAGGCTCGAAAAGCGTCGGCGATGTCGTCCTGCTGCCGGAGCTTAAAGGGTGGATCAGCAAGGAAATCGGATTGGTGAAAACGGCCCTGGACGAACTTCTGGGCAGAATCCATGCGCACACCCAAGGCTTGACCTCGCTGAACATGATCCTTTCGACCCAACAGGAGACTTCCCTGGACGGCATCCTCGTGGTGGACGAGACCGGCCGAATGGTTTCTTTCAATCGCCGATTTGTCGATATGTGGCAGATACCCGAAGATATCGTGGCGACCAAGTCCGACGAGCGCGCGCTGCAATCCGTAATGGATAAGTTGGCGGCGCCCGAAGAATTCATGGCGCAAGTGAAATACCTATACGGGCATCCCAACGAAAAGAGCCGAGAAGAAATCTCCCTGATCGACGGCAGAACCCTCGAACGCTACTCCAGCCCGATGATCGGCGAGGACGGGAAAAATTTTGGCCGGATATGGTATTTCCACGATATCACCGAGTATAAACAGGCCGAAGAAAAAATACGCCGGCTCGACAGCGAAAAACTGGCCCTGCTCGCCCAGGTGACCGCCATGGTGAGCCACGAACTGCGCAATCCGTTGGGCGTCATCCGCACCTCCAACTACTATCTGCAGCGCCATATCCAGGGGGCCAACCCGAAAATAGAAAAGCACTTCAACCGCATCGACGAGCAAATATCCTTGTGTAACGCCATCATCGAAGAGCTGCTCGAATATACGCTCAGCCGCGAAATATTCGTCTCCCGACAAGCGCTGGTTCCATGGCTGGAACAGGTGGCGAAGGAGTTCGGGGAAGCACAAGGCATCGCCATCGATTTTCAACTGCCCCAGGACCTGGGAGCGGTTTACCATGATAAAGAAAAGCTGAGAAAGGCGATGGTCAGCCTGCTCACCAATGCGGCCCAGGCGGTGAAAGACAAAACCGGCGATAAAGAGGCGCGCGGCGACGGATATCGACCGGAAATCGGCATCCATGCCCATCTCGACCAGCAGCTTGTGGTCATCGAAGTCATCGACAACGGGGTCGGCATGAGCGAAGCGACGCATCAGCGGGCTTTTGAGCCGCTATTTACCACCCGGGCGCGGGGCATCGGCCTCGGGCTGGCCAATGTCAAGAGAATCGTCGATGAACACGGCGGGAGCATCGACCTTCAGAGTTGCCCCGGCAAAGGAACCACAATCACCCTGCGCATACCCAATAGACCACGCCATCCATGATATTTACTGTCGGTCTGCCGCCGGACGGTTGGCCGATGAGGCCCTCTGCGCTTTATTCCTTGAAACCTGTCTCCCACCTGCCTTAGAATGGGTTCGTTTCCGCCACCCCAGCCATGGAAGGAACCGCAGCATGCCGCCCATACGCACCATGAAGGAAAAGGTCATCCAATTCTTGTCCACAGATATCTGGCGCGCCGGACGCGGAGAGATCTCCAGGCCTCGGACCCTGCTGCTGCGCGCGGCGCAAATGCTGCTGCTGGCCATTCGCGGCTATATGCGCGACAACTGCGCTTTGCGCGCCTCGAGCCTGACTTTTTTCAGCCTGCTTTCGGTGGTGCCGGTGATGGCTCTAGCCTTCGGCATCGCCAAGGGGTTCGGACTGCAAGATCGCCTGGAAAGCCAGCTCTACCAGCGCCTGGCCGGTCAGGAAGAGGTGGTGGCGCGCATCATCCGCTTTGCCCGCACGCTGCTGGAAAACACCCAGGGAGAGTTGATCGCCGGCATCGGCGTGCTGCTGCTCATCTGGGCAGCGGTCAAGGTGCTGGGTCACATCGAGGCAGCCCTCAATGAAATCTGGAAGGTGCCATCACGGTCGTTCATCCGCAAATTCACCGATTATTTGACCATCATGATCATCAGTCCGCTGCTGGTGGTCATGTCCAGCAGCGTCACGGTCTATATCACCACCCAGGTGACCGCCATGACCTCCAGGCTGGCCGTGCTCAAAATCGCCGACCCCTTGATCTTTTCCCTGCTCAAGCTGCTGCCGTTCGGCTTGATCTGGCTGCTCTTCATCCTCATCTACCTGGTAATGCCCCACACCCGCGTGCGGCCGGTGTCAGGCATCATCGGCGGCGTCGTGGCCGGCACCATCTTCCAGATCACCCAAGGGGCCTACATCAACGCCCAGGTGCTGCTTTCCAAATACAACGCCATTTACGGCAGCTTCGCGGCACTGCCTTTTTTTCTGATCTGGCTGCAAGTCAGTTGGACCATCGCGCTGTTCGGGGCGCAAATCGCCTATGCCCACCAGCATATGGGCCAGCATTTGCTGCGCATGGACTACCAGGGCATCAGTCTTTACTTTCGAAAGAAATTGGCCGTCTGCGTGCTGCGACGCATCCTCGATAACTTCCGCGACGGACGGCCGCCCGTAACGGCCGAAGAGATCGCGGAACACCTCGGCTTGCCCCATGGGTTGGTGGTCGAGGAGCTCACGCATTTGATCGAGGCGGGGATGGTATCGGCCGTCGAGGACCCGCGCCGGGAAGACACGGCCTATCAGCCGGCGCGGGATATTCACGGATTGCGCCTGACCCAGGTGCTGGAGGCCTGGGACAAGGTCGGCCGCAACGATCTGCCCGAGGCGGCCGAGCAACCCCTGCGCGAGGTGGACCAGGCAGTGGAGGCTTTGGAAGCAGCCGCGCACAAGAGCACGGCCAATGTATTAGTTAAGGATCTTTAAAGCTTTCGGCTTATCCTTTATCTCTTCTCCCAATACTCTTCCGGCATGTCCACGGCCATGGCCAGGGCGCCATCGGCGCCGCCGAACAGGGGATCGGCGGTGGTTTGGACCGCACAGGGACCGTACTCTTTGAGCACGCCTTCCAGGTGTTCGCGCAGGCCGCGGATCTGGCTGCCGCCGCCGGCCAGGATGATGTTGTTGCGGACTTGCTTCTGAAACTCGGGGTCGAAGCCCGCGATGAGTTCCAAGGTGGTCTCCACCATGGCCGGCAGAATGCTTTCGCAGGCCCGGCGCATCTCCATAGTGATGTCGTGGGCCGTGGGTTTGCCGGCCACGGGCAGTTCGACGATCACGGGCGCGGGCGGTTGGCCCACGAAGCTGTGCTGCTCCTTGAAGCGCCGCACCATGTTGAGTGTAAAATCGGCGGCGGGATAGCGTTCGCGCAGAAGGGTGTCCAAGTGCGCATCGATATGGTCGCCGGCGGTCAAAATCGTCCTTTGATCCGCTTCGGCCGGCATGGTGCCGCGCATGATGCAAAAATCCATGGTGCCGGCCCCGATGTCGATCACCATGGCATTGGTCAAGGCATTGAGCCCGTAGGCCACGGAGAAGGGTTCCGAGACCACCATGATGGTGTCGGCGAAATCGGACACCAGGTTGATGATGGCCAACTTGTTGACTTTGAACGACTCGGCCGGGACGCCCACGATGGCGCGGGTCTGCGTGTAGCCGTTGTCGCCCTTGGCCGTCTCGATGAGATGGCGGATCAACTCCTTGACCGCCGCCGCGCTGCGTTCGGAGCCGTCCTTGATGACGCCGCGCTCCAGGGGACGGTAGATGTCCAGGGACAACCGATTCTCCAAGGCCTCTTGGCCGAAGAGAATCGCTTTGCCCAGCACCTTGCGGGCCACGAAGTCCTTGGGCCAGCCCACGAAACTCTCCACCCAGTCACGGCGGCCGTTGCTGGCCGAAATGGCGCTGCGCGAAGTGCCCAGGTCGATGCCGATGTTCAGAATCTCTTGTTTTTCAGTCATCTCGTTTTTCTCCATGTAACGCGATTGCGTGGTTTATATCCAGGTAAGCCGCAATACCTTCTTCCATATAGGCGGCAATTTTTTCACGGTACTCGGGCGACTTGAGCTTGGCCTCTTCCGTCGCCTTGGTCAGACAGGAGATCTCCACCAGCACGCTGGGCACCTCCACTTTGGACAGAACGACGAAGGGCGCCATTTTGATGCCCACATCGCGCACCTTTGAGTCCTCGGATTTCACGTTGCGAAAGAGACTGGTCTGGATAGCCGCTGCCAGCCGGGCCGATTCCTGGCGCTTGACGGTGCTGCCGATATCTTCGACGATCGCGTCGATCTCGCCGAGGGCATAACCGGACTCCTTGTTCTCCTGCTCGGCCAGCCGCAAGGTATCGGAGTTCAGCGGCGGCCCGAAGTAGTAGGTTTCGATCACATGCAGCCGTTGGTCGGGCAATGAGTTTACGTGCACCGAAATGAAAAGATCGGTTTTATGCTGCCGGGCGAACGCAACGCGGCCGGCCAGGGCAAGGCTTTGGTCGCCCTCGCGGGTCAGCAGGACATTGTAGCGCCCCTGCTTGATCAACCGTTCCTTGAGCCGTAAGGCCACATCCAGGGTGATCTCCTTCTCTTGGGTGCCCAGGGTGCCGATGGCGCCGGGATCGTGCCCGCCATGGCCCGGATCGATGACAATGGTTTTGACTTGCAGCCCGAAGAGCGACGAGAGCCGCACCCGGTCATCCGGCGAGAACAACAGCCGGTAGTCTTCGCGGTGCGGTTCGCCGGAGGCCGCATAATCCCAAATGGGGATCTGTGCCAGCAGGCTCGCCCCTCCCGGTTCGGCGGGCGCAACACTTTGCGCTGGATTGACGACCGGACCGCCCAGATCGCTGCCGGCGGCCGGAGCGCTAGAACGGAACAACGCGGGCATGGCCGCCTTGGGACTGTGCGCCGGATTGAGCGCAGTGCTGGCCCCCAGGATCAGGGTCAGCATTATGGCGCCGATGCCGCCCCAGCGCGCCCATCCCAGCCGCTGGCGGGCGGACCTTCCCAGGGCAATGGAGTTGCCGGTGATCCGTAAGTTATCGTGATAGATCCCCCTGAGGATGGCCTCTTTGGGATCTGATCGACGTCGGCCTTTGGTAAACATCTTGGTTCCGGCCCATCCATAAGATCCATCGGCGGCAGCGCCGCCTGGGACCTTCCAAGCAAAAGCCATGCCTTGCTTCGGTCCGCCTTCGGCCGCTCTAACCAACTGTATTCATGGATATCATCAGAAATCAACGCGAACAGGCCGACAGGGAATTGACGCCCAGGTCAAAGGGACGATTTTTGGGAAGGCGGCAGCTTCGCTGTTTTCAGATTGGGCTTGGGGGGAAGTATTCGAGGACCGCCACGATCATCATGTTTCGCTCCAGCCGTGCTCGCCCACGAGTTTGACGAAGCGGCAGCCGCCCAGATTGGTTTGCTGCACGCCTTTTTCACTGCGCACCAGCCGGATCAACTCCTGAACGTATTGGTTGCCCACGGGAATCACCAGGCGCCCGCCCACGGCCAGTTGGTTGACCAGCACCTCGGGAATCTCGGGCGCGCCGGCGGTGACGATGATGGCATCGAAGGGGCTTTCGTCCCGCCAGCCGGTGGTGCCGTCCGAATAGCGCATGACGATGTTGTGATAGCCCATTTGGTCGAAGAGCTTGCGCGCCTTGAGGTAGAGCGAGTGGATGCGCTCGATGGTGTAGACCCGGAAGGCGATCTGGGCCAGGATGGCGGCTTGATAGCCGGACCCGGTGCCGATTTCCAGCACGCGGTCATCCGGCCCCAGTTGCAGGGCCTGGGTCATTTCGGCCACAATGTAGGGCTGGGAAATGGTTTGCTGCTCGCCGATGGGCAGGGGGAAATCGTTGTAAGCCTGGTCCATCAAGGCTTCGCTGACGAACAGATGCCGCGGCACTTTGCGCATGGCGGCCAACACGTTGACATCGCGAATGCCGCGGGCTTCGATCTGTTTTTCTACCATGTCCTGACGCAGGCGATCGAATTTCATTGAGGCTCTACCCCCCATCCCCGCGACCGTCTATCAGAGCCCGCCAACACGGTCAAGCGGATAGTCGGCACCCCACCCTTCGGTTTTGGTTTTATGCTGGAACTTGCAATTTATCTCGATTCTTCATAAAAATGAAGATACGAAGATAGCGCTGAACGGCTGGACGTCAACACAGGCCGATCCGCGCCGGGAGTAACACCACCGCAAGCAGCCAGGCAATATCCTGAATGAAAACCACTGCGCGTTTCGCATGGTCGGTACTGCTTTCCATCCTCTTCGCAGGCCTTGGAACCGCCGGCTATATGCTCATCGAGGGCTGGAACGCCATCGATGCCCTTTACATGACCATCACCACCTTGGCCACGGTGGGGTATGGCGAGGTCCACCCGCTCTCGAACTCGGGCCGAATCTTCTCCATGGCGCTGATCGTGCTGGGCGTCGGCTTTTTTTTCTATGTGGCCGCCGCCGTTATCCAATTCATGGTGGAAGGGCGCATTCTCTTATTGCTGGGGAGACGAAAATTGGATCGAAAAATCGACCGTTTGAAAAATCACTACATCATTTGCGGCTACGGCCGTATCGGCAAAGTGATCTGCGACAAGCTTCGGAGGGAGAACTTCGATTTGGTTGTAATCGATAAGAACCCGGAATTTATCGACACCTTCGAATCGAAGAAGATGATCTACCTCTGCGCCAACGCAGGCGAAGAAGCCGTCTTGCTGAAAGCCGGATTGCACCGCGCCAAGGCCTTGATCGCCGCCCTGGCCACCGACATCGACAACGTCTTTCTCGTGCTCACGGCACGTCAATTGGCGCCGCGTTTAACGATCATCGCGCGGGCCGGCAACGAAGCGGCCAAGAAGAAACTCACGGCCGCCGGCGCCGATACGGTGGAAGCGCCCTACGAAATCGGCGCCGCCACCATGGCGCAACGCATCATCCGCCCCACGGTGACCAACTTTTTGGAGCTGGCCTTCACCCAGCATCACAACGACATCCAGATGGAAGAGATACCCGTGGCCGACGCCTCGGCCCTCAATGGCTTGATGCTCAAGGATTCCGGTATCCGCCAGCAATATCAACTGATCATCATCGCCATCAAGAAGGCCAACGACCAAATGCTGTTCAATCCATCGTTTGAAGCGGAGTTGAGAGCCGGCGATACCGTTATCGCGGTGGGGGAGCCGTCCAATCTCAAGCGGCTGGAAGCGGTGCTCAATCCAGCCGCCCCTGGAACCAAGGCCATCTCCGATTAAATCTTGTAGACGATGCGCTCTTCGGTGATCACGATGTCCACATGTTTGTCATGGCCTTCGGTGGGCACGTTGGCAAGAATCTGGGCTTCCAAAACCAGGCCGACCTTGCGCGTGGTCATGGGCAGATCCGGGATCAGGCGATCGTAGCACCCCTTGCCCAGGCCGAGGCGTCCGCCCTTTTCGTCCATGGCCAGCGCGGGAATGATGGCGATGTCCAGGCAATCCATGGGCACAATTTTGCAGCGTTTGGGATTGGGTTCCAGATTGCCGCGCAGACCCGTGACCAGATCCTTGGCCAGATCGTCCACTTTATAGAGGCGGGTGGCGCGGTTCTGGGGATCGAAAACCGGCAACACAACGATCTTGTTGTAGAGGTAGCTGCGCTTGAGGATCTCCATGGTATTCACTTCGACCTGGGCCGGCGTATAGAGCAATACGATGCGCGACTCCAGGAAGTTGGCGAATTCGAACAGCCGGTTCTCGATGGCCTTGGTTTTGGCGGCCAACTGTTCTTGGGGCATGGCGGTTATTTTCCGCACCATCTCGTTACGCAACTCTTGCTTCTTCTCTCTGATTTCCTCCATCGCTCTCTCCGATTTCCATAAAGGTGTCCGCATCTCTAAAGGACGTTCTACCGCAACCGGGCACAGGCCTCAACTCATATTAAACATTGACCAAATCACATGCTTGCAGTACAGTTTTGGCCACGGTGCACTTGCTTTCGCTTTGTCTTTCCGGCCCACCGGCGGGCCAGAAGCCCCTATTGGACGGTAGTGGCCGGCTTTAAGAAAAAAACTGGATCAATATAGGTATGGTATGCTGGAAATCAAGTTTGTACGACAAAATTTAGCGGCCGTCCAGGAAGCCCTGGCCAAACGCCACGGCACCATCGATTGGAGCGTTTTTAGTGAATCCGATCGTGCGCGCAGCGCGGTGCTTTCCGAAATCGAACAACTGCGCAACCGGCGCAACGTGGCCTCCGAACAGATCGCCCAGCTCAAAAAGAAGGGGCAGGAGGCCGGAGAGATGATGGCCGAAATGCGCGCGGTGGGCGACCGTATCAAGGTGCTGGAGCCCGAACTGGCGGGCCACGAGGAGCGACTCCAGCAGCTCATGCTCAACATCCCCAACATCCCCCATGCCTCGGTACCCCTGGGGCACAGTGCGGAAGACAATCCGGTGGTCAAAACCGTCGGCACCCCGCCGCGCTTCGACTTCGAGGTCAAGGGCCATTGGGACCTGGGCGAGCGCCTGGGTATTCTGGATTTTGCCAGGGCCGCCCAGATTGCCGGCGCGCGCTTTCCGCTCTACCTGGGCGCCGGCGCCCGCCTGGAGCGGGCCCTGATCAACTTCATGCTGGACATCCACACCACGGAACACGGCTACACCGAAGTGCTGCCGCCATTCATGGTCAACCGCCAGACCATGACCAACACCGGTCAGTTGCCCAAATTCGAAGAAGATCTGTTCAAGCTGGACGGCCGGGACTTCTTCCTGATCCCCACGGCCGAAGTGCCGGTGACCAACATCCACCAGGGAGAGGTTCTGGCCGAAGAGCGGCTGCCCATTCGCTACACCGCCCATACGCCCTGCTTCCGCTCCGAGGCGGGCTCCTACGGCAAGGACACGCGCGGTTTGATCCGCCAGCACCAGTTCAACAAGGTGGAGCTGGTCAAGTTCGCCACGCCCGAATCCTCCTATGACGAGCTGGAGAGCTTGCTGGCCAACGCCGAGACGATCCTGCAGCGCCTGGAACTGCCCTACCGCGTGGTGCTGCTCTGCGCCGGAGATATGGGCTTTTCGGCGGCCAAGACTTACGACATCGAAGTCTGGATGCCGATCCAGAATGTCTACCGCGAGATCTCCTCGTGCAGCAACTTCGAGGATTTCCAGGCGCGCAGGGGCAACATCCGCTTCAAACGCAAAGGTCAAAAGGGCACCCAGCTCGTGCACACCCTCAACGGCTCGGGCCTGGCCGTGGGGCGCACGGTGGCGGCCCTGCTGGAAAACTTTCAGCAAGCCGACGGATCGATCGTGATTCCCCCGGCGCTGCGCCCGTACATGGGCGGAAAGGATCGCATCGCGCCATGAAACCGGAACAGTTCCCCCCGGACATACAACCCCACCTGATTCCGTGGCCGTCGGGGCGGCTGATCTACCGCTGCCTCTCCTGCGCGGCGGAATTCGATATCCAGAAACTGCTCTACACCTGCCCCAAGTGTGGGCAAGTGCTGCTGCTCCACGATACCCACTTCGAACAACTCAAAGAGATCCCGGCCGCCCAATGGCGGCGGATCTTCGATTACCGGCGCATGCTGACCCTGCCGGCCCTCAAGGGCATCTACCGCTACCACGAGTTCATCGGACCCAACATTCCCCTGGATGCGGTGGTCTACCTGGGCGAAGGCCACACGCCGGTGGTGGAAGCCAATCGGGGCTTGCAGCGCGATGTGGGCCTGCGCTTCTACTACAAGAACGACGGCCAGAACCCCAGCGCTTCGTTCAAAGACCGCGGCATGGCCAGCGCCCTGAGCTATATCAACCACCTGATCAAAAGCGGCAAGGTTTCCAATGTACTGGCGGTGTGTGCTTCGACCGGCGACACCTCGGCCGCGGCCGCGCTCTACGCCTCCTACTTACGCCCCGACATCCAGTCGGCCGTGCTGCTGCCCCACAAAAAAGTCACCCCCCAGCAGTTGTCGCAGCCGCTGGGCAGCGGCGCCAAGGTGTACGAAATTCCAGGCGTCTTCGACGATTGCATGAAAGTGGTCGAAGCCCTGTCCGAACAGTACGAAGTGGCCCTGCTCAACTCCAAGAACGCCTGGCGCGTCCTGGGACAGGAGTCCTACTCCTATGAGATCGCCCAGGAGTTCGAGTATGACGTGGCCGACAAGGTGGTGGTAGTGCCCATCGGCAACGCCGGCAACATCACGGCCGTGATGAGCGGCTTTCTGAAGTTCCACCAGATCGGCCTGATCACGGCCTTGCCCAAGATCATCGGCGTGCAATCTTCCCATGCCGACCCGGTCTACCAATACTACCGCGAGACCGATCGCGACCGGCGAAAATTCGTGCCCCAGAACGTGCGCGCCTCGGTGGCCCAGGCCGCCATGATCGGCAACCCGGTCTCCATGCCCCGCGTCATCCAGTTGGTGGAGCAGTACAACGCCCGGGCCGGTTGCCAGCGGGTGCATTTCGTGCAGGTGGCCGAACAGGAGATCATGGATTGGCAGTTGCAGGCCAACCGCAACGGCCATATTGCCTGCACCCATGGCGGCGAGTGTCTGGCCGGCCTCAAACGCGCGGTGGAGATGGGCCTGGCCGACAAAACCGAAACGGCCATCATCGATTCCACGGCCCATGCCCTGAAATTCGCCGGGTTCCAGGATCTTTACTTCTCCGATCGATTTCCGGCGGAGTTCGAAGTAGCACCGCAGCCGGCGCTGATGAACGCACCGATCTACATCCACCCCAGCGACTTGGCGCAGGTGCCGGCCCCGGGGCGGCCCTTGTCCGGCGAAGCCTTCGACAGCTTCGTGCAGGCCGTGAGCCGGGACATCGCCCTCGATTTGAAGCTTGTGAAGAAAAAGGAATAACGAGCGGCAGCAATCATGATTGAACCCCATGGCAAAGCCACCAGGAAGCACGCCGGCTGGATGCGCACCCAATGCTTGCGGGGAATCGGGTCGGCCGTCTTTCTTCTCGTCTGGATCTTAGGACCGCCGGCCGCCCAGGCCAGCAGCCTGGTGTATAAGAACTACATCGTCCGCTACGACCGCGGCTGGGACGTCCTGTGCGAACCTTACGTGGTGCAGCGGGGCGATTGGGTACTTAAAATCTTCCGCCAGAAAGGCGAAATCGCTAATCAGGATTTCCGCGACTTTCTGGGTATCTTCCAGCGCCTGAACCCGCATGTGCCGGATATCGACCTGGTGCGGCCCGGTCAGGCCATCGACATTCCCTTGCGCAAGCTCGAGCATGGCTCCTTGCCGGGCCAGGACAGCGGCGTGGTGACCATCCCCATCGTCAACTTGTCCAAGGACAAAGATCTGGATGCGCTCGAACAAAAAACCGAAGCCTACGAGATCCAGCGCGGCGACACGGTCCATCAGATCGTGTCCCGGCGCTACGGCCGTCTCGGCACCCAGGCGTACAAGGAAGGCGTGGAACTGCTTAAGGCCGCCAATCCCGAAATCAAAGACATCAACCGCATTTACGCCGGACAGAAGATCTACCTGCCCGATCCCGCCACGCGCGAGAAGCAGTGGGAAGCCCTGGCCGCCAAAGAGGGCGGCGGGACAGGCGAACCTTTGGCTCCCGACGCGGCGCCGGAGCCCCTGGCCGGTGCAGCGGGCCGATCTCCGGAGAACGCCCCGCCGCCGCCGGCCGCCACCCCAACGCCCCAAGACCCCCTGGCTGCAGCCGCGGCCACCGTGGGCGGCCGACTCCTCGCCAAAGGCACCTACTATGTACCCCGGGAGGGGCGCACCGATTTAGAAATCGACCTCTCCCGGCATCCCCTGATGGAACTGGACCGCCACCGGCTCTTCTTCTCCCAGGACGGAAAAATAATGGGCCAGGCCCCGGAGCTGCTCGAAAAGCAGATGCCCCAGGCCAAGGTGGTGGCCTACAGCAAGGACGACTCCGCCCAGCAGATCATCGCCGCCATCTTCGATTCGGTGGAAGATGAGGCCAACACACCCACCTCGGTGGACTTCGAGGATCAGGGGGTGCACGTGGCCGTGCGGGCCAAATGGGTCAAGCCGGCCAGCGACGGCCGCCAGTTGTGCATCACCCCCATTCGAACGGCCGACGAACAGACCCCCGAATCCATGCGCCGCTATCTGGAGCAAAACGGTTTGGTGCTCAAGGAGGTGCTGCCCGGCGGTGCGACCGCAACCGCGCCCATCGGCGGGAGCCGTCACGCGGTCAAAAACATCCTGGCCTTGACGCCGACCAGCCAGCGGGAGTTCGTGCAGCATCTGTCCAAGGCCCTGAATTTCTCCTATGCGCCCAATGTCCCGGTCACCTTTACCTTTGGAGGAGAGCAGATCGAAGCTTTCGCCAACCTGGTGGCCACACTGGACGGCAAGGAAGTTTTATTGGATTTCGGCGAGCTTTACGGCGGGGCGGCCAAGGCCATCCAGGAGAGCGGCCTTACCCTGGTGCAGATCGGCGCCGGCGACACCCACATGACCATCGCGGCCAAGCTCCTGGTCGGGCTGGGCGAGCGCCTGGCCGAAAATCCATCGTTTCTCGCGGCGCCGCGACCGGCCGAGCACAACACCACGGTCACGGTCCCCGGATTGCTTTACACCAATGCCGAAAACAAACCCACGCTACTGTCGGATGCGTCGCTGCACTCGGCCGTTACCGACTTGCTCAGCGCCCAAGGCATCGGCCTGGTCGTGTGGCAATCCAAGAATTAGTACGATCCGATAAGAACCGATCATCAAAGAAATACGAGGTTAGAATGAAGAAAATCGAAGCTAACGTATGGGGCGTATTCGTCAGTATCCTGCTGCTGACAGTTTTTAGTTCATGCGCCGGACAGCAGACCCAACGCAACACTGAGCTGGGCGCTGCCACCCGTGAAATCGGTGAGGCTTACATGCACCAGGGGGATTATACTTCCGCCTTGCGGGAATTGATCAAGGCCGAGCAACTCAATCCCGACGACCATTTCGTGCACAACGATCTGGGACTGGTTTACATGTCCAAGAAAATGATGCCCGAAGCCATCAGCCATTTCAAAAAAGCCATCGAGCTCAAACCCAGCTACACGCCGGCGCGCAACAACCTGGGCAGCGCCTACCTGGCGGTGGAAGAGTGGGATCTGGCCATCGCCACTTTCAAGGAGATTACCAAGGACGCGCTCTATGCCACGCCGCAATACCCCCTCTCCAATCTGGGGTACGCTTACTTCAATAAAAAGGATTACAATACAGCCCTGAATTATTACCGAGAGGCTTTAAAGCTGCAACCCGACCTGGTCAACGCCCTGGTGGGCAGCGGCCGGACCTATCTGGCCATGAACCAGGGTCGCCAGGCCCAGCGCGCGTTGGAGAGAGCGGTGCAGCTCTCACCCAAGACCCCAGAGATTCATTACTATCTGGCCGAAGCCTACCTGGCCACAGGCCAAACCGCCCAGGCCCGGGCTTCCTTTGAAACGGTGATCGACTTGGCCCCTCAGGAAAGCGATTTGGCCTTGAAAGCCAAGCAGCGGTTGGGGCGGAGGTAAAAAAATCGTTCCCACACGCCGGCGTGGGAACGATTTAACATATTAGCTTGGGAAAATTAGCAGTTATCGTAATTGCCCAAATATACGGTTCTATCTATAGTGACATCGATACCTTCACCCACTGTATTCTCAAAATGGAACGTTATCCGTATCCTATATAATGCAATGTCCAAACCTGGCGGCCAATTGTTAACATATTCACTCTTAGTATCGATGGACATGCATGTAACTTCTAACTCACCGGAACCTCCTGGAGCCACATCAAAGTTCGCATAACCAGTTTGGGGCGATACCAGATCTGGCGGAATAACTACATCGCCGCTGCCATCGGGGCTAGCCAAGGGAGTATATTGTATTGTATAGCTTTGGAGCGTTAGGCCGGGAGCACTCGCATCTACCGCGATTGTTAAGATTGCAAATACATTGGTAAATGGTTCAGTCTCATTATCGCACATGTCTCGCAGGACATCTATGTCAAGCGTTTCTTCGCCATTGTCTTCAATGGAAAGACTGGTTGTATATCGCTGTCCAACTTCATCCAATGGACCGCTGGATGAACTGCATCCAAAGACCCCAAAAGCCGCCAAAACCATTAAAATCAATGCCATTCTAAGGTCCGTTCGTCGCATCTATTTCCTCCATATACTGATCTAATCGTTAACTTCGCTAATCTTTGAACCGACCGAAGATCTTCTACTGTACCGCCACTTGCTCCAATTGGACGATGCGCGGGGTCATGAAAATCAACAGCTCGTTGCTCTGCTTCTTGGTGGTCGTATTCTTGAACAGCCAGCCCAGCAAGGGAATGTTGTTCAAGACCGGGAACCCGTCCGAGCCCTTGCTTTCCGAGGCTTTGATGATGCCGCCGATGACGATGGTGTCGCCGTCGTTGACCAGCAGCTCGGTCTGGGCTTCGTTGGTGGCCACTGAGGGCACGCCGGCTGTGATTCCGGCCACATCGTTCTTGGTGATGAAGATCACCAGGGAGATGCGGTTGTCCGGCGTCACGTGGGGCGTCACCTCCAGCAGCAGGTCGATGTTTTTGAACTTCACCGACGAACCGCCCGACGAGTCGCGCTCCAGGTAAGGATACTCCACGCCCTGCTTGATCTTGGCCTTCTTGTTGTCCAGAGTCAGAATTTTGGGAGAAGACAGAATTTTACCTTCGCCGGTCGTCTCCAGGGCATTGATCTGGGCGTTGAGCACGAACGGCACACCCGTCAAGCGCGAAAAACTGACGCCGATGGTGGAATTGGCCTGGGAGGGAAAGTTCATGGCCATATCGGTGCCGGTAACCCAATCCCCGAGTAAACCGGGGCCGTAGTTCATGGTCCAATCGATGCCCAGCTCGCGGGAGAAGTTGTCGCTGACTTCGACCACTCTGGCCTCGATGACCACCTGGGCGGTCACCTTGTCGATGCGTCGGATGATTTCCTCGGCCTGGCGCATGACGGCGGCTGTGTCGGTAACGATCACCTGATTGTTCTTCTCATCCACACTTACATTGCCGCGGTCCTTGGTCAGGATCTTTTCGATGTGCGGCTTGACTTCGTTGACCGCGCTGGAGTAACTCACCGGGAAATAGCGAGTCACCAGCGGCTCCAGGGCTTTGACCTCTTCGCGCGCCTTGCGGTAGGCTTCCAGCTTGGCCTTGCGCAAATCATCCTCTTTCTTGAGGGTCTCCAGCGTGGCGATACGGACGATGTCGCCCTCCTGGACGCTGCCCAACTGGTTCATGCGCAGCACCAGGTCCAGCACCTGGTCCCAAGGTACCGGCTCGTCCAGGGTCATGGTCACCTTACCGGTGACATCCTTGTCGATGGCGAAATTCTTGCCGCTCACCTCCCGCAGGATACGGAAGACATTCTTGATATCGGTTTCGTAGAAATCCAGGGCGATCTTCTCGCCGGTGTAGTTCTTCTTGCGGGGCCCCAGCATGGATTGCATATCGGCCTCTTCCTGGGCCGCGGCCGCGTCCAGGGCGGCCAGATCCAAATTGGCCCGGTTGGCCGGGGCCTGCGCCATGCTGGCATCGCCCGTGGGCGGGGCCGGCGGCGCGGCCATGGGCATTGCGACTTCGCGCGCCACGGCCGTGGTCGCCGCGTCGCCTTGCGCATCGCCTTCGTCGAGCACCCGTTTCCAGACCGGCAGATCCGCCTGCTCCAGCGGTTTGGGAGGAATCGCGGAGGCTTCGAAGTGGATCAACAACTGGTTGCCCGCCTGCTCGGCCACATATGGCACCGGTTCGCGCATATCGATGAGGATCGAGGAATCGCTTTTGCCCTTGGTTTGGGTGGGGGTGACGCGATCCACGGCGCTGTTAAAGCGCGTGGTGATCAGCGGCCGTTGGTGATAGGAAGGAATATTGGTTCCCAACAGCCGTACTTCGATGCGTTGGGGTGAGATTTTGGTGATGCGGTAATCCGCGGCCTGGGTCGTTCCCACCACCAGGGTGGATTTGCCGTTTTCTTCTCCCACGAAATCCACCTTGTTGACCCAGGCGGCCTTGCTCGAAGCTGGAATCGGCGGGCTGGAGGCGCGCGCACCGGCAGTCGCGGTCGATGAACTCGCGGCGGACGGTACCGCGGCCTGGGCCGGCGCGACCGCAGCCGCCTTCTGGAAGCGGATCAGGACGGTGTTGCCCTCCGGGACGGCGGTATACGGCACATCCGCGCTCAACAGAATTTCCACGCGCGCCGTGCGGTTGCCGTTGCCTTGACGCGCCGTGATGCGCGGCACCAGGTCGATATCGGCCGGCAGATCCACCCGGGCCTGGTCCACCGCGGTTTCCGGAAAATAGAGCACCACGGCCAGGGGATCGGGCTGCTTCAAGGACGAAAAGGTGACCGGGCCGTCGGCCGAGACGACCACCACCACCTGGTCGGCGGCCTGGGTGGCCGTCACGGCGGTAATGGTGGCTTGACCGGGCGCGGAAGAAGCGCCGGTTGTGCCGCCGGAGCCGGTTTGGGATGCGCACCCTGTAAAAAGGGCCGTCAAACCGAAAATGGACAGGATCAGGACCGCGATATACGTTTGTATCGTTCTCATGTTATAGCTCTCCAGCAGGTTTCTGAAGTTTAAGCTCTTGGTTCTCGACGGTAAGCTCGCCCGCGATGTTCTCGATTTCCTCTTCGACCAGGACGCGGTCGTTGTCGATGCGGACCACCTGGCCCGAGTTGAGCCCCATGTAGGTTCCCACCTTAACCACGTACCCCTTGCCGGTGGCGTCCTCCACCAGGGCCCGATTGCCGCTGGAGGCACGGATGATGGCGGTTACCTTGAGCTGGGCCAGCGCTACCTTTTCCAATGGAGTCTGTGGGATTCGTTTGGAGCGCTTGTCTTTTGAGCTCGACATGGATTGCGTTTGTTGCTCCTTGAACAGCGGCTCGAAAGGATCGAATCGGCCTTCGGCATCGTAGGAAGCCGCCAACTGCATGGACTCCTTAACCAGGGGAGAGGCGTCGCCAACCGGAGGCGTGAGGGCCGGTGCCGCGGTCCCTTGCGGCGTGTCCGATGTTTCCGTCGATACCACACCGGGAGCGACTTTCTCCAACTCTACGCCTGGGCTCCCCGGAGCGGGTGGTATGGCCGGAACAGAGGCTGCGCCTGGGGATGCGGCCGGGGTCGGTGAAACCGCCGTTCCCAAGGGTGCGGCCTGACCCGCCTCCGGACTCGGCGTTGACACCGGCGAGGGCTTCGTGGTGACCGGCGTCGGTTGGGCCTGCTGGACCGCGATTTTCTTGCTCACCGCTTTGGGCTGGGGGGCCGGAGGCGGCTCCTCGCCGCAGGCCAGCACACCTGCCAGGAGAATAACCCAAACGCTCTTTCGCAAAATGATTAAATGCCTATTCATTCTCGACCTTGCCTGTCTTCTTTTTTGGTTGACCCGCCTTCGGCTTGGGAGCCGATTCGATGAACTTATAGGTAACGGCCTGACACGAGGTGGTCAGGCTGCTCGTTTCATCTTTTGCCGATTGGGGCGCCATTTTGACATCGCGGACATTAACGATGCGCGGCAGGTTAGACAACTTATCGAAAAAGATCGCCACCTGGTGATAATTGCCGCTCACGTTAATATCCACCGGAATCTCGGCGTAGAAATCCTTGGGCACTTCCGGTTTGGGCTGGAAGAGCAGGAATTCCAATCCGGCCTCTTTGCCCGCCTGGGAGATGCCGGCCAGAAGGGAAGGAATTTCCTCTTTTTCCGGTAAAGCCCGGCTCACCTGCTTGTACTCGGCTTCTTTCTTGCTCATCTTGTTGCGCCAATCGTTGAGCTCGGCGGCATTCTTCTTGGCCGCCTCCAGTTCTTTTTGCACGCTGGCCAATTGGGTCTTCAAACCATTAATCTGTCCGTTTTTGGGCCAAAACAGGAGCCAAATCGAGAGACCGAAGATAATCACCAGCACGGCCGCAAAAATACCGATGCGCTGGGGTTTGGTCAGATCCTCGATCCTTGTTAACAAAGGCGCCATGGTGCTGTTGGGTGGATTGCCCTTCTTCATTTCTTTTTAACCTCAGCCGGTTTTTGGGTAGCCGTCTTCTTTTGAAAGTTGACGTCGAATTGCTTGAGGCTCAGATCTTCCTTGTCCTTCAGCTTGTACTGCTTGCTGGCCACTAGACGCACATTCTGGAAGCGTTCCGATTTATCGATGCGTGTCATGAAGTCGGCCACGGTCTGGTTGTCGATGGCCACGCCGCTAATTTTGAAGGAGTCGCCCTTCTCCTCGATCTGGGAGTACCACATGCGCTTTTCCACCAGCAGATGGTAGATGCTGTCCAGATTCTGGACCGGCGCCTTGCGGTCGCGCTCCAATGCGGTGATCACCTCGATTTTCTTCTCGATGACCGCCAGGGTCTTCTTGATCTCTTCGATCTCTTTGTTGATCGCCTGGTATTTGGTTACCTGCTCCTTGGTAGTCTTAATTTCACCATTTAGATCGCTGATGCGACCGTTGAGCATGGAATTGTACCAGAAGACGACCAGGAGCGCGAAGACGACCGATCCGACGAAAACATTCAACTGGAAACGAATGTTCTCCTTCTTCCGGGCTGCCCGATAGGGAAGTAAATTAATGCGTATCATTATTTGTCATCCACTTTGCGGGTGGCCAACCCCATGCATATGGATGCCTGGGGGGCGATTTTTTCCAAATATTCCGTGTCGAATTTTGCACCGTCCAGGAAGAATCGCTGGAACGGATTGATCGTGCTCACTTCGGCCGATGTCTCCACGGCCAGCAGTTGGCGCAATTCATGAATATTACCGCCGCCGCCGCTGAGAATGATGCGCTTGATCTGATCGTCCGGATAGGTGGAGTAGAAGAAGTCCAACGCCCGCCGGATCTCGGTGCACCAGTCGGTGACCACCGACGATATGATTTCCGACAGATCTTCGGCCGAAATCCTGTCGCCACCCTCGCCGAACTTCATGGCCTCGGCCTCTTCGGTACTGCAGTTCACCAGGCTGGCGATCTTCTGGTTGATCTGGCCGCAGCCCAGGGAGACGTCGCGCATGAAGACCGAGTTGTCGCCCTTGAGAATGTTGAGCGAGGTTTTGCTGGCGCCGATGTCGATCAGTGCGATGTTCTCCTCGGGAGAGGGTTCGTAGTTCATCTGGAAAACGTTTTGCAGGGCAAAGGCGTCCACGTCGATGATCTTCGGGTCCAGACCGGCCATTTCAGCCAGGTTCACGTAGTCGTTGACCATCTCTTTTTTGGCCGCCACCAACAGCACGTTCATCTGGTTGGGGTTGTTTTCGTTTTCTCCCAGGATTTGGAAATCCAGATTCACGTCGTTGATGTCGAAGGGGATGTACTGCTCGGCCTCGAAGTGGATCGTGTCCTGGAGCTGCGCTTCGGTGGCGCTCTGAACGCTGATCTTTTTGACGATCACCGAATAGCCGCCGACGGAGACCGCGACGCTGCGATTTTTGATGCCGTAGGTTTTGAACAGCCCGCGGATCAGCTCGGCCACAGCCTCGGGGTCCTTGATCGCGCCGTCCTCGATCAGCCCGGGCGGCATTTCGACCATGCCGAACTTGGCCAGGGCGTAACCTTTTTTGTTCTCGATGATTTCAGCGGCCTTGATGGCCTTTGAGCCGATATCGAGTCCTACCAATCGATTCTTGGTACCAAACATAGTCCACTCTCATTCGCTAAAGATTTTTTTGGCGTCCGACAAACTGTATCCGAGGGCCAAAAGAATTTTACGCTTGGTCTCCATGCGGCACGGCATTCCCTCTTCGATGCGCGTAATGGTGATCGGTGACACATTGGCTTCCCTGGCGAGTTCGGATTTGCTCATCAAAAGAGATTCTCGTATTTTTTTAAGTGAATTCTTCGCCATGTTCGATTGTCTGCCTATCCCGATGTTTGGATGTGGAAGTGCATCATGGTGCGAGATCTTCTCCTTGGACCTTTTCTTGGTGTTAGACTCCATCCTCATCGAAGCATTTCCGGGTGTCAAGTGAAATTATGTATAATTTATATATAATTAAGCTTAGTTAGTACCTATTGTGCCAAATTTTTCGACACAAACAACATATGGTAGCTTTTCGCGGGGTGGAACCGTTCCCCTCCCCACTGCCTTGACTTTAACTGCCGCTCTTCCTATAAACCGTCCATTCGAGGTGGCCATCGATCCGTCCCACTTTCGGCGTTCAATCGAAGATTTGCGGCGGCGGTCAAACCAGTCATCGACGGGTTGCACTGCAAACTTTAGGCCGATTTCAAAAGATGCGCCTCTTTTTTTGGAGGGACCTAAATTAAGCCTTGTGTTATCCAGTTATATATAAATAGATGCCTCCAATGTATAAAATCGGATAAAGCCTTGGATACATCCGTGACACCGTCGAGAAACCGTCCACATTAAAAAAAGTGTCAGGTTTAAGACGTCTGGCCCGGCACCAGCGTCAAAAGCACGCCGCCGACATAATACCCAGGGACCGGCCAAGGGCTGAGATGAGGAGCGAACACCACTGAAAAGCAGGCCTGCCATGACGTCCAAACCCCTGTCCGAGCGCACCAAGCCCTTTCGCCTGGTCAAATACTTTTCCTTTTCGAGCCTGATCCTGATCTTTGCCGGCACCATCGTCCTGTCCATGTTCAACACCCACTGGATCCGCAGCATGCAGTTCACCAAGAGCGAGGCCTACGCCCTGCTGCTGATCGAAAATCTGAACCACCAGGTCTTCATGCAGTTCATTTTGCCGGTAGGCTTGCAGTTCGGCAAAATCGAGCTGCGCAACAAGGATCAGTTCGACCGCATGGACAGCGTGGTGCGCACCACCCTGCACAGCTTCAAGGTGGACCTGGTCAACATCTACGGCACCCGGGACGTGATCGCCTACAGCTTCTCCCAGGAGCTGGTGGGCCTGGAGAATCAAGGCGGCACCAGCTTCCAGAACGCCATCGAAGGCCGCGCCTCATCCAAACTGGTGCAAAAAGGCAGCTTCTGGGAGCTCTTCCTGGGGGTGCCCAAGGAGATCAAAATCGTCACCTTCGCCCCCTTGCGCGCCGAAAAGCCGTTGAGCCCGGTGGCCGGACCGGTCCTGGGGGTGGTGGAGATCGAGCAGGATCTTTCGGGGGATTACAAGGGCATTTTTCGGTTCCAGGTACTTACCCTGATCACGGTCGGCGCCGTCATGCTGATCCTTTTCGTGATCATGATCTTCGTGGTCAAGCGCGGTGAGGGGATCATCCAGAAGCGGGCCCAGGAGCAGCTCAAGCTCAAGGAGCAACTCAGCCGAGCCAAGCATCTGTCCTCGCTGGGCGAGATGGTGGCCGGCGTCTCCCATGAAATCCGCAATCCGCTCGGCATCATCAGCAGCTCGGCCGAACTGCTCCAGAAAAAGATGGCCCAGGACGATCCCATGGGCAAAATCCCCAGTATCATTATCGAGGAGTCGTCGCGGTTGAACGCCATCATCACCGACTTTCTCAACTTCGCCAAACCCAAGGCGCCCAACCTGCTGGCCTGCCGCATCGAGGACGTGATCGATAAGAACATCCGCTTCCTGGCGACCCAGACCGAATCCCGCGGATATAAAATCCACACCTATTTCGACAATGGCCTGCCCGTCATTCAGGGCGATGCCGACATGCTCTATCAGGCGTTCCTGAATATCTTCATCAACGCCATGCAGGCGATGCCCGACGGCGGCGAGATCGCCGTGTGGGCCAAATCGGCCAACAACAGCCTGTGGGTCGCCGTCGAGGACCAGGGCAACGGCATCTCGCCCCAGGCCATGGAAAAAATCTGGGACCCATTCTTCACCACCAAGGATAAGGGGACCGGGCTGGGCTTGGGCATTGTGCGCAACATCATCGAGGCCCACGGGGGCCAGGTGCGCATGGACAATCGCCCCGAAGGCGGCGCCCGGGTCTCCATCCGCCTGCCCATCCAGAAGGAAGCGTGACCATGGATACGATCCTGATCGTCGACGATGAAAAAAATTATCCCTTGATCCTCAGCGCGGTGCTCCAGGAAGAGGGCTTCGAGACGCTCACCGCCAACAGCGGGCAGGAGGCGTTGGAAGTGCTGACGCACTCGGACGTGGATCTGGTACTCACGGACATGAAGATGCCCAAGATGGACGGCATCGAGTTGCTCCAAAACATCAAGACCAAGGATGCCGAACTGCCGGTGATCATGATGACGGCTTACGGCACCGTGGAAAAAGCCGTGGAGGCCATGCAGAAGGGGGCTTACAGCTACATCCTCAAACCCTTCGATAACGAGCAGTTGATCCTCTACGCGCGCAAGGCCGTAGACATGTACCGCGTGGTCAAGGAGAACCGCCAGTTGCGCAGCGCCGTGGCCAACCGCTACAGCTTCGGGAATCTTATCGGCAAGAGCAAGGCCATGCAGGATGTTTTCGACACCATCCGCAAGGTGGCGCCGGCCACGGCCACCGTGCTCATCGAAGGCGCCAGCGGCACCGGCAAGGAGCTGGTGGCCAAATCGATCCACTTCAACAGCCCGCGCCGCAATCAGCCCTTCGTGGCCGTCAACTGTTCGGCCCTGGCCGAAACCCTGCTGGAGAGCGAACTGTTCGGCCACGAAAAAGGCGCCTTCACCGGCGCCATCTCCATGAAAAAGGGGCGTTTCGAACTGGCCGACCAGGGCACCTTGTTTTTAGACGAAATCGGCGAACTCTCTTCTCCGCTGCAGGTCAAACTGCTGCGCGTGCTTCAGGAAAAAATCTTCGAACGGGTGGGCGGCACGCGCCCGGTCTCGGTCAACATCCGTCTGATCGCCGCCACCAACAAATCCCTGCGCGAGGAGATCCGCAAGGGCCGTTTCCGGGAAGACCTCTTCTACCGCCTTAACGTGGTGCATGTGGTGCTGCCCCCTTTGCAGGAACGCATGGAAGACATCCGGCCCCTTTCGGCCCACTTCATCGCCAAATATGCCGACGAGCGTCATGGTGTCCAACCGGTAATCCGCATGGACAAGGAGGTCGAGCGGCTCTTTTTCGAATACAGTTGGCCGGGCAATGTGCGCGAGCTGGAGAATGTCATCGAACGCGCCATGGTGATGTGTCCCAGCGACACCATCCGGGTCGACGATCTACCCAAAGATTTCCGAAAAAACATCTCCATGGACAACGCCCTGCACCTGGACGACCTGCCGTCCCAGGCCACGCTGTACGAGGCCTTGGCCCACGTGGAAAAGCAGATGATTCTACACGCCCTGCAAAAGGCCGATTATGTCCAGGCCCACGCCGCGGCCCTGCTGGGCATCGGTAAAAGCGGATTGAACCAGAAGCTGAAGAAGTACAATATCGATGTGGCCGATTATCAGGAATGAACGCTAACCCGCTGCTTTTTCCTTGGCGATGTTGGCATAGATGGAATCGGGGTAATCGGTGCTCAACTGCTTGTAGGCCGCCTGGCTTTTCTCAGCCTGTCCGGCCGCCTTGTAGAGCGCACCCAACTGGAAGAGGGCCGCATCCTTAAGCACCTTGCCGCTGCCGGCCACAAGCCGTTCCAGGTAGCCGATGGCGGCGGGGCTGTCGCCCTTCTCGATATAAGCCGCGGCCAAGCCGTTGAGGATGCTGTTGGTCAAGCTGGGGTCGGTATTAAAATCGTCCAGCGCTTTTTTATAGAGCGAGATGGCCTCGTCCGGAGCGTGTCCGTCCAGCGCCGCATGGGCATAAAGCACCCGGCCCAGGCGCCCGGCGGGCCAGTTGCCATATTCCGCCACCAGGCGTTCGAACTGGGGCTTGACGGCGGCCAGGGCCTTGGCGGGGTCCTTGTCGGCTTGAACCGCCGCCTGATAGGCGGTCCGTGTTTGGCTCAACAGGGCGGCCCCGGAATCCTGGCGATGGGAGGCATACAGGCGATAGGCCGACGCCAGCACGATGATCCCAAAAAATAGGCATGCCCCGTAAATCAGCAGGCGGGTGTTTTCCCTGGCCCAGCGGATGGCTTGTCCGGTAAGGGTGATAAACTCATCGGGTTCCTTGACTAACTCTTTGCGGCTGATCCTTTTCTTGGCCATTGCGCCTCCATGTAGTTTTGTATTGCCGTCCAGCGTTGATCGGGAATGCTCGCGCCCATCACCTGACACACCTCATATCCGCACATCGAAGCCAGTTCTCCGCACTGGGAAAGCGGCCGGCGGTTCACCAATCCGTAGAGAAACCCGGAGGCCCACAAATCGCCCGCCCCGGTGGTATCCACCGCAGCGCCATCGCCCTTGGCCGCGAAACGCAGCACCTGACCCGCATGGGCCACCAGGCTGCCCCGGGCGCCGACCTTGAGCACGGCCAAATCCACATCGGCTGCCAGCATCCGCAGGGCTTCGGATTCGTCCCGGGTGCCGGTGTAGGCCGACGCCTCATCCTCGTTGGCGATCAGAATGTCCACATACCGGGCGATGATGTCTGGCAGGATGTCCTTGGCTTCGCTTACCACGTTGAAACTGGCCAGATCCAGCGAGATCAAGGCGCCGGCCTGACGGGCGGCCCGGACCACGGCGGCGAGCAGCTCCCGGTTGAACAGCAGGTAGCCCTCGATGTGCACCACGGCGGCGTCCTCGAAGCAGGCGGCGGTCATCTCTTCGGGCCGGGCCTCGGCCGAGGCGCCGAGGAAGGTGAACATCGAGCGCTGGGCATCAGGGGTGACCATGGAAAGGACGCGGCCCGTGGGGGAGTCCGAGGGGAAAATCACCGATTCCACCCCTTGTTTGGTCAGGTCCTCACGGAAGCGCTTGCCCATGGGCCCGTTGCCGCATTTGCCCACGAAACGGGCCTTGCCGCCCAACCGGCCGATGCCCACCACGGTGTTGCAGGCCGATCCGCCCGGCACCACCTGGGGCGCGGCCGGCATCAGGTCGATGGTCTGGTCGATCACCGCCTTGTCCACATAGGTCATGCCGCCCTTGACGGCACCGACGCGTTCGAGAAAAGCGTCGTCCGCATGGGCCAAAATGTCCATCAGGGCCGACCCCACGCCCGTCACTTTGTTTCGCCGGGGATCCAATTTGTCGTAAATCGTCATCGCATCACCATACCAGATTTTTCAAGACCCAACCGGAGTCGCCATCGGCGTGCTCCACCTGCAACCATTGGCCTTTGGTCTGTAAAACTTTAAAGGGGATCCCCTTGGTGACGCTGAAGGCGGTCTCGTGCTCGGTGCCCGGTCCCGAGCGCACGTTGCATTTCGGTACCCGCACGATCACGGTGTTGGTTTTATCCAGCAGCGAGGCCTCGATCCAGCCTTCATCGCCCTCGAAATCCTTGATGCGGCACCAGCCGCCCTTCTTTTCGACGACCACCACCGGGTAGTATTTCTCCACCTGCCACAACTGATCGTTTTTGGTGCCGGGGCCGGAACGCACGTTGGCCGTTGAGGCCGCCACCGCCATGCGCTCGGCGGCACCTGCGGCGGTGGCGGTGAGAATCAGCGTAAGGAGCACGAGAAATATCGCTTTAAAAGCATGCATCGCATTCACCTGAACCTGGTTAAAGCCTTAAGAGCGGCCTTTGGGTGCGGCCGGATGAGCGGCACCGCGGATCGTTTCCACCCGGATTTTCTGGGCCAAACCCTTACCCAACACCAAGCGCTTGAAATCCAGGGCAATCACCACCTGGCCCTGGTGGATGTTGGTGATCACTTCGATCTCGTCGCCCACCCGCAGACCCATGCTCAGCAGTCGCAATTTGGATTGGGAGCCGCCGCTGAAGGCCACGATCCTGAGCCGCTCGCCGGTCCGGGCCGCATCCAGGCAAAGCCCTTGCTCGCGCTGATCCTGGCACTGGCGGCAGATCCCGTAGAGCTCCATCCGGTGCTGCAGCATGTGAAAGCCGTAGGCCGCGGCCACCTTCAACTGCAACTGCTCGATGTCCGCATCTTCGAATTCGATGATCTTCTGGCATTTGGTGCAGATCAGGTGATCGTGATGCTGCCCCAGGTGGCGGTGCTCGTAGCGCACCTGGCCGTTGTCGAAGTGGTTGGCCTGGGCAAAGCCGTAGCGGCACATCAGCTCGATGGTTTCGAGTACGAAATCGTCGCTGAAATTGTGCCCCGCCTGCCTGACCAGGGCCGCCAATTCCGGCGCGGTCACATGCTCGTCGCTGCCCAGAAAAAGCTCGAGCACCGCCAAGCGATCCTCGAAACGGTCGATCCGGTCCTGTTCAAAAAGCTTGATGAACTGCTCTTTTTCCTGGCGATGGATGGTCTGAGAGGCCATGGCTTCCCCGGCGGCACCGATGGAGATCTGTTAAAAAATGCGGATCGATCCCGATCAGCTCGAGTGGCCGGGCAGATTCCAGGTGGTGCACGAACCGCCGGAGCAGCTCCGCGATTCCGTGGAGGGTCCCGCGGCGCCGGTGGCGGCACCGCCGCCGGCCACGCTGAAATTGGTAGTGCTCAAAATGCGCTCCAGATGCTCGGACCCGCACTGCTTGCATTTCATCTCCACCTGGTCGTCCTGGGCGCCCATCACCAGGATCTCCATATATTCATGGCAATTGAGGCATTTGAATTCGTATATCGGCATGACAGCTCCTTAAAAAACAATCATTGAAGGCCACTTCTTAGTATCAACCACCAAAGATTGTCAAGAATGCCGAACAGATCCAGGATCGCCGGTCACCGGCAAACGCACGCTGACCGCCGTGCCATGGGGATCGGCGGATTCTAAGGTGATGGTGCCGTGGTGTTTTTGTACGATCTGGTGACAGATATAAAGCCCCAGGCCGGTACCCTGACCGACCGGTTTGGTGGTGAAAAAGGGCTTGAACACATGCTGCCGAATGGCCGGATCGATGCCCGGTCCGTTGTCATGACAGCGGAACAGCACCTCGCGCCGACCGGCGTCATAGGCCGTGGACAGCATGATCCGCCCTTGCTGCCCGGGAGCGGCCTGGATGGCATTCTGGATGATGTTGAGCACCACCTGTCCCAAATTGGCGAAATTGCCGCGCAGCGCCGGCAGTTCATCGTCCAGCGCCTCGACCACTTTCACCGCGGCGTGTTTGGATTGGTTGTGCAGCACCCGCAAGGTGTCCCGCACCACCAGGTTCAGGTTGACCGACTCTTCATAGGTTTGGGTTTGGCGCGAGAGCCCCAGCAGGCTGGCCACAATGCCGCGGGCGCGGATCAGTTCCTTGTCGGCGAATTGCAGATCGTCGAGCAGCTCCGGTTCCAGGGGCTGGCCCGGCGACCAGCGGCGCAGCTCCTCCACGGCCGATTGCAACAGACTGGTGACGCTGGTGAGCGGGTTGTTCAACTCATGGGCCACGCCGGCCACCAGCATACCGATGGCGGCCAGGCTCTCGGAGCGAACCAACTGCTCCTGGGAGCGCTCCTTTTCTTCCAGGGCGGCTTGCAGGTCATGGGTACGGGCCGCCACGCGCGCCTCCAGGGTGCGGTTCAGTTGCCGCAGCGCCTGGTAGGCATGGGCGTTTTCGATGGCCACGGCGCCCTGGTGGCACAACGGTTCGAGCAGATCCAGGTCTTCGCCGGAGAACGTCTCTCCGGACCGCTTCTCGCCCATCGCCAGGAAGCCCTTGAGCTCGCCCTTGAAGCGCATGGGCAGGGCCACCTCGGCATCCAGCCAGGCAAGCTGGGTCAACACCTGGGCTGCCACCCCTTCGGGTGGGTCCTCCAGGAGCTTTTTCTTCATGACGGCCCGGTCGTCGCGGTTCAGATAACGGATCAGTTGGGCATCTGCCGCCAGCACCGTTGCCTGGGCCGCCGGCACCGGCCGACCGGCCATAGCCACCGCCCGGTAACGGCCGTCGCCGGGATCGACCTGGAACAGGGCGCAGGTTTTGACCTGCATGGCATCGACAATCGTCTCCTGGAGCAACTGGGTGATCTTCTGCTTGTCCATGACCGTGGCAATGGTCTGGCTGACGTACCGCAGGGTTTGACGATAGTCGTAGCGGCCCTTGGCCAGGATGCGTTCGATGCCGCCCTGCAACTTGCTTTTCAGCGGCCCGCTGAGCAGCACGATCACGGCCACGAGGGCCAGGGGAAAGAGATAACCATCGGCCAGACGCATCTCTTTGAAAAGTGCCTGGAGCGTGACGGCCATCAGCAGATAGACGGTGGTCAGCAGCACCGTGAGCGTTGTGTACACAATGCCCTTGCGGATCAGCAAACCCATATCTAGCAGGTCGTAGCGGAAAATGCCGGCCGCGAGCACGAGCAGCGGGATGAAGCCGAAGGCCCCGGGCGGATAGATCGGGACCCCATAGACTGTCAGGCTGGTCAGGCTGGTGAGCAGGGTCAGCATGCCGAAGCCGATGAATACGTACTTGAGCTTGTTCTTCTGAATGGCGCGCTGCTCGGCAACCATGGCCCCATAAATAATCGCCGCATTGTACACCGTGGCGGCGGTGGCCCCCAGGGCGGTAAGAAAGAAGAGCGGTCCGGCCTGGCCGAAGTAGCCGAAGTCGAAACGGCGCACCTCGGCGATGATCAGCCCGGCCGGTGCGCAGGCAGAGGTCACGGCCGCATAGGCATAGGCCGACCGCACCAGCCAGCGCCGCCCGCCGATGTTCAAAAAGATGTGGAAGAAATGGATCAGCAGCGGGATGATAAAGGGGTGCAGCAGGTGGGCCGCGCGGCTGGTGACGAGGGCCACGCGCGGCGCGGGCGCGTTGAAGGCAATCAAAAAATCCACATAGAGCAGACTGCCCAGGAAGCAAAACAGCGCGAAGACGCGGTTGCCCTTGGCGCGACCGCCGCGCATCCAGGCCGTCACGGCCATGCCGGCCAGCAGCGCGGCGGTCAGGAAGGGCGGCAGGTTGTAAAATAGTTGCTTCGCGTCCATGCGCGTCCTTTATTGCTTTGGGGACCGACGCTTTTTACTTCGACTTCCGGCGGACGGATGCTTTTTCTTCTTGCGCACCGAATAGCCGAAAGTTCCCAAAATGCTTCCCAGTACAAAGTAACGGCCGTGGGAGTAGCAGATGGGCTCGGCGTGGGAGAACTCGAAGGCCCCGGTGCGCGGATTGATCAGGCTTTCATCGGCATTGACGGCCACCACCTCGGAGACGAACATGTCGTGGCTACCTAGGGGCATCACCTCGCGCACACGGCACTCGATGCTCAAGGGCGATTCGGCGATCAGGGGCGCAGCCACCTTCTGGGCCGGCAGCGGGGTCAGGCCCATCTCCTTGAACTTGTCGAATTCCCGGCCGGATTTGACGCCGCACCAGTCCACGGCAAAGGCCAACTGGCGGGTGGTCAGGTTGATCACATACTCGCCGCTGCTTTTGATCAACCCATACGAGTAGCGTTCGGGCCGCACCGAGATGTAGCACAGGGGCGGATCAGTGCAGATCGTGCCGGTCCAGGCGATAGTGATGATATTGTAGCCCTGCCGGGCATCGCCGCAGCTCACCAGCACGGCCGGCAGCGGGTAGATCATCGTGCCCGGCTTCCAGGGGCATTTGACCATGGGCGAACCCCCTATTTTGCTTCCAGCATTTCCCTGGCATGGGCCAGGGTCGTGTCCGTGATTTTTTCGCCGCCCAGCATGCGCGCGATCTCTTCCACCCGCTGTTGGGCGTCCAGCGGCGTGATGGTGGTGCGGGTGCGGCCCTGGGCCACGCTCTTGACGATGCGCAGATGGTGGTGGCCGAATTTGGCGATCTGGGGCAGATGGGTGATGCACAGGACCTGGTGGCGCTGGGCCAGGTCCATAAGCTTTTTGCCTACCAGTTCGGCCGTGCCGCCGCCGATGCCGGCATCGACTTCGTCGAAGACCACGGTTTCCAGCTCGTCGCCCCGGGCCAAAATGGCCTTGAGGGCCAACACCACCCGGGAGAGTTCGCCGCCCGAAGCGATGGCCGAAAGGGGCTTGATCGCCTCGCCCACGTTGGGGGCGATCAGGAAGCCGGCCCGGTCCGCGCCGCTTTCGGTGAGCGCCTGCCCGTCCCAGACCAGGTAGGGGCTGCTCTCCTTGGGGGCCGGCACGGGTTGAACTTCCACCGCGAAACGGGTGCCCTCCATCTTGAGGGCCGCCAACTCCTTTTCCACACCGGTGGCCAGCAGGCGGGCCGCCTCCCGACGCTGCTCGGCCAGCTCGGCCGCCAGGCGGCACAAGGCATCATGGCCGCGGCTCAGCTTGGTGCGCACCTCTGCGATATGCGCCTCCAGGTGATCGATCTCGTCAAGCCGGCCATCGATCTCCTGGGCGTAGGTCAGGACCCGCTCCAGCGAGCCGCCATACTTGCGCTTGAGCTTGTTGAGCAGGTCCAGGCGCGCCTCCACGGCCTCCAGGCGCTGGGGGTCCAGATCCAGTTGCTTGAGGTAATCGCGCAAATGGGCGGCGATATCTTCCACCCGGTAGAGCACCTCTTCCAGCTCCTTGGCCCTGGGGGCCAGGCGTTCGTCTAGACGGCCCACCCGACCCAGCTCCTTGGCCAGGCTGCCCAGGGTTTCGTAGGCCGCGCCGTCCGCGGCATACAGCCCATCCAGGCACTGTTGGGCCGTCTGAAAAAGGGTCTCGCCGTTTTTAAGCAGCAGCCGCTCCTTTTCCAGGGCCTGGTCTTCGCCGGCCGTCGGCGCGGCGGCGGCGATCTCCTGGCGCTGGAAGCGCAGCAGCTCGATCTGCTCGCCCTGACGCGATTGCTGGCGCAGCAGCTCCTGCTCCCGGCGGATCAAGGGCAGTATTTCGGCGTAGGTCTGGTTGTAGCGGCCGCGCAGGGAGAGCAGATCGCCGAAGTGATCCAGAATCGAAAGATGTTCTTCTTCCCTGAGCAGCCCCTGGTGGGCATGCTGGCCGGAGATGCTGGCCAGCCGGGCGGTCAGCTCGGCCAGGGCCTGCATGGTGGCTAACCGGCCGTTGATGTAGATGCGATGGCGGTCGTTGGCCGAGATCACCCGCCGCACCATCAGACCTTCGGACGGATCATGGCCCGCCGCCGCCATGGCCTGGGCCACGCGACTTTGGGCCGGCAGGTCGAAGAGCGCTTCCAATTCGGCACTCTCGGCGCCGGTGCGGATCAGGGCTGCCGAGGCCCGGCTGCCCAGCAGCAGATTGACGGCATTGATGATGATGGATTTGCCCGCCCCGGTCTCGCCGCTGAGAATGGTCAACCCCGGCGCGAAGCGGATGGTCAGATCCTCGATGATGGCGAAATTGCGAATGGAGAGTTCTTGAAGCATAATTGAGCCCAATTGAATTCGTCGTTAACAACCGTTCTCACGTTGAAGGTTTGTAGGGGCGACCGGCGGTCGCCCTATACGATCGGCGTGCCCGTTGGGCGACCGCCGGTCGCCCCTACGCACGGACCATCGCTTATCATGCCGAAGACTTGGCGCGCCGCAGCACCACCTTGCGCCACGCCCCATTGGTGGTCAACGAGCGCCAGCCCCACTTGAGCCAACCGAGCAGGGCCAGGGCCAGCCACAGGGACCAGGCCAGCATCAGCAGTCGATAGCCCCACACCGGCAGGCTGAAGACCCAGGGTTGGGGCAGTCCTTCGCCGATGTGGTCCTGGGTCCAGTGCAAGGCCATGAAGGTGGAGTCGTTGCCCTCGATCTGCATGTCCGGCTGCCCCACCAGCCCGGCTTTGACCGCCGCGAACAAGGCCACCAGGGCCGCCACGGTCCAGAGTACCAGACCGATCTGGATCAGATCGAAGGAGAACCAGCCGCCGGGCATGGCCTGGCGTTCGCGCAGCCCCAGGGCCACCAGCCAGCCGATGATCAGCAGCGCCAGGGCCGCCGGGATCTGGGTCAGCCCCAGGCCCAGCAGCAGCCATTGCCAGGTTTTGAGCGGCGTCAGGGTCACCCGTCCCAACAGCAAGGCCGCCAGGACAATCGCCACGATGTAGCTCCAGAAGAGCACGGCCGGGCCCCAGCGCGGGCCGCCCACCAGCAGGATCCAGCGGTTTTCGGGCATCTGCACCGTGACCCGCGCATTGACCCCCTCCTGGCCGATCTTAACCGGCGGCACCCGGTAGAACAGGGCGAACGGCGCCAATTGCTGCCACTGCACCGCGACCTCCTGGCTGCCCGGCTGCAGGGGCACGGTAACAAAGGCGCCATCCTGCTGCACCGGCAGGCTCTGACCGTTGACCGTGACCTGCTGCAAGTTGGCGTTGGGCGGCAGGGAAAGGGTATGTTGGCCGCCGCGGCTGCTGCGCAGGTTGAGCCGCAACTGTCCCTGGCCGAAGCGCCGGCCGGGGGTCAGCGTCAGATCGGCCCGGTCGACGGTCTTGGTCTGACCGGCCACGGCCGGCGGCCGGCTGACCTGGATCGCCACCTGCTCGCCCGGCCACGGCTGCCAGCGCGGCTGCCACTGACCGCCGGTATCCTGATGGTGCACCACGGCGATGCCTTCCAGATCGCAATGCCAGACGGCGCTGGCATCGAGCACCCAGGTCTCGGTCCAGGGCACGTTCCGGGGAGCCTCCAGCAGGATCTTGGGCGCGATGGGCAGATTGGCGCTAAAGATCACCTCCCGCTGGTCCGGGCCCATGTTGATCAGCACCTGGTTTTGCTGCACCTGAATGCCCTCGGTGGTGACCGATTCGCCGGCCAGCAAGGGAATCGCCGCCACCACCGGAACGCCCGTGGGGGTCAGGCGGCGCACCGTGGTGTCGCTGCGCCAGGTCAGTCCCAGGCGCAACACGCGCTCCACCTCCAGAAAGGGCGGCAACCCTTCCCGGGCGCTGGCCGCCGGAGCCGGCTGGCCATCCGACGGCAGACGGATCAATTGAAGGCTGGAGCCCACGCTGCCGTCTTCATGAATGCCTTCCAGGCGCCAGCCCCGCAGGGCATGCGTGGCCGTGTGCGGCTTGAGGGGCAGGGGGATCTGCACCACCCCCTCCTGGCCCACATTGCCCAGTAGCACCAGGGTATGCAACCCCTCGGGAATCAGGGCCCACATCTGGCCGCCGCTATCCCGGGTCAGACCGGCGATGGGTGCGTTGTCCAGCATGATCTGCGCCGGGGCCCACGATTTGCGGTTGACCGGCAACGGCACAGCCACCCGGGCCGCGCAATTGAGCTTGAGCAGCACCTGCAACTCATCGTCGTTGGCGGTAATTTCCAGGCGCGCGACATCGGCGCAGTGGGGCAGGCACTCCGGCTTTTCCAGGATGCGTTGGCGCAACTCCTCCAGCAGCTCGGGCGGCGGGAAGCCCTCGGCGGAAGATATCGCCGGCTGCCAGGCCGCGACGCCCATCAGGGCCACCAGGGCCAAGGCGCCAACCCCCAAACGCCGGCCCAGGCGCTGCACCCAAGGTTGCCACCAGGGGTTCCCAGCGATCAGCACCCACATCAAGGCCGCCAGCAATCCCACCCGCACCAGGGCCAGCAACAGATTGGCCCAGGGGGTCAGAAGATAAATGCGCAGGGTCTGGGAGCGGGCCACCGGGCCGCTCCAGGCGAGCGACACCGACTGCCACTGCCAGTCGGGCAGCCCCGGTCCGGTGGGGATCAGGGCATCGGGGTCCTGCTGCTCAAGCACGCGCTCCTTGACGGCCAGACTGGCGGGCATGGGCGCCGGAGCAGCGGCTTTCATCCTGCTTCGGATGCCTTTACCCTCAAGGGAATCTTCCAGGCCTGCATCGCGCTCCGCCATTTCCTCCGGCTCAGGTTCTGCGGCTTGCTCGGTGGCGTAGCCCTGGAGCCGCGCCATCGCCGAATAGGAATCCGAAACCGGCGCCAGTTGAGGATACAGCCCCCAACGGATCTGCTGCACCACGAACGGCACAGCCGTCACCAGCAGCGCCACCGCCGCGCCGATGCCCCACAACTGGACCAGGCGCTTGAACCAGCCGGCTGGCAACAGCGGCAGCAGCGCCAAAACAGCCAGCAGGTGCAGCCACACCAGGCGCGGGGCCCCGGGCTCGTGAAAGATCAGGGCCATGGCGATCAGGGCCACGCCGCCCCAGCGCCAGGTGCGCAGGCGGTAGACTGCCAGGGCGATGATCAGCACCAGGAAGAAATCGAGCAGCGACCAGCGCTGCAGCCAAGTGTCGGAAATCTGGTCTACCCCGCTGGCCGCCACCAGGCGCCAGCCGGGCGGCAGGTGCAGCACGCCCGAGACCGCTTGGAAGTCGTGATCCCAGCCCACGGCCGATAGTTCGCCGGCCCGCTGGGGCAGGCGGGCATCGGCCTGCAAGTCGAGCTGCCCGCGCCGCAATTCCACGCCCATCTTCTTCTCGGGGCCTTGTTCGGTGATCACCCGCTCTTCGCCGCCCACGGCCACGCGGCCCAGCACCAGGGGCGGATTCATGGCCAGAGACCACTGGCGGCGCACGCTGCCCCGGATCTGGTCCTGCACCGTAAAGCCGCCGCCGTCGAAGTCGAGCCACCAGTTGCGTTGCAGGGAGAGCTGGTCCGGTCCCGGGTCCGGATCGCCCCGGCGGATCTCTTTAATGGTCAGACTCTCGTCGGCCTTGAGCAGATAGGCCGGCAATGACCGCCAGGCCGGGGGCATCTCGGTCTGGCTGGGCTCCACCGGCGTCGCATCCAGAATCTCCACCATGCGCAATTCGTGACGCGCCTGAAACGACCAGATCTCTTCGCCATGGGGACACGGCCCGGCGGGGATCTTGAACTGCGGGCCGGAAAGACGGGCCAGCAGCCGCACCTCCCAGCGCCCGGCCCGGGCCTGTAACGTCAGGCGGCCGTCGGCGTCGATGCGCGCCGGCAGCGCGCTGTCCAGGGCCATGGGCGTGCCGCCGGTCGGAAGCACTTGGGCCAGTGCGATCTCCCGGGGTTTGCCCGACACCTCCAAACGCAACAGGGTGGTCACCTGCATGGGCACCGTATCGTCCAGCAGGCGGAACACCTGAACGTTGAGCTTCTCCTCCCGGCTCTCCACGGCCGGTCCTGCTTGCAGCCACACGCGTCCTTGGGCGTCGATCACGGGCGACGGCACTGGCCGGCCGTCGATGGCCAGGGAAAGCAACCCCAGGGACGGCGGCACGGGCAGCATTTCGGGCATGCGCGCCCAGGAAAAGCGCCCCAGGATGCGATGTTCGCCGGAACTCAGGCGCACCGAGGGAACCCCGTTGCGCGCCACCACGGCCGCCGAGTGCCCATCGACCACCACCCCGTCGGGCCACACGGCCTCGCCGCCGGGCAAACCGGCCCAGCCGTCGGCGAACATCAGCCAGCGCTGTTCGAAGGCGCCGTCCGTGGCCGTCACCTCCAGACTGAGACGCGAGGGCCACTGGCAACGGATCACGGCCCCGTCGTTATGCTGGCTGGGACACAGCGCCTCGCGCTGACCGTGCAGGGCCCACGCCTGCCAGCGCTCCAACTCGGGGGGGACTTCCCCCGGCCCCAGGGCGGCCATGGCTGAAATGGCCAGCGCGAACAATCCGATGGCGGGCAACACCGTGAAGCACAAGAAACGTTTCATGGCGGAAGCTTTCGTTCGTTGAGGTTTGATGGTCGCGTGGTAGGAATGGGATCGCGGCCGGCGCTCCCGGTTCTAAAGCAGCGCCACTATAAAGGGTGCCGCGGGTGGTGTCAATCCGCGGGTCGGCGGTGCCACGGCCCGTAACGACCGGCCCATCCGGAGCGAAAGCATATCTTTTTCCGAGGGATCACATCTTCTGGGCCCGGAGCAACTGGGCCTGGAGCCGTTCGCGCTCGGTCTCGGCGCGCTTGCGGTCGGTGATGTCCAATGAAAAACCATTGATGAACTTACGCGGGCCGTCCAGGAAGGCATAGAGCGAAAACCATTTGGTTTGGCCGCCGATCAAGCGCAATTCGGCTTCGTAACCGTAACACCGCCCCTCTTTAACCAGCAGCGCCGTGAACTCGTCGAACTTCTCCAGATGGGCCCAGAACCTCCGGATGTCGCCATAATGGGCCAGGAACAGTTCCTGGGTATCGCACTCAAACTGCTTGAGCAGGCCGGGGTTGGTGTAGCGGAAGGTGCCCTCCAGCTCTGTCTGGAAAATGCCGATGGGCGCATTCTCGATGATATGGCGGTACTTTGCCTCGCTTTGCACGAGAGCGGCCTCCGTCGCCTGGCGGGCATGCACCATGTGATTGGCGGCGCGGGCCAACTCTTGCAGCTCGGCAAAATCCATCTGCTCCAGATCGATCTCCACCGGTTCCTCAGCGGCTTTGGCGAAGAAGCTGGAGAAGGCCTCCAGATTCTTGCGGGCCTTTCGAAAGATCTGGAACGCCACCAGCCCGACAAACACGATCAACCCGGCCAAGACCGCGGCCATCTGGAGAAGATAGCGCACGATCTGCCGATTTACTTCCTGCTTCTTGATTGCGAGGACGGTCTCGATCGGTTCGAGATAGGTGCCGGTGCCGATGTACCAGCGCCATTCCGGGATGCCGACCACATAGCTGATCTTGGGCGCTTGCTGCTGATTCTCGAAATTGGGCATCTCATAGGTGAGATAGCCGCTGCCCTCGCGGGCGATGGCGATCATTTTTTGAACGATTTTATTGCCCTGGCGGTCGGCGAACTCCCACATGTTTTTGCCTTTTTCCGGTCCGCAGAGCGCCAGCCCGTCCCACTGCCCAGCGAAGACATACCCATCCTTGCCGACGCGAAACTGTTCGATAAATCCGATGACCTCTTGCTGAATGTCGCTCTCCACATCGTCGAGGTACTCCCCGGTCCCCAAGACCCAGTCAAAGGGAGCGAAGGCTTTCACGTAGGCGATTTTGGGAAAATGGCCTTCGCGTTGCGGTTTGGTCCAGGTGTATTCATAGAAGCCGTCCCCATCCGCTCTCACGATGCCGAGCATGTCCTTGACGACAAATTCTCCGCGTGCACCTTGCACGGGAAGCATGTCCTTGCCCTCCATCTCGGGGCGGTCGGCGAAAAGCGTTTCGACGCCTCGATAATTAAAAGCGAAATAGTACCCGCGCCCGTTGTTGAAGCGGATCGGCCGCAGCGCATCCTTGACCAGGCGCTGTATTTCAGGCAGGCTTCGGGTCTCCTGGTACTCCTGGTAAAGATTCGAGGCAATCGCATGGGCCTCATGGACTCTGGCCTGGATGTCGTGGCGCAAGCGCGGCCCCAGCCTTGCCCGCTGGTAGTCGATATAGGAGCGTATTTTGCCGACCTCGGTTTCCAAATGCTCTTTTTGAGAGGCCAGGTAATTATTTTCTATCGTGCTCGATTCGGCCCGGAACGCCTCGTACTCGCGCTTGATCCACAACAGCCCCAAAATGGAGATCGACAAAATGGCCGCCGCCAAGAGGGGAATCGTTATATTCTGGCTGAGTTTCGGTTTTCCGCGGCGCTGGGGCATGGGCTTTTCCTTGGGGATTTCCGGATGACATGGGGCCGCATGAAAGAGAACGGGACGACTATCGGTGTTTGTTTGGGCGCCGGGCGCACCTGGAGAAGCGTTGTCCAGATGGTATTGCCAGGATTATCAAATGACATGGGTGCGGCTGTCAACACCGGTTTCGGCGGCCCGTCCGCTGACTTTCGCTGTGACCGGCTTCAAGCCGCCTGGGTCACCATCTGCCGCAACGCCGCATCCAGGGGCGTCGGGTCATATCCCAATCCATAGGCCCGGCGGCTGTCCAGGGAACAATCCGGAGCCCGGCCGTAAGGCAGGGCCACCACTGCCATGGAGACCGGCCGCAGCATGGTGGGTGCAAGACCCAGGGCGCCGGCCATCCGGCATCCCAATTCATAGCGCGAGAGCCGGGTGCGGCCGCCCAGGTGCAATGGCCCGTGGACCTTTCCCACGAAAGCCAGCACCCCCTGGGCCGCACTGGCCGTATCCACGGGCGTGCGGAACTCATCCACAAAAAGTTCGATGGGCTGGTTGTGACGAATGGCCGCCAGCATGCGCACCCCGAAATTGGATTGCGCATTGGGCGCCAGGCCGAAGAGCAGCGGCAGGCGGGCCACCAGGGCCCTGGGATGATGGGCCAGCACGGCAGCTTCGGCGCGGCCCTTCTGATCGCTATACACACAGAAGGGCACCGGCGGACTGCTTTCGTCGTACGGGGCACGCCGGCCGTCGAACACCAGGTCGGTGGAAGTAAAAGCCAAATCGATCTCCCGGGCCGCGCACAGCTCGGCCAGGCGCGCCGGCACGGTGACATTGATCTTTTCGGTACCCATCGGGTCGGCCTGGCACGCGCCTACCTGGGCCGCGGCCGCCGCATGGATCGCGGCCCGGGGCCGCAAGCGGTCCAGCAGTTCAGGCAAGGCCGCCGGGTCGGCAAGGTCGGCCTGCACAGGCGTGATCCCGGGCAGGCGGGGCCGCTGGCGGCGGTACACCGCGGCCACCGACCAATGCCGCCGGGCCGCCGCGCACAAGGCATGGCCGAGAAAACCGCTGGCGCCCGTGATCAGTAGTTTTGGTTTTTGCGCCACGCTCCTCCTGCTTCCCACGGGTTCGGATAAAGATTGCATTCCAGGCGAGTTATGCTTTGACCTTCCAAGCGCACTTTCCTATTGCTTTGGCGTCATGAACTATCGCCCCCCGGTCATCGCCTACTTCATCAGCTTTCACGGCTTCGGCCACGCCAGCCGCGCAGCGGCAGTCATGGCTGCCCTTGGCCAGCGGCTCCCCGGCGTGCGTCTGGAAATCTTCACCGACTGCCCGGCCTGGATCTTCTCCGACTCGCTGGGCGTGCCCTTCGGCTATCACCGGCTGCAAACGGACATCGGCATGGTGCAGCGCTCGCCCCTGGAAGAAGACCCCGCGGCCACCGTGCGCGCCTTGGATGCCTGGCTGCCGTGGGATGCGGCCCAGGTCCAGCGACTCGGCCAAACCGTTCAACGCTTGAACTGCCGGCTGATCGTCTGCGACATCTCGGCCCTGGGGCTGACCGTGGCCCGGCAGGCACAGGTGCCCGGTGTGCTGGTGGAAAATTTCACCTGGGATTTCATCTACGCCGCTTATTTCCCGGCTGCCCCCGGCCTGCGGGCCCATGCCGAATACTTGCAGGGCATCTACCCCCAGGCGGACCTGCGCCTGCAAACCGAACCCTTGTGCCGGCCGGCAACTGGCGCCACGCGCGTGCCGCCGATTGCCCGTACCCCGCGCACCGAACCGGGCGAGATCCGCCGGCGCTTGAAGATTCCCGAAGGCGCGCCCATGGTGCTGCTCTCCATGGGCGGGGTGCCGGATCGGTTCCAGTTCCTCTGCCGGCTGCCCGAACACATCGACCCGTACATCGTCGTCCCCGGCGCCAACCATGGGACCAGTCCCCACCCCAAAGTGATCCTGCTGCCCACCCATTCGGATTACTTTCATCCCGATCTGCTGCACGCCGCGGACCTGCTCATCGGCAAGGCCGGCTACAGCACCCTGGCCGAGGCCTACCTCAGCGGCACGCCCTTCGGCTACATCCCCCGGCCCCAATCGCCCGAATCGCCGGCCCTGGAGCAGTTCATCCGCACGCATCTCTCTTCGCATCCCATCAGCGCCGAGGCCTATAAAGAGGGAAGCTGGCTATCGCTGCTGCCCGATCTGCTCCATCTTCCCCGCAGCCAACCGCCGGAAGAAAACGGCGCCGATACGGTGGCACGCTTGCTGATGGAAAACTACTTCGCGTAGCATCAGGTGTTCAGCCTCCATCTTCAACACTTCTGACGAACCGATTGCGAATGCTGCCGATCTTCTCGATCCAGCACTCCACCTCGTCCCCCTCCTGGATGACGATCGGTGGATGGCGGAAGATACCCACGCCGGCCGGCGTGCCCGTGGAGATCACGTCGCCGGGACACAGCGTGATGTCTTCGCTGATGTTGGCGATCAGCGTGGGCAGATCGAAGATCAGATCGCGGGTGTGGCCGTCCTGCATGAGTTGGCCGTTGAGCTTGGCCGTGAGGCGCAGGTTGTGCGGATCGCCGATCTCGTCCAGGGTCACCAGGGCCGGCCCCAGGGGCGCGAAGGTATCGAAGGATTTGCCGCGGAACCACTGGGAATCGGCGAACTGCGCCTGGCGGCCGGAGACATCGTTCATCACCGTCACGCCGGCCACATGGGCCAGGGCCTTCTCCTTGGGAATGCGCTTGCCCGCCTTGCCGATCACCACCGCCAGCTCCACCTCCCAATCCACCTGACCCGAACTTTGGGGCAACAGCACCGGATCGAAGGGGCCGTTGAGGGTGTTGGGGGTTTTACAGAAGATCAAGGGGCTGGGCGGCGCTTCGAAGCCGCCCTCCTTGGCGTGCTCCATATAGTTCTTCCCCAGGCAGATGATCTTGGAAGGCCGCGTGAGGGGCGCCGCCCAGCGGGCTTGCAGCGGCCGGCCCGAGGCCTGCAAGCCGGCCAAACGGGCAGGCCAGCCCTGTTCGAAAAATGAACCATCGATGTCGGGAATCTCGGGGAAAAGGTCGCGCAGGTCCACGACGCCGTCCGCCTGCCACAGACCAGGCCGCTCCTCACCCCTTGCCCCAAAGCGTATCAGCTTCATGCATCTTCTCCTGTCTTCTGACGTTCAATGCGACTCAACATTTTTTGCCACGAATACAAAGAGCTGTAAACAGCGGGGTTAAACCGATGGCGATTCGCCCGGGATGGGGAACCGGCGCCGCAAGTCTATCAAATTGACAGAATTACCCTAACAACCGGATAATATACTGTTATTTATAATGATAGCGTTTGAGCTTTTTTCTTGAATTTTAATGTCTGATATGAAATGACTTCCTGGATTTGCTTCATATATTCATGCGAAGGTCAAGTCATGACGCAACCTGCGGATATAAATCAAGATAATCTTCCGCCCGAAGAGCGCCGTGCGCCGCGCATCGATCAGAGGATTAAGAATCTCAGCAATATTTTCAGCTTATTGGGTTCGGACCCGGATCAGAATATCCACATCATCGTTCAACAGGCCTGCCATCTGCTGGAAGGCAGCACGGCCATGTACAACCGGCGCGATGAGCGTAACGGCTCGCTGGAGTGCTGGGCCGGGTGCAATTTGCCGGCCGGCTATGCGGCCGCTGGAAGTTCCCAGGGACACGTCTGCAACGAAACCGTCTTTAAGGCCGATCAGGAACCGGTAGCCATCGAAGACCTGGGCCAAACGCCCTATGCCCAGAGCGATCCCGCCATCCGGCGCCACGGCTTCAAGTCTTATCTCGGCCATCCGGTGGTCTGCAAAGGCAAGACCGTCGGCTCCCTATGCATCCTGGATACGCGCCAGCGCGCCTTCACCGACGTGGATATCTATATCATCAGCACCCTGGCCCGCTCCCTGGCCCTGGAAGAAGAACGCAAGCTGGCCGAGAAAGAGCAGTTACGCCTCACCGCGCGGTTGCAGCAGGCCCAGAAGATGGAATCCATCGCCACCCTGGCCGGCGGCATCGCCCATCAATTCAACAACGCCCTGGCGGTGATCCTAGGCAACATCGAGCTGATCCAGATGGATGGACTGGTGGACCAGCGCTTGCTGCGGTTCATCGAACCCATCAACCAGGCCGGCCAGAAGATGGTGCACCTGACCAGCCAACTGCTGGCCTACGCCCGGGGCGGCAAGTTCCAGACCCAGGTGGTCTCGTCCCATCGCTTCGTCAAGGAGGCCCTGAGCCTGGTCAGCCACAGCCTCTCGTCCCACGTGGAGCTCAAGACCGATCTGGATGAAGCCACCGATCCCATCGAGGTGGACGGCACCCAGATCCAGATGCTGCTGGCCGCCATCCTGGCCAACGCCTCGGAAGCTATCGAGACCAAAGGCAGCGTCACCGTCAGCCTGCGCAATGCCACCGTGACGGCCGACGAACGCGCCAAATATCAGGGACTCAAACCCGGCCGGCATGTTCTGCTGCAAATCGCCGACACCGGCAAGGGCATGGACGAACGTACCCGCACCCGCATCTTCGAGCCCTTTTTCACCACCAAGTTCCAGGGCCGCGGCCTGGGCATGGCCGCTGTTTACGGCATCGTCAAGAAACATGGCGGCTTTGTCTACGTCGACTCCGAACTCGGCCGCGGCGCCGTCGTCTCCATCTTCCTGCCCGGCGCCCTGGTGGCCCGGGAAGAGGCCGAAAAGAGAATCGCGGCCCAGACCCAGCGCACCGGAACCGCGCTGATCGTGGAAGACGAGCACCTGGTGATGGAAGTCAACCGGGCCATCGTGGAAAAACTGGGCTACCGCGTCCTGGAAGCCAAGTCCGGCCATGAGGCCCTGCATATCGCCCGTACCTACAAGGGGCCCATCGATTTTGCCCTGCTGGATGTCATTCTGCCCGACATGGGCGGCAACCAGATCTATCCCAAGCTCATGGAGTTGCTGCCCAATCTCAAGGTGATCGTGTGCAGCGGCTTCACCCTCGACGGCCCGGCCCGGGAGATTCTCAACGCCGGTGCCCAGGCGTTTCTGCCCAAGCCCTTCTCCGTGGCCGTGCTCTCCAAATCCCTGGATGAGATCTTCAAGAAACCATGATGCAGTAAATCCAGAAGGCGCCGTGCTTGCCGGTCCACCCTACCGACGGAAAAAGCGTGCCTGGGGCCGCGATGCGGCGCTATGCGGTTTTCGAAAAGAAAGAAGGGGAAACCAAGAAATAAAAATGGCAGGCCAGGAGGGACTCGAACCCCCAGCACCCGGATTTGGAGTCCGGTGCTCTACCATTAGAGCTACTGGCCTGCAAAAATTAAGAACACCCCTTTAGCAGCTCCGGCCGCAATAATCAACCACCGGTTTTTGAAAAGGGCGGCAGAAATAAAAATGGATCAGCGCATGCAACGCCGACCCATCCATCGATCGATCTTTGACTCGGGATCTTCCGGGGCAAAAACTCTTAAGCAGGCTCAGGCGGCTTTCACCACGAGACCGGCCTTGATGCAACTGGTACAGACCATCATTTTACGCCGACGCCCGTCCTTAATGGCGCGTACGCTCTGCAGATTGGGCTTGAACAAGCGTTTGGAAACATTGTGAGCGTGGCTCACGTTACAGCCCACCATGGATTTTTTGCCGCAGATCTCACATATTTGTGCCATTGGTTATCTCCACTTTCTATTCGGTCATCCCGCGCCAAGCGCCGGCAATCTCCAGAAATAAAACGGACCTATTACATCCTTTTTTCCGCGCTGTAAACAGATTTTTAATTGCCCGCTGTGGCGGTGGCAACCCTGGGCTCGACCGTCTCATAGGCCTGGCATTCGGCGATGTATTCCAAGGCCTTCTTGTGGTAGCCCACGTCCGGGTATTGATTGATGACCGCCCAAAAGCGATGCAGGGCTGCCTTGTAGTATTGGCGTTTATAGTAGTACTGGCCAACATAATATTCGTGTCCGGCCAGGCTCTGAATGCAGGCGACCAGGTTCGCGCCGGCTTTTTTGGCGTAGGGGTCGTCCGGGTGCTGGCGGATCAAACGCTGAAAGGTTTCCATGGCCTTGCGGGCCGAGGTTTGATCTCGATCCACGGAATCGATCTGCTCGAAGTGGCATAAGCCGATCTGGTAGATCACATAGGGAATAGCTTCGTTGCGGGGATGCAGCCGTTCAAACTCCTCATAGGCCGTTACGGCTTCGGGATACTCCTCGAGATGATAATGGGCGTCTGCAATCCGCAGCTCGGCCAGGATGGCGTATTTGCTGAACGGGTACCAATCCCTGAGCTGTTGGAACGCCTCTAGGGCATCCTTGTAGTGGCCGCGATCGTAATCTTTTACGCCCTCTTGCACGAGCTGCTGGGCCGGCTTTTCGGGTTTATCCTTGCCGAACCAGGCACAACCCGAAAGGACCAGCAGGACAATGGCGATGATGGTCAGTAAAGAAAAGCGGTGAGCCATTCCGATTCCCGTGGGCGCGCCCAAGCATTTGCAGGACGCTATTTTAAAGGATTCCTTTGAGCGAGTCTTCCAGTTTTGATTTGGCCACCATGCCGGTGATTTGATCCGCCACTTTGCCTTGTTTGAAGAAAATCAGGGTCGGAATGGCTTTGATGCCATATTTGCCTGGCGTAATGGGATTATCGTCCACATTGCATTTGGCGAATTTGATTTTTTCGCCGTAGGTTCCGGCCAGATCCTCGATGACCGGCCCGATGGCTTTGCACGGACCGCACCAGGGTGCCCAGAAATCCACCACGGCGGGTTTATCGGCTTGCAAAATCTCCGCATCGAAACTGCTGTCGCTTACGTCCACAATCCCTTTAGCCATATCTGCATCGTCCTTTCTGCCGAACCGCCTTTGGCCCGGCGTTCCGAGTTGGTCCGAGAAAATAATATGAACGCCCCTGCTTGTCAACGGCGCTGTGGGTATTCTATTTTATTGAAAACCCGGGGGATTTTTTAGGAACGCAGGGAAACAGGAGCTCATTCGTTCCCGGTAAAGGTGTTGGCCCACTGGCAGGCCTGCCGATAGAATTCAGGCAGTTTGCTTTCCGGCAGGTTCAGGGCCGCGGCGATGCGACTGACCTGGGGCCACTGCCCTTTTTCGTAAAATTCCACCAGGCCCAGGTACCCAATCAACTCACCCTTGCGATGGATCAGAGCACTTTTGATTTTTTCATCCAGGGGCAGGTCGTTCATTATTTTTTCCATGGGCTGGTCGATGATGGCATCGATCAGGGAGAACATGCCCAGCGTAAAAAGCACGGAGGTGGATGCAACTTGTGGGTTCAATTCGGCCAGCAGTTCGCAGAACTTGCCCCGGATGCAGGCCGCCCGCACCAATTCATCGGGCTTGTCCTTGGCCAATCCGGACATGGCCACCAGTGAGACGAAACGCCGGATTTCGGCTTCCCCCATGTATACCAGGGCCTGCTGGATGGAGGCGATGCTCTGGGCCCTGGCGAAGAAAGCGGAGTTAATATACTTGAGCAGTTTGTACGAGAGGCTGACATCCGGAGCGATCAGCCGCTCCAGGTCGGTTATCTTGAAATCTTTTTTATTGACCTCGGCCATGATTTGCAGCAGCACGAACTGGGAGCCACTGATCTCTTTGCCTTTGATCACTTCCGGCTTGCAGAAGAAGTAGCCTTGGAAGTACTCGAAACCAAGCTCCTTGGCACGCTTGAACTCCTCGGGGGTTTCGACTTTTTCGGCCAACAAGCGCAGCCCGTTGGGCCGCTGGATGCGCTCTAGATAGCTTTGGATCTGGGCGATGGAGCTGAGCCTGAAATCGAACTTGATGATCTGCGCCATGTCGATCAGGGGCTGCAATTCCGGGAGGTAGACGAAGTCGTCCAGGGCAAAGATGTATCCATTTTCGGTCATCTCGCGGCAGGCGGCGACCAGTTCCGGCGTGGGCTGCACGTTCTCGAGAATTTCGACCACGATTTCCTGCTTGGGCAAAAACAGCGGAACTTTCTTCAGCAGCAGGTTCTGGGTGAAGTTGATAAACGATTTCTTGCCCGAGGTCAGGGTCTCCATGCCGATGTTGAGATAGGAGTTATTTAGAACTGTGGAGGTGGCCGTGTCGCCGTCAACGGAGGCATCGTACACCGCATTGGTGTTGCGAAACAGCAATTCATAGCCGTAGATTTGTTTGCGGCGATTGAAGATGGGCTGGCGGGCGACGTAAGAATCCATGACGCTTCCGTTTCGAATGAACCTTCAACATACTTTCGTGACCCAGGTTAAGATATCGGCGCGGAGGATAAAAACTTAAATCGAGCTCAAGGCTTTGACAGCCGACCGCGGGTTTGATAGCCGTTGCCTGAAATGGTGCAAGACTTGCGGCACGATCCGCTGGAACCCCTTCCAAGGAGCCTGAAGATGAGATCCAAAATTCGCATCGGCGCATTGATATCCGGCGGCGGCACCAATTTGCAGGCCATCATCGATGCCTGTGAGGCCGGCACCATCGACGGCCGGATCGTTTTCGTGGGCGCGGACACCCCCGCGGCCAAGGGCTTGGAGCGGGCCAAGCGGCACGGCATCCCCACCTTTATGGTGGATTATGGCGATATCATCCGGCGCTGCAAGGAGACACCGGAAGCCCTGACCTTGCCGGCCGATGGCGACATCGCGGCCATCATGGCCAAGCAGTCGCTCCTCGGACCGACCGCGCCGGCCGAGAAAGCACGGCTCTTCATCGCCACCCGGATGGTGGCCGAGGCCGGCCTGCTGGCGGCCATGGCCGAATATCGGCCCGACCTGTTGGTGCTGGCCGGCTTCATGCGCAACCTGACCCCCTATTTTATCGACCGTTTCAATACCGACCCGGGCTATCCGCGCATCATGAACATCCATCCGGCCCTGCTGCCTGCCTTCCCGGGCGTGGACGGTTATGGCGACACCTTCCGCTATGGGTGCAAGGTGGGCGGCTGCACGGTGCACTTCATCGACTATGGGGAGGATTCGGGCCCCATCATCGGTCAGCGCAGTTTCGTCATCGAGGAGAGCGATACGCTGGAGAGCGTTAAGAAGAAAGGCTTGGCCCTGGAGTGGCAGCTCTACCCCCAGTGCATCCAATGGTTCGCGGAAAACCGCCTCCAGGTGGTGACCATGACCTACACCCTGGATGACGGCCGCATCGCCCAGCGCCGGGTGGTAAGAGTGGCCCAGCCGGAAAAGTAAGGGGCTACAACAACTTCATCATCAACGGAAAGGCCACGAAGATGCCGACGGTGGTGCCCAGATTGGTGAAGGCCACCACCAGCAGAATACGCGTCACCTTGTTGTGCCAGAAGCCGCGCATGGACTGGATATCTTCTTGCAGACGCTCGAAATCGCGCACCTGGGGCTTGCGTGAAAAGGCCTCCACCAGGCCCGAGACCCAGCCGGCGGCAATCAGCGGATGGATGGCGGCAATCGGCGCCACCAGGATCGATGAAAGCACGGTCAACGGATGGGCCATGGCCAGCAAGGCACCCACGCCGGCCAGCACACCGGTGGCCAGCGACCAGCCCACCAGCATATTCAGCCCCACCTCCTTGCCGCCCATGAAAAAGCCATAGACCAGCAGGGCCACGATGATGGCCGGCACCAGCCATTTGACCACTTCGCCCAGGCGGCCCTTGGGTGGCATGCTTTCCAGTTGCGCCAGGGCCACGGGCTGATCCCAATATTTCAATATCCCGGGCACATGTCCGGCGCCCACCACGGCCACGATCTTTTGCCCCGGTGCGGTGCGAATCTTTTCGGTGAGGTATTGATCGCGTTCGTCGATGAGGGTCCGGCGCACCGTGGGCAGCGATTGGCCCACCTCGTCGAGGATGGCGGCCAGCATATCCTTCTGTTTCATGGCCTCCACATCCTCGGCCTTGATCTCATCGGTCTGGCCGAACGAGAGCACCAGTTGGGAGATCAGCTTGCAGCGCGCCCACCAGCCCATCTGGCCCCAGGTACGGGCCAGGGTCACGCGCACGTCCCGATCGGCCAGGTGCACGGCGGCGCCCATGGCTTCGGCTGTTTCGATGGCCTGGATCATCTCCTGGCCGGGCCGGACCTCAAGCTTGGCGGCGATGCGTTTCTGGAAGGCGGCCAGGATCAGGTTGGAGAGCAGCAAAAAGGCCTTCTTCTCCTTGATCACCTTGATGATGTCCATCTGTTGCCAGTTGTCGCTCTGGCGCAGGGTTTGAAAGCGGCCGGCGCACAATTCGACGCAGACCGTCTCGGGCTTCTCTTCCTGGATGACCTGTTGGACCAAATCCACGCTCTGCTGGGAGACGTGGGCCGTGCCCACCAGGATGACTTCCTTGTCCTGATGGCGCAGGCGGTAGATGGGATCTGGGTTGTTTTTAGTGTCCATCGATACTATAAATGCCCTCTTTCATGAAGTTGCCACGAGCAGATCGTCGCTGGGCTTTTCCAAGCGTGGCATGGCGGGAAAACCCAGCCATAATATACGCCCGGCATGGATTGTCAATGAGAACTCCCCGGTAACGGGCCAGATGAGGTCACGCGCGCATGGACACCTTAGACCCCCAACCCTACGCCATCACTCAGGAACCCTACTACCTGAGCAACGCCAACGAGATCGAGCTGTTCGCGGCCGCCTTTAAGGCCAAGCTGCCGGTGATGCTCAAGGGGCCCACCGGCTGCGGCAAGACGCGCTTTGTCCAGCACATGGCCTGGCGCCTCAAGCGCCCCATCGTCACCGTGGCCTGCCACGAGGATCTCTTTGCCTCGGACCTGCTGGGCCGCTACCTGCTCCAGCATGACGAAACCGTCTGGGTGGACGGCCCGCTGACCCGCGCCGTGCGCATGGGGGCTATCTGCTACCTGGACGAGATCGTGGAAGCGCGCAAGGACACCACCGTGGTGATCCACCCCCTGACCGACGACCGCCGCATGCTCAGTATCGACAAAAAGGGCGAACTGCTGAAGGCGCATCCCGATTTCATGCTGGTGATCTCCTACAATCCCGGCTACCAGTCGGTGCTCAAGGATCTCAAGCAGAGCACGCGCCAGCGCTTCGTGGGCATGCAGTTCGACTACCCGCCGGCCGACCGCGAGGCGCGCATAGTGGCCATGGAGGGCGGCGTGGCCCCCGAGATGGCCGAGCGCCTGGTGGCCCTGGCCGCCAAGATCCGCAATGTGCGCGAACAAGGCCTTACCGAGGGTGCCAGCACGCGCCTGCTGATCTATGCGGCCCAACTGATCCGGCACGGTATCGCCCCGGCCCAGGCCTGCCTGACGGCCTTGTGCCTGCCGCTCACCGACGACGACCGCCTGCAGGAGACGCTGCAAGATCTGATCGCCGACCTGTTTTAGGGGTCCCCATGACCGACCTGCAACCGCTGGAGTCCCTGCGCATCGCCGATCCCGACACCCACCTGTGGGTCAAGGGCCGGCTGACGCTGATGACGCCCCTGCCGGCCGAGGACCGGATCAGCCTGCTGGCCCGGGAGACCATCTGGGCCCTTTCCCTGGAACCGGGCCTGGCCCGGGCCATGGCCGAAGGATTGCTGCGCCTGATCGGCCCGGCCGACCAAGCCGGTCTGAATAGCTATATCGATCGGGTCCACCAGGCGGCCAAGACCGGTCCCACCCTGGCCCGGCTGCTGGCCCTGCACCTGCCGGCCGTGCTGCTGACCGACCCGCCGCTCGTGGAACGCTTCACGACCTGCCTTTCCGTCATGCGCGGCAAAGGCACCTACACCCTGAGCGAACCGTTGGCCGTGCTCAGCGAACTGCTCGATGCCGGAGAGCGAGACGCGGCCGAAGCCTACCTCGACCTGCTGGTGGCGGTTTTCGGCCAGGAGCTCACCTACAACCAGAGCGTGCGGCTGGTGTATGTGATCCCCCATGCCGTGCGCGGGTTCACGGCCCGGCGCCGGCGGGCCCAGATCGAGGCCCTGCACCGGGTGGTGGCCACGGATCTGCAACTGACCGACAGCTTCCTGGAAGGCATGCCCAAGGGCCTGGCCCTGCTGGCGCCGCCGGCCCTGGCCGATTTCATGGACCAGGCCCTGGCCCTGCATCGCCAGGCGCCCAAGGCCACCGGCGCCTTTCTCAGCCTCGCGTCCAAGCTGGGGGAACAAGCCTGCGCCCAGTTGCAAGTGGCCGTGCCCCTGACCCGGATCAAGGCCCGCCTGGACCGCTACCTTTCGGCCCGCCTGGATCGCGGGGTATGTATCAAGCCCATGTCCCAACTGCCCCGTTCGGCGGCCGAGAATCCGCCGCCCTGGATATGCGCCGATGGACGCTGCATCTACCTGCCCGATGAAATCGACGGTTTTGCCCGGGCCGACGAGAACCGCGCTGCGGCCAAGACCCTGGTGCGCTGGGAGGCCGGTTTCTTCGAATTCGGCACCTTTGGCTTTGATCTGGAACGGGCCGCGGATCTCTTCCCGGAAGTGGCCCGCCGGACGGCCGGCCGGGCAACGCCGGGCAGCACCCCGGAAAAGGCCGAAGCCCAGCGCTTTTTCGACACCTTCGAGCGGCCGGCCCTGGCCGAGGATCTCTTCGACCTCTGCGAGCAGACCCGGGTGCTGCACCGCACGGCCCAGGCCTATCCGGGGCTGGTACGCCGCTCGCTGCCGCTGTGGCAGGACCAGGTCCGGTATCTGATCGGCCAGGGTCAATGGACCCATCTGCTGGCGCCGCTCTACGGGCGCCTGGTGCTCGACATGGCCCCATCGCAGGGAGCGCCGCCCCAGGCCGCGACCCTGGCGCTGGAAGCCGCCGCGCTATTCGACCGGCAGATGACGCCCCAAAGCCCGGTGGAGGCCAGCGCCCGGATGGTCTGCCAGCTCTATGGGCTCTGTGTGAGCGCCCTGGGCGTCCTGGGCCAGAGATACCATGCTTTTACGCCGCCCTTCGGCCGCCGCCTGCGCTGGGATTTGGTGGCCGCGGCCTTTGCGCCCCAGGCGGCCCTGGCCCGGCGCATCCAGGTGCGCCTGGCCGAACAGGGGCTGAGTCTCTACCGTTCGGACTTGCAAGAGACGTTGAGCCGCCAGCAGGGCCACATCTCGGCCGACGACATCCAGACCCTGGTGCTGACCCGCAACCCGCCGCCCACCGACGGTGGCAAGCCCCAACTCGACCTCTCCCAACTGGACCTCGCGTCCCTGCTGCGCGCGGCAGGCATCGACGCCGGCCGGGCGGCCGACGCCGGGGGGCCGGCCTTTTACTACCCCGAATGGGATGTCGCTCTCCAGGACTATCTCCACGACCACGTGCGCGTGCAGGAGACCGTGGTGCCGGCCGCCGCCGACGGCGACTTCTACCGCCACACCCTGGGCCTTTACCGCGGGCTGGTGGCCCGCATCCGGCGCGCCTTCGAATATCTGAAACCCGAAGGCCTGGTGATCCTGCGCCAGTGGCCCGACGGCGACGCCTTCGACCACCGCGCCCTGATCGACTTTGCCGTGGATCGCAAGGCCGGCCGCACCCCCTCGGACCGGCTCTTCATCAAGCGGCTCAAGCAGGAGCGCGACGTGGCGGCCCTGCTGCTGGTGGATCTGTCGCGCTCCACGGCCAATGCCGTCGCGGGCGGCCAGGCTACCGTGCTGGACGTGGCCAAAGAGGCCCTGGTGCTCTTTTGCGAAGCCTTGCAGGTGGTGGGCGACACCTATGCCATCGCCGGCTTTTCAGGCACCGGCCGCCACTCGGTGGATTACTTTCGCATCAAGAACTTCGACGAACCCCTGGGCGCCGTGGTCCAGGGCCGCATCGCCGGCCTGCGGCCCCAGCGCAGCACGCGCATGGGCGCCGCCATCCGCCACGCCACGACGCAGCTCGCCGGCGTGGCCGCCAGGGTGCGGCTGCTCATCGTGGTCAGCGACGGCTTTCCCAACGACCTGGGCTACAAGGCCGACTACGCCATTGCCGACACCCGCAGGGCTGTGCAGGAGGCCCGCACCCGCAACGTGCACGTCAAGGCCATCACCGTCAACATCGGCAGCGACCCGCGCCTGGACGACCTCTACGGCCGCATGCACCACCACGTGATCGGCGATGTGCGCGAACTGCCCGATAAACTATTGCGACTCTACGGCACATTGACACGGCGGATGTAAATCTTCGAGTAGCACGATGCCCCGTCAGCGGGAGGGGCGGCGGTTCGCCTCACCGTCGCAAGTCATTTTTAGTGCCGCTGGGGCGCAGCGGAGGAAAAGCGGCCTGGACTGTCTGAGCGCAGCGAGTTTCCAGGCCGCCCGGAGCGCGCCCCTAGCGGCACTTGAAATGGCTTGCGGGTGAGGCGAATTGCCGCCCCTCCCGCTGCGCCCTGAATTACGCCTCGACTTTTTTTCTTTTATGCTTAAAATCGGCGCCAGACAGGGGCGCTAAAGATACTCCGGTGGGATGCCAATCACATCAAAGAAAGCGCGACACCATGCTGATCCATGACGATTCTTTTGCCTGGGAAGGCTTTGGCGGCGTCTATCAACTCGCGGCCGGCCGCTGCCGGCTGCGCATCTTCGATCTCTCCAAGAGCAAACAGGGCAAGGTAACCCCCATCAAGCCCATGGTGGTCGTGGTCAGCGATATCCCCAGCGGCCAAACGCCCTATCGCGGGATATCGGTGCGCAGTTGCGCCAGCCACATCGCTACCTCTGTGGCGGCCCGCTTCAAGATCGATCCCCACCGCATGACCTACGCGGAGTACTACCCCGCCACCACCTACGGCGATAAAAACCAGCATGAAATCCCGGCCAAACTCGACGCCGTGGACTTCACCTGGTTCGAAGACAAGGCCCTGCACCCCAAGTGGCGGCCCCTGACACCCCCGCTGCTGGATACCGTCATGGCGCTCATCGCCGAAACCGACGAGCCCACGGCCGCCTGACACCTTACCTTTCTCCCAGGGTGCTCCAATCGATCTGGCCGATGTAGGCGAACAAGGCCTGCTGGGCTGACTTCAAACGATCCAGAGCGGCATGCACATCCTTAGCGTTCCCGCTCTTGCCGATTCTTTCGAGGGCCAGGGCCGCGGCCGACACCGCGGTGGCGCCCAGATTGGCCGCGGCGCCCTTGAGCTGATGGGCCGACTTGCCAAGGCCGGTCAGGTCTCCGGCATCCATCTCCTTGGTCATCGTCGCCACCATCTCGGGAAGCATCTGCTCGAACTCGTCGAACATCATTTTAAGGAAGGCCACATCGCCCAAGGCACGGTGCAGGGCATCATCAAGGTCGAGAATCGGAAGATCTTTTGACATCGGATTACCTCCAAAATTGATCCTTGCGCTTCCCGCTTCAAGCATGCATTATGGCCGCCGAGTTTCAATCTAAGGCCTAATCGTGAAAGGATGCAACTGTTTAGTTCATGTCCCCTTGCAGGTGCAATCGCGACGGCCACACCGAGGATGTCTGATGAAATTTCGGCCCTGCATCGATTTACACCAGGGAAAAGTCAAGCAGATCGTAGGCGGCACACTCTCGGATGCCGATCCGGGGGCCGTGCGCACCAACTTCGAGGCCAGCCGGCCGGCGGAGTGGTTCGCCCGGCTGTACCGCCAGGATGGACTTGCCGGCGGCCACATCATCCAGTTGGGCACCGGCAATCGGGCGGCATCCGAAGCGGCCCTGGCAGCCTGGCCGGGCGGCATGCAACTGGGCGGCGGGGTGACCCTGGAGAATGCCAGCGCATGGCTGGATGCCGGCGCGGCAGCGGTCATCGTGACCTCCTGGGTCTTTCACGACGGCACGCTGGATGAAGATCGCTTGACCCGCCTGAGCCAACACATCGGTTCCGAACGCCTCGTATTGGATCTGAGTTGCCGGCGGCAGGGAGATGACTACTATATCGTCACCAATCGGTGGCAGACGTTTACAAAGGAACGAATCACTTCCGCACTGCTGGGCCGCCTGGCGCCTTATTGCGCGGAGTATTTGATTCATGCCGTGGATGTGGAAGGCAAATGTCAGGGCATCGAGCGGCCCCTGGTAACCCTGCTCGGACAGTGGGCCGGTCTTCCCATGACGTACGCCGGCGGCATCTGCTCCCAAGAAGATATCGATACCATCGCACGGCTGGGCCGGGGCCGGATCGACTTCACGGTGGGCAGTGCCCTGGATATCTTCGGCGGCAGCGGATTGCTCTACGCCGATTTGGCCCGGCGCTACGGTCCAACGCCATCGAAATCCTAACCCCCCCAATCAACCATTCGGAGGAAATCATGTTTCCTAAGTATATTAAATGGGTCAGCCTGCTGATGAGCCTGCTCTTCTTTGTGAGCGCCTGCAGCACCGTCAACCCCTACACCCAGGAGAAGCAGACAAGCAAAGCGGCTTACGGAACCGGCATCGGCGCAGCCGGCGGTGCGCTCATCGGCCTGCTCACGGCCGACAGCAAACACCGGCAGCGCAATGCCTTGATCGGTGCCGGTCTGGGCGCCGCGGTGGGCGGCGGCACCGGATATTATATGGATGTGCAGGAGGCCAAGCTGCGCCAGCGGCTGCAGAACTCCGGCGTGAGCGTCACCCGCTCGGGCAATCAGATCACGCTCAACATGCCCGGCAACGTCACCTTCCAAACCAATTCGGCGGACATCAACTCCGGTTTTTATGAGGTGCTCAATTCGGTGGCCATCGTGCTCAACGAGTACAAGCAAACTTCGGTGGATGTGGTCGGGCACACGGACAACGTGGGCTCCGATGCCCACAACCAGCAGTTGTCCGAAGCCCGCGCCCGCAGCGTGGCCGAGTACCTGGCCAGTCAGAAGGTGCTGCCGGCCCGCTTGCTCATCGCCGGCCGCGGCGAATCCGAGCCCATCGCCTCCAACGATACGCCCGAAGGCCGCTCCCAGAACCGTCGCGTGACCCTGCAGCTCATTCCGGTAAACCCGTAGGGGCGGGTTTTAGATATACACCCGCGCCACCCGCTCGGTAAGGGCCGAGACCACTTCGTAGTTGATGGTCCCGGCCAAACCGGCCACCTCGTCGGCACTGATCGTTTCGTCACCCTGGCGGCCGATGAGCACCACCTCGTCGCCCACACGCACCCCCGGCACCCGGCCCGCGTCGATCATGGTCAGATCCATGCACACGCGGCCCACCACCGGCACGCATTGCCCGCCCACCAGCACGACCCCTTTATTGGAGAGCGCGCGGTGGTAGCCGTCGGCATAACCCACCGGCACGGTGGCGATGGTGGTGGGAACCGGCGCACGATAGGTGCAGCCGTAGCTGATGGGTGTGCCGGCCGGGACTTGCTTGAGATGCACGATGGTGGCTTTCAAGGCCAGGGCCGGTCGCAGCGTCAGACGACTTTGGTCCACCTGGGCAGAGGGATAGAGCCCGTAGACCGCAATGCCGGCCCGCACCATGGAAAGGTGACTTTCGGGCACGGCCATGATGGCGCCGCTGTTGGCCGCATGCCAGACGAGACCCGTGCGGCCGGCAGCCTCCAGTTGCGCCTTGAGCTGCGTGAAGCGCCGGAGCTGCTGATGGGCAAAATCCAGCTCGGCATGATCGGCCGTGGCAAAATGGGTGAAGATCCCTTCGACGACCAGGCCCGGCAGGGCCATGATCTGACGAATCTCTTCCACGGCCCGGCCGCTGTCCGGTGGCCGCAGATCGTCGCACGCCAATCCCAGGCGGCCCATGCCGGTATCCACCTTGATGTGCACCGGCAGCGGCAGGTTGAAGTTCCGAACCGCGGCGGAGAGCTCGCGGGCATGGCTCAGGCCAAAGAGGGTCGGCACCAGACGGTGCTCGCGCAGTTGCGCCGCCCGGCCGGCCGGCGTATGGCCGAAGATCAGAATGGGCGCCGCGATACCGGCCCGGCGCAGGGCAAGGCCCTCGTCGATGCGGGCCACGCCTAAGTCGGTGGCCCCGTGTTCCAGAGCGGTGCGGGCCACGGCCACGGCACCGTGCCCGTAGGCATTGGCCTTCACCGCCACCAACAGTCGGGCATTGGATCGGGTAATGCGTCGCAGTTCGGCCACATTGTGGGCAATGGCCGCCAGATCGATCTCAGCCCACAGCAGGGGTTTGAGTTCGGGGTCCACGGTCTTGGCGGTCATTGGGCCACCTGGTCCAGGGGCGTATAGGTCAGCCCGAAAGCCTCGGCCACGGCCGGATGGGTTACTTTTCCCAGCACCACATTGGCCCCCAGGGCGATTTCGGCGCTCTCGCCCACGGCCCGGCGCCAGCCCTTGCTGGCGATCTCCAGGGCGTAGGGCAGGGTGGCATTGGTCAGGGCCAGCGTCGAGGTCCGGGCCACGGCGCCCGGCATGTTGGCCACGGTATAGTGCAGCACGCCGTCCACCACATAGACCGGATCGTCATGGGTGGTGGGCCGGGAGGTCTCGAAACAGCCGCCCTGGTCGATGGCCACATCCACCAGCACCGCGCCGGGACGCATGGTCTTGAGCATCTCCCGGGTGATCAAGTGGGGGGCTTTGGCGCCGGGCAAGAGCACGGCCCCGATGACCACGTCGGCCTCGCGCACCAGGCGCCGCACGCTCTCCGGCGAGGACATGACCAGGAAGCAGTTGGCCGGCAGGATGTCGGACAGGTGGCGCAGCCGCGCCAGGCTCTTGTCCAGCAAATAAACCTTGGCCCCCAGGCCGCAAGCCATCTTGGCCGCCTCCGTCCCCACCACCCCACCGCCCAGAATCAGCACCGTGGCCGGTTCCACGCCCGGCACACCGCCCAGCAACAGGCCCCGTCCGCCATGGTTCATCTCCAGGTACTTGGCGGCCTGTTGGATGGACATGCGGCCGGCCACCTCGCTCATGGGGGTCAGCAGGGGCAGCGAACCATCCGTTTTCTGGATGGTCTCGTAGCCGATATTGACCGACCGGGCCTTGATCAATGCCCGGGTCAGGGCTTCGTTGGCCGCCAGATGCAGATAGGTAAAGACGATCTGCTCGGGTCGGATCGCGTCGTACTCCGCCGGCAGCGGCTCCTTGACGTGCATCACCATCTCGGCCCGGGCGTAGATCTCGGCGGCCGCGGCCACCAGTTGGCCGCCGGCTTGGGCATAGACCGCATCCTGCCAGCCGCTGCCCTGCCCGGCGCCGCTTTGCACCAGGACGGTGTGGCCGGCCGCAACCATCGACTCCACGCCGGCCGGGGTCATGCTCACGCGGTTCTCCGCGGGTTTGATCTCTTTGAGGATCCCTACGATCATTGCAGCCCTCCATTCTTTTGCCACTTCGGGTTCTTTGTTTTTAATTTAATCCCTTAGCCGCTTTCTTGACAAGGACTAAACGGTGCTTAAAATCCCGGCCAAATGAGTCACCGGGGTTTTGCGGTCCATGCGAACCGGCAATTCGAAGGCGGCTGGGGTCAGTTGTGATCCGGCCCCTACCCATAATAAAACCCAATTCACAGGACTCGGGGAAAAGTAACGACCACCGGCGTGGGAGTCAAAGTTCTTTTCAAGCCGAGGCATTTTAACAGGAGGAAAAAGTCAGATGAAGATCAAACCCATGAACGATCGTGTTCTGGTCCTGCGGGTGGCGGAAGAGCAGAAGACCGCCGGCGGAATCATCATTCCCGACACCGCCAAGGAGAAACCCCAGGAAGGCAAAGTGGTATCGACGGGCCCGGGCAAAGTGGGCGAAGACGGCAAACGCGTTGCCCTGGAAGTCAAGAAGGGCGATCGCATCCTGTTCTCCAAATATGCCGGCACGGAGATCAAGATCGACGGCGTGGAACATGTGTTCATGCGCGAGGATGACATTCTCGGTATCTTGGAATAATCGACGAAACCTATGAGGAGGTGATAAACCATGCCTGCTAAGATGATATGCTATGGGGCTGAGGCCCGCGAGAAGATGCTCAACGGCGTCAACCAACTGGCCAATGCGGTCAAAGTGACCCTGGGCCCCAAAGGTAACAACGTGGTTCTGGAAAAATCCTTCGGCGCGCCCCTGGTGACCAAGGACGGCGTGACCGTGGCCAAGGAGATCGAGCTGGAAGGCAAGTTCGAAAACATGGGCGCCCGCATGGTGCGTGAAGTGTCCAGCAAGACCAGCGACACCGCCGGCGACGGCACCACCACGGCCACCGTACTGGCCCAGGCCATTTACAACGAAGGCCAGAAACTGGTAGCGGCCGGCACCAATCCCATGGCCCTCAAACGCGGCATCGAGAAGGGCACCGCGGCCGTGATCGCCGAATTGAAGAAGATGTCCAAGCCTACCAAGGACAAGAACGAAATCAAACAGGTGGGCTCCATCTCGGCCAACAACGACGAGCAGATCGGCCAATTGATCAGCGACGCCATGGAAAAGGTCGGCAAAGAAGGCGTCATCACCGTCGAAGAGGCCAAGAGCATGGAGACCACCCTGGAGGTGGTCGAAGGCATGCAGTTCGACCGCGGCTACATCTCGCCCTACTTCGTGACCAACTCCGAGAAGATGATCGCGGTGATGGACTCGCCCTACATCCTGCTCAGCGAGAAGAAGATCTCCAACATGCAAGACATGGTGCCGCTGCTCGAGCAGGTGGCCCGCATGGGCAAGCCGCTGGTGATCGTGGCCGAAGATGTGGATGGTGAAGCCCTGGCCACCCTGATCATCAACAAGCTGCGCGGCACCCTCAAAGTGGTGGCCATCAAAGCCCCCGGCTTCGGCGACCGCCGCAAGGCCATGCTCCAGGATATCGCCATTCTCACCGGCGGCCAGGTGATCTCCGAGGACCTGGGCGTTAAACTGGAGAACATCACCATTACTGACCTGGGCAGCGCCAAGACCGTGCGCATCGACAAAGACAACACCACCATCGTGGACGGCGCCGGCAAACGCCAGGCCATCGAAGGCCGCCTGAAGCTGATCCGGGCCGAGATCGAGAACACCACCTCGGATTATGACCGTGAAAAGTTGCAGGAACGCTTGGCCAAACTGGTGGGCGGCGTGGCCGTGATCAACATCGGCGCGGCCACCGAGACCGAGATGAAAGAGAAGAAAGCCCGCGTGGAAGATGCGCTCAACGCCACCCGCGCGGCCGTGGAAGAGGGCATCGTGCCCGGCGGCGGCGTGGCCCTGGTGCGCTGCATCCCGGCCCTGGACAAAGTGGATGCCAAGGGCGAAGAGAAGCAGGG